>NZ_JBIAWY010000009.1:0-438396 GCF_042896185.1 Amycolatopsis sp. NPDC001319 | reverse complement strand
GCCCGCTCACGCAGCTCGTCGCTGTACTTCTTCGGTGCCGGCATGCTCTGCATCCTCCCTGAGATCAGAGCCTGCACAGAACTCGGGGCGCATCAGTGGTGCGGCCGGCAGCCCGGATGCCCAGGCCGCGGCACAGGCGTTCATCACCGCAGCCGCCACGGGCGCGGCCGTCGAGGCCTGCGCGTTGCTCGCGCCGCGAGCACGGGACGCGCTCGGGTCAGCCGGGTGTCAGCCGGTGCTGGCCGCGGTGCCGCATGCACCCGTCGTGTCGGCGTCTGTGTGGGGGGACGAAGCTCAGGCGCGCTCAGCTGCGGACACCCTGTTCCTGCACGAGTTCCCGGACGGCTGGCGCGTCACCGGCGCCGGCTGCCATCCGCGCAACGAGCAGGTCTACGACTGCACGGTCGGCGGGCGATGAAGGCCCGCGCGGTGTTTGCCGTCTACCTGGTGCTCGTCGTCGCCGGGTTGGCCTATTTCATCGCGATCGGAGCGCTGGGCCGATGACCACGATCCGTTCCTTCGTCCGGAACAACGGCCTCTCGCTCGCTTTCGGAGTGCTGTTCCTGCTCAGCCTGGCCGGCCAGGCGTGGTCGGGCCTCGCCGACTTCAACGACCAGCAGCTCGCCCACGGGGCCCAAACTGTCGGCTTGGTGGACTACCTCAGGTCCTCGTCGTTCGCCGTCGACGTCGCCGAGAACTGGCAGTCGGAGTACCTGCAGTTCTTCCTCTACGTCTTCGCGACCGTGTGGCTCGTACAGCGAGGTTCCCCCGAGTCGAAGGCTCTGCGCAAAGCCGGGCCCGAGAGTGACCGGGACCAGCTGCTCGGCCGGCACGTCCAAGACGGGTCTCCTCGGTGGGCGAGGGCGGGCGGCTGGCGCACGGCGGTGTTCTCCCGCTCACTCGGCCTGGTCATGGGCTCGATCTTCCTGCTCTCGTGGCTGGCCCAGTCGATCGCCGGGGTCAGCGCCTACAACGCGGAACAGCTGAGCAACTTCGGCGACTCGGTCAGCTGGGGCGAGTACGTGCTCTCGGCCGACTTCTGGAACCGCACCCTGCAGAACTGGCAGTCGGAGTTCCTGGCCATCGGCTGCATGGCGATCTTCAGCGTTTATCTCCGCCAGCGCGGCTCGCCCGAATCCAAACCCGTCGGCGCTGAACACCACGTGACCGACGAGTCAGGCTGAGCCAGCGACGGACTCGCCCCTCACATGTCCGGGTTCACTCCCGCTCGGCGTGCTCAGCACCCCAGATACCGGCGGCCTTGAGCTCGGCGAGCACCGCGGCGGTCGTCTCCTCTGGCACCGCTGCCTTGCCGCCGGCTCCGGCTGCGACCACCACTTCGGCGACGTCGTGGAGCTTCACGTTCGTGTGCTGCGACGCCTCACGCAACGCAGCGAATGCCGCGTCCTCAGGCCAGCTCCGTAGCACCATGAGCATGCCCTTGGCCTGCTCGATCACCGGCCGCGTGGCGAGGGCCTGTTCCAGCTGTTCAACCTTGGTTGCCTGGTCCACACTCTCTGAATCAGGGTTCACCGGGAAATCCTTCCACAACTGCCGGCGCTCTCGCAGCCCCGTCACGCCGGTCGGTCACCCGCCGGCCGGGGGCGATTTCGAGGAGGAGGGCGTGGACGAAACCTTGGGGAAGCCAGCGCCATGAAGACTCGCGCAGCAGGAACGCCCCCTCGGCCTCCCCCAGCGGGCGATCGTCGGGCGCGAAGCGGTAGACGTAGCCGTCTTCGCACTGGTCGGTCCGGATGGCTTCGAGCGTGGCGGGCGCGAGAGCCGGTAGCGGCGCGCCCGGTGTGCGCTTCGAGGCACCACGGGTCGATGCAGCGGTGGGTCGTTCCACCGACCAGCCGGTTGGCAAGACCGGACACTGGGCAACCTGGCACGCCCAGCGTTGCGCTGCGAGGGCGCGCAGAACTGCGATGCAGGCCGGGCGGGAGTGGCGTCGCCGGGGCCGCGTCCAGCGGACACGCAAGTCGCCGGTGCGGGCGGTCCACACGCCCCGCTCATCGCGGGACAACGAGCGCATCGAGCAGAGGCGATGCGACGCGACGACGATCAGCCGGCACGGCTCAGCCCGTCGGCGACTACCTGCTGCAGCGGCTAAGGCACAGAACCCGCTGAACAAACGCGAGACCCTGCTGGCCCCGACGGCCAAGGGCCGCCAAGTCGTGGACCGCGCGGACGGAGAACGACGGCAAGTGCTCGATCAGCTCGACGAAGACGCTCGGGCCGCGGCGGTCTGGGCGCTGGCTCGCTTCGCCGATGCCGCGTCCGCGCTGACAATAGCTGCGGAAGACAAATGACCACACTGCTCGCAACCGGGGTCGCCCTCGGACGCTGTTTCGGCCCTGGTCAGCCCGGGTATCTGCTGGCCAGAAAGAAGGAGGAGTCATGCCGGAGCAGAGCTGGAGCGGGAAGCGCGAACGCCAGTACAAGCACATCAAGTCCTCACAGAAGAACCGGGGTGCCAGCAACGAGCGCGCCGAGGAGATCGCAGCGAGGACCGTGAACAAGAACCGCGCCCAGTCCGGCGAATCGGAGTCAGCCAGCAAGAGCTCGACCCGAGACAAGAGCCCGCAGAAGCGAGGCGGACATCGCTCCGGGAACCGGCAGGGGCCGGGCGGGCCCACCAAGGACCAGCTCTACAACGAGGCGAAGAAACGCAACATCAAGGGCCGGTCGAGCATGACAAAGAAGGAGCTGGAGAACGCGTTGGGTCGCTGACCCCGAGCTGATCCGAAGCTCGGTGTCCTTGACGCCACTCGATAAGCCTGAGCCGGCGACATCGCAAACGCCGTCGTCGAACGGAGGCGGCCGCGCCATCGTGGACCGGACGTTGTCTGCGGCCAGCAGCCTCGGTGCCGACGCGGACGGTTGGTCGACCGCCCGTCCGGCGTAATCATGGGACATGGTCAGCGCCAAGGCACAGCTGTACATGGCTTACCTCCGTGCCACCGGGCAGAAACGGTTCTACGACGACGCCCGCACCCTGGACCGCCGGCTGCACCGACACCAGCGGCCGTCAATGGCCCGGCCGCCCCGGCGGGTCCGGCGCGCGTGTTCGGTGCAACGGTGGGAGGCGGAAGGTTTCGCCTGCTGGACGTTGCGACCACAGGAAGGAACGGCTTCTTGCTGCACGTGGTCCATCTGCACGGCGGCGGATACGTCGAGGAGATCGAAACGCACCACTGGCGCTACGCTGCCGACCTTGTCGATCGCCTCGGCTGTGCCGTGACCCTGCCGATCTACGCCCTCGTCCCCCGGCACGACCACACTGCGGCTCTGCCGATGGTCTACGCCACCTACCCCGCGTCGCCGATCACCACGCAGCCGAAGACACGGTGATTTCCGGCGATTCGGCCGGCGGAGCACTGGCACTCGCCATCGCTCAGAAACTGCGTGATGAAAACCGCCCCCAGCCCGCGCGCGTGCTGCTCTACTCCCCCTGGCTCGTCATCGCACGGGAGGACCCGATCTCCGTCGTGCTCGACGAGCACGACCCCCATGCTCGGCATCACGGGACTCCGGGAAGCCGGCCGCATGTACGCCGAAGGCACCGACGCCCACGACCCCCATCAGCCCACTGCACGCAGACCTGGCCGGTCTCGGGCCGTTCAGCTTGTTCATCGGCACCCGCGACGTCCTCCTGCCGACGCCCGCCGCTTCACCACACACGCCCGCGACACAGAGATCGGCGTGGACTACGCCGAGTACCCCGGCATGTTCCACAACTGGATCATGCAGAACATCCCCGAAGGCCGGGAAGCGATGAACCGCGGCGAACAAATCGTCCGGCGTCCCACGACCAAACCGGGCCGCGACCAGGCCGGATGAGCCCTACCTCCTGATGCGTGGCGAACTTCAGCGTCTACGTCCGCCATGCACCGCAGTCCGGATCCAGATCGATGTGGCTGGGGCCCGTGCATGCCATGCCGGACGTCCAGCGGTGTGTAGGTGACGGGTTGGCGGCGGTTTCCAGCAGGCGGCGTGCCTACTGGGCCGGGATGTCGGTCATCGCGCCCATGAGCTGGCCGGTGTCCGGGCCGGTCCCTGCCGAAGTGATGGGTCAGTCGCACCGGAACCTTGGGGGCAGCATGTCGTCGTGATCGCCGCCGGCCTTGGCCGTGTCGTTGGCCCAGACGCACGCCCACTCGGGATCGTGCTCCTTCCGGTTCTGAGGTGAGACCGAGGATGTACCGGAGTACGGCCGATCAGGTTGTTTTAGACGGATCCTCCCCGAATCAGCCTTTACTGCGCAAAAATGCAGGTATGTCCCCCAGCGTCAGGGGACATTTCAGCGAACAGGGGAGGGTTCTGTTGAGGAACATCGGAAAGGTCCTTGCTCGGACCTCGGTGGCCGTCGGGGCCAGCGTCGTTCTCGCGGCCACAGCAGTCAGCACTGCTCATGCGGCGGCTCGTGACGGGCACTGTGACGTGGGGGAATTCTGCCTCTATTGGGGGAACGAGCGGACGGAGTCGTTGTCGGACTTCACCGGCTCGATCTCGAACTACGGCGACTCGCAGCCGACCTGCTACGAGTTCAAGGGAAGCGGGCGGGGAATCAACACCTGCGTCAAGAACAACGCCATCTCCGCGTGGAACCGCACGAAGTACAAGGTCACGGTGTATTACAACAGCGGGTACGGCGGCGCCGAAATGACCTACTACCCCGGCACTTGGGGCAACTTCGTGCCCGAGCTGCTGAACAACAACGCCAGCCACCTGTTCCGGTCGTTGTAAACCGCAGAGACCGCTCAGCCTTGCCGGGAAAGCGAAGGAACCGGCAGGGCTGAGCGGTCTCGGCCGATGCGTACACGCATCGGTGACGAAATCGATGTCGTCGGGTAGGCCGATGAGATCGAGGTGACGTCGCGCACAAGTGCGCGACGCGGAAGCGTAGCCAAAGTCGGAAGTGACTTCGTCTGCGAGCCCCCGCACCTGCCGCACATCGGCCGAGCTGACCTCCAACGACCTGCCGCACCGCGTCGACGAGCACGGTGACCTGCTCGCTGGTCTGCACGGCACGCGCATGGCGGTGCCCGGCCGCTGACCCGCCTCGACCGGGTACCGGCGGCAGTGGCCGGTCAGCCGGGGACGCTGCGGGGATCGCGGCTGCGCGGATAGGTGTGGTGGTCGGCGATCGTGCCGTCCATGTTGCGGATGAAGTGCTCCACGCCGCGCTCGATCGCCATCTCGCGCCCATTGGCCACCGCCTCGGCTTTCGAGTCGAGGGTGCGCGAAGCCTGCTGGTTGCCCTCGACCTTTGTCTTCCACTGGCCGGCCTCGTAGGAGCTCTCGACGTCACCCGTCACGAGCCATCCTCGCCGTCCGCGGAACGCACTTGCCGCGCCACTTTCATGCTGAATGCCCGGGCCTCCACCAGCAGGAACGTCGGTTTCACCCGATCACCCAAGGGGTACATTCGAATGTCGAGAGAGATCGGAGGCCCGCGGAGCGAGGGGAGCAACCATGTCGTTGGTGGACGCGCAGACTGAGCGGACCAGCTGGCCGGCACCGGCTCCTCAGCACGCGCCAGACGGCGTTGACGCCGCGGCGGTGATCGCGGAAGAGAACCGGCACCTTCGGGAGGCGCTGCAGTCCCGAGGGGTGATCGAGCAGGCCAAGGGCGTGCTGATGGCCCAGCGCCGCTGCGACCCGCAGGAGGCGTTCGCCGTGCTCGTGACGCTGTCGCAGAACACCAACGTCAAGCTCCGCGACGTCGCACAAGCGTTGCTGGACGAATTTCTCACCACCGTGCCCACACAATCGCACGGTGGCCCCGCGGCCCCTCCTTGACCGCGAGGCCACCTGCGGACACGTCAGTTTCCGGCCACACAATGGCCTGTCACCAGCGCACCACCCAGGGCCTACCAGCACGTCCCCACAGGAAACACGGCAAACGGCAAGATCCTCGATCCGGAAGACGCCTTTGGGCGCTACCCGCGGCACCGCACCCGCATAGGGTCGTGCGCTACAGGCTCGGGGGTTCCCAGACCCCGGGTCACCAAGCCCATCTGCCCGGGGTAGTTGTCAGCTTCCTGCGGGTGGGGCAATTCGCTGGCGCAGCGTGGCATGGTGCACGTCCTGACCGCGAGCTGTTGCCGCGCAGCACGGCGACCGCTGCGCCAAAATCGGGACCATGCCAGAGTTCCACCCGAACCTCGGAGGGACGCACCCGCACCCGGAGTACAGGCGAGCGTCAGCCAGCGCCGCGAGGGACCGGCGCTGGTACTGAGCGCGCGCGGCGAGTTCGACGTGCACACCACGCCCGGCTGCGGCTCGCGAGACGCGAGGCCCCCGTCGGGGCCCCGCCGGTGCTGGTGACCGACTTGACCGAAGTCAGAGTTCTTCTCCTCAGCCGCACTCGGGGTGCTTGTCGAGGCGCGCGAGACCACCGGTGAGAGCATCGAGCTGCGGCCTCTGCCTTGCCGGCGGGCCCATCTCCTAGCACGTGGCCTTCGGGGACGAGGTCCCCCGTTCGAGGTCATTGGCCAGGGTTGAGTCGGCGCGGACTCAGCCGAAAACCTGGAACAGGACCGGCCGTCTGGCCACCGTGGACAACTTACGCGGGCGACGAGGCTCGTTCGCGAGGATGGGCGACGGCGGCACACCAGCGCCCGTGACGGCCGAGATAACTATCGCGATGGGAGCCACGGGCAGCGATGCGGCAATCGAAACCGCCGACGTAGTATCGATAGGAACCGATCTGCGGCACGCGCCTTCAAGCACTGCGTCAGGCCCGGCATGCGCCGCTGATCATGCTGGAGAACCCCACCGGCTGGACGCTCCCCTCGGCTTGCCGCGGACCGTTGTCGCCGACCACATGTGCTTCGGTCGCCAAGCCCAGCCGCGGCGCAGAAGGTCTCGCGCCCGGGTTTCGTTTCCGAGCGCCACGGGAAGACCGGTGTTCGACAGCAGGAAAAGGTCATGACGGAACCGTTCACAGTAGACACCGAAACATCCGTGGTCGAAGGCGATCTGACAGTCCCCGCCGATGCCACCGGAGTGGTTGTGTTCGCGCACGGCTCGGGAAGCTCGCGGCATAGCTCACGCAACCAGGCGGTCGCCCGGACGTTGCAGGACAACCGCTTCGGGACGCTGTTGCTCGACTTGCTGAGCCAGGAGGAGGACCGCGCCGAGGCGGCCGGCGGCCGCCGCCGGTTCGACATCGGGATGCTGCGTGACCGGTTACTGCAGGCGCTGGACAAACTGGCCGGCGCCCCTGCGGTCGCGCCTGCCCGGTGGGTCTGTTCGGCGCCAGCACGGGAGCGGCCGCGGCGCTGGGCGCGGCGGCCGCCCGGCCGGATCTGGTGCGGGCGGTGGTCTGCCGGGGCGGCCGACCGGACCTGGCGGGTGACGCACTGGACGACGTGCGCTGCCCGGTGCTGCTCATCGTCGGTGAAAACGACGGCACCGTGCGCAGACTCAACAAAGCCGCAGCAGCCCGGTTGTCCGGTGACCGCGAGCTGGTGGTGGTTCCTGGAGCCGGGCACCTCTTCGAAGAAGCCGGCGCGCTGGAACAGGTTGCCGACGCGGCCGTCGGCTGGTTCGACCGGCACCTCGCAGGCGGCGGGCACACCTTCGCCGTGTGAGAGACGAGACGTGACGCCGCGGTGGCCGGCCCTGAGCGAGCGGACTACGCCTGGGGCCGTGCCAGTGCACGCCCGGATTCGTGCGCCCGACTGCAGTTTCACGCTCTGGTGTTTGGAACAGAGCGGAGCCGCGCTGCGCGGGAGAGTGGTTGCCGCGGACGCACCTTTCCCCGAGGCGAACGACGTGATCTGCGCGGCCCGCACCGACTTGGCTGCGGTGGCTGTCGCCTCCGCGGCGACGGACTCGCGCTCGACTCTTCGCGAGGTGACCGCTGCAGGGCAGCGAGGAGAACAATCATGATCACCACTTCGCCCGTCGCGGCTGTGATCGAGCGGTCAGCTGGGTGACCGGCCCCGTGCAGGACGCGCGGAGTCACGGAAGTCAGCCCGCGGCACCGAGCCGCTGGGCGAGCAGCTTCTTGCCCTGCTCCGCACCCTTCCGGCTTTCCTCCTGCGCCCGGCGGAAGAAGGCGGCCAGCTCGCGGTCGCCCGCGCGGTCGGCGTCGGCGATGTAGGACTCCATTCGCAGCGCATTGCTCAGACACGCCTCCACGAACCAGATGATGTTGTAGTCCTTGTCCTGTGTACCTGTGACCTGATCGGTTTCGCTGCTGGCCACGATTCCTCCTCGAGATTCGCTTCCGATAGCCTCAAATTTCGGCTACCCGGATCCCGTCACTCGACACCTCGAACCGGCGGGCCCACGCGCGGCGAAGGTCCGTTGGTGGCCTCCACTGCCGTCACGCAAGTCTTGTTCGATGATCGACCGCGCGTTTCGCGACAGCCAGTGCCTTCGCCGATCAAGTCACCGTCGACGTTTAACATCCCGCGCGAGGGCTTCTGCGTGGATACCGGGATCGCTTCCAGAGGAAACGGTTGTGACAGCGGAAAACGAGAGTGAACATTCGTCTCCCCTCAGATGGTGCACCGTAGCGTTGAGTGCGAGACGATCGGGCAATGCAGGCATCCGATCGCCACCCCGCCCCAGGCGCCGGCGAGACGTGCGTCAGCCTGCATCACGAGAGTTCCGCTGTTGTGGTCACCGCACGCGGCGAATTCGACGCGCTCACCACGCCCCTGCTTGAGGGAGCAATCCGCGAGGCCCTGAAAACCACACCCGACGTTCTGGTGGTCGACCTGACCTCGGTCGACTTCTTCGCCTCGATGGCGCTCGCAGCCCTGTGCGAGGGACGCCAAGCCGCCGGCGAGCGCACCAGGCTGTGCCTGGCGGTCAAGCGCTATCTGGACCGCACCTTGCGGTTGGTCGGCCTCGACCAGGGGTTCGCCCTGTACTCGTCAGTGGCCGAGGCTCTAGCCGCAGACGACATCTGACCCGCTCGGCGCCACCCAGGGCGGGGTGTATACCTGGGCCGGGTGCGGGTATGCCGCAGGCACGGCCCCAGCAGCTCCATCACGACCGCGTGAGGTGGTGCCCATGTCTCCGACCGGCAACCGCGCTGCTGCAGCGAACTCCGAGTTGTCGATGCGACGACCCGCCCACGCCGACGACGCGACGCTCATGCGGTACGCCCTGGCAGAATGGCTCAGCGCCCACGACCTCACGGGAGATCTCGCCCACGACGTCGAACTCGCCACTTACGAGGCGCTGATCAACACGGCAAGCCACGCCTACCCCTCCAGCATCGCCGGCGCCGTCGAGTTGCACGCCCACCACCAGGATGACCTGATCCGGATCACCGTCACCGACGACGGCCGCTGGCAACCACCCTCCACAGACCCCGGCCAGCTGTACGGACGGGGCCTCAGCATCATGCGCGCTCTCGCCGACCACACCATCCTCGCTCCCACCGACGTGGGCACCACCGTGACCATGACCTGGTACCTGACACTGCCCGAGAGTCTCGACACGAGCTGACCCCGTGCAGCCCACAGTCACCGCCGAGCCCGGCGTACCACACACCTGGCGGCTGAGCCGCGGGCCGTCCGGGCGAGACCACCACCGGCGCCGAAGACTTCTACCAGCCCACCCACTCTGCCCGCGCTAGACGGTCTCGCCGGCTATGACAACGCCGACCGCCGTACCAACACCACCTGGCCGGAACCGGCAGCCAAACCGATGGCTACGACAACTCCAGCCACCAGACCAGCCTGACGGGCAGAACAGCGCCGATACCGAGCTGCTGCAAGCCACCTACAACTACGCCCGCGCACCGAACCCGCGTGGCATCGCCGCAGTGCGGGCCCGCGGTCCCCAAAACTACGGGTCATCGGGCCCGTTCCGCCAACCCTGGCGCCGTCGAACGGGTGAGTCGCGCGTCGGTCTACCTGCCCCGGCGGTGATGACCCCGGCCTCCGGGAGGCTTTTCGGCACTGCGCCGAGGCGCAGCCGTGATCGGTCTGCGCGCAGAAATGCCTACTACCGGCCACGGCCGCGGCGTCGGCGGCGGGAGATCCGACCGCACCGAGCCATTGTCCGACGGCGTCCCACCAGCCGCCGCTTTTGTAGGCAATCCATCCCCACACGATGAACGCCGCGAGCTCGCAGCCGATGAACTCCGGCAGATCCCCGTCGAATTCACTGCGCTGTCCGAAGTGGACGACCCGTGCCAGCTCGTCCGGCGGCGCTGACGACCGAGGCAGCCGCGCATTGCACACCGGAATCACCGAACGCCTGTCGGCGTGGCGCCACGGTGCCAGCGGCCCTGGCCGCGGTCGTCGGCGTTGCGCTCTCCTTCACCACACCCGTCGACGAACATCGAGGATGCTCGCCGCAACGATAAGCCTCCTCAGTTGGTGAATCCGTGACGCCGGCGGTCAGAAGCCGACGCGCAGTGATTCGGTGGCCCGAGTGATCAGCTCCTGGAGCCGGACCCCCCGCCACACGTCCAGCTCGTGGGCGCGTCCCATCCGCACGGCGGCCGCGAACTCGGCCCGCAGGATCGGCCACGCCTGGGTGTGATCGATCGCTGAAGTGTCGTAGCCCAAAGCCCCGTTGGGGCCGAACAGCTCGACGGTCGTCCGGACGCGGTCGAGCCCGATCGCTCCGGAGAGGGAGGCCTGGCTGACCGCGCCGCTCTCGTGCTCGCAGGTCAGCTCGATCCACCGGGTCGAGTCCCCGGCCGCCCGGATCCCGCGAATGGTGCCAAGCGTGGTTTCGAGCAGGTCGAGCAGGTGCGGGCCGAGGTCGGGCAACGCACCGAACTCCAGGCGCCAGCCCGTCGCCAGGTCCCCACCCAGGAACGCGCCGTGCAGGTAACACGAGCGGGCGCCGACGGCGTCGAACGCCTTGGCCCGGTGGAGGAACTGGCGGGTTTCGGGGAGGTACCGCTTGGTGAGCACCAGCTGGCTCACCACGCCGGCGTCCTCGATGGTTTCTGCGAGTTCCCGCGCGGCCGGCAGGGTCAGCGCGACGGGCTTCTCCAGCAGCACGGCCTTCCCGGCACGGGCCGCCCGGCGAGCCAGGTCGGCCTGGATGTCGGGGCGCACGGCGAACGCGACCGCCTCGCACATCCCCAGGAGTTCGTCGAAATCGGTCGTCGCGGTGGCACCGTGTTGCCGGGCGAGTTCGGCCGCTGCTTCTGCCCGGCGCGCATACACCGCGGTGAGCGTGGTTTCGGGTCCGGCCGCGAACGTCGGGGCGTGCATGGTGTGTGCCCACGGTCCCGCTCCGACCAGTCCGACGCGGACAGGTTCGCCGATCACGACGCGCCTTCCCTGTCCAGCCGCTCGTCGACCACGTCCGGGGCATACGCGGCGTCGAGCACCATCGCCTGCGCGCCGTGCAGGCCGGCCAGGTCCCCGAGGCCCGTGCTGGTCACCTGAAGGTGCCGCGTCGCCCGGGGCAGCGCCTTCTGGTAGATGACCTCGCGGACGCCGGTGACGAAGTGCGTGTCGGCGAGGTCGCCCGCGATGACCAGCACCTCCGGGTTCACCATGCACACGACCGTGGTCAGCACCTCGCCGACGAGTCGGCCGGCCTCGCGGGCGAGCTCGACGGCCTCCGGCCGTCCGGCGGCGAGGTGCGCGGCCAGCTCGCGGCTCGACCGCGTCGGCACGCCGCGTTCGGTGAGCCGGCGCGCCAGCGCTCCCCCACTCGCCACTGCCGCGAGGCAGCCGCGGGAACCGCACATGCACACGGCGTCGTCGTGCCCGGGCAGCCGGATGTGCCCGATGTCACCGGCCCCGCCGTCGACCCCGCGCAGCAGACCGCCGTTGAAGACGAGCCCCGACCCGATGCCGGCCGAAATCTTGACCAGGACCAGGGGCGACGAGTTCGGGTAGTGCTGGGTGTGCTCCCCCAGAGCCATGATGTTCGCGTCGTTGTCCACCAGGACCGGGACGTCCCAGCGGCCGGCGAGGTGGTCGGCGATGGAGTAGCCGTCCCAGCCCGGCATGATCGGGGGCTGGCGCACGGTGCCGGTCTCGAACTCCACCGGCCCGGGTACGCCGACGCCGATCCCCCGCACATGTCCCTGCGGTCGGCCCGCCTGTTCGAGCAGCGCGCGGAACCGGACGTCGAGCGTGTCGAGAACGGGAACCGGGCCGGTCGCCACCTCCAGGTCGATCCGCTCCTGCGCAAGCCGGCGGCCGTCGAGGTCGACGACGGCGAGGCGGGCGTCCGCGGTGTCCAGGTCGGCGACCAGCACGACCCCGTCGTCGGTGAACTCAAGCAGGACCGACGGCCGGCCGCCGGTGGAGTCCTCGGTGCCGTGGGAACGCAGGTAACCGCGGTCGAACAACGGCTTCAGGCGCTGCTGCACGGTCGAGCGCGACAAGCCCGTCTGCTGTTGCAGGTCGGCGCGAGTACGTGCCTTGCCCGTGCGGACCAACCAGAGCAGGTAGCCGGAAGACATCGTCACCGGTGCGACTGTAATGATCTTCTACCCCTTTTCCGCGCCGCTGGTGAGACCTTCGGCGAGCAACCGCTCCGCCGCGAAGAACAGGATCACGATCGGGATCGTGAGCACCACCGAGCCGGCCATCAACACCGTTTTCGGCACCTCGAGGCCCCCGGCCAGCTGGGACAGGCCCAGTGACACCGTCCACTTCGAGCGGTCCTCGACCAGGAACAGCAACGCGAAGAGGAACTCGTTCCACGCGATCATGAAGACGTACAGACCAGTGGCCACGATCGACGGCGCCGCCAGCGGCAGCGTCACCCGCCACATCGTGCCCAGCCGTCCATTGCCGTCGATCGCGGCCGCTTCCTCGATGCTCTCCGGGATGGTGGTGAGGTAGTTGCGGAGCATGTAGATCGACACAGGCAGTGCCTGAGCCACGTACACCACCAAGAGCCCCACCAGAGAGTCGCGCAGGCCCGCCTTGCTGAAGATCACGAACAGCGGGATCGCCAAAAGGATAGACGGAAACAGGTAGACCGCCAAGAACAGGAAGTGCACCTGCTTCCGTCCGGCGAAGCGCAGGCGGCTGGCCGCGTACGCACCCGGCAGCGACAGCGCCAGGGTGACGACGACCGTGCCGAGCGCCACCAGCGCCGAGTTGCCGAGCAGGCTCAGCAACCCGTCGCCCCCGGAGGCCACCGACTTGAGCACTGTGGAATAGGTGGACACGGTGAAGTCCGAGAGCTTCGGCAGGATGTCGCCCGGGTTCCGCAACAGCGAGTCCTGCGAGCGCACCGAGAGCAAGACCATGTAGTAGAAGGGGAACAACGTCACGATCGCGAGGAACACGATCGTCACCCAGCGGAGAATCCCGAACAGCCGGTTCTCGAAAGTCATCCGGTTCACGAGCGATCCTCCGGAGCGAAGAACTTGAGGTAGACGGCGAGGAACACGACCAGCACCGCCGCGAGCACCAGCGCCTGCGCGGCCGCGCCGCCGATGTCGAACTGCGCGGTGAGGAAGTCGTAGACCCGCACGCTCAGCACGTCCGTGCCCGCACCGCCGCCGGTGAGCAAGTAGACGTCGTCGAACTTGTTGAAGGTCAAGATGAACCGCAGCACCGACAGCAGGGCCAACACCGGGTAGAGCTGCGGCAGCAGGATGTGCCGGAACCGCTGCGTCGGCGTGGCGCCGTCGACGAGCGAGGCCTCCTCCAGCTCGGCCGGTACGGCCTGCAACCGGGCGATGAGGAACAGGAACGTGAAGGGGAAGTAGCGCCAGCCCTCGAACGCGATCACGACCAGCAGGGCCAGCGGTACGTGCAGGTGCCAGCCGAACAGCGAGATCGTCGAGGTCTCCTGGCTGAGGAACGCCACGGGCTTGTCCCAGCCGAAGAAACTCTTGCCCCACGCGTTCACGACCCCGAACTGGGGGCTGAGCATGATCTCCCAGACGAACGTCGCGGCCACCACCGGCGAAACGTAGGGCAGCAGCATCGCGCTGCGCAGGAACGCCCGGCCGCGGAAAGGCTTGCGCAGCGCCAGCGCCGCGACCAGGCCGAGCGCCAGCGACAGCACCGTGCCGCCGATGGTGTAGATCAATGTCGTGACCAGCGAGCTCCACATGTCCGCGGAGCCGAGCACCTTGGCGAAGTTCTGGAACGTGAAGCGGCCGAAGATGCCTTCGCGTTGCAACGTCGCCAGGCGCAGTCGCTGAAACGCCAGCACGATCGTCCACACCACGGGCAGGACCACGACCACCAGCACGATGATCAGGGTCGGGGAGAGCAGGGCCAGCCCGGCCCTGCTCTCCTGCTGCCGCAGGGTGAGCGCTCGCCGCCGCCGTGGGGGCCGGCCGGTCGGCTTCGCGGGGGCGGGCCGGTTCCGGACGGTGTGCGCCGAGGTCATCCGCGTTTCCCTACTTCAGTGATTTCTGGATGTCCTGGACCGCGGCGCTCGCCTGCTTGGCGGCTCCGGCCGGGTCCACGGTGCCGCCGGTCATGGCGCTGACGGCCTTGGGCACGGGCAGTTCGGCCAGCGAAGCACCGGCCAGCCCGCCCTGGCCTTGCGTGATGCCCCACTGCTGGAAGCTGTCCAGGCTGCTCTGCAGCTGCTGGATCACCTCTGGTGAGTACACCTCGGACAGCGGCTTCTTGCCGTCGGTCCCGACGGGCAGGCTCGCCCAAGCCTTGGTGAACTTGCCGGGTTCGGCGGCGGTGCCGGTGCGCGCAGGGATCTTGCCCTGCGGCGCGAGCCCGAGCCAGCCGCCGTACCCCTGGTCCAGCATGTAGCCGACGAACTTCTGCGCGTTGGCGGAGCGGTCTCCCTGGGTGATCACCCAGGAGCCGAGCTCACCGAAGTTCTGCGCGGCCGAGCCGTCGGGACCCTTGATGGCCGTGATGAACCCCGTGTTCTTCGCGAGGAACGAAGGATCGGCCTGACACTGCGGGCAGCTGGGCGCGGCGTCCTTCTGCAGCCCGGCCAGCTGCGGCAGCAGGTAGGACGACCACACGGTCATCGCGGCCTTGCCCGCGAAGTAGGTCGCGCGGGTCGAGTCGACGTTCTGGGCACCGGGCACGGAGTACTGGTGCACCAGGTCGTTGTAGAGCGAGAACGTGTTCACGCACGCCGGGCTGTCCAGCGTCACCTTCCCGGCCTGGTCCACCAGCTGGCAGCCGTTGCCCAGCGCGAAGTCCTCGAACGTCTGCTGCGTGAACGCGTCACCGGGGTCGGTCGCGATCGAGATGCCCGCAACGTCCGGCGAGTTGAGCTTCTGGGCCGCCTGGCGGATCTTGTCGAACGTGTCGGGCGCCGGGAGGCCTGCCTTGGCGAAAAGGTCCTTGCGGTACACGAGCATCTGTGGCCAGCCGTCGGACGGCACCGCGAGCTGCTTGCCGCCGCTGACGTCCATCTGCAACGCGCGAGCGGAGAACGTGCTGGCACCCAGGTTCTTGACCACCGACGCCGCGGCGTCGGTGTCGACGAGGTCGTTCACGGCCATCTCGTTGACACCGGTGAGCGAAAGGCCACCGACGACATCCGGCAGGTTGCCCGCGGCCGCGGCCGAAGTGACCAGCTGGCTGAACTGGTCCTCGTCCAGCCCGACGATCTTCACCTTGACGCCGCTCTGCGCGGTGAACTGATCGGCGATCCGTTGCGCCGCGGCGACCCGGTCTGACTGGTTTTCCATGCTCCAGACGGTGAGCGTGCCGTCGCCACTGTCGTCGGAGCCGGAGCCACAGGCGGCCAGCGCGCCACCGGCCATCACCACGGCCGCCAGTGCGGCGGCCGATCGGGCCGGGACTCTCGTCCACCTTCGTACTGAAGACATCGGTGCTCCTTTGCGTCGTGCCTGGCGACGATCACAGCACCAGTTAGGCGTTAAAGCAAGACAAGTTATGTAGATTTTTTGGCATAAGTGGGGTAGCTTCTGCCCGGCAGATAGCCATAAATGATCGACAAGGCGGTCGGAGGAGGCCCTGGTGGGCACGGTGGTTCAGTTCGTAGGCCCTCGCCGGGTCGAGGTGGTCGAAACGCAGCAGGAAGAGCTGGGAACCAGGTCGGTGCGCGTGCGCACGCTGTACTCCGGAATCTCGGCCGGCACGGAGCTGACGGCCTACCGCGGCACCAACCCCTACCTCACCCGGGTCTGGGATGAGCAACGCCGGCTGTTCGTCGACGGCGACGCGAGCCAGACCTACCCGGTCGTAGGCTGGGGCTACTCCGAGGTGGGCGAGGTCCTCGAAGTCTCGGCCGACGTCGCCGGACAGCCAGGGGCGCCGGCCGTGGGCGAGGTGGTGTGGGGGATCTGGGGCCACCGCAGCGAAGCGGTCGTGCCGGCGGCGAAGCTCGCCGACCACGTCGTGCCGGCCGGGCTCGACCCGCTCGCCGCGTCGTTCGCGCGCGTCGGCGCGGTGGCGCTCAACGGGGTCCTCGGCGCCGACGTCCACCTCGGCGAGACGGTCGCCGTCTTCGGCCAGGGTGTGATCGGCCTGCTCGCCACGCGCTTGGCGACGCTCAACGGCGGGCGCGTCGTGGCGTGCGACGCCATTCCCGCGCGGCTGGCGATCGCGGAGGAGTTCGGTGCCGTGGAGACGGTGGACGTCACCGCCGCGAGCGCCGCGGAACGGATCCGGGCCGCGACCGGCGGCCACGGCGCCGATGTCGCGATCGAGCTCAGCGGCACCTACCGCGCGCTGCACGAAGCCGTCCGCACGGTCGGCGTCGGCGGGCGCGTGGTCACCGCCGGCTTCTACCAGGGCGACGGCACCGGCCTGCGGCTCGGCGAGGAGTTCCACCACAACCGCGTCGAGATCGTCGCCTCGCAGATCGGCGGCGTGCCGTGGCGGCTGGCCGGCCGGTGGGACCAGGACCGGATGAACCGCACCTTCCTGCGGCTGGCCGCCGACGGCGCGGTCGACCCCGTCCGGCTCGTCACCCACCGCGTAGGGGTCGGCGAGGTCGAGCAGGCCTACGAACTGCTCGACGAACGCCCGGCCGAAGCCCTGCAGGTCGTCCTCGACTACACGGAGAACTGATGCTGAAACTCGCCTGCCAGGAACAGCTGTTGCCCGGCGACACCCTCGAAGAGAAGTGGGAGTTCGCCACCGCGGCCGGCTACGACGCCATCGAGCTGCGAGGCAAGAAGGACTTCGCGCTGCAGCACCGCCTGCCGGAGCTGCACCGCGCGGCCCGCAACGGTGTCGTCATGCGCACCGTGTGCGTCGACATGCTGCACTTCTTCGGCGCCTTCGACCCCGACGTGCGCGCCGACGCGATCAAGCAGATGCGCTCGCAGCTCTCGGTGATCGCCGAGCTGGGCGGGATCGGGGCGATGACCCCGGCGTCCTACGGCATGTTCTCGCGCCGGCTGCCGCCGTTCGAGCCGCCGCGCACCGAGGAGCAGGACCGCGAAGTGCTGCTCGCGGGCCTC
Source organism: Amycolatopsis sp. NPDC001319 (assembly GCF_042896185.1). Classification (NCBI taxonomy): domain Bacteria; kingdom Bacillati; phylum Actinomycetota; class Actinomycetes; order Pseudonocardiales; family Pseudonocardiaceae; genus Amycolatopsis; species Amycolatopsis sp. NPDC001319. The sequence goes on along the minus strand of NZ_JBIAWY010000009.1, from coordinate 421,061 downwards.
ACCGAGCTCGGCGAGCACGCGCGGGCCGAAGGCGTGCTGCTCCTGCTCGAACCGCTCAACCGCTACGAGGACCACATGGTCAACCGCCTCGAGCAGGCCGCTTCGCTGATCGACGAGGTGGGCCTGGACTCCGTTCGCATCGGCGCGGACACCTACCACATGAACATCGAGGAGGACGACCCCGCGGACTCGCTCGTACGGTTCGCCTCCTACCTCGGCCACGTGCAGGTCAGCGACTCGAACCGGCTCCAGCCCGGCGCCGGGCACCTCGACTGGCCCGCGGTGCTCGGCGCGCTCGCCGCCCTCGGCTACGAGGGCGACCTGGCGCTGGAAAGCCGGCTGCGCGGGGAACCCGCGGACGCGGTGGCCTCCGTGCCACCGTTCCTGCGACGGCTCGCATGACCGACGACCTCGCCCGGCGGGCGCGGCGGATCCTGCTCGCCAACTGGCGCCGTGGGTTCACCGTGCCCGCTCAGGGGTTGTACCCGCACCAGTGGAGCTGGGACTCGGCGTTCATCGCGCTGGGGCTGCGGCACCTGTCGGCGGTGCGCGCTCAGCGGGAGCTCGAGTCGCTCTTCGGCGCGCAGTGGCCCGACGGGCGGGTCCCGCAGATCGTCTTCAACCCGGCAGTGCCCGCGAACGCGTACTTCCCCGGCCCCGATTTCTGGGGCCCGGGCGCCCGGCTCGCGTCGACCGGGCTGGTCACCTCGGGGCTCGTGCAGCCCCCGCTCCACGCGCTCGCCGCGTGGGAGGTACATCGGGCGGACCCGGTCACCTCGCGCCGCCGCGGGTTCCTGCGCCGCCTCTACCCGAAGCTGCAGCGCTGGCACGACTACCTGTTCGACCGCCGGGACCTCGCCGGCGACGGGCTCGTGTGTGTGATCCACCCGTGGGAGTCCGGTTTGGACAACAGCCCGGCGTGGGACGAACCGCTCGGCCGGGTCGCTCCCGTCGCTCCGGCGACGTTCGTCCGGCGGGACCTGGGGCACGCGGGGGCGGGCGAGCGTCCGACCGACCTCGACTACGGCCGGTACGTGCGGCTAGCCGCCGACTACCGCGACGCCGGTTTCGTCGACACACTCGGCGGTTCGGCGTTCGCCGTCGAGGACCCGCTGACCAACGCGCTGCTCGCCGTGGGGGAGACCGCGCTTGCCGCGATGGCCGGCGAGCTCGGCACCGACCCCGCACCGCACCGCGAACGAGCGGCTTCGCTCACGAACTCGCTCGTGGCCCGGCTCTACGACCCGGCCGAAGGCACCTTCTTCGCCCGCGACGCGCACACGAAGTCGTTGCTGCGGCAGCGCACGGTCGGCGGCCTCGTGCCGCTGGTCGTGCCCGGCCTCCCGGTCGTGGAGGAACTGCTGAAAACCGCGCGCGGCGAGCACTTCCGCCTCGGTGAGCTCAGCCCGGTGCCCAGCTACGACCTCACCTCCGCCGACTTTGAGCCAGCGCGCTACTGGCGCGGCCCGGCGTGGTTCAACACCGGCTGGCTGATCTGGCACGGCCTGCGCACGCACGGGCACGACCAGCTCGCCGGCCGGCTGGGCGAGGGCATGCTGGACGCGATCCGGCTCGCCGGGTTCCGCGAGTACGTCGACCCGCTCACCGGCGCCGGGCACGGCAGCGACGACTTCAGCTGGACGGCCGCGGTGGCGATCGACCTGCTCGAGGTGCCGGCGGCGGACGGGCGGACGGCATGACCGCGCACACGCTCGTGCGGGGCACGACGTTCCTGATCACCGGCCCCGCGGCCGTTGTCGCGGCGGGCACCGAAGGCTTGTACGTCGACGACACCCGGCACCTGTCCAGGTGGGAGCTGTCTACCGAGGCTTCGCTGCGGGTGCTGAGCGAAGAGCACGACCGGCACTCGGCGAGCGTGATCCTCACGCCGGCCACGCCGCGCAACGAGGACCCCGCGTACTCCGTGTTCCGCGACCACGCGCTGGGCACCGGCACGCTGGTCGAGGACATCCGCGTCCGCAGCCATCTCGCGGTGCCCAGCGAGGTGACCGTGTCGTTCCGGTTCGCGGCCGACTTCGCAGACCAGTTCGAGCTGCGCGGCACCAGAAAGTACGACCGGCCGGGGAAGTACTCGGCCTCGAACCGGGCGAACGGTGACGTGCTGCTCGCCTACGAACGAGCCGACTATCGCAAGTGGACGATCGTGCGCTCCTCCGCGCCGGCCGCCTGCACCGACGACCGGATCAGCTGGACCCTCACACTGCCGCCGCACGGGGAAACGTCGCTGCGGGTGGAAGTGGTCGCGGGAGAAGGGGACCGGATTCCGGATCCGGGCGCGCGGCCGGCGGTTTTCGCCGACGTGGTGCGGGAAGCGCAAGCTGACCGGCAGGAATTCCTGGGTACCGCGGGTGTCGCGGAGATCGCGTGGCCCGAGCTGCGCACCGCCGTCGCGGCCGGGCTGGCCGATCTCGCGGACCTGCGGGTGCCGGCGCCGGGCCGGCCGGACCTGCGCGTCCCCGGCGCCGGCGTGCCGTGGTTCCTGACGTTGTTCGGGCGCGACAGCCTGATCACTTCCCTCTCGACGCTGCCGTACCGGCCGGAACTGGCGGCCGCCACGTTGCGCGCGCTCGCCGCGGTCCAGGGCACCACGGTCGACCCGGAACGGGTCGAAGAACCGGGCAAGATCGTGCACGAGGTGCGCCGCGGCGAGCTGAGCCGCTTCGGGCAGACGCCGTACGGGCAGTACTACGGCACCGTCGACGCAACGCCGTTGTTCCTCGTGCTGCTCGGCCGGCACCGGGGCGTGGCGGGCGACGGCGTGGCCATCGAGCTGGAGGACGCGGCACGCGCCGCCGTCGGCTGGATGTTCGACCACGGAGGTCTCGACGAGCACGGTTACCTCGTGTACCGCACGGACGGCCCCGGCCTGGTGCACCAATGCTGGAAGGACTCCGCCCGGTCCATCTGCTTCGCCGACGGCGAGCTCGCCGAGGGACCGATCGCGGTGTGCGAGGCCCAGGGCTACGCCTACGAAGCACTCCTGTCGACCGCCGAGATCGCCCGCGAGGTCTGGCAGGACGCACCGTTCGCAGACCGCCTGCTCACCCGCGCCGCCCAGCTGCGCACCGACTTCGCCGACGACTTCTGGCTGCCGGGCGAGGACTTCGTCGCACTGGCCCTCGACGGCCGCCGCCGGAAGGTCGACGCCCTCGCGTCCAACGCCGGGCACGTGCTCTGGTCGGACATCCTGCCGACAGGGCTCGCCCAACAGGTCGGACACCGCCTCGGCGCGCCGGAGTTCTTCTCGGGCTGGGGACTCCGCACACTCGCCGCCGACCAGGTGCCGTACCACCCAGTGTCCTACCACAACGGCAGCGTCTGGCCCCACGACACCGCGATCGCCGTAGCCGGGTTGGCCCGGGCCGGACTCACGGCCGAAGCCACCCGCATCGCCGAAGGCCTGCTGGCCGCTGCGACGCACCAGCCGGGAAACCGCCTGCCCGAAGTGATGACCGGCTACGCGCGCGGCGAAACCCCGCACCCGGTCCCGTATCCACACTCGGCCTCCCCGCAGGCATGGGCCGCTGCGGCCCCGCTGCTAATCGCCACGGCACTGGGCTCGCCCTGAGTGCTGCGTTACCTCGATGCGAGACCAGCAGCAGCGCGGACAGGCGGATCAGCTGGATGAGTGCGGTGTTCTCGGGCTCGGCCGCGGCGGCGAGGCTGCCGGTGGGTCAGCTGTACGTAGACCTAGTCGCCGACTACCGCCGGCGCACGCGATCATCATCCCCGGGCAACATCTTGGAGCCCAGCTTCCACGCGGCGCTCCTCTTGTCGTCCATGATGTCTCAAACGTCGAGGTCGTCGTTCTCCTCCAACCACCTCACACTGCGGTGACCCATGAGCCAGCCGCGAACCTCGCCGGTCACTTCGTTTACAGCGCGGTCGGACCGAGGGGTGGTCGTATGGCACGGCGCCTCTCCTGGTTAGAGCTTGATGGTGTCCGGTGGCGGGCACTTCCCCTGTCCGTCCACCGGAGCAGATTCACTGCTAACGACCACGGTGTTCGCGGCGGAACGAACCTGCACGTCCAGACCGCGCATTGCTCGCGGTCTCCTCGTGCAGGCGGCAGATGAGCGAGTCCAGCTCCGGGTCATCGCCCGTGCTGGCGACGACGTCGTTGAGCTCAGCCAACTGGTTGTTCGACAGTGCGCGGCGGGTGGAGGCGTTGCGGCGCGGTTTGGTGACCCGGCGGGCCGGGTTGCGGTGCCGGTCAAGACGCCCGTCGTTCTCCAAGTGCCTGTACAGGCAACGCACTGCGGCGACGAAGTTCTCCGCCGCGTTGCGCCCGCCGCGGGAGTTCCGGCGAACCAGAGCGGTGCTTCGCACCAGCTCCGACAGGGCCTTGATCTCGCTGGCGGTGATCGTGTCCATGGCCCGATCACCCCGCTCCGCCTCCGCCTTGTTCCAGTACGACCCGTAGGAGGCCGCCGTGCTCCGGGAAACCAGGCCGGCCATCACCGGGATCCACTCACGGATCGTCGGCATCGGCCGCTCATCCCCCTCCGTGTCCGCCGCTACGGGCTCTTCCCAGCCAGCGGTGACGAGATCGGCCGGGTCGACGCCGAGGCGCGACAGCAACAGCCGGGCCGCCTCCAGGTCCTGTCGTGTTGCGGGGTTGGTCATGACGACTCCTCAGCGGTGGCCAGCGCGGCGTGGAAGGTACGGAGCATCATCTGGAGGGCGGCTTCCGGGTGGACGACGACAACGTCCTGGACGGGGTCGGCGACCAACAACAGGCGACTGCCCGCCAGCGCTCCGCATCCGCGGCGGACTGCGGCCGGGAGCACGACGTAGGGCTTGCGGGGCATCACGAACACTCCGTCCGTGCGCCGGCGGATCACGACGGAGGTCTCGACCAGCGTGATCAGCAACCGGTCCCCCGGGTTCCAGCCGAGGGCCGCGACGGCGCCGCGGTCCTGCAGCCGGCCGCCGCTGTCCATCAGCGCGATCGACAGCCGTGGGCCGTCCACAGCACTGAGGTCGCGAAGCAGCGGGAGGCCCATCGGAACGGGACGTGACGTCTCTGCTCGGGCTGGCACGGTGACCCGGCCCGGCAGCGCAAGGGGCGAGACGAGGCCGGTCACGCGGCACCTCCCCGGCGTCGCGCGCGAAGGGAGGGTGCGATCACGACCCGCCTAGTACTGCAACGGCAGTTAGGTGAGTGGGTAGCCGCGTCGTTTGTAGTGGCTGAGTCGGGCTTGGTGTTGTCGTCGGCGCCGGAAGCGGGACCACGCCCAGACGTGGTCGGCAGCGTTGGTGACACGCAGGATCAGTTTGGTGAGCAGCCGCCGGATCTCCGGTAGCGTGAACCCGATCGTGCCTGGCTCACCGGCACCCGTTCCCCTTTTATGGCAATGGATCGGGAGACGGCGAGCCAGGCGTGGGCGAGCATCGCGAGAGTGATGTGGGCATACCAGGCCCGCCAGGACCGGACCTGGTAGTGATCGAGTCCGGCTTCGTTCTTGGCCTGCTGGAAGCATTCCTCGATCCGCCACCGGGTGCCGGCGATCCAGACCAGGTCCAGCAGGCTCGAGCGGCGGGGTCCGTAGCAGACGTAGTAGGCGATCTCGGTCGGATCCGAGAGCGAGCGGCGGGCGAGCAGCCAGTGCCCGCGTCCGGGCTGCCAGCCGATCCGGATCGGGACCCGCGCCCACTCGTACTCACGCGGCCCGTGCGCCCCGGCGCCGACCGACAACCTCCGCCACGACCGGGCAGGCAGATCCGCGATCAGCTGGTCGGCTCGGGCTTCGCGACCGCCGGTGGTGACCAGGGTGTCGTTGACCTTGGTGGCCAGCACGTGCGCGGCATCGTGAGCTTCCAGCCACAACCGCAGATACTTGCCCTGCCCATAGGCCTCATCAGCCGTGATCCACGCGACCGGCACCTTCGCGGCGAACGCCCGCGCCAGCATCGCCATGGCTAGGCGCGGCTTGGTCTCGAACTCGGTCCCCTCCGGGATCCCCGCCCGCCGGCACCGGGCGGGGTCGGCGATCCAGGGCTCGGGCAGATACAGCTCGCGATCGATCAGCGCATGCCCACGCTCGGAGGCATAGGCCAGAAACGTACCGATCTGACAGTTCTCGATCCGCCCCGCCGTCCCGGAATACTGCCGCTGCACCCCCGCCGACCGCACACCCTTGTTCAGGAACCCGGTGTCGTCCACGATCAGCACCCCACCCGGCTCACCCAGATGCTCGACCACGTAGTCCCGCACATCGTCACGAACACCGTCGATGTCCCAGTCCGCCCAGCGCAGCAGCCGCTGCATCCCATCCGGCGACATCTCGCCGGCCTGCTCGGCCAGCGTCCACCCGATCTTCCGCTCCAAGCCCGCGACCAGCCCGGACACATACTCCCGCGCACGATTACGCGGCTCCGACCGCGCGAACCGGCCCCTATCCGCTCATGCACCCGATCCAGCCGATCCATCACCACATCGACCACCACCAGGATGATCTACCACAACACCGCCAACTGCCGTTGCAGTACTAGCCCGGTCCGCCGCGAATGTCCGCACGCCGGGCGTGGCGCATGGCTGACCCCACGCCGTTCCTCTCGACCATCACCGGGCCAGCCGCCGGCGACGGGGTCGGTGATCCTTTTCCGGTGGCAGGCTTAGGCCCTGCTCCTTGCTTATTCCAGAGCCGTGCAGATCTCCCCGCCGGATCTACACGCACGGGGCTTATACCCCTCTGACGCTGCGTACGTAGTTCTTCCGTAGTTCTTCCGAAGCGAACTCCGAAGCCGCCAGCCACTCTGAATGGGTACGAAACACCCGCGCACGAGGAAGGAAAAGCGACGAACACCTTGAGTGAGCTCGGCGCGCTGCACCTGACCCGCCCAGGTACCGCCGCCGGGCCGGACACCTGGGCCGCCTGGCACGAGCGCCGCGCGCTCGTGCTGGACGCCCTGGCCGCCGAAGGCAGCACGCTGGCAGCTGCCTCCGCCGCGGCGGCACACCGCAAGGCAACCGAACTTGGGAAGTAGCCGGCTGAATGCGGACGTACCCATGGGCGGCGGCCCGTGGACCGTGCGTCGCACGGGCGGCGCGCGAGGGCGCTGCCGGTCAAGCGGCGGTCGGCAGCGCCACCTTCACAGTTCTCAGCGACGGTTACCACGGTCGCGGCCGGGCTGATGATCGCGGTGTTGCGCACGATGGACGACTCCCAGATCGACATCGGCCCGATCCATATCGTCGGCTGCACCGACACCTCCTCCGCCCTGTAGGCCAGGTCCGAAGTGGGTGTCCCAGCGCCACCTCATCCTCACTCTGGGCCACCCGCCGTGCAGCCGACGAGCCACCGCCAGCCTCGGGCGCGATCTGCGCGCCGCGACCGCGGCGCCCTGCCGCGAGACGGACCGTCGCCGGTCGCATCTCCGGCACCCGCGTGGCGTTGCCCGGCTACTGATCCGCAGCGGCCGGGCACCTTTGGGTGCTATCCCGGAGCACCCAACCCGCGAACGTCCGGCCTTCAGGCGCCGAGGCGGCTGTAGAGACGGCTGGCCAGGGAGGCGGCCAGCCGGTTCAACTCACCTGACGGATCCAGCTGCGCGAACTGCCCGAGCAGCTCCGCCGCCGCATAGGCCTCGGCCTCCGACAGCACCGCCACCCACCGCTCCCGCCTCCCCCGCTCCACCAACCCCGTCAGGGCTTCGGCGTACTCGCCCAGGTCGCGCACCCCGAGCAGGCCGTACCGATCGCCCAGCGGATCCTGCGTGACCTCGTCACTCATGCTCGTGTGCCCCCTCGCCCCACCATCCGTCCGACCCGACCCGACCCAGAAAATCTATGGCGGCTGGAGTAGACATTCAACGGCGAGTGTGTGTAATGTTCTCCACGTACGAGAGAGACAACGTCAAGCAGGCGCGGGAGAGAACGTAACTACCCGCGAGGTGAGACAAGACGGTCAGGCAGGACGGAGCCGATCAAGGAACAGGTTCCGGCTGGTGACCGGGAGCAGTACCCGGGACCGGGCGGTGAAGAGGTTCGGCCCAGGTAGTACCGGCCCCGGAGCGGTAGTGCAGGACGCGGGCGGAGCGTGTGAGCCCGTGAAGATCAGCAGTATCAGCAGTGGTTGTTGTTGTGTGTTAGTGCAGTTGCAGGACCGGTCAGGTGCCCGGAGCCGATCAGTGAACGGGGCTCCGGGCAGTGGCCAGCGGCGTCAGTGTGCTGGGACCGATCAGTGGAAGGGTTCCCCGCGATGACGTTCGCAGCAGGTGAAGTAGCAGTACCGAGTAAGTGGAAAACACAGGAAAGAAGGGAACGGGAACATCATTGGATCGCCCGCAGCGGCTGGGTAGCGCCGCGCGGGTGCCGCAGTCCCATCGAGTTCGGAGGTGGTGCTCGGTTACGAATGAGCGATCCCCGCGGGATCCGGCTTTCCGCCGGACGCGGGTGCAAGACGCCGGCGGTCACGTCGGTTGACAATGGTGAAACCCAACCCTTGAGGACCCCGGGTGCCGCATGCGGCACCCGGGGTCCTTCGTGATGTGGAGGTGGAATGATCCCTGACCAAGAAGGACCGGCCACGCCCAGCGGGGCCGACAAGTTCGACGACGAGAACTACCCCGGCTACACCATGGGCCGGGCCGCCGACATGCTCGGCACCACGCAAGGTTTTCTGCGCAGCCTCGACGAGGCCGGCCTGATCACCCCGCAACGCTCCGCCGGCGGCCACCGCCGCTACTCCCGGCACCAGCTGCGCCTGGCCACCCGCGTACGGGAACTGGTCGATCAGGGCACCGCCATCGACGCCGCCTGCCGCATCATCACCTTGGAAGACCAGCTCCACGAAGCCCAGCGCCTCAACCAGGCCCACGGCCTCAACACCGACGACTGACTCGGCACGCGGCCACCGGCGCCGCGTGCCGACAGTCATCCGCCGCCGCCTCCCCAGGGCGACCCGAACTCGGCCGGCTCGGCCGCGGCGAAAGGCGGGCGCTGCCGGCCTCTGCTTGACCGGCAGCGCCCCCCGCGCGCCGCCGGGCGACGCACGCTTCTCGGACCAAGGCTCGTATTCCATCTCCCCACACCGCCGCTTGGGCGGGTGCCGGAGCTCGGGTTCCCGTCCCAGTGCGGCCTGAGCTCAGGCTTCACCGAGACGACGCCGGCGCCACGTTCGCGCAGTGTGAGCCGCCGGTTCGCGCGTGCGGCGATGTGGTTTCGCAGCCCGCCGGGCTCCGGCGCGCGGTACGCGGCCAGGCCGACTATCCGTTGTGCGACAGCACCTTGCGCGTTGTCATCCGGGCGACGCCGTTCGGCCCCAGGTCGGCGGCATGAACCTCAGGACGTGCCCGCGCTGCGCGGGGCTGGCCACCGACGTGGTGAACGCCGAACCGACGTAGAAACACCCGTCAGGCTGGTGACCTGCACTTTTCTCCCGGCGGATGCCGGAATTGCCCGGTTAGGCTCGTGCCAGATGCCGCCGGGCGCCGGCCGCCCGGCTCACCGGCGAGCCGGGGAGGTCCGATGGCCAAGCGCGCGCCGGGTGACCGGTCAGTGGTGCCCGGCTACGTGCGCGTGTTCACTCCAGTCCGTAGCGGCGCAGCTTCCGGTAGAGCGTCGCGCGGCCGATGCCGAGCAGGGCGGCCGCCCGCACGCGGTTGCCACTCGCCGTGCGCAAGGCGTCGGAAATGGCCAGGCGCTCGGCTTTTTCCAGCTCCGTCAGGCGAGGGTGGGCGGGTGAAGAACGCAGGCGTCCTGGCAAATGGCGTGCGCTCACGGTCGTCCCGCATGCTTCAGCCTCCGCCCACGCGACCACTGCCTTCAATTCGGTGAGGTTGCCCGGCCAGTCGTGGCGCTGCAGCGTCGAGCGCGCGTCCTGCGTGAAGTGCGCGCCTCCGGCGAATCGCTGCGCGAGTTCGGGGATGTCGGCCGTTCGCTCACGCAATCGGGGAACCACGACCTCGACAGGTGACCAGCCGGTACGCAGCACCTCCGCGGTGGCCGAACCGGTGCCGGTGGTGAATGTCGCGATCACCCGTGCGGAATGGTCTTCGGCAAGAAGGGCGGCGAGCCGGGTGGCTCGGCCGCGCCGCAAGCGCTCGACATGACGCAACAGCACGGCGGGTGCCGCCAACGCGTCGGCGACATCCTCCAGCCAGGCGTCGTCGTCTACTGCGTCGAGGACAATGGAATCGCCGAGCACCGCGAGCGCGACGTCGGCCTTGCCCACACCTGGCTCGCCCACCAGCAACATCGGCCGGGTGCCCGCCCGCACTACGGAACGCTCGAGCGAGCGCCAGGCCGGCGAGGTCCCCGCCAGCCCCGCGTCAGCGAACAGCGAAAGCTTGGCACTCCGTTGTGCGGTGCGGGGCCGCGGCGGTTCGACGACGACCAGCACACCTCTGCTGTCACCCGGTATTGCGAGTCTGAGCCGGACCTTCACCCCGTCGTCGAGGATCAGTTCGGTGGTGGGCAATGCGCCATCGCGTGCCGCCTCGATCGCGTAGGACTCCAGGGTGTCGATGTCACGAGGCCGCAGGAGGCGGGCGGCGGAGTCGCTGACGAGCCTGGTCCGGCCGTCCAGCACAGCGATCGGATACCGGACAGGCCCGGCTCGCAGGTAGGCCTCGAGCAGGCGGTGCTCGTGCGCCGACGCGGCGTGCACGAGTTCCCGCTCGATCGCGCCGGTCGCCGTGGTCACAACCGCGTGCAGCACCCGCAACGGCGCGTCGAGCCCGCACACTACGGCGACGGCGCCGCTGACCTTCCGCGTGACCGGGTCGGTCACCGGCGCACCCGCGCACACCGTGTTCTGGTACAGCCCGAACAAATGTTCGGGCCCGCCGATCACGCACGGACCGCCCGTGTCCAGGACGTGGCTGATCCCATTGGTCCCGGTGGAGCGTTCCGACAGGTCCGCACCCAATCGGGTGTCGATCCGGGCGAGGTGGGCGCCCACTGCTTCGTCATCGGCCCAACAGCCGACAACACGGGCGTGACGGTCACTGAGCACCAGGGCGGCACCGAGCCCGACGAGGTCGCCGGCGAGCTTGGTCAGAACCGGAGTCGCGGCGCGGACCAGCGGGGTGTCCAGCGAGACAGGCGAGGCGGGCACGTGGTCGCGAGTGACGTCGAGCTCGGCGAAGTACGAACGGCGCCAGGCAGCGGACAACCAAGCCGGCAGGTCTTCCGGTAATCGCCGCTCGGTCAGGAAGAGCTCCCTGGCCTGTCGCAGACGGGCGAGGCCGTCCTGGGTTTCGATCTCGTAGCCCATCCGTTGTCACTCCATTGTGTTCACCGGATTGTGTTCACCGTACCGACCCTCCCGGCGCTCTCATTCTCTTCCACCGGGCCGGCATCGCCACTGTCTCATTGTGAGACAACCACGCGGGGCGGAGCCGTCTCACAGTGAACGCATGACGACGGATTTGGTTGCTCCGAGGGAGAGCGCCCGACCCACATCTCTCACGTCCGCAAATCTCGAAACCGATGTAATCGTGGTCGGAGGCGGTGGCGGCGGTCTGCCGACCGCGCTGTTCAGCAAGTGGCTCGGCAACGACGTGATCCTGCTGGAGAAGGCACCGGAGCTCGGCGGCACAGTCAGGAAAGCCGCGTTCTGGTACTGGGTGCCGAACAACGAGCCCATGCGCGCCCTCGGCATCGAAGACCGGTTCGAGGATTTCCTCCGCTACGCCGCCCGCCTCTCCCAGCCGACCAGGTATGACCCGGAAAGCCCGACGGCCGGTCTGACCGAGTGGGAGGTCGGCATGGTGCGCGCCTTCCACGAGAGCGCGAGCCCCGCTGCCGAGCTCCTCGCCGAACGCGGCGCGCTGACCTACCGGCATTGCCCGGACGTGCCGGACTACTGGTCGGAACTGCCGGAGGACAAGGCACCAAAGGGGCGCGTGCTGGTGCCGGCGGACGCGCGGGAATCGATGTCCGACGGCGGTGCGCGCGCGGTCGAGCAGTTGTCCGCCGCCGCCGAGCGAGACGGCGTGCACGTGTACACCGGGCATCGGGTCCAGAGGCTCATCCTCGACGCCGGCCGCGTCACCGGGGTCGAGGCCACTACGGTTTCCGGAGACACCGTTCGGGTCCTCGCACGCAAGGGCGTGGTTTTCGCGACCGGTGGCTTCACCCACGACGACCAGTTGCGCCGCGACCACCTCGGTGTGCCGGCCTATCCGGGGTGCGCGGCGGTGACGAACGAGGGTGACTTCGTGCGCATCGCTTCGCCACTGGGAACGCAGCTTGGCACCATGAACCACGCCTGGATGTGCCCAGTACCGCTGGAGAAGACCGGGCGATCCGACTTGGTCGGCATGTTCTCGGTGGCCGGCGATTCAATGATTCTCGTGAATCGCCACGGCGAGCGCGTGGCCAACGAGAAGCAGCCCTACAACGAAGCCGCGCGGACGTTCTTCCGCTGGGACCCGGCGACCGGCAGCTACCCGAACCTGGTGCTCGTGCAGCTGTGGGACCAACGCAGCCAGGACCACTCCGCTAGCGACGAGTACGGCCGGCTGATCGTCCCGCCCGGAAACGACGACGAGCACGTCATCAAGGGTCAGACGCTCGCCGAGCTCACGGCGAAAATCCGCGAGCGGCTCTCGGCCCTCGCGGCCAAGACGGGCGGCTTCAAACTCGCCGAGGATTTCGAAGAGAACCTGCCGGGGACGATCGACCGGTTCAACGGCTTCGCCGCGAACGGCAAGGACGAGGACTTCGCCCGGGGCGATACCGCGATCCAGCTCGTGTTCAACGGACCGGTGAAGGAAGAACCCGGCCGCACCAACCCGACCATGTGGCCGATCAGCGACACCGGCCCCTACTACGCCGCACTCGTCACCGGCGGCACTCTGGACACCAAGGGCGGCCCGAGGACCGACCCCGACGGACGCGTGCTCGACGACCTCGGCGCGCCGATACCCGGCCTCTACGGTGTCGGCAACTGCGTGGCCTCCGCGTCGGGGCGCGCCTACTGGGCAGGCGGCGCCACCCTTGGCCCCATCATCGCGTTCGCCTACCGCGCCGCCCGCGCTGTCGACCGGGCTGACGTGCGAGCCTGACCCGCCGCCGGCAGCCGGCGGCGGAGTACCAGCATTCCGACCCTGACCGACCCGCTATGTCGTCTTTCCTACCGATTGCCCGCTAACTCGTCACTCGCGGAGGGATCTCCGCGGCCAGAATGCTCTGAACCTTGAAGACGAGCGCCTCGAAGGCCAGCGCGTAACCGTGCCAGCCCGCACCGGCCAGGTACACCGCGGCAGAGGCGGCGAAGATGTCGGTGCGCTCCTTACCGTCGAGGGCGTGCCACTGGGAGATGTGCACGACGGCGAACGGGCGATCGGTGTCCCGGATGGCGTCGAGGAGCGAGTAGGCCACCGGAGTCAGTCCGGCCGGGTTGATCACGATCGCGTCGACCGCGCCGCGGTGGGCATGCACCCAGTCGACGAGCGCGCCCTCGTGGTTCGACTGGTAGTGAACGGCCGTGGCGCCCCACCGCGCCGCGGTCCGGTCGACGTCGGCGGTGATCTCGGCGAGCGTGGTGGTCCCGTACGTCTCCGGACGGCGCTCCCCCAGCAGATTGAGGTTCGGACCGTGGAGGACGGTGGCCGAACCCGGGCAGGTACGGGTCGCGCGCACGGTACTCGGCGACCACTTCCGCCGTCGCGGCTTCGAGATCCAGTCCGGTCGATTCCCTCGCCACGACGTCGGACAGCAGCTCCACGCACTGCTGTCCGGCGCCACCGTGGGAGTCACCGAGGGCGTTGACGCCGGAGGCGATCGCGTTGTTCATGCCGACGCCGCACGTCGCCGTCATCCTGGCGATCTCGATGGAAGGCGCCTGCGGGCCGTGGTCGACCGAGGCGACCATCGCCGCCTCCAGCAGCGCGGCCTCGGCGGTGGTCGGACTGCTGCCACGGACCATCAGCCAGATCGTCGACACCAGACCGCGGTGGCCGATCAGCTCCTGCACCGGGATTCCCCGGAGCTCGACCACACCGGGCTCCATCCGGCAGATGCTGTTGGCCCACCAGTCGGCGACATCGTCCACAGTGGCCTGTCGAGGCGTAACTGGCATGTCAGTCCCTTTCGGTCCGGCCGAGCGACACCTGGTCGGGAATCGGCCGCGCCGGCGACGGAATACCGGTGTCCCGCCAGCGCCTTACGAGTTCGGCGGTTTCGTCGTTGTGCTCCCCGAGCCGCGGTGGCGCGGTCGTGGGCCGGAGCGGTTCGCCGTCGACGAGCACGCCGTTGCCGCTGGCGCGCAGGGTTCGCTCGGGATCACCGGGGAACCCGATCTCGGTGAAGAATCCGCGGTGCGCGAGCTGCTCCGACCGCAGCGCCTGGGGCACCGTGAGAATGCGTGCGGCGGGCACGCCGGCAGCCGACAGCTCGGTCTCCCACTCCAGCGCGCTCCGAAGCCGCAGCGCCCGGTTGAGCTCGTCGCTGAGCTCCGGGCGATGACGTTTCCGGTCTTCTCGATCGGCGAACCGCGGATCCGTCACCAGATCGGGCCGCTCCACGAGACCGCGATGTACGACTCGCACAAGTCCGTGCCGACCATCCCGGCCTGGCTCGTGCTCGACTCCCGGACCCTCTCCCGGTATGGGCTCGGCATGATCCGCCCGCACGTGCCCAAGGCCGTCCTCAGGCGGTACACCGAGTCCGGCTACCTGCACACCGCCGGCACCGTCCGGGAACTCGCCGCCACGATCGGCGTCGACCCCGACGGCCTCGAGCGCAGAGTGACTTCCCTGTGCGGAAGTTCGGACGTTCCCGCAAATACTCGAAGTAACGTTCGAGTTCTCGCCGGTCGACCTCACGAGCCAGCATCGACTTGTTCTCGTCGTCGAGGTAGTTCACCAGCATGGCGACGCTCTCGAGGTACGCATCGATCGTGGAGTCAGCGCGGTTCTTGGCCTTCAGATGCGTTCTCCAGTCCCCGACGAGCGCCCTGATGTCCTCCGGAGTCCAGCACCTCGTCCGGTGCCTCAGCGGCGGTCATGAGATCAGTCGTACTCGGATAATCCCTTGGGTTCCAAGCGCTGTTCTAGTTGTTGGCACCTTGCCAAGAGTCTCGCGAAGATCAACTAATGACCACGTTTACGCAGGTGAGAGGCACAATATAGGCTTGAAGAGTGGGCCGGGTCGGGCTCGAACCGACGGCCAAGGGATTATGAGTCCCCTGCTCTAACCAACTGAGCTACCGGCCCCTCGCTGGCACCCAAGTTTGCATTAGCACATGAGCCCCAGTTCGATCCAAAATATCACAGGGCCCGGGGTGGGCCGGTGCAGTACGCCGAACAGGTTGAGGTTGTGCCGTGGAGTGGGACGGGTCGTCTAGGTTGCAAGGACGTCGCCGCCACGACCCCGCTCGGGAGGGTTGAGCAATGGGTGCCGCACGACGTCCGCCCGGGCCGGGGCTGGTTCGGGTGGCGCTGGTGGACGCGGTGGCCGTCGGGATCGCCGTCGGGTTTCTGGCGCGGCACTACCGGGAGGTGCTGCTGGCGCACGCCGGGGTGATCAGCCTCGGGGTGCTCGTCGTCGTGGCCGCGGGAGTCCTGGTGCGGCTGGCGACGCGGAGCCTGCGGAAGGCTTCGGGCCGGCTCGACGCGATTCTCCTGGACGAGCTGCCCCCGAGGCCGTCGCCCCGGCCGCGCTGAGGGTGCGGTCGGGACGAACCGGCCCGCTGCGACATCGGAGAGCGGGTCGAACGCGTTGACCGCCCGCGGCGTGTCTGCGGCTCCGCGGTCACCGCGGGACGGCGCCGTGATCGCCCCAAGCCATCACCGTCCGTGACCCCCTGGGCCGGCCGCGGCGAGCCCGGCCGCAGCCACCACCCTGACCTGGCGGACTTCCCTTCGTGACGAGCAGAACCGGTACGTCGCCGCTCCACCACGGGGTGTTAGCCGGGCCGACGAAGCTCACCCGAATGCCGACGGGCGTGAAAAAGCCGTGCCGGCGGGAAAATCACGGGACTTGGTGCATGGAAACGACGTCGAGGCCGAGGACGCGGAAGAGGCTCAGCAAGCGGTGCAGGCGTTCCTCGTCGGTGACGTGGCAGTAGATGATCGTTTCCGGTGGGGCGGCGGCGACTTCCAGCTCGCCGAAGTCGACGACGGCGTGGGCGGCGCGGTCGGACAGGCGGCCGGAGACGCGGAAAACGTAGCTGGACTGCGACACCTGAGCCTCCCGTCTGGCCCTTCGAGCGCCCCTCGCCGCCACCGTCGCGCGTGCACGGGTGGGCGTCCTCGCCCGTGCCGGATGAGCTCGTGTTCGGGCGGTGGGCGTGCAACAGTGGGATCCGGCGGGGCTGGAGGGAGAAGCGGGTGTCCCACAAGGAAAAGCCGCGCGTGCCGCGGCGCAAGAGGAGTGTGCCCGAGTTGCCGGACGGGTTCGTGTCCCGGCCGCGGCTGCTGAAAGCTCTCGATCGCGCGGCGCCGGAAGCCGCCACGATGGTGTGTGCGCCCGCGGGATCCGGCAAGACCCTCGTCCTCGCGGAATGGCTGCGCAGCGGCGGACTCGGTTCCGCGGCGTGGCTTTCGCTCGACGCCGCCGACAACGACCAGTACCGGTTCCGCTCCGGACTCCTCGATGCGCTGACCCCCGCGGCGCCCGGCCTGCACGACTTCGACGCGGACAGCCCGAGTTTCCTGGCCGACCTCGTCGACGCCCTCGACACCCTGCCCGCGCCGCTGCGCCTGGTCCTCGACGACGTGCACGAGCTCGTGGCGACGGAACCGTTGCGCGACGTGGAACAGCTGCTTCGCCTGCGCCCGCGCGGGTTGCGGCTCGTGCTGTCGACGCGCTGGGACCCACCGCTCCCGCTGGCCCGGCTGCGGCTCTCCGGCCGGCTCGCCGACCTGCGCTCCGACCACCTTCGATTCCGCCCCGACGAAGCCGCGGCGCTGCTCACCGCCGAAGGCGTCACCATCGGCGCCGAGCAGGTCGACCGGCTCGTCACGCGCACGGAGGGCTGGGCGAGCGGGCTGCGCCTGGCGGCCGAAACCCTCAAGGGCGGCGCGGAGTTCACCGGCGCCGACCCGACGGTGAGCGCCTACCTCGTCGACGAGGTCCTCGCGCCACTGTCCGAAGAGGAGCGTCAGTTCCTGCGCGAGATCAGCGTGTGCGAAAGCGTTTCCGCGTCGCTCGCCACCGCGCTGTCCGGGCGCGCCGACGCGGGCGAAGTGCTGGCGCATCTGGAACACCGCACGGCGATGTTGTTCCGCACCGGCGCCGGCCGCCGGATCTACCGCCTGCACACGCTGCTGCGCGCCCACCTGCTCACCGACCTCATGCTCCGCACGCCCCGCCGGGTGCCCGCGCTGCACCGCCGCGCCGCCGAGTGGCTGCGCGCGCGCCACCAGGCCGGCGACGCCGTGTCCCACGCGCTGGAGGCCGGCGACGCCGCGCTCGTCGCGGACCTGCTGCGCCGCCACGCGCTCGACCTGCTGCTCGCCGGCGAACACGACGTGCTGCGCCGAGCCCGCGCGGCGCTCAGCGACGACGTGGTCGGCGACGACCCGTGGCTCGCCCTCACCGGCGCGCTCGAACACCTCGACGCCGCCCGCCCCGGTGCCGCGCGCGCCCAGGTCACGCTGGCCGAACGCGCGTGGCCCCGCGAGCCGTCGCGCGAGCTGCACGCGTTGCGCGGGCTCGTCGACTCCCGTTTCGCCCACGCCGCGGGCTCTCTCGAAGGCGACATCGACGCCGTCGCCGTGCAGGGTTCCGCGCTCAGCGCCATGACGCTGCTGGAGTCCGGCCAGGCGCTGCTCGCCGCCGGCCGCGCCGTCGAGGCCCGCCGGCCCGTGGAGTCGGCGCTGGCCTTCGCCCGCGCGCACGGCCACGGGCACCTGGAACAGCAGTGCCTCACCGTGCTCGCCGGGATCGCCGCGGCCACGGGCGACTTCCGCGCCATGACCGCCCTCGCCCGCGACGCCGACACGCTCGCGGAAACCCACGGCTGGCGCGACACCGTCGCCGGCGCGAAAACCTCACTCATCCTGGCCTGCGGGGCCCTGCTGCGCGCCGACGCGTCGGCCTGCCTCGCCCAGATCGAGCGCGTCGCGCGCGTGCTCGCCACCACCGACGCCCTCGGTGACAACGGCCTCACGCTGCTGACCGCCACCCTCGAAGGAACCGCGCGCTTCGACGGCGGGCAGCGCTCGGCCGGGCTGCGCCGCATGACCGACGCCCGTCTCGCCGAAGGTCCCGCTCCCCTGCCCGACGGCGTCGTCGCCCTCGCCGCCGTGTGCGAGCACGACGCCGCCACGCGCCTCGGCCGCGGCGAAACCGCCCGTGACGTGCTCACCTGGGCGCGCGAACGGATCCCCGCGGCCGCCGAGATCCTCCTGGTCCGCGCGAGCACGCAGGTCGTGCTCGGCCGCGACGGCCACGCGCGCAACCTGCTGCGCCCGCTGCTCGACGGCGCGGTCGCCCCGGTGCTGCCGTGGACCCCGGTCACGGCCTGGCTGCTCGAAGCCGAAATCGCCCTGCGCTGCGGTGAGGACGTCCGGGCGCGGCGCGCCGTCGCGAAGGCGCTCGGCCCGGCCGAGCGGCTCGGCGTCCTCCGCCCGCTCGTCACCGCGGCCCCGGAGGTGCTCGACCTGGCGCTGCTCGACGTGCCCGGCGGCCACCGCTTCACCACGGACCTCCGCCAAGCGCGCGCGGTCCGCGGAAGGCAGCCTGACGCCGTCGCGCTCACCGAACGTGAGCGGACGGTGCTGCGCCTTCTGCCGACGGTCCGCTCGCTCGACGAGATCGCCGGAGACCTCATGGTGTCGCCCAACACCGTGAAAACGCACGTCCGCGCTTTGTACCGGAAGCTCGGCGTCGGCTCGCGACGGGAGGCCGTGCGTTCGGCCGTCCGACGCGGTCTCGTGGACAGTTAGTTGGGACGTTCGGCCCTTCCTTCGTCACAGCGACGCCTTACGGTCGAAGGCGTGAGTGGAGCCGGCCGGTCGAGGACCAACCGGTGGCGGGTGCCGGGCGCGAAGGTGACAATGCCCTTGCTGCCACCGGATTTCGTGACGCGCCCACGACTGCTCGAGGCGCTCGACGCGGCCGCCGGCAGTCCCGTCACGGCCGTCTGCGCGCCCGCCGGCTTCGGCAAGACCGCGCTGCTGGCCGAGTGGGCCACGACCCGGCCGGTCGCGTGGGTCTCCCTGGACCCCGACGACAACGACCCGCGCCACTTCTGGTCCGCGATCCTCTGCGCGCTCGACAAAACCGTGCCCGCCGACAGCCGGGTCCACACCGTGGCGGCGCCGGAAGGCGACAGCCGCGCGGATTTCCTCGCCGAGCTCGTCGACGCCCTCGACGCGTTGCCCGCCCCGGTCCACCTGGTGCTCGACGATTTCCAGGAGATCGTGGCCGCCGGCCCACTGCACGACATGACCGCGCTCATCCGCACCCCGCCCGCCGGGCTGCGCCTCACGCTCGCGGCGCGCGCCGATCCCCGGCTGCAGCTCGCGCGCCTGCAGGTGCAGGGCGACCTCGCCCGCGTCAGCGCGGACGACCTCCGCTTCACCACCGCCGAGACCGCGCAGCTGCTGCGGGTCACGGGCGTGCGCTGCGGCGAGGACGATGTGCGCCGCCTCGTCGAGCGCACGGCGGGCTGGACCGCCGCCGTGCACTGGGCCGCGGTGTCGCTGCGGACCGGGGCCGACGTCGACGCCTTCCTCACCCAGCTCGACGGCGACGACCGCTCCGTGGCCGGGTTCCTGGCCGACGAGGTGCTCGCCCGCCTGCCGGAAGGCGCGCCCGAGCTGCTGCGCCGCATCAGCGTGTGCGACGCCGTGCCGGCCGCGCTGGCCCGTGAACTGGCCGCGCGAGAAGACGCGGGCGCGGTGCTGGCCGAGCTGGAGCGCCACACGTTCCTCGTCGCGCGCATCGACGACCCCAGCGCCTCCTACCGCGTGCAGCCGTTGCTGCGTTCCTACCTGCGGGCCGACCTCGACCTGCGCTACCCCGGCCTCGCGGGCGAGCTGCACGCCACGGCCGCGCGCTGGTTCGCGAACGAGGAGCGCATCGGCGAAGCGCTCGAACACGCCGTCGCCGGCCTCGACCGCGACGGCATCGTCGAGCTCCTCCACGCCCACGCCATCCCGTGCCTGCTCGCCGGCGACGACGTCGCCGTGCGCGAAACCCTGGCCCACCTGGGTGCCGACCTCGACCCCGGCCTGCGCGCCGCCCGCACGCTCGCCGCCATCCAGAGCGGCGACCCGGCCGAACCGTCCGACGACCCCCTGCTGGCCCGCCATCAGGCGCTGGCCGAGGGCCGCCGTCCGGACGGGCCCGGCCCCGCCGAGCCGGGCACCTGGGCGGACCTCGACCGCGCGTGGTCCTCGCTCTGCCGCGGCGCGTGGCGCGACGCGACCAAACGCCTCCGCGACACCCTCGCCGCCGCACGCGCCGACGGCCAGGACTACCTCGTGCTCCACGGCCTCGCCGCGCTCGCCGTGGCCGACGCGTTCGGCGGAAACCAGGACGCGGCCCGAGCGGCCGGCCAGGAGGCCGTCGAGCTCGCCGTCCGGCACGGCTGGCCGCGGTCGCCGTGGCTGGCCGTCTGCCGGCTCGTGCTCGCGTGCGACCACCTGCTCCGGCTCGACCCGGCGGCTGCCGCCCGCGAAGCGTGCGACGCGGCCATGCCGCTGGGCGCGTTCCTCGGCGGCGCGGCGCAGTTCGACAGCGAGGACCGCCGCGACGGCCTCGAGACCATGCGCCGCGCCCGCCACGACCTCGGCGAGCTCGCCGCCGGCCCGGCCGCGCTCGTCGCCGTGCTGGAGCACCACGCGGCCGTGTTCCTCGGGGAACCCTTGCACGCCAACGAAGTCCTCCTGTGGGCGCGCGACCGTCTCCCCGACACGCGCGAGCTGGACCTGATGCAGGCGTGGACCCACCTCGCCGCCGGCCGGCCCGACGAGGCCGCGGCCGCGGTGCGCACCCGCCGCGCGGCGCTCCTGCCGACCACGCCCGTCGACGTCGAGCTCACCGAAGCCGCGCTCGCCCTGCGCGCCGGGCGGCGCACCGAGGCGCTGCGGACGCTGGAACACGCGCTGGGCCTGGCGGTCGGCGGTGACTTCGTGCGGCCGTTCGCGCTGGCCGACCCGGCCGTGCGGCACCTGCTCGTGGACCACTCGGGCGGCTTCGGCCGGCTCGACGGCTTCGCGGCGTCGGTTCGCGACCGCTTGCGCCGCTTCGACCCGGCGCCCGTGGACGACCGCCTCACCGAGCGCGAGCAGGTCGTGCTGCAGCGGCTGCCGTCGCAACGCTCACTCGACGAGATCGCCGCGGACCTGACGGTGTCCGTCAACACCGTCAAGACCCACGTTCGCGCGATCTACGTGAAGCTCGGCGTGACGAACCGCCGCGACGCCGTGCTCGTCGCCCGCGAGCACGGTCTCGCGTGAGGCTTCATCCGCGACAGATGAGGCCGGACCCGCGCCGGAGTCCGACGCTTTCCGCAAGACCGCCACGGGCACGGATCCCGCGGACACGAGAGGACTCTCACCATGACCGACACGGGAGCACGAGCGCCGCACACCGAGGCCGGCGGAACCACCGGCCGTCGCCCTGACAGCCAGTCGATACCGAGCGGCTGGACCGGCTGGGTCGCCTTCGCCGCGACCATGATGATGCTGCTGGGCGCCTTCCAGGTGATCGAAGGGCTCGTCGCGCTGCTCAACACCCGCTATTTCGTGGTTGACGAGACGGGGCTCGTCGTCTCGGTCAACTACACCACGTGGGGCTGGGTGCACCTCGCCCTCGGCGCCCTGCTGATCCTCGTCGGCATCGGCGTCTTCATGGGCAACCGGGCAGCGCAGATCACCGGAATCGTCCTCGCGGGCCTGAGCGCGATCGTGAACCTCGCGTTCCTGCCGGCGTACCCGCTGTGGTCGATGCTCATCATCGCCATCGACGTGCTCGTGATCTACGCGCTCGCGGTGCACGGCAAGGAGATGAAGAAGCTCTGACCGGGGCGGTCAGGCCGGCGCGGGCCCCGGTTCTCCGGGGTCCGCGCCGGTGTCGGCGCGGGGTTTCGCCGGTTTCCCGGGTTCCTCGGCCGCGGCTTCGGGAGCCGCTTCGGGAGCCGGCTCGCGGTCGGGGCTCCTGGCGACCATGCGGATGAGTGCGTCGGCCGAGCCCGCCGTCGGGTCGATGTCCACGAACAGCGCCTTGATCAGCAGCGTCGCCGGCACGGCGAGGATCGCGCCCAGCGGGCCGAGCAGCCACGTCCAGAAGACCAGGGAGAGCACGGTCACCAGCGTCGAGAGCCCGACGGAACCGGCCACGAAGCGTGGCTGGATGAGCGACTGCACCACGAAGTTCAGCGCGCAGTAGACCACGATGACGACGATCATCTTCTCCCAGCCGCCGTCGAGCAGGCCCAGCAGCGCCGGCGGGATCACCCCCAGCACGAACCCGACGTTGGGGATGTAGTTGGTGACGAAGGCCAGCAGCCCCCACAGGATCGGCACGGGGATACCGATGATCGCCAGCGCAGCCCCGTCGAGCACCGCCACGATGAAGCCGAAGACGGTGGTCACGAGGATGTAGCTGCGGGTGCCCGCGGCGAAGCGGTGGAACGCGGCGGTGAGCCACGGCCGGTCGGTGTCGATGGCGTCCAGCCGCTTGTCGGCCCAGGTGGCCTCGGTGCTGAGGAACAGCAGCAGCGCCAGCAGGAACACGAGGTTGGTGAGCACACCGCCGATGCCGGAGAGCAGCGAACCGACGAAGTTCGAGAGTTTGCCGAGATCCAGTGAAGACACCATCTCGCGCAGCTGCTGCGGTCCCACGCCGAACTGGGCGAGCTTGTCGGTGACGGACCGCAGCAGGTCGCTGGCCTTCGACGCATAGGTCGGCAGCAACGTCGCGAGCTGCGCCAGTGACACGATCACCACGAACACCAGGCTCACGATCACCAGGTAGACCACCGTGACGAGCACGACCGTCGTGAGCCAGCGCGGCCAGCCCTTGCGCCGCAGCCAGGCCTGCACGGGGCTCGCGGTGACCACGATGACCATCGCCAGGAACACGGGCCCGACGATGAACGCGATCGCCCGCAGGCCGGCCAAGGTGATGACGACCGACGCGGCGCCGACCATGATCACGAGCACCCGCGGCAGAGCGCTCCCCGGCGGGAAGGTCGGCGCGACCGGCCCCGGCTGGGAGCGCTTGCGCTTGGTGGCACCGGTTCGTCCGCGCAGCTTCACGAGACCACCTCACCCTCGTCCGGGTTGGGGGCTGCGGCGGTGCCCCGCGTCGACGGGCGACTCCCCGATGTCACTGCCGGTGTGGCCGGACCTGCGCGGCGGCTCCGGCCGGTGGGTCCCGGGGATACGGTCACCGTCCGCACACGGCTCGCGCTTCACCCGTGCCGGATGAGACCTGGGCCGGCGCGGTGGGAGCGTCGGCGGCGGGGCTCCCGCGGGCGGGTTCGCGGAGCCGCGACGCACGAGGGCGGCCACGGCGGCGAGGTCACCCCCGGCGGATGAGTCCGTCCACAGGGGACAGTCGTGGCCTCAGCCGGCCAGCTCGCCGGACCCGCCGCCGTAGGTGGTCTGGTCGGCGGTACGCCCGGGCCGGGGGCACCGGCCGAGGCACGGGATCTGCGCCCACACCGTCTTGCGCTCGAACTCGGTCTCGGGCAGCACGCCCCACGTCACCGACAGGCGATCGACGAGCAGGAGCCCGCGGCCGCGCGGGCCGGGCAGGCGCGACAGGCCCATGGTCGGCTGCACGAGATTGCGGTCGGCCACCTCGACCCGCACGGTGCACGGGCGCAGGCTGTGCCACAGCTGCAGGTGGCGCGGGCCGTCGCCGTGGTCGTGGGCGTTGGCCAGCAGTTCGGTGGCGACGAGGAGCACGTCGTCGCGGTGCTCGTCACCCAGCGTGGCCAGGTGCTCCGACACCCATCTCCGCATGGTCCGCACCGTCGCCGCCGTGGTGCCGTGCAGCGGCAGCACCCACGTGCCCGGACGGCCGGCACTTCGGGCCCCGGTCAACGCCACCACCTCCCCGATCCGCGGTTAGCGCACTTCCTGTCGACTTACCCGATCGGGTCACGAATGAATCACCGGAGGTGGCCCCGGTCACAGCCGACCAGGGTCCACCCTGGACGCGAAGGTCAGCTCACCGGCACGTTTTCCCTGGCCAGGAGCTTGTCGACCGCCTCCGCGGTGCCCGTTCCGGGGCGGGGGACGAAGGTGAAAAGGCTCTGTCCGCCGGCGCCTTGGGAGGCCAGGTGCTCGACGTAGAAGTTCAGCTCGCCCGCGACGGGGTGGAACATCCGCTTGGTCGAGCGCGGAGTCGCCTCCACGCGGTGGTCGGCCCAGACGCGGCGGAACAGCGGGCTGGTAGCCGACAGCTCGGCCACCAGCCGCCGGGCGCGCAGGTCCCCGGGGTCGCGGCCGACCGCCAGGCGCAGCATGCCGATCATCTCCTCGACGATGCCCTCCCAGTCGTCGTGCAGGGCGCGGGCGGACTCGTCGCACAGCAGCCACCGCACCACCACGCGGTCGCGTGCGGGCATGCCGGGGAAGTCGGCGAACACCAGGCGCGCGATCCGGTTCGCGGCGAGCACCTCGGTGTGGCGGCCGAGCAGGATCGCGGGCACGCGACCCAGCTCGTCGAGCAGGCCGCGCATGCCGGGCCCGACGCAGCGCGCGGGGGTGTCCGGCGGACCGGCGCGGCGCGCGGACAGGCGGCGCAGGTGGGCGCGTTCGGCCTCGTCGAGCCCGAACACGCGGGCCAGCGCGTCGAGCACCTCGTGTGACGCCGTGAGCTGACGGCCCTGCTCCAGGCGCGCGTAGTAGTCGGCACTGAGCCCGGCCAGGGCCGCGACTTCCTCGCGGCGCAGCCCGGGCACGCGGCGCCGCGCCGTCGGCGGCAGGCCGACCTGGGCGACGTCGACGCGGGCGCGCCTGGTCCTCAGGAACTCGCCGAGCTCGGAGCCCCGCATCGGCACCCGTCCTTTCGCCTGGTCACAGCCTACGTCGGCCCGGACGCGGGGCCGTCCGGTGCGGACCGGCCGTACCCGCGGAACTGCCCCGACCGGTCGCTCGTGTGACGCCGATCCTAGGAACGGCAAGTCCCGGCTGAGCCCTCTTTCACCCGCGTGGGTCTGGCTTCATGGGGCCGTGGGCACCCGGAGGGGCCCGTCGAGGAGGGACACCCGAGAGATGAAGTACGACTACGTGGTCGTGGGCGGGGGCACGGCCGGTTCGGTCCTCGCCGCGCGGCTGAGCGAAGACGCGGCGACGACCGTCCTGCTGCTGGAGGCCGGCCCGGCGACCGGACCGGACGTGATGGGCGTGCCGCCCGCGTGGCCGGCGCTGCTGGGCAGCCCGGTCGACTGGAACTTCCACACCACCCCGCAGCCGGGCCTGCACGGCGTCGAGCTGCCCTACCCGCGCGGGCGCACGCTCGGCGGGTCGAGCTCGATCAACGCCATGGCGCACCTGCGGGGCCACCGGGCCGGCTACGACGCGTGGGGCGTCGACGGCTGGCGCTACGACGACCTGCTGCCCTACTTCCGCCGCAGCGAGACCGCGCGCCCCGGCAGCGACCCGAAGTACCGCGGCACCGACGGCCCCATGCGGGTCGCGCCGCCGCCCGTGCGGCACCCGCTGGCCCACGCCGCGCTGGCCGCCGTGCGGGAGCGCGGGTTCCCCGAGACGCCCGATCTCAACGGCACCGAGCCGGAAGGCGCGACCTGGCTGGAGATGAACATCGTCGACGGCGCGCGCCAGTCGGCCGCCGACGCCTACCTGCGCCCGTGCTGAACCGGCCGAACCTGACCGTGGTGACCGGCGCGCTCGTGACCCGGCTCGTGCTCGCCGGCGGCCACTGCACCGGCGTCGAGTACCGCGCCGGCGACGGCACGGCTTCCGCCGAAGCCGAGCGGTCCGTGGTGCTGGCCGCCGGCGCGATCGGCTCGCCGCACCTGCTGATGCTCTCGGGCATCGGCGACCCGGCCGCGCTGGCGCAGGCCGGGGTCACCCCGCGGATCGCGCTGCCGGACGTCGGCCGGAACCTGCAGGACCACCCGCTGACCGGCGTCGTCTACTCGAACGCCCGCGCCCTGCCCGACGGCGCCAACAACCACAGCGACCTCGTCGCCGCCGTGCGCAGCAGCGCCGACCTCGAGACGCCCGACGTGCAGCTGCTGTTCCTGGACATCCCGTACTTCCGGCCGCCCCTTTCCGGCCCGGCGACCGGGTTCACCATCGGCTTCAGCTACCTGTACCCGCACTCCCGCGGCTCGGTGACGCTGGCGTCGGCCGATCCGGCCGTCGCGCCCGTCGTGGACCCCGCGCTGCTGAGCGACCCGCGCGACCTCGCCGGCATGCTGGCCGGCCTGCGCCTCGCCCGCCACGTCGGCACCGCCGGTGCGCTGGATCCCTGGCGCGACAAGGAAGTCCTGCCCGGGCCGGCTTCGATGAACCCCGCGGCCGAGGAGGACTTCCTGCGCCAGAGCACAGGCAGCTACTTCCACGCCTGCGGTACCTGCGCACTGGGCCCGGTGGTGGACCCGGCGCTGAACGTCCACGGCGTCACCGGCCTCCGCATCGCCGACGCTTCGGTCCCCCCCCGCCCTCATCGGCGCGAACACCAACGCGACGGTGCTCGCGGTGGCGGAACGGGCGGCGGACCTGCTGCTGGGCCGGGAAGCCGCTCGGTGACACCCGGCCCCTTCGCCCGGTGCCTGCCGGCGTCGACGATCACCGGGCGAAGGGGCCGGATGGGCAAGGAGCGGACCGTCGCCCACCGGGCGAGCGACGGCTCGGCGTCACCGGTCCCGCGTGGCCACCAGCTCCCTGAGCCGGTAGTGCTGGATCTTCCCGCTCGGGGTTTTCGGCAGCTCCGTGACGAAGTCGATCGCCCGGGGGTACTTGTACGGCGCGATCGCCTGCTTCACGAACGCCTGCAGCGCGGCGGCGTCCTCGGCCGCGCCCGGTCGCAAGTGGACGAACGCGTGGACGATGGTGCCGCGCGCCGGGTCCGGGGCAGCGACCACGGCGGCCTCCAGCACGTCCGGGTGGGACAGCAGGGCCTGCTCCACCTCGGGGCCGGCGATGTTGTAGCCGGAGGAGACGATCATGTCGTCGTTGCGGGCCTGGTACCAGAAGTAGCCGTCGGCGTCGCGGAGGTACGTGTCGCCGGTGACGTTCCAGCCGTTGTCGACGTAGTTCTTCTGTCGGCTGTCGGCGAGGTAGCGGCAGCCCGTGGGGCCTTTCACCGCGAGGCGGCCGGGTGTGCCGTCGGGGACGGACCGGCCGGCGTCGTCGAGGACGGTCGCCTCGAAGCCGGGGACCGCGCGGCCCGTGGAGCCCGGACGGATGTCGTCGTCGGCCGCCGACACGAAGATGTGGAGCATCTCCGTGCCGCCGATGCCGTTGATGATCTTGATGCCGGTCGCGGTGTGGAACTCCTCCCACGTGGCCACGGGCAGGTGTTCGCCCGCGGACACACAGCGGCGGAGTTTCGACAGCGCCGCCGCTTTTCCGGAAGACAGCAGGGCCTTGTACGCGGTGGGCGCGGTGAACAGCACCGTGACGTGGTGACGTTCGACGGCGTCGGCGAGCTCGTCCGGCGACGCTTTTTCCAGCAACAGCGTCGAAGCGCCGAAGCGGAGGGGGAACAGGACCAGGCCCCCGAGGCCGAAGGTGAAGCCGATCGGCGGAGTGCCGGTGAAGACGTCGTCGGCGACGGGCTTGAGGACGTGCCGGGCGAAGGTGTCCGTGGTGGCCAGCACGTCGCGGTGGAAGTGCATGGTGGCCTTGGGTTTGCCGGTGGTGCCGGACGTCGGGGCCAGCAGGGCGACGTCGTCGGCCGCGGTGTCCACGGCGGTGAACGCCTCCCGGACCTCGCCCGCCCGGGCCACCAGGTCGCCGGGACCGTCGGCGCCGTAGGTCAGCACCGGCAACGCGACGTCCGCGAGATCGGCGGCGAAGCGGTGGTCGGTGACGATCAGGCGCGGCCGCGTCAGCTCCACGAGGTCGTCGATCTCGCGGGCCCGCAGCAGCGGCATCGTCGTGACGGGCACCGCGCCCGCCTTGAGCACCGCGAACCACGCGGCCACCAGCCACGGGTTGTTCGGCCCGCGCAGCAGCACCCGATTTCCGGGCACCACCCCGAAGTCCCGCACGAGGACGTGGGCGACCTGGTCGCTGCGCCGGTCGAGGTCGGCGTAGCTCCAGGTCTGGGTGTCGGTGAGTAGGCACGGCCGGTCGGGGCCGAAGCGGTCGATACTCCCGCGCAGCAGCTCGACGGCGCAGTTGAGCCTCGGCGGGTAGGCGAGCTCCGGCAGCGTGAACCGGAACTCGGGCCGGTCCGCCGGCGCGGGGAGGTTGTCGCGGCAGAACGAGTCGATGTGGGCCGATGGGGTGAGCTCCATCTGCGGCCTTCCTGGGAGTCCGTCAGCCGACGGCGGGCGGGACGGGATAAGGGGATTCGGCGTAGCGGCCGGACAGCAAGGCGCCGGCGCCGGGCGCGACGGCGGGCAGGCCGAGCGCGCGCATCATCTGGTGGGCGGTGGCGATCGACGCCGAGAGCACGGGTTTGCCGAGCTCGTTCTCGACGATGTCGATCGACGCGAGTGAAGGCATCTGCACACACGCGGACAGCACCACCGCGTCGGCTCCACTGTGGTCGAGGTCGCGCGCCAGCGGCACGAGCTTGCGCGGGTCGTGGGCGGCCACCTCGAGGTTGTCGGGGATCTCCAGCGCCACGTAGTCGGTCACGGCCACGCCCTCGTCGCGGATGTAGTCCACGACCGTCTCGGTCAACGGCTTGAGGTACGGGCAGATCACGGCGATCGACTTCGCCCCCAGCACGTCCAGCGCGTTCACCAGGGCCCCCGCGCTCGTGACGACCGGGGCCGGCGCGTCGTTCTCCTCGGTGATCCGGGCGAGCGCCGACTCCGAAGTGCGGTGGTAACCGGGACCGAGGCTCATGATGGCGACGAGACACGCGTACCCGAGCACGTCGACGTGGGCGTCCGAAAGCTCGGCCGCGCACCGCCCGGAGTCGGCGTCCATCGCCGCGAGCTCCTCCTTGCGCACGTGTTTCATCCGCATCCGGCTGGAGTGGAACGTGAACCGCTCCGGCGCGACGGTCTCGCGCGCCCGGAAGATCGCCGGGATCTCGGTCTCCATCGTGACGTTGGAGCTCGGCACGATCTGGCCGATGCGGTAGGTCCGGCCGGTCATCGGGCGTCCACCACGGGGTTGCGCAGCGTGCCGATGTCCTGAATGGACGCTTCCACCACGTCGCCGGGCGTGAGGAACTGCTGCGGGGTGAAGCTGGCGCCCACCCCCGCCGGGGACCCGGTCGCGATCACGTCACCCGGCTCCAGCGTCATGCCGGAACTGATGTCGGCGATCAGCTCGGCGATGCGGAACAGCATGTACTTCGTGCTCGACTTCTGTTTCACGTCACCGTTCACGCGCAGCGACAGCTCCAGCGCGTACGGGTCGGCCACGTCGTCCGCGGTCCGGATCGCCGGGCCGAACGGCGCGTAGGAGTCCTGGCCCTTGGAGAAGAACCACTGGCCCGACCGCCGCTGGTCGCGCGCGCTGATGTCGTTGACGATGCTGTAGCCGAAGACGTGGTCCATCGCGTTTTCTTTCGAGACGCGCTTCGCCGTTTTCCCGATCACCACGGCGAGCTCGCACTCCCAGTCCAGCTGCGCGGTGAGGTCACCGTCGTGCCGGATCGGCTCCCCCGGCCCGACGACGGCGGTGGCCGGCTTGCTGAACAGCACCGGGCGCTGCGGCAGCTCCTTGTCGGTGTCGAGCGTGCGCGCGGACTCGGCGACGTGCTCGGTGTAGTTGAGCCCGACGCCCACGATCTTGCCCGGCCGCAGGGGCGTGCGCAGGGTCACCGTCTCCAGTGGACTCCGCACGGGTGAGTCCACGAGGGACTCCAGCGCCGCCGTGCCGGCGTGGATCGCATCGAGCATCGACGCCGGGGCGGCGGTTCCGCGGTGGGTCGCCGCGGCCCGGACGTCGATGACGTCGGCGCCGTCCTGGATCCCGAGCCGGTCCTGGCCGTCGGAACCGGCGAACGTGACGAGCAGCATGAAAGGAACTCCGTTCGAAGTGGACAGGGAAGTCAGGCGACGAGCTGGTGGCCGTCGTTGTCCGAATAGGCCTCTTCGCGGAAGAAGCCGAGCGAACGCATCACCGGGAAGTCGTTGAACGAGAACAGGCACGCGTCGTCGGAGCGGCTGGCGTTGGCGTGTTCGTGCCACGCCCACGACGGGACGCAGAAGATGTCTCCCTCGGACCAGTCGATGCGCTTGCCCGCGACGATCGAGGTGCCGCTGCCCTTGGCCGCGGTGTAGATCTTCGACCCGACCTGGCGGTGGGCCAGCGTGGACTCGCCGGCGCGCAGCAGCTGCATGTGCGCGCTCATCGTCGGCATCACCGAACCGCCGGTGAGCGGGTTGCTGTACTCCATGATGATGCCGTCGTAGGGCGAACCGTCGCTCGCCTTCGCCGCGTTGAGGAGCGCTTCGTAGGTCGGTTCCCACGGATAGGCCAGCAGCGGCGAGTGGTTCTTGTGCCAGGTGTCGCCGAACGGGCGCAGCTGTCCGGCGCCGTAGGTGAACAGTGAGGAGTTCACGACCCCGTCCTGCTTCTGGTAGATGTCCGGGTGCACCTCGTAGAACGGCGCGTCGAGCGCGTTGACCAGCGGGATGTCGAGCCCGTCCTGCCAGATGACCGGGCCGTCGACGCCTTCGAGGCCCTCGTTGCCGTGCTCGTGCCAGGTCCAGTTCGGCGTGATGGCGAAGTCGCGCGGGCCGACCTTGAGTTTCTGCCCGTCGACGATCGTCCACGCGCCGGTGCCCTCCAGCACGAAGCGCAGCGCGGCGGCCTGGTGCCGGTGCGCGGTCATCGACTCGCCGGGACCCATCACCTGCAGGCCGGTGTACAGCAGGCCGACGGTGGCGGCGATGTCGCGCCGCAGCGGGTTGTAGAGCGCCACCACGCGGCGGCCGGCGTCGTCGCCACTGACGAGGTTGAGCGCTTCGAGCACCAGCGGGCGCAGCTGCTCGTAGCTCCACTTGATCGGTACGGACTGCGGCTGCGGGTACCACGGCTCGATCTTGTTCGCGATCGTCCACAGTGCACCGGCGTCGAGCTGCTCCAGCTTCTCGTAGTACGCCCGCAGATCTTCGTTGTCCGTCACCCGTGCGCGGCCCAGCTGGTCATCGCTGTGTGTGGTCATCGCGCCTTCCCGTCCGTATGTCGTTTTCTTGACGACAGTCATAGTTCAGCTATACCGTTCGTGATGTCAAGGGCGCCAGGAGGAAAACTCATGCCGACATCCCCTTCCGCGGGTTCTCCCCCGCTCGCCGGTCTCGAGACCACGATCGAGCGACGGGTCGAATGGCACGACACCGATGCGTCGGGCCACCAGCACAACTCCGTGGTCCTGCGCTGGGCCGAAGAGGCCGAAGCAGACCTGTTGCGGGGCAAGGACCTCGCGTGGCTGTTCGGCCGCACACCACGCGTGCGCCACGAGGTGAACTACCGCGGCCGGCTGTGGTTCGGCGACCCGGTGCGCGTCACGTTCCGCGTCGCGCAGCTCGGGCGCACGTCGCTCACGTTCGCCTTCGAGGTCCACGGCCCGAACGGCGTCGCGGCCGACGGATCCGTCGTCGTCGTCCACGCCGAACCCGACGCACCGGCGGCCACGCCGTGGCCCGAAGCGGTGCGGACCGCGCTCACGAAGGAGGTGCCGGCGTGATGCGGATCGCCATCGTGGGCGGCGGGCCCGGCGGGCTCTACTTCGCCGCGCTCGCCAAGCAGCTCGACCCGAGCCGCGAGGTCACCGTCTGGGAACGCAACGCCGCCGACGACACGTTCGGCTTCGGCGTCGTCTTCTCCGACGAGACGCTCGAAGGCATCACCAACGCCGACCCCGCCGTGTTCTCCTCGATGGAGCGGGAGTTCGCCCGGTGGAGCGACATCGACGTGCACTACCGCGGCACCACGCAGACTTCGAGCGGCCACGGCTTCGCCGCCATCGCGCGCAAACGCTTGCTGGAGATCCTCCAGCGCCGCTGCCACGACCTCGGCGTCGACGTCCGGTTCCGCACCGAGGCGCCCGACGTCGAGCGGCTCGCGGCCGAGTACGACCTCGTGATCGCGGCCGACGGCGTGAACTCCGCCATCCGCACACGCTTCGAGCAGGTGTTCCGCCCCTCGCTCGACGTGCGCCGGTGTCACTACATGTGGCTGGCCACCGATCGCGTGCTGGAGGCGTTCACGTTCCTGGTCGAGGAGACCGAGTTCGGCCCGGTGCAGGTGCACGCGTACCCGTTCAGCACGGACCGCAGCACGTTCATCGTGGAGATGAACGACGACACCTGGCGCCGCGCCGGGTTCACCGAAGCCACCTTCGGCCCGGGCGTCAGCGACACGGCGAGCGTCGAACGCTGCCGCGAGCTGCTGCGCGGCTTCCTCGGCGACGCGGAACTGCTCACGAACAACTCGAAGTGGCTGCGCTTCACCACCGTGCGCAACAAAACGTGGCGCCACGGCAACGTCGTGCTGCTCGGCGACGCCGCCCACACCGCGCACTTCTCCATCGGCTCGGGCACCAAGCTGGCCATGGAGGACGCGCTGGCGCTCGCCGCCGCGCTGGAGACCGGCGATCTCGCCGCGGCGCTGGAGCACTACGAGACCGAACGCCGGCCCGTCGTCGAGTCCACGCAGCGCGCGGCGCAGGCGAGCCTGGAGTGGTTCGAGACGGTCGGCCACGTGGTGGGCCAGGAGCCGCCGCAGTTCGCGTTCAACCTGCTCACGCGCAGCCGCCGCGTCACCTACGACAACCTGCGCCTGCGCGATGCCGCCTACATCCGCTCGGTCGACGGCTGGTTCAGCACCCACACCCCGGGCGGCCGCGACGACGGCACGCCGCCGCTGTTCCAGCCGCTGGTCCTGGCAGGCCGGCACCTGCGCAACCGCATCGTCGCCGCGCCGATCGCGACGTACAGCGCGGTCGACGGCGTTCCCGGCGAGGCGGAGCTGCTGCACCTTTCGGGCAAAGCCCTGGGCGGCGCCGGGCTGGTGCTCGCCGGGATGACCGCCGTGACCGCGCACGGGCGCGTGACCCCCGCGTGCCCCGGCCTGTACACCGACGAGCAGGCCACGGCGTGGCGCCGCATCACCAGCGCGGTGCACGCGCACAGCGGCGCGCTGATCGGCGTGCAGCTCAGCCACTCCGGGCGCAAGGGCTCCACGACGGTGCCCGACGCGGCTGCGCTGGGCCCGGCGCTGCCCGCCAACGGCTGGCGGACCGTCGCGCCCTCGGCGCTGGCGTACGGCGACCTCCCCGTGCCGCACGAGCTCGCCGAAACCGAGCTCCCGGCGTTGATCGAGGACTTCGCCGCGGCCGCCCGCCGGGCCGACGAGGCGGGCTTCGACGTCCTCGAAGTGCAGGCCGGGCACGGGTTCCTGCTCTCGACGTTCCTGTCACCGCTCACGAACCGCCGCACCGACGGCTACGGCGGAAGCCTGGAGAACCGGCTGCGGTTCCCGCTCGCCGTCGTCTCCGCGGTGCGCGCCGTCTGGCCGCACTACAAACCGCTGCTCGTGCGGCTCTCGGCCGTCGACTGGGCCGAGGGCGGCACGACGATCGAGGACAGCGTGCGCATCGCCGCCGCGCTGGCCGAACGCGGGGTGGACGCGATCGACGTGTCCAGCGGCGAGGTCGTCGCGCACGAACAGCCGGCGTACGGCCGCAGCTACCAGACGCCGTTCGCCGAACGCATCCGCGCCGACGTCGGCGTGCCGACCATCGCCGTCGGCGGCATCTCCACCTGCGACGACGCGAACTCGATCGTGCTCGCCGGCCGCGCGGACCTCGTCGGCGTCGGCCGGGCGCAGCTGCACGACCCGTCGTGGGCACTGCACGCGGCCGCCGAGCTCGGCTACTCCGGGCCGGGCGCGTACTGGCCGCCCATCCAGGCCGGCGGCGAGGCCAAACCACCCAGCGGCGGCCGCGCCCGCCCGTTGCTCACCCTGCGCACGGGCGAACCCTCGCCGGCCCGTTCGCGCTGGACCCCCGTACCCGCAGGAACCCCGAACAGGAGCGTCTGAGCCGTGGAAGACTTCCCCCGTTTCACTGCCGCCGCCGTGCAGGCCGCGCCCGTGTACCTCGACACCGCCGCGACGGTCGCCAAGGCCGTCTCGCTCATCACCGAGGCCGCTTCGCACGGCGCGTCGCTCATCGCGTTCCCCGAGGTCTTCGTGCCCGGCTACCCGTATTGGAACTGGACGATGAACCCGGTGCAGGGCTCGCCGTGGTACGAGCGCCTCTACCGCTGTGCCATCGACATCCCCGGCCCGCACCTCGACGCCCTGCGCGCGGCCGCCGCGGCCACGAAGACCACGGTGGTCATCGGCGTCAACGAGCGCAGCCGCCACAGCCTCGGGCTGATCTACAACAGCGTCGTCACCATCGGCCCCGACGGCTCGGTCCTCAACGTCCACCGCAAGCTCGTGCCGACGT
Source organism: Amycolatopsis sp. NPDC001319 (assembly GCF_042896185.1). Taxonomy (NCBI): domain Bacteria; kingdom Bacillati; phylum Actinomycetota; class Actinomycetes; order Pseudonocardiales; family Pseudonocardiaceae; genus Amycolatopsis; species Amycolatopsis sp. NPDC001319. The sequence goes on along the minus strand of NZ_JBIAWY010000009.1, from coordinate 386,557 downwards.
GGGCCGAGAAGCTCACGTGGGGCGGCGGCGACGGCAGCACCGTGCGCGTGCTCGACTCCGCCGTCGGCCCGCTCGGCGCGCTGGCGTGCGGCGAGAACACCAACACGCTCGCGCGGTTCTCCCTGCTGGCGCAAGGGGAACTGGTCCACGTCGCCAGCTACATCTCCCTGCCCGTCGCGCCCGCCGACTACGACATGGCCCAGGCCATCGCCGTCCGCAGCGCCGCCCACGCCTTCGAGGGCAAGCTGTTCTCCGTGGTCGCCTGCTCCACCATCACCGACGAGATGATCGAGATCGCCGCCGGCGACGACCCGGGCATCGCCGAGCTCATGCGCCGCCCGAACAGCGCCCTCTCGGGCATCTTCGGCCCCGACGGCAACCCCGTCGTCGAGCCCCTCATCGACGCCGAAGGCATCGTCTACGCCGAGATCGACCTGGCTCGCTGCATCCAGCCGAAGCAGATGCACGACATCGTCGGCGCCTACAACCGCTTCGACGTCTTCCAGCTCCACCACGACACCACACCACGCCGGCCGGTCGTGTTCGGCGACGGCTTCGGCTCGGCGGGCCCGGTCATCGGCCCCTGGGACCCGGACGAGAGCGCGGCCTGAGCCACCTGGTGAGCCCGCTAGCCTCTGGGCATGCTGTACGACTACTTCGTGGCCGTTGACGACGCCACGGCGGCGCGATTGTTCGTGGACGGCGACACGGCCAAGCGCGCGGGTTACCCGGAGCTCGTCGTCAAGGGTGCGGATCCGGTCTTCGACCTCCTGCCGATCGAGGCGGCCCTGACCGGCCGCACGATCGCCGAGGTCGAGGCGGATCCGCACCACTGCCCGGAGATCAAGCAGGAGGGTGACGAAGAGCCCGAGGTCTTCGTGGTGTCCCTGGCCGACGCCTTCCGCGACTCGCTGGCCACCGCCGGCGACGCGGCACTGCACGACGCGGCCGTCGCCTTCGTCGCCCGGAACGAAGGCGGCGAGGTCGAGCCCATCGTCGCGTTCCTGAAGGAACTCGCCGTCCTGGCCCGGGGCGCGGCGGCCGAGGAACACCGGCTCTACTGCAACATCGTGATCTAGCCGGGGTCAGTTCGCCAGCAGGTGCCGGGTCTGTGGGGGTTCCACCGAGAACCCCGCCACTTCCCGGTACAGCCCGGCGTCCTCACCGGTGATGCGTTCGTGGTGCTGGCGCAGGTGCTCGGCCCAGGTCGCGACCTCGAACACCTCGACGTAGCGGTCGGGCACGCTCAGGTCGCGGTAGGCGCTCCACCGGCGGGCGCCCGTGCGCTGGCGTGAGACGCCGACGCGGGTGAGCAGGGCCAGGAACTCGGCCGAGCTCTCGGCCGGGACGTGGTAGGCGACCTCGACCAGCACCGGTCCCGCCGCGGGGTCGAGGGTTTCCTCCTCGCCGGTGAGCACGGCGATCTCCGGTTCCGGCCAGGGCGCGACGATCGTGCGGTCCAGCTCGCCCGTGCGCGCGTGGATGGGGAGCACGAACAGCGACGCCGCGCCCAGCACCAGCAGCACACCGGAGACGGCGAGCGTCGTCGCGGCGCCCAGGCCGGCGGCGACCAGGCCCCAGATCAGCGCGCCGATGCCCTGGCCGCCCAGGAAGATCATCAGGTACACCGCCAGGGCCCTCGCGCGGACCCAGGCGGGCAGGGCGAGCTGCAGCGTGGTGTTCAAAGTGGACAGACCGGCCAGCCAGCCGGCGCCGCCCAGGACGAGCAGGACCGCGACCACCACCGCGTTCGGCAGCAGCGCCGCGGCGAACACCCCGACCGCGTACGCGATGGTGGCGGCGCCCAGCAGCGTGTTGCGGCCGAACCGCGCGCGCATCGGCCGCATCAGCACGGCGCCGCCCACCGCGCCGAGGCCGAGGGCGCCGAGCAGCACGCCGTAGCCGCCGGAACCGAGACCGAGCCGGTCCGCGGCCACGACCGGCAGCAGCCCCCACAACGCCGACGCGGGCAGCACGAACACCGAAGCACGCACCAGGATCCGGCGGACACCGGGCGCGTACCGCACATACCGGATTCCCGCTCGCAAGGCGGGCACCAGCGGCTCCGCCGGGCCGGCCGACTCGGTGGCCGTGCGCCGCCACATCAGCACCGCGACCAGGATCAGCAGGTCCGACACCGCGTTGATGCCGAACACCACCGCCGGGCCGGTCAGCGCCAGCACGAACCCGGCCAGCGCGGGCCCGATCGCGCGGGCGATGTTGACGTTGAGGCTGCCCAGCGCGGCGGCCGACGGCAGCTCCTCGCGCGGCACCAGCTCGGGCTGGATCGCCTGCCAGGCCGGGCTCATCAGCGCCTGGCACACGCCGAGCAGCAGCGTGATCGTGATCAGCGTCGCCGGAGTCACGAGGTCCTGGCTGCTCAGCACCGCCAGGATGCCCGTGATCACGACCATCACCGCCGTGAGCACCGCGATGATCCGCCGCCGGTCGAGCACGTCGGCCAGCACACCCGCGGGCAACGACACGAACAGCACGGGGAGCAGGCTCGCGGCTTGCACGATCGACGTCAGCGTGGCCGCGTTGGGCTGGTGCACGACCGTCCACTGCGCACCGACCGACTGCATCCAGCTGCCGACGTTCGAGCCCAGCTGCGCGAACCACAGCGCGCGGAACACGTGCCGGCGCAGAGGCGCCCAGGTGGACGACGCGGGGGCGGACGGTACGGCCGACAACGGCGACTCCTCGGGCCGGGCGCGCGGAGGAGTCCGCGTGCGAGCCGCCGTATCGTACGTCGGCCGGACGCCGGGCGGAGACCGCTGCATCCCGCGCTCGGCGGCCACCAGCGCACGGTCGGCGCCGCCGCTTCATCGGAGCGGCGGACGAGGTCGGCGTGGCCGACTCGGTGGAGCAGATCGGTGTTCATGCCCTCGGTGAGCGTCAGCTCGGTCTCCGCGGGGTCGTCGATGTCCCGGTCGGCCGGTCCGGCAGCACGTCGGGCGGCAGCTCGTCGAACGCGCCGCACACCTGCTCGCGTCCCCGAAACGGCCTTCCACCCGGCGCAGGGCGCGCGCGGTCTCAGGCCGGCGAGACCCGGAACACGGGCCAGCCGATCTCCGTGCGCCACGTCCGCGGGTCCGGGTCGTCACGCGGGCCGCACAGGTAGGTCTCGTGCACGGGACCGGCCACCGCGAGCGCGTGGGCCACCACCCAGTCGCCGAGCCGGCCGTAGGTGACGTCGATGTCGTCGTGGTCGCCGGCGTGCACCGTCACGGCGAGGTCCGTGGCCGCGAGGGTGCACGGCGCGACGCGACCGACCGTGGGCGCGTCGGGCACCGGCCGGTAGACCAGGGCCGTGCCGCGGCCGGCGGTGAACAGCTCGTTGTCGTACAGCCCGCCCGCAGGTGTGAAGCCCTCGCGCCCGGCGACGGCGGCGTCCAGTTCGGACATCGCCGCGTCGTACCAATCCAGCACGTCGTCGAGGTCCACAGTGGCCTCGATCGCCGCGACCGTCCGCGCGGGCACCGAGCGCAGCTCGACCGCCAGCTCCTCGACGTCGGGCTTGAGCAGCTGCCGCAACGACGTGACCGCGGCGCGGGTGCGGTCCAGCCGGTCCTCCAGCCGCTGCAGGTGCCCGGCGATGAGGTCGGCGCGCGTTCGCGGATCGCTCGTGGCCAGGATGTGTTTCACCTCGGCCAGCGGCACGTCGAGCTCGCGCAGCCGGTGGATCACCTGCGCGTTGGGGATCTGCTCGCGGGCGTAGTAGCGGTAGCCCGTGGCGTCGTCGACCGACGCGGGCGCCAGCAGCCCCGCCTCGTGATACCGGCGCAGCGTGCGCACGCTCAAGCGCGTGAGCTGGGCGAACTCGCCGATCGTCAGGCCTGGCCGCATCCCGCCACTGTGCACCCTCTCCCGGGGAGAGGGTCAACCCGGGTTTGACTCTCTCCCCGGGAGAGGGCCGACGGTGGTGGGGTCATCCCGATCCGACCGCAGGAGAGCCCCATGACCACCGCACTGCCGCAGGCCGTCACCGACTATCTCGCCGCGCACGAAACCCGCGACGCCGACCGCGCGCTGCCGCACTTCACGCCCGAGGCCACCGTCGCCGACGACGGCCACACCTACCACGGCGCAGCCGAAATCCGCGGCTGGCTCGAGGGCGCCGCGAGCGAGTACACCTACACCAGCACGCTGATCGCCGGCGAGCAGATCGACGAGAACCACGTCGTCGCCACGCACCACCTCGAAGGAAACTTCCCCGGCGGTGCGGTCGATCTGCACTTCCGCTTCACGCTCGACCACGGCCTGATCTCGCGGCTGGTGATCGAACCCTGAACCCGGTGCCGGAAAAACCCCGCGACACCACCGGATCCGCGCGGCTACAGTAACCGTCAAGGTTCGAGTGTGCCCGGTGCGCAGGTGACGGTTACTTCCGCTTTCAACGGGCAGGTTGCGGGTTCAAATCCCGTCACCCCGACTCGTCGGGGTGTAGCTCAATCCGGCCAGAGCAGCTAAACGTACCGTGGCCGACTTTTTCTCGGGCACACCTGAAACCGTTGCTCCCTTCTCATGACCGAGCACACAAACAGAGGGGGTCGACCCATGGCCAAGTTCAACATCCTCGGCGCCCTGCGGGCGGCCCGCTCGCCGATCTCCAGCGAGGCCGTCGCGAGCGGGCGCACCCACGAAGGCGGGGCCGGCTACGCGCGCGACGCCCAGAGCGAGCTGTTCCTGCTCGCCGTGACCAACATGGTCGGCGAGCACACCTTCTACGAGAACGCCGAGCAGCGCGACACCCGGTACGCCGAGCTCGTGCGCGCCGCGACGCTGGCCGATCCCGAGTGGACGGTGCGCTTCCTCGCGTGGCTGCGCCGGGACGCGAACCTGCGGACCGCGGCGCTGGTCGGCGCGGCCGAGTTCGCGGCGGCCCGGCGTGAGGCCGGCCTCGACGGGCTGTCGCGCCAGGTCGTGAACAGCGTGCTCCAGCGGGCCGACGAGCCCGGTGAACTGCTGGCCTACTGGACCAGCGTCCACGGCCGCACCGTGCCCAAGCCGGTGAAGCGCGGGATCGCCGACGCCGCCCAGCGCCTCTACACCGAAAGCTCCTACCTCAAGTGGGACTCCGACGCGCGCGGGTTCCGGTTCGCCGACGTCCTCGGGCTGACGCACCCCGGCCCGCGTACCGGCCGGCAGGACGCGCTGTTCGAGCACGTCCTCGACGTCCGGTTCCACGCCGACCGCGAGATCCCCGCCGCGCTGGGGACTCTCGGCGCGCACCGGGAGCTGACGGCGTGGCCGGTCGAACGGCGGCGCGAGCTGGTCGAGTCGGCCACGGCAGCCGAGACGCTGCGGCGCGCCGGGATGACGTGGGAGTCGCTCGCCGGGTGGCTCCAGGGACCGCTCACCGCGGCCGCGTGGGAGTCGATGATCCCGTCGATGGGCTACATGGCGCTGCTGCGCAACCTGCGCAACTTCGACCAGGCCGGGGTTTCCGACGAGGTGGCGCGGGCCGTCGCCACGCGGCTCGCCGACCCGGAGCAGGTGGCGCGGTCGCGGCAGCTGCCGATGCGGTTTCTGTCGGCCTACCGGGCGGCACCGTCGCTGCGGTGGGCGTGGGCGCTGGAACAGGCGATCACGCACTCGCTCGCCCACGTCCCGGTGCTGCCCGGCCGCACGCTGATCCTGGTGGACACCTCGTGGTCGATGACTTCGCGGTTCTCCAAGGACGGCACGCTGAAGCGGTGGGACGCGGCCGCGGTGTTCGGGCTCGCGCTCGGGCAGCGGTGCGAGAAGGCCGACGTCGTGTCGTTCTCCGACGACACCCGCGAGTTCCCGCTGCGGCCGCAGGAGTCGCTGCTGAAGTCGGTGGACCGCTGGACCGCCGACGGCTACTTCCTCGGCCACGGCACCGACACGCAGCTGGCCGTCGGGAAGCACGAGCGCGGCCACGACCGCGTCGTGATCCTCACCGACGAGCAGGCCGCACAAGGTGACGTCGGGATGTCCGTGCCCGCGGCCACCCCGCTGTACACGTGGAACCTCGCCGGGTACCGGCGTGGCCACTCGTCCAGCGGTGGCCGCAACCGGCACACGTTCGGCGGCCTGACCGACCAGGCCTTCCGCATGATCCCGCTGCTGGAGGCCGGGCGCGACGCCGGCTGGCCGTTCTGACCGTCGCGATCGGACGGTGGTCCCCGGTGGCCACCGTCCGATCGCGACAGTGCCGGTGGCGCGGGTCCGACCGGTACAGGAAAACGGCCCTCGAGCGGACCGGTCACGCGCGCGGACGCGGACCTAACCTCGCCGTATGATTCTTTCACCCGGCTCACGCAGCACCTACGACAACCTGCTCACGCGCACCCCGCCGTTCGTCCCGGAGGGCGCGCACTTCATGGTCGGCACCGTCTCGATCCCGCCGGGCGACCCGGGCAGCGGGCCGCACCGGCATTCCGGTCCCGTGTTCGGCTACGTGATCGAGGGCGAGATCCTCTTCGAACTCGAAGGCGAGGAGCCGTACCCGATCAAGGCCGGCGAGGCGTTCTGGGAGCCGGGCGGCGAGGTCGTGCACTACCAGGCCGGCAACCTGCGTGGGGACATCGAGAGCAAGTTCGTGGTCTGCATGGTCTGCGCGCCCGACGTGCCGATGCTCACGTTCCTCGACGACGACGAGATCCGCGAGCGCGACCACCTGCGGCACCCGAAGGCGCGCCGCTTGGCCTGACCGTCTGCTCGGCCTGTTGTCCTCCCGGCCTGCTGTCTCCGGCTCGGAGGCGGCAGGCCGTTCTCGTCAGCTGCGTCCGTAGGCCTTGCGGGCCAGCCGGGCGGCCGAGGGAGCGTGGCTGTCGGCTTCGGCCCGGATGTCGGCGATCGTCTTGGCCGCCAGCGCTTTGCGCCACTGAAGCTCGGCGTGCTGCATGGCCGAGTCGACGGCGCACTTGCGGCGGAACGCGCTCTGCGGCGCCTCCTGGCCCATCCCGTGCTGCCGGATCTCGGTGCACTGGAACGCGAACTCCCGCCCCTCGATGGCGGCGACCACGTCCATCAGCGTGATGTCCTCGGGCCGGCGCGCGAGCACGAACCCGCCGCGCGCGCCCGGCAGCGAACGCAGCAGCCCCGCGCGCACGAGGGCCTGCAGCTGCTTGTTCAGGTACGCGACGGGAAGCTCGTAGCTGGCCGCGAGGGACGCGGTGGACACCGGTTCGTCGTCGTCGAGCCACGCGAGCGACAGCAGGACGTGGACGGACCACTCGACACCCTGGTTCATCCGCACGGCCGCCACCCTAGACAATCTGGACCCCGGAAGTCAAGGTTCCGGTTGCGGGCACGGGAGCGCACCTGCCACCATCGGAATCCCCTGCAGCGCACAAGGAGCTTTGAAGTGACCGAAGTGGCCGGTGGTGGCCTGACCGACGCGGTGGCGGCGTTCGAAGCACTGCGCCCGCGCCTGTTCGGCCTCGCCTATCGGCTGCTGGGAACGGCCGCCGACGCGGAGGACGTGGTGCAGGACACGTGGATCCGCTGGCAGGGCACGGATCGCGGCGTGGTGCGCAACGCCGAGGCGTTCCTCGTCACCACCGCGAGCCGCCTGGCACTGACCGCGGCGACCTCGGCCCGGGCGCGCCGCGAGCTCTACGTCGGCCCGTGGCTGCCCGAGCCGATCCCCACCGCCGACGGCGCCGACGTCACGGTGGAGCGCGGCGAGGCACTCGAGCTGGCGGTGCTGGTGCTGCTCGAACGGCTGACGCCGCAGGAGCGCGCGGTGTACGTGCTGAAGGAGGCCTTCGACTACCCGTACCGCGACATCGCCGGGTTCCTCGACCTCAGCGAGCAGCACGCGCGGCAGCTGGGCCACCGGGCGCGGGCCCACGTGATCCGCGAACGCGGTGCGCGCGTGAGCGCGGCCGAGCGCGACCGGTTGCTGCGGGCGTTCCTCGCGGCCGCGCAGCGGGGTGATCTCGAAGGCCTGCGGAGCCTGCTGGCCGAGCACGCGGTGGCCTATTCCGACGGCGGCGGCGTGGCGACGGCCGCCCGCAAGCCGGTGTCCGGCCGCGAACGCGTGGCGCAGTACCTGGCGCGGACGGTCGGGATCCACGGACAGCAAGTCGAGACCTCCGTAGTTGCGGCGAACGGGCAGCACGTCGTGCTCGTCACCCGCGCCGGCGAACCGCTCGCGGCGTGCTGGGTGGAGGCGTCGCCGCGGGGCATCGACCAGGTCTGTTTCGTCGTGAACCCGGCGAAGCTCACCCGGCTGGCCGCGGCGGTCGCGGGGTGAGCTCGCTCGGGATCGACCTGCACCTCGAAGCCGGCGGCGAACCGCGGGCCCGTTCGATCGAGTCCGCGCTACGGGAGGCGGTGACGTCCGGGCGGCTGCCCGCCGGCACGCGCCTGCCGGGCACCCGCAGCTTGGCCGACGACCTCGGCATCGCGCGCGGCACCGTCGTCGAGGCGTACGCGCAGCTGGTGGCCGAGGGCTGGCTGGTGAGCACGACCGGGTCGGGCACGCGCGTCGCCGAAACCCGGCTCCCCCCGGCGAAGCCGGTGCCGGAGGTGGAGCCGCGCCTGCTCGACCTGCGGCCGGGGCGGCCGGACCTGAGCCTGTTCCCGCACACGTTGTGGTCGGCCAGCGTGAAACGCACGCTGGCAGCGGCCGGACCGTCCACTTTGGATTACGGCGACCCGGCGGGCTCACGGCTGCTGCGCGAAGCCGTTGCCACGTATGTGTCACGGACGCGCGGTGTCCGCGCCGAGGCCGAGGCCGTCGTGATCACGACCGGCTTCACCCACGGCCTCGCCTTGCTGGCGCGGGCAATGCGGGAGTCGGGGATGTCGGTGATCGGCACGGAGGACCCCGGCCTCGTCCACCACCGGCGCCTCATCCACGGCGCCGGGCTGGCCACCGCACCGCTTCGGGTGGGTCCTTGTGGCGCGGACCCCGCCGGGCTGGACCCGGACGTCCGCGCGGTGCTGCTCACGCCGGCCCACCAGCACCCGCGTGGCGTCGTGCTGAGCCCCGATCTGCGCACGGCCTTCCTCGACTGGGCCCGCGCCCGCGACGGCTTCGTCATCGAGGACGACTACGACGGCGAGTTCCGCTACGACAAACATCCCGTGGGCGCGCTGCAGGCCCTGGACCCGTCACGCGTGGTCTTCGCGGGCAGCACCAGCAAGTCCCTGGCGCCCGGCCTGCGCCTCGGCTGGCTCGTGCTGCCGCCGCGGCTGCGCCTCCCGGTCCTCGACGCGCTGGCCGCCACCGGCGCGTCCGTCGGCGCCCCGGACCAGCTCGCCCTCGCCGACCTCCTCCAGCGCGGCGACTACGACCGCCACGTCCGCCGCGCCCGCGCCACCTACCAGAAACGGCGCGCCGAGCTGGCCACCCGCCTCGCCACCCTCACCGACGTCCCCCTCGACGGCGTCCCCGCCGGCCTCCACGCCCTGCTCCCCCTGGCCTCCCGGCACGAGGAGAAACGCCTCGTCGACGCCGGCCTCCACTCCGGCGTCCGCCTGCTGGGCCTCCACACCTCCGGCTACTGGCACGGCGCCGACCCCCGCGCCGGCCTGATCCTCGGCTACGCCACCCCACCGCAACACTCGTGGCGCCCGGCGCTGGACACGCTGGCCGAGCTGCTGGAGGGCGCCGAGATCGCCGCTTGGTGACCCCCGTTGGGTTCGGCATTCGGCTTGCCGGCCCACCGCGAGTCTCACCTGCGGCCGTTGCCGCCGGGCCGCGGCCCACGGCGGTGCGCCGCCACGGTCCAGCTTGAAGCCGTCCGGCCACGCGCACGCCGGGCCCTTCCCGCCGATACGCCAAGCCACGCCGACGCGACCTTCTCCGAGCGGAGCCGAACGAACCAGCCCAGACCGTGCGCTGTCCGACGGGCGCTCGCCAGGGCGCAGCACGGCGGCCACGCCGACCGAACGGGCCATGCACTCTTCGCCACGCCGACCGAAACCAGGCAGTGCACCCTTCTCAACGTCACCCACGCCGACCGGAATGGGCAGTGCGCTCCTCGCCACGCCAGCCACACCGACCGGAACCGGGCATCGCACCCCTTCTCGACACCGGCCACGCCGACCGCAACAGCCGGAGCACTCTTCGCCACGCCAGCCACGCCGACCGGAACCAGGCAGCGCACCCTTCTCGACTCCACCCAGGCCGACCGGAACGGGCAGCGCGCGCTTCGCCACGCCGCCCACGCCGACCAGGACCGGGCGGCGCACCGTGCTTGACACCGGCCACGCTGACCGGAACGGCCGGGCCACGCCGGCCACGCCGACCGGAACCGGGCAGCTCACCCCTTTCCGACACCGGCCACGCCGACCGCAACAGCCGGAGCACCTTCCCCACCCCGGAGCCCAGCCGCGCCGGGCCGCACCATGCGCCGCCTCGGCGGTCACCCCAAGGTGAAGCCGTCCCACCGCACAGGGCACAGCCACGGCCGCCCCAGAGCCGAGTGCTCCGGACCGCGCCGAACGCTGCGGCCGAAGTCAGCTCTGCTTGAACCCCTCCCGCCACGAGGGCCGGCTCGGCGTCCAGCCCAGGTCCTTCCGGGCGTGGGTGTTGTCCGCGCCCCGGGCCCACGGTGTGCGCGCGGCGTCGGACCGGGCCGGGGGCGGGGCGCCGACGGAGGCGCAGAACGCCGGGACCCAGTCGTAGCCCGCCGCGGGGTCGTCGTCGCAGATGTTGGCCGGGCCGGTGGGCCAGGTGAGGGCGGCGAGGGCGGCCGAGGCGGCGTCGTCGACGTGGAGGAAGCTCGTGACGTCCGCGGTGGCCGCGAGGGTGCCGGCCGCGGCGAGCTGGGCCATGAGGGCGCCGTCGGTGTACCAGGTGCCGGGGCCGTAGAGGGTGCCGTAGCGCAGGACCACCCATTCGGGCAGTTCCGACACCGCCGTCTCCAGGTTGGCGACGCCCGACACCGAGCCGAGCCGGTCGGGGGTGCCGGCCAGGTCGAGGGGCGTCTCCTCCGGCGCGGGCGCGGCACCGGGCTCGTAGGCCCACGCGATGCTCTGCGCGACGATCCGCCGCACGCCGGCGGCCTCGGCCGCGTCGACGAGGTTGCGCGTGCCGACGGTGCGCAGGCGGGCGTTCGCGGCGCGGTCGCCCGAGCCGAGGTCGGTCAGCTGGTGCATCACGACGTCCGGCGCGGCGGCGCGGACGATCTCGGCCAGCGCGGGCGCGTCGTACACGTCGCCGAGCACGGCCGTCGCGCCGAGCGCGGTGATCCGGTCGGCAGACGCGGCGCCGCGGGCCAGCCCGGTCACCTCGTGGCCGTCGGCGAGCAGCGCCGGCACCACCCGGCGCCCGACAACGCCGGACGCACCGGCGAGGAAGATCCGCATCTTTCCCTCTCAACGATCTCGTGTGGACAACCCGGCGCGATCCAGTCAACCCGCGCCCACGCCGGACCGGTAGTCCACTTCGCCCCCACACCGCTGGACCGGTTCGCGGCACCCGGAGGTGTGGATCACACGCCGGCCTGTCACGTTCGCCGGACCTGCGCAGTCTGCACAGTGATCCACACCCGAGACGAAATGAGGCAAACCGATGCGAGTGGCTGTCGCCGGCGGGACCGGGCTGATCGGCGCGCTGGTGGTGCGGAAGCTGACCGAGGCCGGGCACGAGCCGGTGGTGCTGGCGCGTTCGCGGGGCGTCGACCTGACGACCGGTACCGGCCTGGCCGGCAAGCTCGACGGCTGCGAAGAGGTCGTCGACGTCACCAACGTCATGTCGGTGCGCAGGAAGCCCGCGGTCGGGTTCTTCGCCGCCGCCACGCGCAACCTCCTCGACGCCGCCGCGACGGCCGGGGCGCGGCACGTGATCGCGCTCTCGATCGTCGGCGTGGACGACGTCGACCTCGGCTACTACTTCGGCAAGCGCAAGCAGGAGGAGCTGGTCCGCACCGGCCCGGTCCCGTGGACGATCCTGCGGGCCACGCAGTTCCACGAGTTCCCGGAGCCCCTTGTGGACGGTGCCCGCGGGCCGTTCGTCGTGGTGCCGCAAGAACTTTCCCAGCCGGTCTCGGCGGACGAGGTCGCCGGCGCGCTGGTCGCGCAGGTCGGGCAGGAGCCGGGCGGCTACGTGCGGCCGCTCGCCGGACCCGAGCAGCTGCAGATGGCCGACATGGCCCGCCGGCTGGTCAAGGCCCGCGGGTCCCGCAAAATCGTGCTGCCGGTGCGCCTGCCGGGCGCGGTCGGCAAGGCCATGACCGGCGGCGCGTTGCTCCCGCGCGAGGACTACGCCCGGGGCGAGCGCACGTTCGCCGAGTACCTGCGCCGCGTCGCGAACCGACTGTCCTGAAAGGACTCCCGTGAACACCCTCGCCATCCGGGCCGCCCTGGTGATCCCGTTCCTCGACGAACTGGTCGTCGGCGGCTGGAACCAGCTCTTCCCCGAAAGCTTCTACACGACGTTTCCCACGGTGGACCTGAACCCGCCGTTCAGCGAGCACTTCGCCCGCGACTTCGGCGGCGCGACGCTGGCCGTCGCGCTGATGCTCGGCATCGCGCTGGTCAAGCCGAAGACGCACTACGTCGTGCCTGCCGCGGCGGCGTTCTCGCTCTTCGCCGTGCCGCACTTCTTCTTCCACCTGTTCGACACGCACCCGCCGGTGATGTGGCAGGCCGTCGTGCTCACCACCGCCAACGCCGTGGTCGCGATCCTCGGCCTGGCCGCGATCGTCTTCGCCGTGCTGCGGGACCGGCGCGCCGCTACTCCGGCTTAGCCCGGTACGGGTCGAGCGCGTCGGTCGGCCCGGTGCCGACGAACTCGACGGCCGCCCGCCACATCTCGCGCTCGTCCGCCAGCCGCGCGGGCAGCGTGAACCCCATCGCGGTGGCGAGCGGCGCGCGGCCGAGGTCGACCATCGCGCGGACGGCGCCGGCCCACTCGTCCGTGGCCACCACGGCCACCCGGTACCAGACGACCGCCAGCACCAGCAGGCCCACCAGCGCCCCGCCCGTCACCCAGGGCAGCTCCGCCCGGCCCGCGATGAGGTCGACAGCCGCGGCCACCGCGACGAGCACGTGGCCGCAGAGCAGGCTGACGAAGAAGTCGACGTTGGTCCGCCCGTCCTCCACCTGCTTGCGGACGGGTTCGGGCACCACGGCGTTGAGCTCGTGCCAGAGCACCTGCGAATCGAGCCGGTACCGGTGGTGGCCGTACTCCTCGAACCGCCGGATCGCGTTGCCCAGCCGCGTGGCGGCGACCTGCTGGTCGTCGAGCGGGTAGCGGTGCAGGCGCTCGGCGAGCAGGGCGTGCCAGACCGGGCCCTTGCGCAGGTCCCGCTCGAGGCAGGGCCCGAGGACCGGGTGTGCCCGGAACGCCGCCAGCGTCGCCCGGTCCTCCTCCGGCAGCCGGCCTTCCCGGCGGGACAACGTCACCGCGTCGACCCGGTTGCGCAACAGGTGCATCCGCGCGACCTGCCGGCGGCGCCGCCCGCGGAACACCCAGCCCGGCCACGCGAAGTACCCCTCGAGGACGCGGTAGAGCGGCGTCTGCAGCGCCGCCAGCACCAGTCCGAGCACGGCCGTGGCCAGCAACCCCGCGACGGCCGCCCACCCCGCGTCCACGCTCAACGCCCCGACCCGCCTCGGCCCCGGCGCCACGACGAACCCGAACACCACAACGTTGATCAGGCTCGGCAGGATCCACCCGACCAGCAAGGCGCGGGCGCCCCCGAGGGCGCCTTGAAGAATCCCGGTCATGCCTTACCCGCGCCCCCGCAGCCGCCGCAGCAACCGCCGCCACCCGGGCTCGCGCACGTCGCCGAAAGGCCCGGGCACCCTCGACCGTCCGCCACTTCCGTCGGCGACGTCGTACACGTCCGGCTCAAGCGGCGGCCCCGGCGGCGCCCCGCTACCCCACGGCTGCGGCGATTGCGGCGGCGCCCACGTCGGCGGCAGCGCGAACGTCGGCCCCGGCGGCGGCGAACTCTCCGGCTCCAACAGCCCGTCGTCTCGCAGCGGCTGCCGCGCAAACGGCGGTTCCGGCGGCGGTCCGCCGTACGTCGAGCCGCTCTCGACGAAGGCGGGCCCGGGCGGAGAACCACCCTGCTGGCTCTGATTCCACGGTTGTGGCCACGGCTCCTCAAGCGGATCCGCCGCGCCGCCCGGCGAAAACGCCGATTCCGACGACGGTCCGCTTTCAGCCGGGGAGTTCTCGAAGAACGCCGGCCCGGGTGGCTGGCCGCCCTGCATTCCGCCGTAATACTGATCCTCCGCTCGAGGACGCGGCTCCTCGGGCGGCCGTTCGCCAACCGACGAAAACGCCGGCCCCGGCGGCTGCCCACCGTAATGTTCCTGGTTCTGCCCGCGAAAGCTCGATTCGTCACGCAGATCGCCGTCGACCGACGAAAACGCCGGCCCTGGCGGCTGCGCGCCGTAAGCGCCACCTTCCGCCCAACGTGACGAATAGGGGTCGGGCGGCTCGCCGGGCTGAGTGCCGTAATCGATGTCGCCCGGCCACGACGGCGTGCCCGCCGTACCGGACAGCCCGCCGTAAGGAGGGTCGTCGTCGAGGAAGGGTGGACCCGGTGGCTGGACACCCTGTTGGCCGCCGCCGGGTCGCGGCGTCGAACCGCCCAGGGGTTCGACGCCGAACTGAAGGCCGCCGACGGAAAGGGATCCCGACGGTGGCGTCGGTGCGTCAGGTGCACCGAATCGCGGTGAGTCCTCGCCGGGGGCACTGGGAACGCCGGGATCCGCAGGTTCGTCCTTGTCCGACGTCGTCATCCGCCGCCCCTGTCGTCGCGTGAGCCCGTTCACCATAGTGGGAAAGCGGCTCGAACGAGTGGTTACCGCGAAATCAGGCCGGCCCCAGATCGGACGAGAACCAGTGTTGCGGCCGCATCGAAATCACGATGTGCTCGCCGATGTGGGTTCGCTCGAAGTCCAGGAAGGGCGTGACTTTCTCCGGCCGCAGGTACCGCGACACCATTTCCCGCGTTTGCCCGTCGGAACTGGGTCCGGTACCGGTGACCGGTCCTTCCACCGAGACGTAGCGGACAGTGGGCGAGATTCGTTGCGCCATCAAGGTGAACCGTCCGGTCGCCGCGATCGCGCGGGCTTTGCGCGTGTCCGGCGGCGTGCGGATCCACAGCTCGCCACCCGGCGTGTACTGGTACCAGATGGGCACGACGAGGGGCGCGCGGTCGGGGCGTTCGACCACCGACAACGCGCCGACGTGCGGCTCGGCCAGGAACTGTTCGCGCATTTCCACTGTCAGCACCATGACACCGCACGCTACGCGAGGGGCCCGACAAAAACCGGCGCACCACCCGTCACAAGTCCATTGTGGACTCAGGGAAAAAATCCGATCGAGACAACCCTGTAACGCTCTTGAAAGCCACCACGACAGAACTGGGGTAGCCCTTTCGCAACGCCGAGAGGAACGGGGAAAATGACACTGATCAGAACAGACGACCGCGACCTGACGCTCGCTCCGTGACCGCGTCCGGGCAGGACACCGTGCTGGTCGTGGGGGCCGGCCCGGTGGGCCTGACCGCCGCCGCGGAACTGGTGCGCCAGGGCGCGCGCGTGCGGGTGGTCGAGCAGCTGGCCGAGCCCACCACGCAGTCCCGCGCAGTGGTCGTGCACCCGCGCACGCAGGAGCACCTGGCCGCCATGGGCGTGCTCGCGCCGCTGGAGCGCGAGGCGTCCGCCATGACCGCGCTGGAGCTCTACGCCGGGCGTGACCCGAAGCAGCCCACGGTGCGGCTGGGCACCGAGCACCTCGCCACCCGCTACCGCCGCATCCTCGACCTCGCCCAGCCGCGGACCGAGGCGCTGCTCGCCGAACACGCGGCCAACCTGGGCGTGCGGGTCGAACGCGGCGTGACGCTGGAGAGCCTCGAACAGGACTCGACGGGCGTCACGGCCACCTTCACCTCGGCGGCCGGGCGTGACCGGTCCCGCTACGCCTGGGTCGTCGGCGCCGACGGCGGGCACAGCACCACGCGCACGGCCGTCGGCACGCGGATCGAGGGCGTGTTCGAAGGTCAACATTTCTTGTTCGCCGATGTCGCCGCCGAGTCCGAACGCTCACCCGACACCGTGCGGATGTTCGCGCACCCCGACGGCATCGGCGGCGTGTTCCCGATGCCCGAGGGCCGCACGCGCCTGTTGTTCGAAGTCGAACGCCCGGCGCCCGGCGCGGTCCCGACGATCGCCGAGACACAACAGCTCGTCGACCAGCGCGCGGGCGGCGCGTGGCGGGTGACCGACGCCCACTGGCTCACCTACTTCGAGATCCACCACGGCCAGGTGCCCCGCTACCGCCACGGCCGCGTGCTGCTGGCCGGCGACGCCGCGCACATCCACAGCCCCGCCGGCGGCCAGGGCATGAACACCGGCATCCACGACGCGGTCAACCTCGCGTGGAAGCTCGCGCTGGTCACGACCGGCCGCGCCGATCCCGCGCTGCTCGATTCCTACCACGCCGAACGCCACCGGGTCGGCGCGTCCGTGGTCAAGCAGACCACGCGCATGACCGACGTGATGACGGTCAACGGCCCCGAACGCGGCCTGCGCAACCTCGCGCTGTTCCTGGTCGGGCACCTCCCGCCCGTGCGAGAGGAGCTGATCACCGGCATCGCCGAGGTCGACATCCACTACCGCGGCAGCCCCATCGTCACCGGCCGCGCGACCTCACGACGGCACCCGCACCCCGGCGACCACGCGCCCGACCTGCCCGGCCTGCGCACCGCCGACGGCACGCCGACCTCACTCGACGAGCTGCTGCGCCGGCCCGGCCACCTGCTCCTCACGAGCGTCCAGGACAACGCGGTGCTCGACGAGTACCGCGCGGCCCTGGCCGGGCTCGGCACGGTCGTGCCCATCGGCTCCGGCGGCCTCGGTGCGCTCCACGACCCGGACGGCTCGTTCACCGATCGCTACGGCACCGGCGAGAGCGGCTTCGCCCTCATCCGGCCCGACGGTTACCTCGGCCTCATCACGCGTGCGGGAACTCCCGAAAAGCTGTCCGAATACGCACAACTGGTGATGCACGGCTCTCAGGCGTCAGTGGCCGGTGGTAAGTCCCGCACATCCTGAAGCCCGGCGCCCGGCGCGCCGGCGAGCCCGGTGCACGTCGCGGCCAGCAGCCGGGTCAGCGTCGGGACGAAGTCACCGGGGCCGACGATCGACAGCGACGCGTCGGCCCGGTACGCGGCGGCGAGCTCGGACCCGGGATGGGTGACCTGCCACAGCGTGGCAGCGAGGGCGTTGGCCGCGGTGACGACGTCGATCGCCGCCGCGGCAAGGGAAGGCGCCGCGGCCGCGATGGCCGCCGTCAGGACGTCGATCGCCGCGCGGCTGGTCCGCTTGAACTCCACGACGTGGTCGACGTCGACGTCGTGCTCCAGGTGCAGCGGGACGTTGGCGAACAGGTCGCACAGCAACGGATCGGCGGCCAGGCACGCGACGAGCACCTCCGCCAGCTCCCCCGGTGAGACCGTGCGGCCTCGAAGCTCTTCGGCGACCGTGTCCGCCCAGGTCGCCCAGCCGTCCGCCGCGAGCCGCAGCAGCACGTGCTTGTGCGAGGGGAAGTAGCGGCGCATCGCGGAATGGTGCACGCCGACCTGGTCGGCGATCGCCGTCAGCGTGACCGACGCGACGCCCCGCTCCCGCGCGAGCGTGCGGGCCGCGTCCACCAGGGCTTCCGCGCGCTGACGCTTGCTCTCGGGCGAACGCGCGCGCTGGAAGGAAGTCACCGCTCCAGCATAACGCACGCCATGTGCGTTGACAGGACGAGTGCGGCGAGGCTAGCTTCGCGATTAACGCACACAGTGTGCGTAACTGTCAGGAGGCTTCCATGACCAGCAAGGTTCTCCTCGTCACCGGCACCACGTCCGGGATGGGCCGCACGATCGCGCTCGACGCGGCGGCGGCCGGGTACACCGTCGTGGCCACCGGGCGCGACGAGCAGCGCATGACCGAACTCGCGGAGGACGCCAAGGCGCGCGGCGTCGAGCTCGACATCCGGTTCCTCGAGATCACCGACCACCCGGCCGTCTACGCGCTGATCGACGACGTCGCCCGAACCCACGGCCACCTCGACGCCGTGGTCTCCCAGGCCGGCGGCATCTTCGCCCTCGGCACGGCGGAGCAGATCACGATGGACGGCTTCCGCTTCGTCCTCGAGACGAACTTCTTCGGCAACCTCGCCGTCATCAAGGCGGCGCTGCCGCACCTGCGCGCGAGCAAGGGCCGGCTGATTGTCACGACCAGCGCCAACGGGTTGGTCGGCGCGCCGTACAACGACGCGTACGCGGCTTCGAAGTTCGCGCTCGAGGGAGCTGTCGAGTCGCTCGCGCCCGTCGTCGCGCGCTACGGCGTGCGGACCACCATCGTGGAGCCCGGGCCGGTGGCCACCGACGTGATGGCCCCGCGGCGCTTCGAAAAGCTGCTGCCCACCGACGTAGTGGAGAACAACCCGTACCCCGAGCCGTGGGACTTCCTGTCCCGCGTGATCGGCAACACCGGCGGCGTGCAGGCGGTCGAGGAGGTCGGCCCGCAGATCCTCGACCTGCTCGGGCAGGAGAACCCGCCGCTGCGGTTCCAGACCGCGCAGTGGGCCCGGGACTTCGTCGCGCCGAAGCTGTCCGCGGACCTGGACGGCCGGAAGGTCTACGAGGCTTCGGAGGCGTACATCGGCCTCGCCGGGCTCACTGAACCAGGGGCGGGGTGAGCGCGCGGCGGTGGCGCGTGGCGAACTGCCACACGAGGAAACCCAGTGCCAGCAACAGGTAACTGTTGCCGATCACGTGCTCCAGCGGTCCCCAGGACAGCTCGCGGAAGTCGTTGTTCGGCAACAGCGAATGCGGCGCGACGATGAAGATCGCGACCACCGCCGCCAGGCCGGCCACCGCGCGGCCGGTCGTGGCGCGGGCGGCCAGGACGATCGTCGCGGGGACGATCCAGACCCAGTGGTGCGACCACGAGATGGGTGAGCACACGAGGACCGCGGCGGCGTTGAGGAGGAAGGCGACCGGTTCGTCGGCCCGGCGCATGGCCGCCGCGGCGAGGAGCAGCGCGGCCAGGGTCCCCGCGGCGACCAGGACGAGTGTGGGCGTCGCGGGGAGGCCGAAGCGGTGGACGGCACCCTGGATGGTCTGGTTGGTGGCGAAGATCGAGCCGCTCATGCCCGACGCCCCGGTCAGCCCGCCGCCGAACCAGTAGGCCGCGGAAGCCTGGGGGGCCACCACAAAACCCACCGCACCCGCGGCGACAAACGTGACGAGCGCGGTGCCGAGCGCGCGGAAGTCCTTCTTCAGCAAGAAAAACAGCAGAAACCCGGCCGGCGTGATCTTCACGGCCGCGGCCAGGCCCACCAGCACCCCGCGCGGCAGACGGGTTTTCGGTCCCAGGCAGTCGATCACGACCAGCGCCATGAGCACGAGGTTGACCTGCCCGAACCACAGCGTCTCCCGCACCGGCTCGAACGCCAGCGACGCCGCCCCGACCACGACCGCGGCCAGCACCGCCGTCCGCCTCCCGGCGCGCGGCCGCACGACGACGTACACCGTCGCGCCGAGGGCGGTCAGCGAAATCGCCAGCATCAGGACGGCCGCCACCGGCGTGGGCACCGCGGCCGGCACGAGGAACAGGATCGCGGCGAACGGAGGGTAGATGAACGGCAACGTCATGCCCGACCGCGTCGGCGGCAGCGGGCCGTAGAGGTCGCGCCCGTGCGCCAGCGCCTGCGCGCCGAGGCGGTAGACCTCCAGATCCACCGGCCACAGCGTGCACACGATCGCGAGCACCCCCGCCACGAACACGACCGCCGCCGCCACGAGCACCACCACCGCCCCCCGGCGCGCGGCCGCCTCCTCGAACAGTTGCTTCACCACTCCGGCCGGCGTCGCGTGCCCCCCAGGGCCTCGGAACGTGATCACCCCGTGATCATCCACGGCGCGTGATCGTTTCACCAAATCGGGGGGCGGTTCGTCACGCTCTGAAGCCGCTGCGCCCCGGCCCGCGCCACCATGGCCGGCCGGAGGCGGTGGCCGCCCCGGGCCTTGGTCGGCGCCGGAATCCCCGGCGGCTCAGGTGAATCGGCCCTCGGGCCGGTCGCCCCACGACTCGCCGGGCACCCGCACCCCGACAGGCGCCGACCCAGGCTTGCACTGCAGTCTCCGACCCGGTCCTGGAAACAGCCTCCCCGTACATGCTCGGCCCCTCGAGCCGGTCGCCCCACCCCGCACCCCGCCGGGTGCTGGCCCCGGCCGGCACTGCAGTCCCCCACTCATTCCCGGAAACCCGCCGCCCCGCCGCACAAGCTCGGCCCCTCAGTCCCGTGCCATCACCCGAGCCACGGTCGCCCGCCTGCGTGCAATGCCTCTCGGCGCGATAGCCCTCCTGCCACTCCAGGAAAATCGCTGCCCAACCGGGATATCCGCGCGAGCACGATGCCGTTTACTCGGCCCTCTTCGGCCCTCTATGGCGGACCAGTCCACGGTTGCGCCCAACGCATTCCGGCCGGGTCGACAGTGCGCACGGCCGCTGGCATCAGCCCCGCCCGGCGCGGGGAGGTAAGGCTTCCACTGCCAGAAAATTGCAGCCCGCACGCGGGCGGCGCGGTCCGGACCACTCCGGATCAGCGGCCGCGGCGTGTGGCGGCCGCCGAGACCATCCCGAGGGCCAGGTCCGCGTAGTACTCCCCCAGCTCCTCGGGCGAGTCCGCCCCGTCGAGGCGGTACCAGCGGACCAGGTCGACGCCCAGCGAGAGGATGGCGCGGACGAGGCGGTGGGCGTCGGCGGGTGGGAAGGGGCCGAGGGCGGGGCCGTGAGTGAGGGCGTCGTGGAAGATCGCGGTGGACTGGTGGCGCAGGCCGACGATGGCGTCGTAGTGCGTGGGGGTCAGGGCGCCCAGTTCGTACTGGCTGACGCGGGCGGCGACGTGGTGGCGGGCGTGCCACGAGACGAAGGCGGCGACGAGGGCGCGCAGGTGCTCGGCGGGGTCCGCGTGGGGCGGGACGCGGTTGAGCGCATCGAGTGAACTTTTGTGCCCGGCGCGGGTGATCTCGAAAAGCACTTCCTCCTTGGAGCTGAAGTGCACGTACAGCGCGGCGGGCGAGAGGCCGGCCGCGGCGGTGATGTCCCGGGTCGTGGTGGCGTGGAAGCCCTGGGCGGCGAAGCAGCGCACGCCGCCGGTGAGCAGGCCGCGCGCGGCTTTGCCGAAGCCGGCGTCCCAGAGGCCGAGCGAGTCGTCCGCCAGGTCGGGGAGCGCGGATCGCTGGGCGCTCATCGGGGGTCCTTTCCGGGTCGGAGGCGCTGGAGGGCTGCCCTTGCTCCGCCCCAAGGGTGTGTGTATCGTCCCACACCACCAGCGATTATGACTATGCGCTTAGTCATTGTCCCAGGTAGACGTTCTGCCGCGATCCGCCGTCGATCGGGAGGAGGACACCGTGGACGTGTCCTGCGCGTTCCCCACCGCCCTGGACTCTCCGGACCACATCGCACTGGCCGAGCGACTCGGCTACCACCGGGCCTGGGTGTACGACACACCCCAGCAAAGCCCCGACGTGTGGATGACCCTCGCCCTCGCCGCCGACCGCACCGAGCGCATCGGCCTCGGCCCGGGTGTGCTCGTGCCCAGCCTGCGCCACCCCATGGTCAACGCCGCCGCCACGGCGACCCTCGCCGCGCTCGCCCCCGGCCGCGTGGCGGTCGCGTTCGGCACCGGGTTCTCCGGCCGCCGCGCGATGGGCTACGGCGCCGTGCGCTGGGCGTTCATGGAATCCTACCTGCGCGCGTACCGCGGCCTGCTGCGCGGCGAAATCGTGGAGTGGGAAGGCGCGCAGATGCGGATGCTGCACCCCGACGGCCACGCCCCGGCGCGGCCCGTCGACGTGCCGATCCTCGTCGGCGCGCTCGGTCCCAAGGGCAACAAGGTCGCCACCGAGCTCGGCGACGGCCTGTTCGCCACGCTGCAGACGCCCGAGTTCATGAAGGACCACCCCTGGGTCGCCTTCCTCGAATGGGGCACCGTGCTCGACGAGGGTGAGCCCACCGATTCCGCCCACGCGCGCTCGGCCGCCGGCCCGGGCTGGGCGCTGTCCTTCCACGGCGCCTACGAGTTCGGCGGTCCCGACGCGGTGCGCACCCTGCCCGGCGGGGCCGAATGGCTCGAGGTGGTGGAGAAAACACCCGAGGAACACCGGCACCTCACCATCCACTCAGGACACTGCGTCGACCTCAACGAAGCCGACGGCGCCGCCTGGCAGGCCGGCGGCAGCGCCACGCTGCGCGAGGTGACGCTGAGCGGAACCCGCGCCGAGGTCCGCCGCAAGATCGACGACTACGCCTCGCGCGGCGTCACCGAGATCGTCTTCCAGCCGTGCGGGTCCGACGTCCGGGGCGAGCTCGAGCGTTTCCTCGACGCCGCCGCCGGCTGACCCGAAACCCACACCGTCCCCAGGGGAATCATGAGCCGCGAAACGACCACCGTCCTAGAAGGACTGTCCTACCTGGAGTGCCCGCGCTGGCACGAGGGCCGCATCTGGTTCTCCGACTTCTACACCTACCGCGTGTGCTCGGCGGCCGAGGACGGCACCGACCTGCGCACGGAAGCCGAGGTCCCGCAGCAGCCGTCGGGCCTCGGCTGGCTGCCCGACGGCCGGCTCCTGGTCGTGTCGATGCGCGACCGCCTGCTGCTGCGCCGCGAACCGGACGGCACGCTCGTGCCCCACGCCGACCTGTCGGGCCACGTCAAGGGCCACCCCAACGACATGGTCGTCGACGCCCGCGGCCGCGCGTTCGTCGGCGAGTTCGGCTTCGACCTGATGGGCGGCGCCCCGCTCGAATCCGCGTCGCTGCTGCGGGCCGACCCGGACGGCACCGTCACCACCGTCGCGCAGGACCTGTGGTTCCCCAACGGAAGCGTGCTCACCGACGACGGCGTGCTCCTGGTCAACGAGACCTTCGGCAACCGCGTCACGGCGTTCGACGTCGCCGGCGACGGGTCCCTGACCAACCGCCGGATCTGGGCGCAGTTCGGCGACGTGCCGACCGGCGAGGACCTCCCGGCCGCGCTCGCGCAGATCGTCGTCGGCGCCGACGGCTGCTGCCTCGACGCCGAGGGCGCGCTCTGGATCGCCGACGCCGTCGGCGCCCGCGTGATCCGCGTGCGCGAGGGCGGCGAGATCACCGACGAGATCCCCACGGGCACCGGCGTGTTCGCCTGCATGCTCGGCGGCACCGACGGCCGCACGCTGTTCATGTGCACCGCGCCGGACTTCGACGAGAACGCCCGGAAGAACGCCCGCGAAGGCCGCCTCGCCGCGGCTCGCGTGGACGTGCCGCACGCCGGTCTTCCTTGATCCGTCACGGTTCCGGCCACGTTCGCCGAGCGCCAGGCACAGCGATGACGTACAACCACAGCGTCATCCGACGGGCGCGGTGAACAGGGGCCGGAAGCTAACTTGATCTTGTGACCAATCCCCACAGCCGACGTCCGTTTCCGAACACCACACGGGCGATCGCGATCAGTTTCGCCGCCCTGGCGGTGGGCGTGGTGACTTCGTGTTCGACTTCCACCACGCCGACCGCCGCCGCTCCCAGCGCACCTCCCCCGCCGGCCTCCGCCGCGACCGGCTGGTCACCGGCACCCGTCGTACCGCTCGCCTCTCAGCCGCCGCCGGCTCTGGTCGTGGACCGTCCCCTGCCCGACCAGCTCGCGATGGGGCTGGTGGTGATCCGCTACCGCGCGGAGAACCTGCGGATCGTGCCCGTGTACGGGCCCGCCGCGCTCGACGTGTCGCCGCGGATCGGCCACATCCACGTGACCGTGGACGACGCGCCGTGGCACTGGGCCGACGCGAGCGGCGAGCCGCTAATCCTCCAGAGCCTGCCGCCGGGGCCGCACAAGGTGTGGATCGGGCTGGCGGACCCGACGCACAAGATCCTCGACAGCAAGACGGTCGCCTTCACCGTCCCACCGCACAGCGGCGGCCACTAGCCGCGGGCCCGGCCGGCGAAGTCCACGATCAGCCGCGCCAGCTCGGCGGGCTGATCCTCCGGCACGAAGGCGCCCGAATCGGCGACCGTGACCAGCCGCGCGTCGGTCAGGACGGCCGCGAGGCG
The DNA here is from genome assembly GCF_042896185.1 of Amycolatopsis sp. NPDC001319. Taxonomy (NCBI): domain Bacteria; kingdom Bacillati; phylum Actinomycetota; class Actinomycetes; order Pseudonocardiales; family Pseudonocardiaceae; genus Amycolatopsis; species Amycolatopsis sp. NPDC001319. The sequence goes on along the minus strand of NZ_JBIAWY010000009.1, from coordinate 362,521 downwards.
GTCGAAGAGCGAAGCGGGAAAGATCCGGTCGTCGGCCGCGCGGACCAGCAGCACGGGCTTGCCGAACGCGGGCAGGGCCTCGGCGGCGGCCAGGGTGTACCGGGGGTGCACGCCGAGGAGGAAGCGCCGCAGGTCCCGGCGGATCCCAGCACTGTCGTAGGCCGGGCGCAGGTAGGAGTCCAGCACCTCGGCGGGAATCCCGCGCTTGGCCAGCGCGCCGAACGCGGACGGCTGCCGCTGCACGATGGGCAGCCGCAGCAGCCGGCTGCCGGCCCAGGCCGCGCCGGGCAGGCGCATCAGCCGCGGCAGCGCGTCGAACGGCGCGGGGAAAAACTCCTCGAACGCGTCACACGGCGTGAGCACGACGCGGCCGATCCGCTCCGGGTTCTCGGCCATGAGGAGCTGCGTCAGGGCGCCGCCGGTGTCGTTGGCGACCACGGTGACGTCGGTCAGGTCGAGCGCGTCGAGGAACTCCCCGATCAGCCGGGCGACCCCCGGCGGCGTCAGGTCGGCGTCGGCCGCCAGGGGAATCCGGTGCGCGCCGAGCGGCCAGTCCGGGGCGAGGCACCGAAACCCCGCGTCGGCGACGGGCGGGACGACCTTGCGCCACAGGTTCGCGTTGACGAGCAGCCCGTGCACGAACACCACCGCCGGACCGGTGCCACGCTCGGAGTAGGCGACCCGGCCGCCGGGCAGGGCCACGCTCTTGCCGGTGCCGAGCATGCCGGCCTCCTCGGTGCTCGACGGTGCCGAGAGTCCTTTGTGGACGCCGGCGCTGCCATCGTCACAGAACACCGCGCGGCCTTCAACCCGCCTACCCCCATTCCAGGGTGGGGCTCAGGCCGGCTCGGGGATCTCGAGGTCCTCGAACGCGGGGATGAACATCACGACGTGGGTTATGCGCTCACCCTGGAACGTCAGCACGTCCCAGCCCGTGACGGGCTCGGCCCGCCCGGGCACGGGCTGGCTCCACCGGTAGAGGACGTAGTCCTGGTTGCGCTCGATCGGGCCCAGGACCGTGAACTCGAGCCCGCCGAAGAGCCGGTGCAGCTCCGTGATGCGCTCGTTCAGCACCTCGCGGCCCCGCAGCACCCGATCCGGCTCGACGACCGTCACGTCGTCGGTGTACACGCGGCCGAGCGCCGCCGCCCGCTCTCGGGCGTCGGCGATCATCCAGGCGTCCAGGTGCCCCTTGACTCGCCTCTCGACGTCATCCATCCGCGCTCTCCTCGTCCGTGGTCCGAGATCCAGAGAAGCACAAATTTAGGGGACATGTCAACCAAATCGCACCCCGCGCCGGCCGGCCGAGGGCGGTAAATAATCATGACGACCGGGCCTTCGGGCCGACGTGCTCCGGATCACGGATCATCGCGAATGTCGCCTGATGGAAGGCTTTTCTCCGCGGGCCGCGTCGGTCTACGATGGACGATTCTCCTGGGGGAGGAGGGTGGGCGAGGGATGTTCCAGATTCCGGTGACCGCGGACATGCGGCGGTGGACGGTCCGGTTGTGCGGAGACGTCGCGGTGTTCGCGTGCACACCGCTGGTCGAGGACCACACGGCGGTGCGTGCGCTGCCCCGGGCCTGGGACGGGCGCGGGCTCGGCCTGCCGGAGCAAGACGTCGCGGGGTTCGCCGCGACGCTGGGCGAGATCATGAAGACGCCGCTGTTCTGGCGGGCCTACCGCGGCACCGGCCGGGGCGCCGAGCAGCTTTGGGCCGAGCCGCACACCGACACCGACGACGGGTTCGTGTACCTGAGCGGGCCGTGCGGCGAGGCGTCCGACGTCGTCGGCTACCGCCCCGTCTACAGCTTCACCATCGCGCTCGCCGATCTGCGCGGCCTGCGGATCCGGCTGGCCGCGTACCTGCGCGACAGCCTCGTGAGCGCCTGAACGTCAGGTCAGCCGGTACACGCGTTCGGCGTTGCCGCCGAGCACCGCGTCGAGCACGTTCGGTGCGAGGCCGAGGTCGGCGACGGCCTTGAGGTTGACTCCCATGGCGGGGGACGCGGGCCAGTCCGTGCCGAAGATCCACCTCGCGGCGATGCGGTCGAGGTCGAACCGGTCGTAGTACTGCGGCAGCTTGCGCGGCGGCAGGCCGGCGATGTCGAGCCAGACGTTCGGCCGGGCCAGCGCCATGAAGCCGGCGACCTCGTAGCTCCAGCCGCGGCCGCCGTGGGCGAGCACGACGGTGAGGTCCGGGAAGTCGCGCAGCACGTCGTCCATCAGCACCGGGTCGCCGCGGCGGCCGCTCGCGCCGGGGAACGAGCTCGGGCCGGTGTGCGTGATCACCGGGATCCCGCGTTGCTCGCATTCGGCGTACGCCGGGTACAGCTCGCGGTCGTTCGGCGCGAAGTTCCCGTGGACCGGGTGGATCTTGAGGGCGACCGCGCCCAGGTCCAGCTGCCGGCGCAGTTCGGCCGCGACCGGGTAGTGCAGGTGCGGGTTGACGTTGGCCACCAGGCGGAACCGCGTCGGGTTGTACTCGAGCACGGGGAGCAGATCCTCGGGCGGCTGCATGCCGGTGACGCGCGGGCTGTGCTCGGTGAACAGCAGCGCGCGGTCCACGCCGCCGGCCGCGAACAGCGCGTCGATCCGCTCCGGGACGATCGCGCCGTCGGGGCCGTACACGGACTCCACCTCGGCTCGGTCCGACGCGGGACTGAGCCAGGTGTCCCAGGCGAGCTTCAACGTCGGGAGCCGCGCCAGGTGCACGTGTGCGTCGACGATCATCCGCGCGATCCTGCCAGTCGGGTTCCGGGAACGGTCAGCCGGTTCTACCACGGGCCGGGGTCACCCGGCGGGTGGCGAAGCTTCCACGGCTTTCGCCGCCGCGCGCAGCCAGCGTTCGAGCGCCTGCGGGTCCGCCGGGTCGATCGCGGCGCGCAGCTCCGGCGACGTGGTGGTGCGCACGAGGCCGACGAGCTGGATCGCGTGCAGCCGGTTCATCGGCGTGGCCGGGGCGTCGCCGGCGAGGTGCTCGGTGACGCGGTCCTCCCACTCCGACCACATGCGCAGCAGGCCGGAGCGCAGCGACACCGAGCCGCCGTACGCGTGGTGGTAGTCCTCGAGGCCGCGGGCGGCGCCGGCCTCGTCGTGGATCACGGTGATGAGCACGTCGGCCACAGCCTGCGCGGCCGAAACCCCCGGCTCGCGCGCGTCGAGGCCCGCCAGCAGCGCGTCGAGCAGGTCGGACTCGGCGAAGACGAGGTCTTCCTTCGAGCGGAAGTAGACGAAGAGCGTCTTGACCGACACGGTCGCCGCGTCGGCGATGTCGGCGACGGTCACGTTGTCGTAGCCGTGCTCGGCGAACAGCCGCGCGGCCGCGTCGAGGATCGCCTGGCGCGTCAGCGCTTTCTTGCGTTCCCGCAGCGGCAGGTCCGCCGGCTCGATGCGCTTCACCATCCCGCCACCGTACCCAAAAGGTGAGCGAGTCACCTTATGGGTGAGACTCACCTCACGAGCAGTGGGCAACTTCAGGTTAGTAACTTACCTTTTAAAGTGAGTTACCGACTGAAGGGAGCCTGACCATGCCCACACCAGCAGGTCTGAAGGAGCTCGACATCGTCATCGCCGGCGCCGGTCCGGCCGGTTTGGCCGCCGCGCGCCTGCTGCACCTGAATGGCGTCGGCGTCAAGGTGCTCGAACGCGACGCCGACCGCAGCGCCCGCACGCAGGGCGGTTCGCTCGACCTCGGCGAGGACGGCGGGCTGCGGGTGCTCGCGGCGGCCGGGCTGGCCGGCGAATTCACGCGCCTCGCCCGGCCGCAAGGCCAGCGCACGAGCTACTTCGACACCGACGGGAACCTGCTCCTGGCCACCGACGAGTCCGACGAGGACGAGGTCCGCCCGGAGATCGACCGCCTCCAGCTGCGCTCGCTGCTGCTCGACTCCCTGCCCGCGGGCACGGTCGAGTGGGGCCGCGCCCTCACGTCCGTCGAGCGCCGCGGCGAGCGATGGCGGCTGACCCTCGCCCAGGGGGAGACGGTCGATGCCGACTTGGTGATCGGCGCCGACGGCATCGGGTCCAGGACCCGCCCGGCCGTGGCGCGTGAGGCGCCCGTCTACACCGGGGTCACGTTCATCGCCGGCGAGATCACGCACCCGCGGCCCGGTTCGTACGCGGCCGAGGTCGTGGGCGAGGGTTCCGGCCTGGTTCTGGGCCACGACAAGGCATTCCTGTGCCAGCGCAACGGCGACCGGTCGATCCGCGTGTACTTCGCTCAGCGCCGCGCGGAAGATCCCAGCCGCGCCACCGGCACCACGCTCGCCGACCCGGACTTCATCCGGCGCGAGCTCGACCGCGAGTTCGCGGACTGGGCGCCCAAGATGCGCGGGATCCTCGACGAGGTCGAGGCGAAGTTCGTCTGGTGGCCCCTCTACACCGTGCCCACCGAGCAGCGCTGGGCTGCGCGAAGCGGCCTCACCCTCGTCGGCGACGCGGCACACGTGATGCCCCCGTTCACCGGGCAGGGCGTGAACATGGGCCTGCTCGACGCGCTGGTGCTCGTCACCGCGCTGACCTCGCCGGACCACGTCGACGTCGACTCCGCGATCGCCGCGTACGAAGCGGAAATGCTGCCGCGGATGGCCGACGCGGTCGCCGCCACGCACGCCGCGCAGGACCTGCTGCTTTCGCCCGAGGGTCCGGCAGGTCTGCTCGCACTGGCCACCAGCGGGCGGGGGCAGTGCTGACATGGGTACGACTCTCGAGTCCCGGACCGCCGTCGTCACCGGCGGTTCGAGCGGCATCGGCCTCGCCACGGCGCGGCTGTTCGCCGACGAGGGTGCCCACGTGGTGATCACCGGCCGCAACGAGGCCCGGCTGCGGGCGGCGGCCGAGAGCATCGGGCCGCGGGCGTCGTGGATCGCGGCGGACCTCGCGCGCGAAGCCGGCGCACGGTCGTTGGCCGCCCAGCTCGCCGGACTCGGTCTCCGGGTCGACGTGCTGTTCGCGAACGCCGGCGCCGCCAATGCCCCCGAGTTGTTCGAGACCACGGAGGACGGTTTCGACGCGAACCTCAAGAGCGCGTTCTTCACCGTCACCGCGTGCTTCGACCTCCTGGCCGACGGCGCTTCGGTGATCCTCACCTCGTCGGTCGGCTTCCACCGCGGCACCCTCGGCGACCCGCTCTACACCGCGGCGAAGGCCGGCGTGCGGGCGCTGGGCCGCGGTTTCGCGGGGCAGCCGGCGTTCCTCGACCGCCGCGTCCGCGTCAACACGCTCAGCTTCGGCGCCGTCGCCACTCCCCTGACCGGCGCGGACAACCCGGACGTTGCCCGGGCGATGCGGGACTGGGCCACGGCGAACGTCCCGGTCAAGCGGCCGGCCGACCCGCTCGAAGCCGCCGGGCCGGCGCTTTTCCTGGCCGGCGCGGCCTCGTCGTACCTCACCGGTGGCGAGCTCGCCGTCGACGGCGGGCTCGCACAGCTCTAAGCGGAAAAACCTTCCCGCTTAGCGTATGGTCAGCTCTGGAACCGGAAATTCCTTTCCGCTTCCAGAGCTGACGGAAGGAGTTGGGTTGCCGTGCGGACGTGGCTGATCACCGGCGGGACGTCCGGTTTCGGGCAGGCGTATGCCGACGCGGCCCTGGCGGCCGGCGACCGAGTGGTGCTGACCGCCCGCCGGCCGGACGGGCTCGCGCACCGGGCCGGCGAGCGCGTGCTGGTCCTGCCGCTCGACGTCACCGACGCCGGGCAGGCCGCCGAGGTGGTCGCGGCCGCCGAGGCCCGGTTCGGTTCGGTGGACGTGCTCGTGAACAACGCCGGCGGCGGCTCGCACGGCTCGGTCGAAGACACCGGGGAACGCGAGCTGCGGCAGGTCTTCGAGGTCAACTTCTTCGGGACCACCACCATGATCCGCGCGGTGCTGCCCGGCATGCGGGCCCGCCGGCGCGGGTGCGTCGTGAACGTCTCGTCGGTCGGCGGGGTTCGCGCGTTTCCTGGTGTCGGGTACTACAACGCCGCCAAGTTCGCCGTCGAGGGCATCTCGGAATCGCTGCGGCAGGAGGTCGAACCACTCGGGCTGCGGGTCATGGTCATCGAGCCGGGCGCGTTCCGCACGAAAACCGGCAGCGTCGGGTATTCGCACAGCGCCACGCCGATCCGCGAGGACTACGAAGGCACGGTCGGCGTGCTGCGCGACGCACTGGTGAAGATGAACGGCACCCAGCCGGGTGATCCGGAGCGGGCGGCCCGCGCGGTCGTCGACGCCGTGGCCTCAGGCCGTCCGCCGCACCGGCTGGTGCTGGGCGGGCTGGGGTTCGAGCAGGTCACCGCGAAGCTGGAAGCCATGCTCGCCGAGACGCGCGCCTGAGAGGATGTGGCGCGGGGAGCCGACTTCCCTGACTCCGCCCACCGGCCGGGCGAGTACGTGTGACCGACGCCGAGGAGCCTTCGCTTGCCTGACACCCCGCGCCCGCTGCGGCGGGACGCCGAAGCCAACCTCGCGCGCATCCTCGACGCCGCCGCGGCCACGTTCAACGAGGACGGCGTGGAGACCAGCATCGAGGTCGTCGCCCAGCGGGCGGGGGTCGGGCTCGGCACGATCTACCGGCGCTTCTCGACCAAACACGCGCTCCTGGACGAGCTGGGCCGGCGGCTCCTGCGTGACGTCGTCGCCATCGGCGAACGCCACCTCGACGATGCCGACGGCACCGGTCTGGCGGGGTACTTCCACGACATCGGCGAGCTGCTGGCCACCCACAGCGGCCTGATGGCGCACCGCTGGACCATGCCCGACGCCGGTCCCCTGCTGCGGCGCTCGCGGGAGCTGCAGGGCCTGCTCCTGGCCGGCGCGCAGCGGCACGGCCTGGCCCGCGAGGAGCTCACTGCCGAAGACGTCGCCGTCGCGTGCTGGTCGCTGCAGGGCGTCGCCGACACCACGCGGGCCACCGGAGTCCAGGCGTGGCAACGACATGTGGAGGTGCTGCTCGCCGGTTTCGCGCCGGCGGGGCGGGCGTTCACGCACGCTCCGCTGACCGCGTCCGAAATGGACACCGTCATCTCCGCGGCCTCGAACGATCCCACGCGACCGGTCAAGAAGGACCGTCCTTGACGGTCACGCCGCGAGCTGCTGGACCAGCAGCGTCGTGCCGATCGCGATCATCGCCCCGCCGGAGAACCGCGACACGGCGCGAGCCCAGCTCGGCCGCGCCGACAGCACCACCCGGGCACCCAGCCCGACTCCCGTGTAGACGAGTCCGCAACTGAGGGTGTGCACCAGGCCGAGCACGAGGATCTGGCCGGCCACCGGCCACGCCGCCGACGGATCGGTGAACTGCGGCAGCAGCGCGAGGAAAAGCAGCAGCGCCTTGGGGTTCAGGCCGCTGATGCCCGCACCCTTCGCGACCTGCCGCAGCCACAAACCGGTCTCGTCGTCCGCCGCCGACCCGGGCGTGGCCGGGCGAAGCAGCGCCGTCGCGCCCAGCCACATCAGGTAGACCGCGCCCACGGCGGTGAGCACCGTCAGCACGACCGGCGAGCCGGCCACCAGCGCGGCGACGCCCGCCGCGACCACCGCGGTGAGGGCCACATAGCCGACGAGCAGCCCGCCCACCGCGAGCGGGATCGAGCGGTTCCACAGGCCCGCGTTGATCAGGTACGCCCAGTCCGCGCCGGGCGTGAGCACCAGCAGGAACGACACACCCCAGAACGCGAAGATGCCGCCGATCGCCATCGATATTCCTTTCTCCAGGTCCCCCACCTGCGGAAAGGCTATGGCGAACCGGCCGGGAAATGTTTCCAAAGTTCCCCGGATCCGCCGCTCATGAGGGAGAATTGCAGCCATGGACGCCCTGGACCGGAAGATTCTTGCCGAGCTGCAGCGCGACGGCCGCCAGACCATCACCGAGCTGGCCGAACGGCTGCAGCTCAGCCTCTCCCCCTGTCACCGCCGGGTCCGCGCCCTGGAGAAGTCCGGCACCATCGCCGGGTACCGCGCCCACGTGAACGCCCAGGCCCTCGGGCTCGGCTTCGACTGCCTGGTGTTCGTGACGATGCGCGAGTCCGACGGCGCCACCGTGGCCGCGTTCGAGGAAGCCGTCGCCGACGTCGAGAACGTCGTTCAGGCGCAACGGCTCTTCGGCGACCCGGACTACCTGCTGCGCGTGGTCGCCCGCGACCTGTCCGCGTTCCAGCAGCTCTACGACAAACGGCTCGCGACGTTGCCCGGCGTTCAGCGCATCAGCAGGCACGAGACGCCGCCTTCGGTCTGCGCGACGGTGAGGTAGGCGTCGGCCATCGGGACCGAGGCGAACCACTTGTGGCCGTTGAGCAAGTACGTCTCACCGGGGCCGCGGCGGTTCACCGGGCGCGCGACGGTGACGTTGGCGCGCAGGTCGGAACCGCCGTGTTTCTCGGTCATGAAGTAGCCGATGGTGCCGGCGGACTTCCCGGCGATCGGGACGTCGGCGGGGTCGTAGCCCTCCGCCGCGATCGCCTCGGCCCACGGCGCGAGCTCGGGCTGGCTGCGCAGCACGGGGATCGACGCGTAGGCCATCCCTAGCGGGCAGGCCGTGGATCCGTCGATCTGGTTCCACAGGTAGGAAAGCACCGCGCGCGCCGAGTGCGCGCCCGGCTGGTCCGCCGTCCAGGCCAGGGAATGCACGCCGGAACCGAAGCCCAGCGCCATCAGCTCGTGGTAGGAGGGGTGGAAGTCGACGTCGTGGACCTCGTTGCCGAGCCGGTCCAGGGTGCGCAGTTCGGGGGTGTGGCGCTGGGCGTCGCGCGCGGCCTTGAGCACGCGCGGATCCCACACCTTCGCCCCGAGCGCCGCCGCCCGTTCCGCGGCCCACGGCGAGTACTGCCCGACGATCCACGAGGCGACCTTGTCGGTGGTGAACGCGTTGACCCCGTTGAGATCCGGGATCAGGTTGTCCGGGATCGGGCGCTGCTGCGTGAAGCCGGTCATCGATTGCCTCCAGGGTGTGGGTGGGCGACGCCGGCCTGGCAGAACCGGGCGATCTCGCCGCTGATCGCCTCCCGGTCGGGCGGCTGCGTGTCGCGTTCGGCCAACGGGGTCACGACGCCTTCCAGGAACGCGCCGACGATCGCCGCGCCGCGCACGCGCGCGTCCTGCGCCGCGAACTCGCCGGACTCGACGCCTTCCTCGATGAGGCCCGCGAACGCCTCCGCCAGCCCCGCGCGGGCCTCCAGCCGCACCTGGTCCACCTCGGGATCCATGGGCTCGACGATCACGGCGTAGGCCAGGCCGTCTCCGCGCAGCGCCCGGTCCACGAAGGTCGCCACGGCGTCGCCGATCCGCTCCCCCGCGCTGCGGCCGCCCTCCCCGGCGATGGCGCGCACCACCTCCAGCTCACGTTCGCAGACGACCCGCAGCATCTCCGAGAACAGTGACGCCTTCGAGGGGAAATGGCGATAAATCGAGCCGGTCGCCACGTCGGCCACCGACGCCACCACCGCGACCTGCGCCGCCGCGAACCCGTGCTCGGCCACCACCACGCGCGCGGCTTCCAGGATGCGCCGCCGCGCGTCGGCCTGGCGCGCCGCCACCCGAGGGCTGAGTCGGGCGTCGGTTTTGCCGGGTTTCGTCACGTCTCGACCTCCGGGCTGAGTGACGCAGGAATGAACCGTCATTCAATAGTGAACCGTGATTCAATCGCTGTCAAGGGCAGCACACAGCCCGCGTTCGGCGAGAGTGTCCACAGTGGATCCGAGGGTGGCTTCGCGACTGGGACTAGCCCGCGACCCCCACCAACCGGAGCGCGAACCGGCTGTACTGCCACACCAGCGCGTCCTCGGACTGTTCGCCGTCGGCGCGGTACCAGACGGCGACGCCCATGCCCAGGTCGAGGATCGCGTACGAGGCGAGGCGAACGGAGTCCACCTGGAACGCCCCCGCGTCCACACCGGACTGGACGACCGCGCGGAAGCAGGCCTCGTACTCGGCGCGCAGGGCGAGCACCCGGGTCAGGTGCGGCTCGGCCAGGCTGCGGATCTCGCGGGTGCCGACGAAGGCCTCCAGCCGGTGACGGGCGTGGTAGCGGACGTGGGCCTCGGTGGCGCGGCGGAGGCGTTCCACGGGGTCGGCGACGCCGGTGACGGCGGCGCGGTGCGCGGTGAGCAGGTCGTCCATGGTCGTGACCATGATCGCCACCAGCAGGTCCTGCTTGGCTGCGACGTGCTTGTACAGGCTGGGGCCGCGGATTCCCACGGCGGCGCCGATGTCACCCATGGTCGTGCTCTCGAACCCCTTGCGGGTGAACAGCTCGAGCGCGGCCTCACGGATGTGGCCGGACCGGTCCACGCGACCTCCCTTCGGCTAACGCAGGATAGCCGACTCACGGCCACCAGGGTGACTGATGCCACCGCACTGTGACACAGCCCGAGAAACCGCCTATAGTCACCGGCTAATAGTCATTAGCCGATGGGAGAGCGCCATGGCCGTCGACCTCTCGCCCGGGCCGGAGGTCGCCGACCTCGCCGAGCGCACCGCGAAGTTCGTCCGCGACGTGGTGATCCCCGTCGAAGAAGAGCACAAGGGCGTGGTGCATTCCGACGACGTCCGCCGGCAGCTGCAGCAGGCCGCGAAGGACGCGGGCGTCTTCGCCCCGCACGTGAGCGCCGAGTACGGCGGCCACGGGCTCGACATGCGGGGGCGCGCCGTCGTGTTCGAGGAGGCCGGTTACTCGCTGCTCGGCCCGCTCGCGCTGAACATCGCCGCGCCCGACGAGGGCAACATGCACATGCTCGAGGCGATCGCGAGCGACGAGCAGAAGGAGCGCTACCTGCGCCCGCTCGCGAGCGGCGAGGTCCGCTCGTGCTTCGCGATGACGGAGCCCGCCCCGGGCGCCGGCTCCGACCCGGGTGCACTGGCCACGCGCGCGGAACGCGTCGAGGACGGCTGGCGCATCACCGGCCGCAAGTGGTTCATCACCGGCGCCGAGGGCGCCGGGTTCACGATCTGCATGGCCCGCACCTCCGGCGAACCCGGCCACACGGGCGGCGCGACGATGTTCCTCGTCGACGCGGACACCCCCGGTATGAAGGTGGTCCGGCACATCGACACGCTCGACGAAAGCCTCTTCGGCGGCCACATCGAGCTCGACTTCGACGGCTGCGTCGTCCCCGAGGACGCGGTGCTCGGGGAAATCGACGAAGGCTTCCGCTACGCGCAGGTCCGCCTCGGCCCGGCGCGCATGACCCACTGCATGCGCTGGCTCGGCATCGCCCGCCGCGCGCAGGACATCGCCGTCGCCCGCGCGGCCGAGCGCGAGCTGTTCGGCTCGCGGCTCGGCGACCTGGGCATGGTGCAGCAGATGATCGCCGACAACGAGATCGACATCGCGGCCTCGCGCGGACTCATCCGGCAAGCGTGCTGGGAGCTCGACCGGGGCGGGCCCGCGTCGCAGGAAACGGCGATCGCGAAGACGTTCTGCGCCGAGGCGATCTGGCGCGTGGTCGACCGCGCGGTGCAGATCTGCGGCTCGCTCGGCATCTCCGGCGACGTGCTGCTCGGCCGGTTCCTGCGCGAGGTCCGCCCGTTCCGCATCTACGACGGCCCGTCGGAGACCCACCGCTGGGCCATCGCGCGCCGCGTGCTGCGCCGCCACTCGAAGGCCGTGCGATGACGTCCACAGTGGACGATCTCGACCTGAGGGCGCTCGAGGCGTTCTTCGCCGCCGAGATCCCCGGCTTCGGGGGTCACCTCAGCGCGGAAATGCTGCAGGGCGGCCGGTCCAACCTCACCTACGTGCTCACCGACGGCCGCAGCCGCTGGGTGCTGCGCCGGCCGCCGCTGGGCGGGCTCACGCCCTCGGCCCACGACATGGGCCGCGAATACCGCGTCGTGGCGGCGCTGCGCGACAGCGACGTGCCGGTGGCCCGCGCCGTGGTGCTGGGCGGCGAAGACGTCATCGGGGTGCCGTTTTCGGTCGTGGAGCACGTCGACGGCGTGGTCATCCGGACCACGGAACAGCTGGACGCCTTGGCCGACGACGACATCCGCCGCTGCGCCGAAGGCCTCGTCGACGTGCTGGCCCGCCTGCACGCCGTCGACCCGCACGCGGTGGGGCTCGGCGACTTCGGCCGGCCCGAGGGGTACCTGGGCCGCCAGGTCCGCCGCTGGCACGACCAGTGGCAGCGGGTTCAGACCCGCCCGTTGCCCGACATCGAGGCGTTGCACGCGCGGCTGGCCGAGACCTGCCCGGCCGAGAGCGGCGCGTCGATCGTGCACGGCGACTACCGCATCGACAACATCATCCTGGCGCCGGACGACCCGGCGACGGCCCGCGCGGTCGTGGACTGGGAGATGGCGACGCTGGGCGATCCGCTCGCCGACCTCGGCCTGCACCTGGTGTACTCGGACCCCGCGTTCGCGCCCGTGCTCGCCGGCGCGGCCGCGTCCACGAGCGACCGGCTGCCCGCGGTGGGCGACCTGGCGCAGCGCTACGCCGAGATCAGCGGCCGTGACCTGGGCTGGCTCGACTTCTACCTCGCGCTCGGCTACTTCAAGATCGCCGTGATCGCCGAAGGCATCCACGCGCGCTACCAGCAGGGGCTCACGCGCGGCTCCGGCTTCGAGTCGGTCGGCGGCGCCGTCGCCCCGCTCGCCGCCGCCGGGCTGCGCGCCGCCGCGCGGATCGGCCGGGGGTGACCGTGACCGGGGTACTCGATCTCTTCCGTCTCGACGGCAAGGTCGCCGTCGTCACCGGCGCCAGTTCGGGGCTGGGCGCGGGGTTCGCCCGCGCGCTGGCCGAAGCCGGCGCCGACATCGTCCTCGCCGCCCGCCGCGCCGACCGCCTGGCCGAGGTCGCCGCAAGCGTTCGCGATCTGGGCCGGCGCGCCGCCGTGGTGACTGCCGACGTCTCGGACCCGGCCGGCTGCGACGCCATGGTGCAGGCCGCGCTCGCCGAGTTCGGGCGCATCGACGTGCTCGTGAACAACGCCGGCGTCGGCACCGCCGTGCCGGCTCTCCGCGAGACGCCCGAGGAGTTCCGCCGGGTCGTCGACGTGAACCTCAACGGCGTCTACTGGGCCGCGCAGGCGTGCGGGCGCGTGATGGCGGCCGGGTCGAGCATCGTGAACATCAGCAGCGTGCTCGCGCTCATCAAGTCCTACGCGCCGCAGGCGGCCTACGCGGCGAGCAAGGCGGGCGTCATCGGGCTGACCCGCGACCTCGCCCAGCAGTGGTCAGGCCGCCGCGGCATCCGGGTCAACGCGATCGCGCCGGGCTACTTCGCCAGCGAGATGACCGAGGACATCCCCGACGACGTGCTCCTGCCGTTCGTGAAACAGCACAGCCCGCTCGGGCGGCTGGGCGAGCAGCACGAGCTGGACGCCGCCGTGGTGTTCCTGGCCGGCGACGCGTCGTCCTACATCACCGGCACGACCCTCGCGGTGGACGGCGGGATGTCCGGCCACTGAGCTCAGCGGGCGACCCGTCGCCGGGCGAGCACGTCGCGGGTGGCGGCGACGAAGGCGTGGCAGACGGGATCGGTCTCGTCCGCGTGCCAAGCGAGAGCGAGACGGCTGGGTGGCAGCCCGGTCAGAGGCACGTAGGTGACGCCCGCGCGCGGGAAGTAGGTCTCGGCCACCGCCGCGGTCAACGTGATCGCGCGACCGGCGGCGACCGCCTGCAGCTCTTCGTCGACGTCGCCGACCTCGACCAGCCGTGGCTTGAGCGCGGCCGGCCGGACGCTGCCCCCGGACCAGAACTCGGCCCACACCGGGTCCGTCGTGCGCCGGACCGCGACGGGGTCGCCGAGCAGTTCGGTCACGTCCACGCTGTCGCGCCCGGCGAGCCGGTGCCGCGACGGCAGGCCGGCCACGCGGGGTTCGGTGCCCAGGACCAGCAGGCGCAGCCCGTGGGACCGGAACGGCGGCCGCACGAACGCGAGCGACGTCGTGCGGTCGCGCAGCCCGGCCGAGGGATCCGCCCAGCCGTGGCGCTTGAGCTCCACCTCGACGCCGGGGCTGCGTTCCCGGAAGCGGTCGATGATCTCGGCGGTCAGGTCGCCGGCCGCGACGCCGTAGAAGCCGACCGGCAGCATCCGCCCGTACACCGACTGCCGGGCCTCGCGTTCCGCATCGCCCAGGAGCCCGAGGATTTCGCGGGCGCGCTCGACGAACCGTGCGCCGGCGTCCGTGCACGTCACCGAACGGGTGGTCCGGCGGAACAACGCGACACCGAGGTGCCGCTCGATCGCCTTGACCCGCGCCGACAACGCCGGCTGCGACACGTTCAGCTGCTCCGCGGCGCGGGTGAAGTTGAGCGTGTCCGCCACCGCCACCACGTAGCGCAGGTGCCGGGCTTCAAGATCCATAACTCGAAAGTACTCAATTCGCCCGCGGTCGGTCTTTCCCCTCACGGCGTGCGAGGACTTAGCCTCGAGGGTGTTCGCGAGGGGAGGACGGACCCGGACGGTCGACCCTCGCCGGAGGAGGAGGCCTGATGTCGGTGTCGGACGAGGTGGCGGACGAGGTGGCGACCATCGCCGTACCGTCGCGCGCGTGGCCGGTCGCGACCGTGTTCGCGCGGCTGGCGCTGGCCGCCGGTTTCCTCTCCGCGGTGGCCGACCGCTTCGGTCTCTGGGGCCCGCCGCACACCGGCAACGTGGCGTGGGGCGGCTTCGCGGCCTTCACCGCGTACACGCACCAGCTCGTCCCATACCTGCCTGACGGCCTGGCCACTGTCGCCGCGTGGGCCGCGACCGTCGCGGAGCTCACCCTGGGCCTCACGCTGCTGGCCGGGGTCGCCCTGCGATGGTCGGCCTGGGCGGCGACGGCCCTGCAGCTCGTGTTCGGGTTGTCCATGGCGTTGTTCCTCGGCTGGGAAGCGCCGTTGAGCGCCTCGGTCTTCAGCGCCTGCGCCGCGGCTCTGCTCCTGGCCCTCGCGCCCGCCCGCGCGTTCGCGTTCAGCCTCGACCGGCTGTTTCGCGGCCGCATCCGAAAAGAGGTAGTCCCATGACCGTCCTCGACGACGACATGCGCCGCGTGGTGGCCGACGCGAAACTGTCCTTCGTGGCCACCGTGCGCCCCGACGGCGCGCCGAACCTCTCGCCCAAGGGCTCGGTGAGCGTGTACGACGACGAGCACCTGGCGTTCATGGACATGGCTTCGCCGGGAACCGTCGAGAACCTGCGGCACGACCCGCGGGTCGAGGTGAACTCGATCGACTTCTTCCGCCGCCGCGGCTACCGCTTCCGCGGCACCGCCGAGATCCTCCCCCCGGGCGACCCCGTGCACACGTGGCTCTCCGACTGGCTGCTGGCGGCCAACGGCCCGGGCTACCCGTTCCACCACGCCGTGCTCATCCACGTCGCCGAGGTCCACCCCATCCTCTCCCCCGCCTACACCTTCGGCGGCGCGACGGAGGAGGCGCTGGTGCCGGAGTGGAAGGCCAAGTACAACGCCGAGTGAGGCGTACTTCGGGAATCGACCGGCGCACGGCTAGGCCGGCAATGCAGCGTCCAGCAGCACGACGGCAGCGGTGCGCGCGAAGTCGAACGCCTCGGTGCTGTTGAGCGAAGTGGACAGTGCCATGGCACCTTCGAACAGGACCGCGACCTGGCGCCCGAGCAGGTCCGGATCGGTGGCGCCGGCCTGGCGGGCGGTGTCGATGAGGCGGCGCAGGATCCCGTGCTTGTGCTCGATGACCAGCGGCAGGCCGGGGTGGTCGAGGCCGGCCAGCTCCACGGCGGCGTCGTGGAACGGGCAGCCTCGGTAGCGGGCGACGGGGGCGGGGCGATCGAAGAGCCCGAGCAGCCGTTCGCGGGGGGAAAGGGCGAGGTCGAAGAGCTTGTACTCGTTGTTGCCGTCGCCGGTGTCGCGCTCGGTGGTGGCGGCGATGCCGTCGAGGTAGGCGGCCACGAGCAGGCCCTTGCCGGGAAACAGCTGGTAGAGCGTTCGCTTGGACACGCCGGCACGGTCGGCCACCTCGGCGATGCCGGTGGTGTTGATGCCGTGGCGGTAGAACAGCTCGGTCGCCACCGCCAGGATCCGCGATCGCGGGCCGGCCGTCTCCTGTGCCATCTCACCACTCTTTCCGGGTACCGATCGGTACCACTCTAGCTCTCAATCGTGGTGAAGTTCGTGGTTTCTACGTGATCATCGCCATAGCTTCTGCGGGTACCGATCGGTTTCCCGGACGGCTAGCTTGTTGATTGAAAGCCAGCTGCTGAGGAGAAGTCATGACCACACACGTCACCGCCCCGACCGAGCACATCACCGTCAACGGCGACCGCATCGCCTACCGCCGCTTCGGCGCCGCCACCGGCACACCGGTCCTGCTGCTGCAGCACTTCCGCGGCGGCCTCGACAACTGGGACCCGCTGCTGACCGACGGCCTGGCCGCCGACCGGCCCGTGATCCTGCTGGACAGCGTCGGCGTCTCCGGATCGGCCGGCGAGGTCCCGGTGACCTTCGAAGGCATGGCCGACTTCGCCGCCGACTTCCTGCGTACCCTCGGCCTCGCGCTGGTGGACGTGGTCGGCTTCTCCATCGGCGGCGCCGTGGCCCAGGCCCTGACCTTCCGGCACCCCGAACTCGTGCGCCGGCTGGTGCTGCTGGGCACCATCCCGCCCGCCGGCGACATGAGCGAGGCCGAGACGAAGGTCCTCGACGTCGTCATGCACCCCGACCTGACCCTGGACGACTACCTCTACCTCTTCTTCGGCCGCAGCGATGCCGCCGAGCAAGCCGGCCGCGACTTCTGGCAGCGCCGCCACCAGCGCACCACGGACTACGACCCCGAGGCCACCACTGCCGTCGGCGAGCGTCAGCAGCAGGCCGTGGTGAGCTGGGCGCAGTGGCCCGAGGCCGACCGTGACACCGCTCTGCAGGCCATCACCCAGCCCACCCTGATCGTCAACGGCGACCGCGACATCATGCTGCCGACGGTCAACTCGCACATCCTCGCGAAGCACATCCCGAACTCGCAGCTGATCATCTACCCGGACTCGGGCCACGCCTCGCAGTTCCAGTACCCGAAGGTGTTCCTGGCCAACCTGCGCCAGTTCCTCGACGCCGAGGTCGTTTTCAGCTGACCCACCGTCCGTCCCGGACCGCCGCGGTCCGGGACGCCGAGGGTGCCGGCGTCGTCCTCATAGGACAGTGGGTGGCCCGGCGAGAGAACCGACACGGCGACCATGATCGCCGGAAAGCCAGTGGCCCCTCCCGTCCACGGCCTCGGGCGGGCGACCGACTCCGGCCGGAACCACCCCGGAGCAACGGGCCGCTCCCGCGTCCTGGCCGATCCGCGCCACCGCCCTGGCATCCCGCGACGGGTCCGCGCCGGAGCCAAGCATCGGATTGGCGTGAATCGGTGGCCGTCCAGCCCCTACACTGTGCGCGTGTCTGCGCAGGTGGTGGCCGGGCGGTATCGGTTGGAGGAGCGCCTCGGCGCGGGCGGGATGGGGGTCGTGTGGCGCGCGACGGATCTGGAGCTGCGGCGGACGGTCGCGCTCAAGCGGTCGCTCGACGGTGACGGCGGGCAGATCCGGCGTGAGGCGCGGCTGGGTGCGTCGCTGCACCACCAGCACGTGGTGGCGGTGTTCGACTCCGTCGTCGACGGGGACGACCGGTGGCTGGTCATGGAGTACCTGCCGGCGCGCAGCCTGGAGGAGGTCGTGCGCAGCGACGGCGCCCTGAAGCCGGAGCGCGCGGCGGCCATCGGGGCGCAGATCGCGTCCGCGCTCGTCGCGATGCACGCGCGCGACATGGTGCACCGGGACATCACGCCGGGCAACGTCCTGGTCACCGAGGACGGCACGGCCAAGCTCGCCGACCTCGGCATCTCCCGCTGGGACGAGGTCACGCTCACCGGCAGCGCCAGCGTCGGCGGCACCGCGGGCTACCTCGCGCCGGAGGTGGCGAACGGCTACGCCGCCGGCCCCGCCGCGGACGTCTTCTCCCTCGGCGCGACGCTGTTCGCCGCCGTCGAGGGTGTTTCGCCTTGGGGCAGCGGGGAAAACGGGCCGTTCGGGCAGCTGCGGCGAGCGGCGGAAGGCAAGGTCGACGCCGCGCGCAACGCCGGCCCGCTCGCCCTCACGCTGGCGGTGATGCTCGACCGGCAGCCCACGAACCGGCCCACCGCCGCCGAGGCCGAAGCGCTCCTCAGCGGAGCCCCGACCGCGCGGCTCCCCCGCCGGCGGCCCCCCCGGCGCCTCAAGCTCGTCGCCGCCGGGGTGCTCGGAGCCGTGGTCCTTCTGGTGGCCGGGTTCCTCGTCTTCACGCGCAGCGAGCCGCCGTCCGCCAACGCGACGTCGGACCTCGTCGGCGACCCGCGTACCGCCGACCCGTGCTCGCTGCTGACGGTGAACTCCCTGGCCCCGTACGGCAAGGTCTTCCTCGAGCCCAACCTCGGCACGTTCGCCCGCTGCGACCTCGACACCACCCTCGCCGACGGCAGCACGATCGTCACCAGCCTGGAACTGACCGCGCCGGAGGAGTACCCGCAGGTGCCGCCGGTCCGCGGCCGCCTCGGCGACATCCAGCGCCCGAACGCCGACCCCGGCAAGTGCCGCCGCTACTTCGTCCTGCCCGACCTGCGGCTGGTCACCGTCAGCACCGTCCGCGCCGACGGCGGCGACTCCCCGCAGCTGTGCGCCATGTCCGACGCCGTGGTCGGCGACGCCTACGCGCGCGTCGTCCGCGGCCCCATCGCCCGCCGCGCCCAGCCGTTCCCGCCGGCGTCCCTGGCGAGCGTCGACGCCTGCACCCTCGTCGACGACGCCACGCTCCGCCGCGTCGTCGGCCCGGACTACCCGACGGACCGGTACTTCGCGAACTGGGCCTGCTCCTGGGGCGACGACGCGGAATCCGTGGACCTGTACTACGACCGCCAATGGCCCCTGGCCACCGACCCGCCCGACGGCCAGACCCCCACGACCGTCGGCGGCCGCCCGGCGTACGTCGACCCGCACGACGAAGGCGACGTTTGCGACGTCACCGTCGTCCACCGCACCTACACACCCACCCTGCCCACCGTGAAGGGCACGCCCGCCCAACGCGACGAGGTCGTCCTCGTGGAGCTCACGGACGAGGCGAACAAGGGAAAGCTCGACGTCATCTGCGCCACCGCGAAGTCGATCGCCGCGGTGGTGGCCGCGCGGCTGCCGTCGGCCTGAGCTCACGCGGGTAAATACGTCGCGAAGTGCTGCGGGGCCGCGGATACTGCGCCGGGTGACCGGATCGGCTCTGCTTCGCCCCCGCGCCGTCGAGCCCGGGGATCTCGTCGTCATCGCGGCGCTGTCCGGGCCGTTGCACGCCGCCTACGAGGCCGACCTCGACGAGGCGGTGGCCGTGCTCGAACGGATGGGTTTCCGCGTGGGCCGGGCGCCGCTGCTCGAAGCGGGGCGGCACCGGTGGTGGAGCGCGGCGGCGCCGGCGGAGATCGCCGCGGAGTTCAACGGGCTCCTGCGTGATCGCGAGGTGCGCGCGATCATCGCGCACGACGGCGGCCAGACGGTGCTCGGCTACCTGGACCTGATCGACTTCGACGCGATCGTCGCCGATCCCAAGCCGATCCTCGGCTACAGCGACATTTCGTTGCTGCACCTGGTGCTCCACGCGCGCACGGGCCTGATCGGGTTCCACGCCGACCTGGCCACGCCCGGGCTCGGCGGCCACTGGCAGACGGCGTCCGCACCGCGCAGAGCCGAGCTGGAGAGCCTCTACTCGAAGCTGCTGACCAGTACCGAAGCGATCGGTGCGCTGCCGGCCACCCCGTCGTGGGAGTGCTGGCGCGCCGGGCGGGCCGAAGGGCGGCTGGTCGGCGGCGTGATCAACCGCATCGCGCTGGTGCAGGCGACGCAGTTCGCGCTGCCGCTCGACCGGTTCGACGGCGCGGTGCTGTTCTGGGAGGAGATGGGCGGCCTCGCGTCGTACGTGTGGAGCTACCTGCACGTCCTGCGCCACCACGGGATCCTCGACCGGATCTCGGGCATGGTCGTGGGTGTCCCGCACGCGATCGACGGGCTGGCCGAGCCCCCGGACTCCCCCACGCTGGCCGAAATCGTCCTCGACGTGCTCGGCGACCGCGACATCCCGGTCCTGGGCAACGTCCAGTTCGGACACGCCGGCCCGAACCTGCCGATGCCGGTCGGGGTTCGCGTCGGCCTGGACGCGCAGCGGCGGACGTTGTCGCTGCTGGAACCGGCCGTGCGCGCGCAGGTCAGGAACCCAGCCGGGTGCGAAGCTCCGCCACGCCGTCACCACTGAGATCGGGCAGGACCGCGGCCCGGCCCGCCATCACCATCACCAGCGACAGCAGCGGCCCGGCGACCTCGGGCCCGGCGCCCTCGGCGAAGCCGGCGTCCGTCGCCCGCAGGGAAAGCCCCGCGGCTATGGTCTTGCTGTTCACCGCGAAGTTCTTGGTCGCGAAGAACCGGGCGACCGCGAGCAGCCCCTCTGCGTCCGGCGCGTGCTCGATCCCCAGGGGCCGCCGGATGTCCTCGGCGTGCACGATCACCTCACCGAGCCCCGCCGGAGACGGCTTCACAGGCGTGGCGATGGGACCGACCCGGCGAAACCGCTCGAACGTCTCCTCCGGCGTGCTGCCCCGGAACTCTTCGAGACGCCGCCGGTTGTGCACATCCCCGTCGAACCGGGCCCCGATCATGCTGCGGAACCACGCGAACCGCGACAGCGTCGCGGCCGCCCCGAGATGGGCGACGACCTCCTCGACATCCCAGTCGGCGCACAACGTGGCCGAGCGCCACTGCTGCGGCTCGAGCCCGCTCAGGTCTTCGACGAGCGCGGCGAGCTCACGCGCCTGGAACTCCGGCAGGTCGTTCACGGCAGTGACAATAGCCGCCGCACCCGCGCCGCGGCAGCCGTTTCGGCCGGCCCGCCAACGCGGTTCGGTCAACGAACCATCCCTGGTAGCATGGACTTATGGCTCTCCCCAAGTACTACGCGGGTCAGCAGTGCTCGCTGGCGCGCAGCCTCGAGATCGTCGGCGAACGCTGGACGCTGCTGATCGTGCGCGACGCCTTCTTCGGCGTGCGCCGTTTCGGAGACTTCCAGGCCCACCTCGGCATGTCGCGCGCCGTGCTGACCGAGCGCCTCGAAGGCCTGCTCGAGACCGGCGTGCTGGCGGAGACGCGCGGCACCCACGGTTACCGCGAATACGTGCTGACCGACAAAGGCGTGGGCCTGTGGTCGGTCGTCCGCGACCTGCTCGTCTGGGGCGACGAACACTTCTCCCAGCGCGGTCCGCGCCGCGTGTTCCAGCACGTCGAGGATTCCGGCCTGCTCGCGCAGGACGGTTCCTGCTCCGCGTGCGGCCGCGCGGTCGCCCCGGCCGACCTCGTGGTCCTTCCCGGGCCCGGCTACGACGATCACGCCGACGACTTCGTCAGCGAAGCCCTTTCCGAGCCGCACCGCATGCTGGTACCCCTGCGCTGAGCGGGCCCGCCGGAAAGGGCGGCGGGCCAAGGGTTTTCCTCACCCGGCCACCGTGGTTTCCCGGGCGCGCGCACCTTTGCGGGAAACCTTTGCGTAGAGCGGGATGGCAACGCCGATCACCACGGAGATGGCGGCGCAGATGGTGACGGGGACCGCCCATGACTGCAGAAGTGCTTGTGGCGACGCCGGGTTGACGGTCGAGGTCACGACGGCGACGCCGAGGCCGGAGCCGAGGTAGCGGGCGGTGTTGTTGACGCCGCTGCCCATGCTGGCGTGGTGGGCGGGGACGGTGGCGACGGCTTGGGCGCCGAGCGAGGCGTTGAGCAGGCCGGTGCCGATGCCGGCGATCGCGAAGCCGGGGGCCAGGCGCAGGAGGGTGGCGCCGTCGTGCAGGGGTGCGAGGGTCGCGAGGCCGGCGCCGATGACGACCAGCCCGAGGGCGAGCTGGGTTTCGGGGGTGACGCGCCCGCGCAGGTGCCGGGCGACCAGGGAGACGAGCACGCTCAGGCCGGACCAGATCACCAGCGGAACGGAGCCGGCGAGCGGGGAGCCGTGCAGTGCTTGCTCGACGAGCGTGGGCGTGTAGGAGGTCAGGGAGATCACGCCGAATCCGGCGGTGAAGGCGGCGGCGGTGACCGTGACGAACTGCCAGTTGGTGAACAGCCGAAGGTCGACCAGGGGGTGTTCGGTGCGGCGTTCGTGGACGACGAAGGCGGCGATGATGAGGATTCCCGCGGCCAGGAACACCAGGACCGCGAGCTGACCCCAGCCGGTGCGGCCGAGAACCAGTCCGGCGAGCAGTGCGCTCGGGCCGGCGATCAGGGCTGCGGCGCCGAGGTAGTCGATGCGTCCGGCCGGTGCGGGGCTCGCGGGGTTGGCGGGCAGAACCCGGGAGAAGACGGTCAGGCCCGCGCTGAGCAGCCCGACGAGCAGGTAGGGGCTGCGCCAGCCGGCCGCGGGCTCAAGGAGCGCCGCGAGCAGGGGTCCGATGAGGATCCCGACGCCGAGGCTCGCCCCCCACAGGCCGGTGGCTCGGGTGCGCTGGTGTCCGGGGGTGGTGACCTGGGCGATCAGCCCGAGACTGGTGGCCAGCATCGCGGCGGCGCCGAGTCCCTGTCCGATGCGGGCGATCGTGAACAAGGTCGGGTTGGGCAGCCCGGCGCCGGCGAACAGGAAGACCGCCTGAACCGCCGCGCCGATGACGAAAACGGTGCGGCGGCCCAGCTTGTCGGCCAGCGCGCCGCTGACGAGCAGGCCCGCGCCGAGCCCGACGCTGGCGGCGCTGAGCATCCAGGTGCGTCCCATCACGCTCGCGCCCATGGTGTTGGCCAGCGTGACCAACGTGCTCATGGGCAACGTGAACATGACCATCGCCAAAGCGGTGGCCACGCACGCCAGCGCAACCGTCGCCCCCTCTGCCGCGGGCCGCGCCCCAGCCGCCGCGTGCCTCTCGACGTTCACGATCGTCCACCTCCGTAGGAAATGCGTCCGGCCTCACGGCAAGAGCGATCCGTCAGCCGATCGACGCACCTGCGAACTCGGCGCACCGTAAGTTCGGTGAGCGAACTATCGAGGACTGTAGCACAGGCTGGTTCGGTGAGAGAACTATTGGGGCGGCGCACTCACGAGAGCACGTCCGTGCGCAGGCGGGTCTGGACGAACTTCTCGATCCGCCAGGAGCCGTCGACCTTGGCGAACTCGCCGTGGTAGTGGCCGTAGCCGCGCACCTTGAGGGTGCTGCCGTCGATCCAGTCCTCCATGGCGACGGTCGAGGACGCGGCGACCGGCGAGTGGACCTCGGTGGTGAAGGAGAACAGGTGGTGGATCGCGGTGGCGTCGTCGACGCTGGTGGTGATGACGTCCTCGATCTCCTTCGGGCCGGTCATCCGCATGACCTGCGCGCCTTGCGGGTCGTGGATCGTGAAGTTCGCCTCCGGCGCGAACAGCTGCGAGAGCCGGTCGAACTGCTTGCGGTCAGCGTAGGAGACGTACTGGGCCATGAACTGCCGGATCTCGTCGACGACGACCAGCCGCTCCGTGTCGGACACCGCGAAGAACCGCTGGAATCGCTCGGCGGTGGCCTGCGGGTTGTCGAACGCGTACGCGTGGGAAGCCTGCGGGATGACATCGGTTTCGAAGTGCTCGGCGACCTGCCGGGCGCCGGCCAGCAGCTGGTCGCGGAAGTAGCCGTGGTCGCCGTGGAGCACCAGGACCGGCATCGGGAGCCGGGTCGTGAACTCCGCCCGGTTGGCCTTGCCGTCCTCGACCATGGCGCCGTAGTGCTGGAAGCCGCCGCGGATGCCGTTCGGGCCGGTGACGTGCGGCAGGTAGTGGGCGACGCCGTACTCCTCGGCGTCCGGCCGCACCGAGGTCAGCCGGTAGAACGGGGTGAGGAAGGCGGTTTCCTTGCCCTGGGTGAGGAACGTGGCGAGATCGACCTGGCCGTGGAACCCGAAGCTGTACGTGCCGCCGTCGACGGACGGGTTCATCATCTCCTCGAGGCCGAAGCCGGGGATCAGCGTCTCGGACGACGCGATCCGCTTCTACGAGAAGGTGGGCTTCTTCTCCGGCAGCCGCAGCGACAACGGCTATCGGCACTACACGGAGAAGGACGTCGAAACGGCCGACCTCATCGCCTCCGGGAAGTCGATCGGGTTCTCCCTGCGCGAGATCCTGGCCTTCTGCCAGGAGATGACCGACGGCGTGCTGGACCACGCGCGAGCACAGGAGAGCCTGCAGTCCAAGATCGACCTCATCGACGAGCGGATCGCATCACTGGCACGAGTCCGGAAGCTGGCACAGCAGCAACTCGAGTACTGCCGGGCCGTCGAGGCGCAAGAGCTCTCCGTGTGACCCGCCGCGGGGTCAGGACTCCGGCCGCAGCAGGGGACGCAGGTCGTCGAGACGGTCGAACAGATGCCAGACGTAGGAGGACGAGCCGTTCTCACGGTGCGGGTGCAGGTCGGCCAGGGCCGGGTCGTTGCGGTAGCTGTCGAAGGCCGCGCGCGACTCCCACTCGACGACGATCATGACCTTGCGCGGCTCGATGTCGCCGGTGACCGACTCCTGGAACCGGCCCAGCGCGACCACACGACCGCCGTGCGCGGCGACCTCCCGCGGCGATCGCCGGGAGTAGGCCAGGTACTCCTCGCGGTCGGCGATGTCGAAGAGGTTGAGCGCGTAGACCGGTCCTCCGCCGTGTGGCTGCGACATGTGTGCTCCTTGCTCGAGTCCGTGACGTCTTCCCGCCGGCCGGGGCGCGCCTTCGGTTGACGATGATCACGCCGTCGATACTATGTCGGCTGACATACATACGAAAGCTCAGGCGGATATCGGAGCACATCGATGAACCCCCAGTCCAGCCACGGCAGCCAGACCGCGGTCCATCGTCCGCCGCCCGACGTGGGGTACTACCTCGACGAGCTGGCAGAACAGGGCCCGGCCTTGGTGGCCTCGGCCCGCCGGGCCGGCCCCGCCGACCGCGTCCCATTCTGTCCCGAGTGGACACTCGACGACCTCGTGACGCACACCACGAGCGTGTACCGCTGGGTCGAGCTGATCGTCCGAGGTGCGCGAAGCAGGCCACCCGCCCTGCCCGGGTCGGACCCCGATTCCCTCGCCGATCCCATCGAGTCCCTGGCCGCGGCTCACCACAGCGTGCTCGAAGCCCTTCGAACCGCGCCGGCCGGCCTGGCCTGCTGGACGATGTGGCCCGCCGCCGAGCCTCGGCTGTACTGGGCCCGGCGCATGGTGCACGAGACCGTCGTCCACGCCGTGGACGCGCGCAACGCCGGCCGGGAAAGCGGCCTCCGCGGCACCAGCCTCGACCCGGCACTCGCCGCGGACGGCGTCGACGAGATGGTCACCGGGTTCGCCCAGCGCTATGCCGCCACGTTGCGGGCCACGGTGCCCACTTCCCTCGGCCTGACGTGCTCCGAAACCGGATCGCGGTGGTGGGTGCGGATCGGGCCGGACAAACCGGAGTTCGGCCGCGGGCCCGCCACAGTGGACACGGAGGTGACCGCCCAGCCGGGCGAACTGCTTCTGCTGCTGTGGAACCGGCGCGACGCGACGGGCCTGGACGTGCGGGGAGACAGGCGCGCACTGGACGTCTGGGCCCGCGAAGCACACCTCTGACCCGATTTCGAGACCGCCACTAGACGACTGGTCTAATCTGCTGCTACGGTCGCCCCATGCCACCCAAAGTCGACACCCGCAAAAGCCTGCTCGACACCGCCCGGCGGATCGTCCTGGCCAAGGGTTACGCGGCGGTCGGCATCAACGAGGTGCTCGCCGACGCGGGCGTTCCGAAAGGGTCGTTCTACCACTGGTTCGACTCCAAGGACGCCTTCGGCGAGGCGATGATGAAGAGCTACTTCGACGACTACTTCGCCACCATGGACCGCATCGTCGCGGACAAGGCGAAGAGCTCGGCCGAGCACCTCATGCAGTACTGGCAGTACTTCCACGACACGCAGGCCGCGGACGACTGCCAGGGCGGCTGTCTGGTCGTCAAGCTGGGCGCGGAGATCGCCGACCTGTCGGAGGCCATGCGCGTCACGACGAAGGCCGGGACCGCGGCGATCATCGACCGGATCGAGCAGATGATCACCGACGGCGTGGCGGACGGGTCGGTGTCCATTCAGGACACTCCGCGCGCGACGGCCGAGACCCTGTACGACCTGTGGCTCGGGGCCAGCATGCTGGCGAAGATCCACGGCAGCGCCGCCCAGCTCGACCGGGCCCTGGCGGTCACCCGCCAGGTTCTGCACGTCTGATTTCGCACGTCCCCGTCGCCCGGTCTTCGGGTGCCATCAACTAGTAGACCGGTCTAATGTCATGGCCGGTCCAGGAGAGGAATCACGATGTCCGATCTCATCTGGTCCGACGCGACCGAGCTCGCGGAGTTGATCCGCACCGGGAAGGCGTCCTCCGTCGAGGTGGTACGAGCGCACCTCGACCGCATCGAGGCCACCAACCCGAAGGTCAACGCCGTCGTGACAGTCGCCGAAGGGGCCCTGGAGGCCGCGAAAGCGGCGGACGAAGAGCTCGCTTCGGGAGTCGAGGTGGGGCCGCTGCACGGCGTGCCCTTCACCGTCAAGGACTCGTTCGACACCGCCGGCGTGCTGACCCAGCGCGGTTCGCCGATCTTCGCCGGCCGCGTCCCGGACACGGACGCCACCGCGGTGGCGCGGCTGAAGAACGCCGGCGGGATCCTCCTGGCGAAGACCAACCTCCCGGAGTTCTCCTACGCCGTCGATTCCGACAACCTCCTGACAGGCGACACGAACAACCCCTGGGACCTCGACCGCACCGCCGGCGGTTCGAGCGGCGGCGAGTCCGGGGCGATCGCCGCCGGCATGTCACCGCTCGGGCTCGGCAGCGACCTGGCCATCTCC
Source organism: Amycolatopsis sp. NPDC001319 (assembly GCF_042896185.1). Classification (NCBI taxonomy): domain Bacteria; kingdom Bacillati; phylum Actinomycetota; class Actinomycetes; order Pseudonocardiales; family Pseudonocardiaceae; genus Amycolatopsis; species Amycolatopsis sp. NPDC001319. The sequence continues at coordinate 335,754 of NZ_JBIAWY010000009.1, read as the reverse complement.
GTCCGCGGACCGGCCGCCAACACCGGAATCGTGTCCCTCAAGCCGACACACGGGCGCATTCCCATGACGGGCGCCTGGCCGCGCGAGCCGCGCCGCGACTGGCACGCCGGCCCCATGGCGCGCACCATCCGCGACCTCGCGCTGGCGTACTCGTTCCTCGCCGGCCCCGACGGCGCCGACGGCTTCTCCTCCACCGTCCCCGCCGGTCTCGACGCCGGCCTGGGCGCCGCGCCGGAGCGGACCGTCCACGTCGGCTGGCTGGTCGACTCCGGGCTCGGCCCCGTCGATCCCGAGGTCGCCGCGACCGTGCAGGCGGCCGCCGAAGCGCTGAGAGGCGCCGGGGTTCACGTCGACGCCGTCAGCATCCCGGCGCTCGAACGCGACACCCCGCTGGAACTGTTCAACCTGCAGCACGTGATGGAGGTGAAGCCCGCCTACGCCGAGGCCACCGCCGGCCACGCCGACCGGATGTACAAGGCGACCAAGTTCATGCGCGACGCCCCCGAAACGTCCATTGAGGACTACGTGCACGCCGAGCAGGGCATCGAGCGGCTCCGCGACGGCTTCGCCGCGTACTTCCAGCAGTACGACGCATTGCTGCTCCCGGTGACCACCGCCCCCGCGCAGAAGCGCGGAGCCACGGAGCTCACCCTCGACGGGAAGACGCTCAGCATCTTCCACGTGATGTCGACAACCGTCCCGTTCAACCTGACCGGGCTCCCCGCCCTGTCCATGCGTTTCGGGACGACCGCCGGCGGCCTGCCGATCGGCGTGCAACTGGCGGCCTCCTGGTACGCGGAGTCCACGATCCTGCACCTCGCCTCGGTGCTGGAGACGCTGAGCCCGGTCCGCGGACAGCACCCCGTCCTCTGACCGCTTCACGACACACCACGTCGGGCGCCTCGACGGGAGCGAGCTTGCTCCCGTCGAGGCGCCTGACGTGACCTTCGTGCCGGATCAGCCCTTCCACCAAGCGAGCAGTTCCGGAGCCAGGTCACGTGCCTGCTCGGCACCCGCCGTGGCCCCGACGTCGATGAAGCGCGGATCGAGCAAATCCACCGGCGCGCGGTAAAACGGGTCCGCGACGACGACGCGGACGCGGTAGCCCCGCTCGACCAGAAATGCCTCTTCGCGCTCGAGGTCCTGGGCTGCCAACGGTGCGACCACGAGCACCCGGCCCGGCTCCGAGCCCCGAGCACCGGCGGTCTCGGCGCGCAGGTCGACGACCAGGTCGGCGTTGGTGCCGGTCCGCACTCCCCCGTCCAGCCAGACCCCGCCGTCCACCGTGACCGGCGGAGCGACACCGGGGGCCGCGGTGGAACAGGCGACCCCGACGGCGAGGGGAATGCCGTCGGAAGCCGACCAAGCCCGCGCCTGGCCGGTACCGGCGTTCACCGACATCATCCGCAGCCGGGGCGACCACGGGCCCGCGGGCAGCATCGCCTGCCACAGATCTTCAGCCCGGTCAACGGAAATCGGTGGCATCGCCACCATCGCGGCCCGGCCGACCGCCCCCGCCGAACCTTTCTCGGCATCCGTCACGAGCGCTTCGAACAGTTGGGTGTCCGGGCGCCCGGCTGACGCGTTTTTCGCGTGCCAGGTGGCACGTTCACGCATCAGAGCCGGAACTTCCGCGAGGCCGTCGGGCTGGATCGTCAGCCAGGCACCGACCACCGAGCCGGCCGACGTCCCCATGACCACATCGGACTCGGCCAGCGGGACTCCGGCAGCCCGCAATCCGTTCAGCAGAGCCGAGGTCCACGACGCCCCCACCGGGCCACCGCCGCCCAGAACCAGAGCGTTGCCCGGCGCGGCCTCGGAACCTGACGAGCGCTGGTTCACTTGCGCGGTCCAGTCTCCGGGTTCCCGGGCGAAACCGCGACAACGACCTTGCCGACCTGGTTGCCGGCCTCCAGGTAGCGGTGCGCTTCGGCGAAGTCGTCCATCGGAAACACCTTGTCGACGACGGGAATGAAGTCCCCGGCGACAATGCCCTCGCGAACGTGGTCCACCGCGGCGGCCAGACGGCGGCTGTCGGAGGCGAGCTCCATGACCCCGAAGCCGCGGACGGTGAGCCGCTTGAGCAGCAACGCCATCACGTTCACGGTCGCGGGCGTGAAGTCGAGCACGCCGTAGACGACGAGGATCGCGTTGTCGGCAGCGGCTTCGACCAACGTCGCGAGGACCGGGCCGCCGACCGCGTCGAAAATGACCCTTGCGCCCCGGCCGTCGGTCAGCTCCCGGATCCGGGCGACGACGTCCTCTTCGGCGGTGGCGATCACGACGTCCGCGCCGGCGTCCAGAAGTTGTTGCCGCTTCGCGCTGGTACGGGTCAGCGCCACGGTTTTCGCCCCCGCCCGCCGGGCGGTCTGGATGGCCGCGAGGCCCACGCTGCTGGACGCGGCCGAGATCACCACGGTGTCCCCGGGTTGCGTCCCGGCGATCTCCACCAGGCCACCGTAGGCGGTGATGTACTGCATCCACGTCGAGGCCGCCTGCTCGAAGGAGAGTTCTTCGGGGTGGGCCACGACGGCGTGTGCGGGCGCGAGAACCGCTTCGCCGTGCATCGGGTAGTCGAGCAGGTTGAACGCGGGCAGAACGCTGACGGCTTCGCCGACCCGAAGCCCGTCGACCCCGTCGCCGACGGCCGCGATCACGCCCGCGGCTTCGTAACCCAGGCCGGCGGGGAAGACCGGGCTGACGCTGTACAGCCCTTGGCGGAACAGCGCGTCCGCCCGGTTGAGCCCCCACGCGCGGGTGTGGATCAGCACCTCGCCGGGACCCGGCTCCGGCTCGGGCGCCTCTTCGAACTGCAGCACCTCGGGACCACCGATCCGGTGGAAACGCACGTTACGGCTCATGGCGGGACTCCTCGTGATCGACCTGTGCAGAGCCCCGATTATGTCGCACGTCATAGTCTCCCGTGCCACTCAATATGTCGTTCGTCATACATGGAAAGCGGTAGACTCGGGTCATGGCTCGACGTTCAGACACCAAGCAGCGCATGGTCGGGGCCGCCCGCCAGCTCATCCGCGAACACGGCTACAGCGCCATGGCGCTGTCCGACGTGGTCGAGCGCAGCGCCTCCCCGCGCGGGTCGATCTACCACCACTTTCCCGAGGGCAAGGTGCAGATGGCCGCCGAAGCGGCCGAGGAGCACACCCGCGAGCAGGTCGACATGATCAACCGGCTCGCCGGGGAGGCCGCCACGGCCGAGGATCTGGTGCGGGCCTACGTCGACCTGGCCCGTGAGGGCATGCAGACCAGCGGTTATGGGCGTGGGTGCACCATCGCCCCGCTGGTGATCGAGATCGGCGATTCCTCCGAGGAACTGGGTGCCGCCAGCCGGCGCGCGTTCTTCCTCATGGTCGAGACCCTGGCGCTCCAGCTCGTCGTGCTCGGTGCCGACGCGGCCGGCGCCCGCGAGCTGGCCCACGCGACAGTGGCCGGTGTCGAGGGCGCGATGGTGACCTCCCGCGCGCTGCGCAGCACCGAACCGTTCGACGCGGTCCGCGACGTCGTGGCGAGCCGCGCGCAGGCGGTCACCAAGCCCCGCGACTGACCCGGCGGGTCGGCTGGATCACTCTGCCGGGTGGCTCAAATTATGTCGTCCGACATACATACGTGGTAGCGTCGCCGACGAGACCGACGCTGGGGTCGCGGCGAGGTGTCGTCCGCCGCCGTGACTCTCCCCAACCACTCTGCGAACTGGAGATCCAGACATGTCGTCCATCCTCATCACCGGCGCCTCCCAGGGAATCGGCCGCGCCATGGCGTTGGAGCTCGCCGGCCGTGGCCACCGCGTCATCGGCACCGCCCGCAACCCCGAGAACCTGGCCGATCTGCCCCTCGCGGAGCGGCTCCGGCTCGACGTCACCGACCAGGCCAGCGTCGACGCGGCGATCAAGGCCGCGGGCCGGATCGACGTCGTGGTCAACAACGCCGGCGAGACCATGCGCGCGCCGCTGGAGACCGTCCCGGTGTCCGAGGTCGCGCGGCTGTTCGACCTGAACGCACTCGGCGCGCTGCGCGTCGTCCAGGCCGCTCTGCCTGGTATGCGCGAACGCGGCTCCGGCCACCTGGTGTTCCTCTCCAGCATCCAGGGCCGGATGGTGCTGCCGATCATCGGCCCGTACGGGATGAGCAAGTGGGCGGTGGAAGCCATGGCCGAGGTGCTGGCCATCGAAACCGGCCACTTCGGCGTGAAAGTCAGCCTCGTCCAGCCCGGTGTGGTCGCCACCGACGGCGGCGCGAAAGCCAAGGTCTACCGCACCGACGACGACCCCTACGGTCCCCTGTTCGACGAGCTGCCCAAGACCCGCGGCGACGTCGTGACGCCCGAGGAGGTGGCCAAGGTCGTGGCCGACACCATCGAGCAGGAAAACCCGCCGCTGCGCGTGCCGGCCGGCGCGACCGCGACCACGGTCCTGGCCGCCCGCAAGACCGCGCCGGAAGACGAGGTTTTCTTCCCCTACGACATCAACTGGTGACCACCGGCGGCACGGGCTGTCCGGCGATCATCCGGATTCGGATGGGTACGCTGGCCCCACGTGCCGGAGGAGGTTGCGGTCTGCATGGGTGATGGGCATGCGCCCGGACTGTCCGAGCAGGAGGACAGGCTCGGCGCCGAGTGGGAGACGCATCGGCCTGCGGTCTTCGGCGTGGCCTACCGGCTGCTGGGAAGCGTCGCCGACGCCGAGGACGTGGCCCAGGACGTGTGGCTGAGGGCCGCCGGCTCCGATCTGCGCGAGGTCGAGGACCTGCGGGCCTGGCTGGTCACGGTCGCCGCGCGGCGGTCGTACGACATCCTCAAGAGCGCCCGGTCGCGCCGGGAGGCCTATGTCGGGCCGTGGCTGCCGGAGCCGCTGCTGACGGGACCGGACGCTTCGGAGCCGGTGCTCGTCGACGAGTCCGTCGGCGCGGCGATGATGCTCGTCATGGAGGAGCTGAGCCCGCCGGAGCGGGTGGCCTTCGTCCTGCACGACGTCTTCGCTTTCGAGTTCGGGCGGATCGCAGAGGTGCTGGACGTCTCCGTGCCGGCGGCCCGGCAGCTCGCCTCGCGGGCGCGGCGGCGGGTGGCCAAGGCGAAGCAGTCCCCTTCGCAGGCAACGAAAGCCGAGCGTGAACGGGTGCTGGCGACCTTCCGCGCCGCCTACGAATCCGGCGACCTGGCCGGCCTGGTCCGGCTCCTGCACCCCGACGCCGTCTACGTCACCGACGGCGGCGGCAAGGTCTCGGCCGCACGCAAGCTCATCCACGGCGGCGAGCGCATCGCCGAGGTGATGGTGCGCGTGGGTCACCAGTGGCGTCCGGACCGGATCGATCTCGTCGAGGTGGGCGGCGAGCTCGGTCTCGTGTTCCGCCGCGACGGCAGCGTGTACTCCGTCGACACGGTGCAGATCACGGACGGTCTGATCACGGCGTACCGCAGGGTCCTGAACCCGGACAAACTTTCGCGGGTCTGAGCTGTCACGTCCGGAGGGGCTGCCTCGTCTCCCTGCCGAGAACGCACGACGCGCCCGGAGGGCGCGGCTCGGACCACACGAAGGAATCGAAGCAACTGTGACGAACACCCAGCGCGTCAGCATCGACAAGCAGCACCCGGCCTCCTACAAGGCCCTCATCGCCCTTTCGACGGAGGCGGACGCCGGCGCCGTCGCGGCCGGGCTCGACCCGCTCCTGGTCGAGCTGGTGCGGATCCGCACCTCCCAGATCAACGGCTGCGCGTTCTGCCTGCGCATGCACACCCGTGACTCGCTCAAGAAGGGCGAGAACCCCGACCGGATCGCCGTGCTGCCCGCGTGGGAGGAGACCGGCTACTTCTCGGCGACGGACCGCGCCGCTCTGCGCCTGGCCGAGGCGATCACCCGCGTCGCGGACGGACACGTCAGCGACGAGGACTACGCGGCCGCCGCAGCCGAGCTCACCGAAGACCAGATCTCGGCGGTCTCCTGGCTGGTCACGGTGATGAACGCCTTCAACCGCGTCGCCATCACCAGCCGCTACCACGTCGCAGCCTGAGCTCGCCCCCACCAGCCTGCCGGGCGCCAGGCAGGCTGGTGGCCACGGCGGCTGCCGAAAAAACCGCTCGATCGCACCGAAAGTCACCAGTACATGCCCACGCTCCTGCACCTCGACAGCTCGATCTGGCCCGGCGACGCGTCCACCTCGCGTGCCGTGACGGCCGCCTTTCGCGGCGAGTGGGAGGCCCAGCACCCCGACGGAACGGTGATCCACCGCGACCTGGCCGCCGACCCGCTCCCCCACATCACCGACGACGGGTTCACCGCCGGGAACGAGGACCCGCTGCGGGCCACGCTGGCCCGTGAGCTCGAACAGGCCGACGTCGTCCTGATCGCCGCCCCGATGTACAACCTCACGGTTCCCAGCACGCTCAAGGCCTGGATCGACCAGGTGATGGTCCCCGGTCGCATCATCGGTGAGCGGCCCTCCGCCGCGGGCACGCCGGTGGTGGTCGTCTCCAGCCGCGGCAGCACCTACCGGCCCGGCACCCCTCGTGACGGCGGGGATTTCGTGGTCCCCTACCTGACCACGCTTTTCGCCACCTACTTCGGCATCACCGAGGTCGAGTTCATCATCGCCGAGCTCACCTCCGCCGTGAAACGGGCGTGGGGGCCGGAAGCTGTCCGCCGGTACGAAGCGTCCCTGGCCCGGGCGCACGAGGACGCCGTCACCAAGGCCAAGGAGCTGGCCGCCCGCTTCGCCTGAGCCGCACCGGGCACCGGACCTAGCGGCGCACCTTGTACCGGAGGTGCAGAACCCTGTCGCTGGGGATGACCACGTGGGGGTCGTCCAGGAGGTGCCGGCTGTCGATGCCGCCGAAGAAGCGTTTGCCCGACCCGAAAACCACCGGGACGACGTCCATCGCCACCTCGTCCACGAGGCCGGCCGCGAGAATCTGGCCGCCGACTTCGCCGGCGTTGACCGCGACGGTCCGGTCGCCGGCGAGCTCCTGGGCCTTGTCGATCGCGGCCGGCACGCCGTCGACGAAGTGGTAGGACGCCTCGGGGTGCCAGCCCTCGGGTTTGGGCCGGTGCGACACCACGACCACGTGCTCGCCCGCGGGCGGTTTGCCCTCCCAGCCGTTCACGAGGTCGAACAGGTGGCGGCCCATCACGATCACGCCGATCGTCGCCCACGTCGACCGGACGTAATCGGCCGAAGCGGTTGAAACCTTGAAGGCGTTTCCGGCTCCGGAATGGTCGAAGCCTGCCTCGTCTTCGCCTCCGCCGCGGTCGATGATCGGGTCGTCACCGCTGAAGTACCAGTCGTGGAGCGGACCGACGTCGTCCTTCTCGTCGGCGATGAAGCCGTCCACCGACGCCACGCTGTTCATGATCACCGTGCCCACATTCACTCCTCGGGTCGCCTCGCGCCGATCTTGCCGTCCGCCCGTGGCCGCGGGCTTGTAAAAATTCACTCGGCCGGCATCGGACCGTGGTCGGGCGGGAAGTCCCGCTCGGCGGGGATCCGCCGCCGCAGAGCCAGGTACTCCGTCGGGGTGTGGCCGGTGAAGTCCTTGAACTCCCGGCTGAGGTGCGCCTGGTCGAAATAGCCCGCCGTGTGCGCGAGACCCGGCCAGTCGACCGGCCCCCGCGCGTCGACCGACAGGATCAGCCGCGCGAAGCGGTAGATCCGCGCGACCCGCTTCGGGGTGAGGCCGACGTGCGCCTTGAACTGCGTGGCCAGGTGGTTGACGCTCACCCCGGCCGAACCGCTCAGCGCCCCGACCGGGATCGCCCCGCCGGCGGCCGCCAGGCGCCCGGCGGTGTGCTGAACCAGATCGAGCCCGCGCGGCGGGCCCTCGGCCAGCGCCGAGCGCAGCTCTTCCTCCAGCACGCGGAGCATCTCGGTGTCCGAAGTGAGGTCGCCGAGGTGGTAACGAAGCCGATCCACCGACCGCGGCCACACCGCGTCGGCCGGCACCCACCGGTCCCGCAGCTCGTTCGCCGCCACCCTGGCGAACGGCGAGATCCCCCACGGCTTGAAGTGCACCCCCACCAGCCGCACCAGGCCGGGGTACTCGACGAGGAACCGCCTGGTCCACACCCCCGCGAACAACCCGCCGAGGACCGGCACCACCGGCATCGAGGGGTCGGAATCCCGCAGCAGGAACGGCGCGCCCAGGTTGAGGAACAAGTGCGCCGACGGCATCGGCGGCACGATCATCCGACGGTGGCGCGGCACCCCGGTCAGGCAGTAGACGTCGTCGACGAACCGGTCCAGCGGCGGCGCGGGCACCCGGCGGACGTAGTGCATCGGTCCAGTGTGGCCGACCGAGCACCGCATCGCGAGGACCTGGCCGGGCTCCGGAGTTCGGGAGGCGCGCAGCCGAGGACGCGTCTTTGCCCGGGCTGATGCGCGCCCTTCGTCGCTCCACGATGGATCCTCCTCGGCCGATGGGAGCCTCGTGTTCTCGTCCGATTTGTCCCGATTAAAAAACTGGACAAATCGGCGGCCGCAGCCTGGATTTCAGGTGAGGCTTACCTAAAGACTGGCGGGGTCCGACCGTCGAGTGACCCCGAGGAGCCGCGCAGTGTTGTTCTCCAGCCTCTTGATCGGGATGCGCGAGGGGCTCGAGGCGGCGCTCGTCGTGAGCATCCTGGTGGCGTTCCTGGTCAAGACCGACCGGCGGGCGGCGCTGCGCTGGGTGTGGCCCGGCGTCGTGGCGGCGGTGGTGTTGTCCGTGGCCGTGGGCGCCGTGCTCACCTACACCACGGCGAACCTGACCTTCGAGCACCAGGAACTGGTCGGGGGTGTGCTGTCGATCGTGGCGGTCGCGTTCGTCACGGTGATGATCTTCTGGATGCGCACGGCCGCCCGGCACATCTCGGCCGAGCTGCGCGGGAAGATGGAGAACGCGCTGAAGCTGGGGCCCGCGGCGATCGTGCTCGTGTCGTTCCTGTCGGTGGGGCGGGAGGGCCTGGAGACGTCGGTCTTCTTCTACGCGTCGGTGCAGACCGCGCGCGGCGACACCGCCTTGCCGCTGCTGGGTTTCACGGCCGGGATCGTGATCGCGGTGGCGCTGGCCTGGCTGCTCTACCGCGGCGCGCTGCGGTTCGACCTGGGCAAGTTCTTCAAGGTCACCGGAGTTCTGCTGGTGTTCGTGGCCGCCGGGGTCCTGGGATACGGGCTGCACGACCTGCAGGAGGGCGCTTTCCTTCCCGGGCTGTCCACGCTGGCGTTCGACGCATCGGCCGTGGTGCCCGAGACCTCGTGGTACGGCGCGTTGCTCAAGGGCATCTTCAACTACTCCCAGCAGACCACGGTTCTGCAGGCGATCGCCTGGGTGGCCTACGTCGCGATCGTCCTGCCGCTGTTCCTGCGCCCCGCGCGCGACAAGTCCCGTACGACGGCGACCGCGCAGCCGGCCGCGGCCCGCGACCCGAAGGAGTGACGATGGTCAAGACCGGACGGACCGGCCCGGCAGTGAGCGCGGGCGCGACGCTGGCCGCGCTCGTCTCGGCGTGCGGCGGCGCACCGCCCTCCGCGGCGAACGGCACGCCGGCCGCGCCGATCACGGTCACCGCCTCGGACTCCGCGTGCCAGGTGTCGGCGACGAGCGCGCCGGCGGGGAACCTGACGTTCCAGATCGCCAACCACGGAACGAAAGTCACCGAGTTCTACCTCTACGGTGACGGCGATCGGATCATGGGCGAAGTGGAGAACATCGCGCCCGGGCTGACCCGGCGCCTGATCGTGGAGATCGCCGACGGCGGCACCTACCAGACGGCCTGCAAACCCGGGATGGCCGGCGCCGGCATCCGCGGCCCGTTCACCGTCACCGGCGGAGCGGCCAAGGGCACCGACGCCAACGCCCAGCTCGCCGAGGCCGCGCGCGGCTACGCCCGCTACGTCTCCGTCCAGACCGGCGCGTTCGCCGAAGAAACCCGCAAGTTCGCCACGGCGGTCAAGGCCCACGACGTCGCCGCCGCAAAGGCCCAGTACGCCCGGACCCGCGTCTACTACGAGCGGATCGAACCGGTCGCGGCCAAGTTCGGCGATCTCGACCCGGCCGTCGACGTGCGCGAGGCCGACCTCCAGCCGGGGCAGCGGTTCACGGGCTTCCACCGCCTGGAGAAGGACCTGTGGGTCACCGGGTTGCGGCCGGACTCCGCCGCGATCGCCGACCGGCTCGTCGCCGACGTCACGACCCTCGGCCAGAAAGCGTCCGCGCTGCGGCTGAGCGCGCTGGATCTGGCCAACGGGGCCAAGAGCCTGCTCGACGAAGTCGCGACGGGCAAGATCACCGGCGAGGAAGAAGCGTTCTCCCACACCGACCTGTCGGACTTCCAAGCCAATGTGGACGGTTCCAAGGGTGCGATCCAGGCCCTGCGCCCGGTCTTGACGCAGCGCAACCCCGCGCTGGTGGCAACACTCGACACGCGGTTCGCGGCCGTGCAGACCTTGCTGGACGCCCAGCGCACGGGGGACACGTTCAAGCTGTACACCGAGCTGACGCAGGAGCAGATCAAGAAGTTCGCGGCCGCGGTGGACGCGTTGTCCGAGCCGCTCAGCAAGGTCGCGGAGGTCGTCGCGCGGTAACCGCGGCTCACCCGCTCGGAGGGTACGCCGAACACCACCCGATCGAGGAAACCGTCTTGCCGCAAGCCTTCCGCACGATAGGGAGCCGTTAACCCGGCCCCGGCCACCATCGGTACCAAGATCATCCACATCCCATTCCAAGGAGATCAAGGTGCGTCACGGCGAAAGCCTTCGTTCGGCCATTCGCTCGGACTCGATCACCCCGCTCATCGGCGTCTTCGACATGTTCTCCGCGTCGGTCGCGGCGCAGCACTACGACGGACTGTTCGTCTCGGGATTCGGCTTCGCCGCGTCCCACTACGGGCTGCCCGACATCGGGTTCATCGCGTGGCCCGACATGGTCGCCTTCGTGCAGCGGCTGCGCCTGGCGCTGCCGCGCCACCACCTGCTCGTCGACATCGACGACGGGTACGTCGACCCCGAGGTCGCGGGCCACGTCGTGCAGCAGCTGGAGCAGCTCGGCGCGTCCGGCGTCATCCTCGAGGACCAGAAGCGGCCCCGCCGGTGCGGCCACGTCGACGGCAAGCAGGTCCTGCCTTTGGAGGAGTACCTCGAGAAGCTCGACCTCGTGCTGTCCGCCCGCCGGGATCTCGTTGTCGTCGCCCGCACGGACGCCACCGAGCACGACGAGATCCTCCGCCGCGCCGAAGCCCTGGCCCGGACCGACGCGGACGTGGTCCTCATCGACGGCGTCCGCTCCGCCGGGGCCATCACGGAGATCCGGACGGTGATCGGCGACAAACCGTTGCTGTTCAACCAGATCGCGGGCGGCAAGTCGCCGCGCCTGTCCCTGCCTGAGCTGTCGGCGCTCGGGGTCGACGTCGCGATCTACAGCACGCCTTGCCTGTTCGCCGCGCAGGAGGCCATGGACAACGCCCTCATCCGCCTGCGCCACGACGACGGGCGGCTCCCCGAGCTCGGCGCCGACGGGGTCGGGGTCGCGCAGTCGCTCGGTTTGCTGGAACGCAACATCAGCCGCCACCACGCGGCGCCGGCCCGAAGCGGCGCCTGATCCCGGGGGCCGGCCGTTCGTTCCGGCCGGCCCTTTTCGGGCGATCGTCAGCTTATGTTGACACCTCGGGTGTCGTCAGCTTATGTTGACGATATGAAGACACGAGCAGAGATCGCCGAGAGCGCGGCCAGTTCCGACCCCGACGTCGGGCTGCGGGCGGTGGCGGCGTTGCGGGCGCTGACCGAGGAACTCGAGACGCTGCAGGTGGATCGGGCGCGCTTGTCGGGGTGGTCGTGGCAGGACATCGCGGCCCGGCTCGGCGTGAGCAAGCAGACGGTGCACCGCAAGCACGGCCGCAGAATCCGGGGGCCGAAATGAGGAACCGGCAGTTCGCCGACGACGCCCGCGCCCTGGTCCGGACGGCCCAGGAACGCGCCCGCGCGCTCGGCCATCCCGGGATCGGCTCCGAGCACCTGCTGTTCGCGGTCGCGGACGCCCCGACCCGTGTGGGCGAGGTGGCCCGCGAGTACGGCCTGACCCCCGCCGGAGTGGCCACCCAGACCGACCGCCTCCTGGCCGGGCCGCGCCCCCCGTTCGCCAACGTGGACGCGGCCGCCCTCGCCGCGATCGGCATCGACCTGGACGCGGTCCGCGAAGCCGTCGAGGCCAACTTCGGCCCCTTCCCGGCACCTTCGCCGCGCACCCGACGCCACCCGAAGCTCCCCGGCCACCTCCCGATCACCGGCCGGGCCCGATCCTGCCTCCAGGCCGCCGTCACCGAGGCCGGACGCCGCGGCGTGTCCCCCGCCGGCGCGCACCACCTCGGCGCCGTCGTGGTCGGCACGCCTGAGGGCTTGGTGCCGCCGATCCTGGCAGCGTTGGGCATCTCCGCGCCGACGCTGCGGGCAGCGCTGCTCGAACGCACACCATGACCCGCCAGGGCTTTTCGTCGCGTCTCCCCGCCTGCGCCAACCACCTCGGCGCCGTCGTGGTCGGCACGCCTGGCGGCCTCGTGCCCACCGATCCTGGCGACCGTCGGCATCTCCGCGCCGACACTGCGGGCCGCGCTATTCGAACGCACACCATGAGCCGCCAAGGCTTGCCGCCGGGTCTCCCCGCCGGCGCGAGCCGCACCGGCGTTGCAGTGCTTGGCATGCCCGGCCGCCCCGCGCCCAAGCTGCGGGCAGCGCTGCTCGAACGCACGCCATGACCCGCCGGGGGTTGTGGTGGCTGCTTGCGGTAGCCGGGGCGGCGTGGGTGGGCAGCTGGCGCATCATCTACCTCGAAGTGACCCGCTGGCACCACCTGGACGCGCGTCTGCGGTTCACCCCGCCGCCGGGGCCGGTGGGTGGTCCGGTTGCCCACGCGGGGGTGCCGGTGATCATGGCGCGCGCGGTCGCCGGGGTTGCGCCGTTGGTGTGCGTCGCGGCCGTCGTGGTGCTGGTCGCCCGAGCGTCCACAAAGGACAAACAACCGGACCGCTGACCGGCCACGGTCAGTCGTGGCCGAAGCCGTGGTGGGGGCCGTCGTCGGTGATGCCGTGGGCGGCGAGGAGGAGCAGCGCCACGAAGGTGAGGACGGTGGCCGCGATGAGGAAGGCCCGGCGGCGGGAGCCGGCGGTGGCGCTGCGGCCGGTGAGGGTCGTGAAGTCGGCGGCCAGCTGGTGGGCGGCGAGCGTCAGCACGGGCCGCCAGCCGGAGGCGGGGGCGGGCGCGGCGGAACGTGGCAGGTCGGCGAGGACCGCGTCGAGCTCATGGCGGAAGCGGGCGGCGTAGATCGTCGCGGTGCGGTCCTCGACTTCGGCCAGGGACAGCCGGCCTTCGCCGACGGCCGCGTGCAGCGCCGTGGCGGCGGTTTCGCGCTCGGCGTCGGAACAGCGGATGCCCTCGGGCGCCCGCTCCGCGCGGGACTCGTCTGCGGTCATGGTTCCTCCCGGCCGAGCTGGGGTCCGAAACTCTCGCCGAAATTCTACACGAACGTAGTAGCTTCGGTCAGGGCTCGAGCGGCAGCAGCAGCGTGAAGACGGCGGGCTGCGGGCGAGTCACGCGCAGTCGCCCGCCTTCGGCTTCGGCCAGGCGGCGCGCGAGCGCGAGGCCGATCCCCGTCCCCCGGGCGCCCGGAGAGCGGCGGTGGAACACGTCGGTGCCCGGGGTGATCCCCTCGCCTTCGTCGGCGACGTCGACGGCGAGCACGTCGCCGGCGTCGCGGGCGGTGACCGTGACCGTGCCGGCGCCGTGGCGCAATGCGTTGTCCAGCAGCACAGTCATGATCTGCCGCAGCACCGGGCCGGACAGCTGCGCGCCCGCGACGACGGGCTCGACGGTGAGCACGAGCGCGCGCCCGTGGTCGGCCAGGGCAGGCGCCCACTCCAGCTCGATGGCGGCGAGCTCGTCGGCCGCGGCGGTGGCGGCGCGGACCGGCGGGGTGTCGCGGGCCAGGGCGAGCAGGTCGGTGACGGTCCGGTCGAGCCGCCCGGTGGTCGCGACGCCGGCCTCGACCACGTCACGCAGGTTCGCATGAGGGTTCTCCAGCGCGGCTTCCAGCTGCAGGCGAAGTCCGGCGAGCGGCGTGCGCAGCTGGTGGGAGGCGTCGGCGGAGAAAGCGCGTTCCCGGGCGAGCAGGTCGTCGAGCCGGACGGCGGTGGAGTCGAGGGACTCCCCGACGGAGTCGATCTCGGGAATGCCCGCCCGGTCCGCGCGGATGCTGAAGTCGCCGTCGCCCAGGTCCCGCGCGGTCGCCGACAGCTTCTCGAGCGGACGCGCCAGCCGGCGCGCCTGACGGCGGGCCACCAGGTAGGCCGACAGCAGCGCGACGACGGCCAGGCCCGCCATGCCGAGCCAGGTCAGGCCGGTGTGCCAGTAGACCTCGGTCCGCGCGGTGGCGGCGCGGACGAGCGCGACGACCGTTCCGTCGTCGTCGATGGGCACGACCACCACGAGGTCGTCGGCGGTGTCCGCGGGGACGACGCCGTCGGCGCCCGCCGCTTCCCCGGCCTCGGCGAGCGTGGCCGGGCCGGCGCCGGCGAGCAACGTGCCCTGGGGGCTGTACACCGCGACCGAGGTGGGGTCTTCGGTGCTCGGCGTCCGGTCCGGGGTGCGGTGACGCAGGATGTCGCCCGAGACGTCGAGCGCGTAGGAGTCGGCGGCGCGTTCCAGCTCGGCGCGCTCGGCCGTGACGAAGTACCGCGCCACGGCGACCGCCAGCGGGACCCCGAACAACCCGATCGCGACCAACGCGGCGAGCACCGTCGTCAGGACGATGCGGCGGCGCACGCGCTCACCCTTCCGGTTCCTCGAGCCGGTAGCCGTGCCGGCGCAGGGTGGCGATCTCGGGCATCGGGCCCGGCGCGCCGGCGTCGGCCAGCTTGCGCCGCAGCGTCGCGATGTGGACGTCGAGCGTTTTGGTGGAGCCGAACCAGTGCGCGTCCCAGACGTCGGCCATCAGCGTCTCCCGGCTCACGGCGTTGCCCGGTTCCTGCGCCAGCCGCAGCAGGAGCTCGAACTCCTTGGCGCGCAAGGCCAGCTCGCCACCGTCCACAGTGACCCGCCGCGCCGCCGGATCGATCTTCAGCCGGCCGAGGGTGATCTCGCCCAGGCTCCGGTCGGTCGAATGGCGCCGCAGGTGCGCCCGCAGGCGCGCGTGCAGCTCGCCGAGCGGCACCGGCTTCACGAGGTAGTCGTCCGCGCCCGCTTCGAGGCCCACCACCACGTCCATCTCGTCGGCGCGCGCGGTCAGCATCACGATCACGCACGCGGGCAACGCGCCGCGCAGCTCGCGGCAGACCTCGGTGCCGTCGAGATCGGGCAGGCCGAGGTCGAGCAGGACCAGGTCGCACGGCTGCTTCGCGGCGTCGTGCAGGGCGGTGCGGCCCTGCGTGTGCCACGCGACTTCGTGCCCGTGCTGGGTCAGGCTCGTGTGCAGGACCTCACCGATGGTGCGGTCGTCTTCGACGAGGAGAACTCGGGCCATGCCCCGACAATATCCGCATTCCCGGGTTCCGGTGCGCACCACGATCATTTTGCCTCCCGCTAACCTGGGCCGAATGTTTTGTTGTCGACGACCCCGGTGAAATCGGTTCGCGTTCAGCGGCGAAACCGTTTTTTCCTCTCCCTAACCCGCGGCTTTCCGGGCGTGCACCGGGCCCGGAATAACTTGCGGACATGTCCGCCGATCAGCTCTTTCCGCACCCGGTTCCGCCGCACCCCGGTCCGCCGCAGCAGGCGACCCGGCAGCCACCCGCGCCGCCGCGGCCGAAGCGCCGCCGGCGCCGGATCGTGCTGCTGGTGATCGCTGCCCTGCTGGCCTACCCGGCCGGCACCTACGGCTACGCGCTGACCTACCCCGGCGACGCGAGCGTGTCGGTCCGGACCGTGGATTGGCTGCGGGACATCGGTCTCGGCGGTGTGGTCAACGCCGTCGAGAACTGGTGGTTCACCCGCCACCCGCCCTCGAGCGCGCCGCCGTCGGCCGGGGACCTGCCCTCGCTGGGCGGACTGGCCGTCAACGGACCCGGGCCGCGCCCGCGGAACCTGCCCGTCGGCCCGTCCGCGGCGGCCGGTGCAGGCGAATGGCTCCCGGGCGCGCGCAGCGGCGGCGGCCAGGTCGCCGAATACACGACGTTCATCCAGCCCGATCCGGCCCACGCGAGTGTCGTCGCCGGAGTCGCGTGGCTGAACCAGTCGCTGGTGCGCACGCAATTGTTCTCCGGCACGAAAGACCCGGGCGGGCCGGGCCCGGCCGCGATTCCCGCCGAAATGCGCAGCTCGCTCGTGGCCGCGTTCAACTCCGGGTTCAAGCTGAAGGACTGCAACGGCGGCTACTACCTCGACGGGACCACCGTCGCACCCCTGCACAACGGCATGGCGTCCGTCGTGATCGACGACACCGGGCGCGTCTCCGTGGCCCAGTGGGGCCGCGACGCCACGATGAACCCGCACCTCACCGCCGTACGCCAGAACCTCGACCTCGTGATCGACCACGGCGCCCCGGTCCCCGGCCTCGACCTCAACCCGGCGGGCCACTGGGGCAGCGCGTCGAACCAGTTCCAGTACACCTGGCGCTCGGGCCTCGGCACCGACCGCGCCGGCAACCTCCTCTACGTCGGCGGCACCGGGCTCACCC
The DNA here is from genome assembly GCF_042896185.1 of Amycolatopsis sp. NPDC001319. Taxonomy (NCBI): domain Bacteria; kingdom Bacillati; phylum Actinomycetota; class Actinomycetes; order Pseudonocardiales; family Pseudonocardiaceae; genus Amycolatopsis; species Amycolatopsis sp. NPDC001319. Next base: position 319,115 of record NZ_JBIAWY010000009.1, on the reverse strand, counting down.
TCCACACCCTCGCCGACGCCATGGTCCAGGCCGGCGTCCAGCAGGGCATGGAGCTCGACATCCACTCGCCGATGGTCACGTTCAACAGCTACCGGCCCGACGCGCCGGGCATCGGGCCGGACAAGCTCCTGCCCACCATGCCCGGCAACCTCACCCGCTACCTTCAGCCCGACCAGCGTGACTTCTTCGCCACCTCACTCCGGTCCCGGCCGCCGACGGCACCGTGAACTACGACACCAGTGTAGATTTGCCTCATGCGCAGGGGACCTGGTGAGCTCGAGGCCGAGGTGCTGGCCGTGCTCTGGCAGCACGGGGCGGCCTCCGCGGCGGACGTGCGGCAACGGCTCGGCGACGACTCGCTCGCCTACACCACCGTGGTGACGATCCTGTCCCGGCTCTACGAGAAGGACGTCGTCACGCGGGAGAAGCGGGGCCGCATGTTCGTCTACAGCCCGGCGGAAGACGCCCCTGGCCTCGCGGCACGGCGGATGCGCGCGGTGCTCGACGGGGAGGCCAACCGCGAGAGCGTGCTGGCCCGGTTCGTGTCGAACCTGTCGGCCGACGACGAGCAGGCGCTGCTGCAGCTGCTCCAGCACGACCGCGAAGGCGACTGAGACCGTGGGCACCGGCCTGCTCGTTCCGCTCGTCCTGCCGGCCGCGTCGTGGCCGGTGGGGCGCTGGCTCGCGCCGCGCTTGTCTCCCCGCGGTGCGACGCAGCTGCTGACGTTTCTCGCGCTGGTGTTCACCGCGGGCAGCACCGGCGCGTTGGCCGTGGGTGCGCTCGCGGGCCTGTCGCTGCTGCCGGTGGTCGCCGAGCTCGGCGACTTCTCCCCCGCGACGTTCACCGCCACCGTGCCGACACCGGTGGCCATCGCCTGCTGCACCCTGCTGATCGCCGCGGCGGTCTCGGCGGTGCGCGCGATCCACGGCCAGTGGCGGTGGTACCGGCGTGTGCACGCCGAGCTGGACGAGCATTCCCGCGAAGGCGGAGTGGTGGTCCTGCCGGGCGCGGAGCCCGTGGCCTTCGCCATCGCCGGGCGCGGCGGCCGCATCGCCGTGTCCGCCGGGATGCTCGCCGCGCTCGAACCCGGCGAACGGGCGGCTCTCCTGCAGCACGAGCGAGCACACCTTCGGCTGCGCCACCCGGGCTATGCCGCGGTCGGCGTTCTCGCGGCGGCGCTCAACCCCCTCGTGCGCCCGCTGACGACGGCCGTGCGGTTCGCGATGGAGCGCTGGGCCGACGAAGCCGCCGCGTCCGGGGTCGGTGACCGGCGCGTGGTCGCGACGGCGGTGGCCAAGGCCGCGCTGGCCGACCGGAGCCGCGGCTCGTACGCGCTCGCCGCCGGGGGCGGACCGGTGCCGCAGCGGGTGCGCGCGCTGCTCGACACCCCCACGTCACCGCCGCGCCGCCGCGGGGTGCTGACCGCGATCGCGGTCGCCGTGGTGCTCGGCTGCTGCGCCTGGTCCGCCGGGGCCGGGGCGCAGGCCGCGATCGCGTTGCACGCCGACATCGAAGCCGCCCAGCAGGCCTCGTGCGCGGCCCACCCCGTGCTCGTTCAGCGGTCCCACCGTGAGACCGCGTTCCGCACAGCGCGCCAGGATCACCGGGAGTGCGCCGAGCGCTGACCGCCACGAACCGACGGTGGAGGCGGCGACGTCCGAGTCGTGCAACAGGATCGTGCCACCCGGGCGAAGTCCCTTGTGGACTGTCGAGGCCACCGACGCCGGAGTCGCGCGGGCGGCCCAGTCGAACCCCCAAGCGGTCCACAGCACGGGCCGCAGGCCCAGCTTCCGCGCAGCGACCAAGGAGCCGGCCGAGAACACCCCGTAGGGCGCGCGCAGCCACCGCGGCTCGACGCCGGCGACGTCGGTGACCAGCTCGACCGTCCGCGCGAGGTCGTCGTGCAGAGCCGTCGGGAACCGGCGCAGGAAACAGCGGTGGTCCCAGCCGTGCACCGCGAGCTCGTGCCCGGCGGCGACGATCTCGCGCCCGAGCTCCGGGCACCGGGCGAGCTCGCGCCCGAGCACGAAAAACGTCGCCCGCGTGCCGGTTTTCGCCAGCAGGGCCAGGAAATGCGGGGTCGAGCGCGGATGCGGACCGTCGTCGAAGGTGAGCGCGACGTGGCCGGGGTCGCCCACCCCGGCGAACGCGTCGGTGCGCAGGCGCGGCAGGAACAACGCGGCCGGGGCGGCATGCGCCGCGAGCGCACCCGCCACCACCACGCGCATCACCCTGCCACCTCCACCGGCAGGACCGGCACGGCTTCACGGGCCAGTGCGGCACGCAAGGCGGGACCGAACGCGTCGTGACCCATAGACGGCAGCAACAACCCGGCCAGAACGGCATGTTCTGCAAGCGCACCCGCCACCACCACGCGGATCACCCGGCCACCTCCACCGGCAGGTCCGGCGCAGCTTCACAGACCAGCGCGGCACGCAAGGCCGGACCGAACGCGTCGGTGCGCAGGCGCGGCAGGAACAACGCGGCCGGGGCGGCATGCGCCGCGAGCGCACCCGCCACCACCACGCGCATCACCCGGCCACCTCGACCGGCAGGACCGGCACGGCTTCACGGGCCAGTGCGGCACGCAAGGCCGGGCCCAGCGCGTCCGGTGTCCGGACCCACGGCACGGTGCCCTCCTGGTCCAGTACGGCGGCGTTGGCGCGGCCGTGGCCGGGCAGGCAGCGGTAGGTCAGCACCGGCAGCCCGGTCGCGAGGGCTTCGGAAGTCGTGAGCCCGCCCGCGTTCTGGACCACGACGTCGCAGGCGCGCATCAGGTCCGCCATCGTGTCCACCCAGCCGAACACGTGCCGGAGCCCCGCGTTGCGCAGGCGTGCGCGCAACGCGTCGTTGCGGCCGCACACGACCACGGGCTCGGCCGAACCGTCGGCGCGCAGGTCGGCCACCGTCCGTTCGACCTCGCCGACGCCCCAGGACCCCGAGACGACCAGGGCCAGCGCGCGATCCGAGGGCAGGCCGTGCGCGAACCTCAGCCGCGTCCGCTCGGCCGCGCCGGCCACCGGCCGGAACGCGGGCGCGACCAGTGGCGGCGCGACCAGCACGCGCCCCGCGCCCCAGGCTCGGGCCTGCCGTGCCGCGGTCTCGTTGGGCGCCACGGTCAGGTCGGCCTGCGCGCTGACGCACAGGCGGTGCACCGACGGATCCGTCAGGTACGCCACCAGCCCCGGCGCGAGCCGCCCGCGCGCCCGCAGGTGCGCCGCCGCGTGGGTCGCGAGGGGGTAGGTCGACAGGACCAGCCGCGCGTCGTCGCCCACCACCTCGGCCAGCCCGGGGGACGCGAGGGCCGCGAGCCGCCGGGCGACTGCCGCGAGCGCCGGTGAGCCGAGCGCCCCGAGCAGCCAGTCCCAGCTGCGCGGGGCGACCTGCAACTGCCGGTGGTAGGCGCCGCACAGCGTCTGCCCGAGCCGGCCCGGCAGCAGGTCGAGGAAGTCGACGCGGTCGGCGCGCACCCCGCGCTCGGCCAGCCACCGGGCGAGCTCCCGAGCCGCACCGTCGTGCCCGGCGCCGACCCGCGCGGACACCAGCACCACGCGGTCGCCTTCGGAAATTTCTACAGGCATGTAGTAAATCTACATCCATGTAGTCGGTCGAATTCTCCGGGTGCGGCGGCGCCTGTTTCGTCCGGTGTGCGGCGCCCGCACTCGCGGTGCGGGCGCCGGCCCCACTACCGGTCGAGTTCGGGCAGCACGCGGGTGCCTTCCTCGCGCACCGCGGCGAGCGACCGCGGGTCGAGGTGCAGCAGCCGCAGGATCGTCGGGGCGATCTGCGTGGTCTCCACCGCGCCGCCGACGCTCTGCCCGCGCCCGGTGCCGCTGACGACCAGGGGGACGGACCGGTCGTCGGCGGCCGCCCCGCCGTGTTCGGCGATCTTCGACTGCCCGCCGGTGAACACCACTCCGGGCACGGTGATGCCGACGAGGTCGGGCACCCGCGCGTCGCCGGGGCGCACGCCGAAGTAGCGCGCGGCGTCCGCTCCCGCGTGGACGGTCGTCAGTCCGGAGTGGACGAACGGCTTCGGCGCGCCGGTGACCCCGTTGCCGATGCCCGATTGCGCGAGGAGGTAGTTCTTCGCGAACGTCGTGGCCGCGGCCGAGCGGTCGCTGAGCCACAGCAGCATCGCGTCGTCGTCGGTCGACTGGACGACGAGGTCGGCGGCGCCCGGGTGGGCCGCGCGCCAGGCCGCGTTGAGACCGTCGAGCAGGGCGCCGTCGTCGATGCGGGTCAGCGCGTTCGAGTCGATCGGCGACTGGCCGTGCTTGGCGGACAGCACGATGGTGGTGCTCTGGTCGAGGTGGCGGCGCTGGAGCTCCGCGGTGAACGCGCCCAGCTGCCGGTCCACGAAGTCCAGCGCCGAGCGCACGACCGGGCCGGGTGCGCCGCCGGCGGTGTACCCGCCGGCCTGGCCGCCGGAGACGGGCAGCTTCTGCGCGGTCGACACCGACTGGAAGTTCAGCCCGAACACCGCCGGCGTGCCGACCTTCGTGGTGCCGCTGTGGTCGTAGCCGTCGATCTCGTTGAGCACCGCGCGGGCCTTGTACGAGTCGTACTGCTGGGTCGCGGCGTTGTCCGTGGTCCAGTCGCCGCCGGCCGGTCCGCTGGGCACCTGGCTGTTGATCTCCGGGGTGAACAGGTCCTGCACGCCGGTGCCGGACGGGCCGTTCAGCATCTCGTAGGCGGGGTGCTTGTCCGACCACGCGGTGCGCAACCCGGCCTGGCGAGCCACCTCGAAGACCGTGTTCACCTGCAGGTACTGGTGCGGGTAAACGGGTTTGCACGTGCGGGGGTCGACCGGCAGCTTCGCCGGGTCGATGAGCGTGCGCGGGTTCCCGGTCATCTTCAGCACACTGGCGGGCAGCCCGGCGAGCCCCTGCCCGGCGTCGACGGAGTTCTTGTCGAGGTCCAGATCCTCGGTGTAGTCCACGCCGGTGCCCGGCTTCACGCCGGCGCAGTTCGTGGTGCCCGCGGGCAGCAGCGCGTGGTTGTACGTGGCGTCGTAGTACACGCCCGTCGTCGCGGGGTTGCCGCCGGTGACCTGGGCGACGAGGCCGGGGAAAGAATCCGAGGGCACGGGCGTGTTCGCGTGCGTGTACTGCGTGCCGTGCGCCACCAGGCTCGCGAGCGCCGAGTGCGGGTGGGTCGCGGTGTACCAGGCGAGGTCCGACTGGTGCATGCCGTCGACCGAGACGAGCAGCACGTGCCGCTGCTCGGGCTGCGCCGTCGCGGCCGGGGCGACGGTCGCGAACAATCCCGCGGCGGCGAGAAGGGCGAACAAGGGTGTGCGGGTTCTCGACACGGATTTCCTCCTGTTGTCCGGCATCCGCCGGCTGCGGCGCCCGGGGTATTCCAGGCCCCCGAAGAGGACTCCGGGGAACACGTGAAAGAACAACGCGTGAACTGACTTTCCCGTCACAGCAAGGAAAACCGGCGACAAGATACCGCCTCGAAGGTTAGCCGAAGGTTTACCCGCGGCAATTTTTCCGCAAGCGCAAAACCGGCAAAATGAGCATCGAGAACACCGGCGGAACAATCATTCCGACGTCCCGGAGCACGCCGGCACCTGGGAGGATTTCCCCATGACGACAGCGGAACTGAGCGGCGGCGGCCCGCGCACCGGCCGCCGCACCGCGAGCAAGGTCCCGGAGGTCACCGCGCTGTTCTGGGTGATCAAGGTGCTCACGACGGGCGTCGGCGAGACGACGAGCGATTTCTTCGCGCACAACGTGGATCCCGTGATCGCGGTGGGCGTGGCGGGGCTGGTGCTCGCCGGTTCCCTCGTCGCGCAGTTCCTTTCCCGCACCTACCGCCCGTGGCTGTACTGGACGACCGTGGTGCTGGTCAGCGTGTTCGGCACCATGGCCGCCGACGCCGCCCACGTCGGCTTCGGGGTGCCGTACGCGGTGTCGACGGCGGTGTTCGCGATCGTGCTCGCCGCGGTTTTCCTGCTGTGGCACCGGCTCGAGCGCACCTTGTCCATTCACGACATCACCACCCCGCGGCGCGAGGTGTTCTACTGGCTCGCCGTCGGCACGACCTTCGCGCTCGGCACCGCGCTCGGCGACCTCACCGCCACGACGCTGCACCTGGGCTACCTCGGCTCCGGGGTGGTGTTCGCGGTCGTCATCGCCGTCCCGCCGCTGGCCCGGCGCTTCGCCGGTCTCGGCTCCGTCGCGACGTTCTGGGCCGCGTACGTGGTGACCCGGCCGCTGGGGGCCTCGTTCGCCGACTGGCTCGGCGTCGGACCCGACCGCGGCGGCGTGGGGCTGGGCACCGGTCCGGTGAGTGTCACCTTGCTGCTGGTGATCGCGGCACTGGTCGCGTTCCTGGGCGTGACGCAGGCGTCCGGCCGGCGGGCCCGGTAAGGCCATGCGCATCGCGTTCGTCACCGAGACGTGGCTGCCCTCGACCGACGGGATCGTCACCCGGCTCGTCGCCACCGTGCGCGAACTGCACGCGCGCGGCCACGAAGTCCTGGTGATCGCCCCGGAAGCCGGCGGCCCGAGCACGCTGGCGGGCGCGCGGGTGCGCACGGTCCGGGCGGCCGGCGCGAAGTTCCTCTACGGCGGCAAACGCTGGGGGCTGCCGCTCCCCCGGGTCGGCCGGTACCTGCGCGAATTCGACCCCGACGTGGTGCACCTGGTCAACCCGGCGTTCCTGGGCATCGCGGGGCTGCTCGCCGCGCGGAGGCAGAACCGCCGCACCGTGGCGTCGTACCACACCGACATCGCCCGCTACGCACGTCACTACCGCCTCGGCGCCGCCGTGCCGCTGATCTGGACGATCTTGCGCGCCCTGCACCGGCGCGCGCACCTCAACCTCGCGACGTCGAGCGCGTCGGTCGACGAACTGGCGCGCCACGGCATCCACCGCGTCCGCCTGTGGCCGCGCGGCGTGGACCTCGAGCGCTTCCGCCCCGCACCGCGCCGGCGCACCGACGGGCGTCCGGTCGCGCTGTACGTCGGCCGGCTCGCCTCGGAGAAGGGCCTGCACCGGCTCGCTCCCCTGGCCGCGCCGGCCGGTGGCTTCCGCCTCGTGCTGGTCGGCGACGGCCCGGCCCGCGCCCACCTCGAACGCACCCTGCCGCCGGGCACGGTCTTCACCGGCATGCTCCACGGCGAAGCCCTCGCCGAGGCCTACCGCACGGCCGACCTGTTCTCCTTCCCGTCCACAACGGACACCCTCGGGCTCGTGCTGCTGGAAGCGCTCGCCTGCGGCCTGCCCGTCCTCGCCGCGGAAAGCCCGGCGGCGCGCTCGACGCTCGCCGGCACCACGGCCGCCGAGTTCTTCCCCGTCGACCGGCCCGCCGACCTGCCCGCCCACGCCCGCGCCCTGCTGAGCGGCGACCACCGCGCCGAGGCACGCCGCCACGCCGCCGCGTCCGGGTGGGACAGCGCCACGGAACGACTCCTGGCGCTGTACGCCGAAACCCTCGGCTCGGCCGCCCGCTGCCGGGCCGGCGCCGCTCGCCGCGCGCACCGGGCCGGCTGACGGCGCAGCCCACGGTTTCCCGGCCGGCCGCCGGTCCTGAAGCAAACCGTGCGCCAACGAGATCTTGCCCGCCGCTGACCTTGTCCACTGTGGAGCGACGAGACAGCGTTCGGTTTACCCTGCTCGAACCGGCTCCTGAACCGCACTGGCCTAACGTCGGTGACTGCGGGCTTCGCCACGTCCTCAGCGTCCTCACAGGAGGTCCCGACGAGGGTGACCGCGAACCCCGGTAGGCACGCGAAGGAGATCCAGTGGTGAGCCCCAGTCCGCCGACAGTCCTCGACGCGCGAGCCCCGATCGCGCCGGGTCCGCGGCACCTGCCGGCGCGGACCCGGCTGGCCGTCGCGGCGGCCCGGTTCGCCGCGGCGGTTTCCCGCCGGCTGGGGCTGGGCGCCGGTGGCGTGATCGGCGGGCGGATCGCGCTCCGGCTGGACCCCGGTGTGCTGCGGCAGCTGAGCCGCGATCGCACCGTGGTGCTCGTGACGGGCACCAACGGCAAGACCACGACGGCGCTGATGCTCAGCCGGGTCCTGGAGACGCTCGGCGAAGTCGCGGGCAACGGCGACGGCGCGAACATGCCCGACGGAGTCGTCGCGGCCCTGGTCGCGAAACCGGACGCGCCCGTGGCGGTGCTGGAGGTCGACGAGACCTACCTGTCCGGCGTCGCGGCGCAGGTGCGGCCTTCGTGCCTGGTGCTGCTCAACCTCAGCCGCGACCAGCTGGACCGGGTGGGCGAGGTGCGGACGATCGAGCGGGAGTTCCGGGCGATCTCCGCCGCGCTGCCGGACACGACGGTGGTCGCCAACTGCGACGACCCGCTCGTCACCTCCGCCGCCCTCGCCTCGGCGCGGCCGCTGTGGATCAGCGCGGGACAGGGCTGGCACGCCGACGCCGTGGCGTGCGCCCGGTGCGGGCAGGCCATCCACCGCGACGAGGCCGGCTGGCACTGCGTGTGCGGCCTGACCCGCCCGGATCCACTGTGGACCCTGCGGGACGACACGGTGGAAACCGCGGGCGGCACCACGGTCACGCTCGACCTGCGGCTGCCGGGCCGTGCGAACGCCGCCAACGCCGCCGTCGCGGTCGCCGCGGCCGAGCGCCTCGGGGTGTCGCCTCACGTCGCCGTCGCCCAGTTGCGCGCGATCGGCGAGGTCTCGGGACGCTACCGGCGCGCCGTCGTCTCCGGGCGCTCGGTGCGGGTCCTGCTGGCGAAGAACCCCGCCGGCTGGCGGGAAACACTGCCGCTGCTCCCTCCGCGCTCGCCGGTGGTGGTCGCGGTCAACAGCGGAGAGGCCGACGGACGCGACACGTCGTGGCTGTGGGACGTGCCGTTCGAGCAGCTGCGCGGGCGCCACGTGGTCGCCTCCGGTGAGCGCGCGACCGACGTGGCCGTCCGCCTCACCTACGCCGAAGTGCGGCACACGCTGTGCCGGGAGCCGCAGGCGGCCATCACGTCGCTGCCGCCGGGTCCCGTCGAGCTCGTCGCGAACTACACCGCCTTCCGCGACGCACAACAACACCTCGGCCATGCCTGACCCGGCGCGGACGCCGCGCGACTCGGCGCTGCGCATCGGCCTGGTGCTGCCCGACATCCTCGGCACCTACAGCGACGCCGGCAACGCGCAGGTCCTGCGGCGCCGGACCCAGTGGCGCGGTATCGCGGCCACCGTCACGGAGATCCGCCACGGCGAACCCGTGCCGTCGTCGCTCGACCTTTACCTGCTGGGCGGCGGCGAAGACGACGCCCAGGCCCTCGCGGTCAACCACCTCCGCGCCCACCCCGGCCTGCAGCACGCGGTCGCGCGCGGCGCGGTGGTGTTCGGCGTCTGCGCCGGGTTCCAGATCCTCGGCACGGAGTTCACCACCTCCGACGGCGTGACGCACACCGGGTTGGGGCTCCTCGACGCGGGCACGGCCCCGGGCAAGCGGCGCGCGGTGGGTGAGGTCGTCGTCGACGTCGCGGCCGAGCTCGGCACCGAACCGCTCACCGGCTTCGAGAACCACCTCGGCCGCACGCGAATCGGCCCCGGCAGCCGCACCCTGGGATCCGTGCGCGCGGGCACCGGCAACGGCGACGGCACCGAGGGCGCCCTCACGGGCCGGGTGCTGGGGACCTACCTGCACGGCCCGGCCCTGGCCCGCAACCCCGCCCTCGCGGACCTGCTGCTGGGCTGGTCGCTCGGCGCGCCGCCCGCGGCGCTGCCGCTGCCGGAGATCGGGGCCCTGCGCCAGGAACGGCTGCGCGCCGCGAAACGCGGCCCGCGTAGGTAAGCGAACGGCAAAGCGTTTTGCCGGACGTTTGCCGGCTCCGTGGCACACTGCCGCGGTTCCGTCGGCGACACCGGAGAGCTGCCCATGCCCGAACCTCACCTGCTGCACGCCGCCCGGCTCGCGGATCTGGCCGACCGGCTCGCCGCGCAGCTCGGAGCTTCGATGCTGGCGGAGGACGCGCCCGAGCCCGACCCGTTGACGCTGGCCGCGTGGCACGCGATGAACGCCCTGCAGCGCGTGGCCGGGCTGCTGCCCGACGGGGATCTTCGCGACGCGCCGATCCTGCGTGAGCGGAGCCTGCACGATCTGCTCGCCCGGGGCCAGGGCATCGTCGCCGCCGCGACGGAAGCCCTGGCCGCGGAAGGCTTCGCGCGACCCGGTGCCGGTCAGGCGGACAGCAGGCCCGACCCCAGCGCGGCCAGCAACGCCACGCCCACGACGACCCGGTAGATCACGAACGCCGTGAACGTGTGCGCCGCGACGAACTTCAGCAGCCACGCGATCGCGGCGTAGGCCACGACGAACGACACGACCGTCCCGACCACGAGCGGCAGCACGTCGACGCCGCCGCCGAGCGCGTCCTTCAGCTCGTAGAGGCCGGCACCGGTCAGGGCCGGGATCGACAGGAACAACGACAACCGCGTGGCGGCGACCCGGTCGAGGCCCCGCAGGAGGCCGGTCGAGATCGTCGCGCCGGAGCGGGAGAACCCGGGGAACAGCAGGGCGAGGATCTGCGACGAGCCGACCAGCATCGCGTCGGTGAACGTGGTGTCGGCCTCGGCCCGTTTGCCCGTCCCGAACCGGTCCGCGGCCCACATGATCGCGCTGCCGGCGATGAGCGAGATCGCGACGACCCACAACGACGCGAGCGGACCCTTCACCAGCGACTGGAACAGCAGGCCGGCGATGACGATCGGGATCGTGGCGAGGATGACCCACCAGGCGAACTTGTAGTCGTGTTCCTGGCGCGCCCGCGCGTTGACGAGCCCGCGCCCCCACGCCGCGGCGAACCGCACGATGTCGCGGAAGAAGTACACCAGCACCGCGGCGATGGCGCCGACCTGGATCACCGCGGTGAACCCGACCACGGACTGGTCGTCGACCGGGATGCCGAGCAGCCCCTCGGCGATCTTCAGGTGCCCGGTGGAGGACACCGGCAGGAATTCGGTCAGGCCTTCGACGATCCCGAGGATCACGGACTGGCCGAGGTCGATCGCGCTCACCGAGTTTTTCCTTTGCTGACGGTGCTGACGGCGCTGACGGCGCTGCTGAGGGACTTGAGGGGCGGGAACATCAGGAGCCGGCTCCCCGGCGCTGCTTGCGGCTGCGGAGCAGTTCGAGTGCGAGCGGGATCAGCGAGACCACGACCACGAGCGCGATGATGGGGAGCAGGTACTGGTCGATCCCCGGAATGCTCGCCCCGAGAAGATACCCGGCGACCGTGACGCCGACCGACCACAGCAGCCCGCCGAGGACCTGCCACAGGGTGAACGTCCGCGCGGGCACGTCGAGGATGCCCGCGAGCGGGTTCAGCACCGTGCGCACGACCGGGATGAAGCGGGCGAGGACGATCGCCTTCGCGTGGCCGTAGCGGGTGAAGAGCTCTTCGGCTCTGGTCATCCCGCGGTGCAGGTGCGCGTTGTTCGTGCGCGCCAGGAGCGCCCGGCCCCCGCGGCGGCCCAGCACGAACCCGGTCTGCGCGCCGAGCAGTGCACCGGCGACCGCGGCCACCAGCACGAGCGGCAGGGACAGGTGGACGGCGGCCGTGGCGCTGGTGGTGCAGAACAGCCCGGCGGTGAACAGCAGCGAGTCACCGGGCAGGAAAAACCCGATCAGCAGGCCGGTTTCGGCGAACAGGACGAGGAACACCCCCGCCGTGCCGAGGCTCGAGAGCCACGACGTCGCGCTCAACGGGTTCATGCGGGAGACCGCCTTCCGCGGTAGTCCAGATCTTCGACAGGCATGTAGTATTTCTACACCATTGTCGTTTTACGAAGAGATCAGGCGTCCGTCCCGACGCCGGTGAGCCGGCGCCATTCGCGGTCCCAGCCCCGGGCGCGGAGCCGGTCGAGCCACCACCGCGTCGTCACGTACACCAACGCGACCGCCACGACCGCGCAGAACTCGACCGCGACGCCGTACATCAGCGCGACGAACAGCAAGTCGGCGGTGGTCCGCGGCGCCGCTCGCTGCAGGCCCTGGCGGTCGACCCAGATCTTCACCGTCTGAGGTCCGGTGGGGCCGAGCTCGACCGTCAGATCTCCACTGCGAGCCGCCCCGTCCGGTGCGGTCCACATGCCACGGACACGGCGCGTGCCGGGCGAAGCCTCGCTGCCGGCCGTCTGCAGGACGGGTGGGCCTGGGAACACCCTCGCCGTGACCTGGTAACGCACGCCGGCGCGCGCATCCGCCGCCTGATCCGCGGCGAAGACCGACGAAGCGAGCCCGAAGCAGATCGGGACCGACCCGAAGAGCGCCGCGCTCAGCACCAGGATCAGCACGGCCTCGATCCGGTCCCAGATCCGCACCGAGGGCCGCCGCCGCACAGCCGGGCGCACCAGGCGGAGGAAGCGGGCCACCGGGGCGAGGGCCGAACGGGCCGAATCGGGAACTCCCATGATCCGAGAGTGCCCGCGCCCGCACCCGGTGTCCGCCGAATTGGCCGCGATTTTGCTGTGCCCTGGCCGAATCCGGCGATGGGTCTCGGCGAAGTCCCGGCCGGGCCCGTCGCCCCGGCGCGCTCACGCCACGGACGGCTCGCGCCGCTCGGTTTCCGTCGGCTGCGCCGCACCGCAGGCCTGGCGGTACACGGAGACGAAGCTCTCGAGCGTGCCGGCGAGATCGTGGCGCGCCACCAGTGCTCGGCTCGCCGCGCCCATCGACGCGCGGGCGCCGGGATCGCCGGCCAGCTCGTCGAGGCGGATGGCGAGGGCGTCGACGTCGCCCGGTGGGTAGAGGTGGCCGTTGACGCCGGGGCGCACGAGGTGCGGCAGCGCCATCGCGTCGGCCGCGACCACCGGCAAGCCGGCCGCCATCGCTTCCATGGTGGCGATGCTCTGCAGTTCGGCGGTGCCGGGCATGCAGAAGATCTGACAGCAGGCGTAGATGCGGACGAGGTCGGCGTCCGGGACGAAGCCGTGGAAGCAGACGCGGTCGGCCACACCGAGCTCGGCAGCGAGGCTCGTGAGCGCGGCCCGGCACGAGCCGTCGCCGACGATCTCGGCGCGAAGCCGCGGCAGGCGGGCGACGGCGCGGATGAGCTCGTCGACGTTTTTCTCCGCGTCGAGGCGGCCGACGAACAGGACCGCGACGTCACCCGTGGCCGGTGTGGCGCGCTCGGCGTAGTGGGCGAGGTCGATCCCGCACGAGATGACCCCGACGGGACGTTCGAGCCCGTTGCGGGCCAGCAGTTCGGCGGCCCGGGGCGTCGGTGTCGTGACGGTCCCGACGGCGCGGTACACGCGCACCAGGTCGCGCCAGCCGACGCGGATCAGCGCGCGCCGGACCGGCTGCGGCAGCCGGACGTAGCCGAGGAGGTTCTCGGGCATGAAGTGGTTCGTCGCCACCGTCGGGATGCCCCGGCGGTGCGCGGCGGCCAGCAGGGCGCGTCCGACGGAGAAGTGGGACTGGACGTGGACGACGTCGGGCCGCACCCGGTCCAGCACGTCTTCCGCGGCCCGGCGCGCGCCGCCGGGGGTGCTGATCCGGAACGTCGGGTGGAACGGCGTCCCGAAGGCGCGCGCGTCGTGGACGGTGAGGCGGCCGTGGTCCGCGTCGTCACGGCGGGGCCGGGGTCGCAGCACGTGGACGTCGTGTCCCAGGCCGGCCAGGCCGTGGGCGAGCCGGGCGGTGAAGTGGGCGGCGCCGTTGATGTCGGGCGGGAACGTGTCGGCGCCGAGCAGGATCCGGAGTCCGGAGGTGGGCATCGGGGTTTCCTTGTCGTGTTCGGTGGGACTGCTGAGGGAGCCGGCCAGCACGAGCACGCCGAGCACGGCGACCAGCGCCAGGACCAGGCGGGCGGCGGCGAGTGCCGGCACGAGGTGGGGTGCTTCGCCGTAGAGCAGCTGGTCGGCGACGACGGCGGTGAGGGGGTCGAGCACCGTCGTGGCGGCGACCACGACAGCGGTGGGCCCGGCGGCGTGGGCCTGCTGGAGCAGCCAGCCGCCACCGGCGATCAGCGCCCCGCCTGCGAGCGCGAACCCGGCCGCCGCCGGCAGGTGGGGCAGGCTGAGCGCGGCCGCCCGCAGCACCGCGGCACCGAGGCCGAACAACACGGCCGCGGCGGCGGCGCGCCCGAGGCACCGCGCGCGGCCCCGGCAGGCGAGCCCCGCCACGGCCACCGCCGGCCCGGCCAGCACGGCGAGCACCACGGCACTCGTGGTGATGTCCGCGTGCGGGACCGGTGCGGACGCCGAGGTGAGCACGAACCCGGCGACCGCGACGCACACGACCGCCGCGGCGACGCGGATCCGGCGCGCGGTCACCGCGCCTCGCCCGGCGAGCACGGTCAGCACGAGGCTCAGCACGCCGAGCGGCTGCACGACGGCCAGCGGCGCGAGCGACAACGCGGTCAAGTGCAGGGCGGTGCCGGTGACACCGAGGAGGACCCCCGCCCGCCACGTGCGCGACCGCGCCAGCCGCGTGAGCTCGACCCGGCCCGTGACGCTGCTCCGGGTCTGGACGGCCTTGTGTTGCAGGGCAACGGATCCCGCGAAGAAGCACGCGCCGAGCAGAGCGAAGCCGACGGCGAGGAGGGTCATCGTGCCGCCCTCCGCACCACCAGCGCACTGGTCACCAACGCGCCGACTTTCGCGGCGACCGCGGCTCGTTCGAGCAAACCTTGGGGCAACTCGGCGACGAACTGCGCAAGCCCGAACGCCACCGCGGTGGCGAAGCCGACGGCGAGGAGGGTCATCGGGCCACCGCCCGCACCACGAGCGCGATGGTCACCAAGGTGCCGAGCTCCGCGACGAGCGCCGCGCGTTCCAGCAGCCCCTCAGGCAGCTCGGACACGAACTGCGCAAGCCCGAACGCCGCCGCCGTGGTGAAGGCGAGCCGGCCGCACGAGCGGACTCGCCGCGCGTGGCGGGCCCATCGGGGGTCGGCGCGCAGGAGCCGCGCGAGTGCGCGGCAGGCCAGGGGGAGGCACGCGAACAGCACGGCGCCGCCGAAGCGGTGGATTTCGCCGTGCAGCGTGACGACGGTGGTGCTGGGGTTTTCCCGGAACAGCACCACGAGGAACAGCCCGGCCACCCACAGTCCGAAGAGGACGGACACGGCGCTGTTCCGGGGCAGTCCCGCCAGCTGGGCCGCCACGACGAGGGCGAGCCCGCCGGCGAGCACGAGCAGCACGGCGATCGTGAACAGGGCCCGGCCCGAGCGGTGCAGCGCGTAGTCGCTCACCGGGTCGCGGAACGGGTCGACGCGGTGGGCGAACCCGATGGTCAGCCCGCCCACCAGGGCCAGCGCCGCCGTCCACAGCCCGATCGCGGTCCACGCGATCGGGCTGACCCGAGCGGGCCGGGGCGAAGTGGTCGTCACCCCGCCCACGATCGTGAGCCCGGATGAGGAAACGATGAAGATCGAGCCCGGTTTGGTTAAGAACCCCGCACGGGCAGGGCCAGCTCGAAGCGAGCCCCGCCGCGCTCACCGTTCGACGCGCGCACCCGGCCGTGGTGCTGCGCGACGACCTGGTGCACGATCGCCAGCCCGAGCCCCGATCCCGGTTGTGCCCGAGCGGACGCGGCCCGGTAGAAGCGTTCGAACACGTGCGGCAGGTCGGTGTCGGGGATGCCCGGGCCCTCGTCGGTCACCACGAGGTGCGCCTCGCCCGGCCCTGCGGCGAGGGTGACGGTCACGGTGCCGCCGCGCGGGCTCCACTTGGCGGCGTTGCCCAGGATGTTCAGCACCGCGCGTTCGAGCGCGGCCGGCCGGCCCCGGACCACGACGGACTCGGCGGCTTCGGTGGACAGGTCGAACCGGATCCCGGGCGCCCGCGGCCGCGCCCGGTCCACCGCGGTGCGCACGACGTCGGCGAGCTCCACGTCTTCCACGTCTTCGGGTGAGTGGTCCCCCGTCGCCAGCTCGACCAGCTCACCGACCAGGTCGGTGAGCTCGGCGGACTGCGTGTCGAGGTCGGTCAGCAGGCGGGCGTGGTCGTCCGAGGGCAGCCCGGACCGGGTCTGCGCGTGGATGAGCAGCTCGATGTTGTTGCGCAGGCTGGCCAGCGGCGTGCGCAACTCGTGGCCCGCGTCCTCGACCAGGCGGCGCTGTTCGTCGCGCGAGGTGGCCAGCGCGGCGAGCATCTCGTTGAACGACTCGGCCAGCTTCGCCAGCTCGCCCCGGCCCTTCACGGTGATCTCGGCCGCCAGCGCCTGGGTGCGCGCGACCTCGCCGGCTGCCGCGGTCAGCGTGTCGACCGGGCGCAACGCCGTTTTCGCGACCGCGCGGCCGATGAGCGCGGCGACCAGGACCCCGGCGAGACCGACCAGCAGTTCCCACAGCCCGAGGTCGGCCAGGGTGTGCTCGACCCCCTCCGAATCTCGGGCGACCTGCACCGCGCCGCCGGCCGGACGCGCGGCGATCCAGACGCGGTAGCGGTCCGACCCGATCCGGTCGACCTCGGAGCCGACCGAGATCGCCCCGGCCGCGACTTGCCGTGCCTGAGCGCCGACCGGAAAGGCGCTCACTTCGCCGGCGTCCCCGGTGGGCGCGCCGGCGGCGTCGACGAACTGGACGGTGAGGCCGACGCCGTGTCCCGGGTCCGTGCTCCGGCCGTCGCGGTCGGCCGAGCGCAAGGTGGCCAGCGCGTCGGCCGGCGACGCGGATTTAGCGGCCACCTGGGCGTAGGCCTGCAGCTGCGCGTCGAACTGCCGGTAGAGGCTCGCCTGCGTCACCAGCCACGAGGTGAGCGACACGGCGACCACGGCCACGGCGACCGCCGCCACCACGAGCACGGTCAGCCGGGCCCGCAGCGTCAGCTCCGGGAGCCGCCGTTTCACAACGGGTCCTCGCGCAGCACGTAACCGACGCCGCGCACGGTGTGCAGCAGCCGTGGCTCTCCCCCGGCTTCGAGCTTGCGGCGCAGGGAGCCGACGTACACGTCGAGGCCGTTGGACGCCGCGCCGAAGTCGTAGCCCCAGACCTGTTCGAACATCACCGCGCGGGTCAGCACGTGGCGCGGGTTGCGCAGGAAGGTCTCCAGCAACGAGAACTCGGTGCGGGTGAGGCGAAGCGGGCGCGATCCGCGGGTGACCTCCCGTGTCGAAGAGTCGAGCAGCAGGTCGGCGAACGACAGCGGTGGCGGCAGCTCGGTCGTGGCGGAGGCGTAATCCGTGCGGCGCAGCAGGGCGCGAACCCGGGCGAGCAGCTCCTGCAACGCGAACGGCTTGACCAGGTAGTCGTCGGCACCGGCGTCGAGGCCGGCCACACGGTCGTCGATGCCGGTGCGGGCCGTGAGCATCAGGATCGGGACGTGGTTTCCTTCCGCCCGCAGCAGCCGGCAACTGTCTATGCCGCCGAGGACCGGCATGGTCACGTCGAGGATCACGCCGTCGGGCCGCTGCGACCTGACCAGCTCCAGCCCGCGCGCCCCGTCCGAAGCGACCGACACCGTGTACCCCTCGAACCGCAGGGTGCGCGACAGCGAGTCCCGCAGCGCGGCTTCGTCATCGACGATCACGACGTGCACTCGCGCCTCCGGTCTCTTCCACCGCAAGCTACCGGCGCGTGGCTGAGCGGACCGTCAGCGTCCGGTTAGCGGCCGGTTAAATCGGCTTGCGAAGCCGTTGACCTCGCGCGAACCTCCCGTTGGTCGTCGGGGACCTAGAGTCGAGCCGTGCAGCCGACCGCGGAACCGGAGGCCGGCGGCCGGGTGCTGGCCCCGGCCGTCGCCGAGGTCGCGACGCTGGTTTTCCTGCTGCTGACGGTCTCGGCGTTGGGAATCCTGCCGTGGACGAAGGGATTCGACCTCGGCGTGCACTCGTGGGTCGTCGCGCACCGCTCCGCCGCGGTGGTCTCGTTCGCCGCGGCCCTGACGAGCACCGCGTCCTCGGCGTTCGCCGTGCCGGCGGTGTTCGTCGCCGCGCTCGCGCTGACGCGAGGCTCACTCGGTCCGCGGCTGACGCGCGCCGCCCTGGTCACCGGGGTCGTCGGGTTGGGCGTGTTGTGCCGGTTCGGGCTCTCCGCGCTGATCGCGCGGCCGCGCCCGCCCGAGACCGACTGGGCGGTCGCCGCGGCGGGCCAGTCGTTCCCCTCGGGCCACACCTCGGACGCGATCCTGGCCGCGGGCGTGCTCGCGTGGCTCGCGGCGCAACGGCTGCGCGACCGGCCGGTCCTGCGCGCCGCGTTGTGGGTCATCGCGGGCACCTACGTGGTGGCGATCGCGTGGACGCGGGTGTACCTCGGCGTCCACTGGCCCACCGACGTGATCGGCAGCATCGCCTTCGGAACCGCGTGGCTGTGCGGCGCTCTCGTCGCCCGCCGGACCCTGCTGCCCGGCGGCCGTTCCGGCGCGGAGCCGACGTCCGCGCCCGACTAGGCTGAGGTCGTGTCGGACAACCTCGACCCCACCGCCGCTCACGAGAAACCGGGCTGGCTCGTCCTGATCTACCGGGTGCCCTCGGAGCCGACCCGGCTGCGGGCGGCCGTGTGGCGCCGGCTCAAGGGACTCGGGGCGATCTACCTGCAGAACTCGGCCGCGGCGTTGCCCGACAGCCCCGAAAACGGCCGGGCCCTGCGCAAGCTGCGCCACGAGATCCTCGACATGACCGGCACCGCGGTGCTGCTCTCGTGTGACGTGCTGGCCGGCGAGCAGGAGGTGCTCGCCGCGTTCCAGGCCGCGCGCGACGACGAGTACGAAGAGATCGTCGACAAGTGCCAGGACTTCCACCAGCAGCTGGACAAGGAGTACACGGCGAACCACTTCACCTACGCGGAGCTGGAGGAGAACGAGGAAGACCTCACCAAGCTGCGCAACTGGTTCGCCAAGATCGCCGTGCGCGACGTGTTCGGCGCCCCCGGCCGGGCCGCGGCCGAAGAAGCGCTGCAAACGTGCGTGGACGCGCTGGAGAAGTACGCCAGCCGCGTCTACGACGAAGAAGCCGAGAGCCGCTGACCGGGCCGGCGGCTCCCGTCCTTCAGCTCGCTCGCCGCTTCGCGCGGACGACCCGCCAGACGCTGACCGGCAGGACGAGCACCACCGCCACCGGCAGGATCCACCACGCCGGGATCCCCGCCGCGGCCGCGAAGTAGGTCACGACCAGCGCCACGACCACGGCGAGCGCCGCCCGCCAGTCGTCACCGACGATGAAGTCGTACCAGAACGCGCCGAACCTCTTGAGCCACCTCATCGAGCCCCCTCCAGTCCCGCCGCGACGGCGGTCCGGCGCCGCAGGACGGCCACGAGGCCGAGTGCGAACACCGCGATCGCCGGCACCAGCACGAGCAGCGCCGCGTCGGAACCCGGCCAGGACGCGCCCGCGCCCTCGCTGCCCCAGTAGACGCCGAACGCCGTGAGCATCACGCCGACCACGAACTTCATCGAGTTCTCCGGCACCTTCGCCAGCGGCGCGCGGACCGCGAACCCCGTGACCACCACGACCACCACGGCGGCCGCGGCGGCGATCGCCGCGAGCAGCACGTTGCCCTGGTTGCTGCCGAAGGTGATCGCGATGAACGCGACCTCGAGCCCTTCCAGGAACGTGCCCTTGAACGACAGCGTGAACGCGTACCAGTCGCGGACCCCGGGCCGGCGTTCACCGCCGACGGCCTTCGCCGCGGCCAGCTCCCGGCCGTAGATCTCGTCCTCGTCGTGCAGGGCTTTCAGCCCGCCGGCGCGCAACACGGCCTTGCGCAGCCACTGCAGGCCGAACACGAGGAGCAGGCCGCCGACGACCAGCCGCAGGCCGGTGAGCGGCACGTAGGTCAGCGCCGGCCCGAGTGCCGCGACGATCACCGCGAGCACGACCAGCGCCGCCACCACCCCCTGCCCGGCCGAACGCCAGTCGCGGGCCGTGCCGGCCGACAGCACGATGGTCAGGGCTTCGACCGCCTCCACCGAACAGGCGAGAAAAACCGCGACGAACAGCGCACCGCCGCTCATCGCCACCTCCTTACCCGGGCTCACGCCCGCTACTCCAGCTGCTGATTCTAACAGCCGTTAGACCTGTTCCATAACATCTGCGATGCACCCGTCCGAAGTGAGGACGACGCGGACTTCGGAGCCGCGCGGCCACGGACGTTCGTCGAACACGGCGGTGAGCTCGCCGCCCGCGGTCGCGACGACGTGGTCGTAACCGCGGCCCCGGTAGGCCACGTCGACCACCGAGCCGTCGAGGGAGCCGTCCTCCCCCACCTCCCGGTGGGCGACGATGCGCGTCGCCGCCGGCCGGATCAGCAGTCGCGTGCCGTCGCCGGGGCGCAGGTCGCCGACGGCGCGGGCGCGCAGGCGGCGCTCACCCGTGTCGAGCACGACGTACTCACCGTCCACCCGGGCGACCGTGGCCGCCAGATCGGCGGCGAGCCCGGTGAACCGGGCGACGAAGCGGTTCGCCGGGCGCAGGTACACCGTCTCCGGGCGGGCGTACTGCACGAGCCGGCCGTGGTCGAGGACACCGATCTGGTCGGCGAGCGCGAACGCCTCGGACTGGTCGTGCGTGATGTACACGACGGTCGCGCCGCTTTCCCTGGCCAGGGTGGCGATCTCGACCCGCACTCGCTCCCGCAGGTCGGCGTCCAGATTGGACAGTGGCTCGTCGAACAGCAGCAACGACGGGCGGCCGACCAGCGCCCGGCCCAGCGCGACGCGCTGCTGCTCGCCGCCGGACAGTTCGCTGGGAAACCGCGTCGCGTAGTCGCCCAGGCCGACGCGCTCCAGCATGGCCGTGGCCCGCTTCTCCGCCTCGGGCCGAGCGATCTTCTTGCGCCGCAACGGGTACGCGACGTTGTCCGCGACGGTCAGGTGCGGCCACAGCGCGTAGTCCTGGAACACCATCGCCAGCTCGCGCCGTTCCGGCGGCACGTGCAGCGTGTCGCCGGCGACCAGGCGGTCGCCGAGCAGGATCCGGCCGCCGTGGACGCGCTCGATGCCCGCCACCGAACGCAGCAACGTGGATTTGCCGGAGCCCGACGGGCCGAGCAGGACCACGAACTGCCCGGCTTCGGCGACGAGGGACACCTCGTCGAGCGCGGTCTGGGTGCCGTAGCGCTTGACCAGGTCCCGGAGCTCGAGCCTGGTGGCCGTCGTGGTGTTCACCGGTGCTCCCAACGTCGCCACCCGGCCGGCGTCAGCAGCCGGAACAGGCCCAGCGCCACCCCGATCACCAGGAGGATTCCCAGACAGGCCACCACGAGCGTCGCCGTGCCGCCGGCGAAGTCGTAGCCGTTGACCAAGGTGGTCACCGCCACCGACAGCGGTTGCTGCCCCGGCGGGTAGAGCATCGCCGCGAGCGGCAGCTCCAGCAGCCGGTCGGCGAAGGCCAGCAGCCACGCCCACAGCAGGCTGCCGGACAACAGCGGCAGCACCGTGGACTGCCACGCCCGCGCCGGACCCGCGCCGTGCACCCGGGCGGCGACCAGCAGCGAGTCCTGCAGCTGCGCGAACGATCCCGTCAGCAGGCGCGAGGTGGCGGGCAGCGCGCCGGCGAGCAGCCCGATCACCAGCAGCGTGAGGGTGCCGTAGAGCTGAATGCCCAGCGAGGTCACCAGCGGCAGGTTGTAGGTGAAGATGTAACCCGCGCCGAGCACGATCGCGGGCAGCCCGAGCGCCGCGAGCAGCAGCAGGTCCAGCGACGCGGCCGTCCTCCCCCGCGCAGCGGAGCCGCGGCGGGAGAGCAGCCGGGCGATCAGCATCCCACCGGCCAGCGCGAGCGTCGCGGTGATCACGGCGAGCCGCACCGACAGCAGTACCGGCGCCAGCAGATCCGCGCGTTCGAACACCTGCCGGTACGCGTCGAAGGTGAGGCTGTGCGCGGTCAGGGTGCCGAAGTTGCCCAGCAGCGAGGCGAAGACCGTGCCCAGCAGCGGAACGCCCAGCGCCAGCAGGAAGAACGCGGCCAGTCCCGCGAACGCGGCGGGCTTGCGCCAGCCGTGCAGCGCGACGACTCGCACCGGACGGGTCCGGCCCGACAGCACGGCGTAGGACTTGCCGCGCGTTGCCGCACGCTGCGCGAGCATGGCCAGCGCGACCAGCACCATCAGCAGCCAGCCGATCGCCGCGGCCGTCGGGTAGTCCGACGGGAACGTGGTGACCGCGTCCGCGAGCGCGAACGTCGCGATCGGGAAATGCGCGCCGGCGGCCAGCGTCGAGGCCACGCCGTAGTCGCTGATCGCCTCGGCGAACACGATCGCCAGCGCCGACCACAGCCCGGGCGCGAGCAGCCCGATCATGATCTTCGCCCGCGACCAC
Source organism: Amycolatopsis sp. NPDC001319 (assembly GCF_042896185.1). NCBI lineage: Bacteria > Bacillati > Actinomycetota > Actinomycetes > Pseudonocardiales > Pseudonocardiaceae > Amycolatopsis > Amycolatopsis sp. NPDC001319. Next base: position 296,931 of record NZ_JBIAWY010000009.1, on the reverse strand, counting down.
GGACCGGCGCCGTGCACGCGGGCGGCGTCTTCGAAATCGCGGCCGAGGCCCCGCACGACACCCGACACGGCGAGGAACGCGAACGGCACGCCCCGGCTGCCCAGCACCCAGATGACACCGGCCGGTCCCATCACGAGGTCGCGAAGCCACGGAACGTCGCTGCCGAACAGCCCTGCCAGCACACCATCCTTTTCGACCAGTCGCGTCCAGCCGAGTGCCTCCAAATAGGACGGAGCCAGCAGCAGCGCCCAGATACCCAGCCGCACACCGGCGCGGCGAAGACCTTGGCGCGGCCGAACAGCAGCGCCAGCACCGTCCCGAACGCCGTCGCGACCAGAGCCGACGCGACGCCGGTGACGGCGGTGTTCAGCAGGGCCTGCAGGTTGTTGCCGCGCAACGCCGTCGCGAACGGGGCCAGGGTGAACCAGGCGTCGCCCTGGCCGAACAGGCGGGGCGTGAGCGCGACGAGCAGGAACCCGAGCACGGGCACGAGCAGGACGGCGAAGACGGCGACGGATCCGCCGAGCCCGGCCAGCCGCGGCAGCGCTCGCCGAGCTCGGTGCAGTGCGCAGACCCCGGGGCTGCCGAGGTGCGGCCGGACGTCCGGCGGCGCGGCCGTTTCGCGGCGGCGCGGGGCCACGGTCGTGTCGAGGTTCATCACGGATTCCGTCAGTGCACGATGTTCTGCGTGAACCAGCTGTCGATCTCGCTCTCCTTCGGGCCCCACGCGTAGGGATCCACCGTCTGGTAGGAGATCGTGTCCAACGCGGGCAGCGCCGGCAGCGGGTCGACCCCGGTGATCGGCGGCCAGTACAACGAGTCGCCGGTGGCGTCGCCGGCGAGCATGGCCCGCTGCCCGGCCGGGCTGACGACGAACTGGAGGAACTTCTTCGCCTCGTCCTGCACCGCGGCCGGCGCCTTCGCCGCGATCGCCAGGTTGCTCGGCAGCAGGCTCACTTTGTTCAGGTACGCGATCTTCAGCGCCGGGTTCTTTTTCACCGACGAGTACGCCGACGAGCTCTGCGCGAGGTCGAGCTGGATCGACCCGGTCGCCAGCGCGTGCGACGCCGCGGGGTTGTCGTCGAACACCTGCAGGCCGTTGGTCTTGAGCTGCGAGAAGAACGCCTTGCCCTGGTCCTCACCGCCGAGCTGGCTCATGGTGCCCGCGACGAACGGATAGGTCGGGCCCGAGATGGCCGGGTTCGGCATGCCGACCTTGCCGCGCCACTGCGCGGACGTCAGCTCCTGCCACGTCTTCGGCGGCGCCGGCGTGCGCGAAGGGTCGTACACCAGCGCACCGGCCAACGTCAGGCCAGTGGGCACGTAACTGGCGTCCTTCGGGATCACCGATCGGCGCGGGCGCGGTCCACGGCGCGGTCACCGTGACGCCCTTGAGCAGCATGCCCTGGGTGTCGAGACCGGCGAAATGCGCGTCACCGTCGGCCCACAGCACCCCCCACTGCGGGTTGGACCTCTCGGCGGCGACCTTGGCCAGCAACGGCCCCGTGCTGTCGGACACCAGCTTGACCTGCACGCCCGTCGCCTTGCTGAAGGCGTCGAGCACGCCCTGCGTGTACCCCTGGGCGGAGTAGACGACCAGCGGCGGCGCCGACGCCGCCCCGCCCGCCGAACCGCTCGGCGAGCTCCCGCAGGCCGATGACACCGCCGCCACCGCGGCCACCGCCGCTGCGACGACGGCTCGGCGCCGGATGCGTGTTCCCATGCCAGTCCCCTTACGTGGAGGCGGTAGCTAACAACCGTTACATCACGCTAGTGACGAAGGTTGCCACGCCAGGGTGACGAAGGTTGCCGGTCAGGGAACACGGAGTAATCACTGTGGAGAAAAGTCGTTGTCTGGCAACGGTCTAACCCGCGGTTTGCCTGCCGCTAATCCACGGCGGCCGGCAACGGCACGAAGCCGGCCGGCCGCGGGGACCTTTCAGGAAGAATGACTGTCAGAGCGAGCCGGTCACCGCTTGCAGGCCCAGGCTCGTGGCGGCGACGGCGATCCACAGCACGCCGCCGAGCAGGAGCGGGCGGGGGCCGGCGCGGCGCATGTCCGCCAGGCGCAGGGAAAGGCCGATGCCCGCCAGCGCGGTGGTGATGAGGAACGTGCCCAGTGTGGACAGTGCGGGGTGCCAGGACGCGGGCACGACACCGAGGCTGTCGAGGGCGGCGGCGGCGACGAAGCCCACCAGGAACAGCGGGACGATGCGCCGCCACGGCATGGCGCGGATGCTGAAGCCGGCGTCGCCGGGGTTCTGGCGCGCTTCGCGGCGGGCGGTGAGGAACGCGAGCACGATCACGATGGGGATGAGCGTGAGCGTCCGGGTCAGCTTCACGACGATGCCGTACGACCCGGCGTCGCCGCCGTAGGCGAAGGAGGCCGCGACGACCGAGGAGGTGTCGTTGATGGCCGTGCCGGCCCACAGGCCGAAGCTGTGCGAGCTCATGCCGAGCAGGTGACCCAGCGGCGGGAACAGCAGCACGGCGGCGATGTTGAAGGTGAAGATCGTGCCGATGGCGTAGGCGACGTCCGTCTGCTTCGGCTTGATGACGGCGGTGGTGGCCGCGATCGCGGACGCGCCGCAGATGCCCGTGCCCACGCCGATGAGGGTGCGTGTGTCGCGCTCGATGCCGAGCCGGCGGCCCAGCAGCCAGGCCCCGCCGAGGGCGACGGTGAGCGTGCCGAGCATGACGGGCAGCGACTGCACGCCGACGCGGACCACTTCCTGCAGCGACAGCCCGGTGCCGAGCACGACGATCGACAGCTGGAGCACCGGCTTCGAGGCCACGCCGTAGCCCGGCGCCCACCGTTGCGCCCGCAGGCCCGGCACGAGGGCCGCGGCCAAGGCGCCGAGCAGGATGCCGAACACCGGCCCGCCGACGATCGGGACCAGCGAACCCAGCCCCGTCGCAACCCCGGCGACGACCAGCGCCACCAGCAGCCCCGGAGCGGCCTCGGCGACGCGGTCACGCGCCGGGTGCCGCTCGACGGGGCGGTCCTGGGTGGCGGTCACCGGGCACCCGCTCGTTCGTGTGTCCGCATCGACACTCCCCTCCCGAGTCTGCCCGCGTCCAAATGTACGTACATTCAAACTAGATTATGTCCGCACATTTGGCTACCGGTAGTGTCGGGCGAGACAGTCCGGAGGAGGCCATGGCCCCACGCACGCTGAGCCGCGCCGGCTCCGAACCGCTCTGGCGCCAGCTCCAGCGCGAGCTGCTGACCAGGCTCGACGCCGGCGAGTTCACCGAACAGTTCCCGGGCGAGCTCGCGCTGGCCGAGGAGTACGGTGTCAGCCGCCACACCGTGCGCCAGGCCCTGCGCCAGCTGCGTGCCGACGGCGTGGTCGTCGCCGAGCGCGGCCGTCAGCCGCGGGTCGCCCCGCCGGCCGAGATCGCCCAGCCGCTGGGCGCGCTCTACAGCCTGTTCACGTCCGTCGAGGCCGCAGGCCTGGCGCAGCACAGCATCGTCCGCACGTTCGACGTCCGCGCCGACGCGCTGGTCGCCGAGCGCCTCGACCTCGAAGCCTCGACGCCGCTGGTCTACCTGGAGCGCCTCCGCCTGGCTGGCGACGAGCCGCTGGCGATGGACCGCGTGTGGCTCCCCGCCGACGTCGCGAAACCGTTGCTGCAGGCCGACTTCACGCACACCAGCCTCTACGGCGAGCTCGCCCGGCGCACCGGGATCCGCCTCGACCACGGTCGCGAAGAGGTGCACGCCGTGATCCCCACCGCCGCCGAACGCGCCCAGCTCGCCTGCGCCCACGACGTCGCGGCCTTCGCGATCAACCGCCTGAGCCACTCGCAGGGGCGCCCGATGGAGTGGCGCCACACCCTCGTCCGCGGCGACCGCTACGCGCTGACGGCCGAGTTCTCCGCGGCCGGGTACCGGCTCGTCAGCCAGTCCTGAGGCGCTCCGCGGCCACGTGTCGCACCGGGTCGCAGATCAGTGCGGATTCGGCCCCCTCCTTGAAAAGCACATGCGCAGCGCCATCTCCGGCCGACGGCCGCGGCGGGCACCTCACCCGCGTGATCCAGGAAGCTGGACCCGTGGGCGCGCAAGCGTAGTCTGCGAGGCGCAGATCCGACGCGCTGCGCTCAGTGTCCACACGCAACAGATTCACGAGGTATCCGGGAACGTCGCGAGAAACGGAGACAACACCATGCCGATGATCACCACCGACGACGGTGTCGAGATCTTCTACAAGGACTGGGGCACCGGCCAGCCCATCGTGTTCAGCCACGGCTGGCCCCTGTCGGCGGACGACTGGGACACCCAGATGTTGTTCTTCCTGCAGCAGGGTTATCGCGTCATCGCGCACGACCGGCGCGGTCACGGTCGTTCGGCGCAGGTCGCCGAGGGACACGACCTCGACCACTACGCCGACGATCTCGCGGCCGTCACCGCGCACCTCGATCTCCACGACGCCATCCACGTCGGGCACTCCACGGGCGGCGGCGAGGTCGTGCGCTACCTGGGCCGCCACGGCGAGTCCCGCGTCGCCAAGGCCGCGATCCTGTCCGCCATCCCGCCGCTGATGCTGAAGACCGAGTCGAACCCGGGCGGCCTGCCCAAGAGCGTCTTCGACGACCTGCAGGCGCAGCTGTTCGCGAACCGTTCGGTGTTCTACCGCGCGGTGGCCTCGGGCCCCTTCTACGGCTTCAACCGCCCCGGCGTCGAACCCGACGAGGCGATCATCCAGAACTGGTGGCGCCAGGGCATGATGGGCAGCGCGCTGGCCCACTACGACGGCATCGTCGCGTTCTCCCAGACCGACCAGACCGACGACCTGAAGAAGATCACCGTCCCCGTCTACGTCGGCCACGGCGACGACGACCAGATCGTCCCCTACGCCGACGCCGCCTTGCTGTCGTCGAAGATCCTGCAGAACTCCACACTGAAGATCTATCCGGGTTACCCGCACGGCATGCCGACCGTCCACGCCGAGACGATCAACGCGGATCTCCTGGAGTTCTTCCGGTCCTGACCGGGCCGGGTCACCGCACGGTGATCCTCGTCAGGCTCGCCGTCGGGTTTCCGGTGACCTGAACGGCGACGTAGCGCGCCGCTCCGCTGAGCGCGACCGTCGTCGTACGGCGCGCGGACGGGGTCGGGGCGGCGGTGTAGGTGCGGCCGTCGGTGCTCGTCTCGACGGTGAACGTGGGGAGGCGGCCGCCGGTCCAGGTGAGCTCCGCGGTGGTGAGGGGGCAGGGCGCGCCGAGGTCGAGGACGAGGCGGCCGTTCGGGCCCGGGCGCCAGGAGGTGCGCGGGTCGTCGTCGACGGCGTCGGTGGGGGTGCTCATGCCCGGGGGAAGGGGTTCGGCCGGGAAGGTGGTTGCGCCCAAAGCCAGGTCCGGCAAGGGGTACGGGCGGGTCCGGCGGGCGGTGACCGTCACCGCGTGCCGGGCGGGGAGGACCACCGGCCGCCAGGGTTCGCCCGCCGGCTGCACCGAGACGGCCACGGTGCGGTCGGCGGTCAGCCGCAGGGTGGCGGCGTCGACGACGGTGGCGCGCACGCCGGCGGGCAGGGTGCGGCCCACGCCACGCACGGTGAAGCGCGCCGGTTCGATGCGGGCTTCGCCGGGCGACGCGGAGACCGACCACGAAGTGCCGGTCGCGGTGACGACCTGCGAGCCCTGGTAGAGCGCGGCGGTTCCGTCCGTGGCGGGCAGAGTGAGGGTGCCCGACGTCGTCGCGGCGGAGAGGTTGAACAGCACGAGGTGCCCGTCGAGCACGGATCCGCGCAGTGCCGCGGAACTGGCCGTCGGCCGTGGTTCGCGCGCGGCGGCGGCCAAATTGCGCGGGTCCGGATGGCATTCGACGTGCACGGGCGCGGAATCACCGTCGGACAGCACGATCCGGTCGCCGGTGACGGTGGCCGGGTGCGGTGAGCCGGACACGACGAACCCGGCGCGGCCGTCGACGTCGAGCCAGCCGCCGGTCGTGGTGACGGCGGGCAGCGGGTAGGTGCCGGCCGCGGTCCACGTGGTGGCGTCGGCCGAGGTCTCCACGCGGTAGCGGCGCCCGGCGGCGGCCTCCCACGCCACGCGAACGCGGTCGAACCGTTGGGGCGCCCCGAAATCGAGCGCGAGCCAGCTGTCGGCGCGCGGGCGGTCGGCGACGGAGACGGCCCACCGCGTGGCCGCGTCACCGTCGTTCGCGAACTTCGCCTCCTTGCCCGGCGTCGCCGAGGAAGCCGAAGCCGTGGCCGCGCGGGCGAGGTCCGGGCCCGCCGCACCGTCGCGGACTTCGAAGGCCCACGCCGAATACCCGTACGTCGGATCCGGCTGCACGCCGAGGATCCGCACGTACCGGGCCGTCACCGCGGGGAAGGTCACGTCGTCGGTGCGCCCACCGCCGGACGGCGGCGCCGGCGCGACGGGGACGGTCACCGCGCCTTCGGCGCTGCGGTAGGTCCGCTCGCCGGTCAGCCCCGGCACGCCGGGCATGGCGAGGTTGTACACCGACACCACGCCCTCGCCCGCGCCCAGACCGGTGCTGGAGTACACCGCCGCGCCCGTCGGCAACGTCGCGAAACCGGCGTACCCGGTGTCGAACTTCCACACCGCGGCGCTCGCGTCGAAGCCGTCGCGGACCTTCGTCCACGTCGTGGCGTGCCGTTCCCGCACGGCCAGCGCGGTGGACGGAAGCAACATCGGCGTGGCGCCGCTGACGGCGAACAGCCAGTCGTCGTGGTGCGGCTGCCACGCGAACTTCGTGAACCCGGGCTTGCTCACCGCCGCGGCCCACGCGGCCGGACTGCGGTGCGCGAGCAGGCCGGGCCCGTCGCCGAAGTCCGCGACGCCGACGGCGTGGGCGTCGAACTCCGCCTGGCTCACCGGACGCACCGGGCCACCGTGGTCGGCGCGCCATTCGTGCAACAGGTAGCTGATCGCGATCTCCGCCCGCGCCTCCGGCTCGTACTTGGGCTCGCCCGAGAACTTCGTGACGCGATCGGCGGGCGCGTAGGCCTGGTACGGCTCCAGCCGTGCGGCCAGCTGCGCCTCGGCGCGCGCGGCGTAGCGGTCGCCGAGCACCTGCGCGCGGAACGCGAGCGGGATGACGTCGCGGCCGTAGAGGTGCTCGCGGTCGGCGACCATCGGCATGAGGGGTTCGCCCGCGTCGCTGGCCATCAGCAGCATCGTGTGCCACAGCAGCTCGCCGTTGGGCTGCGCGGTGAGCACCTCCGGCAGCGGCTGCCCGGCCAGCAGGAAGTGCATCGAGTTGCGGCCGGAGGTGCGCCACAGCTCTTCCTGGTAATGCGGGCCGAAGGAGCCGTGGTTCTCCACGAGGAAGGTGTCGTAGAGGTTCTCCGCCGTGTTGGCCGAGATCGGCACGCCGTCGACGACCCGGGGGTTGGCCAGGTCCGCGGCGGGCAGCGCGGTCTCGTTGCGGCTCCACCGCCCGAACCACTCGCGCCACTGCGCGGCGCGGGGATCCTTCGCGGCCCAGGCCATCCCCGGGGCGAGGGCCTGGGCGTACACGCCCATCTCCTCCAGCTTGGTGTCGCCGACGTGCCCGCCCGAGAGGCCGTGGGGCGTCCAGTCGCCGGACAGCGGGTCGTCGCCCGTGCCGAGCGCCGCGGTGTAGGCGGCCTGCCCGGTCGCGATCTCGTCGAGGTTCGCGCGGGTGGCGGCGTCGAGGTCGGCCCACAGCAGGCGGCCGGCCAGCTGGAAGTAGGACTGGAACGTGGTGTCGAAGAACAGCCGGCGGCCCCACTCGGTGCCGCCGGTGAGGAGGTTGCTCGCCGCGAAGTGCCGGATCGTGTCGACGGTGTGCCGGTGCAGCACCTCACGTTCGACGCCGGTGACCGCGGCGTCGTACCCGTCGCGCGTGAGCAGGACGGCGTTGCCCAGCACCACGGCGAACGTGAAGTCCTTCGCCGGGTAGATGCCGGCCGCCGCGTCGAACTGCTGCTCGGCCCAGCGGGTGTGGCGAAGCAGCACCCGCAGGTAGGTCGCGGCGACGTCGTCCGGCGCTCCCCCGCCGCGGGCCGGCGCGGGGGTGGCGGCCCGCGCCGCCGGGGTCACCAGGCCCGCGCTCACCAGCGCGAGCCCGCCCGCGCCGAGTCCCTGAAGCACCGCGCGCCGCCTGAGCGCCATGTCCGCCCCCCTTGTTGACAACCTTGTCATCGCGTCGGCGCCGATTCTGCTTCCCCACACGGCGACGGGGCAACGCCGGCGGGGAAACCCGTCCGGTTCAGGACAACCGGGCTCGCACTCTCAGCCGGCTTCGGGTCCGTGCGCGGCACGGCCCAGCCGCAGAGCGGACACGAGGAAGAAGATGCCGCCCAACGTCGCGTAACCGGCCAGGGTCGTGAAGGACGCACTGTCCTTTGTGGCCTGGAGGACGAACGAAGCGCCGGCCAGGACGGAGATCCCGCCGCTGAGGATGACCGGCCACTGGCCGCCCAGGGTGCGGCGCAGGAGGCCGACGACCAGCTGCACGAGCCCGGCCGCGATCGCCCACGCGCCCCACACGCCGAGGACCGCGGGGATGCCCGACGAGGCCGCGACGGCCAGGCCCACGGCGGCGAGCAAGCTGATCACCACGTTCACATACAGGCCCGCGACCGGCTTGCCCTTCTTCGCCGAGCGGGCGTCGACGACGGCCGCGGCCACGTCGAACAGCGGGTAGAGCACGAGCAGCGTCGTGCTGACCGGACCGAGGCTCGACCCGGTCACGAACAGCAGCACGGCCCAGACCACGGCGAACGCGAACCGGATGAAGTACAGGCGCCGCAAGGGTTTCGCGATACCCCCGGGGGCCGCAACGGTGGTGGTGCTCATGGAGTGCTCCTTCGGACTGGGGTCGCGATCGGCCGGGTAGACAGATCGTTCTATCTCTCGGTGAGTGACTATGGCAGCCGCCGAGCCAAGCCGTCAAGACCGACCGTTCTATCTGCTAGTGTGGAAGCAACGAGGAGAGGTGGACGGCGAAGTGTCCGAAGCGCGAGCCCGACTGCTGGCTTCGGCGAGCCGGCTGTTCTATTCGGAGGGCCTCCACTCGGTCGGCATCGACCGGGTCATCGCCGACGCCGGTGTCACGCGCGCCACGCTCTACCGGCACTTCCCGAGCAAGGACGACCTGCTGGTCGCGTACCTGACGGCGGCCGACCAGGCGATCCGCGCCGGCATCGAGACCGCCCGCACCGGCAAGGCCTCGGGGGCCGACGCCGTCCGCGCGGTCGCCGAGTCGATCGCCGACGGCATCCGCACGCCCGGGTTCCGCGGCTGCGCCTTCCTCAACGCCGTCGCGGAGTACCCCGATCCCGCGCACCCCGTGCACCAGGCCGTGCTCACCCACCGGCAGTGGTTCCTGGAGGTCGTCACCGAACTGCTCGCCCAGGCCGGCGAGACCGCGCCCGAGCCGGCCGCGAGGCACTTCGTCATGCTGCGGGACGGCGCCATGGCCGCCGGCTGCCTCAGCGATCCGGCGCCGGTCTGCGAAACCTTCCGCCTCGGCGTCGAAGGAATCCTGAAGTACCGGGACACTCCGGTCGTGCCTCCCGAGAAGGCGGGCCAGGCTTCGCAAGCCTGACCACCGGCCCCGTGGTGAAGACCGCCACTACTGAATGAATTTTCATTGACGTCCTGACGCACCCGTGTCATCGTCTTATTAAATGAACATTCATTAGTGGAGGAACCGTGACCACCACCCTCGCCCCGGCCCACTGGACGCCCGACCGGATCGGCGACCTGCGAGACCGCGTCGCGCTCGTGACCGGCGGCAACAGCGGCATCGGCCTCGAAACCGCCCGCGTGCTGACCCGTCACGGCGCCCGCGTCCTCCTGGCCGGCCGCAGCCGGGCGAAGCTCGACGACGCCGTCGCCACGCTGCGCGCCGACCAGCCCACCGCGCGGCTGGAAACCGTCGTGCTGGACCTGGGCTCCCTGGCCTCCGTCGCCGAGACGTCCGCGCGGCTCGCGGCCACCGAGACGATCGATCTGCTCTTCAACAACGCCGGCGTCATGAACGTGCCGGACCGGCGCACGACCGCGGACGGGTTCGAGCTGACCGTCGGCACCAACCACCTCGGGCACTTCGCCCTCACCGCCGGACTGCTGCCCGCGCTGCGCCGCGCCGAAGCCGCGCGGGTGGTCACCGTCAGCGCGATCGCCGCGACCTGGCGCTCCGGCCGGCTCGACGACCTGATGAGCGAGCAGCGCTACGGCGCGATGCGCGCGTACGCGAAGTCCAAGCGCGCCAACGTGGTTTTCACCCAGGAGCTGTCCCGGCGGCTGGCCGGTACTGCCCTGCGCGCGGTGTCGGTGCACCCCGGCTCGGCCGTGACCAACCTGCAGCGCCACTCGGAAAGCGCGGTCTCGCGGGCGATGATCGCGGTGCTGCGCAGCTTGGTCATGGGTTCCCCGGAAGGCGCGGCGTGGCCGTCGCTGTACGCCGCGACCAGCCCCGAAGTGATCGGCGGCGCCTTCTACGGCCCCGCCGGCCGCGACCAGACCTCCGGCACCCCGAAGCCGGTCAAGCTCCCCCGCGGCGCCGACGACCCGGCCGAAGGCGCCCGCCTGTGGGCCGAAAGCGAACGCCTCACCGGCGTCACCTTCTCCCTCTGACCTCCCGAAAGGACCTCATCCCATGACCGGCTCGACCTTCGACCTCCGCCGGCAGGACGTCGACCCCGCGCTCCTCGAAGCCCAGCGCGAGGTGACGCCGTGCTCGCGAAGATGCCGCACCCGGACGTCCGGACCCCCGAAGGGCTCGCCGCCCTGCGCGCCGGCACTGCCCACAACCCCGGCGCGACGGACCTGCGCCCCACCGAACGCCACGTCGACGGACCCACCGGCCCGATCCGGCTGCGCGTGTTCACGCCGCCCGAGCCACGCGCGATCCTCTACCGCATTCACGGCGGCGGCTGGGCCGCCGGAGCACCGGAGGACGACGACGTCGTCAACGACCGCCTCGCCCGCGCGACCGGTTCGATCGTCGTCAGCCCGGAGTACCGGCTGGCGCCCGAGGCCACCGTGCCCGAGCAGATCGAGGAGACGGTCGCCGTCGCCCGCCGGCTCGCCCGGCACGCGGCCGCGGAGTTCGGCACCGGCCGGCTGCTGATCGGCGGCATCTCCGCCGGTGCGCACCTCGCCGCCGCGACGCTGCTGGCGTTGCGCGACGCCGGTGATCCCGCGTTCGGCGCGTTCGCCGGCGCCTACCTCGACTGCGGCATCTACGACCTGGGCCTGTCCCCCAGCGCCGCGGCGGCCACCGAAAACAGCCTCGTGCTCACCCGGTCCTGGATCGACGGCCTGCCCGACCTCGCCCTGCCCGGCCACACGCCGGAGCAACGGCGCGCCCCGCGGCTGTCCCCGGCCCTGGCCGACCTCACCCGCTTCCCGCCCACCCTGCTGACGGTCGGCGACCTCGACCCGCTGCGCGACGACGCCATCCTGCTCGCCGCCCGCCTACGGCTCGCGGGCCGCGACGCGCGGCTGGAGATCTGGCCCGAAGCCCCGCACGCGTTCACCAACATGGCCACCCCGCTCGGCGACGTCGCCCTCGACAGCGCCATCGCATGGCTCAACGATCTCCTCGACCCGCCGCGCACCGCGCCCGACCCTGCGGCGGTCGTGCACCGGTTCGTCACCGAGGTCATCAACGGCGGCGACCTCGACGTCGTCGGCGAGCTCTGGCACGACGACCTCGCGTGGCACGCCGGCAGCGCCGGCGACCTCCACGGCCTCGAGGCCTACCGGGCCGCCCTGCGCGCCGCGGTCGGCGGTGCCTTCACCGGCATGCACCTGACCGTGCACGACACCCTCGTCGACGGCGACACGGTCGTGCTCCGGTTCACCGACAGCGGCACCCACACCGGGCCGTTCCTCGGTGTCGCGGCCACCGGCCGGCCCGCCGCGTGGTCCGGCATCGGCATCTACACCGTGCGGGCGGGCAAGATCGCCGAGGCGTGGTTCGGCGAGGACATGCTCGGCCTGCTGCGGCAGCTCGAGCCGAATGAACACTCATTAGGATGACGGCATGGCCCGGACCCGAGACCCCGAGAGCAAGCGGCGGCAGCTGCTGGACGGCGCGCTCGCCGAGTTCGCCGAGCACGGCATCGGCGGCGCCCGCGTCGAGCGCATCGCCGCCCGCGCCGGGGTCAGCGCCGGGCTCGTGTATTCCTTCTACGACGGCAAAGAAGGGCTGTACGAAGCGGTCTACGACGCCATCGTCGAGCAGGTCGTCTCCGGGATCCCCATCGACGCGGACGACCTGCCCGGATACGCGGGACAGCTCTACGACGCGGGCCTTCGGCACCCGGACGTGATGCGCTTCGTCACCTGGTACCAGCTCGAGCGCGGCGGCGTCCGGCCCGTCGTCGCGAAGTCCATGGCCGACAAGACCGCGGCGATCGAGGACGCGCAGGGCCGCGGCACCGTGACCGGCCGGCGGCCGGCCGGCGAGCTGCTCGCCCTGGTGCTGACCATCGCGAACATGTGGCAGAACCAGGGCGAGGACGTCCGCGGCCTCGTCCCGGAGGCCGAGCGCCGCCGCGTCGTCACCGACACCGTCCGGCAGCTGGTGGATCCGGCGCGCTGACTGCGTTCCGTCCACTGTGGATGTTCTTCGGGGGCCGTGCGTCGCCCTGACGGCACCCGGCATCACCTCACCCGAATCGGAGGAGCACGGCGGCCTCCGGATGTGTTTCGGTGGCCCCAGTCGCCCGGGGGCGGGGCGCGAGACCGCGGAGGGGCCCATGACCGGAGACACGCGGCCCCGGGTCGCCGCGGGCAGGCTGTGGGCCGGCGGCGGGGCGACGGCACTGGTCGCGGCCCTGGCGGCCATCGTGGTGGTGCTCGTCGCGCGCGGCCTGTTCGACGTGCCCGTGCTGGCCCCGGAGGGCGAGGGCGCGTGGGGCGGGGTCGGCACGGTCGCCTACGCGGTGGGCGCCGCGCTCGTCGCCCTCGCGGCGACAGGACTGCTCCACCTGCTCCTGATCAGCACGCCCCGCGCGAAGTCGTTCTTCGTCTCGATCATGCTGCTCGTCACCGCGATCGCCGTCGTCATCCCCCTGGGCCTCGACGCGGAGCGCGGCGCGCGGTTCGCGACGGCCGCCGGGAACCTGCTGATCGGTCTCGTGATCACGAGCACGCTGTCCGGCGTCGCCGGCGCGGCGGTTCGCGCGGGCCGGCCGGTGCGGTGAGCTCCGCGGCGCCGGAATTCACCTCCGCCGGGTGATGCCGTGCGGGGCGGTCGCTGGGAACGCTGCCACAGGGGGACACGGCCGGGAGCCGCTCGACCCTGGCTACCGGTCCGTTGTGGACGGACCTCCCGGTCGTGCGGGTGTCGAGCATCGGAGGCGTGATGGCACTGGCTCAATCGGACTACCCGTTCCTGGACGTGATCTGGACCATGCTGGTGTTCTTCGGCTGGGTGGTCTGGTTCTGGCTGCTCATCGTGATCTTCGGCGACCTCTTCCACCGCTCGGACGTCTCCGGCTGGGGCAAGGCCGGCTGGACCGTCCTCGTCCTGGTGCTGCCGTTCGTCGGCGTGCTGATCTACCTCATCGCGCAGGGCAAGCACATGGGCGAGCGCCGGCGTTCCGAGGCGGCGGACAACCAGAAGCAGTTCGACGACTACGTCCGCTCGGTCGCCGCCAACGGCGACAAGGGAGACAAGGGCGACAAGGGCGCCGCCGGCCAGATCGCCGAGGCGAAGAAGCTCCTCGACACCGGCGCCATCAACGCGGAGGAGTACGAATCCCTGAAGGCCAAGGCCCTCGCTCGGTGAGCGCGGGCCGGCCAGGCCCCGCCGGCAGGCCGAGACCGGCGGGGCCGCCCCTCCCCCACGCGGCGACCGGGCAGCACCGGTTCGCGACGGACGGAGGCAGGCGTGGCCGAGCAAGTGCGTGACCGAACCGCCGGACGGCGCCGCGCGGCCGGCATCTACGGCGTGATCGTCACCGCCGCCATCCTCACCGCCGTGGGCGGACAGCTTTCGACTCTGCCACTGGCGGTCACGGTCGTGGTCACGCTGCTGGTCTACTGGACGGCCGAGGAATACGCGGAACTACTGGGCGAGGAAGTCGAGGACGGCAAACTGCCGAGCCGGGCGCGGATCGCCACCGAGCTGCGCGCCACGTGGCCGATGGTGACGGCGTCGTTCGGCCCGATCGCCGCACTGCTGCTGGCCCGGCTCGCCGGCGCCTCGCCCGCCGCCGCGGCCAACACCGGCCTCGCGGTGGCCGTGGTGGTCCTGACCTATCACGCGTGGTCCGCGGCGCGCGTGGCCCGGCTGCGCGGCGCGGCACTGATCGGGACGACCTGCGCGGCAGGGCTGCTCGGCGTCGTCATGATCCTGTTGAAGAACCTGATCCTGGTCCACCTGCATTGACGCCACGGGACGGCCGCTGCCCGGCTGCGCGAACCGGAGACCGTCCTTTGCGGACGGTCAGTCCGTGACGCCCGCCGCGTCGAGGAGGGTGCGGGCGGTGGCGACGGCGAGGCCGCGCAGGTCGTCGGCGCCGACGCCGGCGCGGCTGCTGGCCCCGTCGTAGAGGACGGCGAGCTGGCGGGTGAGGAAGCCGGGGTCGGTGGCGTTGCCGCGTTCGGCTTCGGCGCGGAAGAAGCCTTCCAGGTGCTCGGTTTTGAGGCGGGCGGCCGTGATGCTCGCGGGGTGGTCGGGGTCTTTCAGCTCGAGCTGCGTGGCGAGGTAGGCGCAGCCGCGGTAGTCGGGTGACGTCGCGAAGGCTTCCAGCTGCTCGAAGACGTGCAGCAGCCGCGCGCGCGGGCTGGAGCTGAAACCGGGCGGGGGCAACAGGAAGGCGGCGTCGTCGCCGATGCGGCGCTGCAGTGCGGCTTCGAGGAGGGTGTCCTTGCTGTCGAACAGCTCGTACATCGACTTCTTGGAGATCCCCGCGCGCCGGCACAGCGCGTTGGCGCCGACGGCGACCCCGTCGCGGTAGAAGAGCTCGATCGCGGCACGCAGGAGCCGCTCGCGCTGGGACTCGCGGACGGCGTTGTCCGGCGCTCCGGCCTTCGCGTCGGGTGCGGCGGTTTCGGTGCTCATGGCGTCCAGGCTACCTCGCCGGGGTTGACACGAGAAACCGAGCGGTTTACGTTGACGTCGCCTGCAGAAACCAATCGGTTTCTGATCTTCGCGCCTCCGACCAGGAAGAAGCCCCACCATGACTGTCAACGGATCCGTCGCCTTCGTGACCGGCGGCAACCGCGGCCTCGGCGCCCAGTTCGTCCGCGCACTCCTCGACGCCGGCGCGAGCAAGGTGTACGCGGCGGCCCGCGACCCGCGCACCGTCACGAACACCGGTGCCGTCCCGGTCGCGCTCGACATCACCGACCACGCCTCGGTGGTCGCCGCCGCCGAGCAAGCGCAGGACGTGACGTTGCTGATCAACAACGCCGGGATCCTGACGTCGACCGGCGTCCTGGACGGCGACCTCGACGCCTACCGCCTCGAGTACGAGACCCACGTGCTCGGCACCCTCGACGTGACCCGCGCCTTCGCGCCGGCCCTGGCCCGCAACGGCGGAGGGGCGATCCTCAACGTGCTGTCCGTGCTGTCGTGGGCGTCGCTCCCCCACTGGGCGGCTTACTGCGCCGCCAAGGCCGCCGAGTGGTCGGTCACCAACTCCCTGCGCGTGGAGCTGGCCGGGCAGGGCACCCAGGTGAGCAGCCTGCACGTCGGTTACCTGGACACGGACCTGATCGCCGACCTCACCGACGTCGAGAAGGCCGACCCCGCCGAGGTCGCCCGGATCGCGCTCGACGGCGTCGCCCAGGGGCAGCTGGAAGTGGTCGCCGACGAGTTCACCCGCCAGATCAAGGCCGGCCTCGCCCAGGGCATCGAGGCCCTCTACCCGCAGGTCGCCCGGGCCTGACCCCTCGTCACGAAGGAAAAACCGTGAACGACCTGCTCGAGTTCGTCGTGGACGGACACGGCGGCCTCGACCGCTGGCACGCCGCCACGACCCTGTCGGCCACCGTCCGCCTTTCCGGCCCGTTCTGGCCGTTCAAGCAACGGCCCGACGTCGTGGGCACCACGCACGTCACCGCGAACGTCCACCGCCAGCGCGTCACGCTCGCGCCCTTCGGCCCGGGCACGGCCGTGGACTTCGACGCCGACGCGGACCGGGTCCTCGTCACGCGCGGCGAGGAGGAAACGCGGCTCGACTCGCCGCGCCGGGCCATGGCGGACCTCCCCCGGGAACACCCGTGGTCGGTGGCCGAGGCCGGCTACTTCATCGCCTACGCGAGCTGGACCTACCTGCTCGAACCGTTCCTGCTCACCCTGCCCGGTGTCACGACCCGCGAAATCGAGCCGTGGCACGAAGACGGCGAGACCTGGCGCCGGCTGGAGGCGGCTTTCCCCTCCCGGCTGGCGACCCACTCTCCGGTCCAGACCTACTACTTCGACGCCGGCACCGGGCTCCAGCGCCGCGTGGACTACTCGCCCGAGGTCACGGGCAAGCCCCTCACCGCCCACTACACGAGCGAACACCGCGACTTCGGCGGGCTGCCCGTCCCGACCCGCCGCCGCGTCCTGCGCCGCGACACCGACGGCGTGGCCGACCACCACTCCACCGTCATCCTCCTCGACGTCGCCGATCTGCGACTGGAAACCGCTGATGTGGAAGGAAAAACGTGAATGTCCACCCTCGCGATTCTCCTGTGGACACTCGTGCTCATCGGCACGATCGGCATCCGGGCCTTGACCGGCGTCAGCCTGTACCGGGCGGGGCGGGCGGCCGGGCTGGACCGCCCGACGTCGGGGAAGGTGGCCGGCTGGACGACGGTGGTGCTGCTCAGCTGGCTGGCCGCGTGCGTGCTGCTCGCGTACTACGGCGCGTTCGCGTCCGGCCCGCTGGCACCGGTCCTCGTCGTCGCGCTGCTGGTGGCGGTGCTGGCGGGCACCCGGATTCCGATCGTGGCGAAGGTGCTGGCGGCGCCCGGCACGGCCGCCCGGCTGGCGTGGCCGCAGACCGTCCGCGTGATCGGCGTCCTGTTCCTGATCCTGATGTTCACCGGCAACCTGTCGCCACTGGCCGCGCTGCCACCCGGCCTCGGTGATCTGGCGATCGGCCTGGCCGCGCCGTGGGTGGCGCGTGCACTGGCGCGCGGCACCGGCCACCGGTGGGCGTTCTGGTTCAACGTGCTGGGCATCGCCGACCTCACCTTCGCGTTGGCACTGCGCCTGGTGAGCGGGTTCGTCCTCGGTGAGCCGGCCGGGGCGTCAGGGGCGCTGCCGCTGGCGCTGATCCCGACGGTGGCCGTGCCCCTCGCCGTGGCGCTGCACGTCGTGTCGCTGCGGCGGCTCGCTGCCGAGCCGCGCCGCACCGAGATGGTCGGCGCCGCAACCACTTGACGGCGCCGACGGCTGCTCACCCCGCGTGCCCGCACTCGGGGCACGCGGGGTGAGCAGCCGATCTGGGGGCCAGGACGTCGGCCGCCGCCACGACGAGCAGGCCGTGGTCGGCGGCGAACGAAGCCAGTTCCTCCGGGCCCGCCAGGTCGCCCGACTCGCGTTGCGAAACGATGCCGCTGAGCACCGCGGCTTCGTGCTTGCCCGCGAGCCGCACCAGGTCGAGGGCGGCCTCGCCGCGGCCGGCGCGGTGGGGGGTGTTTTCGCGGGCCGTGCGGATGGGCACGACGTGGCCGGGCCGGGTGAAGTCGGCCGGAGTGGCGGCGGGATCGGCCAGCAGCCGGATGGTGCGGGCCCGGTCGGCCGCGGAGATGCCGGTCGTCCCGCCGGTGCGGGCGTCGACCGTGACGGCGAAGGCTTCCCCTCCGCACGCCGGCGCCCCGGGGTACATCAACGGGAGCCCGAGGCGGTCGCAGTCCTCGTCCGGCAGGGCGACGCAGACGAACCCGTCGGTGTACCGGACGGACAAGGACACCAGGTGCGGTGTCGCGTCCTGCGCGGCGAACACGAGGTCGCCGTGCGTGCCGGTCACCACCACCGGCTGCCCGGCCGCGATCGCGGCGGCGGCCTGCTCGACGCTCACCGCGCCGGACCGGCGGTCTGCTGAAAGCTGCTGTGCCATCGTCGTTCTTCCTTCGTGGGGTCCGGCGGGACCCGGGTCGCTCAGCCGGCGGCGGGCGCCGGGGCGATGCGGTGGAAACCACCGCGGTAGAACAGCAGCGGCTCGGCGCCGTCCTGCGCGTCCGGCGAGCTCATCTCCAGGACCCGGCCGACGACGAGGTGGTGGTCGCCCGCGTCGTGCTCGGCGTCGATCTCGCAGTCGAGCCACACGAGGCTTTCGGAGAGGACAGGGTTCCCGGCCGCGGTTTCGGTGTGCGCGACCCCGCTCCACCGGTCGACGCCCTTGCGCGCGAACGCGGAAGCGACCTCCCGGTGGCCGTGGCCCAGCACGGACACGGCGAACCGGCCGAGGTCCCGGATGAGCGGATAGGTGCTCGAAGTCCGGGCGACGCCGATCAGGATCAGCGGCGGGTCCAGCGAAACGCTGTGGAACGACTGGCAGGTGAACCCGACGCGCTGCCCGTCGTCCGCGGTAGCGCCGACCACCACGACGCCGGAGGCGTAGCGCCCCACGGCGTCGCGGTACGCGCGGGAGTCGTCGAAGCTCGTCAACTGCCGCGTCACGGGATCCGCACCCCCTCGGCCAGGCGGGCGAGCTGCCCGATCGTGCGGGCGTAGCGCGCGGCCGCCTCTTCGGCGAGGGTGTCCAGCGCGTCCATCGAGGACGTCTCGAAGTACCACCCGGCGCCGGGGACCACGGCGCCGAGCTCGGTCAGCAGCGGCGCGAGGTGGCTGTCGACGCCCATCGCGTGGGCGGGGCTGCCCCCGGTCATCACGGGGATCGCCGTCACCCCGGTCAGCGCGCCCGCCGCGTAGCGGTCCAGGAACGCCTTGACCAGGCCGGTGTAGGTGGCCTTGTAGGTCGGGCTCGCGATCACCACGAGATCGCTGCCGGCGACGCGCTCGTTCAACGCCGACATCACGTCCGAGGGCCACGTGAAGATCTCGGCGGAACAGTCGGCCAGGTCGATGACCTGGCGGTCCGCGTCGTCCTTCACCAGCCGGTCGAGCAAGGCTTCGGCGACCTGCCTCGTGCGCGAAGCGGGCTTCGGATTTCCAACGACAATGGTGGTTTTCATAGCTGCTCCGTTCGGCCCCGAAGGCCTCGGGCTTCGTCACGGCAACGCCGACGCTGACGAACTTCCTGCAGCTGGTACGAGATCTTGTGGCCCGTACAGCCCCGCGACAGCTCTTGTCACGGGCCGCGTCTTGGCGCGGAGTGACGATCACCTTAGCGCGGAGCGAGAATCCGTCACAATAACACCGAGGGGTCATGGCCCGGCCGGTGTTCGCCCGCAGAAACTGTCGATCAGGTCATCTCCGGCGGCTCGCCGCGCGGGCGCCAGTTCGCCGCGGAGCACGCCGAGGTGGCGTTCACCATTCCCGACGACGCCGATCCCAGGCCGTGAAAGCGCGGGCCGCGGAATACCGCGAAGAGGCGCGCAACAAATTCAGCAAAGAGATCCAGATCTGGCTTTCCACGTAGGTCGTGCAAAGGACACCACCGCCGAAGCCGAGGCCTACGTCCACTACGTCGTGACGCCGGGATCGCTTGCCGCACAGGCGATCCCGGCGGCTTCGGATCAGGGCGTCACGAGGTTGTGCTCCTGCAGGTACCGCAGGGCTTCGAGCCGCGAGCGCACGCCGAGTTTGTGGAAGCTGTGCTTCATGTGCTGCTTGACGGTGTTGAGCGCGATCCCGAGCTCGGCGGCGATCTCCGCGTTGCTCAGCCCGCTCGTGGCCAGCGCGAGCACCTGGCGCTCCCGCTCGGTCAGTCCCCCGTCGGCGCCCGCGGACGGCGCGGTGCCGGCCTGGGGTGCCCCGGAGGGCTCGGACAGGTCGATCGTGTCGATGTCCAGGTTCGTCGCGACGGGTCCCTCGAGCGGCGCCGCGGGTGCGCGCCGCTCGTAGGCCGCGGCGTTGGCCAGGCCGATCGCCAGGAACTTCGACAGCCGGTGGGCCATCTCCTGCTCCCGGGTGGTGAACGCCGGACGGCCGGTCCGGCGGGCGAAGGTCGCGGTGCCGACGGGCCGGCCCTCGGCGACGAGCAACGCGTAGAGGCAGTGCTCGAACCCGTAGTCGGCCAGGAGCCGGCCCACCGGCGAGCGCAGGTGGTCGGTGCGGCGGCCGTACAGGACCGCGTCGTGGACCGGGAACCGTGATGTGGTCGAGCGCTTGAAGTACGGGTTCGCCGGCCCGGAGATGGGCGCGAACTCGAGGAGCATCTTCACCGGCGCGCCCGTCAAGGACGCCACCCGGCCCCGGCAGCGGCGGTCGAGCTGGTGGATAGCGCCCGAGTCGCAGCGCAGGACGCGGACCAGCTCCGGCAGGGTCCGCTGCTGCACGGTGGCCGCGCGCAGCGAGCCGCAGGCGAGCTCGCCGAACCGCGCCACCTCCTGCCAGTCGAGACCGGTCATCGCGTGCTCCTCTCGCAGGCCGGCCTCGGTGCCGTCCCGGTTCGAGATGGTACGTACTCGGTGCAAGCGGCGGCCCTGGTGCGAACACGATGGTGTCAGCGAAAAAGGGCCGCCGCTGCGCTCAGTGACCGAAGGCTTCGTGCAGCCACCAGGCCCCGCCGTCGGACGTGATCTTGGCGTCGAGAACCAACGGCCGCCGCGGCGAAGACGAAACCCAGTCCTTGACCGCGGCGAGGTCGTCGGCCGAGCGCACGGTCAGGCCCGCGCAGCCGTGGCCCCGGGCCAGCGCGGCGAGGTCGCCGTCGGGGAAGGTGACGTTGTCCAGTCCCGCGGTGCCGGCGCCGAAGTGGTGCACTTCCGCGCCGTACATCGCGTCGTTGTAGACGACGACCAGCAGCGGAAGTCCCAGGCGCACGGCCGTTTCCAGCTCGGAGATCCCCATCAGGAACCCGCCGTCGCCCAGCGCCGCGACGGGCACGCGGTCGGGCTGCGCCAGCGCGGTGCCGATCGCACTCGCCAGCCCGAGCCCGACCGACTGGAACGCCTGGGTGAAGCAGAACCCGTACTCGTCCGGCACGTCGAGGTACATGCTCGGGTAGCCGAGGAAGTTGCCGGAGTCGACCGACACCGTCCGCTCGGCCGGCAGCAGCTCGTTGAGCCGCGCCGACAGCGTCCGCGGGTCGATGCGGTCCTCGGTGGACGCGTCGTCGAACGGGAGCTGGTTCCAGCGCAGCCCCGTGCGGAGGCGCTCGCCGAGCTCCGTGCGCCGGTAGCCCGTCTTCGGCTCCGCACCGCCGGAGCGGAGCAGGGCCGTGGCCGCGCGGGCGGTTTCCGCGACGCCGCCCCACAACCCGAGGTCGACGGCGCGGTGCCGGCCGATCGCCGCCGGGTCCAGGTCGACCTGAACCACGCGGGCGTCGGCCCCGATCAGCGCGCCGTGCCGCGTCGTCCACATGTTCAGCGCGCACCCGAACGCCACGACCAGGTCGGCCCGCGACACCAGTTCGATCGTCAGCGGGGAGGCGAAGCCGCCCGAGACGTCGATGCTCCACGGGTCGTCGTGGAACAACCCGCGGCTCACCGCCGACGTGGCCAGCAGCGCGCCCGCACGGTTCCCCAGCTCCCGGATCGCCTCGCCCGCCCCGGGCGAACGGCCGCCGCGGCCGACGATGAACACCGGCCGCGACGCCTCGCTCAGCAGCCGGACGAACTCCGCCAACGGCTCGGGCGCGGGCTGCGGCGCCGCGACCTCGGCCGGGACCGTCCCGTGCTGCTGCTCCGGCAGCTCCAGCTCCTGGACGTCGATCGGGACGTTGAGCACCACGGTCCGCCGCTGCTGCGCGCAGATCGCCAACGCGCGGGCCACGTCCCGCAGGGCCGTGCGCGCCGAGCCCACCCGCAGCGGCACGGCGCCGACCCCGGCGGCGAGCCCGGGCTGGTCGATGAAGAAGTTGGACGCGGGGTCGCCGGCTTCGGCCGTCAGCACCAGCAGCGGGGTCCGGCTCTTGGCCGCCTCGGTGATCCCGGTGAGCGCGTTGGTGTAGCCGCAGCCCTGGTGCAGCGACAGCACCGCGACCTCGCCCGACATGCGGGCGTAGGCGTCGGCCATCGTCGCCGCGCCGCCTTCGTGGCGCGCCGCCACGAACCGCGCTCCCCCGGCCACGAGTGCCTGGGTGAAGTGGAAGTTGCCGCTGCCGACCACGCCGAACGCGGCGCGCACGCCGTGCTCGGTCAGGTACCGGCCGATGGCCTCGTGCACCAGCATGGTCAGTTCGCTCCGTTCTCGACGATCGCCAGCACGCGGGCCGGGCTCCCGGAACCGCCGACGATCCGCAGCGGCGCCACGATCAGCAACGTGCCCGTCGGTGGCAGCAGGTGCAGGTTCTGCAGCTGGGTGATGCCGTACTTGCCGGCGCCGAGCAGGTACGAGTGCACGGGGAACTCGGGATCGAAGCCGAATGCCTGCCCGGCGTCGGTGCCGACGGTCTCGACGCCGAACCCGAGGATCGGGGTCTCCCGCGCCAGCCAGCGTGCGCACTCGGGATCGACGCCGGGGGTGTGCGGCCCGTCGTCGCCGGCGTTGAGGAACAGCTCCTGGTCGTGGGAGCGCGCGGCCCAGCCGGTGCGCAACAGCAGCCAGCCCTGCGGCAGGGAGCCGTGTTCGCGCTGCCATTGCTCGACGTCGTCGCGGCGCAGCAGGTAGTCCGGGTCGGCGGCGGCCTCGCACGACTTGTCGATCACGACGGCCGGCGCGACCAGGCGGGCCGGCGGCACGGACGCGACGTCCTCCAGATCGGCCCCGGTGACCCAGTGGCGCGGCGCGTCGAAGTGGGTGCCGACGTGCTCGCCGGTGTGGATGCCGTTCTGGTACGACGTGCGGCCGCGCTCGTCGTACTTCGCCAGCTCCTCCAGTCGGAATCGGGGAATCGGCGCCATGTCCGGGGGCAGGTCGAGCACGGGGGTGGCGGACGAGAGCGGCGCGGTGAGCTCGACGATCGACGCGTCACCGCGAGCGAGGGCGCCGACCAGCGCGGAAACGGATCCGGTGGTCTCAGGCGAAGAAGACATGAATTCATCGTGTGCGCGCGGGCACCGGCGCACCAATGCCTATCCCGGCCTGGTTATGCCTGTCTGGTTATACCGGGGCCGATCTGCTATACCTCGCCGGAAGAAAGGGTGAGGGCAGTGGACCAGCAGCGTTTCCTCGACGGCCGCCTCAAGATCCGGCACCTGGTGCTGGTGATCGCGATCGCCGAGAACGGCTCCCTGCTCGGCGCCGCCAAGGATCTGCACGTGACGCAGCCGGCGGTGACCCGGGCGCTGCGCGAGACGGAGTCGATCGTCGGGGTGGAGCTGTTCGTGCGCGGGCCGCGCGGGGTGCGGCCCACCGCGTTCGGCGAGATCCTGCTCGACCACGCACGGGCGGTGGTGAGCACCATGGCCTCCGCGCAGGACCGCATCGACGGGCTGCTGCGCGACGGCGCGGAGCCCGTGCGCGTCGGCACCAACCTCGCCGGCGCGTACGTGCTGCTCCCCTCGGCGCTCGTCCGGCTCAAGGCCGAGCACCCGACCCTCACGGCGACCGTGGTCGAAGGCCTGGGAGCCGATCTCGACGTCCGGCTCGCCCACGGCGAGGTCGACCTCCTCGTCGGCCGCCCGCCCGCCGGCACCGCGAGCCGGTTTCACCACGCGCCGCTGTACGAGGAACCCGTGGGCCTCGTCGCGCGCCGCGACCACCCGGCCATCGCCTCCGGACTGTGTTCCCTGGCGCAGTTGCAGGAGTTCCCCTGGATCCTGCCGGGCCGGCCCACCGCGCTGCGCGACGAGCTCGACGAGCTGTTCGCCCGCCACGAGGTTCCCTTGCCCCGCAACGTCATCGAGTGCTCGACGATCCTGACCATGCGCTCGATCCTGCTGCACACCGACGCGATCACGCCGCTGCCCCTGCTCATCGGCGCCGACGACGACGCCCTCGGCTACCTGCCGATCCGGCTGGAGACCGTGCCCCGCGCCATCGGCATCACCACGCTCGCCGGCCGCACGCCGTCGAAGAGCGCCCAGCTCCTCATCGGCCACCTCGTCGCCGAGGCGCAGCGGATCTCCGCGGAAATCGCCCGGCTCGATTTCGGATAATCCCAGGGGTTTATGGCCGCGGCGCCGTCGGCGGAAAACCCGGTTGACGTCCGCGGGCGCGCCGGAGAGGATGAGTCCACACCAGCGAACAAAGGGGCAGTCATGACGAACACGCGAGAGCGAGGGACGCAGCGCCGGAAGCCGGCCGCCGCGATCGTCGCCGTGTGCTCGTCCGGCCGGAAACCCTGGACTGCCAACGGCATCACCGTCGGCTCCCCACCCTGATGTGACACTTCGTCAGGTCGAGGGAGCCGCCCGTCGGGAAACCGATCCGGGCGGTTTTCTCTGTTTCGCGCGATCGATTTACCGGTGAGCTTCCGGAGAGAGCGCGGCGGTCTCCAAAACCGTTCGCCGAAGGTTCGACTCCTTCCACCGGTGCTTCGCGCCCCCATTTTTTCGGTGGCGTGTTCTTTGAAACTTTCACAACGGAGAGACACCTTTCACGCCGCTTGCCCGCGGCGTCGCGCGGTCGTGGTGAACTCGGCGGACACGTCGGTCTTCCAAACCGAAGCAGAGGGTTCGATGCCCTCCGGCCGCTCGCAGCAGCAGTTCGCCTCTTCAGCTCACCAGGCAGAGCACCCGTCTCGTAAACGGAAGGACCGGGTTCGAGTCCCGGAAGAGGCTCGTGACGACTCGCACGGCACCCGGTGCCGCGCAAGGGGATCAGCCTCGTAAGGGCTTACTCCCCGCTTCCGGATCGCTGGCTCAACGGCAGAGCAGCCGACTCTTACTCGGCGGGTTCGGGGTTCGACTCCCCGGCGATCCACTTCGCGCCGCGGGTCCGAGCGACCCGCGGTACGAGGGCCGCTAGCTCAACCGCGCAGAGCAGCCGACTTTTACTCGGCGGGTTCAGGGTTCGACTCCCTGGCGGCCCACCCTTTCCCCTGAGGCGCACCAGGCTGCGCACCCGACTGTTACTCGGGAGGTACCAGGTTCGAGTCCTGGCAGGGGAGCTCCCCGGGAGACGCGCCGGAGCGCAGACGATCCTTGCAAGATCGCCGCGGTGGGTTCGACCCCCACGTCTTCCACTCCGCACCACCTGCCCGGCCCCGCTCGGGAAGCCCGGATTCAACCCCCGGCAAGCAGGTCTCAACCAGCCGCACCCGGCTTTGCCGCTTTGTCGACGTTCGCCGGCCGCCGAAACCCGCCCCCGGGCCAGCACCGCGTTCGCCGTAACCGCCGGAAGTGTTGGGGCGCCCTCAGTCCTGCCGGAGGTCTCGTTCGAACCAGTGGTGGGCGTAGGACTCGTCGTTGAACGCGGCGACTTCGGCGAAGCCCGCGGTTTCGTAGAGGCGCCGTGCTTCGACGAGGGCCTTGTTCGTCTCCAGCCGCAGCGTGTGCGTGCCCCGGGAGGAGGCCTCCTGCGCCAGGGAGTCGAGCAGCCGGCGGCCCAGGCCGAGGCCCCGGACCGTCGGGGAGACCCACATGCGTTTGATCTCGGCGATCCCGGTGCCGGCGTGGAGCTTGAGGGCGCCGCAGCCCACCGGGGAGCCCTGCAGGGCCGCGACGAGCAGCAGGCCCGAGGGCAGGGTCATCTCGTCGTCACTGGCCGAGATGCTCCGCGCCGGGTCGAAGCCCGCGTCGAAGCGGTCGCCGAGCTCGGTGAAGTAGGACCGCAGGCAGTAGCGGGCGTCGGGGCTACGCGGGTCGGTGATCTCGATGCGGACGAGCGAGGCCGTGACGAGGTGCTCGACGTCGGCCATGGCGCGCACCAGACGTTCGCGCTGCGCGACGGTCAGCGGAGCCAGCATCGACTCGGCCAGCTCGTCCGACGCGTGGTCGAGCAGCTCGCGCTCGGCCAGACCGGCGGCGGTGAGCTTGGCGGTGCGCACCCGCCCGTCGCGGTCGCCGGGATCCGTGGTCACCAGACCCTGCGACTCCAGCAGCCGCAGCTGACGGCTGACATACCCGGAGTCCAGCCCCAGCCGGGCGCGCAGCACCCGGATTTCCGACCCGTCCGGCCCGATCTCCCACAACAGCCGCGACAGCCCGAGCGAGCGCTCCCGCGACAAGTACGCGTCCTCCAGCGCACCCACCCGCTGCGTGACGACGCGGTTGAACCGCCGGACGGCCCCGATCTGCTCCTCCATTCTCTGACCATAGTCAGAGAAATTCGAAGAGGGCAAGTCCGGGTTCGGCAAGGGAGGCCCCGTCAGGCCACCGAATGTCTACAGTGGATAATCGTCTCCGCCGGCACACGACCGAACAAAAGCAAGCCCTGGTCCCACCCCCTGAGAACCCTTGTGCCCGCCCGGACCGGCTCCTATGGTCCGTCAGACGTCTGACGTCTGAGGAGGCAGCGGATGGTGGCGAACCGTGTCGGCGGCTCGGCCGGCCGAACCGAGCGTGACGGACCAGCGGACTCCCAGGACGACCGCGACCGGCGGGCCGACCGGCGCCACCGGTGGGTGGTCCGCGGCGGGCAGTGGGGCGTCGGCGTGCTGATCGTCGTGCTGTGGCAGCTGGCCGGGCAGGTGTTCGGGGCGTTCACGGTGAGCAGTCCGTGGCTGATCGTCCAGCGCATCGTCGAGCTGGTCACCGGGGGCACGCTCTGGCCGGACCTGGGGACCACGCTGGCGGAGACGTTCGCCGGGCTGGCGATCGGCATGGTGATCGGCGTGGCGCTGGGCGTGCTGATCGCGCCGTCGAAAACCGTCGGACGCTGGTTCTACCCGTACATCATGGCGCTCTACAGCCTGCCGCGTGTGGCGCTCGCGCCACTGTTCATCGTGTGGTTCGGGATCGGCCTGGAATCCAAGATCTTCATGGTCGTGACCATGGTCGTGTTCGTCGCCTTCTACAACACCTACCAGGGCATGCGCGGCATCGAGCCCGACCTGATCGAGATGACGCGCAGCTTCCGCGCGCCGTGGACGGCCCGGCTGCGCTGGGCCATCCTGCCCTCGATCGCGCCCTGGATCCTGACCAGCCTGCGGCTGTCGATCGCGCTGGCGCTGATCGGCGCGGTGATCGCCGAGCTCGTCGGCGCGAGCCAGGGCCTGGGCTACTACATGGGTTACGCCGCCAACGTGCTCGACACCACCGGAGTCTTCGCGGGCCTGGTGATCATCACGGTGATCGCCATGCTCGCCGAACAGCTCGTCGCGCTCGTCGAGCGACGGGTCCTGCGTCACCGCGCCACCCGCTGAGGTCCCCTCCGAAAACGTCACAGATGAGGACACCACCGATGACCAAGCTCTCCCGCATCACGGCCACCGTGGCCGCGCTCGCCCTGGCCGCGACCGCCACCGCGTGCGGCAGCTCGTCGGCCGGCAGTGGCGGCGACACCAAGACGATCCGGGTCGAGCTGTTCTGCAGCGGCCTGGCGCCCATCGCCGCCGAGCTCGCGCAGAACAGCGGGATCGCGGCGCAGAAGGGCATCACGATCAAGCCCATGTGCGTCACCAGCGGTTCCACCGCCACCAACGCCCTCATCGGCGGCAGCGCCGACGTGTTCATGGGCGACATCGGCCACGTGGTGCTGGCGCAGAAGAAGGGCGTGAAGATGCGCGCCTACGGCGTGGCCAACGACCGCTTCTCCTACCTCATGGTCGCCCGCAACGACATCGCCTCGGTCAAGGACCTCGCCGGCAAGAAGGTGGCCGTCACCGCGCCGGGCACGTTGTCGGACACCGAGATGCAGAAGGCGGCACTGGACGCGGGGCTGAACCCGAAGAAGGACCTGACCGTCGTCAGCGGCGGGGCGGGCGCGACGATGCAGGCCGAGCTCAACGGCGGCCAGGTCGTGGCCGGGATGACGAGCCAGCCCGACACGCTGCAGCTGCTGCGGACCGGGAAGTTCAAGGTTCTGTGGCAGGAACCGGACTACCACTACGTCGACATCGTCGCGATGGCCGACCAGGACTGGGTTTCCGGGCACCAGGACCTCATGAAGACCTTCCTCGCCGCGATGGACGAGGCGTCCACCCAGGCCAAGGCCAACCCGGACCAGGCCACGACGTGGATGAAGAAGCAGGGCTACAAGATCAGCGACGCCGACCTCAAGACCATCGTCACCGAGGCCATCAAGAGCGTGCCCGACGGCCTCAAGGCCCAGGACGCGGTCGTGAAGTCCTCGACGGACTTGTTGGTGCGCACCGGCTTCCTCACCGACCCGGTTCCGTCCACTCAGGACATCTTCGACTACAGCCTGTTGCCCGCGAAGTAGCCGGGAGGACCACGATGACCGAAACGCTGACGTCCTCAGTCGAGTCCACCGCGGCCACGCCGAAGCTCAGCCTGCGCGGGGTCGGGCTCGGCTACCGCACCCCCAAGGGCCGGTTCGTCGCGCTCGAGGACGTGACCCTCGACCTCGCGCCCGGCGAGTTCGTGGCGCTCGTCGGGCCCAGCGGCTGCGGGAAGTCCACGCTGCTCAAGCTGATCGCGGGCCTGCTGCCCACGACCACCGGCGAGATCCGGCTCGACGGCGCGCCGGTGCCCGAAGGCGTGCCGGAAGGCGTGGGGCTGGTTTTCCAGTCCGACGCGCTGTTCCCGTGGCGCACGGTCGCGGACAACATCCGCTTTCCCTTGGCGATCAAGGGAGTCCCGGCCGAAGAGCAACGCGCCGAGGTGCGCCGGCTGGTCGAGCTGGTCGGGCTCACGTCGTTCGAGCAGAGCTACCCCAACCAGCTCTCCGGCGGCATGCGCAAGCGCGTCGGCATCGCCCGCGCGCTGGCGTACGACCCGGACGTCTACCTGATGGACGAACCGTTCGGGCCGCTGGACGCGCAGATGCGGATCCGCCTCGGCGGCGAGTTCCTCTCCATCTGGGAGAACCTCGGCAAGAGCGTGGTCTTCGTGACCCACGACGTCGAGGAGGCCGTGGCGATGGCCGACCGCGTGCTCGTGATGAGCCGCGGTCCCGGCACGATCAAGGAGGAGTTCCGCATCTCCCTGGACCGGCCGCGGCACTTCCAGGAAGTCCGGTTCGAACCCGAGTTCCAGCGCCTGCAGCGGGCGATCTGGCGAAGCCTGGCCGAGGAGTTCGACGAGTGATCATCGACTGCCACAACCACGTACTGGCCACCGCCCTGCCGCCCGGCCACGACCGGTTCGTGCGCGAGATGCGCGCGCCCGGGCACCGGCGGGCGGGCCGGCTGCCCGCGTACCGGCCTGCCACGGACGAGGACTGGGCCGGGCTGGAGGGCGACCTGGACCCCATCGACCCGGGCACGCTCGTCGACGACCACGTGAGCGCGGGGGTGGACCGCGCGACCGTGCTGGCCGTCGCGCCCTCGACCTACACCACCTACGGGGAACGCGGCACCATCGACCTCGGCCGCGTGACCGATGTGGACGGTCCGCTGGAAGTGGCCAAGAGCAACGACTACATCGCCTCGCTCACCCGGCGCCACCCCGAGCTGATCGGCATGAGCGCCGTGAACCCGAAGTTCCGCGGGGTCGAGTGGGCCCGCGACGAGCTGACCCGCGCCGTCGGCGAGCTGGGCCTGCAAGGGCTGAAGCTCTACCCCATGTACGACCACTACGCGCCCGCCGACCGCGACCTCGCCTTCCCGATCTACGAGCGCGCGGTCGAGCTCGGCATCGGCGTGATGGTCCACATGGGAACGTCTTCGGCCAAGGACACCGTGCTGGACTACGGCCGGCCCGGCGCGCTCGACGAGGTCGCCCGCCACTTCCCCGACCTGCCGCTGCTGGTGTGCCACGCCGGGTTCCCGTGGGTCGACGAGTGCCTGGCCATGGTGGCCCGCCACGACAACACCTACCTCGACATCAGCATGTTCGCCACGAAGTCCACGCAGCGCCAGCTCTACGAATTCCTCCTGCGCGCGCAGCAGCTGGGCTGCCCGCTGTCGCGGATCTGCTGGGGCACCGACTACCCCGGCGGCGGCAAACCGGCCGTCCTGCTGCCGAAGCTCACGCTCGTCAACGACGTCGCCGACCCCGGCGCGCCGATCTCGCGCCTGGACGTGGCGAACATGGTGGGCGGGAACTGGGCGCGCTTCGCCGGGCTGACCGACTGGAGCGAGCAGGAGACGCTGGAGCAGCTGGAGGAGTGGGAACCTCGGTGGCGCGCGTCGTGACAGCTCGTGATCACCCGTCTGCCTGGCCCAGGGTGGGTTCAGGACGCGGCGTGAGGTCATTACGCTCGGAGGGTGCCGATCGACTGTGCGTGTCGGCAGCGTTGCCGTACGACGGGCCGTGAGGCCGCCCCGGGGAGGACAACCGATGGTCATGCGTGAGCCGGAGCTGACACCCGTCTCCATCCAGACGGTCGCCGCGGACTCCTACCGGCAGGCCAAGGAGCGGATGCGCGAGGCGATCACGCGCTACGCCGCCGAGGGCCGCTACCGCCTGCCGTCGGAGGAGGAGCTGAGCACCGCGCTCGGCGTCAGCCGCGCGACGCTGCGCTCGGTGCTGCAGTCGCTGCAGAAGGAAGGCCGCATCCGGCGCCTGCACGGCAGCGGCACCTTCATCAACCGCCACACGATCGGCCTCGCCGCCAACCTCGCCGAGGCCAGCCCGTTCGTCGACCTGCTCACCCAGGCCGGCTACCGCCCCGCCGTCCGCACGCTCGACCAGCACCTCATCGCCCTCGACGAGGAGCTCGCCACGTCCCTCGAGCTCCCCGCCGGCGAGCGCGCGCTCCGGATCGAACGCGTCTTCGACGCCGACGGGAAGCCCGCGGTCCACAGCGTCGACCACGTCCCCGCCACCTTGCTCGGCGAACACCCGGAGGACAGCGACCCGCGGCGCTCCACCTTCGAGTTCGTCGAAACCGACACCGGCACACCGGTCTGCTACTCCGTCGCCGAGATCCGCCCCGTCCTGCCACCCGCCGCGATCGCCACGGCGCTGGGCCTCCCCCGCACGCGTCCCGTGCTGCGCCTGCGCCACACCCACATCCGTGCCGACGAGCTCCCGGTGGCCGTGACGGTGGTGCACGTGAATGACGATTACCTGCGGTTCTCTGTGATCAGGACGTATCTGGACCAGTGAGCCGAGCGCGCAGCCGCCTTCGGCCGAGCAAGGTGAGGGGGCTCAGGCCGGGTCGAGCACGAAGTCGTACCGGACCTGCTCGCCGCGGCCGTCGTCGGTCGCGGTCGGTGCGAGGATCAGCTCGTCCTTGACCGCCATGGCGATGTCGTCTTCGACGTGGTCACTGCCCTCGAAGTACAGCTGGGTGGTGATCGTGTGGTAGCCCTCGGCCGACACCCGGATGTGCAGGTGCTCGGGACGCCAGGCGTGCCATCCCGCCGCGGCGAGCAGGATGCCCGTGGCGCCGTCGATCGGGATCTCGTAGGGCGACGGGTGAACCGTGTCGATGGCGAAGTTGCCCTCGGCGTCGGTGGTGAAGCGGGCCCGCAGGTTCCATTCGGGGATACCGGGCGCGAAGTGCGAGTACAGGCCGTCGGCGTCGGCCTGCCAGAAGTCCACCACGGCGCCCTGGACCGGTTCCCCGGCCACGGTGCGGACCTGACCGAAGAAGTGCAGCGGCGTGCCGGGCTCGCCCTCGCGCATCGGCGGGGTGCCGGCCGAACCGAGTTCGGGCGCGTTTTCGACGTAGTACGGGCCCTCGATGCTGCCGACGGAGCCCTCCCGGTCCTCGGTCGCGATCTTCTCCACCTCGTGTTCGATGAACACGTCGAGGAACAGCGGCCATTCGCCGTCCTCGCCGAGCTTGATCAGCCACGCCTTGACCGCGTGGTACTCGGCGTAGGTGAGCTGGTACTTCCGGATCACCGCGCGCAGGGCCTCCAGCGCTTCGGTCGCCATGGCGTCCACCCGGGCCGTGTCGGCGGGCGTGGCCGAACCGCGGGCGCGGTCTCGCTGCTGGAACTGTTCCGTCGCCGACGAACCGGAGTCGGCGGCGGTGGGCGTGACGACGTCAGTCATCGCATTTCCTCTCTTCGGGGGCGGGCGTCGGCCTTGACGCCCGTTGCGGGTGCCGGTCCCGGCATCGGGACCGGGTGGGCCTAGGCGGGAACCGGGCTGCGTTTCTCGACCAGCACCGAGATCGTGGCGACGCCGAGCCCGAGGAGCGCGAGGCCGGCGGCGACGACGTTGGGAGCGGTCAGTCCGAAGCCCAGGCTGATCGCCAGGCCGCCGAGCCAGGCGCCCAGGGCGTTGGCCAGGTTGAACCCGGCGTGCATCGAGCCGGCGGCCAGGTGCGGAGCGCCGGCCGCGCCGTCGATGATGCGCAGCTGGGCCGAGGGAACCAGGGAGAACGTGGTGACGGCGAAGAGAAAAAGCACGATCGCGGCGCTGACCGGGTGGTGCATCGCCGGCACCAGAGCCAGCGCGATCACGATGTCGGCGACCAAGGCGCCCCGGATCGTCCGCATCGGGTTGAGGTCGGCCAGGCGCGCGCCGATCGCGTTGCCGGCCGTCATCCCGACGCCGAACATCGCGAGCAAAAGCGTGACCGCGGCGGCGGGATAACCCGCGACGTCGGTGAGCATCGGGGCGATGTAGCTGTAGCTGGCGAAGAGCGTCGCCCCGCCGAGGACGACGATGAGCAGGGTCAGCCAGACCGGGCGCCGTGCGAGAGCACGGAATTCGTCGGCCAGCCGGGGCCGGCCGCCCTCGGGACGAAGATCCGGGACCACGAACCGGATCGCGAACGCCGAGGCCAGGCTGATCACGCCGACCACCGCGAGCGTCCACCGCCAGCCGAGCAGCTGCCCGAGCAGGGTGGAGAGGGGGACGCCGAAGATGTTGGCCACCGTCAGGCCGGCGAACATCGTGGCCATCGCCCGGGCCCTCCGGTCCGGCTGCGCGAGCGAGCCGGCGACGATGGCCGCGATGCCGAAGTAGGCCCCGTGCGGCAGCCCGGACAGGAATCTCCCCAGCAGCACGAGCGGGTAACCCGGCACGATCGCGGTGAACAGGTACGCGGCGCCGTAGAGCGCGATCATGACGATGAGGGCCCGCCGCCGGGGCAGCCGGGTCGCGGCGGCGATGAGCAGCGGCGCCCCGACGACGACGCCGATCGCGTACGCCGAGACGAGGTGGCCGGCTTCGGGGATCGACACCCGCAGATCGTCGGCGACCTGCGGAAGCAGACCCAGAATGCTGAACTCGCCCGTACCGAGGGAAAACGCCCCCAGTGCCAGCACGAGCAGCGCGACGCGCACCGAGCGCACGTTTTCCCCTTTCCCATCACGAATCTCGGACCACGGTGTCGTGGACCGGCGACGCGGGCGGATTCGCCTTCCGCCCGAACGCTACTCAGCCGGCGGCGATGGCGTCGATCTCGATGCTGATCCGGTCGTCGAAAAGCCGGGCGACACCGATGAACGTGCTCGCGGGGACGTGGCCGGGATCGACCCACCGGTCCCGGACTTCCCGGAACGTGCGCAGCTTGTCCGCGTCGAGATCGGTCACGTACACGTTGATCCGCACGAGATCGTCGAACGTGACACCGGCGGCCGTCAAAGCGCGGTCCAGCTCCTTCAGGACCAGCTCGACGCCTTCCTCGAAGCTCTCGGGAGCCCCGCCGCCTTCGGGGAACCCGACCGCCCCCGAGATGAAGACCAGATCACCGGCCGCCACCCGGACGCTGTCGGAGATTCCCGGGATCTTCGGCGCTTTGACCCTGGTGATGCGTTCTTCGGACATCGGTCCGCCTTTCCGTGATCGATCTTTGCGTCTTCCCGTGCCGGTCTCAAATGACCGGAAGCACGACCCTGGCTTCCTTTTCGAGGCCGAGCAGGATTTTTCCGTAAGCGTCGAGCCCGGTCGCCGGCAAAGTGTGCGCGTGGCTCGCCGCCGTGGTCTGGTCGCGCCAGAATCGCTGCACCAGGCTCGACTCGGCGAACCCGCTCGATCCGTGCGCGAGAACGAGTGCCCCGACCGCCTCGGTGACGCATTCCACCGCGTAGCCGATCTTTCCCCGGACCCCGACGCGCTCGGGGAATCCCGGATATTCGCCGGCCTCGGCCCAGGAATAGAGCTGCTGCCCGATTTCCCTCGCCACGAGCTCGGCGGTGTCCAGCAGCAGAGCCGCGCGAGCCGTCGTCAGCTGGAAACCCACCGAGTCCGCCTGACGCGTGTACCCGGAATAAGCGATTCCCCGCGTCGACGCTTTCCCGACCACCGTGTCCAGGACAGCTCGCCCCATTCCCAGGTGCGGGCCGACCAGCTGCAACGCCAGGGCCGGCACGAACGCGGGTTTGTAGGACGCCTCGGGGTTCACCCCGGATCCCGGGTACTTTCCTTCGACCGCCTCGGCGAGCGGGAACACCCGGTGGTCGGGGACGAAGACGTCGGTCGCGACCTGGGTGTCGCTGCCCGTCCCCTTCATCCCGGCGACGAACCACGTGTCTTCGATCCGCAGATCGGCGGCCGGGATGAGGCCCATGGCCGCGCCGACCGTCTCACCCCGGTCGTCGACGAGCGGCATGCCCAGCAGCGACCAGTCCGCGTGGTGCGAACCGGTTCCGTAGCTCCAGCGCCCGGTCACCCGGTATCCCCCGTCGACCTTTTCCGCGGTCGAGGTGGGCGGCAGCACCAGTGAGATGACGGCGTCCGGGTTGTCCGCCCACACGTCTTGCTGCGCCTGCAGCGGCAGCAGGCCGACCACCCAGGATCCCGAGTTCACGACCCCGTAGATCCACGCAGCGGCGCCGTCGCCGTACCCGATCTGCCGCGACACCGCGGTCGACTCGACCGAGTTGGCGGCGTATCCGCCGAAGCGGGTCGGCACGGAAACGCGAAACGCCCCGGCTTCGCGCAGGCCGTCGACGACGCGCTGCGTGAGCTGCCTGCCCGCTTCCGCCTTGGCGCCGTCCTCCCGAAGGATCGGTTGCAGCGCCTCGATGTTGCGGACAACGGTGTCGATCTCAGGGGAAAGCCGGGACTCGCTCATGGGTCGATGCCCTCTCGGGAAAACAGGCGGGGAACCGCTCGACAGATGTGGCTAAGTGGCATAGCCACATTGACTTTAAGAGTGCGCCCACAACCCAGTCAAGGAGCCTGTCCGCCCCACCCGGACACCCCGGCCGCTCCCGGCGAGCGCGCGCCGATCGGCAACCCGGGGCCGGCCGAAAGTCAGCGGTGAAGCCAAAGTGCGCGCCGCCTGCACGCAAGGTCAGCGCGAAGCCGCCAGTCTCGCCCGTCGCCGCACGTGACCGGGATCAGCGCTTCAGGCTCGACTCGATCGCCTCGTTGAGGTGCTCGGCCATCCGCTGGTGGTGGGCGGCAACTGCCTTTCGCGCCGCTTCCGGATCACGGTCGAGCACCGCGCGCGCGATCGGCTCGTGCAGCGCCCGCTGCTCCTCGGCGCCGGTGGTCTCGAGCCACGACGGCGCGGACTCGGTGTCCACCCACTGCTGGAACTCGAAGGAAAGAACGGCCGTGTGCACGCTCTCGTACATCGCCGCGAGGTAGGGGTTGCCGGAGCTGCGGACCACCGTCGCGTGGAAGACCGTGTCGGCCGCGATCCACTCCGACATGGTGCCCGCAGACGACGTCAGCCGTGTCAGGGCCGAGAGCACCTCGGCGCGTTCCTCGGGATCGGGCGCGGTCGTCCGCCGCGCCGCCTCCTCGACACCGAGCGTCTCCAGCCAGAGGCGCAGCTGCATCAGGTCGCCGACCGAGCGGCGGTCCAGGTCGAGCATCAGGTTGACCGAGGCGGTCACCATCGACTCCGGACGGCGCACGACGTAGGCCCCGGAGCCTCGCCGGATCTCGACCAGCCCCATCAGCGACAGGCTCCGCAGGGCCTGGCTCACCGTCGGCCGGCTCGCGGCGAAGCGCTCGGCGAGCTCGCGTTCCGAGGGCAGCCGGGCCCCCTCCTCCACGTCCTCGCTGATGATCAACGCGCGAATCCGAGCGGCGACTTCGTCGGCAAGGCGGGTGGTCGGCAGCGGCGTGATGCCCTCCAGCGGCACCGGCGACGCGCGCCGCCGGTACGGGCGCTTCGGCGAAGGCTCGCTCACTTTTCTCCTCCCTGCGGGCCGGGACCCACGAGTCCTGCGGCTGTTGACAGTACCGCTCAATGACCCTCAGTATGTGGCATAGCCAATTGGCCACTTTTCCACTTCGCACGGGAGCCGTGATGCCAGCACCGCTGCACTTCTCAAGCCCCGGGGCGGCGTGGTCGGTGCGCGACCCGGCCGAACTCGCGCTGCGGATCCGCCTCCAGGCCGTCCGGATGGTGGCTCCGCAGGGGTTCGGCTATCTGGGGCAGGCCTTGTCCGCCGCGGAACAGGTCGCCGCGGTGTTCGCCGCCGCCCGCCCCGGCCGCGACCGGCTCGTCTGTTCCCCGGGCCACTACGTCATCGCGCCCTTCGCGGCGGCGACCGCGCTGGGGCTGCTGACCGAAGAGGCGGCGGCGACGTACGGGCGCAACGGCTCGGCGATCGAGGCCATCGGCACCGAGCGCTCACCGGTGGTGGACTACACCTGCGGCTCACTGGGACAGGGCCTGTCGGCGGCGGCCGGGTTCGCGTTGTCCGACCGGCTCCGCGGCGCCGACCGGCGGACCTACGCACTGGTCAGCGACGGCGAGCTGGAAGAGGGACAGCTCTGGGAAGCCGCGATCTTCGCCGCACACCACCGGCTCGCGTCGCTCACCGTCCTGCTCGACGCGAACAACTCGCAAGTCGACGGCCCCGTCGACACCATCACGACGCTCGAGCCGATCGCCGGCAAGTGGACGGCTTTCGGCTGGCACGCCGTGGATCTCGACGGCCACGACGTCGAGGCCGTGCTGGCCGCCCTGCGCGCGGCCGAGGCCGACGACCGCCCGAGCGTGCTGGTCTGCCGCACCTCCACCGGGCACGGCCTCGACTGCCTTCCCGACGACGCGGACGGCCATTTCATCAAGCTCCCGCCCGAGCTGGCCGAGGCCGCCGAGGCGGAGCTCACCGCGAAGCTGGAGGCCCACAGTGCGTAAGCCGCCCTACCCGATCGAGCTCAAGCCCTACGGCCGCGCGCTGCTGGCCCTCGCCCGCCGCCGCGAGGAAATCCTATGCCTCAGCGGAGATCTCACGCGGCAGACCGAGATCGACCTGTTCCGGGCCGAGCTGCCCCGGCGGTTCATCCACGCCGGCATGGCGGAGGCGAACATGATGGGACTCGCCGGCGCCCTCGCCCGCGAAGGACACCTCCCGTTCGTGCACACCTTCGGCGTGTTCGCCACGCGCCGGCCCTACGACCAGATCGCCAACGCGATCGCCTACCCGAACCTCCCGGTGCGGATCATCGGGTTCATGCCCGGGGTGTCCACTCCCGGTGGCCCGAGCCACCAGGCCATCGACGACGTCGCCCTCATGCGGGCGCTGCCGAACATGACCGTCCTCGACGTGGCCGACGCCGTCGAGGTCGCTCAGGTCGCCGAGGCCATTGTGGACCTTCCCGGCCCGGTCTACGTCCGGCTCAAACGCGGTGAGGTCCCGGTCGTCTTCGACGACGACCACGTCCTCGACACCACGCGGGCCGCCGTCCTCGCCGAAGGCAGCGACCTCGCCCTGATCGCCGGCGGCATGATGCTCGCGGCCGTTCTCGGTGCCGCACAAGCCCTCGGCGACGCCGGCGTCTCCGTCTCGGTGGTGAACGTCCCGGTGATCAAGCCGCTCGACACCGCCACGATCCTGGGTGCCGTCGCCGGCGCGAAGGGGGTCGTCACCGCCGAGAACCACTCGATCATCGGCGGGCTCGGCTCCGCCGTCGCCGAGGCGATCGCCGAAGCCGGCCTCGGCGGGCCGCTGCGCCGGGTCGGCATCCTCGACACGTTCGCGGAGGGTTCGCTCACGGCCCCCTACCTGTTCGACAAGTACGGCCTGTCGACCCAGCACGTCATCGACGCCGCCTGGTCGGTGCTCGCCCGGCCCGGCCCGGCTCCACGGGCGCCCGTCACCGAGGCCGAGACCGGCGAGTACTCGCCCGTCTGACCCACCGCCCGGCCCGAACCACCGCAGCACACCGCACGGAGGTACCTTTCCCATGCCCACCAACGATTCTTCGCCGTCGCCGGCCACGGGATCGCCCGCGTTCTACCACGCGAGCGAAGGCCCGACGCCGATCGGCTCGCCCGGTGCGACCGGCACCGTCGACTGGGAACGCCGCGTGGATCCCGACCGCCTGCGCCACGCCCGCCTGGCGCGCGCCCGGGCCGAGCTGGAGAAGTCGTCGCTCGGCGCGCTGATCCTGTTCGACATGAACAACATCAGGTACGTCACCGGGACCCACATCGGCAACTGGGCGCGGGACAAGTACTTCCGCTGCGTGCTGCTGATGCGCGGGCAGGACCCGATCCTGTGGGACATCGGCTCGGCCGCGAAAACCCACCAGATGTTCGCGCCCTGGCTGCCCACGGGGAACTGGCGAGCGGGCGTCTCGACGTGGCGCGGCGCGGTGCCGACCGACGTGGGCATCGAAGCCGGCAACGCCAAGCGGCTGGCCGACCTCCTGCGCGAGCACGGTCTCGCGGACGAGCCGGTCGGCGTCGACGTCGTCGAGCTGCCGGTGCTGCGCGCGCTGGAACGCGAAGGCCTGCACGTCGAGGACGGCCAGGCATTGTTGCTCGACGCCCGCGCGATCAAGTCGGCCGACGAGATCGCCCTGCTCGACCACGCGGCCGCGCTGGTCGACGGCGCCTACGAGGAGCTCTACCGCACCCTGCGGGCCGGGATCCGCGAGAACGACTGCGTCGCGCTGGTCAGCCGGTACCTCTACGAGAACGGCTCCGAGGAGGTCGAGGCCGTCAACTCGATCTCCGGTGAGCGCTGCAGCCCGCACCCGCACGTGTTCTCCGACCGCCTGATCCGGCCCGGCGACACCGCGTACTTCGACATCATCCACAGCTTCAACGGCTACCGCACCTGCTACTACCGCACGATGAACGTGGGCAGCGCGACCGCGGCGCAGCGAGCCGCCTACGCCCGTGCCCGCGAGTACATGGACAACGCGATCGCCGAGGTGCGGCCGGGCGCCAGCTCCGCCGACATCGTCCGGCACTTCCCCGCCGCCCAGGAATTCGGCTTCGCCACGGAGGAAGAAGCGTTCGGCCTGCAGTACTGCCACGGGATCGGGCTCGGGCTGTGGGAACGGCCGCTGATGAGCCGCTACCACTCCTTCGAGCACCCGATCGAGCTCGTGGAGGGCATGACCTTCGCGATCGAGACGTACTGGCCGACCCCGGACGGCTCCGCGGCCGCGCGGATCGAAGAGGAGCTCGTGGTCACGGCCGACGGCTGCCGGCTCCTGACCCGCTTCCCCGCCGACCAGCTCTACGTCGCGGGCACCCGTTACTGGACCGGCGTCGAGCTGCCGGCGGCCGGCGGCACGCACTGAACCAACCCGCCCTCCGGGGCGGTCGGCACCCCTCCACTGGACCAGCGGCGCCATCGAACAGTTCGAGCAGGGAGACATCAATGACGACGTCAGGCCCCACCGTCTCGGCGAAGCAGGACACACCGAGCCGGGAAGAATTGATCACCCGCGCGGACGA
Organism: Amycolatopsis sp. NPDC001319; assembly: GCF_042896185.1. Classification (NCBI taxonomy): domain Bacteria; kingdom Bacillati; phylum Actinomycetota; class Actinomycetes; order Pseudonocardiales; family Pseudonocardiaceae; genus Amycolatopsis; species Amycolatopsis sp. NPDC001319. The sequence goes on along the minus strand of NZ_JBIAWY010000009.1, from coordinate 257,447 downwards.
CCTCCGGTCGCTGCTGTGGGAAGCCGCACCCGAGGCCGACCGCACCCGGAGGGTGGCGGACAAGACGTTCCAGGCCATCCGCGACGCCGGGCTCACGCGCTTGCTCGTGCCCCGCCGGTTCGGCGGGTACGACTCGGGCATGCGCACCTTCCTCGAGGTGACGATCGCGCTGGGCCGCGGCTGTGGCTCTTCGGCGTGGGTCACCGGGGTGCTCAACACGGGCAACTGGCTGGCCGCGAGCTACTCCGACCAGGCGCAGTCCGACGTGTGGGGCGAGAACCCCGCCGCAACGACGGCCGGCGTGCTGGCGCCGACCGCCGAAGCGAAGGCCGTCGACGGCGGGATCGTGCTCACCGGCAAATGGGGGTACGCCTCCGGGTCGAACCACTGCGACTGGGTCAGCGTCTGCTACCCCGGCACCTCCCCCGACGACCCGGGTATGCAGCTCGCGCTCGTGCCCGTCCAGGACGTCACGCTGGAGGACACCTGGTTCGTCTCGGGGATGCGCGCGACGGGCAGCAACACGGTCGTCGCCCACGAGGTCTTCGTTCCCGCGCACCGGTTGCGCCCGTTGACGCCGTTGTTCACCGGCGCCAACGCGACCGGTGGTGCCGGCCTGAGCGGGCGCGCGAGCCTGGCCGGCCTGTTGTCGCTTTCGCTCGCCGGGGCTCAGCTCGGACAGGCCGAAGCCGCACTCGACTATGTCCTGGAGAAGGCACCCAAACGCTCGATCACGACCACGGTCTACGGCTCCCAGTCCGAATCCGTCGGTTTCCAGATCGACGTCGCCGAGGCTTCGAGCATGATCATCGCCGCGCGCGAGATCACCCGGCAGGCCGCGGACATCCTCGACGACTACGCGGCCAAGGCCGAGCTTCCCCCGGAGACGGTCCGGACGCAGCTGCGCGTGAACCTGGCTTGGGCGGCCCGGCAGGCGTTCCTGGCCGTCGACCTGCTCATGTCTGCGCACGGATCCTCGGCGTTCGCCGAGGTGAACCCGCTGCAGCGGATCTGGCGCGACGCCGGCATCGCCTCCCGGCACGCCGCCTTCTTCCGCCGGGTCACCCAGGAGCTGCACGGCAAAGCCCTGCTCGAGAAGAACCCGTCCGCGATCAGCTTCCTCGTCTGAAAGGACACCCGACTGTGATCGACATCCACGCGCACTGGTTTCCCCCGGCGCTCACGAAGGAGTTCACCCGCGTCGGCAATCTGAAGGTCTGGCCCGAACACCGGCCCGAGCTGGCCGGCCGCGCCGAGGAGCTCGCGGCCGACGGGGTGCGCCTGCAGGTGGTGGGGCTCGGCCACAACCAGCCGTACCACACCGACTCCGCTGTCTCCGTGCACTGCGCACGCTTCGCCAACGACCTCTACGCGACCATGGCGGCCGATTTCCCGGGCCGGTTCTCCGCGTTCGGCGCGGTCCCGTTGCCGCACCCGGAGCACGCGGTCGCGGAAGCCGTGCGCTGCCTGGACGAGCACCGCTTCGCCGGCATCGGCGTCGGCACCACCGCGCTCGGCCGTTCGCTGGACGACCCGGCCTTCGCGGAGCTGTGGGCCGAACTGGACCGCCGCCGCGCGGTCGTTTTCGTGCACCCCGTCGGCACCCCGGACACGTTCTCCACCGGGCTCGACGCGTTCATGATGGGACCGAAGTACGGCGGCCCCATGGAGGCCACGCTCGCGACGACCCGGCTGGTCGTGTCGGGTGTGACCCGCCGGTACCCGAACATCCGGTGGATCATCGCGACCATGGGCGGCTCGATCGGCTACCTCTGGCGGCGGTTCGAGGAAATCACCGAAACCCTCCACCAGGACGAATGGCTGGCGACGAATCCGCGTCAGGAGCTCAAGAAGCTCTACTACGACACGACCCTGACCGACGACCCCGCCGCGATCAAGCTCTTCGCCGACTCCTTCGGCGCCGACCGGCTCGTCCTCGGCACCGACGCGCCCCGCGTCCGAGCCGGCGACTGGGCCGACCGCATCAAGGCCGTCCCCGGCCTCGACGACCACCAGCTGCGCGCCGTCCTGAACGACACCGCGGCCTCCCTCGGCATCGGCGCTTAGCCGGCGGGAACCGGGCGCACCGGCTGTGGATGAACGCGCGAGCCCGGCTTGTGCTTCCGCGGCTGCGGCCAGGAAGCACGCATGGGTCGATCCGCGACCAACGAAAGGAGAACTCCGATGCCCGAAGACGTGCAGGAGCGGTTTCGCGAGGTCATGGCGCACGTGGCCACGCCGGTGTCCGTCGTGACCGCGTTGAGTGACGGCGGAAGTCCTTACGGCAGCACCGTCAGCGCGTTCTCGTCGCTGTCGCTGCGGCCGCCGATGGTGCTGGTGTCGCTGATCAAGGCGTCGCGGCTGCTGGCGGTGATCCGGGAGACGGGCCGGTTCGGGCTGAACGTCCTGGGTTCGTCGCATTCCGCGCTGGCCCGGACGTTCGCGACCAGCCGCACGCCCGAGGAGAAGTTCGCCGGCATCGAGTGGGGAGTCGACCACGGCGTGCCGCGGTTTGCGGGTGCGCTCGGCTGGCTCGCGTGTTCCGTGGAGCAGGAAGTGGAGGGCGGCGACCACATCGTCGTGTTGGGGTCCGTCCTCGCGGTGTCGGGGTGGGCCGGGGAGCCCCTCACGTACCACCGTCGCTCGTTCGGCACGCACGTGAAGCTGGATCGCTGACGCACCGATCACACCGCCGGCCGGAAACCGCTGCGGTGGAACACCAGCGGCGCGGCATCAGCGGCGTGGGCCGCCGAGTGCAGGCGGAGCAGGACGAGCGTGTGGTCGCCGGCGGCCACCGCGCGTTCGATGGTGGTGTCGAACCACGCGACGCCGTCGTCGAGGGTGATGGCGCCGTCGGCCGTGGTGGTGAGGGGGAGGCCGGTGAAGCGGCCTTCGGCGGGGCCGGCGAGCTGCCGGGCGACGGCGCCGTGGTGGCCGGCGAGGACGGTGACGCCCAGGCGGGGCGCGCGGCGCAGCGCGGGCCACGTGCGCGACGCGGTCGCGACCGAGAAGGAGACCAGCGGCGGCGCGAGCGAGACCGACGTGAACGAGCTCGCCGCGAGACCGACAGCGCGGCCGCCGACCGACGCGGCGATCGCCACCACGCCGGTCGGGAAGGCGCCGAACGCGGCGCGCAGCAGGGTGGGGTCGAGCCCGGGCTCACCAGGCACTGGACTCGACCGAGATCACCGGCACCAGTTCGTTACCGAGGGTTTCGAGGAAGCTGACGACCTCGGCGGCGACGGAGCGGTGCTGCCGGTCGTTGAGCACGTCGTGGTGGGCGCCGCGGACCACGGACAGGCGGGCGCGCGGCGCGGACTTCACCGTGCGGGCCAGCGTTTCGCGGTCGGCGAGCGGGTCTTCGTCACCGATGAGGACAAGCTGGGGCAACGGAGGGGCCGCCCGGTAAGCCGCGCGAAGCAGCGCGTCGGGCACCGGAGTGGCCAAGGCGCCGCGCTGGGCCGCCGGCTGTGCGTCGAGCACCCCGCGGTGGGCCGGGCAGCTCGTGCGGACGTCGAGCTCGTCGTCCCAGCCGCCGGCCACCTCGGCGGGACCGGGCAGGCCGGCGAGCACGAGCGCGTCCGGCCACCACGGTTCCGTGCCGGCGCCCGATCCGGCCAGTGCCGCCAGGGCCACGGCGCCGGAGTCCGCGCCGGCCAGCACCAGCGGGCGCTCGGTGACGTCGGCCGTCGCCGCGGTGAGCCGGCCGGCGAAACGGGCCAGATCCAGGTCAGGCGTGTCGATGACCCGGACGCGGTAGGCGTCGGCGGCCAGCCGCGTGCCGAAGCGCGTGTACGCCGCGCGCGTTTCGCCTCGGCCCGGCACGACGAGCACCGTGCCCCTCGTGCGCAGCTCCGCCGGGGCGGGGAATTCTCGAAACAGGCTCACCGGCCGGCTCCTTCCAGTTGCCGCTGCCAGCCGAGCGCGGGCGCGATCTCGGTGGCGATGGTCTCGAGCGCACGGACCGCCGTGTCGTGGTCCGGGATCGCGGGGTTGAACTGCGTGATCAGATCGGTCGCCACGGGCAGCACCCGCTCCCGTTCGAACGCCGCCACGATCTCGTCGGGATGGCCGTAGAACGCGTGGAACCGCCGCAGCGACTCCTCGAGCCCGACGTCCGCCGGGAAAACCCCGCGCGAGCCGAACCCCAGCGCCGCGCGGTGGACGTCATCGCCGATCTGCGCGAGCGCCGTGCGCCGGTCGGCCGCGGGGAAAACCAGGCGCGACAGCCCGATGCGCGGGGTCCGCGGCTCGCGCCAGGCCGCCAGGTACGCGTCGGCCCACGGGCGCTGCACCTCGTCGGTCAGTTCGTCGTAGCCGTAGGCGGCCCGGTTGAGCAGGAGGTTCGAGCCTTCCCGGGCCGCGTGGCCGGCGCCGCCGGCGCTGAACACGCCCTGCCACAGCCGATCCCCGAACCCGGACGCCGGCGGCTGGATCGTGAACCCCGGCGTGCCGACCTCCTCGCCGGCCAGCGCGGCCCGCAGCACGGCGAGGCCTTCGGTGGTCAGCTCGCGTTTGCGGGTGACGTCACGGCCGAACGCCGCGTACTCCGTCTCACTCGCCCCGCTGCCCACGCCGACCTCGACGCGGCCGCCGGACAGCGTGTCGACGACGGAGATGTCCTCGGCCAGCCGCACCGGATCTTCCAGCGGCAGCACGGTGATCGCCGTGCCGAGCCGGATCCGGGTGGTGCGCGCGGCGGCGTGGGCGAGGAACGTCCACGGCGACGACAGCCCGCCGCCGGCCGGGGGCACGTGGTGCTGCGCCACCCAGCCGACGTCGAAGCCGAGCTCGTCGGCGACGACGAAGAGCTCCTGGGCGTTGCGGTAGACCTCGGCCAGGTCGGTACCGCGGCCCTGCACGTGGGTGAGGAAGCCGAGCCTCATCGCACGCCCGCGGCGACCGGCGCCGAACGCTCGGCGGTGTAGCGGTTCTCGGGGATCGGCAGGCCGAGGTTCCCGCGCAGCGTGGTGGCTTCGTACTCGGTGCGGAACAGCCCGCGCTTCTGCAGCAGTGGCACCACGCCTTCGACGAAATACGTCAGGTCCTCGTCGTTGCGGAACGCGAGGTTGATGCCATCGAACGTGCCGGCCGCGAACCATCGCTCGATGGTGTCCGCGACGGTTTCCGGGGCGCCCACGAAGGGCGATTCCCGCCGCTCGCTGAAGGTTTCCACGACCTGGCGCAGCGAGAGCTGCTGCGTCCGGGCCCTCTCGATGATCTTGGCGGCACCGGTGCGCCCGCCGCGCTCGGCGAGGTGCGCGACGTCGGGGAACGGCGCGTCGAGGTCGTAGACGCTGAAGTCGTGGGCGCCGAACGCGCGCCCGAGCAGCGCGAGGCTGGCGCCGAAGTCGGTGTCCTCCTCGGAAATCCGCGCCGCGCGCTGCCGCGCCAGCTCGTCGGTGCCCCGCACGACCGGGCCGCCGTGGATGAAGATCTTGATGTGGTCCGGATTGCGGCCCGCGGCGGCGGTGCGCCGCTTGATGTCGGTGTAGTACTCCTGCGCCTGCTCGATCGGGCCGCCCGGCGCGTAGATGCCTTCGGCCACCTGCGCGGCGAGGTCGCGGCCCTCCTCCGACACACCGGCCTGGAAGATCACCGGCCGGCCCTGCGGCGACCGCGACAGGTTCAGCGGCCCGGCGACGCGGAAGTGCTCGCCGACGTGCTCCAGCGCGTGCAGCTTGGCCGGGTCGAGGAACACGTCCCGCTCGACGTCGGCCGGGAAGGCGTCGTCCTCGTAGGAGTCCCACAGCCCCTGCGCGACGCGCACCGACTCCAGCGCACGGCTGTAGCGGGTGGTGTAGTCGAGGTGTTCTTCGAGCCCGTAGTTGCGGCTGGTGCCGGTGTCGAAGCTGGTCACGACGTTCCACCCCGCGCGGCCGCCGCTGATGTGGTCGAGCGAGCCGAAGCGGCGCGCGAGGTTGAACGGCGAGTTGTAGGTGGAGCTGGCCGTGCCGACGAGCCCGACGTGCCGCGTGTGCGTGGCCACGGCAGAGAGCAGGGTGAGCGGTTCGAGCCGGTTGAGGTAGTGGGCCGGGTAGCCGGCGTTGATGAACTGGCTGTCCACGATGAACAGCGCGTCGAACAACGCGTGCTCGGCCGCCTGGGCCTGGCGGATGTAGTAGCCGATGTCGATTGAGGAGTTCTTCGCGACGCTGGGGTCTTTCCACAGGCCGTGCTGGCCGGGGCCGCCGACGCCGTAGGGGTGCAGGGCGAGGTGGAGCTTGCGGGGCATGGGAAACGTCCTTCCGTGATGATCAGGTGTGCAGCAGTGCGCGCAGCGCCTCGCGCTCCGCGCGGCCGGCGGAAGCGGTGTGCAGCGTCGGCGCCGAGCTGACGAGCAGGCGCGTGTACGGGTGGCGCGGGGCGGCGACGACCTCGCGGGCCGTGCCGAGCTCCACGAGCTCGCCGCGGTAGAGCACCGCGACGCGGTCGGCGACCCCGGCGACCGAGCCGAGGTCGTGGGAGATGAACACGAGCGCGACGCCCGCGTCCCGCAGTTGCTTGAGGATCTCCAGGATCTGCACGCGGTTCGCCGCGTCGAGCGCGCTCACCGGCTCGTCGAGGAACACGAGCTTCGGCTCGGTGATCAGGGCCCGCGCGACCGCGACGCGCTGGCGCTGCCCGCCGGACAGCTCGCCGGGCAGGCGCATGAGCAGGTCCTCGTCGAGCCGGACCCGCTCGACGTACGTGCCGGCCCGCGCCAGCGCTTCGGCGCGGGGCACGCCGCGCACCAGCAGCGGTTCGATCAGCGAGTCCGCTGTGGACAGTTCGGGGTCGAGGCTGCGCAACGGGTCCTGGAACACGTACTGCACCACGCCACGGCGGCGCAGCGCCCGCCACTGCCGGACGCCGTAGCCGGTGACGTCCGTGCCGTCGAGCACGATCCGGCCGGCCGACGGGCGCACCAGCCCCAGCACCGCCCGGGCCAGGGTCGACTTGCCGGAGCCGGTCTCGCCGATGACCCCGACGATCTCGCCGGGCGCGACCGTCAGCGACGCACCGGCCAGCGCCCGACGCCGCCGCCGTCGGTGTCCATAGTGGACTTCCAGGTCCGTGACCTCGAGAACGTCGGTCATCCTCGGACCTCGCCACCGGCCAGGAACCGGTCGAGCCCGTACTGCTCGTGCTCGCCGATCAGCAGCTTCGTGTACGCGTGCCGCGGATGGTGCAGCACGCGGCGGGTCGGGCCCTGCTCGACGATCTCGCCGTCGCGCATCACCAGCACCTCGTCGCACAGCTGGGCCACCACCGCCAGGTCATGGGACACCACGAGCAGGGCCAGCCCCGAGCTCTCCCGCAGGTCGGCGAGCAGGTCGAGGATCTCCGCCTGCACGGTCACGTCGAGCGCCGTGGTCGCCTCGTCCGCGATGAGCACCTGCGGCTCGGCGGCGATCGCCGCCGCGATCAGCACGCGCTGCAGCATCCCGCCGGACAGCTCGTACGGGTACTGCGTGTACACGAGCTCCGGGTCGCGCAGGTGCACCGCGGCCAGCAGCTCGATCGCGCGCCGCCGGGCCGCGCGCCGCCGGTGGCCGAGCTTCACCCGCAGCACCTCGGCGACCTGCGCGCCGACCGGGATCGACGGATTCAGGTACGACGCGGGGTCCTGGAACACCGCGCTGATCGTCGAGCCCCGCAGCGCGGTGAGCTCGGGCGTCGACAGCTCGGCGAGGTCGCGGCCCGCGACGTGGATGCTGCCGCCGGCCACGGTGAACCCCGGCGGGAGGATGCCCAGCACCGCCCGGCACGTGAGCGTCTTGCCGCTGCCCGACTCGCCGACGAGGCCGACGGACTTGCCCGGCGTGAGGTCGAGGCTCACCCCTTTCACGACCTCACGCCCACCGGCGTCGTGGCGGATCCGCACGTCACGCACCGCGAGCACGGGCCTGGCGACCCCGCTCTCGGCGGGCGCGGCGCTTTCGGTGAGGGCGGTCATGCCGTACCTCCGGCTGCGACTCGGCGGGTGGTGACCCGGGTGCGCGCCGCCGCGCCCGACACGTCGCGGATCGCGTCGGCGAGCAGGTTGGCGGCCCACACCGTGGCCGTGATCAGGAGCGCGGGCGCGACCGGCGCCCAGGGCTGGTAGGTGAGGTACCCGAGGTCCGAGGCCAGCAGGCCGCCCCAGGTCGGCGCGGGCGGCTGCACGCCGATGCCGAGGAACGTCAGGCTGGAGACGATCACGAACCCGACCCCGACGGTCTGGGCCAGCGCCACCGCGATCGGCGGCAGCACCTTGGCCCACACGTGCCGCCGCACGATCCAGCCGAGCGAAGCACCGGAGATCAGCGCCGCCTCGACGTACTGCGACCGCGCCACGGCCAGCGTCGCGGCCCGCGACACCCGGTAGAACAACGGCGACACGAGCGCGCCCGTGACCACCATCGCCTGCGTGATCCCGTTGCCCAGCAAAGCCGTCACCGCGACCGCGAACAACAGGAACGGCAGCGCGACCAGTGTGTCGGCAAAGCGCAGCGTGGCCCATTCGAACGCGCGCCCGAGGTACACCGACAGGATGCCCGGCACGGTGCCCGCCACCAGCGCCACCGTGGCGACCTCCAGCGAGGCCAGCACGCTGACCCGCGACCCGGCCAGCAGCCGGCTGAACACGTCGCGGCCGAGGTTGTCGGTGCCCAGCCAGTGGCCCGCCGACGGGCCGGCGAGCGTGGTGCCGCTCGCGGCCAGCGGGTCCTGCGGCGCGAGCAGCGGGCCGAGGATCGCGAGCAACGCGACCACGACGAGGATCGTCACCGCGATGCGCCCCGTGCGGAGGGCGAGGATCCGTCCCAGCACGTCACACCCCCCGCTGCGAAGCCGGCGTCACGCGCCCGAGGACGACGTTGACCAGCAGGTTGAAGGTCACGACCAGCGCGATCGACACCACGAGCACGCCCTGCACCGCGGGCACGTCACCGCCCTGGGCCGAGTCGTTGGCGAAGCGGCCGAAGCCCTGCAGCCCGAAGATCCACTCGGTGACCACCGACGCGCCGACCAGCGCGGGGAACTTCAATCCGAGCGTCGCGAGCGCCGGCCCGATGCCGTTGCGCAGCACGTGGCCGAAGAAGACCCGCCGGGGCGAAAGGCCGCGCACGACCGCGCCGAGCACGTAGTTCTCCTCGTACGCGCTGACGAGGCCGGTGCGCAGCTGGCGCGCGACGTCGGCCATCACGTCGAAGCTGAGCGCCAGCGCGGGCAGGGTGATGTGCGCGAGCCACGGGCCGGCGCCGTCGGTGACCGGTGCGTACCCGGCCGACGGGAACAACCCCAGCCCGACCGCGAACACCGCCACCAGCACGATGCCGACCACGAACGCCGGCAGCACGGACACCGTCGTGACGAACCCGGTCACGGCCCGGTCCACCCAGCTCCCGCGGCGCAAAGCGGCCACCGTGCCGAGAGCGAACCCCGCCACGACGCCGACGACCAGCGCGAACACCGCCACCGACAGGCTCACGCCCAGGCCGAGGCCGATCAGCGTCGAGATGTCGGCGCCGTTGACCCAGCTCGTGCCGAGGTCGCCGTGCAGGACGGCGGTGAACCAGTGCCAGTACTGCACCAGGAAGGGCTGGTCGAGGCCCCACTGGCTCTCGATGTTGGCGATCGCCTGCGGGGTCGCGTCCTCCCCCAGCTGGATGCGGGCCGGGGACAGGCCGCTGAGGGCGCGCAACGCGAACGTCACGAAGGTGGCCACGAAGAACACCGGGACGAAGATCGCGACCGAGCGGGCCAGGGTGCCGGGCAGCCGGCGGAGCGCGGAAGGGAGGCGCAGCCGGGTCTCAGCGGCCACTGATCGTCACCCCCGTCCAGTCGAGGTGCGCCGGGTTCTTCGGCAGCGCGGAGATCGTCTTGCTCTTCGCGATCAGGTTCGGCGAGGAGTAGGTGAACACCAGTGCCCGGCTCGCCAGCCCGGCGCGCGTGGCCGCCTGCAGGACCTGGGCGTAGTCCGGGGCGTCGAGCGGCGTGCGGCGGACCTTCGCCACGGCGTCCTCGAAACCGGCGGGCTCGTACGGGCTGGAGAGGTTGAGCGGGCCGTTCGGTCCGAAGTGGGCGGTGAGCGTCTGCACCGCGGAATCGCGCCCGGTGGTGCTGTAGAGGGAAAGCGTGAGGTTCTTGGCGAAGAACGGCGTGGCCCAGTTCTTGTCGATCTTGATGTTCGTGGTGATGCCGACGGCGGCCAGCTGCGACTGAACGATCTCTGCGTCGGGCTGGGAATCCGGCACGACGAGGTCGAGCTTGATGTCGCCCGGTTCGTACCCCGCCGCGGCGAGCAGCTGCCGCGACTTCGCCGGGTCGTAGGGGTACCGGTCCTTCGACTGCGGGTCGTAGGCGACGTAGCCCTCGGGGAAGGGCTGGTCGGTCGCCTCGCCGTAGCCGAAGGTGAGCTTGTCGACGAACTCCTTGCGGTTGACCGCGTACCGCACGGCGTCGACCACTTGCGGGTTGTCGAACGGCGCCTTGTTCACGTTGAGGCTGATGTTTGCGGCGTTGAACCCGGGCTGCACGAACACGTCGAGACCGGCCTTCTTCGCGGCGTCGGCCTGGCTGGGGTCGATGTCGGCGAAGTTGTAGACCCCGGTCTGCAGCCCGGAAACGACCGTCGACGCGTCGGGCGCCGAGGTCAGTTCGACATTGTCGATGTGGATGTTCGCGGCGTCCCAGTAGTCCGGGTTCTTCTTCAGCACGGCTTTCGTGCCCGGGATGACCTGCGTGACGGTGAAGGGGCCGGCGCCGACCGGGTTCTGGTCGAGCTTCTTCGGGTCCTGCGCGGCCTTCGGGCTCGCGACCTGCAGCACGCGTTCGCCGAGCAGCTGCGGGATCTGGTAGTCGACCTGGGAGAGGTGGACGACGACGTCGAGACCGTCGGCGGTCACCGACTTGATGGACGTGAGGTCACCGAACAAAGCGGAGTTCTTCTGGTTCTTGGCCCGTTCGATCGCGGCCTTCACCGCGGTGGCGTCGAGCGCGGTGCCGTCGGAGAACTTCAGGCCCGGGCGCAGGTGGAACGTGACCTGATCGCCGGCCGCGTCGTACTCCCAGCTCTTCGCCAGGTCGGGCACGGCGTTGCCCTTTTCGTCGGTGCGGGTGAGCGACGCGTAGACCAGCGCGAGCTCGCGGAACTGGGCGCCGCTGCCACCGACCACCGGGTCCCAGTGGGTCGGGAAGTACGAGGAGGCCCAGCGCAGCGTGGCTCCGCCGGAGGCCGCGGCGCCGGAGCCGCACGCGGTGAGCCCACCACCGAGGACGGCCGCGAGGGCGAGAGTGAGTGCGGTGCCGCGCAGGCGGCGCGTGGTGCGTGGGGACATGGGGGATCTTCCTGTGCTCGGGGGACAACGCGGGCTCCGGCGTCCACAGTGGACGCCGGTTCTGGGCAGGCGGACGGGGACGCACTTCGGTGGGCGTCGGGGAAAGTGCGAGTGCTCGTCTCAGCGAGGACAGATCGCGGTGCCGCAGCGGGCGTTGTCCAGCCAGCGACAGCAGGTGAGCAGCACGCTCGGCGCGTCGGCGGACCGGTTCATGACAGCGAGCATGACCCGTTGTGCCACAGGATGTCCAACGACGTTTCACGATGCGGATTCATCACGATTCGCGATGGTTCGCGAGGTAAGTTCCGACGCATGGAGCAGGTTCTGGACATCGTGCCGCTGCGCAGCTTCGTCGCGGTCGCCGACCGCGGCGGGTTCCAGCGCGCGGCCACGCACCTCCACCTCAGCCAGGCCGCGGTGAGCCAGCACGTGCGCCGGCTCGAAGCCGCCACCGGCCGGCAGCTCGTCGAACGCAGCGGCCGCCGGTCGCGCTTCACCGCCGACGGCGACCTGTTGCTCGGACACGCCCGCCAGATCCTCGCGATGCACGACGAAGCGCTGCGCGCGTTCGACGTCGCGGACGACGAGACCGTGGTGATCGGGTCGACGGAACACGCCGCCGCCCAGCTCCTGCCCCGCCTGACGGCCGTGCTCGGCACCGCGCTGCCCGGTCACCGCGTGCGCTACCGCCTCGACCGCGGCACGGCCCTGCGCGACGCGCTCGGCAGCGGCCGCATCGACCTCGCCCTGCTACTGGGCGCCACCGACGACCCGCGCGCCGAACCCGTCGGCGAGCTCGACCTGACGTGGTACTGCGCCCCCGGCTGGACCCGGCCCGACGGCCCCGTGCCGCTCGTCGCCTTCGACAACCCGTGTGCGTTGCGGACCCGGGCGTTGGAAACCCTGTCCGCGTACGGAATCCCCGCCGCCATCGGCGCCGAAGCCAACCAGCTCGCCGGCGTCCACGCGGCGGCCGCCGCCGGCCAGGGTGTCGCCCTCCTCGCGACCCTCGGCACCACCCCCGAGGGTCTCGTCGAATGCGACGACCTGCCCCCGCCCGAACCACTCCCCCTCGCCTGCTGGCGCCGCCACGGCCTCGACGCCGCCGTGTCCGGCCACGCCGTCGGCTCCCTGCGCCGGCTGCTCACCACCACCCACCCCCTCGCCCGAGGAGCCTGAATGTCCGTGCTGCACGTCCCCGCCGGCTCCGGCGACGGCCGGTTCGTCCGCACCCCCAGCGGCGCCCTGGTCCCCGCCGAGATCGACCCGTTCCACCGCTCGTTGAAACACGTCGCCCCCAGCGGCCTGCTCGGCCAGACCACACAAACCCCGGGCATGAAACGCCTCGAGGCCATCAGCGGCAAAACGGTGGGCGCCCGGGCGCTGTGGATGGGCCAGACCCACGTCCCCGCGTCCACCGCGTCGGCCAACCACCACCACGGCGAGTCGGAGACCGCCATCTACATCGTCTCGGGCAACCCGACTTTCGTCTTCCTCGACGTCGACGGCGACGAGCCGGTGGAACGGCCCATCGAGACCGGGCCGGGTGACTACGTGTTCGTGCCGCCGTTCGTGCCGCACCGGGAGGAGAACCCGGACCCGGAGAACGAAGCCGTCGTGGTGATCGCCCGCACGACACAGGAGGCCATCGTGGTCAACCTGGCCGAGCTCGACTGGTCACGGGTGCGGATCGGCGAACCACACTGACAACGCGAACGCGGTGGGTCCCGCCGCGCTGTTGACCACGAGTGCGATGGCGGCGAACAGCCGCTCGTTCTCGGCGCGCAGGTAGAGGTAATCGGCGGTGCTGACCAAGAAATCGCCGTGACGGGTGACCATGAGGTAGCCGTGAGGAGTGACCTCGGGTACACCGTAGGGCACTCGCGGCGCGGCGAGCACGGCGACGACGGCACCACCGGCGATCGCGGCCAGAGCTCCCCACCGCAGCAGGGCGGGGAGCTTCCGCCAGAGGTGGCGGGCCATCGTCGAGGCGGGCACCTCCGGACGGTTGAGCGCGAGTTTCGCGGCGGCGATCCCGACCACCACGAAGATCCCGGCAACGGCCGCGAACAACACCTGCTGCGGCAGGTGCGGCGCTCCGGGCGTCAGCGAATCGACGACACCGACGACAGAGGCGACCGCCGCGAGGCCGCACCACAGCGCGATCACCCGCACGGGTCAGCCCAGGACACAGTCGCCGCATTTCGGGCCGTCGTGGTTCGGCGCGGCGCGGTAGATGAGGCAGCAGCTGCGGCGGCGGAAGCGGCCGTCCTCGTGGGTGGCGGTGTCGGCGAGGACCGGCAGGACTTCCAGGCGGTCGCGGAAGCGGTGGATGTCGTCCGTCCACGCGGGACGCTCTCGGCGGAGCATCGTGACGGCGCCGTTGAGGGCGGAGGCGACGTTGCCGCGGCGGATGGTCGCCGAGAGCGAGAACCCGGCGAGAGCCTGGTCCAGCCGGCGCAACGGTCCACTCAGGACCCGGTGGGCGAAGAGCGCGACCACGTCGTCGTCCACAGCATCGGTTTCGGGCAGCGAAAGCGGAACCGCGCCGCCGGTCGTCGGCTGCCACCAAGCGGTGGAGAAGTCGGGGACGACGCCGGCGCCCACGGCGAGTGCGAGGGCGGGCGACAGGAGGCGCGCCGCGAGGCCCAGGTGGGTCACGGAAGCGGCGACCCGGAGCTCCACGTCGCCACCCCCGGCGGCGAGCACGGCGCGGACCTGCGTCACGCGCTCGCGCAGCACGGGTCCGTCGTCGAGGACTTCGGAGAGCGGACGCCACGGCGCGGCGGGCTCGTCGCCCGCGGCGTGCGTGTCGAAAGCGAAGAACGGGTTCACACCGCGACGGCGACCGACAGGCAGGTGGAGGCCGACGGGCAGGAGGTGTTCAGCCTGGCCATGTCCGGTTCTCCTTCGGGATGACGCGTCCCTTGCCGGTGGAACAGGTGACGGCCCCTCGACCTGACTCGCCCACCGGGTACACGATGGGCTCACAGTGGCGCGACCGTGCCGGACTCTCACCGGCTTCTCGAAGCCGTCACGCGGCCAGAACGGTACGGCGGCGTCGGCGGGACCGTCAATCACCTGGCACCGCGGCGGACTTCGGTTCGTCCCTCGTTGCCCGGTTCGGGCCGCTGCCCGAGACGGAAACGCATCCGGCAGACCACCGCGTCGGAGCGGCGGCGCAGGGCGCGGGCGAGCACGGCGCCGCGGCGGTTCTGCAGGATGCGCTGCCACGGGTGGTCCGGCTCGACTTCCGCGATGAGGACGAAGACGTGGCAGCCGGAGTGGCCGCGCAGGTGCTCGACGAGGGGCTCGCCCAGCCGCCGGCGTTCGTCGTACAGCTGCACGAGCGGCACGCCGGGGTGCCAGAGGTCCCAGGACGCCACGAACTCCCGCGCCGCGGCCTCCTCGCCCGGGTGGGTCACGTGGACGGCTTCGACGCGCTCGCCCAGCGAAAGGGCGGCGGCGAGCGCGTCGCGCGTCAGGCGGGACACCGTGTGCACGGGCACGACGACCAGTGACCGGTTCGGCCGCGGCGGGGGCGGGGTGCGCCCGAGCCCGAGCCGGTCGCCGATGCGACGGTAACTGCGGTGCACCCACTCCATGCCCGCGACGAGCAGCGGCAGCGCGACGACGATGAGCCAGCCGCCTTCGCCGAACTTCGTCGCGGTGACCACGATCGCGGCGATGCCGGTGAGCAGCGCGCCGAACCCGTTGAGGACGGCTTTGCCGCGCCAGCGTGGCGGGCGAATGCGCAACCAGTGCCGCACCATGCCGATCTGCGAGAGGGTGAAGCCGACGAAGACGCCGATCGCGAACAGCGGGACGAGGGTGTTCGTGTCGCCGTTCGCGACGACGAGCAGCAGCGCCGAGGTGATCGCCAGGAAGCCGACGCCGTAGCGGTAGACCTGGCGTTCGGCGCGCAGCGCGAAGACGTGGGGCAGGTTGTTGTGCTTCGCGAGCAGCTGGGCCAGCACCGGCAGCCCGCCGAACGACGTGTTGGCGGCCAACGCGAGCAACACCACGGTGGAGAACTGCACCAGGTAGAACCCGAACCCGTTGCCGAGCGACGCGGTGGTGACCTGCGAGAGCACGGTGACGCCGTCGACGGGGTGGATGGCGAACTTCCCGATCAGCACCGCGATCCCGATGAGCATGACGGCCAGCAGCACGCCGAGCGCGATCTCGGCCCGCTGGGCCCGGCGCACCCGCGGCCGGCGGAACGACGGCACGGCGTTGGCGATCGCCTCCACGCCGGTGAGCGCGGCGCAGCCGTTGGCGAACGCCTTGAGCAGCAACAGGATCCCGACGGTCTGCAGGCTGACCCCGGGCGCCGGCGCGGCGACGGCCGCGGCGGGCCCCGTGCGGACCAGGCCGACCACGACGACCGTGAGGATCGACCCGACGAACATCGCCGTGGGCACGATGAACGCTCGCGCGCTCTCCGCGATTCCGCGCAGGTTCACGCCCGTCACCAGCGCCAGCACCCCGAGGCACAGCCACAGCGTGTAGGGCAGCAGCGCGGGCACGGCGGACGTCAGGGCCGCCACGCCGGCGGCCACGGACACCGCGACGTTGAGCACGTAGTCGACGATCAGCGACGCGGCCGCGACCAGCGACGCGCGGCGGCCGAGGTGGACCCGGCTCACGCCGTACGCGCCGCCGCCGTCCGGGAACGCGGCGATCACCTGCCGGTACGACAGCGTCAGGACCCCGAGCAGCAGCGCGATCGCGAGCGTGACCGGCAGCGTGAACCCCAGCCCGCTCCCGCCCGCGACGGCCAGCACGATCACGATCGCTTCGGGGCCGTACGCCACCGACGCCATCGCGTCCAGGGACAGGGCGGCCAGCCCGCCGACGACGGAAAGCCGGTGCCTCTCACCACCACTTTCGGCGGCGTCGCCGGTCTCGCTGCTGTCGCTGGCGGGAAGCGTCGTAGTCACACCGCACAGATTGGGATTCACCCGTCCGGGCGGTGCTCGTCGTTGACGTTTCCTTGACGGTCCTTTCCACCAAGTGAACGGGCACCTGATGCGTGGCCGCCCACGGTGTTCAGCGGCCCCTCGGCCGCTGGGAGTCTGCGCCTCGATGGTGAGTGGCTCTCCCTCCTGGAGAAAGGGCCGCCGGCCCGGTATTCGTGGAGAGGGACAACCGGTCTGCTACTTGAGCGAATCTGCCGAGGTCAAGATGGACTACCGAACGGTCATCACCCGGGTTCTCGACGGCTGGAAGGACGGCGTCGACGCGCACCGACCTGACGAGGTCGCGAACTACTTCACCGAAGACGCCCTCTTCCAGGGCGCGCACCCCGGCTATTCCGTCGGGCGGAAAGGCGTCGAGGAATACTACGAAGAACAGCCCGTCGGATTGACGGTCGTTTACGAGATCCGGGAAATCCGCCCCCTCGCCCAGGGCGTGCTTTCCGCCTACGTCGATCCGGTGTTCACCCGCCCCGACGGCACCGAGCTCCGGTTTCACCTGACCGTGATCCTGCTCCAGCAGGCCAGGGGCGACTGGTTGATCAGCCACTACCACGTGTCCAGGATCGTGGAATGACGGTCGGGGACATCTGTCCCTTGTGGATTCGAAGAGAACGCCCCGGGGCCGCGGACGAACGAATGTCCGCGGCCCCGGTTGCGGCGTCGGTCAGTGACCCGCGCTCTGGCCGCCGTTGACGTTGAGGATCTCGCCGGTGACGAACGACGCGTTTTCCAGGTACAGCACGCCTTCGACGATGTCGCTGACCTCGCCCATGCGGCCCAGCGGGTGCAGGCCGGCGCGCTCGGCGTAGGTCTCGGGCGGGTTCAGCGCCGTCTTGTGGATCCCCGGGGCGACGGCGTTGACGCGGATCCCGCGCCCCGCGTATTCCACGGCCAGGGACTTCGTCACCGCCTGCAGGCCGCCCTTGGTCAGCATGGACACCGACGCCGGCACCACCGCCACCGGGTGGTCCACGAAGCTGGTCGTGATCTGCACGATGTGCCCGCCGCCCTGTTCGAGCATGTGCGGCAGCACCTTGCTGGTGACGGCGAACCAGCCGCCCAGGTTCACCGACACCAGCCACTGGAAGTCCTCGGCCGTGAACTCGGTGAACGGCTTCGCCGCGAACACCCCGGCGTTGTTGATCAGCGTGTCGATCCGGCCGAACCGCTCGATCGCCGCGGCCACGACCCGCTCCGACGTCGCCGGGTCGGTGAGGTCACCCGCCACCGCCACCACGCCGGCGTCACCGGACTCCTCGACCGAGCGCGCCGTGGCGACCACCGCGTAGCCCAGCTTGCGGTACCCCTCCACGATCCCCGCACCGAACCCCTGCGACGCGCCGGTGACCACGGCCACCTTCTGCCCGCTGTTGCTGCCCATCATTTCCGTCCTCAGGTAGTAGACCGGTTGTCTACGACCAGGACTACGCCGCGCCCGCGGGCCCGGCCAGAAGACAAAAACACCCACCAGCGAGGCGGAAGCTCCCACGGCAGCGGCAACCGGCCGGCGACCCGGATCCCGTCCGGGCGGCCGGCCCGTGTGGACGGTCGTTACTCCTTGCCCTTGACCGCGGAGGCCGCTGCCGTCACCTGCTCGGCGCTGTCGCCGTCGACCTTCTCCTTCGTGACTTTCGCCGCGTGCAGGAGGGCCTTGTCGACCTCGACGACCCAGCGTTCCTCGAAGAGCGCGACGATCCCCGAGCTGTCCGGTGGCAGCGTGTCCTCCACCTCGGCTTTGATCGCCTTCTTCTCCGCGTGCGACAGCAGCCCGCCGAGCCCGCCGCCGAGGCCGGCACCCACCAGCGCGCCGGCGAGCAGCGACGGCGGGAAGATCAAGCCGACGACCGCGCCGCCGACGGCGCCCCAAGTGGCGCCCTTGCGGGTGGTGTGGAAGTCGTCGTCGACGTGGATCTTGCCGTCGCCGTGGCGGCTGACGAGGATCAGGCCCTTGACCTTGATCACGTCCTCGTGGGCCAGCTGCTTGAGCGCGGCCCAGTCACCGCGGGCCGCGTCCGGGTCCGAGTAGGCGGCGATGTACAGGTCGACAGGCGCGTCGTTGTGCGAGGCCATGGCCGGTCTCCTCCCGAGTTGCTCGGCCGCGAGCATGCCGTCATCCGGCCGCCCGGCACCTCACCCGCACCGGGTGGGATCACGAAGGCGCCGGCGAAACCGGTTTCGCCGCCGCGCGTTCTTCGGCGGCGTAGGCCTCGGCTTCGGCGTTCGCGCGGTAGTCGGCGGTCTCGCGCTGCAGCCGCCGGCGCACCGCGGGCTGCTGCGCCAGCGCGATCGCGAACACCGTCAGCAGCACCCACATCACGACGCAGCTCAGCACGATCGCGATCGCCGGCAGCACGACCGCGTCCAGCCGTTCCGTCAGCGCCCGCGCGGCGAGCACGCGCCAGACGAGCATGAAGTTGACCAGGTAGCCGACGGCGGACGCCACGCCGAGCGCGATCAGGAACTGCTTGAGCGTGCCCGTTTTGCGGCGCTTCAACAGGGGTTCGTCGCGGTTCGGCAGCGCGATCGAGAGCACGTTGCCCACACCGAGCCACAGCAGGATGAAACACACCACCAGCGTGCACGCGCGCGCGAACGCCCCGAACTCCCCGGCGCGCCAGGCCAGCAGGGCGCTGAGCGCGAAGCCGATCGGCGCGACGATGCACACCAGCGCAAGGTTCTTGATCACCAGCACGTGCCACAGGCGCGCCCCGGTGTCCAGCGCCGCCCGCACGCGCATGGCGTCGAAGCTCATCGCGTTGACGCAGACGGCGCCGCCCATCACGTACGAGATCGTCCACAACCCCAGGTACGGCAGCCATTTCTGGTCCTGGTCCCACCGGAACAGCCGCAGGTACCCCAGGTACAGCAGGCCCAGGCCGAACGCGACCCCCAGCGCCCGGACGGATTTGCGCGGCTTGCGCGTGAGCACGTACCGGATCTCACCGACGAGCCCGTGCGCGAGCGCCGGTCCGTGGCGGCTCACGGGGTTGCTGCCGTGCAGCGGCACGTGCCCGTCGACGGCCACCGCGTCCGGCTCGTCCTCCCCCGCCCGGATGCGCGCCAGCCGCGCCTCCAGCACGGCCCGCGCGGCGTCGGTCAACGCCATCCGCGCGATCGCGACGGCGGCCACCCCGTCGCGTTCGGCCTGCGCGGCGTCCTGGTGTGTCACAGTTCCGGGTGTCGGGACCCCCGCTTGGTCTTCCTGCGGGTCGGCGTCGACGTGGTTCTGCCTCAGCCGCGCCCATTCCGGCGACAGCCGCGCGGGATCGACGTCGCGGCGCATCTCCTGCCGCTGTTCCTCCGAGGCCGCGCGTGCTTTGCCGATCATGCGGCGCACGTCGTCCTCGTCCTTCCACTTCGCCGCCATCGCGTTCTTCTCGGCCGCCGCCGCGCGCTGGACCAGCTCCACGAGATCGTCGACCGCTGCCATACCCCAATCGTAGGAGCGGTGGACAGACCAGTACAGAGGCGCTTTTCCAGCCGTACACTCCAGGGGTCGCGGAGGTGGGACGATGAGCGTTCAGGAGCAGCAGGCACTCGATTCCCTGTACGAAATCGACAACGTGCTCACGGTCGACATCACCATGCCCCAGTCCGACTGGGACGCGGTGCGCACCGAGGAGCCGGCCGGCGGGCGGTGCAACTTCGACTGGACCGGCGGCAGCCGCTTCACCTGGCGGAAGGCGACTTCCGTCGAGATCTCCGGGACGCGGTTCCCGGCGCGGACGTCGTTCGCCGAGGTGGGGATCAAGAAGAAGTCGTTCTGCGGTTCGTTCGACAATGACAAACCGTGCCTGCACATCGATTTCGGGAAGTTCCGCGAAGCCAACAAACCGCTGATCGCGAACCTCGTCGGCTCCCGGTACCTGACGCTCAACAACTCCGTGCAGGATTCCTCTTTCCTGCGCCAGCCGCTCGGCTACAAGCTGTTCGAGCTCGCCGGGCTGCCGCATTCCCGCTGCAATTTCGCGCGCGTCCGCGTGAACGGCACCCTCGTCGGCCAGGTCGCGCCCGGCGTCTTCGTGAGCGCCGAACCGATCATGCCGCGCTACATCGAGCGCAATTTCGGGAACATGAAAGGAAATCTGTACGAGCTGGAGCACAAGGACGACTTCACCGACGCCCGGTTCGACTTCATCGGCGTGGAGGACCTTTCGGAGTTCGAGAACAAGGCCGACCTGCGCCTGGCCATCGACCACGTCGCTGCCCACGGCCTGAGCGGGGCCGCCGAAGTGTTCGACCTCGACCAGTTCGTGAAGCTGTTCGCGATGGAGTTCTTCCTCAAGCACTGGGACGGCTACACCGGCAACACGAACAACACCTACGCCTACAACGACGTCGAGGCCGTCGCCGCGCCCGGCGTGGGCAACGTGAAGTTCAAGCTCATCCCGTGGGGCGTCGACCAGACTTTCCAGCCCTCACGCCACTTCACGGTCCGCACCAGCGGCCTGCTGGCCCGCCTCGTCCACGACGACGCCGGCCGCCGCGCCCAGCTGCTGGACCAGATCCGCACCTACCGCGACACGGTCTTCGGCCGCAAAACCCAGCAGGAAGTGCTGACCCCGCTGCTGGAACGCATGGGCGCCGTCCTGACGAACCTCGGCGTGCCCGACGTGGCGGCCCAGCTCATCGCCGTCCGCAAGCAACTGCGCCTCGCCACCTCCGCCGGCTACCTCTGCGCGGGCCTGCCCGGCCCCGACGGCGCCTACGTCCGCGAAGACGCCACCAACGACTGCCTCCACGCGAGCACCGAACCCGTCCCCGGCGCGCCCTCGAACTTCGAGGTCGTCCACCGCCCGCGCCCGGCCACCGTCGAGGACGCCGACCTGTGGTCCTTCGGCCTCCTCGGCGCCGGCACCTCCCTGACCGCCAAGGCCACCGGCCGCCCCCTCCACGCGAGTGACACGACCACACCGCTGGGCCACCAGCTGCTCTGCACGTGCGCCACCGACAACTCCGACCACGCCGACGAGTTCACCCTCACCGCCCTCGACCCCGTCGGCAACCCGACCAGCTTCAGCGGCTTCTTCACCCTCACCAGCGTCCGCACCGGCCAGGGCGTCAGCTTCGGCGCCGATCCGACGCCGGGCGGGAGTCCGCGGGTGTACCAGGATCCGGCGCCGTCGAGGCTGTACTTCACCTGAGAGCGCCTCGCCGGGCTGGAGACTTCCGGAAAGTGAACCACCGACGTCGAGGAGATCCAGGGCGCTTTCCACAATGGACGAACTCGGGCCCGTGCCGGAACCCGGGCAGAAGTACGCGTCGACCTGTCTCGCGCCGGGCGCGGTGTTCGCGATGACGTGGCACGGCGGCAGCTACGCCGACTACGTCGACGCGCGTGTGGTGTTCCGCCAGTACTGCTGCCCGTCGTGCTGGACGGCGCTGTATCCGGGCGTCGCGTCGTCCCGGCGGACCGCCCGCACACGCTGGCGGCGCTCGGCCATCACGCCACGGCGGCGGCCGGCTGAGTTCCGCGGTCAGTGCCAGTGAAGAAGCCCGGGTCCCTCGGCCTGGGCTTCTCGCTTGCCCGCCGGACTCGAACCAGGAGCCCCCCTGGTGTTCATGCCGGGTTCACGGCCACGGACGGACGGAGTCACCACTGGCGGCAAGAGTGGGCGGGCTCCCGTTCCGGCAAGAAAGGACCCGCCCATGAGACTGCGCAGAACGTTGGTGGCGCTGACGCTGACCGCCGCGGCCGCGACGACGCTGACCGCGCCGGCGATCGCGGACCCGGCGCTCGACGTGACCGGCAGCCAGCAGGTCGCGCCCGGTGTCCGGCTTTCGTCTTTCACGACCGCTTCGGCGAGTGCCGCGACCATCCAGGGTGAGCTGCTGACCGTCGACCTGCGCAACCCGCGCGTCTCGGTGGACCTGCTGCACCCGCCGGCGGTGGCGCAGGCCCAGACGGTGTCGCAGATGGCGAACGCGCAGGGTGCGGTGGCCGGCGTGAACGGCGACTTCTTCAACAACACCGAGGCGCAGCACCCCGGCGTCGCCTTCACCGACTCCTCCGACGGCCCCGAGATCGCCGACCGGCGCGTGCTCAAGGCCGCCGTCCCGAACGGGCAGCGGTTCGGGCCCGGGATGCCGCCCGGGGTCACGACGGAGGCCGTGCTCGGCGTCGGCGTCGACCGGGTGGCGCGGCTGGGCACGGCGCACCTGGAGGGCAGCGTCCGCATCAAGTCGGCCACGTACTCGCTCGGCGGCCTGAACCAGTACGCGATCCCGGTCGGCGGCATCGGCGCCTACACCAGCGCGTGGGGCGCGACGTCCCGCGCCCGCTCGGTCTGCGGCACCGACACCAGCCGCGGCGCCGCGTGCAGCACGGACACGACCGAGGTGACACTCAGGCACGACCGGGTCGTCGCGGTCGGCGGCACCGTCGGCGCCGGCGCGATCGCGCGCGACGAGACCGTGCTGGTCGGGCGTGAAGGCGGCGCGGACGCGCTGCGGACGCTCCAGGTCGGCCAGCACGTCACGACGCAGTACACCCTCTCGACCGGGCACGGCGTCCCGTTCCGCTTCGCGATCGGCGGCTTCCCGATCCTGCGCGACGGCACCGTGGTCGCCGGCCAGGACGCCAAGACCGCCGCGGTCCGCACCGGCGCCGGCTTCAGCGCCGACGGCCACACGCTGTACCTCGTCGCGGTGCAGGCGAAACCCGGCACCAGCGGCGGCATGACCACCCCCGAGGTCGCCCAGCTCCTGCAGCAGGCCGGCGCCGCCAACGCCGTGAACCTCGACGGCGGCGGTTCGACCTCACTCGTGGCCCGCGACCCCGGCGCGAACACCGTCACGGTCCGCAACCACCCGACCGACGCCGCGGGCGAGCGTTCGGTCGCGAACGGAATCGGGGTCTTCGTCCGCTGACGCTCGCCAGGCCCGGCTGCCTGCGCAGCCGGGCCTTCGCGTCAGATGAGAGGATCGTGACGGCGGTCACAGCCGGCCGATGTCGGAGCCGCGCCGCGGGCTCCGTCCCAGGGGCACGAGCGGCCACGAGGGCCGCGCGACACGGGAGGCAACCATGACGATCCGCCGATTCGACCACACCGGCTTCGTGGTCGAGGACCTCGCGGCCGCCGTCGCGTTCTTCGTCGAACTGGGGATGGAGCTGGAGGGCGAGACCAAGGTCGAGGGCGAATGGGTGAACCAGCTCGTCGGCCTCGACGACGTCCGGGCCGACCTCGCCTTCCTGCGCGTCCCGGACGGCGGCGGCCGCATCGAGCTGTCGGCGTTCCGCTCGCCGCTGCCCACCGCGCCCGCGCCGCGCGCTCCGGTCAACGTCCCGGGCATCCCCCGCCTCACCTTCGTCATCGACTCCGTCGACGACACCCTCGACCGCCTGCGCGCCCACGGCGCCGAGCTCGTCGGCGAGATCGCGCGGTACGAGGACTACTGCCGCTACTGCTACGTCCGCGGTCCGGCGGGTGTGATCATCGGGCTGGTCGAGGAACTGGGCTGACGCCCTTGCCGGATGCGTTCGCACAGGCCCGGCGCGCGGACGCATCCGCGGTTCAGCGCACCCCGAGCAGCGCCGCGATCCTCGGCGCCTCGGCGGTCTTGAACCGCACCTCCACGCGGCCGCCGCGATCGGCGTGGAAAGTGGCCGGCTCGTACCCCAGCACCAGCCGCCGCTCCCCCACCCGGACGGTCACGCCGAAGGGCCGCCCCTCGCGCAGCGGCACGTCGAGGTGCCTGCCCTTCTGCTCACCGCCGGTGAGCCACACCAGCAACCGCCGCCGCGTCACCACGAGCGCGCCCGCCGTCGCGTCGACCGCCCCGAACCGCCACACCCCCGGCGCCCGATAACCGTGGTAGCGCACGGATCCGGTGAGCCCTTCGGCCAGGTACACGACTCCCTCGCCCTGCACCTCGGCCCGCACCGCCCCGGGCAGCCGGCCGGATCCGAGCAGGGCCCGCGCGAAGAAGTTCACGCTCCCACGGTAAGCACGCCGCGCGCGCCCGCGAGGGCACTTTCACCGCCCTGACAGTCGACTCGTCACACATCGCGGCCGGCGGGTACGCCGAGCGGCGTCTGCTGGAGAATCCGGCCACGGTGTGCTGCCTTGAGCCCCGCCGCAAATCTGCCGCGCGCCGAGCCGGTGCATGAGGTCGCCGATCACCCGGCGCACCGGGGATGCTGAAGGGCATGCGCAGGTAGGCACTCAGCACGTTGACGATCGTTTGCCGTTGGCTCGGGTTGTTCTGGTTGAGGCGTTCCAACGCAGAAAGACCGGCAAGACGCACCGGAGCTTTGTCCGAGCCGAGTTGCGCAGCCGCCGTGGTGTACAGCTCGGTGATCCGGCGCGCGTCCGCGTCGGCCTCGGTCGCGTCGGTGACCCGCTTCTGCTGCTCCTGGTCACGGTCCTGCTGCCGCAAGCCGAGCTCGGCGTGTCTGAGAGCGATCTCGGTGGCCCGCTGTCGGCGGGCGGCGAAGAGCGGCGCCTCGTACTGCTTCCCGCCTTTGCCGGCCGTCAACAAATCCGCCCCACTACGCCGGTTCCTCATACCGGATCTCGTACCTGGCCGCGATCGGGTTGACCTTCCGTGGATCCAGCGCCCCGTCGGTCAGTACCGAGGGGCCGGCTTCGAACAGGTCCTCCAGGTAGCACTCCCAGCCGCCCGGGGAGGAGATCTGCAGGACGCGCGGTGGTGGTGCCGAGACGGCGCGCAGGGCGTGCGGGATTCCGTGCGGCAGCAGGACGAACGTGCCCTTGGTCGCGGTGAGGTGGCGGTCGTCGAAGTCGACGCCGAGTTCGCCGTCCAGCACGTAGATGCACTCGTCGGCGAGGTGGTGGGTGTGCCGGGGGATGTCGCGGGCGAGGACGACCTCCAGCAGTGAGAAGCGGCCTTCGGTGTCCCCGGTCAGCGCCTTGGCCGCGAACGCGGGCGGCAACGGCACGCGCCCGGGCCGGGCCTCGCCGGGTTCGAGCAGCAGGAAACGATCACCGGACATGGCTGGTCAGCCCCCATCGTGTCATAATCGGAACCGGAGTCCTAATCCGTTTATTCACCGAGTGTACGCACGGGAGGATCGCCGATGTCAAGCTCGCCGGCGCGCAAGCCGAGGGTCGACGCCAGCCGCAATCGAGCCCGCATCCTGGCGGCGGCCCGTACGCTGCTCGCCGAGCGCGGTGACGAGGTGCAGCTGCCCGAGATCGCCCGCGTGGCCGGGGTGGGCGTCGGCACCGTGTACCGGCACTTCCCCACCCAGGGCGACCTCATCGAGGCCGCGGCCGAACTGCGCTTCGCCGAGATCGAGGACTTCGCCCGCACCCGCCTGCTCCGCGCCGAGCCCGGGCACGCGCTGGCCGGTTACCTCCAGCACGTCGGCGAGGTGCTGGCCGCCGACCGCGGGCTGTCGGCGTCGCTCGAAGCCGCGCGGCGGTCGGCGGCCAGCGAACCGCGGGGCGAGAGCCAGGCCCGGCTCGAAGCCGTCGTCAGAGAGCTCATCGAGCGCGACCGCGGAGCCGGCGCGCTCCGCGACGACTGCACCGTCGCGGACGTGTACATGATCGTCGGGTCGATCTCGGCGACCATCCGCAGCGAAGCGGGTGATTGGCGCCGCCTGCTCGACATCGTCGTCGAGGGACTGCGCCCGCGCCCCTGACGGAAAGCGCCTTCACCGGTCGTCGAGCCTCGTTAGGGTGGCCGTCATGACGTCACGACCGGCTCCGGCCACCTTCGTAAGGCGCTTCGACCACGTCGGCATCACCGTCGCCGACCTCGACGCCGTGACCGCGTTCTTCGTCGGCCTCGGGCTGGAGGCCGACCCGAAGATGGCCGTCGAAGGCGAGTTCCTGGACACGGTGATCGGCATGACGGGCGCCCGCACCGAGATCGTCATGCTGCGAGCGCCGGGCGGAGGGACGACCTTGGAGCTCTCGAGCTTCACCCGGCCGGACCACCTGCCGGGTTCGCCCGCCGCGCCGGCCAACGAGCTCGGCCTGCGCAACATCGCCTTCGAGGTGCAGGACGTCAACGCCGCAGTCGACCACGCCGCGGCCGCCGGCTACGGCCTCGTGGGCGGCATCGCCGAATACGAAGGCGTGTGGCGGATGGCCTACGTCCGCGGGCCCGAAGGAATCATCGTCTCGCTGGCCGAGCACATCGAGAAGTAGGGAGACCTCATGAGCACGACCGTGACCGACGAACAAATCCAGGCCCTGGCAGCGACCGCGAAGCCCTACAGCGTGGCGCTCCTCCGGTGGGGACCGGAGCGGACCACCGCCGGCGCGGACGCCATCGAACTCGAACACCAGCGACGGATGGTGTCGCTGCGCGCCGACGGAGTGATCGCGATCCTGTGCCCGGTCGCCTCCGACACCGTGGCCGGCGTCGCGATCATGACCGTGCCGGCCGAAGAAGCCGCGCAGATCATGGCCGAAGACCCCTGCGTGCGAGCCGGGATGATGCACTGCGAGGTCCACCCGTGCCACGGATTCCCCGGAGACGCCCTGCCCGCGTGAACGATCCGGCGTACCCGTGGCAGTGCCGGTCAGGAACCGTGGGCCATTCGCGAAACGTCGTCCCACTTCTCCCAGCCTTCGAGGCGGTGCGCGTACTCAGCGCGCACCTCGTCCAAGCCTCCGACGCCGAACAGGACCCGCAGCGGCGGCTCTTCGGCGTCGACGAGTTCCAGCACGGCCCGGCCGGTGGCCGTGACGTCGCCGGGGACGATGTGCGCGGCGCCGGAGAAGAGGGCCTGGCGGGCATGCGCATAGGCGGCGTCCTCGCGGGCTTGGGGTGAGGAGCTCATCAGTCCCGAGGGGAAGACGATCGGCTCGATGAGCGTCACCTTGATGTTGTAGGGCGCGACCTCGGCGGCGAGCGACTGGCTGATCGCCTCCAGCGCCCACTTCGACGCGTGGTACAGCCCGAGCGCCGGGTACGCGACAACCCCGCCGAGCGAGGAAACCTGGAGAATCCGGCCCCGGCCACGGGCACGCATGCCCGGCAGGACGGCCCGGGTGGTCCACAGTGGACCGAAGTAGTTCGTGTCCATCTGGGCGCGGGCCTGCTCGTCGGTGACTTCTTCCACGGCGCCGATGAGCATGTGGCCGGCGTTGTTCACCAGCACGTCGATGCCACCGAAGTGCACCTCGGCCGTGGCCACGGCTTCCCGGACGGCCGTCGCGTCCTGGACGTCGAAGCCCAGTGGCAGCACCTGGTCGCCGTACTTGTCGACGAGCGGCTTGAGCGACGCGGCGTCCCGGGCCGCCGCCGCGAGCCGGTCGCCGCGCTCCAGAACGGCCTGCGCCCACGAAGCGCCCAGTCCGCGCGACGCCCCGGTCAGGAACCAGGTCCTCGTGTCGTGTTCGGTCATGACGTACTCCTCCGTCGTGGTGGGTGGGCGCTTCCGGCCCCTCACTCACCACTGTCCGATGCGGACGGACACCCAAGCAGAGCGAGCTCTTCCCGGGGACCGCCGATCCCTGGCTGACCGACGGTGCCCCGGGGGACACTGGGCCCATGGATTCCGGACCGCTCTCCCACTTCCTGCGGGTGCGCCGCGAGGCACTCACCCCGGCCGCGGTGGGGATCGTGTCCGCGACGCAGCGCCGCACCCCCGGCCTGCGCCGCGAAGAGGTCGCCACCCGCGCCGGCATCTCCACCGACTACTACACCCGCCTCGAACAAGCCCGCGCCCCACAACCAACCCCCTCCGTCCTACGCGGCCTGACCCGCGCACTACGCCTGACACTCGACGAACGCGACCACCTCTTCCGCCTCGCCGGACACACCCCACCCGACCACCTCCTCGCCGACGACCACGTCTCCCCCGTCCTCCTCAGCCTCCTCGACCGCCTCCACGACATGCCCGCCCAAGTCAAGACCGACCTCGGCGAAGTCCTCGCACAAAACACCCTCGCCACCGCCGTCTTCGGCGACCACACCCGGCTCGACGGACCCGACCGCAGCGCCGTCTACCGGTGGTTCACCTCAACTGACGCCCGCGCCGCCTACCCGCCCGAGGACCAGGCCCAGGAATCCCGGATTCTGGCCGCCGACCTGCGCGCGGCCCTGGTGCGGCGAGGCGACGCGCGAGCCCGCGCACTGGTCGACACGCTGCTGCAG
Source organism: Amycolatopsis sp. NPDC001319 (assembly GCF_042896185.1). Lineage (NCBI taxonomy): Bacteria > Bacillati > Actinomycetota > Actinomycetes > Pseudonocardiales > Pseudonocardiaceae > Amycolatopsis > Amycolatopsis sp. NPDC001319. The sequence continues at coordinate 229,084 of NZ_JBIAWY010000009.1, read as the reverse complement.
AACAGCCCGGAGTTCTCGCGCTGCTCGGGGTGCTCGGGGTGCTCGGGGTGCTCGGCGCCAGCCAGGACCACTGACAGCCGACCGCTCCCCAAATAGGACACTTATTCGACGATCGTCTTCAAAACGTGGCACATGCCATACTGAAGACGAGCTCGTTGACGGAGGTGGTCGGTGAAAGCCCGCTCTTTGATGTTCGACCTGTTCGGCGACTACCTGCGCTACCGGGGCGGGGAGGCCCGGCTGCGCCACCTGGTGGCCCTGATGGCGTGTTTCGACATCCCCGAACCCACGGTGCGGGTGGTCGCCACCCGCCTGCGCAAGGAAGGCTGGCTCACCAGCCGCCGCGAAGGCCGGGAGACGGTCTACGCGCTGAGCGAGACGGCCTGGCACATGCTCGACGAAGGGCGCGACCGCATCTTCGACCGCGTGCGCGGCCCGTGGGACGGGCAGTGGCACATGGTCATCTACTCCGTGCCCGAGTCCGAGCGCGCCCTGCGCGAGCAGCTGCGCAAGAAGCTGGCGTGGTTCGGCTTCGGCCCCCTGTCCTCGTCGGTGTGGCTGAGCCCGCACGACCGCGCGGACCAGGTGCGCGAGGCGTTCGCCGGCGAGCCGTCGGCGCGCCTGGACGTGTTCCGGTCGCAGTCCGGCGGCCCCGAGGAGGACCGCGACATCGCCGCGCGGGCCTGGGACCTCGCCGACCTCGACCGCGACTACGCCGCCTGGCTGGCCGACCTGCGTCCGCGCCTGCCGCGGTACCGCTCCGGAACCCTGCCGGGCGCCGAAGCGCTGGCCGAGCGCATGCGCCTGGTCTACGAGTACCGCCACTTCCCGTTCCGCGACCCGGACCTGCCGCCGGAGCTGCTGCCGGCGGGCTGGCACGGACGCCAGGCCCACGACGCCTTCCTCGAGGCCCACGGCCTGCTGCGGCGGGCGGCCGAGGCGTACGTCGACGAGCTCATCGAGCAGGACGCGCCGGCGTCGGAGAAGGCGGGCTGACTCGGCAACCTATGCCACTTTGTAGACGGACGTCTTCAGAGTGTTGTACGTTTGAGGCACAGCGCGCCGACGCGGAGGCGTGCGTGATCGACGTGGAGCACTCGTCGCGGCATCGGCCGGTCCCTCGGCGACCACGGCGACGCCACCGCGACGACCCCGTCACGAAGGAGGAGACGCCGGCATGACCTCGACGCCCGAGCTCACCGCGGAGGAGAAGGCCCAGCTCGACGAGCTGTACGCGGCCTTCGACGCGGCGCACATGACTCCACTGTGGACACAGATCGGCGGCTTGATGCCGACCAGCCCGCGCCCGGACGCCGTGCCGGCGCTGTGGCGGTGGTCGACGCTGCTGCCGCTGGCCGAGCGCGCGGGCGAGCTGGTCCCCGTGGGCCGCGGCGGTGAGCGCCGGGCGATCGCGCTGCGCAACCCGGGCCTGCCCGGCACGCCGTACGCGACACCGACGTTGTGGGCCGCGATCCAGTACCTCGGCCCGCGCGAAGAGGCGCCCGCCCACCGGCACACCCAGACCGCGTTTCGGTTCGTGGTCGAGGGCGAGGGCGTGTGGACCAATGTGGAGGGTGACGCGGTCGCGATGCGCCGCGGCGATCTGCTGCTCACCCCGGGCATGCACTTCCACGAGCACCACAACACCACCGACAAGCCCATGGCGTGGATCGACGGGCTCGACATCCCGCTGGTCCGCTACCTCGACGCCGGCTTCTTCGAGTTCGGCCCCGATGTGCTGTCCACCAAGGAAACCCCGGCCGTCTCCCGCAACGAGCGCCTCTGGGCCCACCCCGGCCTCACGCCCGTCGGCGCACCCACCCCCAAGGCGTCTCCCCTGATGGCCTACCGCTGGGAGCACACCGACGCGGCCCTGCGCGCCCAGCTGGAACTTGAGGACGAGGGCCACCCCGGTGTCGTCGAGCCCGGTCACGCGGTGGTCCGCTTCACCAACCCCGCCACCGCCGGCGACTGCCTGTCGACCATGCGCTGCGAAATGCACCGCCTGCGCCCGGGCGCTTCGACCGCGGCGGTCCGCACGGCGGGATCGGCCGTGTGGCAGGTGTTCGACGGGTCGGGTGAGGTCCGCGTCGGCGCCGAGACCTACCCCGTCGGCAAGGGCGATCTGTTCGCCGTCCCGTCGTGGGTGCCGCTGTCCTTCCGCACCGAATCGGGACTCGACGCGTTCCGGTTCTCCGACGACCCCGTGTTCGAGGCCCTCGGCCTCTCCCGCACCGCCCGTGAGGAGGATTCCGCGTGAAGCTCGCGACCATCCGCACCCCGAGCGGCACCACGGCCGTCCGGGTCGACGACGACGCCGCCGTCGAGCTCGGCGCACCCGACCTTGGCGAGTTCCTCGCCCGGCCCGGGTGGAAAACGGCCGCCGAGCAGGCGAACGGGCCGCGGCACGACCTGGCGACGCTCGACTACGCACCGCTGATCCCCCGGCCGGAGAAGATCTTCTGCGTCGGGCTGAACTACCGCACCCACATCCTCGAGATGGGCCGCGAGCTGCCCGAGTACCCGACGCTGTTCGCGAAGTTCTCCCGCGCGCTCGTGGGCGCCCACGACCCGGTGGTCCTGCCTGCGGGCTCCACCGAGGTCGACTGGGAAGCCGAGCTCGGCGTCGTCATCGGCGCCGAGGTCCGCCACGCCACGCCCGAGCAGGCGGCGGCCGCGATCGCCGGCTACACCGTCGTCAACGACGTGACCGCCCGCGACTTCCAGTACCGGTCGGTGGAATGGTTGCAGGGCAAGACCTTCGAACGCAGCACGCCCGTCGGGCCGTGGCTGGTGACCGACGCCCAGCCCGGTGAGATCACCTGCGTCGTCGACGGAGACGTCATGCAGAAAGCCGACACCGGCGATCTGGTGTTCAGCCCCGCCGACCTCGTCGCCTACCTCTCGCAGCTCATCACCCTCGTGCCCGGCGACCTCATCGCCACCGGCACGCCCGGCGGTGTGGGCCACGCCCGCAAACCACCGCGCTACCTCGGCGAAGGCGCCGAGCTGGTGACGCGCGTCGAGGGCATCGGCGAGCTGCGCAACACCACGGTCAAGGAGGCCTGATGCGCGTCGCCGTCGCGGGAGGCGGCCCCGGTGGGCTGTTCTTCGCCACGCTGATCCGGCGGGCCGACCCGTCGGTCGAGGTCACCGTGTTCGAGCGCAACCGGGCCGACGACACGTTCGGGTTCGGCGTGGTGTTCTCCGACCGGACGCTGGCCGGGATCCACGAGGCCGACCCGGTGCTGCGTGAGGCGCTGGCCGAACACGGCCGGCACTGGGACGAGATCGAAGTGCGGCTCAAGGGCGAACGGATCCGCTGCGGCGGCAACGGAATGGCCTCGATCGTCCGCAAGACGCTGCTGGCGCTGATGCAGGCCCGAGCCCGGGACGCGGGTGCGGACCTGCGCTTCTCCACCGAGGTCGCGCTGGAGGATCTCACCGGCTACGACCTGGTCGTCGCGGCCGACGGCACCGGCTCGCGCATCCGCGAGCAGCTCGACCGCCAGGGCTACGGCGACCTGGACACCGACGTGGAGACCGCGACGGCGAAGTTCATCTGGTTCGGCACCGACTACCTGTTCGACGGGCTGACCTTCGTGCACGAACGCAGCGAAGACGGCGTTTTCGCGGTGCATGGCTACCCGATCTCCGACGAGGTCTCGACGTTCATCGTCGAAACCGACGAACCGTCCTGGCGGCGCGCCGGCCTCGACGAGTTCGACCCGGCACAGCCGCCGGGCGTGAGCGACCTGGTGTCGAAGAACTACCTCGAAAAGCTGTTCGCCGACCAGATCGACGGGCACCGGCTGCTCACCAACAACTCCCGCTGGGGCAGCTTCCGCACCCGCCGCACCCGCCGGTGGCACACGCTCACCCCGCGCCCCGTGGTCCTGCTGGGCGACGCCGTGCACACCGCGCACTTCTCCGTGGGCTCCGGCACGAAGATGGCCATGGAGGACGCGATGGCGCTCGCGGGCGCGCTGGCCGAGCACCCGGACGACCTGGCCGCCGCGCTTGCCGGCTACGAGGAAGCCGCGCAGCCGTCGGTGCGCCGGATCCAGGACTCCGCGCGCCCGAGCCTGTCCTGGTGGGAGCACTTCGGCCAGTACTACGACGTGTTCGAGCCGTGGCAGTTCGCGTACCACTTCCTCTCCCGCAGCATCACCGACGCGCGCCTCGCGCGGCGCGCCCCGGACTTCGTCGCCGCCACGCACCGCGGCTGGGAACGCGAGCACGGCGCCGAACCCCTCGACACACCGTTCTCGGCCGGCGACTGGTCGGTGCCGGGCCGGCTGGTCGAGGTCGAGCTCGCGGCGGACGGCACACCGGTTCGCGCCGCCGGCCTGCCGCTGTCGGCCACGCCGCGGTCCGGCCCGTGGGGCGCGGTCCTCGCCGCGCCCGACCGCGAAGCCGGCCTGCCCGCGGCGTACGACTCCCTGACCAGCCTGGCGGGCGCGGCGCTGGTCGCGGTCCACGGCGGGACGGCGCTGACGCGGCTGCTCGTGTGCGAGCGGGCCCGCATGGTCGAAGGGATCCCGGCGCTGCTGGTCGATCCCGGGCTCGACCGCGATCAGGCGCTCACCACAGTGCTGTCCGGCCGCGCCGACCTGGTCGGTGGTGTCGCGTGAGCGGCCCCGGACCCGGGCTGAGCCCGCTGTTCGCGCCGCGCGGCATCGCCGTCGTGGGGGCGTCGCGGTCGCCCGGCAAGCTCGGCGCGACGCTGGCGCGGTCGCTGGCTCCGTTCGCGGCCCGCGGCGGGCACCTCGCGCTGGTCAACAGCCGCGACGAGACGATGCACCCGACGGTCCGCGCCGCGGCCGACGCCGGCCCGGTCGACCTCGTGATGATCTGCGTTCCCGCGGCGGCCTGCGCCGACGTGGTCGCCGACGCCGCGGAAGCGGGTGTCCGCGCGGCGGTCGTGTGCGGTGGCGGGTTCGCCGAGGCCGGCGGGCCGGGAATCGAGTACCAGCAGCGGATCGCGAAGATCGTGGCCGAAACCGGCATCCGGGTGCTGGGTCCCAACACCAGTGGTTTCCTCGCGCCGCACGCGGGCGTGACGGCGAGCTTCGTGCCGGGCGTCGCGGGCGTGCGGCCCGGCCGGGTGGCCGTGGTCGCCGCCAGCGGCGGGGTCAACCACGCCGTGTCGTTCCTGCTGACCGAAGCCGGCCACGGCGTCAGCCTCGCCGTCGGCCTCGGCAACGGCGTGGACGTGAGCGCCCCCGACGTGCTGGAGCACCTCGCCGACGACGAGCACACCGGCGCGATCGCCCTGCACGTCGAGTCGGTCGCCGACGGGCCCCGGCTGGTCGACGCCGTCCGGCGGGTGACGCCGCGGCGTCCGGTGGTGGCGCTGGTGGTGGGGCGCAACGACATCGGCGCCTTCGCCGCCTCGCACACCGGCGCGCTCGCCACGTCCTGGCGGACCACCCGCGCCGCGCTCGCGCAGGCCGGTGCCGTGCTCGTCGACGACGAACGGGAGCTCGTCGACGCCGTCGGCGCGCTGTCGGTCGTCCGGGCCCGCCCCGCCGCGGACCCCGGCGTCGGCGTGGTCACCGCCCAGGCCGGCCCGGGCCTGCTGCTGCTCGACGACCTGCGCGGACGCGGCGCCCGCATCCCCGAACTGGCGCCCGCGACCCAGCAGCGGCTGAGCGAACTGCTGCCCCCGTTGACATTCCAGCGCAATCCCGTCGACACCGGCCGCCCCGGCCCGGAGCTGGGCGACATCCTCGCGACCGTGAGCGGCGATCCCGACGTCGACGTGATCGCGGGCTACGCGCTGCACGAACCCGACGCGGTCGACCTCGTCGCCGCGGTCAAGCAGGGACGTCGTCCCGGTGTGCCGATGGTCCTCGGGGTCGGGGGCGCCGGCGACGCGGTGACCGCGGACCGGCGGGCCCTGCTGGACGGCGGGGTCGCGGTGGCGACCGACGCCCGCGGTGTCGCGGCCGCCACCAGCGCGCTGCTCGCCGACGCCCGCGCCCAGGCGCGTCCGGCCACCGGCGTCCTCGACCGCGAGGTGCCCACCGGCGTCGCCGGCGCCCACGACGAGCACCAGGCCAAGAACCTGCTCGACGCGCTGGGCATCACCACGATGCCGCGGCGCGCCTGCGCGAGCCGGGCGGAAGCGCGCGCGGCGCTCGACGAGCTCGGTGGCGCGGTCGCGGTGAAGATCCTCGACGCCGCGGTCCTGCACAAGACCGAGATCGGCGGGGTCCACCTCGGCGTGAAAACGCCCGAGGAGCTGGAGGTCGCGCTCGACGCGCTCGACGCCGCCGGCGCCCGTCGCTACCTCGTCGAAGCGATGGCACCGTCCGGGGTGGACCTCGTGCTCGGAGTGCGGCGCGACCCGGTGTTCGGCCCGGTCGCCGTGCTCGGCCTCGGCGGGACCACCGCCGAGGCGCTGGCCGACGTCGCCGTGCGGCTCGCGCCGCTGTCCCCGGACGAGGCCGCCGGCATGGCCGACGAACTGGCCGGGCGCGCTCTGCTGCACGGCTGGCGCGGCGGTCCCGCCGTCGACCCGGCCGATCTGGGACAGGTGGTCGCGGCCGTGGGCGCGGTCCTCGTCGCCAACCCCGGGATCGACGAACTCGAGATCAACCCCCTGCGGCTGACCCGCGACGGCCTCGTCGCGCTGGACGCCGTGCTCATCGGCAAGGAGGCCGGCGATGCCCAGCCCGATCAGTGACCACACCGTGCCCTGGCCCGCCGCCGACGCCGACCGGTACGTCGCGGCCGGGTACTGGGCCGGGGTCCCGCTCGGCGAGCTCCTGCGCGAGGCCGCCGGGCGAGCCCCGGACGCTCCCGCGCTGATCGACGCGGCCGACGGCACCCGCCTCACCCACGCGCAACTCGACGAGCGCGCCGCCGCGGCGGCCGTCCGGCTGCTCGACCTCGGCCTGGCGCCGGGCCACCGGATGATCGTGCAGCTGGGCAACGGCTGGGAGTTCGTGGTGCTCACGCTCGCCTGCCTGCGCGCCGGGATCGTGCCGGTGATGGCGCTGACCGCGCACCGGCGCACCGAGCTCGCCTACCTCGCCCGCCACGCCGAAGCCACCGCCATCGCCGCGCCCGACCGGCTGCGCGAGTTCGACCACCAGGCGCTCGCGCACGAACTCGCCCCGGCCGTGGAGGACGTGACCGGCGAAGCCTGGCACGTCCTGGTCGCGGGCGACGAGATCACGCCCGGCAGCGTCGACCTTCGTGCGCTTTGCGGCCCTGCCGTCGATCCCGCCGCCGACCGGGCGCGGCTCGACCCGCTGTGCCCGGACAGCCGGGACGTCGCCGTGTTCCTGCTCTCCGGCGGAACCACGGGGCTGCCGAAGCTGATCGCCCGGACGCACGACGACTACGCCTACAACGCGCGCGCCTCGGCCGAGCTCACCGGGTTCGGCCCGGACACCGGCTACCTCGTCAGCCTGCCCGCGGGGCACAACTTCCCGTTGGCCTGTCCCGGGATCCTCGGCGCGCTCCTCGCCGGCGGGCGCGTGGTCATGCTGCCCTCGCCCGAACCGGTGCGGGCCTTCGCCACCATCGCCGCCGAAGGCGTCACGCACACCGCGGTCGTGCCCGCCGTGGCCGCCCGCTGGCTCGAACACGCCACGGAGCACGGCGCCCGCGAGCTGGCGAGCCTGCGCGTGCTGCAGGTCGGCGGGGCGCGGCTGGCCGACAACCTGGCCCGCCGGATCACGCCCGCCCTCGGCGCGACCCTGCAGCAGGTGTTCGGCATGGCCGAGGGCCTGCTCAACTACACCCGCGTCGACGACAGCGCCGAGGTCATCTGCACCACCCAGGGCCGGCCCCTGTCCCCCGCCGACGAGGTCCGCCTGGTCGACGAGCTCGACGCCGACGTGGCACCCGGGGAACCCGGCTCGCTGCTCACCCGCGGCCCCTACACCCCGCGCGGCTACTACCGGGCCGCCGAGCAGAACGCCCGCGCGTTCACCGCCGACGGCTGGTACCGCTCCGGCGACATCTGCCGCATGACCGCCGACGGTTCCCTGATCGTCGAGGGCCGGGACAAGGACATGATCAACCGCGGCGGGGAGAAGATCTCCGCCGAAGAAGTCGAGAACCTCGTCTACCAGCTGCCCGCCGTGCGCCAGGTCGCCGCTGTCGCCATGCCCGACGAGGTACTCGGCGAACGCGTGTGCCTCTACGTCGTGGCCAAACCCGGCACGAGCGTGACCCTCGAGCAGATCCGCTCGGCGATGGAGGACATCGGCGTCGCCCGGTTCAAGCTGCCCGAGCACCTCGTCCTCGTCGACGAGCTCACCGCCACCAAGGTCGGCAAGATCGACAAGAAAGCGCTGCGCGCGGACATCGCCCAGCGCCTCGGCCAGGGAACCCCGGCGTGACCGGCCGGCACGACCTGGCGGCGACACTGCCCTGGCTGCACGAAGGCACCGCCCACCTGCTGCGCACCGCCGCCGGCCTCGACGACGACGCCCTCCGCGGCGCCAGCCGGCTCCCCGGCTGGACCCGCGCCCACGTCCTCGGCCACGTCGCCCGCAACGCCGAAGCCCTCACCCGCCTGGCGACCTGGGCCCGCACCGGCGTCGAAACCCCGATGTACCCCGACCCCGCCCGGCGAGCCGCCGAAATCGAGGAATCGGCTCGCCGGGCACCCGCCACCCTGCGCGCGGAGCTGGAGTCCACTTCGGACACTCTTGCTTCGGCACTCGGGGCGCTCACCCCGGAAGGGTGGCAAGCGCGGGTGCGCAGCGCCCTCGGCCGTGACATCCCTGCCGCCGAGATCCCGTGGATCCGCATCCGGGAAGTCTGGCTGCACCCCGTCGACCTCGGCACCGGCGCGGCCGTCACCGACCTGCCCGTCGGCGTCGTCGACCTCCTGCTCGACGACGTCACCGCCGCACTGTCCCGAAAGGACGGTTGCCCTTCCGTCACGCTCGCCCCCACCGATCGGCCCACGACGTGGTCCCTCGGCGCACCGCCCCGGGCGCGCCGAGTCGACGCACCGGCGGCCGACCTCGTCGGCTGGCTCAGTGGGCGCGTGCCCCATCCCGAGTGGCCCGCACTGCCCGGCTGGCTGTGAACGATGCCGGACTCAGCCGGGCTTGCGGCCGAGGTCGTAGGCGAAGCTCACGGTCTCGGTGAACACACCGCCGTCGTCGTGTGGGCTGAGGGTGGCCGCGAGGTCGGCATCGAACGCGGCGGCCCGGTCGCCGATGACCGCGGGCGGGAGGAACGAGGTGGAGCGGATGTGGCCGGAGAGTTCGGCCAGGCTCCAGTGGTGTCCGGCCGTGAATTCCGCGCGGCCGCAGACCTCGAACCCGGCTGCGGACAGCACTTCCGGATCGGGTCGGTGCGCTCGGTCCGCGCCTTCGGGAATCCTGTGCTCGGCACCGAGCTCCCGCTGCCATCGTGCCAGGGTGGCCGCGAGTGATCGCTGCCAGTCTTCCCCGCCCGCCCAGGGCGCGGAAGACCAGCACAACGCGAGGTACCCGCCGGGAACGAGCCAGTGGAGTATCCGGCGGGCGACGATTTCGCGCTCCAGCCGGCGGAAGGCGTTGCCGACGACGGCCAGCTCGAAGGAGTCCGGCTGTGCGGTGAGCGTCTCGGCGCCGGCGACGATGGGCCGAAGATCCCGCACGCCCCGGTCAGCCGCCTTGACGCGAACGATCTCGATCATGTCCCGTTCCTGGTCCACGGCCCATACTTCCGCGAAGTGCGGGCTGAGCGGGAAGGCGAGCTGGCCGGTCCCGCAGGCCAGATCCAGCAGGCGTCCGTGCCCGGAGAGATGGGTGTTGGCCACCAGATGGGCGAGCAGGGAAGCCGGATACGGCAGCCGGTAGCGGTCGTAGTACTCGGCGGTGCCGTGGTAGAGGTCTGTTGCGAAGTGCGCTTCGTTGCTCACCGAGCCTGGCCCTTTCGTCGGCTTAGGCCCAGGTTAGTGCTCGCTGCCGCGGATGCGCTCGAGTGCGCCCTCGCCCGTCGGCGGGGAGCGGGGAGCGAGGACTAGGACAGCAGCGGGTTGGCCGCGATGATCACGCCGAGCCGCTTGAAGCTGTCGAGGTGGTCGCGTCGCAACAGGCCGAAGGCGTGCTCGTAGCTCCAGCGGCGTTCGTCCAAAGGGGACGCTTCGTGGGCGGCTTCCATCGCGTGCCGCTGCGGGTCAACCCGTCCGGCCGGCGCAGTCCGATTCCAGCGCGGTTCAAGCCGCGCACCTCACGATCCGCGGAGCACCGTCGCCGTGGTGGGCGCGCTGACCATACCGTCGATTTGCGATCGTCACCGCTGCACGATCTCGGCGCGCGGCACCGTCACGGGCCGTGGATCGCGTTGTAGGTTGGCTTCGCGGCCACCCGAAGCACCGGAGCGGACAATGGATGACGGGCTCACGTTCCACCACAGCCGGATGACGGACGCCCTGAGCCGGCTCATCCGGCTCGCGCACCTGCACGGCAGCGTCGACCTCCGCTGCCTGATGGCGGGGCAGTTCATGGTGGACCACGAGGCCGCCGAGCCGGGGCAAGTGCCGTTCTACCTCGTGCTGGACGGACGCTGCGCGGTGACCACGGATTCGGCCACCGTCACCCTGTCGACCGGCGACCTGCTCCTGGTCTCGCGCGGCGAGGCCCACCAGGTCACGGCACCGTCGGGACGCAAGTTCCGGTTCAGCGACGAGTCGGGGCCGATGTTCACGACCCGGCGGACGGTCGGCGTGAAGCCGGATCTGGACCTGTTCTGCGGGCATTACCATTTCGACACCGCGGCGGGCGAGTTGCTGTTCCGTCTGCTCCCGGCGCTGGTGCACGTCACGCCGGACACCGCAGCGACGACACTTGCCGATCTTCTGCGCGACGAAGCCCGTTTCGCCGGCCCGGGGAGCGCCGCCGTGGTGTCGGCGCTGTGCGATGCGATGCTGGCCATGGGTCTGCGCAGCCGACCCGAACAGCGCCTGGACACGCCCGCGTTGTGGACCGCCCTCGGCGACGAGGCGCTGGGGAAGGTGGTCTCGGGAATCGTCGAGCGGCCCGGGGACTCCTGGACGATCGAACGGATGGCGGAGACGGCGTCCATGTCACGCTCCACTTTCCTGCGCCGGTTCACCGCTCGCACCGGTACCACCGCCGCCACCCTGCTCACCACGATCCGCATGATGGTCGCCGCCGACCTGCTGACGAACTCCGACCGCTCGATGTCCCGCATCGCCGGCGACGTCGGATACAGTTCGGAATCCGCGTTCTCGCAAGCGTTTCGCGCCACCGTGGGCCTGTCGCCCGCCCAGTACCGGAAGAACGCGGTTCACCACGAGTGACGGCCCGCACGGTCGTGAACCACTCCCGTGGCCGAGGTGGAACACCCTCACCTCGGCCACGGGAGCCGGGAAAATCACCGATGGAGCCGGAACCTCGGTCAGGCCTGGAAGAACTCCAGCAGGTCGGCGTTGATGACGTCGGCGTGGACGGTCGGCATGCCGTGCGGGTAACCCGGGTAGATCTTCAGCGTCCCGTTCTTGACCAGCTTCACCGACAGCAGGGCCGCGTCCTCGTACGGGACGACCTGGTCGTCGTCTCCGTGCCCGATGAAGATGGGCACGGTGATCTTCTTCAGGTCCTCGGTCTGGTCGGTCTGGGAGAACGCGACGATGCCGTCGTAATGGGCGTTCGCGGCACCGTTCATGCCCTGGCGCCACCAGTTCTGGATGATCGCTTCGGACGGTTCGGCACCGGGCCGGTTGTAGCCGTAGAACGGGCCCGAAGCGACCGCGCGGTAGAATTCCGAGCGATTCGCGAACAGCTGCGCCTGCAAATCGTCGAACACGCTCTTCGGCAGCCCACCCGGGTTGGCTTCCGTCTTCAGCATCAGCGGCGGAATGGCGTTGAGAATCGCGGCCTTCTCGACCCGGGACTCACCGTGCCGGCCGAGGTAGCGCACGACCTCGCCACCGCCGGTCGAGTGTCCGACGTGGATCGCGTCGCGCAGGTCGAGGTGGGCGGTCAACGCCGCCAGGTCGTCCGCGTAGTGGTCCAGGTCGTGCCCGTCGCCGACCTGCGACGAGCGGCCGTGACCGCGCCGGTCGTGGGCGATGACGCGATAGCCGTGCTGCAGGAAGAACAGCATCTGGGTGTCCCAGTCGTCCGACGACAGCGGCCAGCCGTGGCTGAACACGATGGGCTGCCCGGTCCCCCAGTCCTTGTAGAAGATCTCGACACCGTCGGCGGTGGTGATCGTCGGCATGGTGTGCTCCCTATCCTTCGACGCGAGACGGGCAGGCCCGTCGACTCTCGACAACTCTTGCGGCGCCCCGGCGGGCGAGGGACCGTCAAATGACTGGTCCGTCGACGGTCTCGAACCGCCGATATCCGGCCTTAATGGACACCGCGGCGGTCAACGGCGCCGGGACCGGCCGAGCACGGCCGGCAGTACCTTTTCGGCCTGCAGCACCCACGCCTGGTAGAAGCTCAGCCCCTCGCTCACGCCGACCCGCCTTCACCGGTGCGGCGCGATGAACTCCCCGATGAACCCGTCGACCTGCGCGCCGCCCCGACGACGACGAACCGGCCGCCGACGGCCGGCCGGCCGGATTCGCGCGACAACTGTCACAGGACTGGCTTGTCCCGCCCCTGCCGCGCATCGTATGCGGTCAGGGCGTCCCGCAACGCGGCCCGAGAATTGATGCCCAGCTTGGGGAAGATCTTGTACAGGTGATCGGCCACCGTTCGGTGCGAAATGAACAACCTCTGGCCGATCTGCCGGTTGGTCAACCCCGCACCCGCCAGCTCGGCGATCTCGCGGTCCTGCGGGGTCAGCGTCGCCGAGACGTCCGGCGAGGAATGCCGCAGCAGGTCCGTGGCCCGGAGCTCGACGTCCGCCCGCGCACGCCACGGGACCGCGCCCAGCTGGGAGAACGCGTTGCGCGCCAACGCCAGCTGCTCGCGAGCCGCGTTCGTGACGAACATCCGTCTCAGCCGTTCCCCGTAGGCGAGGCGCACGCGGGCCAGATCGAACGGCCACCGGTCGAGCTCCTCGCCGGACAACGCGGTCTCGAACCGTTGGCGCACGACGTCGTTCGCCGCGGTCATGGCCAGTACCCCGTCGGCCACCAGGCCCAGCCCGGGCGACAGCCGGTCCGGCCGGGCCCGGCGCAGCGCCTCGGCGTGCGCGCACGCCTCGGCGGTCAGCCCCAGGGCCAGGCTCGCCTCCACGAGGTCGAACGCCGACCACAAGGCGATGCCCCGATACGGCGCCAGCTCGCCCGCAGGGCTGACGCGCGCCGCGTGCCGGTAGGCGGCGTCGTGGTCGCCCGCCGCGAGGTCGGCCAAGGCCCGCGCCTGCGCCGCGAGGTGCGTGATCCCGCCGGCCTGGTGCGCCACGGCCCACCGCGACATGTCGTCGGTCAGCTGCCGGGCCGCCGCCACCTCACCCCGCCCCGCGGCCACGAGCGCGCGCACCCAGTGGAAGGTCCAGGTGTGCACCCTGAGCCCATGCCGAGCGCAGAGCGCGATGCCCTCGTCCGCCGCTGAACACGCCTCGTCCCAGCGGCCCGTGAGGTACCCGTCGACCCCCGAGAGCACGAGCTCGCTCAAGCGGCGACGGACCGGTGCGCGGCCGGTCCCGCGGGATCGCGTGGATCGTTCGGACGACGACCGCAGGTGCGACAGCCGGTCCGTGAACACCGCGGCCGTGCCGATCCGGATGAGCCGGCCCGGGTCCTGGTCGGTGTCCGGGGCGCCGAGCAGCGTGTCGAGCGCGGCGAGGTCCGCGTCCGACGCGCGGGCGGGGTCGGCGAAGACCGATGCGTTCACGCGCAGCAGCGGCGGCGGCTCGGGCTTCACCTGGCGGACGAAGGCGTGGAACGTCTGCCATGCCTCTTCCGTTCCGACGTACCAGCTGATCACCATGAGGTTCAGCAGCGCCTCGAGCAGCGCCGGGTCGTCGGCGTCGAACCCGTGGTCACCCGCCTCGATCGCCCCGGCCAGGAGCCGGTGCGCGGTCGTGAGGTCGCCTTCGGTGTTGATCAGCAGGTGCGCCGCCGCAGCCGCCCCGGTCAGGGAGCGGGTCACCGGGGAACCGTGCCGCCGGGCGTCGTCGAGCAACCGGCCGGCGGTGGTCAGTTCGCCGAGCGCGTCGGCACCGAGGTAGGCGGCTTCGGCCAGCCGGCGGCTCCGGTCCGCCGGGTCGCGGCTGAGATCCGCGGCCCGGGTGAGCGCCGCGACCGCGCTCATCGCGTCGCCTTGGCCCAGCAGCGTCTTCGCCGACTCCTCCAGGTCGCGGGCGATACCCGGGTCCGGCCCCAGAGCGGACCCGGCCAGGTGCCGCACGCGGCGTTCGGGCACGTCGACGACGCTCGCGAGCGCGCCGTGGGCCCAGCGTCGATCGCGTTCCGACGACGCTTCGACCACCGCCGCGCCGATCAGCGGGTGCCGGAACCGAAGGCCGGCCGTGCTCACCTGCATGAGCCCGGACTGTTCCGCCGGCGCGAGATCGTCGAAGTCGCAGACCGTACCGCCGGCCCGCCTCAGCCGCGCGACTTCGATCGCCCCGCCGAGCGTGAACAGCAGCATCATGAGCCGGCACCGCTGCGGCAGCTCGCGCACGCGCGACGAGAACAGTTTCCGCAGCCCGTCGGACAGCGGCAGGAACTCGGGCAGCGCGGTGAAGTCCTCACGCTGCTCCCGGTCGAGGGCCGCCGGCAGCTCCAGCAACGCCAGCGGATTTCCCGCCGCCTCGGTCAGCAACCGATGCCGGACCGCGGGAGCCAGCTCCGGGAAGTGACGGTCGAGCAGCGTGCGAGACGCCGCCGCCCGCAGCGGTGGCAACGTGAGCTCGGCGAGGCCGTTTCCCCGGAAGAACCCGCGTTCGGCCGACCGGCAGGCCGCGAGGAAGACGATCGGGCAGCCGACCAGCCGGCGGGCGACGAAGCTCAGGACCTCCGCGCTCGCGCGGTCCACCCAGTGCACGTCGTCGACGACGATCAGGAGCGTCGCCTCGGCCGCCGCGGCTCTCAGCCAGAGCAAGGCCGCGTTCGACACCACCAGCCGATCCGGTGCCGGGCCGAGCTCGAACCCCAGCGCGTACCGCAGGGCCGGGCGGTGCGCGCCGTTGAGCGCGCCCATGTCGTCGCCCAGCGGGAGCAGGAGCTGGTTGAGCGCGGAGTAGCTCACCTCCGCCTCGAACTGCACTCCGGCAGCGCGCAGGACGCGCGTGCCACGCGCCTCTTCCCTCGCCGCGAACTCGTCGATCACGGCGCTCTTGCCGACGCCGGCTTCCCCCAGCACGAGCAGGGCCGCACCAGGCACCGCCGGACCGTCGACGAACCGGCGCAGCAGATCGAGCTCACCATCGCGACCGACGAGGGTCACCGGCCAGCGGCCCGGCGCCGAGGTGGACGTTCGGGAATCGAAGTTCTCCGGACCCGCGCCCCCTGTGAGCAATCCACTCCCTTTCCCACCACACGAAGACAAGAGAGAAAATTTTCAGCGATCGGCGCGGCGGCCGTTCTCGCTGCGCGCCAGGCATCCACGCGACGCTCTGCATCCTCACGCGGGCGTCTCGCACCGCGTCATCCTCACGCCGATCAGGGTGGCCGAATACCCCGGATCGTTCCATTTTCCGTCAAAATAGTTCCACCTCCGGAGGGGTGTCCTCAGTGGCGGATCTTCGGCGGGGTGTACGGCTCGGCGGGCCGCGGCCAGCCGAGGACCGTGCGCACGGTGCGGCCGAGGACCCATTCCTTGTCCTCGCCGCCGAGGAGGTCGCTTTCGCGCAGCGAGAAGAGCTCGTCGGCCCAGCGGTGGTCGCCGGTGATCGCGGTGTAGTCGCTCGCCCACATGACCCGTTCGCGGCCGAAGGCGTTCAGGATCTGCAGCAGTTTGTCCGTCGCCGGTCCGAAGGGATATTCGCCGGCGTGGAACAGCTCCGGCCCGTGCCCCCACTTGACGGCGACGTTCGGGAGGTCGGAAAGCCGCAGCACGTCCTGGAACTCGTCCTCGTTCGCGGGCATGCCGACGTGATCGAGGATGATCGTGGTGTCCGGGTGTTCCGTGGCGTACGGGCGCAGCATCGGCGCGTTGCGCGGGGTCATGGCGAAGACCGGCAGGCCGTGGTCGGCCGCCGCGTCGAAGACCGGGCGGAACGCGCCTTGTCCCAGTTCCTTGACGTCCTCGTCGGCGCGGGCGACGATCCGCACCGCCCGCGCGTGCGGGGCGTCGGCCACGGCCTTCACGCCGGCGGCCAGGTCGGGGTCGCGGTGGTGGATGCGCAGGAGGTAGGAGAAGCGCTCCGGATGGCGAAGGGCGGCCAGCTCGGCGCCGGGAGCCGTGGCGCGGAAGGCACGTGCCTCGGGCAGGAGGATGCCCGGGTTACCGCGCCCGGTCGTTTCGTCGAAGCCCCAGAACTCGTCGATCACGGCGGCCTGGATGCCCAGGGAGTTCATGGCGGCGAGGGTCTCTTCGGCGTTCATCGTGAGGTGGAGGTGGATCTGGGAGTCCACAATGTCCATGGGGGAAAGTCCTTTCGGGATTCTTCGGCGGGTGCTGGTGATCAGCCCGCCTCGGCCGCCCACTGCCGGCGAAGGCGCTCCCGGTCGACGGGGTGTCCGGCGAAGTAGACCGCCGAGATCTTGCGGGTGGCGGCGATGTCCTCCAGCGGATTCGCGTCGAGGACGAGCAGGTCCGCGCGCTTGCCGACGTCGAGGGTGCCGCGGTCGGGCAGGCCCAAGACCTCGGCCGGCAGCTGGGTCGCCGACCGGATCGCCTGGAGGGGCGCCATCCCGGCCAGCACCATCGACTCGATCTCGCGGTGCTCGGCAATGCCGAAGAACTGGGTGCGTGCTCCCGTGTCCGCGGACAGCAGAACGCGGACGCCGCCTTCGACGTAGGCCCGCAGGCTCGCCTCGAGAATCGTGTAGGAGCGCCGGCTCGCGGCGACGGACTCGGGCGGGAGCGCGGCGATCCGCGCACGGACCTCGGCCCGCGCCCGGGCCGACACGGTCTCGGTCAGCGCCGGTTCGTCCAGCCAGGCACTGTCGTCGTACGCGGTGCGCTGGATCCCCATGGAGGTGAAGGTGAAGACAGTGTCCTTTCGCAGCAAGCGGATGAGCTCGGCGTCGGGCCCCGGGTCGCGGACCATGTGGGCGATGCCGTTCACCCCCGCTTCGAGAACCCCCTTCGCGTCCGCCAGCTCGAAGATGTGCGCGATGGCGAGAAACCCGAGGCGGTGGGCTTCGCCGATGATCGCCGAATACACCTCCGGAGCGAGCTTCTCGCGCGTCCCCCAGCGGTCGTCGACCCAGAACTTGATCGCATCCGGACGTTTGCGCGCGAGCTCCCGGACCGTCGCCCGCGCTTCGTCCACAGTGGATACCTCGTGCACCACGTCCGTGGCGAAGTAAGGGCCGCCGTTGATTTCGCCCGGGGTCGGTGCCACGAGACCGGTGCCGGCGGTGAACAGCAGGGGCAGCTCGGGGTCGTCGAGCTCTCCCGACCGCTGCTGGTCCCGGAGGGTGATCTCCACGTCATCACGGTCGGTGCCGAGCGACTGGAAGACGCTGATTCCGTAGTAGGCGAGGCGGCGCAGGTGATCCAGCACGTTCTCGCGCGAGTAGTTGTCTTTGGACACCGTGGCGTCTCGCAGGTAGCCGATGTGCCCGTGGGGGTTGACGATCGTGGGCATGACCGTTTTGCCGGCGAGGTCGACGCGGGTCACGTCGGGTGGGACGCGAAGTGACGGGCCGATCGCCGTGATCAAGCCGTCGTCGACGACGATGCCGGCGTTCTCGAGAACGGTCCGGCCGTCACCGGTGATGACGCGAGCGCCGTGAAAATGAACGGAGTCGGGCATCGCGAAGCCCCTCTGGTTGCCGAGCGGGGAAAGGACGAGGGCACGCTCAGTCGAGCAGGCCGTACGCGCGGGCGTCCTCGCGGGCCTGTTCGATGCCGAGGAACCGGTCGAACTCGGCCAGGGTGCCCAGTTCCGGTTCGATGCTCGTCGTGGAACCTTCGCGGGCCCGCGTCTCGAACGCGGTTCGCATGGCGCGGGCCGCGGCGAACGGGCCGAGTGCCCGGTACAGAACGACGTCCGCGCCCCACGCGCCCACTTCCGCGGCGCTGTGCCCGGGGAAGTCGACGGTGAACACCGGCACCTCGGCCTCGGCCTTCAGCACCGACCAGTGCTGCTCGTCCAGCCGTCCGGCGATGAACACGCCGTCCGCACCGGCCTCCTGGTAGGCCAGCATGCGCTCGACCGCCTGAGCCGGGCCGTCCGCGGACGCGGCTCCTCGCTTCGAGGCGTCGGTGCGCCCGATGACCATGAAGTCCGCATCGGACCGGGCGTCGACCGCGGCCTTGATCTTGTCGACCGTCTGCCGCACGGTCTCCAGGTCCGGGTCCGCTTTGAGGTGCTTGCCGAAAACGTGGTCCTCGATGTGGGTCGCGGCCGCGCCGTTGGTGGCTCCGGTCGCGTAGCTGCCCACGTACGCGGCTTGGAAGCCGAGTTCGCGGACGAGCAGCGCGGAAATTCCGTCGTGGACACTCGGCACCGCAAGCGGTTTCGCCGCCGCGATCGCGTGCCGGAGGGTGTTCGCCATGGTGGATCCTTCGTGAGTTCGTGCGGGCGGCAGGGGCGGGGAGCTCGCCTACCGCCAGGGGAGCACCTGGTGCTCGCGCACCAGAGCGCCGTAGTGGTCGGGATTCACCGGGCCCTGCGCCAGCTCCAGCAGAGCGACGGCCGCCTCGTCCGGGGTCGGCGCGCCGCTGACGTCCCACCACACCGACGAGATCCGGGTGTTGATCATCCCCGGGCACACGGCGCAGACGAGCACCCCGCGCGCCAGGTCGCCGTCCCGGCGCTGTGCGGCGAGGGTGCGGACCGCGGTGACCTGGCCGATCTTGGAGGGGATGTTGACGAACGCCGGCCACGCTCCCCCGAACGCGCTGCCGTCCCGCACCGCGTCACGCCACGCGGCCACCGCCGCGTCCACGTCGTCGAGCGTCGCGAGGTCGTCGAACTGCCGGTGCAGGACGGGAGCGAGGTACCGCAGGGTGCCGAGTGAGCTGGCGACGACGATCATCCGCCCGCCGTCGGGCAACAGCGGCGTGAACGCCCGCAGCACGCGCGTGGTGCCGAAGTTGTTGACCTGCGTGTAGTCGCCGACGATCGCGCGCGCGTCGTCGTCGGGCGTGACGGCCATGACCGCGTTGTTGAAGACGATGTCGACCCCGCCGTGCCGCTCGGTCAGGGCAGCCGCCAGCTCCTCGGCGCGGTGCGGGTCCGCCACGTCGAACAGTTCGGTCCTCACCTGCGCGCCGAGACCGCCGAGACCACCGAGCTCGGCGGCGACCTTGTCGAGCCGCCCGCGGTCACGTCCAGTCGCGTAGACCACGTCGTCGGGGCCGAGGCGCTGGGCAAGGCCCTTCACCAGAGCCAGGCCCAAGCCCTGGGTCGCCCCGGTGACGAGTGCAACGCGCGGTCGGTCCGTCATGTTCTTCCTCCGGTCATTTCTTGCCGTGCACACCAGAATGCCGGGGAGAAATGCGTGCCGCACCCCGTTGTTTGGGTGTCTGTTGTGCTAGTGCCGCCGCTACCTGGGTAACGCGGCCAAATGCCCTGTGGGCGCGATCTCTGCCGTTTCTTCGGCAGGCAGGAAAACGATCAGTGACTGCTGCTCGTTCTGCGCGTCCATCAGTTTGAGGCAGTCCAGGTCGACGCGGCCGTGACGCGGGTGACGCAGTTCCTTTCGGGCCGGGGAGAACCCGCTCACGCTCTGCTCGGCCCACAGCTCACGAAACATTTCGGACGCTTCTTCCAGGCCGCGGAGCAGTTCGCGGCCCCGCGGATCGTCCGGATGCCGCGCCAGCGCCACCCGCAGCCGGCCGGCCAGAGCGCGCGCCTCGGCCGCCCAGTCGACGAACAGCCCCGGCCCCCGGGCTTCGACGAAGGTCAGCCACAGGATGTTGCGTTCCCGTTCGGCCCGCTGGTCCAGCCCGCCGAGCAGCTCGGCGTACGCGTCG
Organism: Amycolatopsis sp. NPDC001319; assembly: GCF_042896185.1. Classification (NCBI taxonomy): domain Bacteria; kingdom Bacillati; phylum Actinomycetota; class Actinomycetes; order Pseudonocardiales; family Pseudonocardiaceae; genus Amycolatopsis; species Amycolatopsis sp. NPDC001319. The sequence continues at coordinate 209,105 of NZ_JBIAWY010000009.1, read as the reverse complement.
TTGTAGGCGAGCAAGTCCCACCAGGGGTTCACCACGTAGGCGGGCTTCGGGTGCAGCTCGCGCACCAGCCGGCTCAGGAGCGGGTCGACGCACCGCGGTTTCGGCGGAGCGGGCGGAAGGGCCAGCCCGGCCAGGGTGAACAGATGCGCCCGCTCCGACGGGGACAGCCGGAGGGCGCGGGCCAGGCTCTCGACCACCTGGTGACTGATGCTGATGTCCCGGCCCTGCTCGATCCAGGTGTACCAAGTGACGCTCAGGCTCGCCAGCTGCGCGAGTTCTTCCCGGCGCAGACCGGGTGTGCGCCGGCGCGGGCCCGGTGCGAAGCCGGCCGACGCCGGATCGGTGGCTTCGCGGCGGGCGCGCAGGAAGGCGCCGAGTTCGGTGCGCTGGACCAGTTCAGGCATGCGAAACCTCCCTTCCTGCGCTCGCGAGGACATCACCGTGTGGGTTGTGGAGGGCCCGCGGCACTCCACGGGTCGAGCGTAGGAGCCGTTGAGCCATGAGGCCAACGAGAGTTCGGCACACCCGGTATGCGGTCTTGTCATGGCTCGCGGAGGAACCGGGAACGGGCCGGCGTCAGGCGGGAAAGCCTTCGTCGATCGCGGCGGCGCGCAAGGCCGCGGCGAGCCGGGCGACGGGCTCAGGGGGACGCTGGGGCAGCCGCGCCGGCAGGATGCGCCGCTGTTCGGCCGGACCGCCCCGGACCGGAAGCACCCGCACCCCGGGCGGCGCCAGCTGCGCGAAGGTGGCGGGCATGGGTGGTGATGCCCAGGCCCGCGGCGACGAGGTGGAGCTTGGCCGGCCAGTCCCGTGCCGTGTGCGCGATCGCAGGGCGTTCGTCCAGTCCCGGCCAGACCCCGATCGCCCGCTCGTCACCCGGGTTCGCGAGCCAGCGCTGGCCGCGCAAGTCGGTCACGTCGATGAACTCGGTGCGGGCCAGGCAATGCGTGCTGGGCACGGCAACGCTCAGGCTGCGTTCGACGAGCGGCTGAAGGTCGAGGGCGGGCGTTTCGCTGTCCGGCGGGCGAAACGGCGGCACCGCGGCCGGCACGGCCAGGTCCAGCGTGCCGGCGCGCAACGCCCGCGCCAACGCCGGGGTGCCACCCTCGCGGGTGATCACCGTGATGGCGGGATCCGTCCGGCGCAGCGCGGCCAGCGCGCGCGGAACGAGCCACGCGCCGGCGCTCGCGAACCAGCCCAGCCGCACCGTGCCGTGCTCCTCGGGCAGGCCCGCCAGTTCCCGCGCGGCGGCGTCGACCTGGTCGATCGCCGCGGCCGCACGACGCACCACGAACCGGCCGGCGGGCGTGAGGCGAACCCCGTCGTGGCGTCGTTCGAGCAACGGCAGTCCCGCCGCGCGCTCCAGCGACGCGATCTGCCGGGACACCGCGGACGGGGTGTAGCCCAGCGCGTGGGCGGCAGCGGTGAACGTGCCTCGCTCGGCCACCTCCCGCAACACCCGAAGGGAGGTGAGCGACGCGTCAGTGAAGACCATCGTGGTCAGCCATACCGGCCACGCCCGCGGCCCGGGGTCACGACGGCGCGGGTGCGGCCACCCGGTGGACCTTCGGTTCCGCGGCCGCTGCGCTCATTCCGGCCGGGCACCGAGGAACTCGCGGTACTCCACGATCCGGCCGCTGCCGTCGATGCGGTGCAGGACGGTTGTCAGCACGTTCTTCCGGCGGGTCCCCGCGATCACGCTTTCGCTGTGGTTGCACACCGCGACTCACGGCCCGGCGAACATCCGCAGGTCCTCCCCCGTCGTGACCACCCGGACGTCCTTGAAGCGCTGGTGCCACCGGTCCCGGTGGGCCACCGCGTCCGCACCCGTCCACCGCCCCGCGGACGGCTCAGCCGGGTACTCGAACACGAAATCGTCCGCGTAGAGCGCGAGGTAGCCGTCCCACTCGCCGTCCGTCCAGGCGCGGGCGAACGCGTCCGCGATCGTTTCGAGTGCCTGACGATTCTCCCCACCGGCGTACTTCGTCATCTTCGCGACCTCTCTCCCCGCTTGATTCCCGACCTTAAGCAGAGCCGCGGCGATTTCGCCGGCGGTGAGGCTGGTGGTGATGAAACCACCATCGGCGCACGGATCCGCCTACGCTCGATTCCATGAGCGAGATCATCGATTCCGTGAGCACCCGGATCGAAGTGAAGAACATCGGCGACGCCCTGCCGACCTACCAGCGGCTCGCCGGTGACAGCCCCGTGCGGGAATTGTCGTTCCCCGAATTCCGGCTCGCGGTCGTCGGCCCCTTCATGCTGTTCGAAGGCGACCCGGAAGTCCTGGCGGCGCACCGTCGCAATGCGACACTCCGGGTCCACGACCTCGACGCCGCCATCGCCGCCTTCACCAGCCGTGGCGGCGAGCTGGTGTCCCCGGTCGCCCCAGCCGCCGGCGGCCGCCGCGTGCACCTGAAGGACCGCGACGGCAACCTGTTCGAGTGCTTCGAGCCGGGCGCGGCGTAGACCCTCCGGCACGTACCGGATGGGGTGGTCACTCCTCCTGGCCCTCGGCGAGCAGCCGGCGGTTCCCGCGGGCGCGAGGGGCCGGGCGGCATCGAGCGGCAACCTGATCAGCACGTCTGTCTCCTCGATCGGATCCTGGTGCGACTCGGCCTTCTCCGTGACCGTTTCCGATCGTGTCAGAACGAGCCGGAGATTCCCGCGCGCCAGAAGATCGGCTTCTGCCGAGATCGACTCAGCGGATCCGGTTGCCCGTCTCGGCGCAGGAGTAGCCGCCGAGCTCCTCGACGCGCGTGCGGAAGCCGGGGTCCGCGAGCAGTGTCCACAGTGGAGCCAGGAGCTCGTGCGACACGTCCGCGGCCCGCAGCACGAGATCGTAGGGTTCCTGCGCCACCGGCACGAAGTCGAGGCCGAAGGCGCGGGCCGCGGCGAGGATGCCCAGGCCGGTGTCGGCGCGGCCGGCGGCGACCGCGGCGGCGACGGCGAGGTGGGTGTGTTCCTCGCGGGCGTAACCGGGGATGGCGGCGGGATCGAGGCCGCGGCGGCCCAGTTCGTGGTCGAGCAGGGCGCGGGTGCCGGCGCCGCGCTGGCGGTTGACGTAGCGCACCCCCGGCCGGACGAGGTCGTCGATGTCCTTGAGGCCCAACGGGTTTCCCGGCGCGACGAGGAGCCCCTGGTCCCGGTGCACGAGCCGGATCACGGCGGCCTCGTCGCCGAGCAGGCGTTCCACGTACGGCAGGGTGTACTCGCCGGTGGCGGGGTCGAGCAGGTGCGACCCGGCGAGGTGGCACAACCCGTCGCGCAGGGCGACCAGGCCGCCGAGCGAGCCGACGTTGGAGGAGGCCAGTGTCACGAGCGGGTCGGCGGCGCGCAGGGCCGAAGCGGCGAGGTCGAGCACGAGGTCGTGCGAACCGATCGCGACGATGGTCCGGTCGATCTCGGCGAGTCCGCGCAGCAGCTCCACGCGGACCTCGGTCCCGGCGTGGTGCCCTTCGACGCCGGCCGGGACCACGAGCAGGCCGTCGGCCCGCACGAGGGAGGTGAGCACCCCGGCGCCGCGCGGGAGCGGGGTCGCGACGACGTGGTCCTGCACGCGGCCCAGCCGCACGCGCACCCAGTCGTCCATGCCGACCACCGACGGCAGTTTCCGGGCGAGGCGGGCCGTGGTCGAGGGCCGTTCGCGGGGCGCGGCGCCTTCGAGCTCGGCCAGCAGGGGCGCGGCGAAGATGTCGAACGTCAGCGCCGCCGACACGGGATAACCGGGCACCCCGAGGATCGGCGTCGCCGGATCGCCGGTGACGGTCCCGAGCACCACGGGATGCCCGGGCCGCACCGCGACCCCGTGCACGGCAACGGTTCCGGCTTCGGCGACGACGCGGGCGGTGTAGTCGTCGCGGCCCGCGCTGGACCCCGCGATGAGCATGACCAGGTCGGCTTCGCGAGCGGCCGTGCGCGCGGCGGCGGTGATGGCGGCCGGGTCGTCGGCGACGATGGCGGTGACCCGGGCGTCGCAGCCGACCTCGCGGGCCTGCGCGGCGAGCATCACCGAGTTGGTGTCGGCGATCTCGCCCGGCCGCAGCTCGGTCCCCAGCGGCCGGATCTCGTCACCGGTCGGGATGATCACCACGACCGGTGCCCGCCGCACGGCCAGCTCGGTCACGCCGGCGGCGGCACTCGCGGCGACGTCGACCGGACGCAGCCGATGGCCCTCGGGCAGCAGCAGCTCGGCCGCGCTGATGTCTTCCCCGATGGAGCGCACGTGCTGGTACGGCGGCACCGCCGTGTGCAGCTCGGCGCCGCCGGGCGTGTGGTGGACGTGTTCACGCATGACCACCGCGTCGTACCCGGGCGGCAGCGGGTCGCCGGTGTCGACGACTTCGAAATCCGTCACCACCACGGGCGCCGTCTCCGAGGCCCCCACCGTGTCGGCCGCGCGCACGGCGATGCCGTCCATTCCGGACGAGTCGAACGCCGGTGAGGACCGCAACGCCCACACCGGTTCCGCGGTGACCCGCCCCACCGCCTCGCCGACGGGGACCCGGATCGCCCCGACCCGCGCCGGGCACCCGGCGGCCGCCCGCGCTTCCCGCCAGGCGGCGTGGGCCTGGGCGGCGGGGACATCGGAGATGAACGGGCTGTTCATGCGTACAGCGTGACATCCACGTCCAGGCCGCCGTCGAGCCCGGTCGCCGGTTCCGGGACGACCACGTACCCGTCCGCGCGGGTGAGCACCGACAGCAGCGCGGACGGCCCGAACAGCGGCTCGGCGACACCGTCGCGCACGCGGACCTGGACCACGTCGAGCCGGCCGGCGGCCGAGGCCAGATCGCGCGAGAGCCGCGCGCGCGTCGAAGGCCGCGCGGGCGGGATCTCACACCCGCTGAGCCGCCACAGCACGGGAATCCCGATCTGCCCGAACACCACCAGCGCGGACAAGGGGTTGCCCGGCAGGCCGATCACCGGGATCCCGCCGCACTCGGCCAGCAGCGTCGGCTTCCCCGGTTTGATCGCCAGCCCGTGGCACCAGACCTCGCCGACCGCGGCGACGGCGCCCGCGGTCTCGTCCCGAGCGCCGACCGACGACCCGGCCGACACGACCACCAGGTCCGCCCCGGGCAGCACCGCCGTCAGCTTGTCCTTCAGCGCCCCGGGTTCGTCCGAGACGATGCCGGCGAGCACCGGGTCGCCGCCGGCTTCGAGCACCAAGCCGGCCAACGCGGACGCCGTGGCGTCGCGCACCTGGCCCGCGGCGAGCGTGGCGGTCCCGGGCGGGACGACCTCGTCGCCGGTCGAGATGATCACGACCCGCGGCCGCGCGTGCACCGGCACGGACACCACGCCCGCGGCGGCCAGCAGACCCAGCTCCGGCGCCCGCAACGGCCGTCCACCCGGGACGAGCGGCGCGCCGGCGGCCACGTCGTCGTCGGCGCGCACCAGCCCGCCGCCCGGCGCGACCGGCCGGGTGACCTCGATCGTGCCCGGCATGGTCTCGGCGGTGAACTCGACCATCACCACCGCGTCCGCCCCGTCGGGCAGCACCCCGCCGGTCGGCATCGCCACGCAGCCGCCCGGCCGCACGGACACCGTGGGCGCGGTGCCCATCCGGACCGCGCCGAGCAGGTCCAAATAGGACGGCAGGCCGTCGGAGGCGCCGTAGGTGTCCGCCGCCCGGACCGCGAACCCGTCCACTGTGGACTTGACGAAGCCCGGCAACGCGTGTGGCGACGGGATGTCGCCCGCCGGTACCCGGTGCAGGGCCGCCGGCAACGCGACGGTCTCGACGGCGGTGCGGTGCGCCGGACGGAACCCGGCGAGGGCCTCGGCGACGGTGCGGGTGGTGAAGAACTCGCGTCCGCTCACCGACCCGGCTGGTCCTTCGCTCCCTCGGGCTTCGGGTGGGGACGCGCCGCGGCGCCGCCCTTGGCCAAGCCCAGCACCGACACCACCGGCCCGAGCGCGACCTGGCCGAGCCCGCAGATCGACGTCTTGCGCATCGCCTCTTCCAGCTGCAGGATCTTCCCGCGCCCGGCGTCGTCCAATTCGGACTCCGTGTCGAGCACACCGCGCAGCAGCGTGTGCGCCTTCGTGGACCCGACCCGGCAGGGCACGCATTTGCCGCACGACTCGTTGCGGAAGAACCGCAGCACGTTCGTCGACGCGGCCAGCAGGTCGGTGCCTTCGGCCAGCACCACCAGGGCGCCGGAGCCCAGCATCGTCCCGGCCTCGGCCAGCGACGCGAAGTCCAGCCGCAGGTCGAGCTGGTCGGGTCCGATGAAATTGGACGACGCCCCGCCCGGCTGAACCGCGCCCACGGGCGCACCGTCGAGCACCCCACCGGCAGTGTCGATCAGCTCCCGCACGGTGGTACCCATCGGCACGCAGTACACGCCGGGGTCGGCCACATGCCCGGAGACGGCGAAGAACTTCCAGCCGGTCGAGTCGCCGATGCCCTGCGAATGCCACCAGTCCGCGCCGCGCTGCAGGATCACCGGCACGTCGGCGAAGGTCTCCACCGAGTTGATCAGGGTGGGCCGCCCGTGCAGGCCGTAGTTGCCCGGGAACGGCGGTTTGTTGCGGGGCTCGCCGCGGTGGCCCTCCATGCACTCGAGCAGCGCCGTCTCCTCGCCGAGGATGTAGCCGCCCGGGGAGACGAAGAGGTCCAGCTCCAGCCGCCGCCCGCTGCCGCACGCGTCCGGCCCGATCACCCCGGCCTCGCGCAACGCGGCGATCTCCTCGCTCAGCACGTGTTCCTCGGGGCCGTACTCGTGCCGGATGAACACCCAGCCCTGCTCGGCACCGACGACGGCCATGCCCAGCAGCAGCCCTTCCAGCACCAGGTGCGGCTGCTCGGCGAGGATCTGCCGGTCCTTGAACGTGCCCGGCTCGGACTCGTCGGCGTTGCAGATGGCGTACTTCACCGTGCCCGGCTGGGCGCCGGCGACCAGATTCCACTTCTGCCCGGTCGGGAACCCGGCACCGCCCATGCCGCGCAGCCCGGAGTCCTTGAGCGTCGCCACCACGGACTCGGCACTGATCTCGCCGGCCAGCAACGCGCGCAATGAGCGATAGCGCTCGCCCACCCCGGAACCGCCGGGGTACGGATCGTTCGGCCAAGGCTCCTCGCGCCGCACCGCCGACGCGGGCCCGACTCCCCCGCCGCGCGCGGCGGTGACCAACGTGTCCACTTCGGACACCGGCGCCGGGTGCTCGTTCACCGCGGCCGCGGGCGCGGCGTCGCAGCGGCCCAGGCACGAGACCTCGACCAGCTCGACGTCGGTGTCTTCGCCGTACTGCTGCTTGATCTCCGCGATGCGGTCCTCGCCCGAGCGTAGCCAGCACGACAGGTCGTGGCAGACGCTGATCTGCACCTTTTTCGGCGGGGTGGTGCGGAAGTGCGGGTAGAACGAGATCAGGCCCTCGATCTCGTACCGCGGCCGGCTCACGTCGCGCGCGAGCTCCTCCAGCTCCTCGCGCGGCAGCCAGCCGAGCCGGGCCTGGATCGCGTTCAGCGCCGGGATCAGCGACGGGCCGGGGAACTTGCCCGCCCGCGCCTCGACGCCGGGCACCCGCTCGGGACTCAAGGTCATTCCGCGACTCCTGCCGCCGTGACGGATTCCGTGTGCGCCGCGCCCAGGGCCTCGACCTGGATCGCGCAGAACTTGAACTCGGGGATCTTGCCGTACGGGTCGATCTCGTCGATGGTCAGCAGGTTCGCCGCCGCTTCCCGGAAGTGGAACGGGATGAAGCAGTTCCCGAGCTGTTCGCGGTGCGAGATCTTCACCTGCAGCTCGATCACCCCGCGCCGGGACCGCACGCGCGCCCGTTCACCGTGGGCCAGGCCGCGGTCGGCGGCGTCCTTCGGGTGCATGTACACCTCCGGGATCGGGGCGATCGAGTCCAGCGCGAACGAGCGCCGCGTCATCGACCCGGTGTGCCAGTGCTCCAGCAGCCGGCCGGTGTTGAGCACCAGCGGGTACTCCGCGTCCGGGAGTTCCTTGGCCGGCAGCCACTGCGCGGCGACGAGGTGGGCCAAGCCGTCGTCGGTGTTGAATCGCTCGTCGAACAGCACCACGGTGCCGTCGGAGTGCTCCGGGTCGGCGTTGGGGTAGAGCTTCCCGGACAGGCCGAGGTTGTCGTGGCGCAGGTTCTTGTACGAGGGCATCAGCGCGACCATCTCGTCGAAGATCTCGCTGGGGCCCGGGTAGTTCCAGTCCAGGCCGATCCGCCGGGCGATGTCCTGCACGATCTCCCAGTCGACCCGCGCCTGCCCGGGCGGGTCCATGACCTTGCGGCCCAGTTGCACCCGCCGGTCGGTGTTGGTGTAGCTGCCGTCCTTCTCCAGGTAGGACGACGCGGGCAGGATCACGTCGGCGAACTCGGCCGTCTCGGTGAGGAAGATGTCCTGCACCACGAGGAAGTCCAGCGCGCCGAGGGCCTTGCGGACCTTGTTGATGTTCGGGTCGGACAGGAACGGGTTCTCCCCGAGCATGTACATCCCGCGCACGCCACCGGGTTTGAGCACCGAGCCGATGATCTCGGTGACGGTCAGCCCGCGCTTCGGGTCCAGGGTCGTGCCCCAGGCCTGCTCGAACCGCTGCCGGGTGCGGTCGCGGTCGACGCCCTGGTAGTCCGGGTAGAACATCGGGATCAGGCCCGCGTCGGAGGCGCCCTGCACGTTGTTCTGACCGCGCAACGGGTGCAGCCCGGTACCGGGCCGGCCGACGTTGCCGGTGATCGAGCACAGCGCGATCAGGCAGCGGGCGTTGTCGGTGCCGGTGGTGTGCTGGGAAATGCCCATGCCCCAGTAGATGACGCCCGCGCCGGCCTCGCCCCACTCGCGGGCGACCTCGCGGATCAGGTCCGCGTCCACGCCGGTGATCTGCGCGGCCCGCTCCGGCGGGTACTCCGCGACCGTGCGCGCGAGCTCCTCGTAGCCCGACACGCGCTCGGCGATGAACTCGCGATCGATCATCCCGAGCCGGATCACCTCGTGCATGATCGAGTTGTAGAACGCGACATCGGTGCCGGGCTTGACCTGGCAGTAGTAGTCGGCGTGCTCGGACACCGTGCTGGCGCGCGGGTCCACGTAGACGATCTTGGTGCCGCGCCGGCGGGCCTGCTTGAAGAACGAGCTGGCGACCGGGTGGTTCGCCGTCGGGTTGGACCCGGTGATGATCACGATGTCCGCGTTGGTCACGTCGCCGTAGGTCGTGGACACCGCGCCCGAGCCGACACCCTCGAACAGCGCCGCGACCGAGGACGCGTGGCACAGCCGGGTGCAGTGGTCGACGTTGTTGGTGCCGAACCCGGCCCGGATGAGCTTCTGGAAGAGGTAGGCCTCCTCGTTGGAGCACTTCGCCGAGCCGAACCCGGCGATGGCGCCCGGCCCACCGGTCGCGTGGATCTCCTTGAGCCGCCGCGCGACGAGGTCGAGCGCCTCGTCCCAGGTCGCCTCGCGGAAGTGCGGCATGACCTCGTCGTAGTCGACGAGCCCACCCGGCTTGCGCCGGCCGTCGCGGCCGCGCTTCTGGCTCCGGCCGCCCCCGCTGCGGTTCCCGCCGCCACCGCCGCGTCCACGGTCGTTCTCGGCGTCGCCGCGGACGTCCGCGGACAGCGGGCCCTTCGGGTACGACGAGTCGATGCGGATGAGCGGCGTGGTGAGCCGTTGCGGTGAAGCGGCGTAGTCCCAGCCGTAGCGGCCCTTGACGCACAGCCGGCTCTTCGACCCGGGCTGGTCGCGGCCTTCGGCGAAGGAGATCGCGCCGCGGTCGCGGTCGACGTAGTACGTCAGCGCGCAGCCGACCCCGCAGTAGGGGCAGACGCTGTCGACGGCGTCGAGCTGCTCGCGGGGCTGGATCGGGATGAGGTTGATCGCCTTGTTGGTCAGCGCGCCCGTCGGGCAGGCCTGCACGCACTCGCCGCAGGTGACGCAGGAGCTGGAGCCCATGGGGTCGTCGAGGTCGAACGCGATCTTCGTCGAGTAGCCCTTGCCGGAGCGGCCGATCACGTCGTTGCCCTGGATGTCGTCGCAGGCCCGCACGCAGCGGTCGCAGAGGATGCAGGCGTCGTGGTTGACGGCGATGACCGGGTTGGACAGGTCCGTGCCGCGCCCGGAGCCGCAGGGCAGGTCGGTGGTCTCCTTGGCGACGTCGAAGCGGTCGGCCAGCTCCAGCAGCAGGTTGTCGCCGGTCGTGGTCTGCTTGGGGTCCTCGGCGCGGTCCGGCTGGTCCGACAGCAGCAGCTCGGTGAGCGTCGCGCGGTTGCGTTCCAGCTCGGGCGTGCTGGTCTTGACTTCCATGCCGTCCTCGCACGGGCGCACGCACGCGGCGGCGAACACGCGGCCGCCGGTGTCGACCACGCACATCCGGCAGACGCCGACGGGGTCGTAGCGCTCGTTGTGGCACAGCACGGGAATGTCGATGCCGGCCTGCTGAGCCGCGTTGTAGATGCTCGTTCCCTCGGGCACCGTCACGGAGTGGCCGTCGATCGTCGTGGTCACCGTACGCACCGCTGTGGCCGGCTCATCGACTGTCGTCATCACTGACCTCCGTCACAAGCGAGCGTATGTCGTATACAACATACCTCGTACAGTCAGGCTTCGAGGAGGAGTCCGGGAAGGTCGCTGGCGCGCACCCGTCCTTCCTCATCGAGCCCACGGGCAACGTAATAACTGTCGACCATGGCCTGCAATTGCTGCGCGGTCAACGTCGCGGCACGACCGGACGCCAGCTCCAGCGGCGTTTCCAGCATGCGGGGCGGCAGGGTGTCGTCCTTCGCGGTGGCACCTTCGCGCTGGTTGAAGGCCCGCTTGGCCCGCACGATCCGCTCGGCCGTGGCCCGCAGCTCGTCCGCGTCGACCGGCCAGCCGGTGACCAGGGACAGCAGCGTGGCCCACTCGGTGAACGGGTCCTCGAACACCCCGCGCAGGAACTTGCACAGGATCATCGAGTCCATCACCGCGGCCCGGTCCTCGGTGCCGATCGCCGCGCCGACGTGGGCCGCGCCGCCGCGGAACCGGTTCACCTCGCCCGAGAGGTCGGCTTCGTAGGCGCCGGACCGGTTGTGGTCGGCGCCGCGCGCGTTCACCGCCAGGCCCAGCGCCATCGACTGCAGGCTGCGCGGCTCGTAACCCGGCAGCTCCAGGCCCTTGACCTGCGGGGCGAAGCCGATCGAGCCGTGCCCGACGATCGCGGCCGCGCGCCGGGACCCCTGGGCCAGCAGCTCGCCCAGCCCGGCCTCGCGGGCGCCGATCGCCTCGAGCGCCCGCAGCAACGCGGCGCCGTCGCCGAACTTCAGCCACGGCTCGTCGATCAGGCCCCGCTCGACGCATTCCATGGCCCACGCGATCGTGCCGCCGGCCGAAATCGTGTCCAGACCCAGCTCGTCGCACTTCGCGCTGGCGGCGAACACGTCGTCGGGATCGGAGACCCCGCACAGCGGGCCGAGCGCGAACACGTTCTCGTACTCCATCCGCTGACTGCCGCCGCCCTTGCGGGAGTAGATGTGCTCGCAGCCGATCGAGCAGGACGCGCAGCTGTTGCGGGCCACCCCGCGCAGCTCGTGCAGCTCCTCGGCGGCGAGCTTCGGCGCGCCGTCGAAGGTGGCGGCGGTGAAGTTGCGGGTCGGCAACGTGCTGACCGCGTTGAACGCCAGCAGGTTCGCCAGCGTGCCCAGCTCCCGGTACTTCGCGGTGGCCGGGCCGAAACTGCGTCGCCGCAGGTCTTTCGCCGCGGCCAGCACCCCGGCCTGGTCCGCGACGGCCACCTTGGTCGCCGACCGCACGAGGACCGCCTTGATGTTCTTCGCGCCCAGCACCGCGCCGAGCCCGCCGCGCCCGGCGTGGCGGCCGTCGTGGCTGATCGTGGCGTAGCGGACCTGACGTTCCCCGGCCGGCCCGATCGCCGCCGTGCGCCAGCCGCGCCCGAACCGCTGCCGGGCCCGTGCTTCGGCGTCGGCCGCGGGCAACCCGGCCAGCTCCGGCGCCGGTTCGAGGCGCACTCCGTCACCGTCGACGAGCAGCACCGACAAGCGGGCGGCGCGACCGCGGATGACGAGGGCGTCGTGCCCGGTCAGCTTCCCGGCGATGGCGAACTGGCTCGACGCCAACGCGTCGGTCAGCAGGCCGGTCAACGGGGACTTGGCGACGACGGCGAACTTCGCGCTCGTGGTCAGCGGCGTGCCCACGAGCGACGAGAACACGAACGCCAACGGTGCTTCCGGCGCGAGCGGATCCACCCGCGGCGGCGCGAACCGGTGCAGCAGCCACGTGCCCAGCCCGACGCCGCCGAGGTACGCGCGCAGCACGCGCTCGTCCAGCTCGCACGTTTCACCGGTCGCCGTGTCGTCCCCGACGTCGACGACCAGTGCCCGCCCGAAAAAGCCTCCCGGCGCCATGCCTCCGACTGTAGGCCCGTTCGAGCGGTTGTGGCGCGCTCAGCCGCCGGCATCTGCCGACAGGAACGCCACCGAATCCCCCGTCACGAGCGGCAGCAACGGATCCCGCGTCACCTGCTCACCGTTCACCGCGGCGACCACGTGCCGGTCCAGCGCCAGCCCGGCCAGCTCGGCGGCCGCACCCAACGTGGCCGCACGGCCGGTCCGCGGCCGGTGCCCGTCCTTGCCCGCCAGTGCCCCGAACCGTTCGACCGTCACCTCCGGCGCCGGGCGGTGCCGCACCTCGGCGTAGTCCTCCGGCGTGTTCACGTTGATCACCGACTCCAGCTCCGGGTCGAGCTTCGCCAGCGCCCGGTCGGAGAGCAGCTGGGCGTCCTCGAGCTGGGCGACGGTGCAGTGCTTGAACAACATCCCCGGCCGCAGGTCGCCCTCCCCGATCAGCCCGGTGATCAGCCCGGCCAGCGACGTCCGGTACGCGGCCGCCAGCGGCTGCCGGAACCCCCGGGCCACCGGCATCACCATGTCCGCACCCGTCTCCGCCAGCCCGCGCAGCACTCGCCGCACCCACGCGGGATGCAGCAACGGCATGTCCGTCGAGCACACGAACGCCGCCTCGGCCCGCTCCGCCACCGCCGCCAGTCCCGCCGCGACCCCCTGCATCGGCCCGAGGCCCTCGACCGGATCCTCGACGACCTCGACGGCCGCCGGCAGCTCGGGCAGCTCCTGCCCGGCCGCCGCGACGACCACCACCGGGCCGTCGATCACCCGTCCCAGCACGGCACACGTCCGGTACAGCAGCGTCGAGCCGTGCCACTCCAAGCCCGCCTTGGGCCGGCCCATCCGCGACGATCGCCCACCGGCAAGCACCACACCCGCCTCGGTCTGCATCTGCCGGAGGATAGCCGCGAGTCACGGACGGTGGCGAGGAACAGCCACCGCGGCGTTCCCCGGCCCGGCCGCCTCGGCCGGGCCGCCGAGCGAGAAGAGCGACTGCGGCGTGCTCACAACAGCGGGCCGGGCTCGTAGGTCACGGCCGGGTCCGGGACCGGCCCCCGTTCCTCCGCCGTGCGAACCGGCACGACGACAACCGGGCAGCGGGACTCCTTGAGGCAGTGGGCGGACACGGACCCGACGAGCAGCCGCAGCAGGCGGCCGTGGCCGTGGCTCCCGACGACGAGCATCGCCGCGTTCTGCGAGACCCGCACGAGGACCGGACCGGGCGCGCCGTCGACGGGCTCCGCCCGGACCGGCACCGGGTCGGCGCCGGCGAGTGCCTCGGCGACGGACTGCGCCAGCCGCTGCCGGTAGCGGTTTTCCAGGTCCCGCGGCGACCGCGCCGCCGCCGACTCCAGATCGGCGGTGGGGTCGTAGGTCCACGCCCGGACCGCCACGACCCGCCGGCCGCTCGCCTTCGCCTCGGCCAGGGCCCAGCGCAGCGCCGCGGCGCTGCCCGCCGAACCGTCGACACCGACGACGATGTCGTTCTCGTCTGCCGTGGTCACGGCCTTCTCCTCTCCCGACGGGGACGGGGCCCGGCAGGGCGCCGCGCTCGGCCGCGGCGATCGCGTGCCGGGCGCGACCGATCACGTCGGGGTCCACCGAGATCGACGTGATATCGATCCGCACCAGTAGCTCGGTGAGACCGGGATTCGCCGAGGCTGGCACCCGATCGACGGGGCCCGTATCACCGGCGAAGGCAGCCGGGTCCCGTGCCGTCGTCCGCGCGGCGCCCCCGGCGCACGAGCCAGGACGGGCACGACCGCGGCTCTCCCGCTCATCGCCGGCCCTGCCGCTGCGCGGGCTCCGCGGCCAGCTCGCCGGCGATGGTCCGCGCCCAGGCCCGGATCATCGGCCAGTCGCGGTTGTCGCCGTCCGGTACTCGCAGCGCGGCGACCACGGCCCGTTCGGGGAAGCGCAGCTTCGCGCGCTCGATGCGGCCGCCGAAAAGCCGGTGCTCGCGGGCGCCCGAAGCGACCAGCACGTCCGAGACGTCCACCGGATCCTCCCCCGGGTGCGCCTGCTCCCCCGCCGGCCCGCTGGAGAACAGCCACACGGGGACGCGGCGCAGCTCCTCCTGGTGCTCGTGCACGACACGACGGGCGCTGTCGAGCCAATGCCCGAAGTAGACCGCGCTGCCGAGCACCGCCGCGTCGTACCCCGCGAACGACGTGACGTGCTCGGCATCGCGCACCTCGGCCTCCACCACGACACCGGTTTCCTCGAGCGAAGCCCTGGCCGTCGCGGCGATCTGCTCGGCGATTTCCCTCGTGGCGCCGTGCCTGGTCGCCACCACGACGAGAATCCTCATGGCCAGCCGCCTTCCGATCGACCCCCTCACCGTGGCGTCCCGCCGCGGCCCGCGGCAGAGCAGGAAGTCACTTCCGGCGATGACGAAATCGGCCACGCACACACCGTCCGATCCTGGCGCGCGCACGGGGGCGCGCCGAGCCTGGACACTCCACCCCCGCCCGAAGAGGAGGAACCATGACGGATTCCCACCCGCAGGCACCCGATCTGCTCGGCGACCGGTTCGTCCCGCACCCCCAGTTCTCCCTGGTGCGCCATGAGATCGTCGACGCGCCGGCCAAGGAGACGTACGCGGCGGCACGCGACCTCGACCTGACGGACGTCCACAGTGGACTGCTGACGGTCACGGAGCGGGTCCGCGAGCTGCCCGCGCGCTGGCGCGACCGGCGCCACGGGCCGCCCCGGCAGCCCACCCGCCTGACCGTCGACGACCTCGACAGCGGTTCCGACTGGGCGCTCCTCGGCGAGCACCCGGGCGCCGAGTTCGCGGTCGGCGTCGCCGGGAAGTTCTGGCGCCCGGTCGTCACCTGGCGCCGGGTCGACCCGGACGACTTCGCGGCGTTTTCCGAACCTGGATACGGGAAACTGGTGATCACGTTCGGCGTGCGGTCCTACGGAGTCCACCACAGCCTGCTGACCGTCGACAGCCGAGTGCAGATGACGGACCCGCAGAGCTGGCTCAAGTTCCGCCGGTACTGGCGAATCGCCCGGCCCTTCGCCCAGGCGGCCCACGCCACGCTGGTGCGGACGATCTCCGAGGAGGCACGGGCCCGGGCTCTCGCCGCCCCCGGCCGGCCGGATTGAACGCGCCGCTCGACCCGGCGGCCGCGGCTTCGGGAACCGGCTCGGGTTCCTCGCCGGCGTATCGGACACCACGGCTTTCCCGATTGCACGCCGCCCCCCGACCGGCGGATCACGGCATCATCCGGTGGCGCGACGGACCTTCCCGCCGAGCCGTCCCCACCGAGCCGTCACCGCCGCAGGGACCCTCAGCCGCGGCCGGACCCAGTCCGCTGGGCCCGGGCTAGGGACTCGCCCCACTCCCGGGCGCGGGCTCGTTCTCCCTCCACCAGCCGCGTTTCGCCGTCCACCACCTCGACGAAGAAGCTCGTCGCCGGGACGATCGGCGGATGACCGAGGCGGCGCAGGATCTTGTCGGCCACCCTCGCGGCGGAGCCGGTCAGCCACCGAGGTTTGCGGAGCCTGGTGTCGAACGCGGCCGTGGTCGTTCCCGGTGGCAGGACGTGAAACCCACCCAGCCACTCGCGCATCCCCGACTCGTGCGTGCGAGTCCCTTCCGGGGCCTGCTCCGCCGCCGCCTTGCGCGTCGACGGCCGGCTCATCCCGTGGACGTGCGTCGGCGCGCCCACCACGAGCAGGTCGCGCCCCATCAGATCGCGCGGCGCGAGGTCGACGGGGACGACCTCGGCGGAACCCAGCCCGTCCGCCACCGCGCGGGCCACCTCTTCGGTGTCACCGAACATGGACTCGTACACGACGATCGCGTGCATCCCGTCCACCTCCTCACCTGTCGAGCCGAGCCGGCTCGTGCGTGCTGCCTTCGATGTCCTCCGCGGCGACGTCCAGCAGCCGGTGCGCGAGCGCGCTCAGCGCCCGGGCGGCGGCGAGCTCGTCGCCGATCTCCGGGACGTCGCGGTCGACCGGGTTGAGCCGCGCGGTGCCCGCGGCGTCGAGCGGCGTACCCGACCCGGTGTGCAGCCGGGCCGTGGCGTTCGTCCGCCCTTCGTCCTCGCTGAGCAGCACTTCGACGTGCCATTGCCTGGTGTGCATGACTTCCTCCTGTTCCGCCGACGGTTCACGAGCGCGTTTTCCTGCTCGCGATGGCGAACCACTCCTGCTGCCACTTCCCCATGCGGTGGCGGTTCAGTGCGAAGACGGCGATCCCGTAGAGCAGCGCCAGCCCGAGCCACCCCGCGAACAACAGCCCGGCCGCGGCCGCGACCGCGTTCACGACGGCGGCGGCGGCGCTCAGCGGCGGGTCGACCACGACGCCGGCGCGATCCACCCAGATCGGCACGGTATCGCCGCGGTGGGAGCCTTCGATCGCATCCACCTTCCCGACGTGCCGGACGCCGTCGGCGGAGTGCCAGGTCGCGTCGGTCGGCACCGGGCTGCCGGCGGCGGCGCTGCGGCCACTCACGGAAACCGGCGGACCGTCCGCGAGCAGAGTCGCCGTCACCGGCGCGTAGTCGGCGAGTTCCCGCGCCGAGACCGCCTGCTGCGAAGCGTAGACCGACGAGCCGGCGGCGGCCGAGAACGGGACCGCGGCCAGGGCCGCGAGAAGCACCATGAGCACCAGTCCGGCCTGCAGCCGGTCCGAAGCCCGCGCGACGGAACCGCGTGCGGGAACGAGCACGTGCCACCACCGCGGCAAGCGGTTCGCCGACGGGATCATGTCTCGCGCCTTTCCGTTCGACGGGCCGGTTTCCGCTCAGCATGGGCCGCGCACCGGCCGGCCCGAAGAGGCCTTCTGCCCGCATCGCCGGGTCGCCGGTCCCCGGCGTGCACCCCTGCCGGTGTCCGGCCGGGGACCAAAGACCCTTGGCCCGTCCCGGCCGCGGGCGTCAAGGTCGGACGAGACACCCACGCGCCCGAACGGAGAACCGCGATGCGAACGCGTGACGTCATGACGACCCCGGTGATCAGCGTGACTTTCGACGCTTCGCTCTCCGAAGCCGCTCGCGTGATGACCCGGTGGGGCTTCACGACCCTGCCCGTGGTCACCCGTTCGGCCAAGCTCGTGGGCCTGATCAGCGAAACGGACCTCGTCCAGGCCGGCTTCCCCGGCGACTCGGCCACCGGGGACCCCGACACGGGCGTCCTGCTCGCCGGCCATCGCACCGTGTCCGCGGTCATGCGCCCGTGTGCCACGACCGCGACCCCCGACCTCGACGCCACCGCGCTGGCGCACCGCATGACCGAAGCCGGGGTGCGCGCGCTGCCCGTGGTCGACGACAGCGGGTTGCTGGTGGGCATGGTGACGTTCCAGGACCTGCTGCGCGTCCTGCCCGCCGGAGAACCGTCCTCATAGGACATCGCGGCAGGTGGTCAGCGAGCGGGCACGTCGGGGGCGCGCACGGTCGTCACGTCCGCCACCGGACGGCGCGCCGTCATCCGCGAGGGCAGGCCGTGGCCGAGGCGCAGCAGCGTATGCGGCCGGCCGGTGCCGCGGAACAGGTCGAGCAACGGCGCGCGGGTGCCCGGCGCCTCGAAGGGCTGCGACACGAACGACGAGGCGAGGCCTTCGGCGGTCGCGGTCAGCAGGACTCGTTGCAGCACCAGCCCGGCACGCACCTCGGCGGCCGCACCGCGGTCGCGGGTCAGCACCGCGGCCAGCACCGGATCCTGCTCGAACGATCGGGGCGCGATGGCCGGGTTCTCGTGCGACGAACGCAACGGCGACGTCCCGGGCACGTCCGGCGGCGGCCCGAAGGCGATCGTCGGCACCCCGTCCGGGCTGTCCGGCTCACGGCCCGTCCACCGGGCGGTCTCGGCGCGGAACTCGGCGTCGAGCGATTGTTCGGCCTCGGCCCGGCGGACGAGTGCGGTCACCTTCGGGTACCGGCCCGACGCGTCGAGGAACTCCAGCACCCCACCCTCACCGAGCGCAGCGGACTTCAGCCGCGCGCGGGCGACCGGCGACACCGGGTGCGCGGACATCGGGCGGCGGTTGGTGTGCCGGCGCCAGACGGCCTCGACGAGCCGCCGGTCGGGCAAGGCCGGGCACGTGCCGCCGACGACCCGCACGACGGCGAGCAGGTCCGGGCGGTCGGGTTCGGGGATGATCCGCACCGCGGCGTCGAATCCGTTGGCCCGCAACATGATCACCAGGTTGTACACCGCCGCCCCGCACGAGAGCCGGGCCTCGCGGGAATCCGGGTCGGCGACAGGCAGGACGCGGTCGTGGTCGAGCCACACTTCGATGCGGGGCCCCTCGACCACGAACCGCCACGGCTGGGTGTTGTGCGGTGACGGCGCGCGGACCGCGGCCGACAGGGCCTGTTCGACGACGGGGGAAAGCACTGTGGTCATCGTGGTCTCCTGGGCGAGCCGGCCCGGGTCAATCCGGGAGCAGGTCGGCGAGGGGGCGGCGGGGCGAAGGCGGCGCAGGGGCCAGCGGGTGCCCGTAGCGGAAGATCACCTGCGGCAGTCCCGGCAGGGCCAGCCGCTCGGCGAGCACCTCGCGGAAGCCGCACAGGTGCAGCGGCTGGGTGAGGACCGACCCGGCGAGTCCGCGCGCGGTCGCTTCCAGCCACGTCCGGGCGCACCCGGCGCCGGCGGCGAGGTGTTCGCGCCGGCTGTCCCCCTCGGTGCAGAAGACCAGGAGGTGCTCCGCTTCGAGCCGCGCGGTGAGCCGGGCGTCGTCCGGCACCGGCGTTTCGCGGCGCACCAGCCCCGCGGCGGGCAGCGACTCGGAACCGAGCGCCGCCTCGGGCACTCCGTCCTCGGCGCCCGACGCGTGGGAACCGAACGTGCTCGCGGTCCACGCGCGCAGCTCTCGCTGGTAGGCCGGGTCGGCACGGAAGGCCCGGGTGGCGAAACCCAGCATCGCCCCCAGTTCGCCGAGATGCCGGGGCACCACGGCGCACACGCACGTCTCGCCGCCCGCCGCGGACACCGCCTTCTGGTCCACTTCGGACACCGGCTCGGCCGAGAACCAGCGGCGGTGGCTGCGCCGGCGCCCGATGGCGTGGAAGCGCGCGAGCTCGGCGTGGTCGGGGCTGAAGCCCGGCTCGGCGTGGACCGTGGCCACGACCGCACCGCCGGCGGGGTAGGTCGTGGTGGTCGCCCGGCACAGCACCCGAGCCGCCGTCTGCAGGTGCGCGAGCGCCGCGCCACAGGAAACCATGCGGTCGCGGCCCTCCGGGTCGTGGCTCGGCAGCGCCACGGAAGCGCGCTCGATCAGGTCTACGTCGCTGTGCCGGACCCGCATGCGCCACGGTTGCGTGTTGTGCACGGACGGGGCCCGGCTCATCGCCCGGGCGAGCACCGCGATCTCGGAAGGAGCGAGCGCCGTCGCCTGCGCCGAGGTCCTCATGTTCCACTCCTGTACCCGGAGACGGTCACTCCGGCGAACCCCATGCTCGCCGTCCCGCGATCCCGCCGATGGGGCCCAAAGTCACCGCGCCCACGGCAGACGTCCTCGCCCGTACCGGTGACCTCGTGCCCTAGCCCCGCCCGACCCCCTAGACCACGCTCGACCGGTGACCCGAGGAAAGGCGTGTGCGATGAGTTCCGCGAACCCGGCCTCCGGCCGCCTCATCCTCGTCGGCTTCGACGGCTCTCCGCAGAGCGACGCGGCGCTGCGCTGGGTGCTCGGCGTCGCCGCCCAGCCCGGTGACTCCGTGCGGGCCGTGCTGGTGCGGCCGGCGGAAACCCTGTTGCCGGGCTCGTCTTTCGCGCCGCAGCCGCGCGGCCGCCGGGCCGCCGGTGCGTACGCCCCGCACGACGACATCGCGCGCATCCGCGCCCAGTTCCAGGGCGCCGCGGACGTCACGATCTCGACCCCGCGGGGCGATCCGGCCACGGAGCTGATCACCGCGTCCACCGAAGCCGATCTGCTCGTGGTCGGCGCACACGGCGCCGGCCGTACACGGGAACTGCTGCTCGGCAGCGTTTCGCGCGACTGCGTGCGCTATTCGCGCTGCCCGGTCGTGGTCGTCCCGCCCGGGGCCGCGCGCCGCCTGGCCGCGGCCACGTCCGCCTGACCGCCGAGACACGCCGGGATCAGCCGAGACGCGCCGGGATCACCGCAACGGCGCGGTCCACTGAAGCCGCACGCCGCCGCCGGGACGCGAGTCGAGCGTGAACGTGCCGCCGGCCGACTCCGCGCGGTCGCGCAGGTTGGCGAGCCCGCTCGCCGCGATGTCGGCCGGCAGGCCCGCTCCGTCGTCGGCCACCGAGATCTTGATCTCGCCGTCGCGCACCGACACCGACACGGTCAGCGTCGCCGCGCCGGAGTGGCGCACGGCGTTGCTCACGGCCTCGCGCACGACCGCCTCGACGTGGTCGGCCAGCAGCGGGGGAACCGTGTCCAGCGTGCCGGCCATGCTGATCGTCGGGTGCAGCGGAGCGTCGTCGGTGAGCTCGGCGATCGCGTCGTGCAACCGGTGCCGCAGCCGGGTCTCCCCGGCGCTCCCGCCGTGCAGGTCGAAGATCGCGGTCCGGATCTCGTGCACGATCTCGTGCATCTGGTCGACGCTTTCCTGCAGCCGGCGCCGCAGGTCCGGGTCCTGGGCCCGGCGCTGGGTGCCCTTCATCGCGAGACCGACCGCGAACAGCCGCTGGATGACGTGGTCGTGCAAGTCCCGGGCGATGCGGTCGCGATCGGACAGCACGTCGAGCTCGCGGGCCGCGCGCTGCTGCGCGGCCAGCTGCAGCGCCAGCGCCGCCTGGTCCGCGAACGACGCCACGACGGGCAGCTGCACCGTCCCGAACGCCGGCGCGCCCGGCTCCCGCATCGCGATCAGCACCCCGGAGGTGCGCTCACCGGCGCGCAGGGGGACCACCAGTGCGGGGCCGTACCGCCGGTGGCCGTCGAGGGCGAGCTCGGCGACGCGGCGGGGCGTGCGGTCGCGGTACACCGAGCCGGGCACGGTGCCGGCGATTTCGATGCGCTGCCCGGTGAGCTCGTCCGCGCGCACGCCCGCACACACCGTGACCGTGAGATCGTCGGGCTCGGTGTCCGGGTCCTCGTCCGAATCCAGCCGGCCGGCCCCGGGCAGCACGAGCATCGTCGCGTCCGAGCCGGTCAGCTCGAGTGCGCGCCCGGCGATGAGGTCCAGCGCGTCGACCGGGTCGGTGCCGCCGAGCAGCTCGGTGGTGATCTCCCCGGTCGCGCCCAGCCATTGCTGGCGCAGGCGCGTCTGCTCGTAGAGGTGGGCGTTCTCGATCGCGATCCCGGCCGCGGCGGCGAGTGCCTGCACGATGACCTCGTCGTCGTCGGTGAATCCGGCCGCGCCGCGTTTCTCGGTCAGGTAGAGGTTGCCGAAGACCTCGTCGCGCACGCGCACCGGAACACCGAGGAACGAGTGCATCGGCGGGTGGTTCGCCGGGAAGCCCACCGACGCCGGATGGGCCGAGATCTCGTCCAGCCGCAACGGTTTCGCGTCGTCGATGACCACGCCCAGCAGGCCGTGACCCTCCGGCAGGTCACCGATCCGCGCGTGTGTTTCCGCGTCGATCCCCCGGTACACGAACTCGGCCAGCGGACCGTCGTCTTCACCGAGCACGCCGAGCGCTCCGTACCGCGCCTCGCCCAGCTCGACCGCCGCCCGCACGATTCGCTGCAGCGTGGTGTCGAGCTCGAGGCCGGACGCGACGGACAGCACGGCGTCGAGCAGGCCGTCCATCTTGTCGCGGGTGCCGATCAGCACCTCGATGCGCTCCTGGAGGTCGCGCAAGGTCTCCCGCAGGTGCAGCTGGGACAAGGTGCCCGACAGCCGACGGCCGCCTCCTCCTTCCTCCGTGCCCGGCATCCCGTCACCCTCTTCCGCGCCGGCTCGCCACCGCGGGGCGATTGGTGACTTTGTCCCCTGTGTCCGGGAGGACGGGGCGCCCACGCTGGCCATGACGACTCTCCACCAACAGTCTGCCGCTTCGCGTGGCAAAGGGAGACCGATGACTCTCCGAGTGGAGCCGGCCGGACGGCTCGACGCCGACCAAGTGGTCTCGGCGCTGCGGGCCGCGACGCTGGCTCCGTCCACTCACAACACCCAGCCCTGGCTCTTCACGAGCGGCGCCGCGGGCATCGAGCTCTACGCGGACGCCGACCGGGTGCTGCCGGTCGCCGACGCCGACCGGCGCGAGCTCATGCTCTCCTGCGGCGCGGCGCTGTTCAACCTGCGGATCACGATCCACGCGCTCGGGGTGCACCCCGACACCGTGCTGCTCCCCCGCCGCGACGACTCCGATCTGCTCGCGGTCGTGCGGCCGCGCAACCCGGTCGCGCTCGACCACCGGCTCGTCAGGCTGGCCAAGGCCGTCCCGCGGCGGCACACGAACCGCACACCGTTCAGCGGCGGCCCCGTCCCGGCGGAGGTCGTCGGCCTGCTCCGCCGCGCCGCGGAGGCCGAGCAGGCGTGGCTGCCCCGGCTCGACGACGACCAGCTCGCCTGCCTGCGCGAACTCGTCAGCGAAAGCCACCTCGTCCAGGAGCGCGACCCGGCGTTCCGCGCCGAGTGGCGGCGCTGGACCGGACGGGCCCGGACGGCCCGGGACGGCGTGCCCTCCTCCGCCGGCGGAACCCCGGCCGCCGACGACAGCTGGGTGCTGCGCGACTTCGGCGACCCGGCCGAACGGGTTTCCGCTCCGGCGCCGCCGCTCGTCGTGGTGATCGGGTCCTTCGGCGACTCGCAGGCCGACCGGCTGCGGGCCGGGCAGGCGATGCAGCGGGTGCTGCTGACCGCGACCGCCCACGGCCTCGACGCCTCGTTCATCTCCCAGCCGGTCCAGGTCCCCGCGACGCGGATCCGGTTGCGGCAGCTGCTGGGCGACGGGCTGTGGCCGCAGATCGTGCTGCGCATCGGCTACGGCGCCCCGGTCGCGTGGACCCCGCGGCGGGCTCTCGCCGAAGTGCTCAGGGAACGCTCGTCGCTCACCGCGTGAGCGCTCAGTCGCGCCGGCCACGCAGTTCCGTCGCGAGCACCGCGGCCTGGGTGCGCCGCGCCAGGCCCAGCTTCGTCAGGAGCCGCGAAACGTAGTTTTTCACCGTCTTCTCCGCCAGGAACATGCGCTCGGCGATCTGCCGGTTCGTCAGTCCCTCGCCGATCAGCTCCAGCAACGTGCGTTCCTGTTCGGACAGCTGGGCCAGTGGCCCCTTCTTTTGCGCGGTGTCGCGGATCTTCGTCATCAGCGCCGCGGCCGCGTGCGCGTCGAGCAGCGATTTGCCGGCACCGACCTCGCGCACCGCCGACACCAGGTCGACCCCTTTGATGTCCTTGATGACGTAACCGCTCGCCCCGGCCAGCACGGCGTCGAGCATCGCCTGTTCGTCGGTGTAGGACGTGAGCATCAGGCACTTCAGCCCGGGCAGCTTCGACAGCAGCTCGCGCGCCAGCTCGACGCCGTTGCCGTCGGGAAGGCGCACGTCCAGCACCGCGACGTCCGGCCGCAGCGCCGGGATGCGGGCCAGCGCCTGCGAAACACTGCCGGCCTGACCCACGACGGTGAGCTCCTCGTCGTCCTCCAGCATCTCGGCGACGCCGCGCCGGACCACCTCGTGGTCGTCGACCAGGAAAACCCGCAGCATTCGACTGTCTCCCACTCCGGCACAGCGGTGCCCCGTGCGGCCACGAGAAGCGTACGACCGCGCGCGCCGCGGCGGCGATGACGGAAGTCCCCGGCCACCGGCAGGAAGTCCCTTTCACGCGGGCACGGACCAGGACAGCCGGGACCGCCCCCGATCGTGGTCCACGACCAGCGTGCCCCCGCGTTCGCGTGCCCGGCCGCCGAGTGCGTCCAGCTCGGGGCCGGCGGCCAGATCCAGGTCCTCGGCGCCCGCGCACCGCACGACGGCCAGCAAGCGGTCAGGCTCCGCGCTGAGCGTGACATCGGCCGACGTCGCGCCGGCCCTGGCCACCACTCGCAGCGCCTCCTTGAGGAAGGGGATCACGGCCTCGGGCGGACAGGCGTCGAACTTGCCGGAGAACTCCGTGGCCGGGGTGAAGCCGAGTGCCGGAGTCGCCTCGGCGAGAACGCGCAGCACGTGGTCACGCAACGGTTCCTCCGGGCCCGGAGCGACGTCGTCGAGCCGGAACACGGTCGCCTGCACGTAGCCGATGATGTCGTCGAGCTCGGCGATCGTGTCCCGCAGCCGCGCGGCGACGATCCTCGATTTCGCCAGGCCGACCGTGCTCTGCAAGGACAGCCCGGTCGCGTACAACCGCTGGACGAGATTGCCGTGCAGCTCGGCGGCGATCCGGTCGCGCTCGTCGTGCAGGGCGTTGCGCTGCTGCTCGACGCGGGCCCGCGCCAGCTCGATCGCCACGGCGGCCTGGTCGGCGAACGCCGCCGCCATCGCGAGGTCGTCTTCGGTGAACAGCGGCCGCCCCGCCCGCCGGGCGGCGGTCAGCACGCCGGTCACCCGGCCACCCGCGGTCAGCGGCACCACGAGCACCGCATCGAGGTCCAGCTCGACGAGCGGCCGGGCCGCCAGCCGAGCCCGCTGTTCCGGCCAGGAACCCGTCATCGGCGTCCCGCTCGCCATCACCGTTCCCGCCAGCGTCGTCTCCGCGGGTACGTGCGCTCCGACCAGGCGGTCCGCTTCGAGGCCGACCGCGCGGTCGACCCGCAGCGCACCGGTTTCCCCCGTCGGCCGGATGATCGTGACGAGATCCGCGGCGGCGAGCTCCCGGGTGTGGTTCGCGATCAGGTCCAGGGGGCTTCCCGAATCCGACGACAGGAGCTCGCGGGCGATCTCGGCGGAGGCGCGCAGCCAGGCCTGCCGGCTGCGCGCGGTCTCGTAGAGGCGGGCGTTTTCGATCGCGCTGCCCGCGGCGGCCGCGAGCGCCAGCGCGAGCTGCTCGTCTTCGGCGGTGAACCGGCCGCGTTGTCGGTCGGCGAGGTAGAGGTTGCCGAACACCGCGCCACGCACGCGGATCGGCACGCCCAGGAAGCTCTCCATCTGCGGGTGGGCCGCCGGGAACCCGATGGAGCGGGGGTCCTCCTGCAACCGGGTCAACCGGATCGGCCGCGGGTCCTCGATCAGGGCCCCGAGCAGGCCTTTGCCCTCGGGCAGGTGCCCCACCTCGGCGACGGTGCCCGCGTCCATGCCGACGTGCACGAACTCCAGCAGCCGGCCGTCGGCACCGATCACCCCGAGTGCGGCGTACCGCGCGCCGATCAGCTCGCGCGCGGCGTCGACGATCCGCCGCAGGAGCGTGGGAAGCGCGAGGTCGCTCGTGATCGTCTGGGTCGCTCGCAGCAGGCCCCGCAACCGGCCCTGGGTGCCGATCACCTCTTGGGCGCGATCCACCAGCTGGCCCAGCAGCTGGTCCAGCTCCAGCCGCGGCTGGTCGGGAAACGTCAACCGGCCAGGCTCGGCTACGTCGTCCTCGCTCACCGCAACTCCCGCACGTCGGCAGCGCGCACTTCAGACGAAACCCGCGAAGCGCCTCAGTTTCGCCGCAGCCGGGCGAACCCGTCAAGCCACCGGCGGCACGGCCGCCGGGGAGTTGACCACGGGTTTTCCGCTGACGTGCACCCGTACCGGCCCGCGGAGAGCCGTTACCGTCGCGGCTCCGGCCGGACCACGAGCACGGGGCAGGACGAGTGGTGGATCAGTGCCTGGGCGGTCGAGCCCAGCAGCATTCCCGTGAAGCCGCCGCGGCCGTGGCTGCCGACCACCACCAGCTGTGCCCGGTCGGACTCGTCGAGCAGCGCGTGCCGCGGCCGGTCCCGGACCAGCGCCCGGCGGACCTCCACGTCGGGGAACTTCTCCTGCCAGCCGGCCAGCCGCTGGGCCAGCAGCCGCTCCTCCGTCGGCTCGAGCGATTCCGGCTGGGGCATCAGGCGGGCCGTGCTGTCCGCGGAGTCGTACGTGACGTCGTTCCACGCGTGCACGGCCACGAGCGGCACACCGCGGAACGCCGCTTCCTCGAAGGCCGCCGCGACGGCGGCCTCGCTGTTCGGGGTGCAGTCGACGCCGGCCACGACCGGGCCCTCCAGCGGAACCGGGCCGTCGCCGTGCCGCCCGCGGACCACCGCGACCGGGCACTCGGCGTGCGCGGCCACCGTGGCGGCCGTGGAGCCGACGAGCATCCCGGCGAAGCCACCGGTGCCGCTGCGGCCGACCACGATCAGCCGAACCCGCCTCGACCGGTCGAGCAACGCGGGGGCGGAATCGTCGAAGAGCACGCCGGTTCGCACGGCGAGGGCCGCGTCGACGGACAGGGCCAGCTCGCGAGCCGCCGAGACCAGCCGCTCACCTTCCTGCCGGAACTGCTCGAACAGCTCGTCACTCCCGGCCAGGCCGCCACCGTAGTAGAGCGCGGCGCCCTGCAAGCAGTTCACGAGTTCCAGCGCGAGCCCCCGCCCGGACGCGAGCCGCGCGGCCCAGCGGACCGCCTCGTCCGCGCCGGCCGAACCGTCGACGCCGACCACCACGGTGGTGCTGTTGTGCGTGGTCATGACCACGGGTCCTCTCCCGACGCGACCGTCTCGGCTCCGACGACACCCGGCACGGCCAGGGCGAGCAGCGTCGCGACGTGGCGGTCGGTCCGGTCGTCGTAGCGGTCGACGATCCGCACGATTCCGTCGTGGACTTCGACCTTCCAGCGGTCGGTGCCGCCGTAGATCTCGAGCCGGTGGCGCACGTCGGCGGAAATCGCGCTGTCCGCCCGGGCGAGCACGCGGACCACGTCGCCCCGGGTGACGATCCCGACCAGGCGGCTGCCGTCGACGATCGGCATCGCACGGATCCTGGCGTCGACGAGGGCCTGGCAGAGTTCGGCGATGTCGGTCCCCGACGACATCGCGGTGACCGGCGTGGTCATCACCTGCTCGACCGAAGTCTCCGCCACCGACGGGGTTTCCGGGTGCAGATGGGCCGACCGCGCGTCGGCCGGGAGGCGCCCACGGATCAGGTCGGCTTCGGTGACGATGCCGACGAGGCGTTCGTCGTCGTCGACCACCGGCAGTGCGGTGAACCGATGTTCGGAAAGCACCTCGGCCGCTTCCTTGGCCGGCGCCGCCGGGGACACCGTCACCACCGGCGCGGACATCAGGTCTCGTGCGCGCATGGAGTTCACCTCTTCATTCGTCACACCGAAAGTAGCCACCGGGCGGGGCCGGCCACGCCGGTCCGGAGTCACCACCGCGAAGGACCAACGTCACCGGCTGCGCGCCGGCGCGGTCGCCCGGGCGCCGTGCCGGTTGCCGGCACGACTGTCCACAAGGGACGCTTCCGCCGCGCGGGTGCGCGGCTCCCGATCACCGCGAACCCAGCGGCCCGAGGACACGGCGAGTGACCCGGCCGCCGCCGGCCGCGGAGGTTCACGACGATTGGCCGCCCGGGCGGACGACCGCGACCGGGCACGCGGAGTGCACGAGCAGCGCTCGGCTGGTGGAGCCCAGCATCATCCCGGTGAACCCGCCGCGGCCCCGGCTGCCCACCACGACGAGCCGCGCGTCCGCACCGAGCTCCAGCAGGGTCCGCACCGGCCGTCCCCGGACCACCACGACGTCGATCGGGAGGTCGGGGAACTTTTCACGCCAGGGCGCGAGCTGATCGGCAACCCGCCGTCGCTCGGCCGCGGCGACGTCCTCCGGACGCGTGGCCGCCGCCCGCAACCGTCCCTCCGGCGTGATCTCGTTCCAGGTGTGCACCGCCACGAGCGTGGTGCCGCGAGCCGCCGCTTCTTCGCACGCGTAACCCAGGGCGTCGTTGCTTTCGGGAGACCCGTCGAGCCCGGCGAGCACCGGGCCGGCGCTCGGCGGCGGGTCGTCCGGCCGGCGCCCGCGCACCACGACGACCGGGCACGGTGCGTGGGCGGCGAGGGAGACCGCGGTCGAGCCGATCAGCAGCCCGGTGAACCCGCCCAGCCCGCGCGAGCCCAGCACCGCCACTTCCGCGTTCGCGCACTCTCGCAGCAGGACGCCCACCCGGCCGCCCTCCACGACCGCCCGCTCGATCCGCAGCGACGGCCACTCGGCCAGCACAGCACCCTCGGCCTCGGCCACCCCCGACTCGGCGCGCGACCGGAACCCTTCGCGGACGGCGGTCACAGCCATTCCCGAGACTCCCGGCGACGGGACCACGTACGCCTGCACGAGCCTCAGCACCGCGCCCCGCCGCGCAGCCACCTCGGCGGCCCAGACCGCGGCATGCCGGGCCGAAGCCGAACCGTCCACGCCGGCCAGCACCACCCGGTCGTCAGGCCGGGACACCGCGCGCACCTCCGTCCGGCTGCCGCGGCCGCTCGAACCGCGCAAGGTCCGTTTCGCCACGCGCGGTCGTCTCCGCTTCGACCCGGGCTCCCCTCACCACGAGCCAGTCGCCGCGTCGTGCGTGCATCGCTCCTCCTCGAGATCAGGTTCGGCGGCCCGGACCGCGGCCTCGCGAGTCAGCTCGCGCCGGCCAGTTCCACCGCCGTGACGCCCTCGACCGTTTTCGCGAGAGCGGTGACGAGCCGGCGTTCGGCCTCGTCGGCGAACGTGCCGTGGACAGTCACCAGACCTTCGGTGACGGAGACGGACCACCGGTCGCGGTGGCCCGTGTAGTCCTTGAACAAGCCGCGGACCTGCGCGGTGATGGCGTCGTCGTGCCGCACGAGCGCGCGCAGCAGATCGCACCGGCTGACCATCCCCGCCAGACCACCGTCGTCCACGACCGGGATGCTGCGCAGCCGGTCGACGAGCATGCGGGCGGCGATGTCGCTGACATCGGTGTCGAGCTCGACGACGTCGACCGCGTTGGTCATCACGGATTCCACGAGCCGGCCCGGCGCAACCGGTTCTCCGGTCAGCACCCCGCTGAGCGCGTCGGCCTCCGTGAACGAACCGACGACGCGGTTTTCTTCGTCGACCACGGGCAGCGCGGCGATGCGGTGCTCCATGAGCAGCACGATCGCCTCCCGCACCGGCGTCGCCGGCCCGACCCCGACCACCGGCCGGGTCATGATGTCCCGTGCGCGCACGGCTGTCCTCCTGATGTGTCAACGAACGACGGCGACCGGGCAGATCGCGTGGGCGAGCAACCGGTTCCCCGTCGAGCCGAACAGACCGCCGGTCACCGCGCCCCGGCCACGGCTGCCGATCACGAGCAACTGGGCGTCCTCGAAACCCAGCAACGCCCGCGCGGCCGAGCGCTCGTGGACGGCCCGGGCGAGGATCGTGCCGCCGGGGCCGGTCCGGGCGAGGTCGTCGGCCCGGCGCCGGAGCGCTCGTTCTTCACCCTCCGCGGCCGCTTCGACCAGGTCCGGATCGTCGAGCAGTCCCTCGTGCCACGCGTGCACCAGGATCAGCGGCACCTGGCGGCCGCGGGCGGCCTCGGCCGCGAACCGCAGCGTGCGATCGTCACCGTCGCCGACGACACCGGCGACCACCGGCCCGCCCGGCTTCGCCCGGCCCCGCACGATCACCGCGGGGCAGCGCGCGCTCGCGGCGACCCGCAACGCCACCGACCCGATCGCGGCACCCCGCAGCCCGCCGAGTCCGTGCGAACCCAGCACGATCAGCGCCGCCTCCTCCGACAGCCCGACGAGCAAGTCGGCGGCGGTTCCGAGCCGGACCACGTACTCGATGCGCACGCCCGGCGCGGCCTCCTGGGCGACCTGCACGGCTCGTTCGATCCAGCGGCGGGCGCGCTCCAGCGGCAACGGTTCTTCGCCCGGCCGTTCGCGGCGGGCCGGGTCGACCAGGCCGGCATGGAACAGCCGGAGCACGCACTCCCGGCGCACCGCTTCCTCCGCCGCCCACCGGGCGGCGGCCAGCGCCGCCTCGGATTCGTCGACCCCGACCACCACCGCGGCGCGGACTGTCGTTCCCCTCACGACGTGCCTCCGTTCCCGCCACCTCGGCCGATGACTCGCTCCACCGTCGCTCAGCCACGATGAGCGCGGTCAGGGGAGGAAGTCCCTTCCGGGAGGGACGAAAGCGCCGAGTGCTTCGTCAGCGTCGCCGCGTAGTCGGGGACCTCGCGCTGCAACCGCCGGTCCGTCCGCTCGTACCCGCTTTCGCGCGGCCGCGGCGGGATGGCCACGGCTTCGCGCGGGATCTCGCGGTAAGGGACGCCCGCGAGCAGGTGCGCGATCATGTTGATCCGCCCCTTGCGTTTCTGGTCGCTGTCGACCACGTTCCACGGTGCCTCGGGGATGTCGGTGTGCACGAACATGTCGTCCTTCGCCCGGGAGTAGTCCTCCCACCGCGACACCGATTCCAGGTCCGTCGTGGACAGCTTCCAGCGCCGGAGCGGGTCGTCGATCCGCGCCCGGAACCGGCGTTCCTGCTCGTCGCGGCTCACCGAGAACCAGTACTTGTGCAGCAGGATGCCGTCGCCCACGAGCAGGCGCTCGAAAATCGGGCACTGCTGCAGGAACCGGTGGTACTCGTCGGGGGTGCAGAACCCGAGGACCCGCTCCACGCCGGCGCGGTTGTACCAGCTGCGGTCGAACAGCACGATCTCACCGGCGGCGGGCAACCGTTCCACGTAGCGCTGGAAATACCACTGCGTGCGCTGCCGCTCGGTCGGCTTCGGCAACGCCTCGACCCGCACCACCCGGGGGTTGAGGTGCTCGGTCAGCCGCTTGATCGTGCTGCCCTTCCCCGCCGCGTCCCGGCCCTCGAACACCACGACCACGCGCGCCCCTTCCGCGCGCACCCATTCCTGCATCTTCACCAGCTCGATCTGCAGCCGGGCGAGCTCCTTCTCGTAAACCGCGCGCGACAGCCGCGCCGCGGGATGCTTGCCGCTCATCGGGTCACGTCGTCCCACACGAAGTCGAGGCCGTTGCACACCTCGACCACCCCGGGCACCGCTTCGACGCTACTGGTCACGGCCGCGATGTCGCTGCACCGCTCGACCCGGCCCGCCACCGTCACCACCCCGGCGTGGACCATCACCCGCGCGCGATCCGGCCCGATCTTCAGGGACTTCCTCAGCACCTCCGTCACGTCGCGGCCGATCTCGGAGTCCGGGCGCGACATCAACCCGACGAGGTCGCGCCGCGCCACGACACCCACCGGCCGCCCGGCGGCGACGACGAAAAGCCGCCGCAGCCCCGATTCGGCCAGCCGCGCGGCGACGTCGGCGATCGGTGCGCCGGCGGCCACGGTCAACGCCGGGCTCGTCATCACGTCCCGCGCCGTGCGCGGCGGCAGCACGTTGCGGCGCCACCAGCCGCGAGGGCGATCCGAGCGCAGCAGCGGCAGCAGGTCCCGTTCGGACACCACACCGGCGATCGCGCCGTAGCGGTCGACCACGGCCACCGCGCTGATCCTCCGGCGGACCAGGGTTTCCGCGATCTCCTTGACCGGCGTGTCCAGCCGCGCGCACACGGGGCTCGGTGTCATCACCGCGGCCACAGGTGTCGTGCTCGTGTTCATCGCTCCTCCAGTGTCAGGTCCGTCCGTTCCGTTCCCGGCTGACCACCAGCACGGGACAGTCGGCGTGGTGCAGCAACGCGTGGGTCGTGGAACCGAGCACCATGCCCGTGAAGCCGCCTCGCCCGCGGCTGCCCACGACCACGACGGACGCCGCCTTGCCGTGGTCGATCAGCCGGTCGCGCGGCCGGTCCCGCTCGACGACGAGCTCGACGCCGACGTCCGGGAACTGTTCGCGCCGACCGGCCAGCCGCCGGGCGAGCGCGCGCTTCTCCGCTTCTCCGACGTCGATCAACGGAGTCGCGCGGTTCTCCCCGAACGGCCGGCCGCTGTAGCTGTCCTGCCACGCGTGCAGGGCCACGAGCGGGACGCGTCGCCGCGACGCCTCCTCGAACGCCCATCCGATCGCGGCATCGCTCGTCGGGCTGCCGTCCACGCCGACGACCACCGGCCCGGTCACCCGCGTGGAGCCACTGCCGCGGACGATCGCCACCGGACAGCCGGCGCGGGCGATGAGGTCGGCGTCCGGTGAACCCGCCAGCAGACCGGACAGCGTGCCGGTGGGCGGCCCCACCACCAGCAGCAGCGCGTGCTGGGACGCCTGCCGCAGGGCGGCCTCGACGCCGGCGTCGCTCGTCTCGGTGGTGATCGGCACGCCCGGCTCGGCGGCCGCCAGCTCGTCGCGCGTCGTCCGCGCCACCTCCAGCGCGAGTGCCTCCTTGGCCGCGCGCCACTCGGGCCCGCCGACGGACGGACCCTCCACCCCGCTCACGGTCAGCACAGTCAGCGACGTCCGCCACCACGCGGCTTCGCGGGCGGCCCAGCGAGCAGCCACCGCGGCCGCCTCGCTGCCGTCGACGCCCACGACCACGTGATCGGTCACGACCCGTTCCCCCGCTGCCCGATCAGGACTTCCCCGAGGCCCCGGCGGAGGCTCCGCGGTGCGATGCGGGCCGTGCGACCCAGCCGCATCAACGCCTGGGGGAAACCGGGCAAACCGCGGTCCTCGCACAGCGCCGAGCGCACCTCCGGCACGTGCAGGGGCTGGGTCAGCACCGCCACCGACAGCCCGCGCGTGATCGCCTCGAGCCAGCACTGCTCCAGCGCGCGGCCCGCGTGGACGTGATCGGCCCGGCCGTCGTCGGTGGTCAGGAAGAGCAGGAAGGTCTCACCCGCCAGCCGGGAGCGCAAGACGGGCAGCTCCGGCACCTCGGTGGTGCGCCGGACCAGCCCCGCCCACGGGAACTCGCCCCCCGGAACCGCGGTGCGCCCCAGCCCCGCGCCGTGGCGGTGGCTCGCTTCGTCGCGAATCGTCCACAGGGCGATCTCCCGCTGGTACGCCCCGTCGTCACGGATCACGCGCGCCGCGTGGCCGAACAACGCCGCCAGCTCACCGGCATCGGGCAGCGGCACCGCCTGGGCCCCGGTCGTCACCGCGGCTCGCGCCACCTCCGCGACCAACCTCCGCGCCACGGGGATTCCCGTGAACCGCGCCCGCTGGCTGCGCCGGGTCGCGATCGCGGAGAACCGCTTCAGGTCCGTGTCCGACGGTGGCTCCGGGACCGTCGCATCGATGCGCGCCACCACTTCCGGGTGGGCCGGGTCGGGCTGGATCGTGACGTCCGCCCGCCGGCCGAGCACCCGCACCGCCAGCTCGAGGTTCGCCAGCGCCGCCCCGCACGACATCACCAGGTCGCGCCGATCGGGATCGTGCCGCGGCAACGCGACATCCGTCCGCTCGCGCAGCACGACCGCTCCCGCGATCGGCTCGACCGTCCAGGGCTGGGTGTTGTGCACTGACGGCGCCCGCAGGACCGCGCGGCCCAGCACCTCCACTTCGGCGCTCGTCCAGGCACCACCCCGCGGGCCGGGTGCCGAATCGGCTTCGCTGGTCAAGGCTTCTCCTGTGCGTGTCGACTGCCGGACCCACTCAGCCAACCGCCGGCAGCGGGCCCGGCGCGCCGGCCACAAGCCACCGCGGTGAAGGACCAACGTCACCGAAGCGGCGCCGCTTTTCGGGTGTCCACAACGGACTGGAATTTGCCGCCCGCTTGCCTTTCGCGCCCGGCATCCCGCGAAACGCCGGTGCATGATGGCGGCATGCCGCCCCGCGTCCTGCTCGCCGACGACGACCGCGCCATCCGAGAGTCGCTGCTCCGCGCGCTGGAGCTGGAGAGCTACGAGGTCACGGAGGTGACCGACGGGGTCGCCGCACTCGCCGCAGCACGGCGGGACCGCTTCGACGTGCTGATCCTCGACGTGATGATGCCCGGCGTCGACGGGCTCGGGGTGTGCCGTGTGCTGCGCGCCGACGGGGACCCGACGCCGATCCTGATGCTCACCGCGCGCGTCGAGCCGCCGGACCGCGTCGCCGGGCTCGACGCGGGTGCGGACGACTACCTGGTCAAACCGTTCGATCTCGACGAGCTGCTCGCCCGTCTGCGGGCGCTGCTGCGGCGGACCTCACCCGACGCCGCCGCTCCGCGGGTGCTGCGGCTCGGCGCGCTGACCGTGGACCCGGCCGCACGGCGGGTGCGGTGGCAGGACGTCGAGGTCGACCTGTCGAAGACCGAGTTCGACCTGCTCGAACTGCTGGTCCGCAACGCCGGCATCGTGCTCGACCGCGCCACGATCTACCAGCGCATCTGGGGCTACGAGTTCGGTTCGGACTCGAAGAACCTGGCCGTCTACATCGGATACCTGCGCCGCAAGCTCGACAAGGCGGGGGCAACCGAGCTCATCCGGACCGTGCGCGGTGTCGGCTACTCGGTGCGGGCGTCGTGAACCTGCGCAGCAAGCTGGCCATCGCGTTCGCGGGGGTCGGCGCGGCCGCGAGCGTGCTCGTCGGCGTGTTCAGCTACCAGACGGCGTCGCAGCGGATCAGTGCCGAGCTCGATCGCTCGCTGCTCACGACGTCGGCCGAGATCCAGGCCGGCGCGACGCAGGTGCTCGCGCCCAGCCCGTTCACCGCCGGCCCGCACGACAACGACCACGACGAGGCGCAGCCCATGGTCGCGCAGGCCATCGCACCGGACGGCGAAGTGCGGCGGATCGGCGGCCGCCCGGCGGTCTCCTTCCCCGTCGACGACACCGACCGGGCGCTGGCGGCGAACGGCAGGCCGGGCCAGGACTCCTATCGTGATCTGACCGTCGGCCCGGACGACTACCGCGTGATCACCCTGGCGCTCGGCCGGGACCGCGGGGCGGTCCAGCTCGGCGTCGACGTCGACGAGTCCCGGCACGTCCTGGCCGCCCTCGCCACGCGGATCACGCTGGTCAGCGCCGCCGTCCTGGTCGCCGCCGCGCTGGTCGGCTGGCTGCTGGCCCGCCAGATCACCCGCCGGCTCGTGCGGCTCACGGCCGTCACCGAGCAGGTGAGCGACGGCGGCCTCGGGCAGGCCGGAGTCCCCGCGGGCGGACGTGACGAGGTCGGCCGCCTGGCGACGTCCTTCGACCGCATGCTCGGCCGGCTCGCCGACGCCCGCGCCGACCAGGAGCGGCTCGTTCAGGACGCCGCGCACGAGCTGCGGACACCGTTGACGAGCCTGCGGACCAACGCGCAGGTGATGCGGCGCTTCGACGAGCTGTCCCCCGATTCCCGCGCCCGGCTGCTCGACGACGTCGACGGCGAAACCCGCGAGCTGACGCACCTCATCACCGAGATCGTCGACCTCGCGACCCGCCGCTACGACAGCGAAGACGCCGGACCGGTCGAGCTGGCCGGGGTCGCCGAACGCGCCGCCGAACGCGTGCGGCGCCGGTCCGGCCGGACGATCCTGGTCGACGCCGACGGCACCGTCGCGTCGGGTCAGACGCGGCGGCTGGAACGCGCGGTGACGAACCTGCTGGAGAACGCGGTCAAGTTCGACGCCGGCGGAACCCGGCCGATCGAGCTGACCGTCCGAGAAGGACGGATCGAGGTCCTCGACCGCGGCCCGGGGATCCCCGAGCGGGACCTGCCGCACGTGTTCGACCGCTTCCACCGGGCGGACGCCGCCCGGGCGTTGCCGGGTTCCGGGCTCGGCCTGGCGATCGTGCGAGAGACGGCCCTGGCCCACCAGGGCGAGGTCCTCGCCCGCCCGCGCCCCGGTGGCGGGGCCGTCGTGGGGTTCACCGTCGGCGGTGATCGACTCTTACCGTCTTCTCACCCGGATCACGCCGGGGACTAACCGGGCTCCGCAAGGGTGGTGGCACACCGCGAACACCACCAGGAGCACCCGATGTCCACCGTTCCCCTGTCGATCCGGCCCGGCGAGGCTCCCGCCCGGCGCCTCGCCCGTCCGGCACCCCGCTGGTGGCGGGACGCCGCCGGGCTGGTGGCGTGGGCGACGGTCCTGTTCGTCACGGCGCTGTGGGTTTCGGACGGTGGCGTGCAGCAGCTGGACTCGGCCGCGTCCGGGCTCACCTCCGCGGGCCGGCTGACCGGCCTGGTGTCGGCCGCGCTCCTGCTGCTGCAGGTCCTGCTCATGGCGCGGATCCCGTGGGTCGAGCGCAGCTACGGCCAGGACGCGCTCGCGCGCCGGCACCGGCTGACCGGGTTCACGTCGTTCGTGCTGCTGTGCCTGCACATCGTCCTGATCTCGCTCGGCTACGCCGCGACCGACCGCACGGGCTTGATCGCCGAAGTGTGGGACCTCGTGACGACGTATCCGGGCATGCTGCTGGCGACCGCCGGCACGGCCGCGCTCGTGCTGGTCGTCCTCACCTCGGTGCGGGCCGCACGGCGCAGGTTGCGCTACGAGTCGTGGCACCTGCTGCACCTCTACGCCTACCTCGGTGCCGGCCTCGCCCTGCCGCACCAGCTGTGGACGGGCACGGACTTCACCGGCTCGGCCGCGGCGACCGCGTTCTGGTGGACCGCGTACGCCGCGGCGGCCGCCGCGATGCTGGTGTTCCGGGTGGCGCTGCCGCTCACGCGCAGCCTGCGCCACCGGCTCGTGGTCGATCGCGTGGTGCGGGAAGGGGACGGGGTCGTCTCCGTCCACCTGCGCGGCCGCCGGCTCGAGGCGTTGCCCGTGGTGGCCGGGCAGTTCTTCGTGTGGCGGTTCCGGCACGGCACCGGCTGGACGCGCGGCAAGCCGTTCTCCCTGTCCGCCGCTCCGGACGGCCGCCGCCTCCGGATCACCGCTCGCGACCTCGGCCCCGGCAGCGCGCGGCTCGCGACCCTCCCGGCCGGGACGCCGGTGTGGTTCGAAGGCCCCTACGGCACCCTCACCGGCGCGGTCCGGACCGGCCGCAAGATCACCATGCTCGCGTCCGGGATCGGCATCACGCCGTTGCGGGCGTTGCTGGAAGAACTGCCCTACGCCCCCGGCGACGCCGTCCTGTTCTACCGGTTCGCCGCTCCCGCGCAGGCCCTGTTCCGCCACGAGCTCGAGCACCTCGCGAGAACGCGCGGCGTGCGGATCCATTACCTGCCAGGCCATCGCGCCCACGACCGCGTCTCGTGGCTGCCCGCGGGCTACGCGCCCGTGCCGGACCACACCGTGCTGCGCCACCTCGTGCCCGACATCGCCGAGCACGACGTGTACGT
Organism: Amycolatopsis sp. NPDC001319; assembly: GCF_042896185.1. Taxonomy (NCBI): domain Bacteria; kingdom Bacillati; phylum Actinomycetota; class Actinomycetes; order Pseudonocardiales; family Pseudonocardiaceae; genus Amycolatopsis; species Amycolatopsis sp. NPDC001319. The sequence goes on along the minus strand of NZ_JBIAWY010000009.1, from coordinate 171,844 downwards.
CTGCGGCCCCGCGGCGTGGGCCGGGGTCGCGATCGAGTGCGCCTCGCGGTGCGGGGTCCCACGGCAGCGGATCCACTTCGAACAGTTCGCCTGGTAGGAGCTCCCGACATGCGAAGAATCGCCATCGCGATCGCGGCCACCGTGTCGATCGTCGTCCTGCTGTTCAGCTACCGCACGAGCACGAACCAGACGTCGGTCACCGCGCAGGCACCCGGGGTCGTCCGGTCGCCGTCGACCTCGGCGCCGTCGGCTCCCTCCGCAACCGGCTCGGGTGCCGGCACGTTCACCGGCGAGGCCGCCGACACGCCGTACGGCCCGGTCCAGGTCGAGATCACCGTGACGGGTGGGAAGATCACGGCCGCGCGCGTGCTGCAGGTGCCCCAGGAGTCCGGCCGCGACGTGCGCATCAACTCCGCCGCGGTGCCGGTCCTGAACCAGGAGGTGCTGCAGGCGCAGAGCGCGCAGATCGACACCGTCAGCGGCGCGACCTACACCTCGCAGGGCTACGTGCAGTCCTTGCAGTCCGCGATCGACGCGGCCCACCGGTGACCGGGCCGGACCGGCGCGCGTGGACGCGCGTGATCATGGGGATGCCCATCAGCCTGCACCTGCGAGGCCCGGGTGTCCGCACCGACGCGGCGGCGGAATCCGTTGTCGCGGAGGTGTTCTCACACCTGCGCGCGATCGATCGGCTGTTCAGCCTGCACCGGCCCGGGAGCGAGGTGAACCGCGTCCGCCGCGGCGAGCTCCCGCCCGGCGGCCGGCATCCGTGGGTCCGCGAAGTCGCCCGGCTGTGCACCGAAGCCCGCGAGCGCACCGACGGCTGGTTCGACGCCGACCTCCCCGGCGGGTACGACCCGTCCGGACTCGTCAAGGGCTGGGCCGCCCAGACCGCCGCCGCCCTGCTCGACCGGCTGCCGGACCACGACTACTGCCTGAACGCGGGCGGCGACGTCGTGGTGGCCGTGCGCGGCCCGGATTCGGCGGCGTGGCGGGTCGGCGTCGAAGACCCCCGCGACCGCGGCCGCCTGCTGGCCGTGCGAACCGTGCGCGCGGGCGGCGTGGCCACGTCCGGCACGGCGGCCCGCGGACACCACATCGTCGATCCCCGCACCGGTGCCCCGGCGCGAGCCCTGATGTCCGCGACGGTCACCGGCCCGAGCCTGCTGTGGGCCGACGTGTACGCCACCGCCGCGATCGCGCGCGGCGGCAACGTCGAACGCTGGGTGCGCGCCCGAGCTCCGGACTACGAAGCCTGCTTCGTAGTCCGCTGTCCCTGAACCCGCCCGAAGGAACCGATGACCACGCTCAACGGCCTGCCCGCCCACATCCTGCTCGTGCACGCCATCGTCGTGCTGCTCCCCCTCGCCGCGCTGCTCCTCGTCCTCTGCGCGCTGTGGCCCGCCGCGCGGCGCAAGCTGGCCGGGCCCAACGCCGTGCTCGCCGTCCTCGTGCTGGTCCTCGTCCCGATCACCACCGACGCCGGCGAATGGCTCGAGCGACGGGTGGCCGCCACGCCACTCGTGCGCGCCCACACCGAACTCGGCGACACCGCCGTCTGGGCGGCCGTCGCCGTCGCCGCGCTCGCCCTCGTGATCTGGTGGCGCCACCGCGAAAGCACCTTCCCCGCCGACGGCCTTCCCCGGCGCGTGCTGCGGCTGCCGGCTCCTCGCCGGACTCTCCTCGCACCCCGCTCGACACCCGTGACCGCGGCCATCGCGGCCGCGGCGATCCTCGTCGCCGCCGGCGCCGCCTACGACATCTACCGCATCGGCGACTCCGGTGCGCAAGCCAGCTGGCAGGGCCAGTTCTCCGCCACCCCCGCACCCCGAGGCAGCCACCGCTGATCGGACGCGGTGGCTGCCGAGCGCCGATCGTCAGTCGTGGTGGGCGTCGGGGATCAATTCGGCCGGCACCGGCAGGCCGAGGTGGTCGAGGAGGTCGGCCAGCTCGGCGTCGAGCTCTCGCCCGACCTGCGCGATGCGCGGATCGTGGAAGCTGTCGAATCGGGTGCTGGGCTGGTCGATCGTGAACCAGGTGCGGTCGTCGCCGTCCACGTAGATCGCGGTGCGCAACGGCGCGTAGAGCATCACCGACGGGTCGTGCCGGAACATGCGCTGGGCGTAGACGTGATTGCCCATCAGGTATTCCGCGCACGGACGCGATTCGGCTGCCAGCTCCATGAGAGAGGCGACATCGGTGCCCCAGTACCGGATGAAGCTGTGCGGGGCGTTTTCCTCGGCAGCCTCCCGGACGACGTCCCAACTGGCCCGTTCCCTCTTGAACTGCTCGATTCGAGCAGCGTCGAGCACGGGCACCGCGCGTTCGTAGGCGTCTCGGAATTCCGAAAAGGTCGTCGGAACGGGGATGCTCAGGCGGAGCACCTCGTGCGCGAAGGTCTGGATGGAAGGGGAATCGCTGGCGGGCATGGCGTTGCCGTCCTTCGATGGTCATGGGTTTGCTTGACGGGGGCCGGGGGGACCGGTGGGACGAGCGAGGATGGCGGCCACGGTGCCGATCGCCGACGGCACCGTGGCGGCCGGTCAGTCGCCGAGGAAGTCCAGGACCTGCCGCACGAACAGCTCGTGGTACTGGAAGATCCCGCCGTGACCCGCGTCCGGGTAGATGCTCAACTTGGCGTCGGGCAGCAGCCGCGCGAGGTGGAACGAGCTGATCGTCGGCACCAGGATGTCGTTGTCGCCGTTGACGACCAGGACGGGCTTGTCCACAGTGGCCAGACCGGCCGGTGAGGTGCCCTGCTCCCATTTCGCGGCCGCGGTCAGCTGGGCGCCGATCGTCTCGTCCGTCACGGGCGTGTCGCGGTCCTCGGTACGCTCGTCCAGGCGGGCGATGAAGGCGTCCGCGGCCGCCTGGCTGCGGGCCGTCGGCGTGAAGAAGAGAAAGTGTTTGGGGTGCTTGCCTTCAGCCGCCGACCTCCCGAAAGCGCTCTGCAGCCCGGGGCCCCAGCCGGCCGGCCCTTCGTCACCGGCGGGCGAGGTGCCGGCCAGGACGATCCGCCGGACCAGATCGGGTCGCTGCTGGGCGACCGCCTGGGCCACCATGCCACCCAGGGAGAAGCCCAGCAGATCGGCCGTGTCCAGCCCGAGCGCCGCCAGGAAGGCCACCGTGTCGGCGGCCATCGCCTCGATGCTGTCGGGGGTGGTGCCACCGGAGGCGCCGACACCCCGCAGGTCCACCACGATGACGCGTCGCTCGGCCGCGAAGCCGTCGACCACGGCGGGGTCCCAGTCGTCGAGCACCGCGGTGATGTGGTTCAGCAACACCAGCGGCACGCCGGCGGCCGGGCCCAGCTCGCGGTACGCGAACGGCGTTCCGCCGACGTCCACCGTCTGGGCCGGTGCTTGCACAAAACTCGCTGCCATGTCTTACCTTTCCCGCGCGGTGGCCCCGCGCTCTTCGAGAGGAATTCGCCTCCAGGCGCTGTTCGACAGCCTCGCCGGGATCGGAAGGCAGCCGCTTCCGTCGGAAGACCACCGCCGGGCAGTGCGGCATTCCGCGCCAGGCAGTCATTCCTCCGTGCCACCGCTTTGCGCGCGGGTCGGCGCAGGCGGGACGACGGCACCGCCCGCGCATTTCACGTGCTCAGGGCCGGATCACCGAGCCGCAGTCTCGCCGGCAGTCATTCGACCTATGCGAAGGGATTCCGTCGTGCCGACACTGAGGGGACAGCCGGGTGTGGGCCGGCGAGGGTGAGCCGGCCGGTGCCGACCGTTCTCGGTCGCCGCGCCGCGTCCGTGATCTGCCGAAGGGTGACGAGGAGCAGCATGTCGAAGATCGTCCTTGTTACCGGGGCTTCCGGTGACCTCGGAGCCGCCACCGCCCGTGCGCTGGCCGGTTCAGGCCACACCGCATACGCGGGGATCGGCCCGGCCGCCCGCCTTGCCGAGCCGAGCGAGCACGGGACCGGCGTGCGCCCCATTTCGCTGGACGTGGCCGACCAGCGCTCGGTCTCGACCGCGGTCGGTGACATCCTGACCGAAGCCGGGCGGATCGACGCGGTGGTCCACGCCGTCGGCCCGGTGCCCCGGGGACCGCTCGAGTCCTTCACCCCTTACCAGCTGGCGCAGATCTACGACGCGCATGTGCTGTCCACCCAGCGCGTCAACCGTTCCGTGCTGCCGCGGATGCGGGAGCGGCAGGACGGCCTCCTGGTCTGGGTGGTGCCCGCGAACCACGACACCGAGGACGCGCCCTACCTCGCGCTGCACTCCGAAGTCGTCACGATGATCGACCATCTCGCGGGCAGTTACGCCCGGGAACTGACCGAGTTCGGGGTCGAGACCACGATCGTCGTCCCGGGTTTCCTGGTCCCCGAGAACGGCCCGCACGTGCGCACCGTCCACCCGGACGACACCGAGACCGTTCAGGCGTACGAAGGCCGATACCCCGGCCTGGTCCACCAGGTGGACTCGAAGCTGGCCGCGCGGGCGCTCACGGGCGCGGGGGTCGCCCTCGCGGCGCAGGCCATCGCGGCCGTCGTCGGCAGCCCCAAGGGCACCCGTCCACTGAGGATCGTTCCCGCTCGGCCCGACGCCGGATCCGGCGAGGGCGCCGTGTGGTAAGCCCGGTGGACGGGCGATCCGGCTACTCGGCGTTGCGCACCGTGGCGGCGTCATTCCTCCAGGGCCGCGAGGGCGTCGCGAAGTGCCGCTCGGGAAGTGATCCCGAGCTTGGGAAAGATCTGGTAGAGGTGCGCGCCGATGGTCCGGTGCGACAGGTACAGGCGCTCGGCGATCTGCTTGTTGCTCAAGCCGGACGCCGCGAGATCCGCGATTTCCCGTTCCTGGGGCGTGAGCACGTCTCCGCTCGCGGTGGTTCTCGGTGCGCCCCATCCGGTGGCCCGCAGTTCCTTCGCGGCACGATCCGCCCAGGGGCCGGCGCCGAGCAGCGTGAAGGCGTCGTGGGCCAGGCGCAGCGGCTCCCGGGAGTCGGCGTTCGCCCGCGCGCGGCGCAGTCGCTCCCCGTACGCCAGGTGGACGCGGGCCAGGTCGAAAGGCCACCGGTCGACGCCCGGGATCTCCAGCGCCTCCTCGAACAAGCGCACCGCCTCGTCGTCGTCGATGGCGCACAACGCCGCCGAACCGGCGGCGAGCAGGCTGAGCCGCGGGGACAGCGCGGCGATGCCGGCTTCCTGCATGGCGCGTACGTGAGCGGCGGCGGCGCTCGGCCGGTCGGTCCGCACCGCGGCTTCGACGACGTCCAAGGCCACCCACAACGCATGCGGCACGTGGGAGGCGAACGTGCCGGCCGGGCTGATCGCCGTCGCGTTCTGGTAAGCGTTTTCGAAGTCACCGCGGCCGGATTCGGCGACGGTGCGGACGTGCCGGGCGTAGTGCAGTGCCGCCCCCACTCCCCGGGGCGTGGCCCAGCGGATGATCTGGTCGGTCAGCCGGTCGACCGCTTCGTCGTCGCCGCGGGCCGCGGAGACGACGGCTCGGCAGTACCAGAAGTACCAGGTGAAGAAGTGGTACCCGGAGTCCTGGCACAACTGGGTTCCCTCGTCGGCCAGGTCCAGGCATTCGTCCCACCGGCCGGTGAGGTAGTCGTCCAGGCACAGGTGCATCAGCGCGCCGACGTGCCGGCGCGGCGGACCACCGTCTCGCCCTTGGAAGACGACTCGCCACGACGGCTCGCGGACATCGGCCAGGCGATCGAGGTAGAGCGAGCCGGTGCCGGCGCGGACGATCCGGCCGGGGTCGGTTTCCTTCTGCAGGTCACTGAGAACGGAGTCCAGCTGAGCCAGCGCCCCCGCACCGGAACGGACCGGGTCGGAGAAGGTCTTGGCGGCCACGGACAGCAGGGCGGGCGGCTCCGGTCGCAGGCGTCGCAGCGTCGCGTACAGAGGCACCCACAGCTCCGCGCGGCCGCTGAAGAAACAGAGGAGCACCAGCAGGTGGAGCGCCTCGATGAGGGCGCCGTCCTTGGCGTCGTAGCGGTGCACACCGGCTTCGATGGCACCGGTCAGCAGCCGGTGGGCGGTGTCGATGTCCCCGTCGCCGTTGATGATCAAGAAGACCGCGGCGGCCGCGAAGTGGAGGGAGCCGATCAGCTCCGGGTCGGCCAGGCGGGCATCTTCGAGCAGTTCCGAGGCGTTGCGGAGTTGCCCGGTCGCATCGGCGCCGATGTAGGCGGCCTCGGCGAGGCGGCGAGCGCGGTTCGAGCTGTGCGGGCTCAGATCGGCCGCCCTGACCAGCGCCGCGACCGCTCCGACGGCGTCTCCGCGGGCCGCGATGCTTCTGGCCGCCTGTTCCAGCAGGCCGGCCACCTGCTCGTCCGGCTCGACGGAAGCCTCGCCGAGGTGCCAGGCCCGCCGCTCGGGCTGGCTCACCAGCACGTGGGCCAACGCTCGATGGGCCGCCCGGCGCTCGGCGCTCGTGCAGGCATCCACCACCGCCGACCGGATCAAGGGGTGCCGGAACACGAGCCGGCGCGTGCCTTCGTCGAAAGCCACCAGCCGGTCCTGCTCGGCCGAAGCGAGGTCTTCGAGGTCGGACTCGTAGCCGGCCTGGCGTGCCGACGCCTGCAGGACCGCGAGATTGCCGGTTCCCTCCAGCGTCGCGAGCAGCAGCAGCCGCCGCGCGGCGAGGGAGAGGGCGGACACCCGGGACAGGAACAGCGCCTGGAGCCGCTGGCTGAGCGGGAGGATCGCGGGAAGGCTCTCCAGCGCCACGCGCTGCTCCCCGCTCAGCACCGTGGGCAGCTCGAGCAGAGCCAGCGGGTTCCCTTCGGCCACCGACAGCAGGCGCTGACGCACGCGAGCCGCCAGGGTCGGGAACCGGGTGTTGAGCAGGAGCTGCGAGGATTCTCCGTCCAACGGCGGCACCTCGTACTCGGGCAGGCCGCCGTGGTTGAAGAAGGTCTCGCTTCCCGAGCGCATGGCGCCGAGGAAGGTGACGCGGGTGCCGTTGAGCCGGCGGGCGACGAAGCCCAGCACGGCGGCGCTGGCCCGATCGAGCCACGGCAGGTCGTCGACGATCAGGAGCAGCGGGCCGGCTTTGGCCACGTGACGCAGGAGCATGAGACTCGCGTTCGACACGACGAGCCGTTCCGGCGGTGCTCCGCTCCCGAAGCCCAGGGCGACTTGCAGCGCATCGGCGTGCGGCGGGTCGAGCTCGCCGAACGCCTCGTAGAGGGGGAAAAGCACCTGGTTCAGCCCGGAATAGCTGACGTCGGCCTCGAACTCGACGCCGGCGGCCCGCAGGACCCGCGAGCCACTCGCGACCGCGGCTTCGGCCACGGCATCGAGCAGAACGGTCTTGCCCACCCCCGCCGCGCCCGACAACAGCAGCGCCCCACCGCGATCCGTGGCGGCGAGGAACCCGCGGATCCTCTCGAGCGCCACGCCGCGTCCCACCAGGGAATCGACACCACCGTGTTCGAAAAGTCCGTTGTCGCCCACCGGATCACGCTCCCCCGCCCACGCGGGCCGTCCGGAATTCCCGGCCTGGTGCGCGACCTCGCGGGCCGGACTGTCCACAAGCGATTCGCCGGTGCTCACTTCTGGCTGTCAACGTAGGCGATCCTTCACTCCGGCCGCGCGGAGTGCCGACGTCAGCCGTTGTGCAGACGTGGCGCTGAAGCAGTGGTTCCGCGTTCGGGTGCTCAGTAATTTTGGACGATGCTCCAGAGCATCGCGTGAAACTTGGCGTGGTCACGGGTGGGGATCGAGGACAGGCGACGCGTGATCGCCGTGTCGCGAGCGATGGCGACCTGGTCTTTCACCTCGACGCCTTTCGAGGTTGCCCTCGGAATGCGCACCCGCCGATCCCGAGCGGAGAGTTCGCGGACGACGAGCCCGTCGCGCTCCATCCGGTCGAGGATCGACACCAGCGTGGTCTTGTCGACACCGAGCTCCGTCGCGATCTCCAGCTGCGTCCGCTCCGGACCGGTGCTGATCAGTTCGAGAACGAGCCAGTCGCGCAGATCGGCCAGCCCCGCATCCCGCGAGACCTCGTTGAACGCGTCGCCGAGCGCTGCCGCCGCGCGGTGGGCCAGCCAGGTCAGGTCACCGATCGCCGAGGCGGCGTCGGGTGGCGGCAACGGGTCGCGGCGCTCGCTCTTCGGAGACACCGCGCGAACGTATCATCCGCATCCGGATCATCCAAGCGTGGATCAGATGCGATCAGATGATCCGATGTCATATGGTCCACTCGGCAGACATCATGGCGGTTGCCTCCTTGGCCGGGAGCGCCGGGATCCGGTCGTGCGGAACCACTCGCGCGTTCAGCGTCGCAGCCTAGAAGGAGGTCGAAGTAAAAACATGACTCAAGATCCGGAAGACTTTGCCGATTCTCCAGAGCCGCCGGCTTACGGCGAGCACGATGCGCTCTCGGACGTGTTGCAGGCGATTCACCTGCAGGGTGGCGATGTGCGACGCCGGTCGAGCCCGCGTGAGCGCCACCCGGCCGGGGCCAGGGTGCTGCACATCGTCGAGGAGGGCGGGATCAGCGTCGAGGTCGCGGGCGAAAACGCGGCGGAACTGGGCACCGGGGACCTGGTGCTGCTCGCGCGGGGTGACGCCCACGTCGTCCGAGCGTCGCCGGACGCGAGCTGGGTGACCGGGGAGTTCCTCGTCGAGACGGTCGTCGCCGCGCCGCTGCTCGATGTTCTGCCCGCGGCGATCGTGATCCGCGGCGACGAGCGATCGGCGGGGTGGCTGCTGCCCATCCGGGAGTTGCTCGTGTCCGAGGTGATTCGCTCGGCACCCGGCGCCCGCGTGATGGTGTCGCGAGCGCTCGATCTGCTCTTCATCTGGTCGCTGCGGACCTGGGCCGCGTCCGGCGATGTGCGCCACGCCGGCTGGCTGACGGCGGCGTTGGACCCGGTGCTCGCACCGGTCCTCACGGCAATCCACCGAAACCCCGGCCGTGACTGGCCCGTCGACGAGCTGGCGCGGCTCACGTCGCTGTCGCGTTCGGCGTTCGCGACGCGGTTCGCCGAGTCGGTCGGGGAAACGCCCGGTTCGTACGTGTTGCGGTGCCGGCTGGGCCAAGCGGCGCACCTGCTGCGCGGCACGGCCGACCCGGTCGGCCGGATCGCGGCCCGCGTGGGCTACACCTCCGAAGCCGCCTTCAGCCGCGCCTTTTCCCGTGCCTACGGCAGTTCGCCACGGGCGTGGCGCGGCGGGGCCGGTTCTGATTCCGCCGAACGAACGCCGGAATAAATCGGCCGGTACCGGACGACACCGGACGACACCGCCGAATTGGCCGGCGGTGTCGTCCGGTTCACGTCACCGGGTGCCCGCGACGGCCCGTTCGATGAGGTTGACGACGATCCCCGGGTTGGTCACTTGTGCCGCGTGGGGAGTGTTGGCCTCGACGATGTGGGAGTGGGCGCGAGTGGCCATGAAGCGCTCGGCGGCCGGGGGGATCAAGTGGTCGGCGGTGGAGACGAGGGTCCACGAGGGGATCGTCTTCCAGCCCGGCTCGCCGGCGAGGTTCTCGCCCAGGGCCGTCGAGGCGACGGGGTTCTGCGTGGCGGCGAGTTCCGCGGCGGTGGCCGCGGAGACGCGGTTGCTGAAGAACAGGTCCCGGTACTGGGCCGCCTTGGCGTACAGCTCGATCTCGGGATCGCCGGCGGGGTTGGGGTAGGGAACGGGGACGGGGCTGAGCGCGGTGGGAGGGACCGCGGTGGGATCGGTGCTGATGTGGCTGCCCGGGAATTGCCCGGTCAGGGTCGTGACGTTTTCATTCGTGTCCGGCTCGAAGGCCGAGATGTAGACCAGCGCCTTGACGTTGGGGTTGCCCGTGGCGGCACTGGTGATGACGGCTCCACCGTAGGACTGCCCGACCAGGACGACCGGGCCCTGGATGGTCTTGAGGTAGGAGGCCAGCAAGGCGGAATCGCCGGAGAGGCTGCGCAGGGCCGTCGGCGGGGCGACGACCGGGTAGCCGGCCGCCTGCAGGGACCTGGTCACATCGCCCCAGCTCTGGGAGTTCGACCAGGCTCCGTCGACGAGGACGATCGTCGGCTTCGGAGCCGCGGTCGCAGGGTGCGAAAGCGCGGCAGGCGCGGTCTGCGGGGATGGTGCGGCCGACGCCAGCGTGGTTACGCCGGCGGCGAGGGCGATCCCGGTCACGCCGAGGACGGCGGAGCGGAAAACACGACGTTTACGCACGGTTTCTCCTTGTTCGAAAAGGTTGTCACTGCGGTCCGCGGACAGGTCTGTCCGCGGGGGTTCGTGGTGGGTCACACGCGGGCGGGGGCGTGCTCCTCGGCCCAGTTCAGCGCGTAGTCGGCGACTTCCTGCCAGCCGTCCTGGCCGATGATGAAGTGCGAGCGCCCGGGGAATTCCTGGTACTCGGTGACGGCCGCGGACTTGCGCGACAGACGCCAGTTGGCCTTGTTGACCTTGGGCGGAACGAGGTGGTCGGCCTCCCCGGCGATGAACAGCAGCGGGGCCTGGCGCTTGCGGAAATCGACCCGGGTCACGGCGCGGGGGTTGAAGTTGGCGAACGCCCCCTGGAAGAGCACACGGGCCGAGCCGGGCACGGCGTACCGCTCGTAGCGGGCGGCGGACTGGCTCTCGGTGAGCGTGTTGGTGACGGCGTAGTGGAACTGCTCGGGCGTCAGCGAAACCGCTTTGTTCTTGTTGGCCGGGTTTCCCAGGACCGGCCAGGTCGACTTCAGCGTCGACAGCGGCAGCGGAAGGACGCCCTTGACGGCTGCCGAGTCGATGGCGACGCCGACGCGGCCCAGCCCGCGGTCGAGCAGCAGCTGCACGATGGTGCCGCCGAACGAGTGGCCCATGATGATCGGCGGCCGGGCCAGCGAGCGGATGACGCTCTGGTAGTGGTCGACCACCTCGCGAAGGCCGACGCCCGCGATGCCCGCGGGATCACGCCGGAGCTCCTCCACCTCGCGGTCGAGCCCCGGCCAGGCCGGGGTGAACACCCGGTATCCCCGAGCCTCGTAATGGTGTTTCCACCCCTCCCAGCTGCGCGGGTTCACCCAGAGGCCGTGAACGAGCACGATCGTGTCGGCCTCGTGGGCAGAGAAATCAGTCATGCGAATCTTTCCTTTGAGCAGGACTTGAACAGGACTTGAACCGGACACCGTCCTCACCGGAGCAGGCCCGGCCGGCGCTCCTCGAAAGCCGCCTCGATGCGGGCCCAGCACGCGCCCGCGGCGGTTCTCAGGATCCGGTGCCGCTCCGCTCGTCCGCTTCTGTCGGATGGCCACCGGGAATCGACGCCGGCACGCCGCCTCGGACAGTCGTTCAACAGCTGTCGGTGTCGCGCCGGCCGGTCGGGCTTCGAGGCGCGCGGCCGTTCCAGCTCTCCCGGGTGCCCTTCCGCATCCCCCGGCCGCGGTCAAGACGAGCCGCGGGCCTGTGCACAGTCACTTGGCTTAAACCGGGCAGGGCACCACGTCCGCCCACCGCGAAGGCGGCGACAGTCGGATGACAGTGCCCGCGACGGTCCCGAATCCGTTACCTTGCGGCGGAACACCCGCGCCCCCGCGTCGAGAGCGAGGATTCATGTCGAACGAGCCGGTCGTTCTGCTGCACGGCTTCTACCACGGAGCGTGGGCCTGGACGGACGTGATCGCCGAGCTGGCCGGGCGGGGCCGCACCGCGGTCGCCGTCGACATGGCGGCGCACGGCCTGCACGCGGCGTCTCCGGCGTCGGCCGCCCGGCGTCCGTTCGACCCCGTCGCCTACGCCACGGAGCCGTCGCCGGTCTCGGGGGTCGGGCTGGACGCCGCCGCCGACCTTCTGGTGACGCAGCTGGACAGCGTCGGCAAGGGAAAGCCGGTCTGCGTGGTCGCGCACAGCATGGGGGGTGCGGTGCTGACCCGGGCAGCCGAACGGCAGCCCGGGCTCGTCGCGCACATGGTGTACCTGGCCGCGTACATGCCGGCCTCGAACACGCCGTGCCTCGGCTACCCGGCGCTGCCCGAGGGCCGGGACAACCGGTTCATGCAGTTGCCGGTCGGCGACCCGGCGGCCATCGGCGCGCTGCGGATCGACCACCGCAGCCCGGATCCCGAGGCCCAGTCGGCCATCCGGGAAGCCTTCTACGGCGACGTCGAACCTTCACGAGCGGCGGCCGCGACCGCTCTGCTCAGCTGCGACGCGCCGCTGGCCATGGTCGCCGAGAGCACCACGTTGACCGAACAGGGCTGGGGATCGATTCCCCGCACGTACGTGGTGTGCACAAAGGACCGCACCATTCCGGCGGGGCTGCAGCGGCTCTTCATCACTCAGGCGGACACGGCGTTCCCCACGAACCCCACGACGGTCGTCGAGCTGCCCACGGCACATTCGGCGTTCCTGTCGGCACCGGCCCGCGTCGCGGACGTCATCGCGGACCGCGCACCGGCGACCTGGTGACCACGCCGACGAACGAGTCGCGCTGTTCCCGGCGGCTCCTGCGGCCGACGAGAGCGAGGAAACCGATCGTGAGGACGCCCGCTGCCGCGCAGATCGTCCAGGCGAGAACGTAGGCCCCTTCGCCGGCGATTCTCGTGCCGGGCAAGGTGATGCTGGACAGGACGAAGGTGAACACCGCCCCGCCCAGGCTGCCGCCGATGGCTCGCGTCGTGTTGTACATCCCCGTGGCCACCGCGATCTCGTCGGCGGGGCTGTGCTCGGCGATCATCGCCGGGAGCGCGGCGAACGCCAGCGACGTGCCCAGCGTCGAGAGCGGAGTCAGCACCACGAACAGCACAGTGGACTCGTGCTGCACGATGAAGACGATCTGCACGACCACGTCGACGACGATGCCCGCGACCGCGGTGCGGGTGCCCCCGATGGCGCGGCTCAACCGGGACATCAGCAACGCGCCCGCTCCCCCGGCCAAACCGGCGACCACCAGTACCTGGGCGAGGACGATGGGCGGGAGTTTCAGCCCGTATCCGACCTTCGCGGGATCCGCGGAGAGGAACGTCAAGCCGACCGTCTGCGAGCCGATCAGCGCGAGGCCGAGGGTGATCGCCGCGAGGTACCAGCGGAGAAGCTGCGGCCGCACGAGCGCGCGCACGTCGACGAGCGGATGATCGCTCCTCAGCTCGATCACCACCCACAGGGCCAGCACCGCAAGGGATCCGGCGAGCAGCCCGACGGTCATCGCGAGCGGACGGCCACTCGCTCCGCCGAGAACCCACAGCAGTGAGCCCAGTCCGACGCTGATGGCCAGCGCACCGGCCCAGTCCACGTTGCCGCGGGCCCGGACGGCGCTCTCCGGCACGAAGAAGAACACGATCACGAGGCCGAGAACGGCGAGCAGAACCGGAACGGTGAGCGTGGCGCGCACGTCGTTCGTGGTCGCCTGCACGATCCCGCCCACTTCGAACCCGGCGGTGCCGCCGATCATGGCCGCGGCGGCGAGGAAGCCGATGGCGCTGCGCGCCCTGGTGCTGTCCAACCGGCTGCGCACGATCCCGAGCTGCAGCGGCAGCAGGGCGGCGACCGGGCCGAGGAACACCTGCCCCAGCAGCATCACCGGGAACGAGGGACCGTAGGCGAACAGTGCCGCCCCGATCAGGGCCGAGGCCAAGGACAACCTCATCAGCCGGCGATGTCCGTAGAGATCACCGAGGCGGCTCACGATCGGCACCGAGATCGACGCGGCGAGCAGCTGGATCGACGCGATCCAGTTGAGGTCCGCCGCCACGATGCCGAACTGCTTGCCGATCTGCGGGATCAGTGACGGGGTCATGCCCTGGATGAGGCCGCTCACCATCTCGACGACCACCAGCATTCCCACCGCGCGCCGGACTGAGCCGCGGTGCGGGGAAGCGGTCGTCGACGGCGACGCTGCCGTCGTCATTTCGTTCACGGGAGCTCCGATCGTGGTCCGCGTGGAGGGAGAGCGCCGCGGCTGCTGCGTCGTCCTGCGAACGGGACCCACGCGTGCCGCGGCGTCCACAGAAGGTAGGTCGAGGGAGCCGGTTCGCTGATCGTTCTTCGGAAACGCTCGCCGAGGTGGCCGCCGGACCGCGTTCACGACCGCGCGGCGGCCGCTGCGAACGGCCGGTGATCGTTCGGCCCCGTTGACACCCGGCCTTGGTCGTTTGCGAAGCGAGCTCGGCCCTCGATGAGCGCTTCGGCGGAATCGGCCGATGGCCACGCACTCCGGATCTACGCTCGTCCGCACGCTCGACGACGTCGAGGAGCAGCCTCGGCCGACGCCCTCGGGCACCCGGACACCGACGTCAGACCCGAAGGAGCAGCCGGCCCATGACCGCCACCGCACCGCCGACGCCGCTGGTGATCACCGAACACGACATCCGGATACCCATGCGCGATGGCGTACTGCTCCGCGCCGACCTGTGGCGCCCGGCGGAACCCGATCGCCATCCGGTGCTGATTTCCCGGACGCCCTACAGCCCCTCGATGGTGACGGCGGCACTGAACCCGCACCGGCTGGCCGCGGCGGGTTTCGCGGTGCTCGTCCAGCATTGCCGCGGCCGCTTCGGCTCCGGTGGCACGTGGTCCTACGTCCATTCCGACGTCGAAGACGGTTACGACACCGTGGAATGGGCCGCCGGCCGCCCGTGGTCCGACGGGCGGGTCGGCATGTTCGGCCAGTCCTACGGCGGGTCGACCCAATGGCTGGCCGCCCAGACGCGCCCGCCGCACCTCGAAGTGATCGCCCCTGAAGCCTGCGCCGCGGACTACTGGGAAGGCACCTTCGACGCGGGCGGCACCTTCCGGCTCGCGTTGCGAGTCGGCTGGACGGCGCACGTCATCTCCGAAATGGCCGAGGAATGGGGAATCGACGACGCGCGGCCGGCGCATCTGCGCAGCGTCACCCTCGGCCTGCACAGTGCCGTCGCCACCGGCGATCCCGAACAGCGGCGGCAGGCCCGCGCGGCGGCCGCCACCGCGCTGGACGAGATCTTCCGCACCCGGCCGTTCCGCGACAACCCGCTGTGGCACGGCCGGGCCGGGTGGCTCGAGGAAGCGTTCGACCACGAATCCCGCGACGACTCCACGTGGCTCCGGCACAATCCCACCACGCACTACAGCGGGATCGACCTGCCCGCGCTCCACATCGGCAGCTGGTACGACATCCACCTCGGCGCGACGCTCCGCCACTACACCGGCATGCGCCGGCAGGCGCCCACCGCCGCCGCGCGTGCTGCGCAGCGGCTGATCATCGGTCCCTGGGACCACTGGCACCCGACGGTGCACCTCGTCGGTGAGGTCGATTTCGGTCCCGAAGCCGCCATCGACATCACCGCTGTCCGCGCCCGGTGGTTCCGCCGGCACTTCGACGGCGCACCCGACGACACGGCGCCGGTCCGACTGTTCGTGATGGGGCGCAACGAGTGGCGGGACGAAGCCGAATGGCCCCTGGCCCGAACCGAGTTCACCCCGTTCTACCTCCACGACGGCGCCGTGCTCGACCCGCGGCGCCCCACCGCGGACACCGGCGCGGACGCCTTCACCTACGACCCGCGCGATCCCGTCCCCACCATCGGAGGACGCCTGCTCGGCAGTGGCGGCGAAGTCGCGGGCCCGGCCGACCAACGGCCCAACCTCGCCCGCGGCGACGTGCTGACCTACCTGTCGGCCGAGCTCACGGAGGAACTCGAGCTCACCGGCCCGGTCACCATGGACCTGTGGGCCTCCACCGACGCCCCGGACACCGATTTCACCGCGGTCCTCCTCGACGTGCACCCCGACGGTCGCGCCCTCAACCTCTGCGAGGGTGCGGTCCGGGCGAGGCACCAGCTCCCGGCGACGCCGCTGGAACCCGGCGCGGTCTACCACTTCACCCTCGACCTCGCCGCGACGAGCATCGTGCTCGCGCCGGGCCACCGCGTCGGCGTCTACGTCTCTTCCAGCAGCTACCCCGAATGGGAACCCAACCCCAACACGGGAAACCCGCTCGGAACCGACACGAACGAAGACCTGCGCACGGCCCGCCAGACGGTCCACCGGACGGCGGCCTGTCCGAGCCGCGTCGTGCTGCCGATCATCCCCCGCTAGCGAACCGCACAGGAGGTGTGCAGGATGGCGTCCAGGCGAACGGTCAGGATCGGCTCGGGTGCCGGCTTCGCCGACGACCGGATCGAGCCGGCGGTCGAGCTCGCCGAGCGGGGTGAACTCGACTACCTGGTCTTCGAATGCCTCGCGGAGCGCACGATCGCCCTGGCCCAGCTGGAGCGGTCACGCGACCCGCTGGCCGGTTACCACGAATGGCCCCCCGACCGGATGCGGGCGGTGCTGGCGACCTGTGCGGCCATCGGCACCAAGATCATCACGAACATGGGTGCGGCCAATCCGCTCGAGGCCGCTCGCGTCGTGGTCGAGATCGCGCGGCACGAGGGCCTCGCGGGCCTGCGGGTCGGCGCGGTGACCGGTGACGACGTCCTTTCCCTCGTCACCGCCGAGGACCTTCCGCTGCTGGACCGGCCCGGGTCGGTCTCCTCCCTGGGAAATGTGGTCTCCGCCAACGCCTACCTGGGCTGCGAGGGCATCGTCCGCGCGCTCGCCGAAGGCGCCGACGTGGTCGTCACCGGCCGTACGGCGGATCCGTCCCTGTACCTCGCGCCGCTGGTCCACGAGTTCGGCTGGGCCCTGGACGACTGGGACCGGATCGGCAAGGGGCTCTGCCTCGGCCACCTGCTCGAGTGCGCGGCTCAGGTCACGGGCGGCTATTTCGCCGACCCCGGATTCAAGGACGTCCTGGCCCTCGCGCGGCTGGGCTTCCCCCTCGCGGTCGCCGAGGCCGACGGCACCTTCGTCGTCACCAAGGTCGCCGGCTCGGGTGGCCTCGTCGACGTGCGCACCTGCACCGAGCAGCTCCTGTACGAGGTGCACGATCCGGCCGCCTACGTCTGTCCCGACGCCGTCGCGGATTTCTCCGGTGTCCGCCTGTGTGAGCTGGGCACGGACCGGGTCCAGGTCACCGGCGCCACGGGTCGTGCGCGCCCGGACCGGTTGAAGGTCTCGGTCGGCTACTTCGACGGTTTCCTCGGTGAAGGCCAAATCTCCTACGCCGGACCGAACGCGGTCGCCCGCGGCCGGCTGGCTCTCGACATCGTCCGGGAGCGGCTCACGACCGCCGGTCTTTCCGGCGCGGACCTGCGGTACGAGTTGATCGGGGTCGACGCCGTGCTGCGCGGGCCGCGGGTGGACGTCGCCGATCCGCGCGAGGTGCGCGTTCGCGTCGCCGGCCGGACCAGCTCACTCGACGCGGCCCAGTACCTCGGCCGCGAGGTGAGCGCCTTGTGGCTCAACGGCCCGGCCGGCGGAGGCGGCGCGACCCGGCGAGCCGAACCGGTCGTGGCGATCGCGTCGGCACTCTTGCCCAGGCACGCCGTCCGTACCGAAGTGTCCATTGTGGAGGCATGAATGCTGTTGCACCTGCTGGCCCACGCTCGCGCCGGCGACAAGGGGACGACCTCGGACATCACACTCGTCGCCTACCGGCCGCACCATTACGCGCATCTGCGCCGGTACGTGACCGGTGAGCGCGTCCGCGAGCACTTCGCGGACCTCGCCCTCGGCGAGGTGGAGCGATACGAGGTGCCGCAGCTCTTCGCACTGAAGTTCGTTCTGCGCGACGCGCTGACCGGGGTCACCCGCGCACCCGATCTCGACGCGCACGGCAAGAGCCTGTCCTCGTCGTTGCTGGAGATGGTCGTCCCGGAACCGGTCACCCTCGATCCGGCCCGCTTCGCCATGAACTGGTGATTTCCTCGAAGATCCCGCGGTTGCCGACGGCGGCGCAGTTCTGCCTCGTCATGGCCCCAGGTCTCCTCGGGTTGACTGTGCTCAGAAGGGTTGTGTGCCGAACTCGCGCATGTCGGCGGCATACGGCGCGACGCTCAGGACGCCGCCGTCGACGGCGTGCACGCTGCCGCTGATGAATCCGGCGTCGTCGGAAGCGACGAAGGCGACGAACTTGGCGATGTCGTCGAAGTGCCCGAGCCGGGGGGTGGTGTGGTGGCGGGTCATCATCCTGAGCCAGTGAGTACCGCTCAGCGCTTCCAGTCCCTGCTCGCTCAACGTGATTCCCGGCATGACCGCCACGCACCGGATGTTCTGCTTGCCGTAGCGGGCGGCGACCGAGCGAGTGAGGGAGTTGAGCCCCGCTTTCGAGGCTCCGTAGGCGAATCGCGTCGGTTCACCGATCACGCCGGATCCTGAGGAGGTGTTGACGATGACCCCGCCCCCGGCCTCGATCATGACGGGGATCACGTATTTGCAGCCCAGCATGGGTCCCCGCAGGTTGACCGCCAGCGACCGGTCCCACAGGTCCGCGTCCATTGTGGTCAGATCGTCGTCCTGCTGCGACGCGAAGGTCGCCGCCGCGTTGTTGTGCAGGATGTCGAGGCGGCCGAACCGGTCGACCGCTTCGGCGATCATCGCCTGCACCGCTTTCTCGTCGGCGACGTCGGTTTCGATGCCGACCGCACGACCGCCGCCGCGGACGATTTCGGCCGCGCGGGTTTCGGCGGCCTCGCCGTTGATGTCGGCGAGCACGACGGCCGCCCCGCGCCGGGCGAACTCCGCGGCGCAGGCCGCGCCGATCCCGCCGCCGGCCCCGGTGATGAGCGCGACTTTGTCCTGCATGGAAAACCTTCCGGTTCGTAGGAGTCGGTCAGCTGAAGAAGATGCCGCAACCGCCGACCGGCCTGCTCGCTGAGCACGAAGGGGCCACGGCTTTGACAGTGATGTCGTAGCAGGCCCATTCGCAGGCGGCGACCCGGGTCAGGCCCGCGATGCCGCCCTGGCTCCGTCGACGACCACCGACACGGAAGCGCCTTCGTGGGCCAACGCCCGGGCGATTCCGGCACCGGTGCCCTGGCCCGCGCCGGTGGCGAGGGCCGTCTTGCCCGCGACGATCGACCGGGTCATCCGATCGCCTGGTAGGTGAAGGTGGACGGGCCATAGTGGACGGTCACGGTTCCGGCGGGCGAGTCCGAGTCGATCACGCCTTCGTCACGGCTGGCGACGCGGATCCGCAGCCGGTGCCCCGCCTTGAACCGGTGGTGCGTCGCCCACAGCGGCACGCGCAGGTCGTAGGGAGTTCCTGGCTCCACCGGCACCCGCACCTCGTTGCCGGCCCGGTGGCTGGCGCGCAGGAAACCGTGGGTGACCCTGGAGACCTCGTCGTCGGGGCCGAGGTCTTCCACGATCACGGCGACGTAGCCTTCGTCCGCGGTGAAGGCGACGCGCAGATCGACGAACGGCGTACCGGCCAGCACCAGATCCGCCGGAAGGGACTCCGTCTCGGCGAGCAGCGCACCGGTCTCCACGTCGAACACTTCGGTGGCCTTCTCCGCCGGACCGGCCACGAGCTTGCCGCCGGGCGCGAAAGTCAGGTGGTCTTCCCGCGCCTGGGCCGGCGGCCAGGTCGAGTACTGCTTCCACCCCGCGTCGGGCATCTCGTAGGAGGTCACCCGGGTTTCGGGCAGGAGGCCGGGGACGTCGTCGGAGAGCCAGTGGTCCCACCACGCGAGGTACGCCGCGGTCGCGATGTCCTCGAACTGGCCCGGGAGCATGCCGTGGCTCCACGGGCCCGCGACCATCCAGACGTTTTCGGGGCGGGCCTGGAAGTTCTTCACCATGGCGTTGCGGTACTGGTCCAGCCAGCCGCCGACGTCGAGCACCGGAACGTCGAGCCTGTCCCAGCGCGCCCGCACACTGCGGTCGCGCCAGTAGTCGTCGTAGAGCGGATGCCGGGGGTAGGTCTCGAGGGTCGCCGGGGCGGTGTCGGACTGCCAGCCGCGGATCCGGTTGTTGTAGATGCCGCCGCCGAGGTAGATCGTGTCCTCGTACCAGTCGCTCAGCGCCTGGGCCGCGATCACCGCGGTGAGGTGTTCCGGCTGGTGCACGGCGGCGAGGAGGGCGGTGTGCCCGCCGTAGCTCACGCCCATCTGGCCGACCTTGCCCGTCGAGAACGGCTGCGTCCCGAGCCACTCGATCAGGTCTACGTTGTCACGCTGCTCCTGCGGGCCGAACGGGTCGATCTCCCCCGGCGAGTCACCGCTGCCGCGCACGCTGCACACCAGGACCACGTACCCCCGGGTCACGAACGCGCGGGCACCGGCGGCCATGAACGACACCGCGTTGTACCCGTTGAACTCGTACACGATGCCGGGAAACCGCCCGGGCGCAGGGGAACCGTCCGGGTTCGCGGGGCGGTGGAGCTCCCCGGCCAGCAGCACCCCGTCCCGCATCTCGACCTGGACCTTGCTCACGTGAACGCCGTGCGTTTCCGGTCTCGCATACGTGAAGAACGGATCCGTCGACGAGGTCGAGCGAGCCACGGGCTTCGAGAGATCGAGTCCCGCGAAGTGCGCGGACAGATCGGCAGGTGACAACGGTTCCGGCATGTCCGGAGCGTATCCACGACAGCCTGACTGAGGGCGCCAAGTCGACAAAGTGATCATTCCTTCCGTCTTGTAGCGCAGAAACACCCATTCCAACCTCTGATCGGGCGTTCTGCGATCACTTCGACCGGCGTCCTCTCTGACTTCTGATGCGACCGAAACCCGCCCAACTGCGCAAACGCGGCGCCGGACATCTTGATTCGGTGAACGCGCGCGCCGGCCGGATTCAGGCCCTTGTGCGATCACGCGAGTGACCTTCGTACGCAGAAACAGGTAGCGTTCGGCCACCATGGGTGTTTCCCGCGCACCATGCGCTCCTGGAGCCCTGTCATGCAAGAGCAATTGTCCGAGGACGACCTCGCGCTCATCCATGCGCTGCAACTGTGGCCACGAGCCAGCTGGAGTTCCCTCGCGCCCGTGCTGGGCACGTCGGCCCCGGCGCTCGCGAGCCGGTGGATCCGGCTGCGCGAGAACGAGGTCGCGTGGGTTTACGCCTACCCGCTCGGCGGCGTGGCCGCGCGCAACCGGCAGCTGGCGATCGTCGAGTTCGACTGCGCGCCGGGCCGGCTCGACGACGTGGTCGGCACACTCGAGGGGCTGGTCCACGTCCGCGCCATCGAGTACGCGGCCCGTGGCCGCGACCTGATGACGATCGTCGCGGCACCGACTTTCGAGAAACTGTCGTCGTTGATCCTGGACGAGCTGTCCCGGATCCCGGGCGTGCAGTCGACGAGGACGCACCTCGGCACCGAGATGCACATCGAAGGCAGCCAGTGGCGGCTCGGCGCGCTCGACGCCCGTGAACAGGCCGCGATCGAGAAGGCCGCGAAGGCCGCCACCCCCAGCCCGCGTGGAGCGCCGGTCGACATCACCGCGCCCACCTACGCCCCGCTGATGTCAGCCCTGAGCAAAAACGGCAGAGCGACGGCGATCGACATCGCCGACCAGGTCGGCCGCCCGGCCTCGACCGTGCGGCGGCAGCTGGGCCGGCTGCTCAAAGCGGGTGCGCTGGCGATGCGGTGCGAACTGTCCCAGCTGCACACCCGGTGGCCGGTGAGCGTCATCTGGTGGTGCCGCGTGCCGAAACCGCTCCTGCTGTCCGTGGTCGCCAGAATGCGGGCCGAACCCCGCGTGCGGATGTGCATGTCGATGACCGGCCCCGCGAACTTCGTCGTCTTCGCCTGGACGGCGGGCCTCGCCGACCTGATGCAGCTCCAGGGCGTACTCGAGGACCTGCTACCGCCCGGCGCCCTCATCGACAGCTCCGTAACCCTGCGCACGCGCAAACGCGCCGGCTGGCTGCTACGCCCCGACGGCCGCCTCGACACGGACACACCGCAGCCCGCCCAGTAGGCAGTCGTCAACGAGCTGCGGCTCAGGCCTCGCCGGCCTTCGCACGGGCGATGGGCTCGCGCCTGGAGGCGGCGACAGCATCGCTGGCATGATCCACGCGTGAGCTACGACTTGGCGGTATGGGAGGGCGACCGTCCGTCCGGCGACCAAGCGGCCGGCGACGTGTTCCATTCGCTGTACGAGCGCCACATCGAGTCCGACAGTCAGGAACCACCCTCGGACCGCATCCGTACCTTCGCCTTGGCTCTGCTCGATCGCTACCCGGACATCAGTGAGGAAGACGGCGAAGACAGCCCTTGGTCGACCGCGCCGATGCTCAGCGAGGCGGTCGGACCGTTGATGTACTTCCCGATGGTGTGGAGCCGGTGCGAGGAGGTCTCCGCCTGGGCCGCGCAGCTCGCCGCGGAACACGGATTGGTCTGCTATGACCCTCAGCTCGAGCGGCTCCGACCGTAGCGTTGCGACGAACCGGTCGGCCTTCGTCCGCATCAGCGCGGCGAGGGCTTCGCCAAGGATCGCCCCGGGCGGTCTCTAACAAGTATCCCGGTTGTTCTTAGACTGGCCGCGTGGAGGACATCGAAGCGATCGCCCTGCTGCAGGACCCCGTCCGGCGGCGGTTGTACGACTACGTGGCAGCCCAGGACCACGAGGTGAGCCGGAACGAGGCGGCGGAGAGCGCCGGGATCCAGCGCACGCTGGCCGCGTTCCACCTGGACAAGCTCGTGGACGCGGGGCTGCTGGAGACCGACAGCAGGAGGCTGAGCGGGCGGACGGGCCCCGGCGCCGGGCGGCCGGCCAAGCTCTATCGCAGGTCCGGCGCCGAGCGCCAGTTCTCGGTTCCCCCGCGCGATTACCGCACCCCCGCCGATCTGCTGGCCGAGGTCGCCGACACCGCCCGCCTGGACACCGAACTGCAGGCCGCCGCCCGACGGGAGGGGCGGGCCGCCCGCGCCACCGCGCCCGCGCCGGTCGACGGTCTCGACGCGGCGAAGGCCCTGCTGGCCGCTCGCGGCTACGAGCCCCGCCTGGACGAAGACCGGGACGCCTTGCGCCTGGCCAACTGCCCCTTCCACGCCCTTTCCGAGCGGCATCCGGTGCTGGTGTGCGGGATGAACCTGGCGCTACTGGAAGGGCTGCTGGAGGACGCCGTCGGCCTGCAGGCCCGCATGGACCCGCGACCGGGCATGTGCTGCGTCGTCGTCGAGCTTTCTAAAAATAACGCGAGTTGACATAGAAACACCACGATGGTGAGGTGAGGGCATGACGGGACACCACCTCGCCCAGCTCAACGTGGGCACGATGAAATTCCCCCTCGCCGACAGCCGCATGGACGGCTTCACGTCCATGCTCGACACGCTGAACGAGGTCGCCGACAACGCACCCGGCTTCATCTGGCGCCTGGTCGACGACAGCGGCACCGACGCCACCGCGATCCGCACGTCCCTGGGCAATGACGTCCTGGTGAACATGTCCGTCTGGGAAAGCCGGGACGCCCTGTGGGACTACGTCTACCGCAGCGGCCACCTGGACGTGCTGCGCCGCCGGGCGGAATGGTTCGAGCCTCCGAAGGCGCCGTTCCAGGTCATGTGGTGGATCCCCGCCGGGCACACTCCCACCGTCGAGGAGGCCGTCGAGCGCCTGGAACTGTTACGCGCACAGGGCCCCACGCCCAACGCCTTCGGTTTCCGCGACACCTACCAGCCCGCGGACGCCGACTCGACACCGCGGCACCCGGCGGAGGCTCCTCGGCGCCGCCAGCTCGCGAGGTAGTGGCGGCCGCGCGATCCGCCAGGGAATCCGTGCAGCAGGATCAGTTTGGCGCAGCTCGCGGCGGAAACGTGGACCGACAGCCCCACCGGGCACCACAATCGATCCATTGTGGACACGACGTTCCTCTCGATCGGTCGTTCCGGGGAAGTACGATCTCCGGCCCCTCGCGCGCGACCCGGAACCACCTCAGCGCTTGATGAACTCCAAGACATCGGCGTTGAGTTGCTCAGCGTGGGTGACGTACAGGCCGTGCCCGGCAGTGGGATATTCCCGGTAGACGGCGTGGGGCACGAGCTTCCGGGTACGACGGCCGGTGACGTCGATGGGGGCGGACTGGTCGGCCACTCCGTGCACAACGAGCGTCGGAATGGTGATCTGACGCAGATCAGGGCGGAAATCGGTGTGGAAGTTCGAGTGGAACATCGCGGCCGTCGCGAACGGCGATGCCGACAGGCAGCGCCGGATCTCGTGCTCGATCAGTGCCGGTGAAACGTCGTTGCCCAAGTGCGTGGCGAAATAGCCCTGCGCTCGATCGGCGAACCACTTCGGCCGGTCCTTGCGCAGCTGTGCCAGCGTCGCCTCGTTGACCGCCTCGGGAATTCCCTCGGGATTGTCCTCGGTCAATTCGAGGTACGGCAACGTCGCCGCCAGGAACGCGACACGGGAGACCCGCTCCTCGCCGTGCCGGGACAGATAGCGTGCGGCCTCGCCACTGCCGGCCGAGTGGGCGACGAGCGTGATGCCGCGCAGGTCCAGATGCTCGATCAACGCGGCCAGATCGTCGGCGCCGGTGTCCGCGTCGTAGCCGGAGGAGGGGCGGTCCGAGCGGCCGTGCCCCCGCCGGTCCAGCAGGACACACCGGAATCCTCGCTCGACGAAGAACGGAACCTGATATTCCCACATTTCGGCGTTCAGCACCCAACTGGAAACGAACACCATCGGCGCGCCCGAACCGTAATCTTCGTACGACAGGCGGGTCCCGTCACCGACCTCGAAGAAAGGCATTTTCCGCTCCTCACCATTGTGTTGTGACCCAATGGTCGCCGAGGATGAGACGCTGGTCGATTACCTGGCACGTAATGAGTCCGGTGGGCGGTCGCGGGCGAGCGCGCAGGCCCGGCGGCTCCGGACGGAGCCAGCGGGACCGGTCGGACGGCGACAGCGGGCCGTGGCCGCCCAGGCCGGACTCGGTCGGGCGGTGCCCTTCTGGTCGTGTGTCGGCTGTCACGGCAGCTGCCGCCGGGCCGACGCCGGCACCACCCGAAACTTGCCGACCGAGACCACCTTCGCCACGCTCGGCGAAGCGTCACCGATCAGCTACGCGAACATCCGCCGATGGGCCACTTGGTCGACAGCGGCAGCCCCGCCGGCGGTCACGAAACTGGGCTTCTACCGCCCTCAAGTCGCCCCTACCAACGGGTAGCAAAAAAGCCCAGGCCTGTGGCCTGGGCTTTGCTCCCCCGCTTGGACTCGAACCAAGAACCCTCCGGTTAACAGCCGAATGCTCTGCCAGTTGAGCTACAGGGGATCGTATTCGGTTGTGCACCGGATCTCCGGTGCGATGGAAAGAACTTTAGCGCACCCCCCGCGCCACCCGAACAGGGGGCCCCTCTTTGCGGATCACGCCCAGGGGGCGCCGGATTGCTGGACAATGGAGAGTCGGGAGTCCGACGAACGAGAGGCGTGGCCACTGATGAAGAAGTTCCTGCTGGGCGTGGGTCTGGGATACGTGCTGGGGACCAGGGCCGGCCGGGGACGGTACGAGCAGCTCGTGCGCACCTACCGCAAGGTGATCGACCACCCGATGGTCCAGGGCGCCGCGGGAGTGGCACGGGCCAAGGTCGGGGAGAAGTTCGGCCGGGGGCGCTGAGCCTCGCGCACACTGCCGCCGAGGGGGCCTGCGAGCGCGCCCGGAAACGTCAGGGGATGCGCGCCACGAAGAAGATGCGGCGGAACTCGAACCACGTCGTGCCGTCCGCGCGGGGCGGGTAGGCCTCGTCGAGGAGCGGGGCCAGCTCCGTGCGGAAGGCGGCCCAGTCGTCGTCCGGGAGGGCGGCGCGGATGGGGCGCAGGGCGGTGCCGGTGATCCACTCCAGCACGGCGTTCTCGCCGGCCAGGCGCTGCACGTAGGTGGTCTCCCAGGCGTCGACGAGGCAGCCCGCGTCGGCCAGCAGGGAGGCGTACTCCAGAGGCGACGACACGGCCTCGTCCTCGCGCAAGACCAGGGTGGCCAGGCGCGAGGCCCACGCCGGGGACGCCGCCAGCTCGCGCGTGATGCGGTGCGACGGCGCGCCGAAGTTGCCCGGCACCTGCACGGCCAGCACGGCACCCGAAGGCAGCTGCGAGACCCAGCGGCGCAGCAGCTCGTCGTGGCCCGGCACCCACTGCAGCACCGCGTTGGAGACGACCACGTCGGTGTCCGGGTGCGGCGCCCACTCGCGGACGTCGGCGACGTGCGCGTCCACGCCGCGAGCGCGGGCGGCGTCGACCATCTCCGGCGAGCTGTCGAGCGCCTCCAGCGTGGCGCCGGGCCAGCGGCGGCCCAGGTCGAGCGTGAGGTTGCCCGGGCCGCAGCCCAGGTCGACGACGCGGCGCGGCGCGTCGGACGAGATTCGCCCGATCAGGTCGTAGAAGGGGCGGGCCCGCAGGTCCGCGTAGTCGAGGTACTTGGCCGGATCCCACATGCGAGCCTCCCGAGAGCTAAACCGTACGCCCGTACTGAGTACGAGCGTACTGCTTACTCCCCCGGGTTGGCCAGCTTCGCGGCTACTTCCCCCGCGATCGCCTCCACCAGCGCCGGATCCGTGCCCGGGTCGGGGCGCACCTGGAGCACCGTGCCGTCGCGGCCGGGGACCTTCCGCTGCACGAACCACGCGCCGCCGCCGGCCCCGAAGTCGTGGCGGTGGCGCGCGCGCACGGAGCCGTCGACGCGCAGGCGCACCTGCGGCGGCACCTTGCCCGGCGCGGGCAGCCGGAACCGCACGGGCGGGCGGTCGACGACCACCATCACGGCGCCGGCCTCCCCGGTCTCCTCGGACTCCGTGAGCTCGAAGACACCGTCGCCCCACGCGGCCTTGGCCACGAGGTGCCAGTAGACGCGCCGGGGGCCGCCCTCGGACGGCACCCACAGGCCGAGGCTGGTCACCACGAGCTCGCCACCGCCCTCGACGCCCGCGACCGCGATCACGTTCTCGCCCGGAGCGAGCTCCCCCGGGAAGTCCGCGGGGAGTCCCCCGCCCATCAGCCGGTTCAGCCAGCCCATGTCAGTCCCATCCGGACGCGGCCTGCTCGCGCAGCGACTTGCGGTACTGCTCCAGCGCCACGAGGTCGCCGAACAACGCACGGTAGTCGTCGGGCGCTTCGACCGGCGAAAGTCGTTGCAGCTTCGACTTGATCTCGCCGATCTGCCGGCCGACGAGACTTTCCTGCACCCCCGCGAGCACGCCGGAGATGTAGCGCGAGTCCACTTCTCCCAAGGCGCGCAACGGTTCCACGGCCAGCTCGCTCAGCACGCGCCGCACCGTCCCTTCCGGACAGTGCTGCCGCGCGGCGTCGAGCAGGGCCGAGCCGGTGAGCCCCGACGCGGCGCCGCCGGCCTTGAGCAACGCCAGGTGCACGGCGACGTACACGGGGTGCGTGAACGCCTCCTCCGGCAGCGAGTCGTACTCCGGCCCGGCGATCGCGGGCTGCTGCAGCGCGGCCTTGAGCGCCTCGCGCTGGCCCATGAACCGCGGGTCGCCGGGGGCGGGCCGCGGCAGGTCCTGCTTCTCCGGCTCGGGCGCGGGCGCCTGCCGGGACGCGGGCTGCCGCAGCTGCGGCTGGCCGCCGCGCTTGGCCGTGGCCCCGGCCGCGCCGCGCACGCGGTTCACGACCTGCGCCACGTCCTGCCAGCCGACCCACCACGCGAGCTTCGACGCGTACCCGTCGCGGCTCGCGCGGTCCTTGATGGCCGCGACCATCGGCACGGTCTTCTGCAGCGCCGAGACCTGGCCGTCGACCGCGTCGAGGTCGAACTGCTTGAGCGTGCTCTTGATCACGAACTCGAACAGCGGCGTCCGGCGCGCCACGAGGTCCTTCACCGCCGCGTCGCCCTTCGCGATGCGCAGCTCGCACGGGTCCATGCCGTCGGGCGCCACCGCGATGTAGGTCTGGCCGGCGAAGGTCTGGTCGCCCTCGAACGCCTTCAGCGCGGCTTTCTGGCCCGCCGCGTCGCCGTCGAAGGTGAAGATGATCTCACCGCGGAAGGCGTCGTCGTCCATCATCAGCCGGCGCAGCACCTTCATGTGGTCCTCGCCGAACGCCGTGCCCGACGACGCGACGGCCGTCGGCACGCCGGCCGCGTGCATCGCCATCACGTCCGTGTAGCCCTCGACCACCACGACCTGGTGGCGCTTCGCGATCTCGCGTTTGGCCTGGTCGAGGCCGAACATGACCTGCGACTTCTTGTAGATCTGCGTCTCGGAGGTGTTGAGGTACTTCGCCTCGATGCGGTCGTCGTCGAACAGCCGCCGCGCGCCGAAGCCCACCACGTCGTTGCCGACGTCGCGGATCGGCCACACCAGCCGCCGGTGGAAGCGGTCCATCGGGCCGCGCTGGCCCTCCTTGGACAAGCCCGCCGCGAGCAGCTCCTTGACCTCGAACCCGCGGTTGAGCAGGTGCTTCGTGAGCTTGTCCCAGCCGCCCGGTGCGAAGCCGCAGCCGAACTGCTTGGCCGCGGCCGCGTCGAACCCGCGCTCGGAGAGGAAGTCGCGCGCGGCGCGGGCCTCGTCGGTCACCAGCTGCTCGATGTAGAACTCGCTCGCCGCGCGGTGCGCCTCGATCAGCCGGGAACGCGTGCCGCGGTCGCGCTGCACGCTCCCGCCGCCGCCCTCGTAGTTCAGCCGGATGCCGACGCGGTCCGCCAGCCGCTCGACCGCCTCGACGAACGAGACGAGGTCGATCTTCTGGATGAACTTGATGACGTCGCCGCCCTCGCCACAGCCGAAGCAGTGGAACGTGCCGTGCGTGGGGCGCACGTTGAACGACGGGGTCTTCTCGTTGTGGAACGGGCACAGCCCCTTCAGGCTGCCGCCCCCGGCGCGCCGCAGCGCGACGTACTCCCCCACGACCTCGTCGATCCGGTTGCGCTCACGCACCTCCGCGATGTCGCTCTCCCGAATCCGTCCTGCCACGGTATCCACAATAGTTCTCCCTCCCCGGTGGCTTTGCGGCACACTCGGCCTCATGCCCACACCGACGGCGCTCGACGACCTCGCCCGGGAGTTCGCCACCCACCGCGGCCACCTGATCGGGGTGGCCTACCGGCTCACGAGCACCCGCTCGGACGCCGAGGACGCCGTGCAGGAAGCGTGGCTGCGCCTGGCCGCGCTCGACGACGCCGGGCGCGCCGGCATCCGCGACCTGCGGGCCTGGCTGACCACGGTCGTCGGCCGGATCTGTCTGGACCGGCTGCGGTCGGCGCCGGCGCGGCGCGAGCAGTACGTGGGCCAGTGGCTGCCCGAGCCGATCGTGACGCCGTTCGGCGCACCGGTGAGCGAGGACCCGCTCGAGGCCGCGGTGCGCGACGACGGCATCCGCATGGCCGCGCTCGTGGTGCTGGACAAGCTCACGCCCGAGCAGCGCGTGGCGTTCGTGCTGCATGACGCGTTCTCCGTGCCGTTCGGGGAGATCGCCGAGATCCTCGGCTGCTCACCCGACGCCGCCCGCCAGCACGGCTCCCGGGCGCGGCGCGCGCTCGAGAGCGCCGACCCGCCGCCGCGCGCCGAGCTCACGGAGCAGCAGCAGGTGCTGGAGCGGTTCGTGACCGCGCTGCTGGCCGGAGACATCCGGGGCATGACCGAGGTGCTGCACCCGGACGTCGTGCTCATCGGCGATTCCGACGGCAAGGGCCGCACCACGCGCCAGATCATGGTCGGCGCCGACAAGCTCATGCGCTTCTTCCTGGGCCTGATGGAGAAGTACGAGCCGGGCGTGTTCAGCCGCGGTGCCCCGATCCTGGTCAACGGCGACCTCGGCCTGTGGCTGCCGCCGATGCCCGGCCGCGACGGGTTCCTGTCCGTCGACGAGCACGTGCAGTCCATGAGCCTGC
The DNA here is from genome assembly GCF_042896185.1 of Amycolatopsis sp. NPDC001319. Classification (NCBI taxonomy): domain Bacteria; kingdom Bacillati; phylum Actinomycetota; class Actinomycetes; order Pseudonocardiales; family Pseudonocardiaceae; genus Amycolatopsis; species Amycolatopsis sp. NPDC001319. The sequence continues at coordinate 142,317 of NZ_JBIAWY010000009.1, read as the reverse complement.
GCGACGGGCGCATCGTGGCCATCTACGACATCGTGAACCCCGACAAGCTCACGCACATCACGCGCCCCGCCTAGGTTCGGCGGGCGGGTGCGAAGAAGTCGGCGAGCAGTCGCGTGACCTGCTCGGCCTCGTCGTGGTGCACCCAGTGCGACGCGTCGGGCAGCCGTTCCACGCGGTCGAGGCCGGGGACGTCCTCGGCCTCGGGCTCGGCCAGCTCCTGGCCGAGGTAGCGGTCCTTGTCGCCCCAGATGACCAGGGTGGGCGCCTTGATCGGGCGGATCGCCGCTTCCGCCTTCTTCGGCGGGGTCCGCACCGAGGACCGGTAGTAGTTGATCATCCCGGTCGCCGCGCCCGGCTGGGACCACGCCTGCACGTACCGGTCGATCTCCTCCGCTGTGTACGCCGGGTTCGCGTCCTGCAGGAAGTGGCGGAAGAAGTGCCAGTTGTTCGCGTGCACGATCGTCTCGGGCAGGTCCGGGAGGGCGAACATGAAGAAGTACCAGGACTTCCGGAGCTGGCCGGGGTGGTGCAGTCCCTGCGACAGCTTGCGCGGGTGGGCCGCGTTGAGGACGGCCACCCGGTCCACGACCTCGGGGTGGCTCATCGCGGTCGCCCAGGCGACGGTTCCGCCCCAGTCGTGCCCGGCCAGCAGCGCCTGCTCGGCGCCGCGTTCGCGAATGAGGCCGCTGAGATCGGCGGTCAGCCGGTCGGTGTCGTAGGCGTCGACCTCCTTCGGCCGCGAGGACAGGTTGTAGCCACGCAGATCCGGCGCGACAACGCGGAACCCCGCTGCCGCCAGCGGTGCGATCTGCTTGCGCCAGCCGTACCAGAACTCGGGGAAGCCGTGCAGCAGCACGATCAGCGGGCCTTCGCCGGCTTCGACGTAGTGCAGCCGTACGTCGCCGACTTCCGCGTAGCCCTCACGGAGGTCGCCGCCCAGCCACGCCGCCTGCCGGTCGGGTTTCCCGCTCGCGCCGCCGGCGCGGCCTTCGCTCGTGTTCATCGTCGCCTCGCTGGGTTCGGCCCTGAGGCATGCATGGTTCTGGGCCCCCTCGCGGACGGCATCACCTCCGGCAGATGACCCGTGGCCCGCGAGCGCGTGCCACTGTCCGGGGTCGTCCGCCCCCAACGATCCGGAGGTCCGTCGTGGCAACGACAGGTGAGCGAACCGGTGCCGTCCGCCCGTTCTCGGTGGCCGTGCCGCCCGAGGCATTCGACGATCTCGAGCGGCGCCTCGCCGCGACCCGCTGGCCGACCGCGGAACTCGTCGACGACCGTTCGCAGGGCGTCCAGCTGGCCGTGCTGCAAGCGGTCTGCCGGTATTGGGCAAGCGGGTACGACACCGGGCGGGTCGAGGCGCGGCTGAACGCGCTCCCGCAGTTCACCACCGAGATCGACGGCGTGGAGATCCATTTCCTGCACGTGCCGTCGCGGCACGAAGACGCGCTGCCGCTGATCATGACCCACGGCTGGCCGGGCTCGGTCATGGAGCTGCTCGACTCGATCGGCCCGCTCACCGACCCGACCACGTACGGCGGGCTCGCCCAGGACGCGTTCCACGTCGTCTTGCCCTCGCTGCCCGGCTACGGCTTCTCCGCCGAGCCGGCCGAGGTCGGCTGGGACCTCGGCCGCACCGCCCACGCTTGGGCGGAGCTGATGCGCCGCCTCGGCTACTCGCGCTTCGTGGCGCAGGGCGGCGATGTCGGCGCCGGGGTCACCGACGTGATGGGCCGCCAGGCACCCGAGGGGCTGGTGGGCATCCACACCAACCTGCTCGTGCCCGCGCTGAACGACCCGGCGGCCCTGCCGTCGGGCACCGAGCAGGAACGGGCGGCGCAGGCGGCGATCAAGACGTTCCAGACCAGCGGCAACGGCTACTTCGTCGAGCAGGCCACCCGGCCGCAGACGATCGGTTACGCGCTGCTGGACTCCCCCGCGGCGCTGGCCGCCTGGATGCTCGACCACGACACCGACGCCTACGCCAAGATCGCCCGCGCCTTCCTCGACGGGCAGCCCTCCGGCAACCTGACCCCCGACCACGTCCTGGACAACATCACCGCGTACTGGCTGACCGGCACCGGCGCCTCGGCCGCCCGGTCGTACTGGGAGGCGTACGGGCCGGACGCGCCCGCCGCCCAGAACCCGCCGCCGCCCCCGGTCCGCGTCCCGGTCGGCTTCACGACGTTCCCCGGCGAGATCTGGCGGACACCGCGCACCTGGGCCGAACAGGCCTACCCCACCCTCGACTACTTCCACGAGGCGGAGCGCGGCGGTCACTTCGCCGCGTGGGAGGAACCCGACCTGTTCGCCGCCGAGCTGCGGGCCGCGTTCCAGCCGCTCATGGCAGCGGCACCCGGCACGCGTCGCCCGAGGTGAAGCCCTGGTCGACGATGCCGAGCGCGCTGTTCATGCGCGCGCGGGAGTTCTCGAGCGCGATCTGGTAGGTCAGCTCCAGCACGCCGGCGCGCCCGAACTCGGCTTCGAGCTCGGCCACCTGCTCGTCGGTCACGCTCACCTGCGCGCCCGAGATCGCGTCGGCGTAGGCCACGGCCAGCCGCTCGGCACGCGAGAACGCGGGCGAGGTCGCGTAGTCGTCGATGTGGCGCAGCCGCTCGATGTCCAGGCCGTCGTGGCGCTGCAGCATCGTGCCGAAATCCACGCACCACGAACACCCAATCCGCGTGGCGACGCGGTACACCGCCAGCTCGCGCACGTTGGCGGGCAGCCGCTTCGACGCCTTCTCGGCCATCAGCTCGTGGACCACAGTCGCGCGCAGCAGCCCGGGATGGTGCGCCACCACGGCCATCGGCTCGGGCACGGCGCCGAAGCGCTTTCCGGCGAACCGGTAGAACAGCTTCAGCAGCGGGCCGGCCTCGGTGGTGCGCTTCGCCGGAATGCGGGGCATGGTCGTCTCCTCTTCGTCGGTGCTGACGGAGGAACGAGACGGGCGCCGGAGGTGTGACAGCTACTGGCGGCGCCAGCAGGTCGGGCGCCACCACCTCGAACACCAGACGCCCGCAGCACGGACAAACGCGCCTCAGCGGCCGGCCGTGATCGCGCGCACGTCCCAGAGCCACACGCCGTCCACGAACTGCGCGGGTTTGCGCAGCAGCAGCTCGACGGTGGCGCGGTACGCGTCGGCGTGTTCGCGCGGGATGAGGACGAGCACGCTGGCGTTCCAGTAGCGCAGGTCCTTGATGGTCTGGTCGCGGTCGGCGTCGGTGACGGGCTGGGCCTCGCCCGAGTCGCGGACGCGGTCGAGCAGGGTGGACGTCGGCATCTGGTAGGAGCCGTAGCGGCCGCGTTTGTCGTCGGGCCCGCTCGGGCCCACGAAGTAGCCCTCGGGCATCGCGTAGCCCAGGCCCGCGTCCATCTGCCAGTGCAGCGGCTCGGACTCGCCCGAGCCAGGCAACGGCACGGGCACCACCGTGCCACCCGGGGCGACGTAGGTGCGCCAGGTGCCGTCGGCGAAGAACGCCGGCGTCGGCGGGCGGTCCTTGACCAGCAGCTGCGTCGGCGCGATCGGGAGGAGCACGGCGATCACCGCACCCACCCAGAGCAGGCGAAGGGGCAACCGGCGCCGGCCCTCTTCCGGGTCCGGCAGTGTCTCGGCCGTGGCGAACACGCGCTCGGTGGCGATCGCGAGCAGCGCGCCGATCGCGGGCACGCACGCCATCGCCAGGCGCGACTCCAGCAGCGACTCGAACAGCGGCAGGTCGGCCAGCAGCTTCCACGGCCCCGCCACACCGGTGTCCACGTGCACCGCCATGAGCTCGACGCCCATCGACAGCCACGCCATGAGGAACATCGAGATCGCGAGCGAGCGCGCCACGACCTCGCGCCACAGCCAGATCGTCACCACGACCATGAGCGCGATGAGCGGCCAGCCGAAGAACGCGTTCTCCTCGGTGCGGTTGATCGACACGTCGGCCGCGGCGTCGGGCTGGCCGGCGACCGACTGCGTGGCGAACCGCGTGAACGCGGCGAGGTCGTTGCCGACCGGGCCGTGCTCCAGGCCGGAGTAGCTCTGCGGGCCGAAGAACTGCCACCACAGCGGGAAAGCCACCAGCACGGCGGTGATCACCACGGCCAGCCCGCCGCCGAGCAGCAGCGGGCGCACCATCGCCTTGATCTCCCGCGGGCGCGACGCGAGGTACGCGACGGCGAAGATCACGAAGCCCAGCGCGAAGATCAGCAGCGGCTCTTCGCCGAGGAAGATCTGGTACGCCGTGAGCACGCCGAGCCAGATCCCGTTGCGCACGAGCTTGCGGCCCTGCGCCAGGTGGATCACCTTCAGCGCCAGGAACGGCAGCACGAACCACGCGACGAAGTTCGGGTGCGCGTTGCCGTGCGAGATCATCGACGGCGCGAACCCGGCCACCGCGCCGCCGATCGCCGCGGCCGCGCGGTACCGGACGAGGTGGCGCGAGAACACCCAGTACCAGGCGGCCGCGGTGCCGGCGAGGCTGCCGGTGAGCGCGATCGCCCACGTGACCGTGGGGCCGAAGGCGAGCGTGATCGGCGTGAGCGGGATGCCGACGCCGAGCATGGCCGTGTTGGCCATCATGTTCACGCCGAGCGGGTAGTCCTGCAGGTCCGAGTTGAGCGGGTTCTGCAGGTGCAGCACGGACTTCGCGGTGACGTCGAAGAACCACTCCCACAGGTTCTGGTCCGACGCGCTGTTCCACAGGTAGCCCGTGCCCAGGTCGCTCCAGAGCCCGCCGTACAGGATGAAGGCGAACGCGAGGAAGGCCGCCATGATGCCGGCGTCGGCCCACGACGGGCGCAGCTTCGGTGTGGCGGCGGGCGCGGACGGCCCGGGAACGGCGGGGATCAGCTCGGTCCTCGCTTCCGGTTGGAAAAGGCTCACTACGGGCGCACCACCCGCGCGAAGAAATACACCGCGCCGGTGCCGGCGTGCCGGACGAGCAGGAGGAACGGCCGGTCCACCACGACTTCGAGCGGCTCGGCCGTGGACAGGGACAGTGTGCGCATCTGGATCGCCGTGGCGGCCGCGCCTTCGAGACCCTGCTCGTCGAGGCGCAGCACGGCCTGGTGCACCACGCTGTCGACCCACAGCGGACGCGTGGCGGTGAGCCCGGTGAGGTCGGCGCCCTGCGTGAACACCTCGCGCACGCCCAGGGCACGCAGGGCACCGTCGAGGTCGGTGCGGACGTCGAGCTTGATCTTGGGCAGCGACAGGCGCACCTTGCGGCGCTTCGGGCTGTCGAGGAGCTGCTTGAGGTTGGCGGTGTCGAGCGTGGCCTCGGCGGGCGCGAGATCGCCGTCCGGGAGCAGGACGACGGCTTCGACGCCGCCCTGCGCGGGGAGGCTCACGACCTGCCAGCCATCGGCGTGGTGGTGGCCGACGGTCTCCTCGAGGTGCATCGTCGGCACCCGGCGGGTGGCCCCGGGACTGTGGAAGTCCGCGGGCGCGGTGGCACCGTCGGGGAACGGGTGGCGCCAGGCGGTCTTGAGGTAGAGCGCGTTGACGAGGCTGGCGCGCGTGTCGGCGCTGATCGTGCCCGAGGGCAGCAGCTCCGGGATCAGGCCGTGGGTGATCCGGTCGACGTCGGTGTTGATCAGTCCGCGCGCGGCTTCGGGGTCCGTGGTGAAGGGCGCGGTCTCGGCTTTGCCGCCGGGCCAGGTGATGAGCTCGTCGAGGAAGGCGCTCTCGACCGTGATCTGATCGGACGCCCAGAGCGTGTTGGCGACGGCCAGCCGGGCCTCATCGCCGAGCGCCGCGGCGTCGCGCAGCACTGTGGCGTGCGCGTCGAGGTCGGCTTCGCTGGTGGCCAGGAGCTCGCGCAGCTCCTCGGCGGTCCGCCCGCGCGCCGCCCGGGCCGCGAGGCCCAGCGCACTGGCCGCGGAGTACGGCGAAAAACACGCGTCACCCCCACCCGCCGCAGCGGTGCGTCCCAGGGCGAGCGTGAAGTCCAAGTGGCTGTCCACGGCCATGCGGCGACCGTACCCGACCGGGTGGTTCCGGCGGCACGGAACCGATCAGCTGAAGCCTCGCCCCGCCCCTGCCTCGTCCCGCCTGCCACTCCGGCTGGCCCTCCGCTCCGGCTCGCCCGTCCCCTCCGGCTTGCCGTCCCCTCTCGCTCACCCCTGACCCCTCCGGTCGGCTTACCCCCTCGGCTCGCCATCTCTCCGGCCGGCCCCGAGCACCCCAATGTGGCGTTGGTTGCGCCGAGCGCACCCAATGTGGCGTTCGGTGCGTTGAGCGCACCGAACGCCACATTTGGGGCGGGGTTGGCCGGCCCGCGAGGGCTGTGGGCAGGCGGAGCGGAGGGCAGCGCGGTGGTCAAGACCGCGCGGCCGAGAAGGGCGTCGTCGAGACGGGCGCGGTCGAGAAGGGCGCGGTCGAGCCGGCGACAGCTCAACCGTGCCAGCCAACGTGCCCACGGTGCCCTTGGTGAACCCGCGCGTCCGTCATCGACGCGACCCCGCCCACCGCCACCCCCAAGAGCAGCAGCACGACAACACCAGGTCAGGCGTGCCGGCCCACGTGCCAGCGGTGCCATTCGTGGGCCTGCGCGTCGGTGAGTGAGGCGACCTGGTCGACCACCACGCGCAGGCGTGCGGCGTCGTCGGTGGCGGCGTGCCACGGGGGGACGAAGAGGGGGTCCAGGGATTCCGGGGCGCGGCGCAGGAGGGCGGCGACCAGCTGCGCGATCAGCTCGCGCTGGCCGTCCTGCATGGCGAGGCGGCGCCGGTCGCTCATGACGTAGCGCAGGGCCAGGGCCTTGAGCAGCGCGACCTCCGCCGCGACCTGGTCCGGGACGGCGAGGCGGGCGCCGTAGCGCAGGAGGGGGCCCTCGCCGTAGACGCTGCGGGTACCGGTGACCGCGGCGGAGGCGAAGCGGCCCACGAGCTCGCTCGTCAGCTGCTTCAAAGCAACCTGCGCGCGCAGCGAGCCGTCCGGAGCGGTGCGGACGAGGGCGGCCACCACGGGCAGGTCGAGCAGCTCCTTGGCCGCGCCCTCCAAAGTGGACGCCGACAGCGTGGAGAAGTGCCGCGCGGCGGCCTCGGCGACGGCCGCGCGTTCGTCCGGGTCCGCCAGCACGCCGAGCGAGATGCGCCCGGCCAGCACGCCGTCCTCGACGTCGTGGACGGAGTAGGCCACGTCGTCGGACCAGTCCATGATCTGGGCCTCGAGGCACCGCCGCTCGCCCGGCGCCCGGGAGCGCACCCACTCGAACACGGGCACGTCGTCGGCATACACGCCGTACTTCTGCTGCCCCGGCCGGCGCCGCCACGGGTACTTCGTGGTCGCGTCGAGGCACGCGCGCGTGAGGTTCAAGCCGGCCGCCGCGCCGGCTTCGTCGAGGGACTTCGGTTCCAGGCGCGTGAGGATGCGCAGCGTCTGCGCGTTGCCCTCGAAGCCGCCGCACGCCTGGGCGACGTCGTCGAGCGCCTGCTCGCCGTTGTGCCCGAACGGCGGGTGCCCGATGTCGTGCGCGAGCCCGGCCGTGTCGACGAGGTCCGGGTCGGCGCCCAGCTCCTCGGCGATGCCGCGCCCGATCTGCGCGACCTCCAGCGAGTGCGTGAGCCGCGTGCGCGGCACGCCGCTGACCTCGGCCCCCTCCCCGGGGCCGACCACCTGCGTCTTGCCCGCCAGCCGGCGCAGCGCGGCCGAATGCAGCACGCGGGCGCGGTCGCGCGCGAAGTCGCTGCGCCCGTCGGGCCGCGCGCCGGCCAGCGCCGCGCCCTTGGGTGCCTCGGCCAGCACCCGGGCGCGGTCGTACTCGGAGTACCCGTCGCTCACCCGGTCAGTTTACTGATCCGGCCAAAAGTAGACCGACCCCCGAGCGACACGCAACCGTTGCTATGAAGCCATTCGGCCGTGACTGTGGTCGGATTAGTAATAATCGGCACAGTAGCGCGGCCACCGACAATTCCCCGGGGAAGTTCAGCCCATGAAGGTGTCGAACAGCTCGTCGGCCGGCGATTTCGTGAGCTCGTAGAACAGCAGCGCGCCCGTCTCGCGGAAGATGTAGCGGACCTGCGTCACGCGCTCCTGCACGATGGGGCCGCTGTGCGTCGGGGCGGTCCACGCGTCCAGACCGAGGTCCGCCGCCATCGTCCGCGCGCGGTAGGAGTGCCACGGGTCGCTCACGAGCACCGCCGTGTGCCAGCCGCGCGCCTGCACCTGGTCGGCCACGGCCCGCAGGCTCCGCAGCGTGTCGCTGCCCTCGCCGACCGCCAGCGTCGCCGACGCGGGCACGCCGTGCTGCGTCAGCCACCGCGCGCCGGCCGCGGCCTCGGTGAAGTTGTCGGCCGCCTTCTTGCCCCCGGCGGTCACCACGATCTTCGCGACGCCCGCGTCGTAGAGCTGGCGCGCCTTCTCCAGCCGCGCCGTGAAGATGTCCGACGGCTTGCCGTTGTACTGCGCTGCCCCCAGCACCACGATCACGTCGGCCGGCGTGCGGTCGTTCTCGCGCGCGACCTGCCACACGCGAAACGCCGTGCCGCCGACGACGGCGAGCACCACGAGCACCGCGCCGAACGCGACGCGGCGCAGCCAGTTCGCCCACGTGGGTGGTGTCCTCATGCCCGTCATCTTTTCAGAGCCGCGCGCGATCCGGACGGAGGCACCCCGGGCGTCAGAGCCAGCCGCGTTCCTCCGCCAGCCGCACGGCCTCGGCGCGCGTGCGGGCGCCCGTCTTGCCGATCGCGGCCGAAAGGTGGTTGCGCACAGTGCCTTCCGAGAGGAACAGCGCCTTCGCGATGTCCGCGACGGTGCTGCCGTCGCGCGCGGTCGAGAGCACGTCACGCTCGCGCCCGGTGAGCGGGCTCGCCCCGGTCGCCAGCGATTCGGCCGCCAGCGCGGGATCCACCACCCGCAGTCCACTGTGGACGCGCCGGACGGCCTCCACGAGCTGCTCCGGCGGCGCGTCCTTCACCACGAACCCCGCGGCGCCCGCGGCCATCGCGCGGGCCAGGTACCCGGGCCGGCCGAAGGTGGTGCAGATGATCACACGGCACGAGGGCAGCGCGGTGTGCAGCTCGGCGGCCGCGGCGAGGCCGTCCTTGCCGGGCATCTGGACGTCGAGCAGCGCGACGTCCGGTGCCGATTCCTTCGCCGCGGCCAGCACCTCGTCGCCCGACCCGACCTGCGCCACGACCTCGATGTCGGCCTCCAGCCCGAGCACGGTGGCCAGGGCGCCCCGCACCATCGCCTGGTCGTCGGCCAGCAGAACGCGGATCACGCCAGTCCTCCCGCGGGTTCGGCGCGCACGGCCTGCACGGCCGGCGGCTCCGGTTCCGGAACCTCCGCCCGGACCACCCATCCTCCCCCGGCCCGCGGCCCGCTGCGCAGCGTCCCCCCGACGCCGCCGACGCGCTCGGTGAGCCCACGCAGCCCGTTGCCCTGCACCGCATCGGCCCCCGCGCCGTCGTCCTCCACCTCGAGCCAGTCGCGCCCGAACCGGACGCTGACGCACTTGGCCCCGGAGTGGCGCAGCACGTTGGTGACCGCTTCGCGCAGCACGTAGCCGAAGGTGCTCTGCAGCTGCGGCAGCACGTTGTCCACGGCGTAGGGCAGGTCCGCCTCGATCTCCGCCGCCCGCAGCGCCGCCCGCGCCCCCGCGAGCTCCGCGGCCAGCGACACCTCGCGGTACTCCGACACGGTCAGCCGCACGTCCGACAGCGCGCTCCGCGTCAGGCCCTCGACCTCGCGGATCTCCTCGACCGCGCGCGGGATGTCGCCGGAGCTCTCCAGCACCCGCCGCGCCAAGCCGGCTTTCACCGTGATCGTGGTGAGGCTGTGGCCCAGCAGGTCGTGCAGGTCGCGGGCCACGCGCTGGCGCTCGTTGGCGACGGCGAGGGTGGCGATCTCCTTGTTGGCCATCTCCAGCCGGCGGATGGCGCGGATGAGGTTGGCCATGAAGAACATCGCCAGCGTGATCGCGGCGACGGAGATCAGGTCGCCGCCGTCGGCGTCCATCTTGCCGCCGGCGAGCAGCACGATCGCCACGGCACCGAACGCGAGCGTGTCGAGGATCGCCGCCCAGCCGGCCGGGAAGAGGAACGCGAGCGTGGCGGTGGCGTAGAGCAGGATGTACGGGCTGACGTCGGTGAGCAGCGCCGACAGCAGGCCCAGCGCCAGCATCGCGCAGCCGAAGACGAGCTTGACCCTGGTCGGTTTTCCGAACACCGCGGGGAAGATCGCGTAGCAGGCGCCGTAGGCGTAGAACAGCACGCCCATCAGCACCCGCGCCCACACCGGGTCGGTGCTCTCGACCAGCCCGTGTGTCGCCGGGATCAGGAACGGCAGCAGGAAGAGCACCGCGAAGATCGGCCAGCCGATCTTGTTGGGCCCGCCCCGGTGCCCGACCATCGGGTCGTCCCACCACGAGGCCCGGTCGTTCAGCGCGAACCGGAACCGGGTGACCGCGATCGACCCGGGGTCGTCCTTCGTCCGCTCCACCGTCGTTCCCTCCTGACCCGGTCAGACCCGGGCGCTGTCCTTACGGTATCGCCTGATCACGAGCGCTCCGAGGACCACGGTCCAGCCCGCCAGCACCGCGAGCGCGGCCGGGAAGCTCACGAGCAGCTCGTTGGTCACGGCCGGGCGCACCAGCCCGATCAGCCAGTAGGTGGGCAGCAGCTGCGACACGTCCTGCATCCACGCCGGCATGCCCTCCAGCGGGATCCACAGGCCGCCGAGGAAACCCATGCCGAGCATCACGATCATGGAGATCGGCTGCATCGACTCGGGCGTCGCGATCTGGCCGATCAGCAGGCCCAGCAGCACGAGCGGGATGGTGCCGAGCCACAGGCCCGCGATCACGCGCAGCCAGCCGGCCCCGTCGAGGTGCACGCCCTCGGCGAAGATCGCCACGAGCGGCACCAGCAGCAGCGCGGGCAGGCCCACGAGCATGCCCGCCACGGCCTTGCCGCCGAGGTAGGACGTACCCGACAACGGGGTCAGCCGCAGCTGCCGCTGCCAGCCGCTGGCGCGTTCGAGAGCCAGGCGCGTGCCGTTGGTGGTCGCCGCGGCGAAGAGCCCGAACGCCATCATGTTGACCATCACCACGGCCACCACGGCGGCGTGGTCCGGGGCCGACTCTTTCGTGAAGACGTTGGCCTGCAACAGGAACATCACCACGGGGAACGCAACGACGAAGATGAGGAACCGCATGGAGCGGAACAGCCGCCGGATCTCGACGGCGAGGTAGGACGGGTTCATCGGGCTGCTTCTTCCTGGTTTTCGTCGCTGGTCAGGGACAGGAACGCGCCTTCGAGGCCGACGGCGCCGATCTCGATGTCGTGCACGGCCGGCACGGCGGCCATCAGCGCGCGCAGCGTGGCGTCCGACTCGCTGCTGGAGATCGCCACGCGCTCGCCCCGCAGCTCGAAGTCGGTCACCGCGGGCAGCGTCGCCACGAGCCGTTCGGTTTGTTCGGTGGCGCCCGGCAGCACGGCCCGGATGGTGCGTCCCCCGGCCAGCGCGCGCACCTGCGCGACGGACCCGTCGGCGACCACGCGCCCGGCCCGCATGAGCACCACGCGGTCGGCGAACTCCTCGGCCTCTTCGAGGTAGTGCGTCGCGAACAGGACCGTGCGGCCGCTGTCGGTGAAGGAGTACATGGACTTCCAGAACTCGCGCCGCGTCCCCACGTCCATGGCGGCCGTCGGCTCGTCCAGCACCAGCAGGTCCGGGTCCGACACCAGCGCGACGGCGAAGCGCACGCGCTGCTTCTGCCCACCGGAGAGCTTGTTGGCCCGCCGGTCGGCGATGTCCTCGATGCCCGCCCGCTGCAGCGCTTGATCGAGCGGCATCGGCGTGCGGTGCAGCTTCGCGACCATGCGCACGGTCTCGCGCACGGTCAGGTCCTCCAGCAGCGCCCCGCCCTGCAGCATCGCCCCGATCATCCCGGCGCGCACCGCGTCACCCGGCGTCTTGCCGAACACCGTGACCTCGCCCGAGTCGGGCTTGCTGAGCCCCAGGATCATGTCGACGGTGGTCGACTTGCCCGCCCCGTTCGGCCCGAGCAACGCCACCACCTCCCCCGGCGCGATCGTCAGCTCGACCCCGTCGACGGCCCTCACGGCGCCGTAGTGCTTCCTCAACCCGCCCAACCGAACGGCGGCCCCCGCCGCGACGTCCCGCGCCCCGCGCGTGGCCTGTGTGGTTTCCATGGCTTGAAGACTGCCGGGATTTCGGCGTCGGTCCGCAGGCCGAGCGTCACGACGTGACCGTGACAGGTGTCAGGGGTCCCCGGTCGTGGCCCGGCAAAGCGCAACGGCCCTCCCCCGAAACCGGGGAAGGGCCGTTGCGCGGAAAGAAATCAGCAGCCGAGCAGCCGAGGCGCCAGGTAGTCCACGACCTTGTCGATCGCGATGCGTTCCTGGGTCATGCTGTCGCGTTCGCGGACGGTGACGGCCTGGTCTTCGAGCGAGTCGAAGTCCACGGTGACGCAGTACGGGGTGCCGATCTCGTCCTGGCGGCGGTAGCGGCGGCCGATGGCCTGGGCGTCGTCGAAGTCGACGTTCCAGTGCTTGCGCAGGGTGGCGGCCAGGTCGCGGGCCTTGGGCGAAAGGTCGGCGTTGCGCGAGAGCGGCAGCACCGCGGCCTTGAACGGCGCGAGCCGCGGGTCGAGGTGCAGCACGGTGCGCTTGTCGGTGCCGCCCTTGGCGTTCGGCACCTCTTCCTCGTCGTAGGAGTCGACGAGGAAGGCCATCATCGAGCGGCCTACACCGGCCGCCGGCTCGATGACGAACGGGCGGTAGCGCTGGCCCGAGGCCTGGTCGAAGAACGACAGGTCCACGCCCGAGTGGTTCGAGTGCGTGGTGAGGTCGAAGTCGGTGCGGTTGGCGATGCCCTCGAGCTCGCCCCACTCCTGGCCCGCGTTGAAGTCGAACCGGTACTCGATGTCCACGGTGCGCTTCGCGTAGTGCGAGAGCTTTTCCTTGGGGTGCTCGAAGTGGCGCAGGTTCTCCGGCTTGATGCCGAGGTCCGTGTACCACTTGGTGCGCTCGTCGATCCAGTACTGGTGCCAGCGCTCGTCCTCGCCCGGCTCGACGAAGAACTCCATCTCCATCTGCTCGAACTCGCGCGTGCGGAAGATGAAGTTGCCCGGCGTGATCTCGTTGCGGAACGACTTGCCGACCTGGCCGATGCCGAACGGCGGCTTCTTGCGCGAAGCCGTCTGCACGTTCAGGAAGTTCACGAAGATGCCCTGCGCGGTCTCCGGGCGGAGGTAGTGCAGGCCTTCCTCGGACTCGACCGGGCCGAGGTAGGTCTTGAGCATCATGTTGAAGTCGCGCGGCGCGGTGTACCTGCCGCGCGTGCCGCAGTTGGGGCACGGCACGTCGGACAGGTCGTCCTCCGACGTCGCCTTGCCGGTGCGGGCCTCGTAGTCCTCGGCGAGCTGGTCGGCGCGGAAGCGCTTGTGGCAGTGGAGGCACTCGATCAGCGGGTCGGTGAACACGTTCACGTGGCCCGAGGCGACCCAGACCTGGCGCGGCAGGATCACCGACGAGTCGAGACCGACCACGTCTTCGCGGCCCTGCACCATGGTCTTCCACCACTGGCGCTTGATGTTGTCCTTCAGCTCCACGCCGAGAGGCCCGTAGTCCCACGCCGACCTGGTGCCGCCGTAGATCTCTCCCGACGGGAAGACGAAGCCACGGCGCTTGCACAGACTGACGACGGTTTCGATGGTGTTGGCGGGCACTCCACGCTCCGGACGCATGCGGGGACGGTTGGACTAGGAGGTTCAGCGTATCCGGCCGCCCCCGCGGTGCTTCCGGCGAGGTGAGCAGGGCTCAGGGCCGGCCCGTCAGCGACGCCGTGACGACCCGGTTGTCGTCGTAGCCCTCGGTGCCGCCGACGTAGTCGCCGCCGCACGTCACCAGCACCAGTTTGTGGGGCCCGTCCGGGGAAAACAGCTTCGCCGACTCCGCGGCGAGCCCGGACTTGTGGATCGTGCGGACCTCGTCCACGCGGTAGCTCCACTTGCCGCCCGAGGTGTCGGTGACCGTCACGGTCTGGCCCTGCTTCACCTGCCACAGCTGGTCGAACGGACCGGTGCGGCCCTTCCAGTTCACGTGCCCGGAGAACAGCGTCACGCCCTGGTCGGCACCCAGACCCGAGCCCCACCACGCGGCTTCGGCGAGGCTTTGCGGGATCACCAGCGCGCCGTCGTCACCCACGGGTTCCTGCACGAGCTTCGCCGTGCCACCGCCGGGCAGCAGCACGGTGCCCGGCGTCCGCCCCGGGTCGGCCTGCCGCTGCGCCGCGCCCGCTCCCGCCGTCGGTACCGGCACCGAGGCCGCGGTACTGGCGAGACCGGGTTCATCGTTTCGGGTGAAAATCAGGAGGGCGGCGACGAGCGCCGCCACCACCACGGCCCCGACGGCGGCCGCTGCCCACTTGGTCCTCGCGGGCCGTTCCTGTGTCCCTTGCATCGTGCTCCCTGCTTCGGTGTGTCGTGCGCAGGAAGACATGCCGCGGGACGCGGGCGGGGTTGCACCCGATCGGGCTCAGTCCGGACGCGAGACCAGGTTCGCCGTGACGATGCGGTTCTCGTCGTAGCCCTCGGTGCCGCCGACGTAGTCGCCGCCGCAGGTCACGAGCACCAGCCGGTGCGGCCCGGTCTGCGCGAACCACTGCGGCGCCTGCTCCGGGAGCTGCTCCTTGCGCACGGTCGCCGCGCCGGTCACGCGGTAGAGCCAGCGCCCGCCCGCGGAGTCGACGATGCTCACGTTGTCGCCCGTGCGCACGCGCCACAGGTCGTCGAACGGTCCCTTCGTGCCGGCCCAGTTCACGTGCCCGGACAGCACGGCCGCGCCCTGCTTCGAGCCGAGGCGCGCGCCCCACCACGCGGCGTCGCCGAGCCCGCGCGGGATCGGCAGGATCCCGTCGAGCGTCACCTCGGTGCGCACGAGCCGGGCCTCGGACCCGTCGGGCAGGCGGACGCTGCCGGGCCGTTGCACCCCGACGGCGGCGCCGTCCGCGGGCAGCTCGGCGGGCGCGCCGTCCTCGCCCGGCAGCGAGCCGGGCGGCGGTTCGGCCGCGGCGGCGGGCACGGGCGCGGGGCCCCAGGTCAGCACGACCACGCCCGCGGCCAGCGCGAGCACGGCGACGACCGCCGACACGACGGCCAGCGCGGTGCGCAGCACGGGGACCTACTCGCCGCGCGAACGCGCCGTGCGCCGGCGGCCCAGCCCGATCGCGAGCCCGCCGAACACCAGGCCGGCGACCAGCAGGCCGAGGCCCAGCGGCAGCCGGTAGTCGCTCGCCGGAGCAGCGGCCGTCGTGCCGAGGTAACCGGCCGGGACCTCGGTCGGCACCGGCGGCTGCGTCGCGGTCGCGCCGTTGCCGTTTCCGCTGCCGCCGGACACGGCCACGAAGTTCTTCGGGATCGAGCAGCTCACGCCGCCGAGCACCAGCGTGGTGTTCACGTCCTGCAGCAACGCGTTCGACGCGTCGTGCACGTGGGTGGTCACGTCGACGCGCCAGCCGGCCTGCGCCGTGACGTCGCCGCCGCGCCAGCCGTCCTGCTTGATCAGCTGGTCGAACGCCGAGATCCGCGACACCACGACGTCCGACAGCGTCTTGCCGGCGTCGGCCTGCGGCACGGAGCCGGGCGCGCCCATGCGCAGGTTCTTCACGCTCAGCGAAGCCGAGCCCGCGGGCATCGAGACCTGCTTGAGCGTGTCGTCCTCGCCGCGCACCCAGAGCCGGGTGAGCGTGGTGGTGCCGGTGACCTTGTTCGGGGCCGAGCAGTCGGCGGCGCTGCGCGCGTTCTCCAGCACCAGCATCGTGTTGTCGACCGGGCGGGCCTTGCTGCGGGCGTTGTCACGCAGGGCGTAGTTGGTCTCGGCGACGGCCGTCGGCACGTTCGTGGCCTGCAGGGCCGCGACGACGTTGTGGTCGCGGCTCGCGATCCCGGCCGGGTACGGGCTCGTGGCCGCGTCGCCGAACTTGCCGAGGTCGATTTCCCAGTTGCCGCCGAACGTCGAGCGCTCGCCGTCGTTCTTCGGCACGGCCACGCGGTCGGCCGAGAGCTTCGACTGGCCGGGGGTGAGCGGTGAACGCTGCGTCTCGGTGATCAGCGAGCCGCCGTGCTGCGGGTCGGAGCCCAGCCGCACCGACGCCACGTTGGCGAACGACACGGGACCGGTCTTCTCGTCGACGGCCTTCACGGTCTGCGTCGTCTGCGCGGCGGCCACCGGAGCGAGTGCGGGCAACGCCGCCACCGCCAGAATTGCCGCCTTCGTCACGAAACGAGTCATTGTCTCCCCACTGCCTCCGCCTCGATCCGGGCGGATCGTCAGCGTACGAGAAGCGACGAAACGCCCCCGCGTCAACCTTGCACCGTCGGCCACCGGTTGCGAAGCTGAAGTGCCGATTCCTGACGAACTCACCCGATCGGGTGAGACTGGTGTGGGTGACCGGTGACCGACCGGGGCCACGGAGGGGAACACTACGATGGCGATGACCGTTGTCGACAATGACATCCGACTTCGGAACCCGCCGGCTCGTCCGGCGGCTTCGCGCGCAAGGGGAGGCAACGATGGCACCGGCCAGCACGGGCGCTCTTTCGGCCGGCACCGGCACGTCCGGTGACCCGGTGACGGCGCCGGCCGGCCCGCTCGAGGCTCCGGGTTCCGCCTCGGGCCCGCTGGGTCCGTCGGGCTCCGCGCTCGCCGACGCCGGCGACCTGCTGCGCGCGCTCGCCGCCCCCGTCCGGATCGCCATCGTGCTGCAGCTGCGCGAGGCCGACCGGTGCGTCCACGAGCTGGTGGACGCCCTCGACGTCGCTCAGCCGCTGATCAGCCAGCACCTGCGCGTGCTGAAGACGGCGGGCGTCGTGCAGGGCGAACGCCGGGGCCGGGAAGTCGTGTACCGCCTGGTGGACGACCACCTGGCCCACATCGTCGTCGACGCGGTCGCCCACGTGCAGGAAGGGAAGTGACCATGACCTCGACCCCCCACCCGGCGCCCCCATCGGCCCCCACCCCGAGCCCCAGTACCAACTCCGCCCCGGTGCCCGGGCGCCGCTCGACCAAGCAGCGCACGGCGGTGGTCGACCTGCTCAACACGGTCGACGACTTCCGGTCCGCGCAGGAACTGCACGACGAGCTGCGCAAGCGCGGCGACGGCATCGGCCTGACCACCGTGTACCGCACGCTGCAGTCGCTGTCGGAGGCCGGCGAGATCGACGTGCTGCGCACCGACTCCGGCGAGGCCATCTACCGCCGCTGCTCCACGCACCACCACCATCACCTGGTGTGCCGCGTGTGCGGGCGCACGGTGGAGGTCGAGGGCCCCGCCGTGGAGCGCTGGGCCGAGAAGATCGCGTCCGAGCACGGGTTCTCCGACATCAGCCACACCGTGGAGATCACGGGCACCTGCGCCGAGCACGCGAGCTGACGCGCCCTCAGTACTCGTAGGGGTCCTTCGGCGCGGCAATCCGCTCGACGGTCGCGGGCACGAAATCCGGCGTGTACGAGTTGTTCTCGTTCGCCGTGCCGGGCACGACCTGCCCGGTGACCTTCAGCCACGTGTCGCTCGGGAACCGGTCGGCGGCGCCGCCCTTCAGGTGCACGGTCACGGGTGCGGCGTCGGCGGCGCAGCAGCTGATCACCAGGCGCGCCAGCAGCGTGGTGCTGCCCTCGTGCACGACGAACCCGGACATGCCGATGGTGCGGCCGTTCATCGTCCCGTTGGAGTCCCAGCCCGCTCGGGTGACGACCTCGTTCATCGCCAGCTCCACGACCTTGCCCGCCGGCAACGGCGGGAACGCGGCCGCCGACGTGGTCGCGGCGCTCTGCGGCACGCGCGCCGTGGTGCGCGTGACCGAGTCGGCGCCGAGTGCGGGCGGCGCCACCAGGAACACCGCGAGCACGGGCACCACCAGCAGCCAGGCCGAGCGCGCCGGGTGGGCGTGGCCGTGGCCGTCGTCGACGTGCTCGTGGCCGTCGTGGCCTTCGTGACCGACCGCCGTGGACTCGAGCGCCGCCGCCTTGGCCACGGCCCGCGCCGTCACCAGGTCACGCAGGATCGCGACCGCGCCGAGCACCAGCATCACCACGCCGCCCGCGATGATCCACGGCTGCTGCGCGGGCTTGACGTAGCGCAGGTAGTCGCCGTTCACGGCGATCTTCACCAGCGCCCCGCCGAGCAGGATCAGCAGCACGTTCTGCGTCTCGCGCCTCATCGCGCACCCCCCAGCAGCAGCGCGCCCACGACCGTGCCGCACGCCAGCGCCACCACGAACGTCACCGGCGCGAACCGCACCGCGAACGACTTCCCGAACGTGCCGGCCTGCAGCGCGAACAGCTTCACGTCGATGGCCGGGCCGACCACGAGGAACACCAGCTTCGGCAGCATCGGCACCGCCGTGAGCGAAGCGGCCACGAACGCGTCGGCCTCACTGCACAGCGCGAGCACCACGGCCAGCACCGCCATCACGATCACGCCGACCACGACCTGGTCGGCCAGCACCCCGAACCACTTCGCGGGCACGAGCACGTTGAGCGTCGCCGAGATCAGCGCGCCCAGCACGAGGAACCCGCCCGCTTCGACGAGATCCGTGCGCGCGGTCTCCGCGAAGACCTTCCAGCGCTGCCCCGGCTCGACGTCGGGCAGCCGCCGCAGCGCGCGTTCGGTGATCCACGAGAGCTTGCCCCAGCGGGCCCAGATCCAGCCCATCACCATCGACGTCGCGAGCGAACCGAGAAACCGCGCCAGCACCATCTCAGGCCGGCCCGGGAACGCGACCGCCGTGGCCACCAGCACCACCGGGTTCACCGCGGGCGCCGCCAGCAGGAACGTGAGCGCCGCGGCCGGTGCGACCCCCTGGCCGATCAGCCGCCGTGCCACCGGCACGGACGCGCACTCGCACCCCGGCAGCGCGACGCCGGCGAGCCCGGCGACCCCCACCGCCGCGCCCGCGCGCTTGGGCAGCACGCGTTCCAGCACCCGCGCCGGCACGAACGCGGCGATCGCACCGCTGATCAGCACGCCGAGCACGAGGAACGGCAGCGCCTGCACGCACACGGCCACGAACACCGTGGAGCCGGTGCGCAGCGCGGGCACGTCGAACAGGTCCTGCAGCCGGCCCTGAGCGAGGATCGCGACGAGCAGCACCGCGCACAGGATCTCGATCGAGCTGACCCGGATCCGCCGCGCGCGCCGCTTCTGCTCGGGCGCGTTGTCGACAAGGGTTTTCACGAGGCCCGATGATGCCAGCCCGGACCCGCCCGACCCCAGCGGGACACAGCGCGACGGGACCGCTCGGACCGTTTTCGGCCCGAATCCGCCGTTCGCGCGCCCGCCAACCGGACAAGCCGGGCGCGAAAACGTCAGTCCTGGCCCAGCCCCGGCAGTTCCGTCCGCAGCTGCGACGCGGTGGAGACCACGAGCATCAGCAACGTGCCCAGCGCCGACGGATCCATGCCCTCGGCCGGGAACGCGTAGCGCAGGGTCACGTCGACCCCGCTGTCGGTGTGGCCCACACCGAGCGTGCCGAACAGGCCCTGCCCCGCGCGTTCGGCCACGGCGACGGCGATCGCCGGGTTGTCCGGCAGGTCCCAGGCGACCACGCAGGTCAGGCTCAGCACCGTGAGCCCGTCGGCCAGGCGCGTGGCCTGGATGACGCACGGGACCTCGGCGTGGCGGAAGGTGATCGCACCGTCGTCGTCCACGTGCACGTCGAGGTAGCGCTCCAGGGCCTCGCGCGCGAGCGCGAGCAGCGCGGCCGTGTCGGCCGCCTCGGAGGTGCTCACGACGCTTCCCCGGCCGCGCGCTCGGCTTCCGCCTGGTCGACCGCGGCACCGAACCGGCGGTCGCGCTTGGCGAACTCGAGGCAGGCGTTCCACAGGTGCGTGCGGTCGAAGTCGGGGAAGAGCGTGTCCTGGAAGACCATCTCCGCGTACGCCGACTGCCACAGCATGAAGTTCGACGTCCGCTGCTCGCCCGAGGGCCGCAGGAACAGGTCCACGTCGGGCATGTCGGGCTGGTACAGGTACTTCGCGATGGTGCGCTCGTCGATCTTGTCGGCCTTGACCTTGCCGTCCACCACGTCCTGCGCGATCCGGCGCATCGCGTCGCCCAGCTCGGCGCGGCCGCCGTAGTTGACGCACATCGTCATGTTGAGCTTGGTGTTGTTCTTGGTCTTCTCTTCCGCGACCTGCAGTTCCTTGATCACGCTGGCCCACAGCT
Source organism: Amycolatopsis sp. NPDC001319 (assembly GCF_042896185.1). Lineage (NCBI taxonomy): Bacteria > Bacillati > Actinomycetota > Actinomycetes > Pseudonocardiales > Pseudonocardiaceae > Amycolatopsis > Amycolatopsis sp. NPDC001319. Next base: position 122,132 of record NZ_JBIAWY010000009.1, on the reverse strand, counting down.
TCGGCCGGCGCCCCGCCCAGCGGATGCGCACGCCGATCGAGCCCAGGTAGTCGACCTGGCGGCGGATGGTGTCGCGGTTGAAGCCCATGAGGAAGCGGACCTCCTCCGGGCTGCGCTTCCAGTTCTCCGTGGAGAACGCGTAGACCGAAAGCCACTTCACCCCGAGCTCGACGGCGCCGCTGGCCACGTCGATCATCACGGCCTCGCCGCGCTTGTGGCCCTCGATGCGGGGCAGGCCCCGCTGGTTGGCCCAGCGCCCGTTGCCGTCCATCACCAGCGCCACGTGCTTCGGCACGAGATCCTTCGGGATCTCCGGCGGCCTGGCTCCCGACGGGTGCGGATCCGGTGCCCGCAGCTCGTACCCCGACGCCCGGACCTCGCGTCCCCTGCGCAGCACTTCGCGCCTCCTGGAAGAGTGAAAATTTCCTACGCGCAAGACCCTACTTGGCCGGTGTCACGGTCTCCCGGGCACGCCTTTCGACCAGCGGAAGCGAACGCAGCTGGCGTTCGAGGTGCCACTGCAGGTGGGCCGCCACCAGGCCCGACGCGTCCCGCCGGGTCACGCCGTGCGAGGCCTCCGCCACCGGCCATTCGCCGTGCAGCAGGGCCTCGAGCAGGGTGAGCACCTCGGGCGCGGGGTGCACGGAACCCGCGATGCGGCAGTCCGGGCACATCGAGCCGCCGGCGGCCACGTTGAACGCGGCGTGCGGGCCGGGCAGGCCGCAGCGGGCGCACTCGGTGATGGCGGGCGCCCAGCCGGCGTAGGCCATGGCCCTCAGGAAGAACGCGTCGAGGACGAGGGAGGCGTCGCGTTCGCCGCCCGCGAGCGCACGCAACGCACCCACGACCAGCAGGTACAGCTTGAGGACCGGCTCACCCTCTTCGGCCGAGAGCCGGTCGGCCGTCTCCGCGATCGCGCTGGCCGCGGTGTAGCGCTGGTAGTCGGCGACCAGCGGCAGCGCGAACGCGTCCACGGTCTCGACCTGGGTGATCACGTCGAGGGTGCGGCCTGTGTAGAACTGCATGTCCACGTGCCCGAAGGGCTCCAGCCGGGCCCCGAACCGCGACGAGGTGCGGCGCACGCCCTTGGCCACGGCACGGACCTTCCCGTGCCGGCGGGTCAGCAGGGTGACGATCCGGTCGGCCTCACCCAGCTTGTGCGTGCGCAGCACCACTCCGGTGTCGCGGTAGAGGTTCACCACCCCGACATCGTCCCACTTCCGGGCGATGCCGGGGCGGTGACACCCTGGTTGGGCGCGTCAGCAGCCGTAGTAGCCGGTGCAGTACGTGGTGACCGTGGTCGCCGCGACGATCCCGATGATGAGGAACGTGATCGCGAGGGCGTAGCCGATGCCGCCGATGATCGTGGCGATCAGGCACAGCGTCTTCGTGGTCTGCGACGCCTGCTGGGCCATCGCGTAGTTGCCCTGCATCTTGAAGGTGCGGACCTCGTTGGACTTCATGATCGCGAAGATCGCGAGGATCCACATCAGGAAGATGCAGCCGATCGCCCAGCCCTTGTGCTCCTTGATGGCGTTGATGTCGCCACCCGGCGGCATCCCCATGCCGGGGCCGTAACCGGGCTGCCCGAACGGCGCCTGCTGCCCGAACTGACCCTGCTGGCCGTACGGGCCCTGCTGGCCATACGGGGTCGGCATCGGGCCGGACGGCGTGCCATACGGCTGCTGGCCGTAGGGCGGCTGCGGCTGACCGTACGGATTGGTCATGACTGGTTCCCCAAACTCCTCGTGCTTCCGGCGAGCTCCCCCCGCCGCGGGTCTTGGTCCGCGCCCCTGCGCGATCGAGGCCGTGGCCCGGCGCTGTCGATCGGTGCGGCAGCTTCGCGGGTCACTGCTGGGGCGGCTGGCCGAACTCGCCCGGCTGGATCTTCTGCGTCTCCGCGGGCGGCGCGGGCGCTTCCACGGCCGGCGAACCCGGCTGCAGCATCTGCGTGCGCTCGGCTCCGTCGAACGCGCCGCTCTCGGGCTGCGCGGCGCCGCCGCCCGGCTTGAGCATCTGCGTGGGCTCGGCCTGCTCGAACGCGGTCGCGCCCGGCGACTCGGCGCCCGGCTGCGCGAACCCGCCACTCGCCGGGGCACCCGGCTGGCCGAAACCGCCCGACGACGCCTGGCCCGGCTGGCCGAAACCGCCGGCGGCCGGCTGCCCGAACCCGGGCTGCGCGCCGAACCCGCTCGGCTGCTGGCCGAACCCGGCGGGCTGCTGGGCGAACCCGCCCGGCTGCTGCCCGGCGGGCGGGAACCCGCCGCCGAAGGGCTGCTGCTGGCCGAAGCCCGGCTGCCCCGCCGGGCCCGCGGGCGCGGCGTCGGCGGGCACGACGATCGTGCCGACGATCTTGTCCGAGAACGTCTGGGACTTGGCGTCCCACAGCGGCCACAGGTAACCGAGCGAGCAGAGGAAGCCGTCGAGGACGTGCGCGAGGTCGCGCAGGAAGGCCATGCCGGCGCCGATCGGCTGCCCGGTGGCCTCGCTGACGAGCTTGATGCCGACGACGCGCTTGCCGAGCGACTGCCCCGTGTTCCCGGCCGTGATCCAGCGGTTGTAGATCTGCCAGCCGATGTTCCCGAAGATCGCGAGCCCGTAGATGATCGCCCCGGCGCTCCACGACGCGATCGAGACGAGCAGGGCGATGATGATCGCGGCGAGGAACGGCCCGAAGTCGATCAGGTAGGCGCCGGCGCGCTGGCCCCAGTTCGCGTAGGCGCCGCCGGGCGGGCCGTACGGGTTCGGCTGGCCGAACCCGCCGGGCTGCCCGAACGCGGGCGGCTGGCCGAAACCACCGGCGGGCGGCTGACCGAACCCGGGCTGTCCGAAGCCCGGCTGGCCCTGCGCGTCCGGCTGGCCGAAGCCCGGCTGCGCCTGACCCGGCTGCCCGAAACCGGGCTGTTGCCCGAAACCGCCGGGCTGCTGGGGGAACCCGCCCGAAGGCGGTTGCTGGCCGAAGCCGCCGGGTGCTCCGAACGGCTGCTGCCCTTGCGGTTGTCCGAAGGGCGGCTGGCCCTGCGGCTGCCCCATGGGCCGGCCGTAGGGATCGGTCATCGTGTTCTCCCCCTCGCTCGTCCTGACCCGCGTGCGGTGGCACGCGAGAACCGGCCGAGTCCGATGAGGACGGGCCGGTGCGCGGGAGCGTACCTGGTCCGGACGAGGTCGGCCCAGGTAGGCGCCCGCACCGGGTGGCGGCCGGAAACCCGTACGACGAACGGGAAGCGAAGACGGTTCCGGCGGCAGGGAAACTCAGACCGACAAACCGGTGAACGGCGCGAACGGCAGGTTCCGCACCACGAACCAGATCGCGAACACCACCGCCACCACGAGCGGCGTGCGGCGCCAGTGCAGCCACGACCGGACCGCCCGTCCGCGCAGACGCCCGACGGTCCACGCGACACCGCTCCACGCGAACAGCGCCACGAACACGAGCGCCACCGCGTTGTAGTGCACGGCGCCGGCGAGGTCGCCGTGCATGAGGCTGTAGGCCATCCGCATGCCGCCGCAGCCCGGGCAGTCGATGCCGAAGAGGAACTTGGTGGGGCACACCGGCAACGGCCCGCCCGGCGTCGTCGGATCGCCGAACCACACCGCCGCGCAGCACACTCCGAGGCCCGCGACCACGGCCGCCGGGCCCGCCAGCGCCCGCGCCGTGGCTCGCGCGCCCCGCGCCGGGATTCCCGTGTAGACGGTGCTCACGACGACCAGAACCCGGCGGACGTCCCCGCGATCAGGAACACGAACAGCACCACCAGCAGGTACGCCACGATGCCGATCGGAATCGCCAGCGCCGACCACATGGCCCACTTCCCCGCCTGGTCCGCGGCGTGCTGCGCTTCGGCGAAGCGGCCCTGGTACCACAGGGAGTTGACCTCGTTGGCCTTCACGATGGACACGATCCCGAGCGGCAGGCAGCAGAAGATCGTGGTGAGGATGCCCCACACGAGCCGGTTGTCCGGCGGCGGCGGGAAGTTCGGCTGTGGGCCGCCGTAGTAGTACGGGCCGCCGGGAGGCGGCGGGTACGGCCCGCCGGGTGGCGGGTACGGGCCGGTCATCGCGTCCCCCTGCTGTCGGTCGTGGGCGAGGGTACTGACGCTACCGCCCGCAGCGCGGCGTCAAAAGCCGAGGCGGCGCAGCTGCTTCGGGTCGCGCTGCCAGTCCTTGGCCACCTTGATGTGCAGGTCGAGGTACACCTTCGAGCCCAGCAGGCCCTCGATCTGCTTGCGCGCCGCGGCTCCGACCTCACGCAGGCGTTCACCCTTGTGCCCGAGGATGATGCCCTTCTGGCTGGGCCGCTCCACGTACAGGAACGCGTGCACGTCCACGAGGTCGTCGCGGCCTTCGCGCGGCAGCATCTCCTCCACCGTCACGGCGATGGAGTGCGGCAGCTCGTCACGCACGCCTTCGAGTGCCGCCTCGCGGATCAGTTCGGCCACGAGCGTCATCTCGGGCTCGTCGGTGAGCTCGCCGCCCGGGTAGAGCTGCGGGCCTTCCGGCAGCCGCGCCACGAGCAGGTCGGCCACGGTCTGCACCTGGAAACCGTCCACAGCGGACACCGGCACGAGGTCGGCGAACTCCATCACGCCCTGCAGCGCCAGCAGCTGCTCGGCCACCTGCTCGGGCTTCACCAGGTCGGTCTTGGTCACCACGCCGATCACCGGCGTGCGCCGGGCGATCTTCGTCAGCTCGGCGGCGATGAACTTGTCGCCGGGGCCGATCTTTTCGTTGGCGGGCACGCAGAACCCGACGACGTCCACTTCGGACCACGTCTCGTGCACCACGTCGTTGAGCCGCTGCCCGAGCAGCGTGCGCGGGCGGTGCAGGCCGGGCGTGTCGATGATGACCAGCTGCGCGTCCTCGCGGTGCACGATGCCGCGGATCGCGTGCCGCGTCGTCTGCGGCTTGCTGGAGGTGATGGCGACCTTCGAGCCGACGAGCGCGTTCGTGAGCGTCGACTTGCCCGCGTTGGGACGGCCGACGAAGCAGGCGAAGCCGGAGCGGTGTGCGCCGGCCATCAGCGCAGCACCTCGACGACGTCGCCCGTCGGGTCGGCCAGGATGATCGGCGCGGTCTTCGCGACGTCGCGGACCGCCTGCACCGACGCCTCCTGCACCAGCGCGTCGCCCGTCACCACGGCCGCCGCCTCGAGCCCTTCGGCGCCGCTGGACAGCGCGGCCGCGACGGCAGCCTGCACGGCCGTGAGCTTGAACGACGGCTGGTCGACGGTCACCGCGGTGTACGTCCGGCCGTCGGTGTCGCGCACGGCCGCGCCCTCCTCGGCGCCGACGCGGGCGCGTGCCGACCGGGCCAGCGTGACGAGCTTCTGGTCCTCGGCGTCGAGGTCAGGCATGTTCGACTCTCCTGTCGCGTTCTTCGGGCTGGGGCACCCGGGTGCGCCGGCGCGTGCCGGACTCGGTCACGGCGTCCGCGTCGGCCGGGTGGACGACGACCGACGTGATCCGCATGCGGCCACGGCGGTCCTTGCCCCCTTCGGCGAACAGCCGAAGGCCGGCGACCTCGGCTTCGGCCCCCGGAAGAGGGACCCTACCCAGTCGCTCCGCGAGCAGCCCGCCCACGGTCTCCACGTCGTGGTCCTCGAGGTCGATGCCGAAGAGCTCACCGAGGTCGTCGACGCTCAACCGGGACGACACGCGCACCGCGCCGCCCTCGAGCTCCTCGACGTCGGGCCGCTCGTCGGTGTCGGACTCGTCGGTGATCTCGCCGACGATCTCCTCGAGGATGTCCTCGATGGTCAGCAGGCCCGCGGTGCCGCCGTACTCGTCGACCGCGATGGCCATGTGGTTGTGCGTGCGCTGCATCTCCTTGAGCAGCTCGTCGAGCCGCTTGGAGTCGGGCACGTAGCTCGCCGGGTTCATGACCTGGTCCACGACCGTGCTCGGGCCGTCCGGGTCCATGTACGCCGGCATCAGGTCCTTGATGTTCACCACGCCGACGATGTCGTCCACGGACTCGTCGATCACCGGCACGCGCGTGAAGCCGGTGCGCAGGGCGAGCGCGAGCGCCTGGCGCACGGTCTTGGTGCGCTCGATCCACACGATCTCGGTGCGCGGCACCATCACCTCGCGCGCGATCGTGTCGCCCAGCTCGAACACCGAGTGGATCATCTCGCGCTCGGAGTCCTCGACCACGCCGCGTTCCTGCGCGAGGTCGACCAGCTCGCGCAGCTCGACTTCGGAGGTGAACGGGCCTTCGCGGAAGCCCTGGCCGGGGGTGATCGCGTTACCGATCACGATCAGCAGCCGCGAGAGCGGGCCGAGGATCGAGCCGAGGACGCGTACGGGCCCGGCGACGATCGTGCCGACGCGGTAGGGGTGCTGGCGGCCGATGGTGCGCGGCCCGACGCCGATGAGCACGTAGCTCACCACCACCATCACCACGGCGGAGACGAGCACGGCGAGCCACAGCTTGCCGAACCAGGCGAGGAACGACACGGTGACCAGGACCGTGGCCGTGAGCTCGCAGCCGAGGCGCAGCAGCAGGAGCAGGTTGATGTGGCGGCGGCGTTCGGCGACGACGGCGGCGAGCTGGCGCGCACCGGCCCGGCCGATGCGCACGAGCCCTTCGGTGCGGGCCTGCGAAACGGTGCTGACGGCCGCGTCGGCGGCCGCGAACACCCCCGCCAGCAGCACGAGCGCCACCGCGACGACCAGCTGTGCCGTGGGACTGCCCATGATCGCTGCCTAGGGGGTTTCCTCGGCCGGTTTCGCCGCGGTCGGGGTCGTCGCCACGTCCGGCGTGTCCAAGCCCGCGATGCCGAGCACGCGGTCGTCGGCGTTGCGCTGCGCGTTCTTCCGGTTCAGCTCGGCCACGGCCGACTGGAACTCCGTCAGGATGCGCTTCTGCAGGCCGAACATCTCGCGTTCCTCGGCCGGCTCGGCGTGGTCGTAGCCGAGCAGGTGCAGCACGCCGTGGACGGTGAGCAGGTGCAGCTCGTCGATCAGCGCGTGGCCCGCGGTCTTCGCCTGGTCCTTCGCGAACGCCGGGCACAGCACGATGTCGCCCAGCAGCGCCGGCGACGCGTCGGGCGCGTCGGGGCGGCGCGACGAGTCGAGCTCGTCCATCGGGAAGGCCATCACGTCGGTGGGCCCGGGCAGGTCCATCCAGCGTTCGTGCAGGTCTTCCATGACTTCGAGCGTGACGAGCAGGATGGACAGCTCGGCGAGCGGGCTGACCTCCATCTTGTCGAGCGCGTAGCGCGCGGCCGAGACGATCGACGCCTCGTCGACGTCGACGCCCGACTCGTTGGCGATCTCGATGCTCATCGGCGGTTGCCCTTCCAGCCGCCCTGCTGCTGGTCCTGGGCGTCCTGCACGGCCTGCCACTTCTCGTACGCGTCGACGATGTCGCCGACGAGCCGGTGGCGCACCACGTCCTGGCTGGTCAGCTCGGCGAAGTGGAGGTCGTTGACACCGTCGAGGATGTCGCGGACCACGCGCAGGCCACTCTTCTGGCCGTTGGGCAGGTCGACCTGCGTGATGTCACCGGTGACCACGATTTTCGAGCCGAAGCCGAGGCGCGTGAGGAACATCTTCATCTGCTCGGGCGTGGTGTTCTGGGCCTCGTCGAGGATGATGAAGGCGTCGTTCAGCGTGCGGCCGCGCATGTACGCGAGCGGCGCGATCTCGATCGTGCCGGCCTGCATGAGGCGCGGGATCGACTCGGGCTCGACCATGTCGTGCAGCGCGTCGTAGAGCGGGCGCAGGTACGGGTCGATCTTCTCGTTGAGCGTGCCGGGCAGGTAGCCGAGCCGCTCGCCCGCCTCGACGGCGGGACGGGTCAGCACGATGCGCGTGACCTGCTTGGCCTGCAGCGCCTGCACGGCCTTCGCCATGGCGAGGTACGTCTTGCCGGTACCGGCGGGGCCGATGCCGAAGACGATGGTGTGCTTGTCGATGGCGTCGACGTAGCGCTTCTGGTTGAGCGTCTTGGGCCGGATCGTCTTGCCGCGGCGGGAGACGATGTTGAGGCTCAGGACCTCGGCCGGGGACGCGTCGCCGGAGGACAGCATGCCGACGGTGCGGCGCACCGTGTCGGGGCCGACCTGCTGGCCGCCGGTGGCGAGCTGCACGAGGTCGGTGAAGACGCGTTCGGCGAACGCCACGTCGGCGGGCGCGCCGGTGAGGGTCACTTCGTTGCCGCGGACGTGCACGTCGGCGGCGAGGAGCTCCTCGGCGACGCGCAGGTTCTCGTCACGCGAGCCGAGCAGGCTCAGGACGGCGGCTTCGGGGATGGGGAAGCGGGACTGGGCCACGGGGGTGGCGTCCTCGTTCTTCGACTGCGCCGCCTTGCCGGCGGTGGCGTCGGGTCGGGCGGCTCCACCCTGTGCGGTTCCGGCCACGTGGCCTCTGGCCTGCTTTCTGCTGCTTCGCCTGACGGACTTCTGACGTTGCCGATGCTACTTGCTCGCGACTGCCCACCGCAGGTCGGTTTAGGCGTGGCGCCCGAACAACCCGAGCTGCTCGCCGCCCAGCACGTGCGCGTGGACGTGGAAGACGGTCTGTCCCGCGTCGCCGTCGGTGTTGAACACCACGCGGTACCCGGACTCCACGATGCCCTCGAGCTCGGCCACCTTGCGGGCGCTCAGCACCACGGCGCTCAGCAGCTCCGGATCCGAAGCGGCCAGCTCGCCCACGTTGCGGTAGCGCTTCTTCGGCACCACCAGCACGTGCACCTTGGCCTGCGGATTGATATCGCGGAACGCGAACGTCCGGTCGTCCTCGTACACCACATCCGCCGGGATCTCCCCCGCGATGATCCGCTCGAACAACGTCTCCGCATCACTCATGCGCCCACCCTACAAACCCGCCCCGCCATGATCGGCGCCCACCGCACCGCAGGGGCTCCGGCGGCTCGACCCCCTCGGCAACCACCGCACCTCGGGGCTCCGGCGGCTCGACCCCCTTGGCAACCACCGCACCGTGGGGGTTCCGGGGGCTCGGCCCCCGGACAATACGCATCTCCTCGGACGGCGAAGCCGATCCGCAGGATCGTCGACGACAGCCGACGACGAGGAGATGCCGCGGGGGCGGTGGGCCCTGGGGGTCGGCCCACCGCGCCGCCGCGGCGCCGCCGGACCGAGGGGGGAGGTGCCCGGCGGAGCTTGTGACGTACGCGGTTTCGGGTACGCGCCACCAGGGGTTACCCACCCAGTGGCGCGCCGAAACGTCTTGCGCGTTGGTGACGAGCGTAGCTGCTCGGAGCGTGATCGCGCCATGACTCGCCGCAAAATGGGCCCGCAACGTGTCCGGTGGCGGTGTCCGTTGGTCAGGCCCAGCGGCCGGTCAGCGCGCCGAGGGCGCCGAGGGCGACGGCGGCCGCGGTGGAGGTGCGCAGCACGGTCGGGCCGAGGCGGACGGTGGTGGCGCCGGCGGCTTCGAGCGTGGCCAGCTCGTCGTCGGTGATGCCGCCTTCGGGGCCGACGACGAGCAGGATGTCGCCGGTGTCCGGGAGGCTGATTTCCGTGAGGCGGCTGGTCACGCCCGACTCCAGCACGAGCGTGCGGGACATCGTGGCGGCCAGCTGGGCGAGCTCGCGGGTGCCGACGGGCTCGATCACCTCGGGCACGTGGGCGCGACGAGCTTGTTTGGCGGCGGCGCGGGCGGTCGCGCGCCAGCGGGCCAGCGCCTTGTCGCCGCGCGTGCCGTCTTCCCACTTCGCGACGCTGCGGGCGGCGCGCCACGGCACGATCGCGTCGGCGCCGGCCTCGGTGGCGAGCTCCACGGCCAGCTCACCGCGGTCGCCTTTGGCCAGCGCCTGCGCGACGTGGACGCGCAGCGCAGGCGGTTCCTCGTCCCAGCGTTCGACGACCGTCAGGGTGAGGAACGCGTCTCGCCCGGTCTGCACCGCGTCGACGACGCAGCGGGCCATGGCGCCGGCGCCGTCGGAGAGCACGAGCTGCTCCCCCACGCGCAGCCGGCGCACGGTGGCGGCGTGCCGGGCTTCCTCGCCGTCGAGCACGGCCGAACCCCGGTCGGGTACGGCGGTGGCGAGGAAGACCGGCAGCGTGGTGTCGGGCACGGGTCAGCGGTGCTTCGTGCGCAGCTTGGAGAACAGGCCGCCGTGCTTGCTGCCGTTGGCCGCCAGCGTCGGCACCTCTTCGCCGCGCTGCTGGGCCAGCTCCACGAGCAGGGCGCGCTGCGCTTCGTCGAGCTTGGTCGGCACCACCACGTCGATGTGCACGTGGAGGTCGCCGCGGCCGTCGACGCGCCCGGACGAGCGCAGCCGCGGCATGCCCTTGCCCGTGAGCACGAGCTCGGTGTTGGGCTGGGTGCCGGGTTCGACGTCGAGCTCGTAGTCGCCGTCGACGAGCGTGCTGATCGGCACGGTCGCGCCGAGCGCCGCCGTGGTCATCGGGATGCGGAAGTTGCAGTGCAGCTCGTTGCCCTCGCGCACGAAGACCTCGTGGGGCAGCTCGTCGATCTCCACGTACAGGTCGCCCGCGGGGCCGCCGCCGGGGCCGACCTCGCCCTGGCCGGAGAGCCGGATGCGCATGCCGTCGCCGACGCCCGGCGGGATCTTCGCCGTGACGTTGCGGCGCGCGCGGATGCGCCCGTCGCCGCCGCACTGGCGGCACGGGTCGGGGATGACCTCGCCGAAGCCGCGGCAGACCGGGCACGGGCGGGCCGTGACGACCTGGCCGAGGAACGAGCGCTGCACCGACTGCACCTCGCCGGCGCCGCCGCAGGTGTCGCAGGTCTTGGTGGTGGTGCCCTCCGCGGTGCCCGCGCCGCGGCACAGGTCGCAGACCACGGCCGTGTCGACGGTGATCTCGCGGTCGGCGCCGGTGGCGCACTCCTCGAGCGTGAGCGCGAGGCGGATCAGCGCGTCGGAGCCCGGCTGCACGCGGCTGCGCGGCCCCCGGCCACGTCCTCCGCCGCCACCGCCGGCCGCGCCGAAGAACGCGTCCATGATGTCGCCCAGCCCGCCGAAGCCGGCGAACGGGTCGCCGCCACCGCCGCCGCGCGCGCCCGAGTCCATCGGGTCGCCGCCGAGGTCGACGATCTTGCGCTTCTGCGGGTCGGAGAGCACCTCGTAGGCGGTGGTCACCTCGCCGAACTTGTGCTGCGCGTCCTCCGACGGGTTCACGTCGGGGTGCAGCTCACGGGCCAGCTTGCGGTACGCGCGCTTGATCTCCTGATCCGACGCGTTCTTGGCCACCCCGAGGATCCCGTAGTAGTCCCTCGCCACGTTTTTCTGCCTTCTCCTTCTGCTCTGCCCGGGCCGTCAGCGGCCGGACAGGATCTGCCCCACGTAGTTGGCCACCGCGCGGACGGCCGCGATGGTGCCCGGGTAGTCCATCCGGGTGGGTCCGACGATGCCCATTCCTCCCAGCAGCATGTCGTCCCGGCCGTAGCCGATCGACACGACCGAGGTGCTGCGCATCTGCTCGTCTTCATTTTCCTCGCCGATGAGGACCGTCACCGCACCGGGGTTGCGAGCCGCGGCCAGCAGCTTGAGCACGACCACCTGCTCCTCGAGCGCTTCGAGGACCTGCCGCAGCGAGCCCGGGAAGTCGGCGACGTTGCGGGTGAGGTTGGCCGTGCCGCCGAGCACCAGGCGTTCCTCCGGGTGCTCGACCAGCGACTCGACCAGCACCGTGCAGATGCGGGTGAGGCTGTCGCGCAGCTCGTTCGGCGCCACCTCGGGCAGCTCGGCCACGCGCGCGGCGGCTTCGACCAGGCGGCGCCCGGCGAGCGCGCCGTTGAGCACGGTCCGCAGGCGCAGCACGTTCTCCTCGGTGAGCACGTCGCCGAGGTCGACCGTACGCTGGTCGACCCGGCCCGAGTCGGTGATGAGCACCAGCATCAGCCGCGCCGGCGTGAGCGGGACCACTTCGAGGTGGCGCACCGCCGCGTTGGTCAGCATCGGGTACTGCACCACGGCGACCTGCCGGGTCAGCTGCGCGAGCAGCCGCACCGACCGGCGCAGCACGTCGTCGAGGTCGGTGCCCGAGTCGAGGAACGACGTGATCGCCCGCCGCTCGGCCGCCGAGAGCGGCTTGATCTCCGAGAGCTTGTCCACGAACAGCCGGTAGCCCTTGTCCGTGGGGATCCGCCCCGCGCTGGTGTGCGGCTGGGTGATGTACCCCTCTTCCTCGAGCGCGGCCATGTCGTTGCGCACCGTGGCGCTCGAAACGCCCAGGTTGTGCCGCTCGACGATCGTCTTGGAGCCCACCGGCTCCTGGTTCGAGACGTAGTCGGCCACGATCGCGCGCAGCACCTCGAAGCGACGCTCGTCCGTGTTCGCCACCGGCACCTCCCTGCTTTCGACCCGCTACTCACAACGAGTTTACGGAAGCCTGAGTGCCCGGCGCTCAACCCGGCGGACACGGTGGTGTCTCGGCCGCCTGCGAGCGGCAGCCCGGCGAAAGTAAAAGAATGGCAAATAGCCATTAATAACGGCGAACCGGACAAATGAAATCTTCGCTTGCTAGGGGAACCGTTAACCGGTTTGCTGCCTCAGAAGAACGTGGTGAATCCCCAAGAGCCGAGGGCAGTCGTGGACAATAACGGGCGCGCACCCGAAATCGCCGAAATCGGACAGCGAGCCGCGGAGGCCCAGGAGCGCCTCAAGCGCGTCGCCGCCACGGCGACGAGCAACGACGGCGCGGTGACCGTCACCGTGAACACCAGCGGAGCCCTGCAACAGCTCAGCTTCGGCCCCCGCGCCGACGAGATCAGCCGCAGCGCACTCGCCGCCGCCGTCGTCGCCACCGCACACCGCGCCCAGGCCCAGGCGGCCCAGCAGCTGCACGCCATCATGGCCCCCCTCATCGGCGAAAACAGCGACGCGATGAAATTCCTCGACGAGCAGATTCCGACTCCGGAAGTGCCCGAGGAACAACCGCCGGCGCCGCCGGAAACGCGACAATTCTTCAATCGGGACGAGGACGGTGGCACGCAACCGCCTCCTCCTCGGCCGCCGGCTCCTGGGGTTCCCGGGACTCCTGGGGCTCCTGGGATGCGCCCACCCGCTCCCCCGGCCCGCCCTTCGCGCCCCGCGGCCGACACCTCCGATGACGACGACTACTACAACGGCGGCTCGATCCTGGGGAGGGGCTACTGATGGCCGGCACGCAGCAGGTGAATCTCGAGGCTCTGCAGACGCACAAGGGTGAGGTGCAGGACATCGCGGCCGGAGTCCACACCGCCGCCGACGCGACGGCGTCCGGTCAGGCCTTGAACGACTGGGCGTTCGGTCTCGTCGGGCAGGTGTTCGCCCTCCCCTTGCAGACGTACCTCTCGTCGGCGACGGATTTCATCGGCGTCGTCGCCACGTGCGCCGACGGCATGGCCGACAAGCTCCAGCGAGCCCACGACCACTACGACACGAACGAACAGAACACGAAGGACAAGGTCAACTCGTTCGGCAAGGAGCTCCCGGCATGACCGAGACGCAGGAGAACCCGCTGGTCGCGACCACAGAGTCGTCGAGTGGGCTCATGACCCAGATGGGTTCATCGAGCAACGAGCTGGACAACCTCAACGCTCAGTACGCGGGCAGCGGCATCTTCAGCGACGCGGCGTCGTCGATCACCGATTTTCGCAACGGTGACTGGCTCAACTTCGGCATGGACGTCGCGACGGACGGTCTCGACCTGCTGGGCATGGCGATGGACCCGCTCGGCTCGCTGGCGAGCGCCGGGGTCGGCTGGCTGATCGAGCACATCAGCTTCCTCAAGGAGGGGCTCGACAAGCTCGCGGGCAACCCCGAGGAGATCACCGCCAAGGCCGTGACCTGGACGAACATCTCCAAGCAGCTCTCGGCGAGCGCGGACCAGTACGAACAGGCCGCCGCGAAAGTGGCGCCGGACTTCCAGGGCGCTGGTGGCCAGGCATACCAGAAGTCGGCGCAGGGATACGTCGCGGTCCTGCGAGGCGCCGCCGGGCAGGCCACCGGCGCCTCGGGCGCGATGAACGTCGCGGGCGCACTCGTCGGCACCGAACGCGGGCTGATCCGCGACATGATCTCGTCCTTCGTCGGCGAACTGATCATCAAGGCGCTCGCCGCCCTCGCCGCTTCGTGGTGCACGTTCGGCGGCACGATCGCCGCGTTCATCGCGGACACCGTCGTCGAAGGCGGGATCCTCGCGGAGAAGATCAGCAGCCGGATCACCCAGATCGTCGCGAAGCTCGACAAGCTCGCCGAGAGCGCAGGCAAGGCCAAGGGCGCGATCGAGGAAGCGTCCAAGGCGCTCCAGAAGCTCGGCAAGGTCGCCGACAAGATCTCCGACAAGAGCCTCGACGCCGCGGTGAACCTCGAGAAGAAGGGCGGCGAACTCAAAGACGCCGCCCACGCCAAGACCGCGGCCGAGCGCGCCGAGGGGTGGAAGGAAGGCACGGCGGACTACCTTTTCCCGAAGACCGAGAACGAAACGAAGTTGGGTGAGAAGTACTCCGAAGACGGCCGCAGTTTCCTCAAGCCCTCGGAGTGGGGGACGGGCAACGGGGTTCCGGACTGGAAGCCGGCCGACACCGTCGGCGTCGGCTCCGAAACACGCCGTCAGATGAACGAGCAAGCCGATCGGTACCACGAAGGATCCGAAGCCTACGAGAAAGAACACAAGGAAGAGTCCGAGGGTGGCGAAGGCGAGAAGGCCGGCGCGCCCGAAGGCGGCAGCGGGGAAAAGTCCAAGTGAGCGACAAGAACGTGGACCAGGCCGAAGTCGACCGCTTCAACCGCGAGGGCCGGCTCCACCCCTCACAGTGGCGCAAGGTGCTGGAATTTTACTTCTGGTTCGCCGTGGTCCTCTTCGTGGCCGGGTTCTACGCACTGGTGCGCATGCCCGGTTACCAAGAGGGGTACGGCTACGTGTTCGCCGTCCCGGTCATCGTCATCATGCTGGTGCTCCTGGTCTTCTGCGTACGCCGTCTGCTCTTCCTCCGCAAAGGCACGATCACGACCTTTACGGGCTTCACGCACGACGCTGCGCTGAGCCGACCGCTGCCGAAGAACTACCCGATCCTGCTGTACACAATCAAAAGCCAGGGCGGCAATCCGATGCACACCGTCGCTTTCAACGGCCTGAGGCGACAGATCGACCACGACGTCCACGCCAAGTTCCGCCCCGAGCACGAGAACACGATCTACCTCACCCCCAACGGCAAGGTGATCGTGAACGTCATCCCGTCGTGAACGTCGACGAAATCGCCACGGCCAATCTCGCCGGGCGGCTCCACCCGTCGCAGCGTCGCATCGTCCTCGACTTCACGTTCTGGCTGTGCCTGGTCGTCGGGGTGATCGCGGCGCTGCTGTGCGTGGTGCTGCCGACGGCCACGAACGTGTTCGAAGGGCCCCAGCGGGCCGAGTCGTTGGGCGCGTTCCCGTTCATCGTGCTGCTTGCCTTGGTGTGCCTGGTGTTGTGCGCCCGGCGTTACCGCGACCTGCACAGGCCGCTGGTGGTGGTCAGCGGGTGGACCCACGACTTCGGCAGATCGCCGACGACGGACGCCTACCCGATCGGGCTGTTCCACTCCCCGGGCAGTACCCACACCATGGCCCGCTGGGAGGTCCGCGTCGGAGGGAAAACCTATTCCACCGACCGCGAAACCTGGGAGAAGATCAAGCCGGAGCGGAACAACACGCTGTGCCTGTACCCGAAGACCAAGCTGATCATCAACGTGATCCCCTCGTGAACGCCGACCAGGCCGCGGCCGCACCCTGCCCAGAACCGGCAGATCGTCAACGTCATTCCCGCTTGAGCAACCCCTCCAGCGCCGCCGAGGAGATCGCGTCGGCCTCGGCGACCGTCAGTGGCGCGTGGCCCGTCAGGCGGCGGAAGATGAGTGGCCCGAACAAAACATCCGTCGCCGTCTCGGCGTCCACCGACGGTGCGGCCTGGCCGGCGTCCACCAAACGCTGCCACAAAACGGCAATGGCGGCCCGGCGACCGTCCAAAAAGAACTCCCGGAAAAACGGGGCCGCCGAAGGGTCTGTGACGCACGCGGCGAGCAGCTGAGCGAAGACCTCGCCGGTCGCACCCGCGTAGAACGCCGAAACCTGCCGCACCTGCTCCACCAGGTCCGCCCGTGGATCGCCCGTGGACGGGAGCGGCAGGGCATCCGCCATCTCGCGCCCGAAGGCCTCCGCGGCCAAGGCGGTGCGGCTGGGCCAGTGCTTGTACAGCGTCGCCTTGCTGACGCCGGACCGGGCGCTGATGGCGTCGACCGTGGCGGCCGGGAGGCCGCCCTCGGCGAGGAGTTCGCGCGCGGCCGACAGCGCGCACGCGTGGGCGCGCGCGCTGCGGGGCCGCAAGGACGTGTCGTCAGGCATGGTCCGTGGAGACCGAAAGCTCGCGCCAGCGGGAAAGTTCGTCGCGGACGAAGTCGAGTTTCGCTTCCACCCGGGCGACCGAGTCGGCGCCCAGCTGGAGGCGCAGGGGCGGCGAGGGAGAAGCCACGACGGAAACGATCGCGAGCGCCGCCTTGCGCGGGTCGCCCGGTTGCTCGTGGTTGCGGGAATCCGCCGCCGCGCGGGTCGCGCCGGCGGAGGCCGCGTAGTCGGCGATCTCGTCCTCGGCGCGGTGCAGGCTCGACGAGTCGAGGAAGTCGGTGCGGAAGAAGCCCGGCTCGACCACCGTCACGGGCACGCCGAGCGGCGCCAGTTCCCCGTGCAGCGCCTCGGAAAGCGCCTCGACGGCGAACTTCGTCGCCCCGTACACGCCCCAGCCCGGGCCGGTCGTGAAGCCGCCGACCGAGCTGATGTTCACCACGTGCCCCGAACGCTGCCGCCGCAGCACGGGCAGCACCGCGCGCGTCACGGAGAGCAGGCCGAACACGTTGGCGTCGAACACCGCGCGCACGGCCGCGTCCGACGCCTCCTCCACGGCGCCGAGCAGGCCGCGGCCGGCGTTGTTCACCAGCACGTCGATGCGCCCGAACCGATCCAAAGCCGCACCGACGGCCGCGGCCGCGGCAGCCTCGTCGGTCACGTCGAGCGCCACCGCCAGAACCGACGGATTGCCGGGAAACTCCTTCTCCACGGCCGACGCCTGGCGCGCGGTGGCCACGACCTGGTCACCGCGCTCCAGCGCCGCCCGCACGATCTCGAGGCCGAAACCCCGCGACGCGCCGGTGACGAACCAGACGCTCATCGAGAAGCCGCCTTGCTCAGCGCCGCGAACTCGTCGTCGGTCAGCTCGATCTCGGCCGCCGCCACGTTGTCCTCGAGGTGGCCGACGCTGGACGTGCCCGGGATCGGCAGCATCACCGGCGAACGCTTGAGCAGCCACGCCAGCGCGAGCTGCGAGGGCGACGCGCCGTGTTCCTTCGACACCTGCGAAAGCGGGCTGTCCGGACCCGCCAGCGAACCCGTGGCCAGCGGGAACCACGGGATGAACGCGATGCCCTCCTTCGCCACGTGGTCCAGCAGCGGCTCGGAGTACCGGTCGGCCAGGTTGAAGCGGTTCTGCACCGAGACGATCGTGGCCGTCTTCTGCGCCTCGACGAGATCCTCGACCGAGATCTCCGACAGGCCGATGTGCCGGATCTTGCCCTCCGACTGCAGCGTGGCGAGCTCCCCGACCTGGTCCGCGACGGGCACCTTCGGGTCGATGCGGTGCAGCTGCAGCAGGTCGATGCGCTCGAGGCCGAGGTGGCGCAGGTTCAGCTCCACCTGCTGGCGCAGGTACTCGGGCCGGCCGACGGGGATCCACTGGTTCGGGCCCTGCCGGGTGAAGCCGGCCTTGGTGGCGATCACCAGGTCGTCGGCGTACGGGTGCAGGGCTTCGCGGATGAGCAGGTCGGCCACGAACGGGCCGTACGAGTCGGCGGTGTCGATGAGGTTGACCCCGAGCTCGACGGCCCTGCGCAGCACGCGCACGGCCCCCTCCGGGTCACGAGACTCCCCCCACACGCCGGGGCCGGGCAGCTGCATCGCGCCGAACCCGAGCCGCACGACGGGCAGGTCCCCGCCGATCGCGAACGTGCCGGACGACTTCGCGGGCTGTGCTGACATGGAACGTTCTCCTTCAAAAGTGAACTGAACGTACAGTTCACTTTACGCCCGTTCCGGCGAGCCCGCCAACCTGACCCGGGTGCAGCACCCCGCGAAGCTGCCCCGGGCCAGGAGATCAGCTGTTCTTCGGGAAACCCAGGTTCACCCCGGCGTGCGAGGTGTCCGGCCAGCGCGAGGTGACCACCTTCGTGCGCGTGAAAAAGTGGAACCCCTCGGGCCCGTACGCGTGGGTGTCGCCGAAGAGCGAGTCCTTCCAGCCGCCGAACGAGTAGTAGCCGACGGGCACCGGGATGGGCACGTTCACGCCGACCATGCCCACCTCCACCTCGTTCTGGTAGCGCCGCGCGGCCGCGCCGTCGCCGGTGAAGATCGCGGTGCCGTTGCCGTAGGGGCTGGCGTTGACCAGGCCGAGCGCGTCGTCGAAGCTCGTCGCGCGCGCCACCGAGAGCACGGGGCCGAAGATCTCGTCGGTGTAGACCGACATCCCGGGTCCGACGCGGTCGAACAACGTCGGGCCGAGCCAGAAACCGTCGCCGGCGATCTCGATGCCGCGCCCGTCCACCACGAGCTCCGCGCCTTCGGCGACGCCGGCGTCCACATAGGACGTCACCCGCTGGTGGTGCGCCTTGGTCACCAGGGGACCCATCTCCGACTCCGGCTCGCGGCCGTCGCCGACGCGCAGCCGGGACATCCGCTCGGTGATCTTCGCCACCAGCTCGTCGCCGACCGGGTCGACGGCCACCACCACCGACACCGCCATGCACCGCTCCCCCGCGGACCCGAACCCGGCCGACACGGCGGCGTCGGCGGCGAGGTCGAGGTCGGCGTCGGGCAGCACGACCATGTGGTTCTTCGCCCCGCCGAGCGCCTGTACGCGCTTGCCGTGGCGGGTGCCCGTTTCGTAGACGTAGCGCGCGATCGGCGTGGAGCCGACGAACGAGATCGCCTTGACGTCCCGGTGTTCCAGCAACCCGTCGACGGCGGCCTTGTCGCCGTGCAGCACGTTGAGCGCGCCCGCGGGCAGCCCGGCCTCGGCGAGCAGCTCGGCGATGAACAGCGAGGCCGACGGGTCCTTCTCGCTCGGCTTGAGCACCACGGTGTTGCCGCACGCCAGCGCGTTGGGCACGAACCACAGCGGCACCATCGCGGGGAAGTTGAACGGCGAGATCACGCCGACCACCCCGAGCGGCTGCAGGATCGAGTACACGTCCACGCCGGTGGAGGCGTTCTCGCTGAAGCCGCCCTTGAGCAGCTGCGCGGCGCCGCACGCGTATTCGACGTTCTCGATCGCCCGGGCGATCTCGCCCGCCGCGTCGGACTCGACCTTGCCGTGCTCGCTCGTGATGATCTTCGCCAGCTCGTGCTTGCGCGCCGACAGCAGCTCGCGGAACGCGAACAGCACCCGCGTGCGCCCGGCCAGCGAGGTGCCACGCCAACCCGGCAACGCGGCGGCGGCAGCCGCCACCGCCTGGTCGACCTCGGCCTGGCCGGCGAAGTCCACCTTCGCCCGGACCTCGCCGGTCGCCGGGTCGTACACGTCGCCCGTGCGCCCGGCCACGCCGGTGTAGGGCTTGCCGTCGATCCAGTGGCTGATGCGGTCGGTCACAGCGTCGGCTCCTCGCTCGCGGGGCGCTTGTCTCCCCCGAGTCTCGGCTCGCGCGCCACGCGGACGCCATCGGCAACGTGTACGGAGTCCCGCGCCCGGCCGTACAGTCTGTGCCTGCCGGTGTGCGAAAGAGGGGCGAGAACCGGATGTACCCGACCGTGTCCGAGGTGCTCGCGCTGCCGGCCCTGCGCCAGGGCCGGCCGCACGTCGTCGCGGGCAGCGCCGGGCTCGACCGGCCGGTGCGCTGGGCGCACGTGGCCGAGGTCGCCGACATCGCCCACCTCCTGCGCGGCGGCGAGCTGGTGCTCACCACCGGCGTCGCGCTGCCGGACGACGGCCCGTCGCTCGCCCGCTACGTCGCCGACCTCGCCGAGGTGGGTGTGGCCGGCGTGGTGGTGGAGCTGGTCCGGCACTGGAGCGACCGCCTGCCGAACGCCCTGGTCGAGGCGGCCGAGCACCGCGGCCTGCCGCTGATCACGCTGTCGCGCGAGACCCGCTACGTCGCCGTGACCGAGGCCGTGAACGGGCTGATCGTCGACGCGCAGGTGGCCGAGCTGCGCGCGGCCGAGCGGGTGCACGAGACGTTCACCGCGCTCACCGTCGCGGGTGCGGAGCCCGGGGTGGTGCTCGGCGAGGTGACCCGGCTGACCGAACAGCCGGTGGTGCTGGAGACGCTGGCCCACGAGGTGCTCGCCTACGACGCGGCCGGTACGGACCCGGCCGAGCTGCTCACGGGCTGGCCGGCGCGCTCACGCGTGGTGCAGCTCGGCGAACGCACGGGTTACCACGCGAACGCGGGCTGGCTCGTGACCGTGGTCGGCGCCCGCGGCCACGACTGGGGCCGGCTCGTGCTCGTCTGCGCGGAGCCGCCGCCGCACCGTCACCGCGTGGTGGCCGAACGCGCGGCGTCGGCGCTGGCCGTGCACCGGCTGGTGGCCCGCGACTCCGACACACTGGAACGCCTGGCGCACCGGGCCGTGGTCACGGAGCTGCTGGCCTCGCCGGCGCCGTCGGCGGAACTGCTCGCGCGGGCCTCGGCACTGGCCGTGCCGCTGACCGGGCGGCGGCTGATCGGCTTGGCGGTGCGCCCGCGCATCACGGCGACCACGCGGCAGTCGCTGTCGACGCCGCTGCTGCTGCGGGAGCTGGCCGAGGCGACGGCGCTGGCGGCGCGGCGGGCGAAGGTCTCGGCGCTCGTGGCGACCGACGAGACGGGCGTGCGGGCCCTGCTCGCCCTTTCGCCGGAGGCGCACGCCGACGCCGTGCTGCAGCGGCTGGCCGCCGACATCCACGAAGCCCGCGCGAGCGCGCCCGCCGTGCTCGCCGTCGGCACGACCGTGACCGGGCCCGCCGAGGCCCGGCGGACGCTGGTCGAGGCCGCGCAGGTGGCCGCGGCCGCGTTGAGCGAAGAAACCGAACGGCCGCTGCACCGCCTTCGTGACGTCCGGCTGCGCGGGCTCCTGCACCTGCTGGCCGACGACGAGCGCGTGACGTCGTTCGCCGCGCGCGAGCTGGGGCCGCTGCTGCAGCGCGACGCCGCATCGGGCAGCCGGCTGGTGCAGGCGTTGCGGCACTACTGCGCCCACGGCGGCAACAAGTCGGCGGCGGCCGTCGCGGCCCACACCTCGCGCACGGCCTACTACCAGCAGCTCGCGCGGATCGAGCAGGTCCTCGGCGTGCGGCTGGAAGACCCGGAGTCGATGTTGTCGCTCTACGTCGCGCTCCTGGCCCACGACCTGACCAGTGGTCCCACCCTTTCGGGGGAGGAAAACTCACCCGGACGTGCAGCACAGTGATCAGCTTCCGGCAACCGATAGCCGAAGTATGGTGTTTTCTTCTTTCGCTCCGATCGCCGCGTGCGTGCTCGGCCTCAGTGGTGTGGCGGCTCCGCAGCTGCCCGCGTCCACCCTCCAGCTGAGCCTGCACGAGACGACGGGCCGTCTCAGCTCGGTTTCGCTCACCTGCGACCCGGCCGGCGGCAGCCACCCCAAGTCCGACGCGGCCTGTGCCACCCTCACGGGCGTCGACGGCGACATCGCCCACATCAAGCCGCGGCTGCAGCGCTGCACGATGATCTATTCCCCGGTCGACGCCGCCGCCTTCGGCACGTGGCACGGCAAGCCGGTCACGTTCCACGCCACGTTCTCCAACAAGTGCGCGGCCGACGCCCAGACCGCGGGAGTGTTCGGCTTCTAGCAGTGCCCCGGTGGCGGTAGCTCGACGTCGAGTGCCCTGGCCCGGCTGAGGTTCCAGCCGGGCCAGCTGTCGTCGTCCACCCCGTAACGCATCGGCCCGAGCACGCAGTCGGCGTCCGGCAGCCGTTCGGCGACCACGGGGAAGATGTCGGTGGAGAACCCGCGCAGGTAGGCCAGGTCGAGCGGTTTCCCGTGCTCCGCGCGGTCGAGGTTCGCGCCGGCGATGAGCGCCTCCGGGTTCGCGACGGCGAGCGCCAGCAACGCGCCGGCGGCCGTCGCGATGGCCGCGCGCGGCAGCCACGACGAGCGCAGGGTGACCAGCGCCGCCCCGACGAGCAGGAACACGCAGCCGAGCCAGAGCTCGCAGACCTCCACGAGCACTCGCAGCACGGTGAAGCCGTAGGCCTGCTGGTAGGTCCACATGCGACTCAACGCGGACACCACGAGCACGAGGCTCAGCGCCGCCAGGGCACCGAGCAGCACCCGCTGCCGCAGCCGTTCCGCGGCCGTCTCCCGCGGCGCCCAGCGCAACGCCAGCGCGATGATGCCCAACGTGAGCACCGTGCAAGCGCACAGCTGCCAGAAGCCGCCGCGCGCGTATTCGGCCGACGTGAGGCCACCGGTACGCAACACGTAGTCCCGGCCACCGAACAACTCCACGATCCGCACCACGACGTAGGCGCCGAACAGCACCACCAGCGTCCCGAGCGGGACCGTCCACAGGAGACTGTCACCCTGGGCTTTGCGGTCGCCGTCGGTCGCCCGGCGCGGTGGCGAGGCCAGCACGTAGTACGCCCCGGCCGTGCCGAACGCGCCGGCGCAGAACAGGAATCCCCACCGCACGGCCGAATCCAGGCGCAGGTCGGGCACGAGCGACCCGACGAAGTGGGCGAAGGTCGCATCCGCGCTCGTCAGCAACGGCAGGAACACCGCCAGCACCGCCGCCGCCCCCAGCACGGCGCCGAGCACGCGACCGCGCTGCGTCCCGCGGCCCCGCAGCCCGCGCGCGACCCACGGGATCGCGTGGAACGCCTCCAGCGGCACGGCGAGCGCGTCGTAGAGCGCCGAGTTCACCGACCGCGGCCCCACCACCGCGAGCGATCCGGCCACGATCGCGGCCACGACGCACAACCCGAACAGCCACTCCGACGCCCGCACCGCGCCGACCGCCAGCAACGCGAGCGCCAGCGCCGCCCACGCGACGCTCGCCCGCCGGGTCGTCTTCTCCTCGCGAGCCCGGCGATCCACGGCCACGATCAGCGCCGTCACCACCAGCGCGGCCAGCAGCCACCCGATCCCGGGCCGGTCCAGCGGCACCAGCGTCGCGGTCACCACACCGGCGACCGCGACGGCCGGCAGCACCCCGGCCGCCATCGGCACCACCACCGACCTCGGTACGGGCCGCACCAGCACCGGCGTGAACGGCTCCGCGACGGCGACGCCGCCTTCGGTGGATGGGGCAGCCCCCTCGACTGTCCCACCCACCGCGTTCCCCGGCGGCACCGCGTGGGCCGGCCTCGGTTTTTCCTCGGTCACGAAACAGCCTCCGTATTCGCATTAGCAAATAATCAAGCGCGGCAGCTCCCCACCAGGGAAGCGCCAGGAAGATCAGGCCGGCAACGTCACGCGGATCCGGCACCCCGGCGCCACGCCGGGCACGACGTCGGCCGGGGGTTCGACCACGGCGATGGTCCCGCCGTGCAGCTCCACCACCCAGCGCGCGATGGCCAGGCCGAGCCCGGTCCCTCCGCCACCGGCGCGTTCGCCGCGGGTGAAGCGTTCGAAGACGCGGTCGCGGTCGGCGGCGGGGATGCCGGGGCCTTCGTCACGGACCTCGATGCGGGTCTCCCCCGCGGCCACGACCGCGCGGACCTCCACCGAGCCACCGGCGGGACCGTGCCGAGCGGCGTTCTCCAGCAGGTTCACCACGACCTGGTAGAGCCGCTCGCGATCCGCCCGCACACACGCGCCCGGCGGCGACACCGACACGTCGAAGCGCACACCGCGCCCCGCCGCCGCGGCCATCGCCTCCGCCTCAGCGGCGACCTCGGCCAGCAGATCCTCGAGGTCCACCCGCGAAAGGTCCAGCGACAGCGTCCCGGCGTCGATGCGCGAGAGGTCCAGCAGCTCGGTGACGAGCCGGCCCAGCCGTTCGCTCTGGTGCAGGGCCGTGCGCAGCGTCGCGGTGTCGGGCGACGAAACGCCGTCCACCAGGTTCTCCAGCACGCCGCTCAACGCGGTGATGGGCGTGCGCAGCTCGTGCGAGACGTTCGCGATCAGCTCGCGCCGCTGCTGGTCGGCGGTCGCGAGGTCGGCGGCCATCTGGTTGAACGCCTGAGCCAGCGAACCGACCTCGTCGCGGGCCGTCGCGCGGATGCGGCGCGTGTAGTCGCCCTTCGCCATCGCCCGGGCCGCCGCCGTCATCTCCCGCAGTGGCCGGGTCATGCCGTGGGCCAGGATCTGCGACGTGACCAGGGCGATGAGCATGGCCGTGATCGTGGTCGCGGGCGGCAGCCAGCCGATGCGGGACCAGAAGAAGAGAAACGCGATCGCCCCCGCGGCCAGCATGAGGATCGCCAGCTTCAGCTTGATCGACCGGATCGGGTCGAGCGGCCGCGGCAGGAAGTCGACGGCCTTCGACAGCAGCGCCTTCACGCCGGCACCTCCAACGCGTAGCCCACCCCGTGCACGGTGCGGATGAGATCCACGCCGAGCTTGCGCCGCAACGCCTTGATGTGGCTGTCGACCGCGCGGGTGCCGGCGCCGCCCGCCGGCACGTCCCAGTCCCACACCTCGCTGAGCAGCCGTTCGCGCGGCTGAACCGCTCGCGGCCGGCGCGCGAAGTGCACCAGCAGGTCGAACTCGATGGGCGTGAGCTGCGCGGGCACGCCGCCGCGGGCCACCCGGCGCTGGTCGATGTCGATCTCCAGGTCGCCCAGCACGATCCGTTCCGGGGCCGTGGCCTGCGCCGACCGTTCGACCCGCCGGAGCAGGGCACTCACGCGGGCGCTGAGCACGCGCATCGAAAACGGCTTGGTCAGGTAGTCGTCGGCCCCCACGCCGAGGCCCACGAGCAGGTCGGTCTCGTCGGCCCGCGCGGTGAGCATGAGCACCGGCACCGGCCGCCGCGCCTGGATCCGGCGGCACACCTCGAGCCCGTCGAACCCCGGCAGCATCACGTCGAGCACCACGAGGTCGGGGCCGAACTCGGCTTCGCCCGCCACCGCGGCCGGACCGTCGTGGGCCACGTCCACGGTGAACCCCTCGGCCCGCAGCCGGGCCGCGATCGACGCGGCGATCGTGAGGTCGTCCTCGACGACCAGCACCCGCCGTCCCCCTTTGTCCATGTCGCTGACTCTAGGGAACCGGCGTGGAGGCCATCCGGGTGAGCTGTGGAGATCTTGTGGAGAACTGCCGTCGTGTTTCGTTCACTTTGCGCAGAAGATACCGGCAGATTGTGACGCAGGTCATGCACTGCCGGGCGGCGAAGCGCAATCGACAGTCTGCGCCGAGCGCACGCGAAGAGTGAACAGTCTGCCTCTGCCACCCGCCCTCGACAGGCGCGCAGGATTCCGCAATGGAGCCGACGACACGCGAACACGCCGACGGCCGCGTGGAACTCGCCGATGTGCGGTCCCTCGCGGGCAGCCGGTTCTTCAACGAGGAACTGGCCCCCGTCCCGGTCGCCAAACGCACCTGGACCACGTACAACTACTTCGCGCTCTGGATGGGGATGGCGCACAACATCCCCAGCTACGCCCTGGCCGCGTCGCTCATCGCGCTCGGCATGAACTGGGTCCAGGCGCTCATCACGATCACCATCGGCAACATCGTGGTGCTCGCGCCGATGCTGCTCAACAGCCACGCCGGCACGAAGTACGGCATCCCGTTCCCGGTGTTCGCCCGCGCGTTCTACGGCCTGCGCGGCGCCAACCTGGCCGCACTGCTGCGCGCGTTCATCGCGTGCGGCTGGTTCGGCATCCAGACGTGGGTGGGCGGTGAGGCGATCTACGTGATCGTCGGGCGCCTCGCCGGCTCCGGCTGGCGCGACTCGACGGTGGTGTGGGGCCAGCACTGGACGCTGTGGCTGAGCTTCGCCGTGTTCTGGATCGTGCAGATGCTGATCATCTGGCGCGGCATGGACGCGGTGCGCAAGTTCGAGAACTGGACGGCGCCGCTCGTGTCCGTCGGGTTCCTCATCATGCTCGGCTACGTGCTCGTGAAGGCCGGCGGTCTCGGCCCGATCCTCGAAGACGGCGGCAAGCTCGGCTGGGGCCCGGACTTCTGGAAGGTGTTCGCGCCGTCGCTGATGGCGATGATCGCGTTCTGGTCCACGCTCTCGCTGAACATGCCGGACTTCACGCGCTTCGGCGGCAGCCAGCGCAAGCAGGTGCGCGGGCAGATCCTCGGCCTGCCGACCACGATGACGTTCATCGCGATCGTCGCGATCCTCACGACGTCGGGCGGCCACGTGCTCTACGGCGAGGACATCTGGGACCCCGCGCAGCTCGCGGACCGCTTCTCCAGTCCGATCGTGGTGGTCGTGGCGCTGGCCGCGCTGGTGTTCGCGACGATCTCGGCGAACCTGGCGGCCAACGTCGTGAGCCCGTCCTACGACTTCTCCAATGCCTTCCCGAAGCGCATCACCTTCGCGATCGGCGGCCTGATCACGGGCATCCTCGGCGTCGCGATCCAGCCGTGGCGGCTCTACTCCGACCCGAGCATCTACATCTTCGCGTGGCTCGGGTTCTACGGCGGCCTGCTCGGCGCCGTCGCCGGCGTGCTGGTGGCCGGCTACTGGGCGGTCAACCGGACGCGGCTTCGTTTGCGCGATCTCTACACGCCCGATGGGGTGTACTGGTTCCGCGGGGGCTGGAACTGGCGCGCCCTCGTCGCGACGCTGGTGGGGGCAGTGCTCGCGGTCGGCGGAGCCTACGGCGGCCCCTTCCCCGCGGACGGTCTCATCCCGTTCCTCAAACCGCTCTACGACTACAACTGGGTGATCGGCTTCGCCGGCGCGTTCGTCGCGTACTGGCTGCTCGCCCTGCCCGTGAAGAAGGAGGAGACAAGTGAGCGACCTGGTTCGAGCCGGATTGATCCAGCAGCGGTGGACGGGTGACAAGGACTCGATGATCGCCAACGCCGTCGACGCCATCGGCAAGGCGGCCTCGCAGGGAGCCCAGGTCGTCTGCCTGCAGGAGCTGTTCTACGGCCCGTACTTCTGCCAGATCCAGGACGCCGACTACTACTCCTACACCGAGGGCATCCCCGACGGCCCGACCACGAAGCTCATGCAGGAGGTGGCCGAGCGCCACGGCGTGGTGCTGGTGGTGCCGATGTACGAGCAGGAGCAGCCGGGCGTCTACTACAACACCGCGGCGGTGATCGACGCGGACGGCAAGTACCTGGGCAAGCACCGCAAGAACCACATCCCGCAGGTGAAGGGGTTCTGGGAGAAGTTCTACTTCCGGCCCGGCAACCTCGGCTACCCGGTGTTCGACACGGCGGTGGGCCGCATCGGCGTCTACATCTGCTACGAGCGCCACTTCCCCGAGGGCTGGCGCGCGCTGGGCCTGGCGGGGGCGAAGATCGTGTTCAACCCGTCGGCGACCAGCCGCGGCCTGTCGGAGTACCTGTGGCGCCTGGAGCAGCCGGCGGCCGCGGTGGCGAACGAGTACTACGTGGGCACGATCAACCGCGTCGGCGTGGAACCTTTGGGCGACAACGACTTCTACGGCCAGTCGTACTTCGCGGACCCGCGCGGGCAGCTCGTGGGCGACGCCGCGTCGGACACCGAGGAGGAGATCGTGGTACGCGACCTCGACATGGGCCGGCTCGCCGAGGTGCGCGACCTGTGGGCGTTCTACCGCGACCGCCGCCCGGACAGCTACGGACCCCTGACGGAGGCCTGATGAGCACGCTCCTGATCCAGGGTGGCCAGGTCGTCTCACCGTCCGGTGCGGTGCTCGCCGACGTGCTGGTGGACGGCGAGCGCATCGCCGCCGTCGCCGCACCCGGCGTGCTCGGGCGACTCGGTGCCGACGAGACCATCGACGCCACCGGAAAGTATGTGCTGCCCGGCGGGATCGACGCGCACACGCACATGGAGATGCCGTTCGGCGGCACGCATTCCGTGGAGACGTTCGAGACGGGCACCACCGCGGCGGCCTGGGGCGGGACGACCACGATCATCGACTTCGCCGTGCAGGCCAAGGGCACGTCGTTGCAGTCCACCCTGGACAAGTGGCACTCGAAGGCCGACGGCAACTGCGCGATCGACTACGGGTTCCACATGATCATGTCGGACGTGAACGATTCCACGCTCAAGGAAATGCAGTCCTGTGTGGACGCGGGCGTCGGTTCGTTCAAGATGTTCATGGCCTACCCGGGCGTGTTCTACTCGACCGACGGCGAGATCCTGCTGGCGATGCAGCAGGCGCGTGAGATCGGCGCGACGATCATGATGCACGCGGAGAACGGCATCGCGATCGACCAGCTGGCCGCGCAGGCCGTGGCGGCCGGCCGGGTGGACCCGGTGCAGCACGGCCTCACGCGGCCGCCCGAGCTGGAAGGCGAGGCGACTTCGCGGGCCATCACGCTCGCGGCCGTGACGGGCGCGCCGCTCTACATCGTGCACCTCTCGGCGGCGCAAGCGCTTGCGGCGGTGGCGGAGGCGCGCGAGGCGGGGCAGAACGTGTTCGCGGAGACGTGCCCGCAGTACCTCTACCTGTCCATCGAGGACCTCGCCCGGCCGGGGTTCGAGGGTGCGAAGTTCGTGGCGTCGCCGCCGTTGCGGGAGAAGTCGCACCAGGCCGACCTGTGGCGGGGGCTGCGGACCAACGACCTGTCGGTGGTCTCGACGGACCACTGCCCGTTCTGCTTCAAGGACCAGAAGGAGCTCGGCCGCGACGACTTCCGCGCGATCCCCAACGGGATGCCGGGCGTCGAGCACCGGATGGACCTGCTGCACCAGGGCGTGGTCGCGGGTGAGATCACGCTGGGCCGCTGGGTCGAGACGTGCTCGGCGACGCCGGCGCGGATGTTCGGGCTGTATCCGCGCAAGGGCGTGATCGCGGCCGGGTCGGACGCGGACATCGTGATCTACGATCCCGCGGCGACTCAGACGTTGTCGGCTTCGACGCACCACATGAACGTGGATTACTCGGCGTATGAAGGCTTCGAGCTGACCGGGAAGGTCCACACTGTCCTGTCGCGAGGCCGGGTCGTGGTGTCTCCTTCCGGCTTCAGCGGTTCGGCCGGGCACGGGAAGTTCCTGTCGCGTGGACTCAACCAGTACCTGAATTGAGGGGTGCGTCGTGGATTTCGGGATCGTGCTGCAGACGGACCCGCCGGCGTCGGACGTCGTGCGGCTGATGAAGGCCGCCGAGGACCAGGGGTTCCGGTACGGCTGGACGTTCGACTCGGCCGTGCTGTGGCAGGAACCGTTCGTGATCTACTCGCGGATCCTGGCGGAGACGTCGTCGCTGGTGGTGGGGCCGATGGTCACCTCGCCGGCCACGCGCGACTGGTCGGTGATGGCGTCGACCTTCGCGACGCTCAACGACATGTACGGCAACCGCACCGTGTGCGGCATCGGCCGCGGCGACTCGGCGCACCGGGTCGTCGGGAACCCACCGTCCACTTTGGCCACGGTGCGCGACTGCATGCAGGTGGTGCGTGACCTCGCGGAGGGGCGCGAGGTCACGATGAACGACACGGCCGTGCGCATCCCGTGGGTGCGCAACGGGCGGCTGGAGATGTGGATGGCCGGGTACGGGCCGAAGGCGCTGAAGACCGTGGGCGAGCACGCCGACGGCTTCATCCTGCAGTGCGCCGACCCGGCCATCGCGCGCTGGACGATCGGCGCGGTGCGCGAGGCCGCGCGCGCCGCGGGCCGCGACCCGGGTGGCATCACGATCTGCGTGGCGGCGCCCGCGTACGTCGGCGAAGACCTCGCCCACCAGCGCGAGCAGCTGCGCTGGTTCGGCGGCATGGTCGGCAACCACGTGGCGGACCTCGTCGCGCGCTACGGCGACTCCGGCCCGGTGCCGCACGAGCTCACCGACTACATCCGCGCCCGCACCGGATACGACTACAGCCACCACGGCCGCGCCGGCAACCCGTCCACCGACTTCGTGCCGGACGAGATCGTCGACCGCTTTTGCCTGCTCGGGCCCGCCCCCGCGCACATCGCGCGCCTGCAGGAGCTCGCGGAGCTGGGTGTGAACCAGTTCGCGCTGTACCTGATGCACGACGAACGCGAGCAGACGCTGGCCGCGTACGGCGGGCAGATCGTCGGCAAACTCACCGCGTAGGGCTTGTCGATTCCCGGTGCCGCCGTTCGACGCGTTGGCATGACTGAACCCACTCGCACCCGGAACCTGGACATCTACGACCACGCCGAGCTCCCCTGGAGCCGCGCCCGTGACGCCCTGGGCCCCTCGCCGACCGCAGACCTGACGTTTTTCCTCACCACCGTCCGCGCCGACGGCCGCCCGCACACGGCCGGCGTGGGCGCGGTGTGGGACTCCGACGCGCTGTACTTCACCAGCGGCCCTGGCGCCCTGAAGTCGCGCCTGCTCGCGGCGAACCCGTGGTGCAGCATCGGCGTGCGACTGTCCGGCCTGGACCTGACGTTGGAGGGCACCGCCGCCCGCGTCACGGATTCCGCTGTCCTGGACCGCCTCGCCGCCGTGTACCGCTCGGGCGGCTGGCCCGCGACCGTGGCCGGCGACGCCTTCACCGCGCCCTACAGCGCCCCCAGCGCGGGCCCGGCGCCGTGGCACGTCTACGCGCTGACCCTGCACACCGCCGTGGGCGTCGCCACGGCCGAACCCCACGGCGCGACACGGTGGGATTTCGCCGCGTGACCCGGCTTGCGGCAAGCCGACAGAAAGTCTCTGCCCGCTATACAAACGCGTGAAAGATTCGTATGCTCGCCCCAGGCCGCCACCTCCTGTCCCGCGCATCGAGGAGCTTCCCCATGGGCGTGTCCCGTCGTACCTTCTTTTCGCTCGCCGCCGCGGCTGCCGCGTGGCCTTCGGTGGCCGGGGTTGCGGCCGCGAGCCCGCCCGGTGACGTGGTCGGCAAGATCACCGTCGGCTACCAGGGCTGGTTCGCCTGCGCCGGCGACGGCGCACCGATCAACGGCTGGTGGCACTGGAGTCAAAACTGGGGCCAGGCGCCGTCACCGTCGAACACGGGGATCAAGTCGTGGCCCGACGTGCGCGACTACCAGCGGACGTACCCGAGCGCCTACGCGAACCTGGGCGACGGGCGGCCGGCGAGCCTGTTCTCCTCCTACGACCAGCAGACTGTGGACACGCCTTTCTCGTGGCTGCGCCAGTACGGCATCGACACCGCGGCCCTGCAGCGCTTCAACCCGACCGGCGGTGAGGGACCGACGCGGGATGCCCTGGCGCAGAAGGTGCGCACTGCGGCCGAGGCGTACGGCCGGAAGTTCTACGTCATGTACGACGTCAGCGGCTGGGCCTCGATGCAGCAGGAGATCAAGGCGGACTGGACGGCGAAGATGGCGGCGCACACGGCGTCGAGCGCGTACGCCCGGCAGAACGGCAAGCCCGTCGTCTGCGTCTGGGGCTTCGGGTTCAACGACGACAATCACCCGTGGGACGCCGGCACGTGCCTCGACGTGGTGAACTGGTTCAAAGGCCAGGGCTGCTACGTGATCGGCGGCGTGCCGCGCGAATGGCGCGTCGGCGGATCCGGGACCCGCACCGGGTTTTCCGACGTGTACCACGCCTTCGACGCGCTCTCGCCCTGGATGGTCGGCGCGATCGGCAACGCGGGCGACTCCGACAACGTCTACACCACCATCACCGTCGGCGACCAGGCCGACTGCACCGCGCACGGCATCGACTACCAGCCCTGCGTCCTGCCCGGCGACACCCAGGCCCGCCAACGCGCCCACGGCGACTTCATGTGGCGCCAGTTCTACAACATGATCCGCGCCGGCGCCCAGGGCATCTACATCTCGATGTTCGACGAGTACAACGAGGGCAACCAGATCGCCAAAACCGCCGAAGACGCGTCCATGATCCCGGCCGGCTCCGGCCTCTGGGCTCTCGACGAAGACGGCACCCACTGCACCTCGGACTACTACCTGCGCCTCACCGGCGACGGCGGCCGCATGCTGCGCGGAGAGATCGCGCTGACCCCGAACCGCCCGACGTCACCGGCCGGCTGAGCCGAAGCAGGCGGTGCGCCCGAACGGCGCACCGCCCGACAGGCTCAGTCGACGATCGCTTGGTAAACCAGCTGCCGCAGCTGCTGCCGGATGGGATGGGTGCTCGACGGGAGCAGCTGCGTGTAGAACGCCACCGTCAGGTCCTCCACCGGGTCCACCCAGAAGGCCGTCGAAGCGGCGCCGCCCCAGGCGTATTCGCCGGGGCTGGAGAGGGTTTTGGCCTTGACCGGGTCTTCCAGCACGGAGAAGCCCAGGCCGAAGCCGAAGCCGTCGAAGGGCATCTCCGCGAACAATGGCCGCCCGAAGGCCTCCAGGTCCACGTGGCCCGGCAGGTGGTTGCTCGCCATGAGGTCGACCGTGCGCGGGCCCAGGATCCGGGCGCCGTCCAGCGAACCGCCGCGCAGCAGCATCTGCGTGAAGCGGTGGTAGTCGGCCGCGGTCGAGACCAGCCCGCCGCCGCCCGAGAACGAGTCGGGCCGCGCGACGCCGATGGACCCGAAAGCCTCGTTGCGGGTGGGCAGCTTGGTCCGCGGATGCGCGACGTACAGGGCCGCCAGGCGGTCCGTGTCCTTCGTGGAGAAGCCGGTGTCCGTCATGCCCAGCGGCCCGAAGATCCGCTCCGCGAAGACTTCGTCCAGGGGCTTGCCCGCGAGGACCTCCACGAGCCGGCCGAGGACGTCCGTGGACACCGAGTAGTTCCACTCGCTGCCGGGCTGGAAGACCAGCGGGAGCTCGGCCAGCGCGCGGGTGCAGGCGGCGAGGTCCAGACCCGACGGGGTGCCCCACTCGAAGCCCGCGGCGCGGTAGATCGTGTCGACGGGATGCGTGTGGTGGAAGCCGTAGGTGAGGCCGCTGGTGTGGGTGAGCAGGTGCCACAGGCGAATGGGCTCGGTCGCGGGCACCGTCATCGGGCTCGGCGCCGAGCCCTTCACGTACACCTGCGGCGCCGCGAATTCGGGCAGCCAGCGGGAAATCGGGTCGTTGAGGTCGATCACGCCCTCTTCGACGAAGGTCATCGCCGCCACCGAGGTGATCGGCTTGGTCATCGAGAAGATGCGCCAGATGGTGTCGTGGTCCACGGGGGCGCCCGACTCGACGTCCCGCTTGCCGTGGGAAGCGACGTGGACGACGCGCCCGTGCCTGCTCACCACCGCGAGGTAACCGGGCAGCCGCCCGTCGTCCACATAGGCGTCGAAATGCCGGTCGATCCGTTTCAGACGGTCAGCGTCGAACCCCGCCGAAGACGGGTCGGTCTCCACGTTCATGCCGGCGACATTACGCCCTTTCGCGGGCCCGCTCGGCCGCCTTCTCCTCGCGCCACGCCTCGTCGTTCTTGCCTTCGCGCCAGTAGCCGGAGATCGACACCGACTCCTTCGCCACGCCGCGCTCGGCGAACAGGTACCGCCGCAGCTCGCGCACGAAGCCGGCCTCGCCGTGGACGAACGCGTGCACGTCCTCACCCGGCCACGGCAGCGCCTTCACCTCGGCCGCGAGGTCTGCACCAGCCGACCGGTGCAGCCACGTGATCTGCGCGTCGGCCTTCGTCACCAGCGGTTGTTCCTCCGAAGCGTCGGACACGAGCAGGAACACGTGCGCGCGAGCGCCGGCCGGCATGACCTCCAGCGACGCGGCGATGGCCGGCAACGCGGCCTCGTCGCCCACGAGCAGGTGCCAGCCCGCGTCGGCGCGCGGCGCGTAGACCCCACCGGGGCCCGCGAGCAGCAGCTCGTCGCCCGGCTGCGCCCGCATCGCCCACGGGCCGGCCAGCCCTTCGTCGCCGTGCACCACGAAGTCGAGCACGAGCTCGCCGGCCGCTTCGTCGTAGGACCGCACGGTGTACGAACGCATCCGCGGGCACTGCTCCCGCGGGAACTCCGCGCGGATGCGCTGCAGGTCGAACGGCTCCGGGTACTCGACGCCCGGCACCTTGAAGATCACCTTCACGTACGCGTCGGTGAACGCGTTGGGCTGGAAATCGCGCAGGCCTTCGCCCCCGGCCACGATCCGGATCATGTGCGGGGTCAGGTTCTCCTTGCGCAGAACCGACAAGCGCACGCCCGGGTTCCCCTTGCGCGCCGGCGCATCGGCCATCGGACACCACCCATTCACTAAGGCTTACCTAATCTGGGTCCACCGTACGCGCCCCTCCCCCATCCCGCCTAGCGGCACTGGTCAGACGACTGCGAGACCGTCGGCCACCACCACCCCGTCGTGCAGGACCGTCCGGTCCCGGCCGCGGTCCATCACCGCGCTCGTGGGCGTCTCCCCGTCCACGAGGACGAGATCGGCCCGGTCGCCCACGCCGAGCCCCGGGCGGTCCGGCACCCCGGCCAGGCGGGGCACGTCGTGGCTCATGATCGAGGCCCCGCCCATGGTCGCCACGGCCAGGGCCAGCTCGATGTGCTCGTCCCGGCGGAACCCGCGCGTGAACGCGAGCTGCCAGGTCCGGTCCAGCAGGTCGCAGTTGCCGTACGGGCTCCAGTAGTCGCGCTGCCCGTCCTCCCCAGGCCGATCCGCACGCCGGCGGAAACGAGGTCCAGCAAGGAAAGCTGCCCGGCGGAAGACGGCGCCACCGTGGTCATCGCGACGTCCAGCTCGGCGAAGTCGTCGATCACCCGGCGGCTCACCGACTCGGAGATCGAGCCCAGGTCGTACGCGTGCGACATCGTCACCTTGCCGCGCAGGTCCAGCGCCCGGACGCGCTCCAGCACCAGGTCCGTCGAGAACAGGCCGAGGTGGCCCGGCTCGTGCAAGTGGATGTCCACCTCGACCTGGTGCTTCTCCGCCAGGCCGAACACCGCGTCCAGGTGGCCCTTCGGGTCGCGGTCCACCGTGCACGGGTCGATGCCGCCGATCACCGTCGCGCCGGACCGCAGCGCCGCGTCCAGGACGTCGAGCGTGCCCGGTTCCCGGAGGATGCCCGCCTGGGCGAACGCCATCACGTGCACCTCGGCCTGGTCCGCGAACTTGTCCTTCGCGGCCAGCACGGCGTCGAGCTTCTCCAGCCCGCAGTCGACGTCGACCTGCGCGTAGCTGCGGACGCGCGTGGTGCCGTGCGCGATCATCCGCTCCAGCGTGCCCGCCACCCGCTCCGGCAGCGGCACCTCCGCCGACCGCCAGTTCTCACGGTCGTTGGTCATCATCGCCCACACGCCGGGGCCGCCGGTGTGGGGACGGAACGGCAAGCCGATCCGCGTCGAGTCCAGGTGCACGTGGACGTCGCTGAACGACGGGAACAGCAGCCGGCCCCGGCCCTCGATCGCGTCGGCGACCGGGGCCGGGTCGTGCGGGCGGACCGCCGCGATCCGGTCGCCGGTCAGCTCCACGTCGCTGCGCTCGCCACCCCAGGGGCGGACATCACGGATCAACACGGGACGAACCGTAGCGCGCTGGTCCGACCGAATCGGATCACGCCGCCGCGCGCGGATCGCTCACCCGGGTGTTCTGGAACGCCGTGATCAGCCAGCCCGTTCCCGAGCGGACCAGCACGAACGTCAAGGTGCTCTCCCGCCCCTGAGCCACGGCGTCGCCCCCGTCGAGCGCCGAACCGCCGCCGGAGACGACGACGGCGACGTCCTCGGCCGGGAACCGCACCGACGCGTCGCCGGGTCCCCCGATCTTCGAACCCCGCAGCGGACCCTCGAACAACGCGCGGTGCGAGCTCTCGATCAGCTCGCGGCCGGGCAGGCGCATCCCGAAGAACGTCACGTAATCGGCGTCTTCGGTGAACAAACTCGCGTACGCGGCGGCGTCGCCGCTGTTCCAGGCGTCGGCGAGCCGGCTGAGCACGGCGAGGACTTCTTCCCGGTCGATCATGGTGAGCTCCTTGTCGAACGGCGTTCGTCGTAACGAACACCGTTCTATCGGCGAACGGTGTTCGAGTCAAGGCCCGATTCGTCTAGGCTGCTGTCCATGACCGTCCCGCCCCCGCCGTGGCGCCGTGGCCCGAGCCCCCGCCGGCGCGCCGAAAAGCCGTTGCTGTCACGGGAATTGGTGGTGAAGACGGCGCTGGGCCTGCTCGCCGCCGAGGGCTTCGAAGCCGTGTCGATGCGAAGGATCGCCCAGCAGCTGGAGACCGGGCCCGCGTCGCTCTACGCGCACGTGGCCAACAAGGAGGAGCTCGACGAGCTCATGCTCGACGCGGTCCTGGGCGACGTGCCGGTGCCGGAGCCGGATCCCGGGAACTGGGCCGAGCAGGTGAAAGAGCAGGTGCGCCAGCAGGTCCGCGCGATGGTGGCCTACCCCGGCATCGCGAAGGTCGCGTGGAACACGCCGGTGCCCGTCACGCCGAACTCGCTGCGCCAGGGCGAGGCGATGCTCGCGATCCTGCGCGCCGGGGGCCTGGATCTGAAACAGGCGGTGTTCGCGGGCGACGCGTTGAGCCTGTACGCCAAGGCGTACGCGTACGAAGCGAGCAGCTGGACGTTCGGCGACTACGACGAGGCGGAAGTCGCCGAACGCGAACGGCAGATGGCCGACTACATGCGGTCCCTGCCTGCCGGTGCGTTCCCGAACCTGTTGCAGTCGGGGCAGTTCTTCACCGGCGAGACGAGCAAGGACCGCTTCGAGTTCGCCCTCGCGATGTTCGTGGGCGGACTGCAGAGCCTCGTCAGGGCTTGAGCACGATCTTGCCGCGCGTGTGGCGCCGCTCCAGCTCGCGGTAGGCGTCCTGCACCCGCGCCAGCGGGTAGGTGGCCGCGACGGGCACCTCGAGCAGGCCCTTGTCCACCAGCGCGGCGAGGTCGCGCATGACCTCGGCGCTCGCGGCGGCCATGTTGCCCTCGGTCTTCACGTTGTACTTCTGCGCGGCGGCGAAGTCGATCACGGTGTCGATCCGTCCCGTGTAGACACCCAGGCGCAGCGCGAGCTCGACGTACCCGTCGCCGTAGGTGTCGATGAACGCGTCGACCTTGCCGCCGGTGACCTCGCGCAGGCGCTCTTCGAGACCCTCGCCGTAGGCCACCGGGAGCACGTCCTGCTCCGCCAGCCACGCGTGGTTGGCCTCGCTCGCGATCCCGACCACGGTCGCACCGGTGAGCTTCGCCAGCTGCACGACCAGGGAGCCGACACCGCCGGCCGCACCGGACACCACGAGGGTGTCGCCGTCGTGCAGGTGAACCGCGCGCACGGCGGCGTACGCGGTGGTGCCCGCGACGAACAGCCCACCCGCCGCTTCCCACGACACGCCGCTCGGCTTCGGCGTCAGGTTCTCGGCGTCCACCAGCACGAACTCGGCCTGGCTGGAGCGCGTGTGCACGAAGCCGATGACCTCGTCACCGACCTGGATCTCCTCGACGCCCGCACCCAGCTCGGCGACGACGCCGGCGAGGTCGCTGCCCTGCCCGGACGGGAACGTCGACGGGAACTGCTGCGCGAACACGCCTTCGCGGATGGCGGCTTCACCGGGGTTGATCCCGGCGGCTCTGACCTCCACGAGCACCTGGCCGGGACCGGGCACCGGACGGGCGACCTCTTCCACTCCCAGGACGTCGATCCCGCCGTGTTCGCTGTACCTGACCGCCTGCGGCATGCGCGACTCCCTCGCTCGTCGATACTTCGACCAACGAACCATCAGCCCGGTTTTATGCCCGCTGAGCGAAAATTCAGCCGGCCAGGCGACGGACCACACCGTCGGCGAGCAGCCGCCCGCGGTCCGTGAGCACGGCGCGGCCGCGACTGTCCAGAAGGGACGGTTCCAGGAGTCCTTCCGCCGCAGCGGCGCGGGCTTCGGC
Organism: Amycolatopsis sp. NPDC001319; assembly: GCF_042896185.1. Taxonomy (NCBI): domain Bacteria; kingdom Bacillati; phylum Actinomycetota; class Actinomycetes; order Pseudonocardiales; family Pseudonocardiaceae; genus Amycolatopsis; species Amycolatopsis sp. NPDC001319. The sequence goes on along the minus strand of NZ_JBIAWY010000009.1, from coordinate 84,413 downwards.
GATTCCGGCGGCGTCGAGCGCATCGAGCGCGAGTCCTTCCGCGACCCGGAGTTCGAGCATGATGCGTTCGAGGTGCCGGTCCTCTTCGGTGAGCAGCTCACGGCCGGCTTCGGGACTGTTCCCCTCCGCCAGCAGCGACGCGTACTTGGCCGGGTGCTTGACGTTCCACCAGCGCACGCCGCCCACGTGGCTGTGCGCGCCGGGGCCCGCGCCCCACCAGTCGCCGCCCTGCCAGTAGCCGAGGTTGTGCCGGCAGCGGGCCGCGTCGCCGGAGGCCCAGTTGGACACCTCGTACCACCGCAGGCCGGCGGCCGAGAGCACGGAGTCGATCATCTCGTAGTCGGTGGCCAGCACGTCGTCGTCGGGCGCGGGCAGTTCGCCCCGGCGCACGCGGCGGGCGAGCGCGGTGCCCTCCTCCACGATCAGCGCGTACGCCGACACGTGGTCGACACCCGCGGACAGCACGGCGTCGAGCGAGGCCCGCAGGTCCTCCGGGCGCTCGCCGGGCGTGCCGTAGATCACGTCGAGGTTCACGTGCTCGAACCCGGCGGCCCGCGCCTCGCGCGCGGCGTCCACGGGCCGGCCGGGCGTGTGCACGCGGTCGAGCACCTGCAGCACGTGCCGCGCGGCCGACTGCATCCCCAGCGACACCCGCGTGTACCCGGCCGCCCGGATCCGTTCGAAGAACTCCGGCGACGTCGACTCGGGGTTGGACTCGGTCGTGACCTCGGCGCCCGGCGCCAGCCCGAACGCGTCGCGCACGACCTCGAGCACCTCCGCCAGCCCGCCCGCGCCCAGCAACGACGGCGTGCCCCCGCCCACGAACACCGTGTCGGCCGCCGGCGGCTCCCCGAGCACCCGCGCGGCCAGCTCCAGCTCGCGGCGCAGCCCGTCGAGCCACGACCTCGGCGACGCGGCCGAGCCCAGTTCACCGGCGGTGTAGGTGTTGAAGTCGCAGTACCCGCAGCGCGTGGCGCAGAACGGCACGTGCACGTAGACGCCGAACGGCCGTCGCCCGAGCCCCTCCAGGGCACTTTCGGGCAATCCGGTCTCGGCAGGCAGCTCGGCTACGTCAGGCACGACGTCCATTGTCCCTCGCACCGCCCCGGCGCGACCCGGGCCCTGCTCCACCCGGGCGGAAGTTCGGCCGCCGAACGAACCTCCGCGTCACCCGAGCCGGCCGGAACCCCTCCCGAGCGGCCTTCCTGGCGACCCCCGTTCGGCGGCAAAACCGCAGGCAGCGAGCCCGATCACCCACAGTCCGCGCCCGCGCGCAAGCCCCGTGCGCAGGCCCTCCCACCATCCGGACGCGTTTGAACCACGTTCTGAACGCGTGGTTATCTGGGCCGGTGAGTCCTGCCGGTGTCCTTCTCGTGGCGCGCCGCCACGTCGACCTTCTGCGGGTCGCGAGCGCGCTCTGCCGGCCTGCCCGCTGACTCCCGACGCCCGACCCAGCCCACCACATCTGGACCGCCGGCGCCGGACCCGCCGCGATCCCCGTCGCCCGCCTCGAAGCGGCACGACCTCAGCGGCGTCCGGAGCCACTAACCGGAGGACTCCTCATGGCCTCACCCACGCGTGAAACCCCCGCGAAGAGCCGGCCGCGGCAGAAGCGCGGCGAGGGACAGTGGGCGCTCGGCTACCGAGAGCCGCTGAACCCCAACGAGCGGTCGAAGAAGGACGACAACCCGCTCAACGCCCGCGCGCGCATCGAGAACATCTACGCCCACGGCGGCTTCGACTCGATCGACCCCGGTGACCTGCGCGGCCGGTTCCGCTGGTTCGGCCTCTACACCCAGCGCAAGGAAGGCATCGACGGCGGCCGCACGGCCACGCTCGAGCCCGAGGAGCTGGACGCCCGCTACTTCATGATGCGCGTGCGCCTCGACGGCGGCATGCTCACCACGCAGCAGCTGGCCGTGCTGGCGGAGATCTCCCAGACGCACGCGCGCGGCACCGCGGACATCACCGACCGGCAGAACATCCAGTACCACTGGATCCGGATCGAGGACGTGCCCACGATCTGGCAGAAGCTCGAGAACGCGGGCATGACCACCATGGAGGCGTGCGGCGACAGCCCCCGCGTGATCCTGGGCTCGCCCGTCGCCGGGATCGCGGCCGACGAGATCATCGACGGCACACCCGCCATCGAGGAGATCAAGCGCCGCTACATCGGCGACCCGCAGTACGCGAACCTGCCGCGCAAGTTCAAGACCGCGGTGTCGGGCCAGCAGGACGTGGCGCACGAGATCCACGATGTCGCGTTCGTCGGCGTGAACCACCCCGAGCACGGCCCGGGCTTCGACGTCTGGGTCGGCGGCGGCCTCTCGACCAACCCGATGATCGGCCAGCGCCTCGGCGCCTGGGTGCCGCGCGACGAGGTGCCGGACGTGTGGGAAGGCGTGATCAGCGTCTTCCGCGACTACGGCTACCGCCGCCTGCGCTCGCGCGCCCGCATCAAGTTCCTCGTGAAGGACTGGGGCGCCGCGAAGTTCCGCGAGGTGCTGGAGGAGAAGTACCTCAAGCGCCCGCTGCTCGACGGCCCCGCGCCGGACGTGCCGCCGGCCCCGATCGACCACGTCGGCGTGCACCGGCAGGTCGACGGCAAGTTCTACGTCGGTGCCGCGCCCGTCGCCGGCCGCGTGAACGGCGAGACGCTGCTCGCCGTGGCCAAGGCCGCCGAACGCGCGGGCTCCGGGCGGGTGCGCCTGACGCCGCAGCAGAAGCTCGTGGTCCTCGACGTGCCCGAGTCCGAGGTGCCGGGCCTGGAGACGGAGCTCGCCGAGCTGGGCCTGCACACCAAGCCCTCGCCGTGGCGGCGCAGCGTGATGGCGTGCACCGGGCTGGAGTTCTGCAAGCTCGCGATCGTCGAGACGAAGGCCCGCGCGCAGGCGCTGGTCACCGACCTCGAGAAGCGGCTCGCCGACGTGCAGGGCGACCTGGAGAACCCGGTCAGCGTGCACCTCAACGGCTGCCCCAACTCGTGCGCCCGCATCCAGACCGCCGACATCGGGCTCAAGGGCCAGATCGTCACCGACGCCGAGGGCCGCCAGGTCGAGGGGTTCCAGGTGCACCTCGGCGGCGGGCTCGGCCTCGACGCCGGGTTCGGCCGCAAGCTGCGCGGGCACAAGGTCGTCGCCGACGAGCTGGTCGACTACGTCGAGCGCGTGGTCCGCGCCTACCTCGAGGGCCGCGAGCCCGGCGAGCGCTTCGCGCAGTGGGTCGGGCGGGCCGACGAAAGCCTGCTGCAGTGACCTCGACGGAACGAGCGGTGCCCTACTATTGCCCGTTCTGCGGTGACGAGGACCTGCGCCCCGCCGAAGACGGCGGCTGGCTCTGCGGCGCCTGCCGGCGCGGGTTCTCGGTGAAGTTCCACGGACTGTCCCTACCGGAGGAGACGCTCGGATGACGGCCACAGCTGACTACCGGACCCTGGCCGAACGCGCGGAGAAAGAGCTGGCCCAGGCCACGGCGGAGGAAGCACTGCGCTGGACGGTCGAGCAGTTCGGCGACGACTTCATCGTCGCGTCGAACATGCAGGACGCCGTGCTCATCGACCTGGCGACCCAGGTCAAGTCCGATGTGGACGTTTTGTTCCTCGAGACCGGTTACCACTTCCCGGAGACGATCGGCACGCGCGACGCCGTGCAGACGGTGTACCCCGACGTGACGATCGTCAACGCGCAGGCCGCGCAGAGCGTGGCCGAGCAGGACGCCGAGTACGGCAAGGACCTGTTCGCCCGGGACCCCAACCAGTGCTGCTTCCTGCGCAAGGTGGTGCCGCTGCGCGACACGCTGGCGAAGTACTCGGCGTGGGTCACCGGCGTGCGCCGCGTGGACGCGCCGACCCGCGCGAACACCCCGATCGTCACCTGGGACGAGCGCAACGGCCTCGTGAAGGTCAACCCGCTCGCCGCGTGGACCGACGACGAGTTCAACGGCTACATCCGCGACCACGGCGTGCTCGAGAACCCGTTGGTGTCAGTGGGTTATCTGTCCATCGGCTGCGCGCCGTGCACGGCGAAGGTCGAGGCCGGGCAGGACCCGCGCAGCGGCCGCTGGGCCGGCCAGTCGAAGACCGAGTGCGGACTGCACGGCTGATGGCGAACACAGAGGGACCGATGACCACTCTGGAACCCGCGGTCGACAACCTGGTCGCGCTGGAATCCGAAGCCATCCACATTTTCCGCGAAGTAGCGGGTGAGTTCGACCGGCCCGTGATCCTCTTTTCCGGCGGCAAGGACTCGACGCTGCTGCTGCACCTGGCGATCAAAGCCTTCTGGCCCGCGCCGGTGCCGTTTCCGTTGCTGCACGTGGATACCGGGCACAACTTCGACGAGGTCATCGAGTTCCGCGACCGCGTCGTCGAGAAATACGGGCTGCGGCTGGTCGTCGCGAAGGTGCAGGACTGGATCGACGACGGCCGCTTGGAAGAGCGCGCCGACGGCCTGCGCAACCCGCTGCAGACCACGCCGTTGCTGGACACGATCGCGGAGAACAAGTTCGACGCGGTGTTCGGCGGCGGCCGCCGCGACGAGGAACGGGCGCGGGCCAAGGAACGCATCTTCAGCCTGCGCAACTCGTTCGGGCAGTGGGAGCCGCGCCGGCAGCGTCCGGAGCTGTGGAACCTCTACAACGGCCGTCACCGCCCGGGCGAGCAGGTGCGGGTGTTCCCGTTGTCGAACTGGACCGAAGCGGACGTGTGGAACTACATCGCGCGGGAAAAGGTCGAGCTCCCGTCGATCTACTACGCCCACCAGCGCGAGGTCTACCAGCGCGACGGCATGTGGCTGGCCGAAGGTCCCTGGGGCGGCCCCCGTCCGGACGAACAGGTGCGGGAGCTGTCGGTGCGGTACCGGACCGTCGGTGACGGTTCGTGCACCGGCGCGATCGAGTCCACCGCGGTGACCGTGCAGGACGTGATCGCGGAGGTGTCGGCGTCGCGGCTCACCGAGCGCGGCGCGACCCGGGCGGACGACCGGATGTCGGAAGCGGCCATGGAAGACCGCAAGCGGGAGGGCTACTTCTGATGAGTTCGCTGCTGAGGCTCGCCACGGCGGGCAGCGTCGACGACGGCAAGTCCACCCTGGTCGGGCGGCTGCTGTACGACACGAAGTCGGTGCTGGCCGACCAGCTCGACGCCGTCACCCGCGCGTCCGTCGACAAGGGACTGTCCACTCCGGACCTGTCCCTGCTGGTGGACGGTTTGCGCTCGGAGCGGGAGCAGGGCATCACCATCGACGTCGCCTACCGCTACTTCGCCACCCCACGGCGCTCGTTCGTCCTGGCGGACACCCCGGGCCACGTGCAGTACACCCGTAACACGGTGACCGGCGCGTCCACCGCGCAGCTCGCGGTGCTGCTGGTCGACGCGCGCAAGGGTGTCGTGGAGCAGACCCGCCGCCACGCCGCCGTGCTCGCCCTGCTCGGGGTGCCGCGGCTGGTGCTGGCGGTGAACAAGATCGACCTCGTCGACTACGACGAAGAGACCTTCTCCGTCATCGCCAAGGAGTTCACCGCTCACGCCGAATCGCTGGGCTACGGGCACGGCACCGTCGTCACCATTCCCGTCTCCGCGCTGGAGGGCGACAACGTCGCCACCGCCTCCGAGCGCACCCCCTGGTACGACGGCCCGACCCTGCTGGAGCACCTGGAAACCGTGCCCGTGGCGCCGGACCCGCACGAGGCGGCGTTCCGGTTCCCCGTGCAGTACGTGATCCGGCCGCGCACGCCCGAGTACCTCGACTACCGCGGCTACGCCGGGCAGATCGCCGCCGGCACCATCCGGCCGGGCGACGAGATCGTGGTGCTGCCCGCCGGGCTGCGCAGCACGGTCGAGCGCATCGACACCGCCGACGGACCGCTGGACGAGGCGGGCGCCGGCACGTCCGTGACGCTGCTGCTGGCCGACGACCTCGACATCTCCCGCGGCGACCTCATCGCCGTGGCCGATCGCGCGCCCCGCGTCACCGACGAGCTCACCGCGACGCTGTGCTGGCTCTCGTCGAAGCAGCTCAAGCCGGGCGCGCGCGTGCTCGTGAAGCACGGCACGCGCACGGTCCAGGCCATGGTCACCGAGCTCACCGCCCGCTTCGACGAGCAGACGCTGTCCAGTGTGGACGATCCGGACTCGCTGGACCTCAACGACATCGGCCGCGTCGAGCTGCGCCTGGCCGAGCCGCTGGGCGTGGACGACTACACCGACAGCCCGCGCACGGGCGCGTTCCTCGTCATCGACCCGAAGGACGGCGACACGCTCGCCGCCGGGCTGGTCGGCGAACGGTTCCCGTGACGGCTCCCCTCGTCCCCGTCGCGCACGGCAGCCGCGACCCCCGCTCGGCCGCGACCGTGCGGGGGCTCGTGGAGCGCGTGCGCGCGCAGGCGCCGGGGATCGAGGTCTACGAGTCCTTCCTGGACCTCTCGCAACCACGGGTCACCGACGTCCTGCGCCGGCTCTACACACAGGGGCACCGCGCCGCCGTCGTCGTGCCGCTGCTGCTCGGCAGTGCGTTCCACGCACGCGTGGACCTGCCCGCGCTCGTCGCCGAGGTCAAGGCGGAGTGCCCGGGCTTCGACGTGCGGGTGTCCGAGGTGCTGGGCGTCGACCCGATGCTGGAACGCGTCGCACTCGACCGGCTCTCCGGCGCCGGCCTGGGCCCGGGCGACGGGGTCGTGGTCAGCGCCGTCGGTTCGTCGAACGCCGGGGCCAACGCCGCCGTCGCCGACCTGGCCGCACGCTGGGAGGGCGAGCTGGGGCTGCCGGTCACCGAGGCGTTCGCGAGCGCGGCGCAGCCCGACGTACCCGCCGCCGTGGCGCGGCTGCGGGCTCGGGGCGTGCGGCGGATCGTCGTCGCGTCGTGGTTCCTCGCGCCCGGACTGCTGCCCGACCGCATCGCGGTGCACGCGCGTGAGGCCGACCGCGCCGTGTTCCTCGCCGAACCGCTGGGCACCGACCCGCGCGTGGCCGCCGCCGTGCTGCACCGCTACGCGGACGTCGCGACCCGGATACCGCTTTAGCAGCACGCTCCTGCGCAGGTCAGCACCTAAAGCTGAATCCGATACGCGTTTTGGGTGGCACCTGACCCTGGACGCCGACGTGACGGCGCCGAAGCTCACGGTGGCCGGCGGCGTCGCCACACTGTCGTTCCCGGCCCGGGCCGCCCTCGTCCCGGCGGCCCCCGACGCACGTCACAGGCTCCCCCGCGGGCCCGTGTGCGATTGTGGTGCCATGGTTGACGAACTGGTGCACTACGACGTGGTGGGCGGCACCGCCACGATCACCCTCGACTCCCCGTACAACCGCAACGCCCTGTCCGCGCAGCTGCGCCGCGAGCTCTCCGAGTCGCTGGACAAGGCCGTCGCCGACGACGCCGTGCGGGTGGTGCTCCTGACGCACACCGGCCCGGTCTTCTGCGCCGGCATGGACCTCAAGGAGGCCCGCGGGGCCGGGGCCGGCGACCAGGGTGTGAACGAGTTCCCGAAGATCCTCGAGCGGCTGTGGACCAGCCCGAAGCCGGTCGTGGCGCGCCTGGCCGGCCCGGCCCGTGCCGGCGGCATCGGCATGGTCGCCGCGTGCGACATCGCGATCGCGGTGCCCGAGGCGACGTTCGCGTTCTCCGAGGTCCGCATCGGCGTGGTGCCGGCCGTGATCTCGCTGACGGTGCTGCCGCGGCTGAACCCCCGCGCCGCGCACGAGCTGTTCCTCACCGGCGACGTGTTCGACGCGCGGCGGGCCGTGGAGATCGGTTTGCTCAACGCCGCGGTGCCCGCCGCCGAGCTCGACGAGACCGTGCAGCGGTACCTCAAGTCGCTGACGCTCGGCGGCCCGAAGGCGTTGGCAGCGACCAAAACCCTGCTGAGCAAGCCGCGTCCGGCCACGCCGTCGGAAGGCTTCGCCGCGATGAACGAGCTGTCGGCCGGGTTCTTCGCGAGCGAGGAAGGTCAGGAAGGCATCCTCGCGTTCGCCCAGAAGCGCAAGCCGAACTGGGTCCCCGAAGACTGAGTGAGGGCCGGCGTCCCGATCCCCGTTCCACCGGCGGGGATCGGGATGGTCACGAGTCGGCGAGAACGACCGTCAGCTGCCAGGAATCGGCTTTGCCGTCGACTGGACCGAGCGCGCGCTGGGCGTCGGAAAGGACACTGCGGATCGCCAGGTAGTTCTTCGGTTCGGCCTGGCGCAAGGCTTCCGAGCCGCGCCAGATCAGCACGTGCTCTCCGGCGGGCAGCCACGACAGGTCCGTGAGCATGTCGTACAACGCGTCGAGGTTGCGGCCGAAGTAGTCCGGAAAGGACATGGCCTTCGCGATCGCGTCGAGCGTGGAGGCCTTGTCCACGGTGCCGCCGTTGACCAGGTGCGGGTACGCGCCCCGTGCGAAGGCCTCGTCCGCGGCGGCCTTCGCCTCGTCGGCCGGCGTCACCGGCTCGGGTCCACGACGACGAACGACGCGTAGTGGTCGTCGGTGTAGAACAGTTCCTTGGCCTGCCCGGTCACCAGGCGGCGCGGGCCGCGGTCGGGGCTCTTCGGCGTGGTCACCGTGAACTCGTGGTAGTAACCCGATTGCTTCCGCGGCAGCACTTTCTCACGATTCTCGAACACGACGTCGTCGTTGCGCGGATAGGGGTACGGCCCGCCCGCCTGGATCAGCTTCCACGTGTCGCGCGCCTGCGAGGGCAAGCCGGACAACGGTTTCACCGGCAGCCCGGAGTCGCTGCCGGGCAGTTTCGCGGCGACGCCCGAGGCGCCGGCCGGGGCGGAGCTGCTCGGCGTGGCGGGGGCCGACGAGGACGAGTCCCCGACGTTCTCCTTCACGAGCCAGCCCGCGAGCACCAGCACGAGGAGACCGACGAGTGCGGCGGTGATCCGCCTACGGTTGACCATGGTGAGTGAGCCTAAGAGGGCGGGTTGTCGTCGTCGCGGGCCGGGCCGAACCAGCGGGCGAAGCGGCCCACGAGCTTGTCGATCACCCACGCGGCGAGCAGGCACAGCGGGACGACCACGACCATGACCAGCACGAACTGGACGGGGAACCAAGCCTGGGCGAGCCACAGCTCGACCCCGTCCCACCAGTCGGCCAGCCCGTTGAACACAGGTGTGAGCCTACGCGCGCCAGGCTGCGTCGGCGCGCCCAGGGGCGGTAGGTTGCTGCCATGTTCGCCGTATACGCGAAGGAACCCAACGCCGAGGCCCCGCTCGACTCTCTCGTCGCCGGCGAGCGGCCCGAGCCCGAGGTGCCCGAAGGCTGGGTCCGGGTGCACGTCAAGGCCGCCAGCCTCAACATGCACGACCTGTGGACGCTGCGCGGCGTCGGCATCAAGCCCGACCAGTTCCCGATGATCCTGGGCTGCGACGGCGCCGGCACGCTCGACGACGGCACCGAGGTCGTGATCCACTCCGTGGTCAACGCCCCGGGCTGGCAGGGCGACGACACACTCGACCCGAAGCGCACCCTGCTGACCGAGAAGCACCAGGGCACGTTCGCCGAGCAGGTCGTGGTGCCCGCGCGCAACGTGGTGCCCAAGCCGGCCGGGCTCACGTTCCCCGAAGCCGCGACGATGGGCACGGCGTGGCTGACCGCGTACCGGATGCTGTTCGTGAAGTCCGGCCTGCGCCCCGGCCAGACGATGCTGGTGCAGGGCGCGTCCGGTGGCGTGTCCACGGCGCTCATCGCGCTCGGGCGCGCGGCGGGCTTCCGCGTGTGGGTGACCGGCCGCAGCGAGGAGAAGCGCGCGGTGGCCGAGAACGTCGGCGCGCACCAGACGTTCGAGTCCGGCGCGCGGCTTCCCGAGCGGGTCGACGCGGTGTTCGAGACCGTGGGCAAGGCCACCTGGGCGCACACCCTCAAGTCACTCAAGCCGGGCGGCATCGTGGTGGTATCGGGGTCCACGAGCGGCCCGGACCCGTCGGCCGACCTGCAGCGGGTGTTCTTCCTGCAGCTGCGCGTCGCCGGCTCGACCATGGGCACGCGCGACGAGCTGGCCGACATGCTGAGCTACCTCGACCTCAAGGGGATCAAGCCCCGGATCGGGACCGAACTGCCGCTGGCCGAGGCCGAGGCGGGGTTCCGGGCGATGCTCGACGGCGAGACCGCGGGCAAGATCGTTTTCACCCGCTGAGTCGACAGAAACCCTCCGGCCTGGGCTTTTCCGTCACGGATCAGCCCGGGCCGGTGCTTGTACGCCGCATTCCGTTAACCGTCAACACCCCGAGTTCGCAATCGGCTTGTTACCCCCGATGTTCGACCAGAACTCGACCTTGAACGGTTAACCTGTAGACATGACCGCATCGAAGCGGCCCGCACCCGCTGTCCGGGGCGGCCGGCCCAGCAGCGAACCGGATCCCGTCCGGATCTCCTTCCGGCGCTTCGCCGGAGTGCGGACGCGGGTGCTCGAAGTCGGTCCACCGGTGGTGGAGGCCGAGGCGCCCAAGCGGTCCCGCAAGCGGGGCACCGGGAAACCCCGCGCACCCCGGCTGGTGCTGCTCCACGGCTACTGCGACAGCGCCGACACCTGGCGTCCTGTGCTGGCCGAGCTCGCCACCGCGGGCATCGCGGCCGTCGCCGTGGACCTGCCCGGTTTCGGCGACGCCCAGCCCCTGCGCCCGGGCCCCATGCTCCCCCAGCTCGACGCGTTCGCCGCCGCCGTCGTGCGCGAGCAGGCCGTGCTCGGCCCGGTGGTGCTCGCCGGCAACTCCCTCGGCGGCACGCTCGGCCTGCGCGCGGCCCAGAACCCGCGGCTGCCGCTCGTCGGCGTCGTGTCGATCGCCGCGCCCGGCTTCGTCGACTCGTGGCTCGTCCGCACGGTCGCACGCAACCCGTTGCCGCTGCGGCTGTACTCCGCGCTCCCGCTGCCCGTACCCGGGTTCCTGGTCCGCGCGGTCGCCGAGCAGGTCGTCCCCCGCCTGCTGTACGCCGACGCGGGCACCGCCGACGCCGGCCAGGTCCGCCGCTTCACCACGCTCTTCCCCGACTACCGCGCCACCACCTCCCGCCTCGAGCAGGCGCGCCAGCTCGTCACCGAGCTCGCCGACGCCTACCAGCTCGACCGCGTGCACGTCCCGCTCCTGGTCGTGGCCTGCGGCAAGGACAAGCTCGTCTCCTCGGCCGCCGGCCGCCGCCTGCACACCCTCGTGCCGCACAGCCGCCTCCTGGTGCGCGAGGACTGGGGCCACTGCCCCCAGCTCGACGACCCACCCGAGATCGCCGAGCTCCTCACCTTCTTCGCCGCGGGCGCCGTCCGCTCCGGCGACGTGTCCCGGCCCGCGCGCGCCGCGTCCCAGGCCGCGGAGGACACCGCGGCGGGCTGAGTTCCCGCCCGCTTCGGAACATCGGTGACACAGCGGACACGGCCTAGTACGGTGCGCTGCCAGAGCCCGTGACCCGGGCTCGGTTCACGACGTATGAGGAGACATCGATGTCCGCTCCGCGCAGCCTGGGAACAGGGTCCGGCATCTTCCGGCGCAAACCGATCGAGACGATCGAGAGCGGCGGTGACGGCCTGCAACGCACGCTGGGGCTGCGCCAGCTGACGGCGATCGGCGTGGGCGGCATCATCGGTGCCGGGATCTTCTCGCTGGCGGGCGCGGTGGCCAACCAGACGGCCGGCCCCGCCGTGCTGATCTCGTTCCTCATCGCGGGCGTCGCGAGCGCGGCGGCGGCGTTCTCGTACGCCGAGTTCGCCGGGCTGATCCCGCGCGCCGGCTCGGCCTACACCTACGGCTACGCGGTGCTGGGCGAGATCGTCGGCTGGTTCATCGGGTGGGACCTGCTTCTGGAGTACACCGCGATCGTGGCGGTGGTCGCCATCGGAATCTCCGGCTACTTCAACGACCTGCTGGGCTTCCTGCACGTCTCGCTGCCGCAGTGGATGTCGGGCGCGCCGGGCACGGAGCCCGAGGGCGTGGCGCACGGCTCGTACGTGGTGAACCTGTTCGCCGTGGTGCTGTGCCTGCTCATCGCGTTCATCCTCAACCAGGGCATGAAAAACGCGGCGCGGTTCGAGACGCTGCTGGTGTACCTGAAGGTCGCGCTCGTGGTGCTGGTGATCGTGGTCGGCGCCTTCCACATCAAGACGGGCAACTACACCAACTTCTTCCCCTTCGGCGTCAGCGGCGCGTTCACGGGTGCGGCCACGGTCTTCTTCGCGGTCTTCGGCTACGACGCCATGTCCACCGCGGCCGAGGAGTCGAAGGACTCCCAGAAGCACATGCCGAAGGCGATCCTGTACTCGCTCGCGATCTCGATGGTGCTCTACGTCCTCGCGTGCCTCGTGCTGACCGGCATGGTGAACTACCAGGACATCGACCCCGAAGCGGCGTTCTCCAGCGCGTTCGCGTCGGTGGGCCTGGGCTGGCTGGGCGCGGTGATCGCGGTCGGCGCCATCATCGGCATCCTGACCGTGCTGTTCACCTTCCTGCTCGGCGCGACGCGCGTCGGCTACTCCATGAGCCGCGACGGCCTGCTGCCGAAGTGGTTCGGCAAGACGCACCCGGTGCGCAAGGTGCCCACCCGCACCACGTGGATCCTCGGCGTGGCGTCGGCGGTCATCGCCGGGTTCCTGCCGATCGGCGAGGCCGCCGAGCTCACCAACATCGGGATTCTGCTGGCATTCGTGGTGGTGTGCATCGCGGTGATCGTGCTGCGGTACAAGCGCCCCGATCTGCCCCGCACGTTCCGGACGCCGGGGATGCCGGTGGTGCCGATCATCGGGGTGGTCTTCTCGATCTGGCTGATCACGTTCCTGAAGCCGGAGACGTGGTTGCGCTTCGCGATCTGGTTCGTGATCGGGATGGCCGTCTACTTCGGTTACAGCCGCCGCCACTCCGTGCTGGCGCGCGGCGAACAGCGTGAGTCCACTTCGGACTGATCCGACAGGGCCGGCCTGCTGAGGCGTTCACGCGGAACGCCTCAGCAGAACGCCTACAGCTCGGCGCGGAAGATCAGGCCCGGCTCCTCGTACCGGGCCTCCGGCACCGCGTAGAGCTTCTCGATCTCTTCGGAGAGCGACGGGTAGCCGGCGATGAGGAGCGCGGTTTCCTCGGCCGACGGCGTCACACCGGCGGCGGAGAGCAGGGCGGGGACGACGGTCGCGGGATCGGGTGTCACGGGAGTTTCCTTTCCTCGTACGGGGTTCACGACAGCGGGGGAACCTGGCGGTGCCAGGAGGTGCGCTGCTGGTAGGCGTACCCGGCCGCGAGCACGGTGGCCTCGTCGAACGGCTTGCCGACGATCTGCAGGCCGAGCGGCAGCCCGTCGGCGGTGAAACCCATGGGCACGGACATCGCGGGGTTGCCGAGCGCGTTCCAGTAGGGCGTGTGGAGCGCGTCGACGATCTTGTCGAGCGTCAGCTTGTCCACCTCGGGGGCGCCGCACGCGCTCGTCGGCGTGAGGATGAGGTCCACGTCGGCGAAAAGGGCGGCGACCTGGCGCTGTCCGACGCGCCGGACGCGCTGGGCCTGGACGTAGTCACCCGCGCTGACGAGGGCGCCGGTGACGACCGCCATGCGGGTGCCGGCCCCGTAGTCGGTCCAGCGCGAGCGCAGGTCCGGCTGGTGGTAGGCGTACGCCTCGGCCGAGAGCCCGGCCATCGTGGCGGTCTTGAGCTCGTCGTACAGCGGCAGCCGCACGTCGACGACCTCGGCCCCGGACGCGACGAGCTCGGCGACGGCCGCGTCCAGCGCCGGGTCGAGCTCCGGCGCGGTGAGCGGCGAGCGGTCGAGGAGGCGGTCGATGCCGATCCGCAGCCCGGCGAGTGAGCCGGTGAGCCCGCTGGTGTAGTCGTCGACCGGGCGGTCGGCCGACGTCGCGTCGCTGCTGTCGTGACCGGCGAGCACGGCGAGCATCACCGCGCAGTCTTCGGCGCTGCGCGCCATCGGTCCGATGTGGTCGTAGCTGTAGCCCAGCGGCACGCACCCGGCTTTCGGGACGCGGCCGAAGGTCTGTTTGAGACCCGTGATCCCGCAGCTGGTCGCGGGGTACCGGATGCTGCCGCCGGTGTCGGTGCCGAGTCCGCCGAGGAACAGCCCGGCCGCCACCCCGCTCCCGGTGCCCGAGCTCGAACCGCCGGGATAGCGCTCCGTGTTCCACGGGTTGCGCGGGATCGGGAACGGCTTGTCGGGGTCGGGCGTGCCGATCGCGTACTCCATGGTGCTGGTCTTGCCGGTGACGATCGCCCCGGCGGCCCGCAGCCGCGCCACGACGGGAGCGTCCCCGCCGGCGCCCCACGCGCGGTCGAGCACGAGGCTCTGCGCGGTGGTCTCGCCCTCCTCGGTGGCGATGATGTCCTTGATTCCCAACGGGATTCCGTGCAGCGGGCCGCGGTCGACGCCGCCGGCCAGCTCCGCGTCGGCCTTCGCGGCGGCGGCCAGCGCCGTCTCGTCGAACCGCGCCAGGTACACCCCCAGTGCCTCGTCGTGGGCGTCGGCGGCCGCGTAGGCCGCGGTCGTGAGTTCCACCGACGTGGTCTCGCCGGCGCGCAGTGCCGCGGCGGCTTCGGTGATGGTCAGGTACATCGCGTCCTCCTCAAGCGGCCGCGGGCAGGGCCGGGCGGCGCAGGTGGTGGGTGGTGGCGGCCTGGTAGGCACCGCCGAGGGCGAACAACGTGGCCTCGTCGCGCGGGCGGCCGACGAACTGCAGGCTCCCCGGCAGTCCGCCGATCTCGCCCGAGGGCAGCACCAGCGCCGGGGAGCCGGTGAGGTTGAACGGCACGCTCGTGCGGCAGGCGGCGTCGAGCCACGGCACCTCGCGGTTGCCGAGGTCCGACGTCATCTCGGAGGCGATGAACGGGGGCAGCGCGCTCAGGCCGGGCGTCACGAGCGCCGCGCAGCCGGCCATCGCGGCGTCGAGCTCACGCTGGAACACCGGGCGCAGCCGCAGCGCCCGCAGGTAGTCCGCGGCGCTCACGAACGGAGCCGCGCCCAGCAGCGACGCGCCCATCTCGTCGCGGTCCTCGATTCCCGACACGTGCTCTTCGTGCAGGGAGAGCATTTCGGCGTAGATGATCCACCAGCCGGCGACGGCGGCGAGCTCGAACGTCGGAAGCTCCACGTCGACGAGCTCCACGCCGAGCCCGGTCAGCTCGCCGAGCGCCGACTCGTACGCCTCGGCGACCGCGGGGTGCAGGTCGCCTTCGAGGAACGCGCGATCCCGTGCCACCCGCATGCCGCTGACGTCCCGGCCCACCGCCGCGCTGAACGGGCTGTCCTCCGCGGGCAGGGTGGTCGGGTCGAGCGGATCGGGCCCGGCGATCACGTCGAGCATCAGCGCGGCGTCGGCGACGCTGCGGGTCATCGGCCCGGCGTGGTCCATGGTCCAGGACAGCCCCATCACGCCGTGGCGGGGCACCCGGCCGTAGGTCGCCTTGATCCCGGTGATCCCGCAGAACGCGCTCGGGATGCGGATCGAGCCGCCGGTGTCGGTGCCGATCGCCAGCGGCACCTGGCCCGTCGCGACCGCCGCGCCGGAGCCGGACGACGAGCCTCCGGTGGTGCGCCGCGGGTCCCACGGGTTGCGGGTGGGGCCGAACGTCTTGTTCACCGCGCCGCCGCAGGCGAACTCGAACGTGGCGAGCTTGGCGAGCAGCACCCCGCCGGCGTCGGCGAGCCGGGCCGCGAGCACCGCGTCCGTCTCCGGCACGTAGTCGCGATACAGCGCCGAGCCGCCGGTCGTCCTGATCCCGGCCGTGGCGACGATGTCCTTGAGCCCGTACGGAACTCCCTCCAGCGGCCGGGCGGTGCCCTCGCGCCAGCGCGCGTCCGATTCGGCCGCCTTCGCCCGCGCGGAGTCGGTGAGCAGGGTGATCACCGAGTTGAGCCCGGGGTCGGTGGCCTCGATGCGGGCCAGGCAGGCCGCGACGGCTTCGCTCGGGGTCGCGGTGCCGGCGGCGAACGCGGCGAGCAGCTCGGTCGCGGTGAGGTCGGCGAGGTCGGTCATGCGGTGCCTCCCTTGCTGATCCAGGCGAGCGCGGTGGCCGGTTCGCTGACCGGCTCGGTGAACGGCAGGGGCAGGCGCCGCAGGCGTTCGAGGTCCGCGCGGTAGTGGGTGTGTGTGGCGTAGGCCTGCGCGAGGCGTTCCGGGGTGAGGGTGATGTCGGAGTTCGCGGCGAACACGGCGAACTCCTCGGGTGCGGGCAGCGGCACGGTTTCCTCCTTGACGACGGACAGGTGGGGACGGCGGGCAGCGTCTCCCGGACGGTGAGGGTGAGCAGGAGACCGCCGAAGAGGCAGACGGCCGTGGCCGCGAGCGCGGTGTGCACGCCGCCGACGGCGATGCCCACTCCGGCGAGCAGCCCGCCGGCGAGCATCCCGATGTCACAGGCGATCCGGTACGCGGCGAGCGCGATGTCCGGGTCCTCGGCGAGATCGACGGTCATCGCGGCCGGGACGACCCACGTGGTGCCGACGGTGACGCCGGTGGCGAGCGCCCCGAAGGCGAACGCGACCGGACCGCGGACCACGGTGGCGAGGGTCAGCACGGCGACGGTGCCCCACGCCAGCGCGGCCGCCAGCGGGAGCAGCCGCCCGTGCCGGTCGCCGAACCGGCCGCCGAAGTGCATCGCGCCGACGTCGGTGACCGACATCGCGAACAACGCCAGCCCCAAGGCGACCCAGCCCATGCCGAGCTGCGCGCCCAGCAACGGGACCAGCGTCAGCGCGAGCCCGGACCGCACCGCCTGCCCGAGCCCGGTCAGCACGAGCACCGACCACATCCGGCGGCCGCGCACTCCCAGGCCCGCGGGCAGCCCGAGCCGGGGCCGGACGGCGGAAACCCAGCGGGGCGCGAGGAACCACGCCGCCACCGCACCGGCCAGGTTCACCGCCGCGCACACGCCGAACAGCAGCCGCAACCCGTCGGGTCCCGGCACCACCGCCGCGATCAGGCCACCGCCGAGCGGACCGGTCGCGACGCCGAGGAACCAGAACGCGTTGAACGTGCCGATCGCGCTCCCGCGCACCCGTTCGCCGACGAGCCGGACGGCGAGCGCGATCCCGCCGCCCATGAACAAAGCCGTGCCGAACCCCTGCAGCACCCGCGCGAGCCCGACGACCTCCCAGCTGGTGGTGGCCGCCGAGAGCAGGCAGCCGACGCCGAACACGAGCAACGACACCGTGAGCGCGGTGCGCGAGGACACCCGCGGCACGAACCGGGTGCCGAGGAAATCGACCAGCAGCAGGGAAAGCCCGATCGAGGAGACCACGAAGGCCGCCCACGACGGCGGGCCGCCGAGCCCCACCACGAGCAGCGCCGTGAACGGCGCGGTCAGCCCGAACCCGACGCCGGCCACCACGACGACGAGGTGGAACCGGCGGCGAGCGTCCGGCCCGGAGCCGGGCACCGGGCCGGACACGGGTGCCCGCGCGGGCACGGTTTCGATCACCGCGAACCGGCCGGCTGCGGTTCGGGCCGGGTGGCGGGCTGGGCCGTGATCCCGCCCGGCATCACACCCGCCGCGTCCTCCACGACCGCGCCCGCCCGGAACGTCAGTGCGTCCTGCCACCGCGGCGCGATGATCTGGATCGATGCCGGCATCGAGGTTTCCGGGTCCACGCCACTCGGCACCGCGAGCGCCGGGTGCCCCGTGAGGTTGAGCACGCAGGTGTTGCTGACCATCGTGGTGCCGCGGGCGAGCAGCTCCGGGTCCTCGGCGGGCCGGTCCAGCAGCACCGGCGCGACCTGCGGTGTGGTCGGGGTGAGCAGCAGGTCGAACCCGGTGAATGCCGCATCAAGCTGTGCGGTCAGGGCCCGCCGCAGGTTCGCGGCCTTGGCGAAGTAGGTGGAGAAGTACTTGTCGTGCAAGTACCTTCCGCCCAGCAGCCACACCTTGAAGAACGGCGGGAACGAGTCCGCCTCGAGCCGCCGGACGAGGCCGAAGGCGTGGGTCCGCTCGACGTCCACCTCGCCGAGGTGCGTGTAGCCGGCACCGTCGGACTGGGCGTTGAGCCACGCCAGATGCATCAGCAACGTGGTTTCGATGGCCCACGCGTCCGTCCACAGGGGAATCGAAACCGGGGTCACGGTCGCGCCGGCGGCCTCCAGTGCGGCGCACGAGGACTCGAACGCGGCGAGCACGCCCGGCTCGCACAGGGCCGGGTCGCGCCCTTCGGTCACCACACCGATCCGCAGACCGGCCACCCCTTCGCCGAGCGCGGCGACGGCGTTCGTCGGCTCGGCCGTGCCCCGGACCCACTGCGGGTCGCGGTCGGAGTGCCCGCTCATCACGTCGAGCATCCGGGCGGTCAGCTCCACCGTGCCCGCCATCGGGCACACGGCGTCGATCGTGTGGTCCATGTACGTCAGCCCGTGGGAGGGAACCAGGCCCTGGGTCGGTTTGATGCTGACGATCCCGTTGAAGGACGCGGGAATCCGGGCCGAACCGCCCTCGTCGACGCCGATTGCGAGATCGACCGCGCCGGAGCGGACGGCCGATCCCGAGCCGCCCGACGAGCCGCCGGCCGACCGGGTGGGGTCGACGGCGTTGCGGGCCGGGCCGTACCAGCTCGACTCGCCGGTGCCGGACGTGGAGAAGTCGTCCAGGTTCGTCTTGCCGGTGACGTCGGCGCCCGCGGCGAGCAGCCGGGACACCACGACCGCGTCGGACGTCGGCGTGTAGCTCAGCGTCCGTGAAGCGTTGGTGACCGGCACCCCCGCCACGGCGAGGTTGTCCTTGACGCCGACGGTGAGTCCCGCGAGCGGCCCGCCCGGCGCGCCTTTCACGTGACAGCGCCGGATGAACGCGTGGAACGGGTCCTCGGTGTCGTCGACCGGGCCGCCGGGATCGCGGTCGGTGTAGGTCAACGGCGGGGTGGGCGCGTGCAGTTCGTCCAGCCGGTCGACGCCGGCGAACGTCCGGTCGAGGATCTGCGCGTACTGCTCGGCTTCCCGCGGGGTGAGGGACAGGTGCTCGGTCGCGCCGAGCTCCGACAGCTCCTGCGGCGTCGGCCTGCGCACGAAGCCGCGGATGCGGCCGCGAGGCATCGCCATGGCGATCTCCTTTCGGTGGGGCCGGTCAGCCGACGGACAGCTGGGTGAGGTCGGCGAACCAGGACTGCGCCTGCACGAAGCCGTGCACGCTGGATGACAGGACACGCGGGTTGCGGTCGTCGACCACGACGAGCCACGGCGAGTCCTTCGCGAGGATCTGCGCGGCCTGCGAGTAGAGGCTCGCCCGCGCCTTGTCGTCGAGCACCGTGCGCGCCTTGGCGAACAGGGCGTCGACTTGGGGGTTGCTGTACTTGCCCGCGTTGGCCGTCGAACCGGTGCCGAACCAGTTGCGCCAGAAGCCTTCCTGCTGGTAGCTCAGCGAGATGTTGAGGGCGTCGGCGTTGTCCGGGATCTTGCCGCTGAAGAAGTCGGTCAGCATGGCCGCCCACTCGATGGGCTTGAGCTGGACCTTCACCCCGACGGCGGCGAGGTCGGTCTGCAGCGCGGTGTTCATCGGGGTCGGGACCATGTTGCCGGAGCCGCTGGTCGGGTAGGACAGCGTCATGGTGAACCCGCCTGCGTAGCCGGCTTCGGCGAGCAGTTGCTTGGCCTTGGCCGGGTCGTAGCCGTAGGCGTCGTCGGCGGGCTCGTACGCCGCGTTGGCGTGGGGCACGTAGCCCAGGGCGGGTTCCGCGGTGCCCTTGAGGATGTTGTCGACCAGTGCCTTCCGGTTGATGGCCCAGTTGAGCGCTTCGCGCACCTTCACGTTGGTGAACGGCGGTTTCGCGAGGTTGTAGACCCACGGCCAGATGTGGTCGTAGGAGTTCGTCAGCACCTGGAAGCCCTGCGACTTCAGGTTGGGCACGTCGTCCGGCGGCGGCACCTCGATCCAGTTGACCTCACCGGACCGCAGGGCCGCCACGCGGGCGGTCGGGTCGGGGATCGGGCGCAGGATGACCTTGTCGACCTTGGGCCGGCCGGCCCAGTACTTGTCGTTGGCCAGCATCACCATGCGCTGGCCCCGCACGAGCGAGTCGAACTTGAACGGCCCGGTGCCCACCGGCTTCTCGGCGAAGCCCTGGTTGCCCTCGGCCTTCACCGCCGTGGGGCTGGCGAAGTACACCGTCGCGAGATCGCTGGGCAGGTAGGCCCACGGGCCGTTGGTGTCGATCACGATCGTCAGGTCGTCGACCTTGTGGTAGGTCTTGATCCCGGCGATCGACAACCCGCCCTGGGCGTTGAGCTCCTGGTAGTACTGCGGGCTGTTCTTGTTCGTGTAGCGGTCGAGGTTGAAGATCGCCGCGTCGGCGTTCCACGGGGTGCCGTCGTGGAAGGTGACGCCGG
This sequence comes from Amycolatopsis sp. NPDC001319, assembly GCF_042896185.1. Taxonomy (NCBI): domain Bacteria; kingdom Bacillati; phylum Actinomycetota; class Actinomycetes; order Pseudonocardiales; family Pseudonocardiaceae; genus Amycolatopsis; species Amycolatopsis sp. NPDC001319. Next base: position 64,155 of record NZ_JBIAWY010000009.1, on the reverse strand, counting down.
GCCGCAGCTTGAAGGTCCAGCTCGTCAGGTCGGCGTTGGGCGTCCACGATTCGGCGAGGTCGGGGATGATCTTCGGGATCTGGTCGGCTTTGGTCAGGTCGAACTTCGTCAGGCCGTCGAACAGCTGGTTCGCCACGAAGCGCAGGCCCTCGTAGCCCTGGCCCTGGGCGAGCCCGGTGTCGAGCACGGGGATGTCGGACGCGGTCATGCCGATGGTGAGCGTGTTGCCGCCGGAGCCGCCGGCGGTGGCGCTGCCGCCGCAAGCGGACAGCAGGAGCGACACGGCGGCGGCGAACGCGCCGAGCAGCGCGGTCCGGCCTCTCCGCCGCGCGAAGTAACGGTTGGGGGACAAGGGTTTTCCTCTCGGCAGGGGGGTCGAGGGCGTGCGGGGTCGGCCCGGCGGCCGGCGCGGCCGCTGGGCTGGCTGGGTGGCGGGATCAGCCCGGTACGGGCACCGGGCTCACGTGGACGCAGGCGGCCCGGTGACCGGGTGCCGCCTCGGCGAGCGCCGGCCACTCGGTCGTGCAAGCCGGTTCCGCGACCGGGCAGCGCGTGCGGAACCCGCAGCCGGACGGTGGATCGGCCGGGTTGGGCAGGTCGCCGGAGAGCACGATCCGCTCGCGGCCCTGTCCCGGGGTCGCCGACAGCAACGCCTGGGTGTACGGGTGGCGCGGGGTGGCCCACAGCTCGCGCGCCGGGGCCAGTTCCACGACCCGGCCGAGGTACATCACGGCCACCCGGTCGGAGATGTGCTCCACCACGGCCAGGTCGTGGGAGATGAACAGGAACGCGACGCCGGTCTCGGCCTGCAGGTCGGCGAGCAGGTTGAGCACCTGCGCCTGCACGCTTTTGTCCAAAGCGGACACCGCTTCGTCGCAGACCACCAGATCGGGCCCGGTGGCCAGTGCGCGGGCGATCGCGACGCGCTGCAGCTGGCCGCCGGAGAGCTCGTGGGGGAAGCGTTCGGCCTGTGCCGCGGTGAGCCCCACCCGTTCCAGCAGCTCCAGCACGCGCGGCAGGCGCGCACCGCGCTCGACGCCGTGCGCCCGGAGGTTGAACTCGATCGACTGGCGCACGCGCAGCCGGGGGTTCAGCGACGTCTGCGGGTTCTGCGGCACCACCTGCAGGCGGGCCCGCAGCGCCCGCACCCGGGAGCGGCTGAGCCCGGCCAAGGGCTCGCCGTCGAAGGTCACGGCGCCGCTGTCGGGCGACAGCAGGCCGAGCAGCATCTTCCCGGTGGTGGACTTCCCGCAGCCGGACTCGCCGACCACGCCGAGCGTCTCTCCCTTGTGGACGGTCAGGGACACGTCGGAGACGGCCCGCACCCCGTTGCCGAACGTCTTGGTCAGGCCCTCGGCCCGCAGCAGCTCGTCGGCCATCACGCCACCACCGACGCCGGTTCCGGGTTCACCACGGGGCAGGCCGCCGACCGGTCCTCGGCCACCGCGGCCAGCGGAGGATCGGTCCGGGTGCACGCGCGCCGGGCCTGCGGGCAGCGCGGGGCGAAGGCGCAGCCGCCGGGGAACGCGCCGACCGCGGGCGGTGCCCCGACGATCGAGTGCAGCGTGCCCCGGGCGACGCCGGGCGTGGGCAGCGAGTTCAGCAACCCGGCCGTGTACGGGTGGCGTGGGGCGGAGAGCACCTCGTGCGCCGGCCCTTCCTCCACGAGCTTGCCCGCGTACATCACCCCGACCCGGCCGCCGAAGTCCGCGGCGACGCCGACGTCGTGGGTGACCATCAGCACCGCCATGCCGAGGCGCTGCTGCAGGTCGGCGATCAGCTCGAGGATCTGCGCCTGCACGGTCACGTCGAGCGCCGTGGTGGGCTCGTCGGCGATGAGCACCTGCGGGTCGCAGCTCACCGCGATCGCGATCACCGCGCGCTGGCGCATGCCGCCGGACAGCTCGTGCGGATAACTGCCGGCCACGCGTTTCGGGTCGGGGATGCCGACCATCGCCAGCAGCTCCTCGGCCCGCCGCCGCGCAGCGGTCTTCACGCGCTCCACGCCGTGGACGGCCAGCGTCTCGGCCAGCTGCGCGCCGATGCGGCGCAAGGGGTCGAGCGCACCCGTGGGGTCCTGGGGCACGAGCGCGATCTGGCCGCCGCGGACGTCGCGCAGCTGCGCCTCCGCGAGCCCGGTGAGCTCGCGGCCGCTCAGCCGCACGCTGCCGCCGAGCTCGGCGCCGGATCCGTAGAGCCGCATGATCGAGCGGGCGGTCACGGACTTGCCGCTGCCGCTCTCGCCGAGCAGCATCATCGTCTCGCCGCGGCCGATCGTGAACGACACCCCGCGCACGACCTCGATCCGGCGGTGCCGGGAGACGAACGTGGTGGTGAGGTCCTCGACCGCCAGGGGCGGGGTCACGGCCGCGTTCATGCCCGCGCCTCCCCTCGCACGTCGAGCAGATCCCGCAGGCCGTCGCCGAGGACGTTGAAGGCGACCGACGCGACGAGGATCGCCAGCGCGGGGATCGCGGCCAGGAACGGCGCGGAGTAGATGTACTGCGTGTGCTCGCTGACCATGAGACCCCACTCCGGAGTCGGCGGGGAGATCCCCAGGCCGAGGAAACTCAGCCCCGCCGCGTACACAATGGACAGTCCGATCAGCGCGGTGCAGTACACGATCACCGGCGGGGCGACGTTGGGCAGTACCTGCCGCAGCGCGATGGCCGAGCGGGTGGCACCGCTGGCCCGCGCCGCCTCCATGTAGTCCAGATCCACCAGTCGCCGCGTCTCCGTCTCGGCGACGCGCGCCACCGGCGGGACGAGGATCACCGCGAGCGCGATGATCGCGTTGGACAGCGCGGACCCGAGCGCGGCGGCGATCGCGACCGCGAGCAGCACCGCCGGGAACGCGTAGAACACGTCCAGCGTGCGCATGATCGTTCGCTGGCCCCACTTGCCGGACAGGCCCGCGGTGACCCCGAGCCCGGTGCCGACGAGCGCGGCGAACGCCACCGGGACCAGGCCGGCCAGCAGCGACAGGCGGGTTCCGTCGACGAGGCGGGCCAGCACGTCGCGGCCCTGGCCGTCGGTGCCGAGGAGGTGGCCGGGGGTGCCGGCCGGCAGCAGCCGGTGCGCGGTGTCGCCCGCGACCGGGTCGCCCGCCAGCAGGGGTCCGACGACGGCGGTGAGCACGATCAGGAGGACCACCGCGGCGGCGACGGTGGCGCTCACGGTCATCCTGCGGCGGCGGCGCGCCGGGGCGGCGGCCGGTGCGGCATCGGGCAGCGACGTCGCCGGTGCCGGTTCGGTCAGTGCGGTCATCGAAGACACTCCTCGAGGAGTTCGGTCGGTGGGGACGGGGACCGGCGACGCTGCCGTCAGGTGCGGATGCGCGGGTCGACGAGGCCGTGCAGCGCGTCGACCACGAGGTTGATCAGCACGAACGCGAACGCGGAGACCAGCACGCCCGCCTGGATCACCGGCAGGTCGCGCTGGGTGATCGACTGGTAGACCAGCAGCCCGATGCCGGGCCACTGGAACACGGCCTCGACGAACACGACACCGCCGAGCAGGTAGCCGACCTGCAGCCCCGCGACGGTCAGCAGCGACGGCACGGTGTTGTGGAAGGCGTGGCGCATCACCCGGGCCCGCGACAGACCCCGCGCGGTGAGCGCCTCGACGAAGTCCATGCTCATCACGTCGAGCACGGACGAGCGGAACATCCGCGCGATGATCCCCGCGGGAACCAGCGCCGCGGTGACCGCGGGCAGGATGAGGTGGTCGACGAGGTCCGCGAACCCGCCGTCGCCGTTCGGGTTGTGCATGCCGCTGACGGGAAACAGACCGGCGTTCGACGCGAGGTAGATGATCAGCAGCAGCCCGATGGAGTACTGCGGCACGGAAATCGAGAACAGCGCGAACGCGTTGCCGATCCGGGCCGCGATGCCGCTGCGGCGCAGGCCGGTCAGCGCGCCGACGAGCAGTCCCAGCACGATGGCGAGCGCGCCGGCCGCGACGGTGAGGATCAGCGTGTTCACCAGCGCGTCCAGGACGATGGGCGCGACCGCGTCGTGGCGGGTGATGCTGGTGCCGAAGTCGCCGGTGAGGGTGTGGCCGAGCCACGAGAAGTACTGCACTGGCAACGGGTTGTCGAGCCCCAGCCGCGCGTGCAGGGCGGCCCTGGCCTCCGGGCTGCCGGTCGGGCCGAGCATCGAAGCGACCGGGTCGCCGGGGATGATCTTGATGGTGATGAAGATGACAATCGAGACGCCGATGAGGATCGGGATCGTCATCAGCAACCGTCGGCCGAGATAACCGGGCATCACGCCTCCTGCGCGAGTTGAGGCAGGCGTCGTTGCCGGCAGTTGCGGGGAAGTTGGGCCAGCAGCGCGATGCGGTCACCCCGCACCCTGGCGAACGCGTATTCCAGAGGCCGTCCGCGGCGGTCGCGGACGAGCCGTTCGAACAGCATCAGCGGTGCGCCCGCCGGCACGTCGAGCACGGCGGCGGCCTCGTCGTCGGCGACGATCGCCTCCACCGCCTGGTCGGTCACGCCGAGCTCGAACCCGGCCGCCTCGTAGACCGAATACCACTCGGTCACGGTCCGCCCGTGCCGCACCACCCCGAGCAGCGGTATGGGCACGTAGGCCGTGCAGGCGTAATACGGTTCGGTGCCCAGCACGGCGAGGTACTCGATCACGCCGCAGTCGGCGCCCACCGGCAGTCCCAGCCGATCGGCGACGCGCGGCGCGGCCACCTCCTGGCTGATCGCGAGAATCCGGTGCGACACCCGTTCCAGCGCCGGTTCGGGGCCGTGCAGGTGGCTGAAGGCGTGGCGTACCTTGGACGCGACGGAGAACGTGCCGGTCCCCTGCACGCGCTTGACGAGTCCTTCCTCGCGCAGGAGGGCCAGCGCGTCCCGGATGACCTGACGGCTGGCCGAAAAGGACAACATGAGCTCGGCTTCGCCGGGCAGCGCCCCGGCGGGTAACTCCTCGTGCACGATGGCCGCCCGGAGCAGATCCCGCACCCGGCGGGCGGCGCTCAGACGACGCTTGGTCCGCGGATCGATCCTGGCCTGCTTCATGCAGGAAGCGTGCGCTCGCCGCCGTTTGTCCGGAAGGCCGGAAGCGTAACGCCGTCGTTAAGCCGGAAGCCTCGGGGCGGGAATCGCCCTGACCTGCGTGTAACCCGCTGCGGAGCTTCGATACGCGGGATCGGCGCGCCGTCCGGCCGGAAGTTTCCCCGCACTGGCACCGAAGTCGATCTCGCGACCGGCCGGCGTCGCTCGTCCCCGGCGCCGGACCGGATGATCACCGGGACCCGCCGGCAACGCGGCCAGGGTGTCACTTCCGGTGACGCGCTCGGGCGGGTGAGCCGGGAAGACGCACACCCGCCACGGCGTTACTGTGCGGCATGACCGCCGATCTGGAGCACGTCCGCGCGTTGTCCCTGCAGGAGAACGGCCTCGCGACCATCTCGACCACCCGCGCCGACGGGACGGTGCACTCGTCCGTCGTCAACGCCGGGGTCTTCGACGACCCCGTGACCGGCAAACCCGGCGTCGCCCTCGTGGCGATGGGCGGGGCCCACAAGCTCAAGCTGCTGCGCACCACCGGCCACGCGACCCTCACGTTCCGCCGCGGCTGGGACTGGGTGTCGGTGACCGGCAAGACCCACCTCATCGGCCCCGACGACCCCGACGCGGCCTTCGACCCGGCCGGCCTGCCGACGTTGCTGCGCGACGTCTTCAAGGCCGCCACCGGAACCCACGACGACTGGGCCGAGTACGACCGCGTGATGGCCGAGGAGCGCCGCGTCGCGGTGTTCGTGGCGGCCGAGAGGATCATCGGCAACCGCTGAAGCCCGACGGCGAGCCCGTGCTGTGCGGCGCGGGCTCGCCGGCCGGCTACTTCTTGGCCTTGCCGCTGTCCTCAGTGGACAGAGCCGCGACGAAGGCCTCCTGCGGGACCTCGACCCGGCCCACGGTCTTCATGCGCTTCTTGCCTTCCTTCTGCTTCTCGAGCAGCTTGCGCTTGCGCGAGATGTCGCCGCCGTAGCACTTGGCGAGCACGTCCTTGCGGATCGCGCGGATCGTCTCGCGCGCGATGATGCGCGAGCCGATGGCCGCCTGGATCGGCACCTCGAACTGCTGGCGCGGGATCAGCTCGCGCAGGCGCGTGGCCATGCGGTTGCCGTAGCCGTAGGCGGCGTCCTTGTGCACGATCGCCGAGAACGCGTCCACGGTCTCGCCCTGCAGCAGGATGTCGACCTTCACCAGCTCGGCGACCTGGTCGCCCGCCTCTTCGTAGTCGAGCGAGGCGTACCCGCGGGTGCGCGACTTCAGCGTGTCGAAGAAGTCGAAGATGATCTCCGCGAGCGGGATGTTGTAGCGCAGCTCCACGCGGTCCTCGGACAGGTAGTCCATGCCGAGCAGCACACCGCGCTTGCTCTGGCACAGCTCCATGATCGTGCCGACGAACTCGCTCGGCGCGAGGATGCTCACCTTCGACACCGGCTCGTGGACCTCGGAGATCTTCAGCCCGGTCGGCCAGTCGGACGGGTTGGTGACCACGACCTCGCTGCGGTCCTCCAGCACCACGCGGTAGACCACGTTGGGCGCGGTGGAGATCAGGTCGAGGCCGAACTCGCGCTCCAGGCGGTCGCGCGTGATCTCCAGGTGCAGCAGGCCGAGGAAGCCACAGCGGAAACCGAAGCCCAGCGCGACCGACGTCTCCGGCTCGTAGGCGAGCGCCGCGTCGTTGAGCTGCAGCTTCTCCAGCGCCTCGCGCAGCTCCGGGTAGTCGGAGCCGTCGACCGGGTACAGGCCCGAGTAGACCATCGGCTTCGGCTCGCGGTAGCCGGCCAGCGGCTCGGTGGCGCCGTGCCGCTCGGAGGTGACGGTGTCACCGACCTTCGACTGGCGCACGTCCTTCACGCCGGTGATCAGGTAACCCACCTCGCCGACACCGAGGCCCTTGCTGGGCTTGGGCTCCGGCGAGATGATGCCGACCTCCAGCAGCTCGTGGGTCGCGCCGGTGGACATCATGCGGATCTTCTCGCGCGGGGTGATCTTGCCGTCGACCACGCGGATGTAGGTGACGACGCCGCGGTAGGTGTCGTAGACCGAGTCGAAGATCATCGCGCGCGCCGGGGCGTCCGCGTCGCCGACCGGAGCCGGGACCTGGCGCACGACCTCGTCGAGCAGCGCGCCGACGCCGACGCCCGTCTTCGCCGAGACGCGCAGCACGTCGGTGGGCTCGCAGCCGATGATGTGCGCGAGCTCGGCCGCGTACTTGTCCGGGTCGGCCGAGGGCAGGTCGATCTTGTTGAGCACCGGGATGATCTGGAGGTTGTTCTCCAGCGCCAGGTACAGGTTGGCCAGCGTCTGCGCCTCGATGCCCTGTGCGGCGTCGACCAGCAGGATCGCGCCTTCGCACGCCTCCAGGGCGCGCGAGACCTCGTAGGTGAAGTCCACGTGGCCGGGCGTGTCGATCATGTGCAGCACGTGGTCCTGGCCCTGGACCTGCCAGGGCAGGCGGACGTTCTGGGCCTTGATCGTGATGCCGCGCTCACGCTCGATGTCCATCCGGTCGAGGTACTGCGCGCGCATCGCCCGTTCCTCGACGACGCCGGTGAGCTGCAGCATGCGGTCCGCCAGCGTCGACTTGCCGTGGTCGATGTGGGCGATGATGCAGAAGTTGCGGATCAGTTCCGGCGGCGTGAAGGTGGTGTCGGCGAACGTCTTGGGCGCTGTCACTCGTGTGGTCCTCGGGAAAGGTCGGGGGTGGCCGCTTCCTATCGTCCCATGGACCTCCGGGTGCGGTTGGGGGTCATCCCCGATGCGAGCGCGCCGGGCTCGTGGTGACCTCGAAGGATGAGCACTCCACACCCTCCCCCGGGGACGTTCGACACCGCGCTGGACCGCGCGTTCGGGCACCCCAGCGGCCTGCTGGGCCGCGTCGGCGGCCGGCTGATGTCCCGCGGCAACGCCGCCACCGAGCACCGGCTCGTCGACCTGGCGCGGCTGGAACCCGACGAAACCGTGCTGGTCGTGGGCCCCGGCCCGGGCGTCGGCCTCGACGCGGCCAGCCGCCTGGCGGCCGAGGTCGTCGGCGTCGAACCCTCGGCCGAGATGCGCGCCCTGTGCCGCGAACGCTGCGGAGACCGCGTGACGCTGCGTGACGGAACGGCGGCGCGCACCGGCTGCGCTCCCGGGTCCGTGGACGTGGTCCTGAGCATGAACAACGTCCAGCTCTGGGACGACCGCACGGCCGGCTTCGCCGAGCTGTTCCGCGTGCTGCGCCCCGGCGGCCGGCTGCTGCTGTCCGCGCACGAGAAGTGGCTGCCGGTCCCCCGCCACGACCTGGCCGCCGAGGTCACCGCAGCGGGCTTCACCGACCTGCAGACGTGGACGTGGGAGCCCCCGGGCTTCGCGGCCCTGGCGGCGCAGCTGCGGGCCCGCAAGCCCTAGCGGAGGTCACTGCGCAGCGGGTGATCGGGCGGAACCTGCACCAGGACGATGCGCAGGCCGTCCGGATCGGTGATCCAGGCCTCGTCGAGCCCCCACGGCTCGCGCTGCGCCCCGCGGACCGGCGTGACGCCGCGCGCGGCCAGCTCCTCGAGCGTCGCCGGCAGATCACGCACCTGCAGCCACAGGTCGACGGCCGCCGAAGGCGTCGCGTCGTTGCTGCCGACGACCTCGATCGAACCGCCGCCCGCGAAGAAGACCGTGCCACCGGGGAACTCGCGCTGGATCGCCAGCCCGAGCGTGTCCCGGTAGAACGCGGTCGAGGCCTCCAGGTCTCGCGGGTGGATCAGCACCCGGCTGCTCAGTACGTCCATGCGTCCTGCCTACCCGAGTGGCTCAGGCCACCGCAATCGCGACGATCCCGGCCAGCACCACCACCGAGCCCACCAGCCGGCGTGCCGCGTTCCGCTCACCGAGAACGAACCACGCCGCGAGCCCGCCCAGCACGATCGACAGCTCCCGCGCCGGCGCGACCAGGCTGACCGGGGCCATCCGCAGCGCGTACAGCACCAGCAGGTACGCCGCGGGCGAGGCGAGCCCGACGATCAGCGTCTCCTTGCGGTGCTCGCGCCACAGCTTCCCGACCTCGGCCCGGTCACGCAGGGCCGCGGGCGCCAGCAGCACGCTCTGCACCAGCGCGCCGCCGCCGAAGTACACGAGCGGCGGTACGGCGAGCGTCGTCACGGAGTGGGCGTCCCACAGCGTGTAGGCCGCGATGGTCGCCCCGGTGAGCACGCCGTAGAACACGCCGGCGCGGCGCGCTTTGACGTCGGCCTGGCTGCCGCCGAGACTGATCACGAGCACGCCCGCCACCACGAGGAACGCCCCGATCAGGCCCAGCACGCCGGGGTGCTCGTGCAGCACGAGCACCGCCGCCAGCACCGACAGCAGCGGCCCCGTGCCGCGCGCGAGCGGGTAGACGATCGACAGGTCGCCCACGGCGTACCCGCGCTGCAGCACCGTGCCGTACGACACGTGCAGCACGGCCGTGACCACGGCGGCGAGCAGCCACGTCCACTGTGGACGCTCGGGTTCGACCAGCAGTGCGATGACTGTCACGGGGAGCAACACCACGGCGGAGACCGTGTAGTACAGCCACACGAACCGCGGCCCGCCGAAGGTGACGCGCTTGGCCGCGAGGTTCCACCCCGCGTGCACGACGGCGGCGATGAGGACGAACGACAGAGCTGTGGTGTTCACCGGACCCCTTCGGGTCTTCCGCGCACGCGGAAAGCCGGGTCCTCCAGGCTTTTGTCCCGTCAGATGAACGGCGGGCGTCGGGCCGCGCCGATGGTGCCGCTCGGACCTGTCCCGCCGGCCCTGGTTGTGGTGGGTCGCGTCGTGCGGACCGGTGGCGGAACCCTAGGCACTACCGTCTCCACGGTAGCCGAACCGATCACTGCGGGCCGCCCGAGGGGGCCGCGAGCAGGCCTGTTAGGCTTTCCCGTCGTTGCCGTGCGGCATTCCGTCAGGGAGGAAACCCGGCCGCGCCTGTCTTGACGCCAGGCGCCCGGAGCCACTTCGACGCGGCAGCGACCTTCACCGAGACGAAAGCAGGACGCCTTCATGGCCAACATCAAGTCCCAGATCAAGCGCATCACCACCAACGAGAAGGCCCGCCAGCGCAACCTGGCCATCCGCTCCTCGGTGAAGACCGCGATCCGCAAGTTCCGTGAGGCCGCCGACTCCGGCGACAAGACCAAGACCCTCGAACTCCAGCGCGACGCGGCCCGCAAGCTCGACAAGGCCGTCACCAAGGGCGTCATCCACGCCAACCAGGCCGCCAACAAGAAGTCGGCTCTCGCGAAGCGCGCGAACCAGCTCTGAGCTGATCGCAGCGACACCCTGCCAGACCTGAAAGAGCCCGGTGACCGCCTGGTCGCCGGGCTTTTTCGTGTGTTCTCGACCGTTCTCGACGCACACAGCTGCCTGGACTGGCGCGCCCTCACGGCTGCGTACGGGTCCGGCGCGTTGCCCGTTCCCGAGCGGCGGGTTCAGCCTCACCGGTCGGCGATTCGGGGCCTGCCGAGGCGAGCAGGGTCAGCGTTCGCCCTTGGCGGCGACGACCTCGACGACCGCGCGTTCCAGGGCGTAGTCCGCGTCGGCCGCCACGCCCTTGACCTCGGCGTTCAGGCGGGCGACCACGCGCATGGCGGTGGCGAGGCCGTCCTGGCCCCAGCCGCGGGACTGGCCCTGCGCCTTGCGGATCTTCCACGGCGGCATGCCCAGCTCGCCGGCCATCTGGTTCGGGTTGCCGCGGCCGGCGGCGGACACGCGGGCGATCGTGCGCACGGCGTCGGCGAGGGCGTCGGCGACCAGGACGTGCGGCACGCCCAGCTGCATGGCCCAGCGCAGCGACTCCAGGGCCGCCGCGCGGTCGCCGCCCACGGCCTTCTCCGCGACGGCGAAGCCGGTCACGTCGGCGCGGCCGGTGTGGTAGCGGCGCACGGCCTGCTCGTCGACCACGCCACCGGTGTCGGCGACGAGCTGCGTCGCCGCGGAGGACAGCTCACGCAGGTCGGAGCCGACGGTGTCCATCAGCGCCATCACGCCCGCGGCGTCGATCTTGCCGCCGACGCGGCGCACCTCGTTGCGCACGAACGACTCGCGCTCGGCCGGCTTCGTCAGCTTCGGGCACTCGGTGATCTCCGCGCCCGCCTTTTTCAGCGCCGCGGGCAGCGCCTTGGCCGCCTTGCTGCGCCCGCCGCCGTTGTGCACGACCACGAGCACGATCCCGTCGGCGGGCGCCTTGAGGTACGCCATCACCGCGTCCGCCAGCTCCTGCGAGATGTCGTGCGCGGAGTCGAGCACGATGACCCGCCCCTCGCTGAACAGCGAAGGACTCACCAGCTCGGCGAGCACGGGCGGTGTGAGTTCGGACACCCGGTTGCGCGTCATCTCGGCCGTGGAGTCGATGGCCCGCGCGGCGTCCAGCGACGCGCGGACAGCCCGCTCGATGAGCAGTTCTTCCTCACCGAGGACGAGGTGGAGCGGCGCGGGTGCGGTGGTCACCCCGCCATCCTCTCACCCGCCCGGCCCCGCGCCCGCTCCGGTGATGTGCGCCGCCACCGTGGCACGAGGTGATCGCCATGTCGTACGGTGTACCCGAGGCAGCGTCCCGCTCCGCCGGAAACACAGCTCCACCGGAAACACCGCGGCGCGCCGACAACTGAACACCGCTCATCCAGAGGGGCAGAGGGAACGGCCCGACGAAGCCCCGGCAACCGGCGTACAGCCTGTCTTCCCGAATTTGCGGGATAGCTGACGACCACGGTGCCAATTCCGGCCCGCGTTTGCGGGGCAGATGAGGAAAGGAACCTCGCGATGACCGTTACCCTCGGCACGACCTCCACCAAGAAGACCCTGGACCTCGGTCCGGCCGTCGAACTGGTGTCGAAGGAAGAGGGCCACCGGCAGCCGCTCGCCCCGGAGTTCGTGTCCGCGGAGGACTTCTCGCCGCTCGAGGTCGCCTACGACTTCGGCCGCGTGCGCCGCGAAGACATCGAGGCCGGCCCCAAGAACATCTGGCGCTACAAGAAGCTCCTTCCCGTCCCCTCGACCGTCGAGGAGATCCCGAACACCGAACCCGGCGCCACCCGTCTGGTGAAGGCCGACCGCCTCGCCAAGGCCCTGGGCCTGAAGTCCCTGTGGGTCAAGGACGACACCGGCAACCCCACGCACTCCTTCAAGGACCGCGTGGTCGCCGTCGCGCTGGCCGCGGCCCGCGAGTTCGGCTTCGAGGTCCTCGCGTGTCCCTCGACCGGCAACCTGGCCAACGCGACGGCCGCCGCCGCGGCCCGCGCCGGCTGGCGGTCGGTCGTGCTGATCCCGAAGTCGCTCGAGCGCGCCAAGATCCTCACCACCGCCGTCTACGACGGTGACCTGATCGCCGTCGACGGCAACTACGACGACGTCAACCGCCTCGCCACCGAGCTCGCCGGCGAGCACCCGACGTGGGCGTTCGTCAACGTCAACGTGCGCCCCTACTACTCCGAAGGCTCGAAGACGCTCGGCTACGAGGTCGCCGAGCAGCTCGGCTGGCGCCTGCCGGAGCAGATCGTGGTGCCGATCGCCTCGGGCTCGCAGCTGACCAAGGTGGACAAGGGTTTCCGCGAGCTCGGCCAGCTCGGCCTCGTGGAAGCCAGCCCCTACAAGGTGTTCGGTGCGCAGGCCACCGGCTGCTCCCCCGTCTCGGCCGCCTTCCGCGCCGGACACGACGTGGTCCAGCCCGTGAAGCCCGACACCATCGCCCGCTCGCTCGCGATCGGCAACCCCGCCGACGGCCCCTACGTGCTCGACGTCGTCAACCGCACCGGCGGTGCGATCGAGGACGTGAGCGACGAGGAGGTCGTGGAGGGCATCCGGCTGCTCGCGCGCACCGAAGGCATCTTCACCGAGACCGCCGGCGGCGTCACCGTCGCGACGGCGAAGAAGCTCATCGAGACCGGCAAGCTCGACCCCGAGGCCGACACCGTGCTGCTCATCACCGGCGACGGCCTCAAGACGCTCGACGCCCTCGAAGGCCGCATCGGCCCGAAGGCGACCGTGCCCCCGTCGGCCGAGGCCGTGAGCAAGGCCCTCGGCCTCTGAGCTGACCGGGCCCGCGGGCCGCTCCCCTAGCGGGGCGGCCCGCGCGGCTCACCCCGGCGCGCCACCGCCGGCCCGCCGGCACCGGGCAGCACGGCCGTGTCACCGTCCACATCGGTCCGCGTCACCAGTACACCCAGCGTGCCCAGCACGTCCACTGTGGACTTCGCCGGGTGCCCGTAGCTGTTGCCCGCACCCACGCTGATCATCGCCGCCCGCGCGCCCACCGCCTCGAGGAACTGGGGCAACGAGTACCTGCTGCCGTGGTGCGGAACTTTCAGCACGTCGGCGTGCAGGTCCACCCCCTCGGCCAGCAGGTCGGCCTGCGCGGCCAGCTCCACGTCTCCGGTCAGCAGCACCCTCCCCGCCGCCGTGGTCGCGCGCAGCACCACGGAACTGTTGTTGATCATCGTGCCGTCCTGCAGAGCGGCCGCGCGCGCCGTGACGTAGCGCGGCCCGAGCACGTCGAGCGACAGCCCCGGCCAGTCGAGCCGCTGCCCGTCGCTCAGCTCCAGCAGCGGAACGTGGTGCGTCGCCGCTTCCTGCGACACCTGCTGCCACGCCCATGCCGGCGCGCGCCCGGGCCCGACGGCGATCGCCCCCACGGCCCGGCCGTCGAACACCGACGACAGCCCGCCGATGTGGTCGGCGTGCAGGTGGCTGAGCACCAGCAGCGGGATCCGATCCACGCCGAGCCGCCGCAGGCACTCGTCCACCGGCCCCGGCTCCGGCCCGGTGTCCACGACCACCGCCCGCCCGGCCTCCGCCGTGGCCAGCACCACGGCGTCGCCCTGGCCGACGTCGCACTCCACCATCGCCCAGCCCTTCGGCGGCCAGCCGGGCGAGAGCACCCGCGGCGGCACCACGATCAGCAGCACCGCCACCAGTCCCATCGCCACCACCAGCCGCGCGCGCCGGAACCGGAACGCGACCACCACCACGACCAGCACCCCGGCCGCGCACACCCCGCCCCACCAGCCACCCGGCCACGTGAGCACCGCGCCCGGCGCCCGGGCGCCGTGCCGGGCGACGGTGATCAGCCACCGCGCCTCCGGATCGGCCAGGTGCACCAGCACGTGCCCGGCCCCGGGCCACCACGGCCCGACCACCGTGGCCAGCACCCCGAGCACCGTGACCGGCGCGACGACGGGCGCCGCCAGCACGTTGGTCACCACCGAGACGAGGCTCACCGTGCCCGCCATGCCCGCGATCACCGGCGCGGTGACCACGAACGCCGCCAGCGGCACCGCGATCCCTTCCGCGTACCCCGGCGGAATCCCCCGGCGCACCAGCGAATCCGCCCACCGCGGCGCCAGCAGCACCAGCCCCGCCGTCGCGAACACCGACAGCGCGAACCCGAAGTCCGCCGCCATCACCGGATCCCACGCGACGAGCACGCACACCGAGAACGCCAGCGCCGGCAACGCGGAGCCACGCCGGCCCAAGGCCAGCGCCAGCAGCGCCACCCCGCCCATCACTCCCGCCCGCAGCACGCTCGGCGCCGGACCGACGAGGATCAGGAAGCCACCCAGGCACAACCCCGCCGCGACGGCCGACACCCGCGGCCCGATGCGCAGCAACCGGCACAACAGCAACACCGAGCCGCACAGAATCGCGAGATTTCCCCCGCTGACAGCCATCAAGTGCGTGAGCCCCGACTCCGTGAACTCCTGCTCGACCTGCTCCGGCAACGCACTCGTGTCACCCAGAACCAGTCCGGGCAGCAGCCCCGCCGGCTCTTCCGGCAGCACCGCGCACAGCTCGTGCAGCCCCACCCGCAACGCCGCGGCCGCCCGCTGCCACCACGGCGTCCGCGTGACTCCGACCGGAGCGCCCTGCGGGTAGACGACCGCGGCCGTCAGCTCACCCCCGCGCGCCGGCGCCAAGCGGCCCGCCGCCGTGACCTCCTGGCCCGGCAGGAGAGCGCCCCACCCGGCCACCGGCGCGAGCAGCAGGACCCGGCCGGTGGACACCACCGGCCGACCGTCCACAGTGGCCGATTCCACCTGGGTGTCGATGGCCACCGACCGCGTGCCCGCCTGCTGATCGGCGTAGCCGGCGCTGTGGATCGGCCGTGGTCGCTCAGTGACCTCGACACGGACCGTGGCGGTCACCCCGTGCGCCGCGGCTGGGCCGAGCGGATCCTGCTCCGCTCCCCTGATGCGCCACGCCGTCGGCAGCGCCACGACGAGCCCCAGCACCAGCAGCGCGCCGGCCGCGCCGAGCCACCGCCCACGCCGCCGCGCGAGCAGCACGGCCGACAGAACCGCCGCCACCACTCCGAAACCCTCGGCCGCCCACCACCCGAGCCGCAGGCCCGCCAGCGTGCCACCCCAGGCCGCCAGTGCCGCCGGAACGAGCCGAAGGTCGTGGTCACGCCACGACGGCGCGGCGTCCTGCTGGACGAACATCATCCGACCGTCACCTGCTCGCGCAATTTCTCGAACTTGCTTTCGCCGATGCCTTCGACGTCGCGAAGTTGTTCGACGCTGGAGAAGCCGCCGTGCTGGGTGCGCCAGTCGATGATGCGGCCGGCGGTGACCTCGCCGACGCCGGGCAGGGTGTCGAGCTGCTCAGGCGTGGCCGAGTTGAGGTCGAGCTTGCCCGGAGCCGCGCCGGCGCCGGCCGGGGCCGAGGACGCGACCGTGATGCCGACCGCGAGCTGCTCGCCGTCGGTGAGCTTGCGGGCGAGGTTCAGGCTGGAGAGATCGGTGCCGGGGTCCGCGCCACCGGCGGCCCGCACCGCGTCGGCCACGCGTGAGCCGGCCGGAACGGTGACGAGGCCGGGCGCGCGGACGTGGCCGATCACGCTGATCACCAGCTTCGCCGAGGTCGAGGACGCCGGTGCCGCGACGGAAGGGTGCGCCTTCGCACTCGGCAGCGACGGCGCCACTTCCGTCGCGGGCGACCCGCTGAACACCGCGAACCCCGCGGCGATCAGCACGGCCACGACCAGCAGCCCCAGTCCGACGAGGACGCGCGGGCTTTTCAGCACGCCGGGCAGACCGGGGTGGGCCGGGTCGGCACCACCGGGCAGCCAGCGCCGGACCAGCCGGCCGCCGGGCCCGACGGTGCGGGGGCCCGCCGCCAGCTGGTCGGCCAGCCAGGCGAGCCTGGCGTTCACGGGAGTGCCCGGATCACGGGCGGTCTGCTCGAACACACGTGCGACGCTAGGCGCTGATCGACATCGGCCACCAGCCCGAATCCGGCGACCTGTGGATAACTGCCCCCTTGTGGACAACTCGGCCTCCGCGGCGGCGGAACGCCCGTTCCGGTCCGCCCTCGGTGCGATGCTGTCGCCCATCGCCGCTCTCGACGGCACTCACCGGGAAGGACCCCACCGTGACGAACGAAACCGAGATCCGCGCCCTGATCGAAAACTGGGCCACCGCCGTCCACACGGGAGATCTCGACGGCGTCCTCACCGGCCACTCCGACGGCATCGTGATGTTCGACGTCCCGCCGCCCCACGAAGGCGTCCGCGGGATCGACGCGTACCGCGAGACCTGGCCGCCGTTTTTCGTCTGGCAGGCGGAAGGCGCGACGTTCACCGTCCTGGAGCTCGACGTGACCGCTGGTGACGACGTGGCGTTCGCCTGGGCACTCCTGCGCTGCGGCACCCCCGCCGATCCACCGGACCACCACCTGCGGTTGACCTTCGGCCTGCGCAAGGACCAGGGCCGCTGGGTGGTGACCCACGAGCACCACTCGTTCGCCGCCGTCGACGGAGACCCCGCCGAGAACGACCCCGGTGAAATCCGCCCGGTTGAAAGTGAACGGTGACTCATGATAAACCTGAGTCCTGGTTCACTTTCAGGAGGTGTTGGTCATGGCCCCCAAGGTCGCCCTGGTCACGGGCGCGTCGTCGGGTATCGGAGAGTCCACCGCGCGGGAGCTGCTGGAGCGTGGCTACACGGTCTACGGCGCCGCGCGGCGGGTGGAGCGGATGACGGACCTCGCCGAACGTGGAGTGCGGACGCTCGCGCTGGACGTGACGGACGAGGAGTCGGTGGAGAAGGCCGTGGCGGCGATCGTCGCGGAGTCCGGCCGGATCGATCTGCTGGTGAACAACGCCGGCTACGGCTCGTATGGCGCCGTCGAAGACGTGCCCTTGTCGGAGGCCCGCTACCAGTTCGAGGTGAACGTCTTCGGGGCCGCGCGGCTGATCCAGCTCGTGCTGCCGGTGATGCGGGCGCAACACTCGGGCCGGATCGTGAACATCTCCTCGATGGGCGGCAAGATCTACACCCCGCTGGGCGCCTGGTACCACGGCACGAAGTTCGCGTTGGAGGGGTTCTCCGACTCGCTGCGGATGGAGGTGCGGCCGTTCGGGATCGACGTGGTCGTGGTCGAGCCCGGTGGGATCGCGACGGAGTGGGGCGGTATCGCCGTGGACCACGTGACGGAGGTCTCGGGCAAGGGCGCGTATTCGGACCTGGCCGGGAAGCTGGCGAAGCGCATGAACTCGGGCATCAACGCGCGGATGATGTCCCAGCCGTCCGTGATCGCGAAGACCGTCGCCAAGGCTGCGACCGCCCGGCGCCCGCGCACACGTTACGCTGCGGGTTTCGGCGCGAAGCCCTTGATCTTCCTGCGCCGCGCCCTGCCCGACCGCGCTTTCGACACCCTGATCGCGAGGGCGCTCGCGAGCTGACCCCGGAGAACCGATGGAGCCGTCCCGCCCGCTGCGCGCCGACGCGGTGCGCAACCGCACGAAGATCCTCGACGCGGCGCGGGAGCAGATCACCCGGCTCGGCCCCGACGTCCCGATGGACACGATCGCCGAGGCCGCGGGGGTCGCCGTGGGCACGTTGTACCGGCACTTCCCGACGAAAACCGACCTCGTCACGGCGGTGATCGGCGAGCACAGCCAGCTGATCACCGAGGCGATCGAGGCGGCGGCGCAACGGGTGGCCGGCGGGGCCGACGCGATGGGCGAGATCTCGGCGCTGGTCAGCCACATCGTCGAGGCGGCGGCCGCGGACCGGGCGGTGAAGGCCGCGGCGCAGAACGTGGGGGCGGAGTACCTCACGCCCGAGCAGGAAAGCCGCAGCCGCGCGGCCACGACTCGGATGATCGAGGCCGCCCAGCGCGACGGCAAGCTGCGCGACGACGTGACGGCCGACGACTTCTATCTGCTCATCCTCACGGCGCCGACGGACGTTGAGCCGGCGGTGCGGGCGCGGTGGCTGGAGCTGTTCCTCGCGGGCTTCACCACCGGTAAGGGCTGAAACCCGTACCGGCCAAGGAGGATCACCGCTCGCGCTGCACGACCACGCCGAGCACGCCCGGTCCGGTGTGCGCGCCGATCACGGCACCCAGCTCCGAGACCACGCAGCCGCCTGCGCAGCCGGGCACGGCTTCCTCCAGGCGGTTGGCCAGCTCGACGGCTCGTTCCGGCGAGGCGAGGTGGTGCACGGCGAGCTCGACCGGGCCCTCGCCGGCCGCCGCGACGGCCAGCTCGACCAGCCGTGCCATGGCCCGGTTCATGGTCCGGACCTTTTCCAGCGGAAGGATGCGCCCTTCGGACATGTGCAACACCGGCTTCACCGCGAGCGCAGTGCCCAGCAGCGCCGCGGCGGGCCCGATCCGGCCACCTCGGCGCAGGTGCTCGAGGGTCTCGACCACGAAGAGCGTGGACGAGCGCCCGGCGGCGTCGACCGCGGCCGCCTCGACGTCGACCGCCGACTTTCCCGCGGTGGCGGCGATCGCGGCGTGCAAAGCGGCGAACCCGAGTCCCATGGCCGTGGTGCGCGAGTCGACCACGCGCACGAGGTCGGGACCGACCTCCTGCGCTGCGAGCACGGCGGCTTCCCACGTGCCGGAGAGCTCTTTGGACAGGTGCACCGACACCACGGACTCGGCGCCGTCGTCGAGCGCGGCCCGGAAGACGGTCGCGAACTCGGCGGGCGTGGGCCGTGACGTGGTGACGATTTTGCGCTCCCCCAGCGCTTCCGCGAGGGCGGCCGGGCCCATCTCGGTGCCGTCGTAGGAGACGGCGCCGTCCACGAGGACGTGCAGAGGCACCACGCGCACCGAGTGCCGGTCGGCGAAGCCCTCCGGCAAGTGGGCGGTGGAGTCCGTGACCACGGCGACCGACACGCCGTCAGCCTACGTGGCCGGGGCGCAAAGCCGGTGTCATCAGCTTCGCCATGGCCGTGCCGACTGCTTCGTGGCCCGCCCAGCCCCAGTGCATGCCGTCGGGGTTGCCCTCGCCGCCGAGCACGTGATCACCCACGACTGCCGGGAGATCAAGCAGGGGCACGTCCAGGCGCGCACCCCACTCGGCCATCGCGGCGGCCGCGGCGGGGCGGGCGGTGTGGACGCGGCCGTACGCGTCGGCGCGGTGCACCGACGGTAGCATCCCGAAGATCGGCAGCTCGGGCCTCAGCACGCGCAACGCCTCCACAGCGAGGTCCAGGTAGTGCACGGTCAGCTTCGCGGGCAGCACCACCGGCCGGCCCCGCAACACGACGGACAACCGCGGCTGCGCGGCCAGATACGCACCGCGCACGACGCGGCGCACGCCGTCGGGACGGAGGTAACGCAAGCCGGTGCGGAGGTAGGTCGGCAGCGGCGACGGGAGCGTGTCCATGCTGCCGATCGCCAGCACGACGGCGTCCGCGTGGTGCAGATCGGCCCACACGCGCGGATCTCCGGTCAGCGACCACCACACGTCGCGCGCGGTCCAGCCGATGCCGGCGACCACGTCGGCGTGCCCGTCGAGCGCGGTGGCCGCGACGTTGGGCCACAGGCGTGGTTCGTCGGCGGCACAGGGACCGACCGGTCCGTGAAAGCTCAGCGAATCACCGAAGACGAGCAGGTGCGGGCCCATCGATCAGCCGGTGATCCCCGCGTTGTAGGCATACAGCCGCCAGGCGTCGTCGCGGCGGCCGAGCTCCACCCAGTGGCAGTTCATGATCCCGCCGAGCGAGGGCCAGATCTCGATCGGCAGGCCGAGCAGCTTCGCCGTGAGCGCCACGATCAGGCCGCCGTGCGACGCGAGCAGCACCGACTCGCCGGCGTCGGAATTGGGCTGCAGCAGGTCGTTCACGACCTCGCCCGCGCGGCCGGCGACGTCCACTCGGGACTCCCCGCCCGGAGGCGCCCACGCGGCGTCGGTGCGCCACTTGTCGCGCTCTCCGGGATACGCGGCGTCGACCTCGGGGCCGGTCATGCCCTGCCACTCGCCCAGGTGCGTCTCGCGCAGGCGCTTGTCGATGCGCAACGGCACGCCGATCGCTTCGGTGAGCACCGTGGCCGTGTCGGTAGCGCGGTGCAGATCCGACGCGATCACGAGGTCGGGTGAGAACCGCGCGAGCGCGGGTACGGCGAAGCGCGCCTGGTTCCAGCCGACCGGGGTCAGCGCGGAGTCGAGGTGGCCCTGCATGCGGCCGGCGGCGTTGTAGTCCGTCTCGCCGTGCCGCCAGAGCAGCAGCCGCTTCAGGCTCACGCGTCCAGACCGTCCGCGCTGTCCGCGGCGGCGTCGCGATCGGCCGCGGCGGCGGGCTCGAGCCCTTCGACCTCGATGCGCGGGCAGTCCTTCCACAGCCGCTCCAGGCCGTAGAACGAGCGCTCTTCCTGGTGCTGCACGTGGACGACGACGTCGACGTAGTCCAGCAGCACCCAGCGGCCCTCGCGGGCCCCTTCACGGCGGACCGGCTTGTGCCCGCCGATGCGCAGCTTCTCCTCGACGTTGTCGACGATCGCACCGACCTGGCGCTCGTTGGGCGCGGACGCGATCACGAACGCGTCGGTGATCACGAGCTGGTCGGACACGTCCAGCACGACCACGTCGCTGGCCAGCTTGTCGGCTGCCGCGTGCGCGGCCGCGACGGCCAGCTCTCGTGCCTCGGACGTCGCTGCCACAGTGCTCCTTCAGGGTTCGGGGTACGCCCGGACGAGGGTACCCGGTCACTCACCTCGGTCTTTGCGGTACAGGTCCTTCTTGGCGATGTAGCGGACCACGCCGTCGGGCACGAGGTACCAGACGGGCTCGCCGCGCTCCACCCGTTCGCGGCACGCGGTGGACGAGATCGCCATCGCCGTGACCTCGACGAGGCTGACCTTGCCGCTCGGCAGGTGGTGGGAGTTGAGTCGGTAGCCGGGCCGCGTGACGCCGATGAAGTGCGCGAAGTCGAACAGCTCGTCGGCCTTGTGCCAGGTGAGGATCTGCTCCAGCGCGTCGGCGCCCGTGATGAAGAACAGCTGGTCGTCCGGGTACTCCTCGTGCAGGTCCCGCAGCGTGTCAACGGTGTAGGTCTGGCCGCCGCGGTCGATGTCGACGCGGCTCACGGAGAACACCGGGTTGGACGCGGTGGCGATCACCGTCATCAGGTAGCGGTCCTCGGCCCGGGTCACGACGCGCTCGGACTTCTGCCACGGCTGCCCGGTCGGGACGAAGATGACCTCGTCCAGCGCGAAGCGCGACTGGACCTCGCTGGCCGCGACGAGGTGACCGTGGTGCACGGGGTCGAACGTGCCGCCCATGACCCCGATCCGGCGTGGTGACATAGCCGGTGAGCCTATACGCGCGGGCGCGCGAGGGCTCCCCGTTCGGGCTGCGATGTCGCTAACGCGCGAACCCGGCCTGCCCGCTCCCCAGGAGGAGGCCGGGCCCGCGCGCGACGCTCCGGCGGTCAAGGGGGCATCGCCGGGCGACCGGTCACCTCCCCCGAGAGGCACCGGTTGTCCGAGGAGAGCCAGGAATCCGGCGCGCCTTACGCGAGTCTTGATTGTGACTTGAGTCACATAACTGTGGGTATTCGGTCGCGAACGGTCCGTTCGTGCCACGTCCGGCTCCCGTTCTGTCGGTCGCATGGGGTAGACCGGGGACGTGGACACCACCGAAGCCCTTCGCGAGCGTGCCGAGACCCTGCTGCGGTCGCTCGCCGGCGAAACCGCGACCCTGCGCGAAGACCAGTGGACGGCGATCGAGGCCCTCGTCGCCCAACACCGGCGCGCGCTCGTCGTGCAGCGCACCGGGTGGGGCAAGTCGGCCGTGTACTTCCTGGCCACAGCCCTGCTCCGCGAGCAGGGCGCCGGCCCGACCGTCATCGTCTCGCCCCTGCTCGCGCTCATGCGCAACCAGATCTCGGCGGCCGCGCGCGCCGGGATCCACGCGGCCACCATCAACTCGGCCAACGCGCAGGAGTGGGACCAGGTGCAGGCGGCGGTGGTCGCCGGCGACGTCGACGTGCTCCTGGTGAGCCCCGAACGGCTCAACAACCCCGATTTCCGCGACGCCGTGCTGCCGAAGCTCACCGCGAGCGCCGGGCTGCTTGTGGTCGACGAGGCGCACTGCATCTCCGACTGGGGCCACGACTTCCGGCCCGACTACCGCCGGCTGCGCACACTGCTGGGCGACCTGCCCGACGGCGTGCCGGTGCTGGCCACCACGGCGACGGCCAACGACCGCGTGGCCACCGACGTCGCCGACCAGCTGGGCATCGGCACCGGCGGCGACACGCTCGTGCTGCGCGGTCCGCTCGATCGCGAGAGCCTGCGGCTGGCCGTGGCCGAACTGCCGACGGACCAGGCTCGCCTGGCCTGGCTCGCCGAGCACCTGGCCGAGCTGCCGGGGTCCGGCATCATCTACACCCTCACGGTCGCGGCGGCCCACGACGTCGCGGCGCTGCTCGGCGAGCGCGGCTACCCGGTGGCGGCGTACACGGGCAAGACCGACCCGGCCGACCGCCAGGCCGCGGAAGACGACCTGCTGGCCAACCGGGTCAAGGCGCTCGTGGCCACGTCGGCGCTCGGGATGGGGTTCGACAAGCCGGACCTCGGGTTCGTGGTGCACCTGGGTGCGCCGTCGTCGCCGATCGCGTACTACCAGCAGGTCGGGCGCGCGGGCCGCGGTGTGGAGCGCGCGGAGGTCGTGCTGTTGCCGGGCCGCGAGGACAAGGCGATCTGGGCGTACTTCGGCTCGCTGGCGTTCCCCGACGAGCTGCGGGTGTCGCAGGTGCTGAACTCGCTCGCGTACGCCGACCGTCCACTGTCGACTGCCGCGCTGGAGCCGACCGTGGAGCTGTCGCGCTCGCGGCTGGAGATGGTGCTGAAGGTCCTCGACGTCGACGGCGCGGTCCGGCGCGTGCGCGGCGGCTGGGAGAGCACAGGCCAGGAGTGGCAGTACGACCGCGACCGCTACGCCCGGGTCGCGAAAGCGCGCGAGGCTGAGCAGTC
Organism: Amycolatopsis sp. NPDC001319; assembly: GCF_042896185.1. Taxonomy (NCBI): domain Bacteria; kingdom Bacillati; phylum Actinomycetota; class Actinomycetes; order Pseudonocardiales; family Pseudonocardiaceae; genus Amycolatopsis; species Amycolatopsis sp. NPDC001319. The sequence continues at coordinate 40,907 of NZ_JBIAWY010000009.1, read as the reverse complement.
GGCGATGCTCGGTTATCTCTCCACGGCCGGCTGCCGCATGGAGTACCTGCGCCGTCAGCTCGACGACCCGGACGCGGTGCCGTGCGGCCGCTGCGACAACTGCACCGGGCAGCACTGGGACACGGCGGTTTCGGACGAGGTCGTGGGCGCCACGCGCGAGCGGCTCGACCGGCCGGGCGTCGAGGTGGCGCCGCGCAAGCAGTGGCCCAGCGGGATGAAGGGTCTCGACGTGCCGTTGTCGGGCCGCATCGCCGCCACCGAGCAGGCCGAGCCGGGCCAGGTGCTGGGCCGCCTCACCGACGTCGGCTGGGGCTCGCGGCTGCGCGAGCTCGTCGGCCCGGGCGCGGTGGACGACGTGGTCCCGGAGTCGGTGTTCCAGGCCTGCGTGAAGGTCCTGGCGGCCTGGCCCTGGGCCGAACGCCCGACGGCCGTGGTGGCGGTGCCGTCGGCAACGCGGCCGGTCCTGGTCGCCAACCTCGCGGAGCGGCTCGCCACCATCGGCCGGCTGGAACACCTGGGCACGCTCGACTCGGCCGGCCCGCCCCCGCGCCAGGCCAACAGCGCCCAGCGCCTCGCCGACCTCTGGCAGCGCCTCTCCCTGCCCACCGACGTCGCCACCCGCCTCGCCGAGACCCCCGGCCCCATCCTCCTCGTGGACGACGTCATCGACACCGGCTGGACCATGACCCTGGCGTCCCGCCTCCTCCGCAAAGCGGGCGCGAAGGCGGTGTTGCCCTTCGGTCTGGCCAGCACCTCCTGACCCCGCCGCACGACCCGCCGAACCACCCGCGGTCCGCGACACGCGGCCCCGCCGAACCACCCGCAACGGCGGCCGTGCGCACGGCCCCGGCCCTCCCGGGAGTCGACAGACGCTCGGCCACCGCCAACGGCAACGGTGGCGACTCCGTTGCGACCGCACGACATGGTCCGCTGCCTCGCGGCGCCGATTGGCTCGGAGCACGCGCAACGAACTGGGCGACGGCGGTGACACGCACCGTCGCCACCCCACCCGCGCAGGGGTCCAGACCGCCGAAGCCACCAACCAAACCCACTTCCGGTCGGTGAAGAACTACCGATCTCCGGGCATTTCTGGCACAGTGCCGTTCCACCCGAGCGGGACGTGGAGGTCGCCATGGGCGGATCGACGGCGGAGGTCGCGACGAGGCACCGGTTGCCGGTGCGGAAGTTGTTCGCCGCCAGTGCCGGGAATGCGCTGGAGTGGTTCGACTGGACGATCTACGCGACGTTCAGCATCTACTTCGCGGGCGCGTTCTTCCCCTCCGGCAACGAAGCGCTGGCGTTGATCAACACGTTCGCCACCTACGCGCTGGCGTTCTTCTTCCGGCCGCTGGGTGGGGTGCTGCTCGGGCGGTTCGCGGACGTGCACGGGCGCAAGCCGGCGATGATCCTGACCATCGCGCTCATGGCGGGCGGGTCGGTGGCGATCGGCGTGTTGCCAACGTTCGCGCAGGTGGGGTGGCTGGCGCCGGTGCTGTTGCTGGTCGCGAGGGTCGCGCAGGGGCTGTCGCTGGGTGGTGAGGTGTCGAACGCGTCGGCGTACCTCGGGGAGATCGCGCCGGCGAAGAGGCGCGGGCGGTATTCGTCGTTCTTCTACATCTCGACCGGATCGGCGGTGCTGGTCGCGACCGTGCTGGGGTTCGTGCTGGCGCGGACGATGGACAAGGCGCAGCTCGCGTCGTTCGGCTGGCGGATCCCGTTCCTGCTGGGCGGGGTGCTGGGTCTCGTGGGCCTCTGGTTGCGGCGCAGCCTCGCGGAAACCGAGCTGTTCGAACAGAAAAAGGAGCAGGCCCGGCGCGTCGAACGGCCGTTGCTGACCACGCTTACGCACCACCCCAAGGCCGTCGGGCAGCTCGTGGGCTTCACGATGCTGTCCACGCTTTGCTACTACACCTTCTTCAGCGCCCTCACCTCCTTCGCCGTGAAGACGCGCGGGGCGAGCGACGTCGACGTGTTCCTCGCGCTCTCGATCGCCACCGCCTTGTTCGTGGCGCTGCAGTACCCGATGGGCGCACTCGCCGACCGCGTCGGGCGCCGGCCGCAGCTGCTCGTGTGGTCGGGCGCGACGGCGCTGGTGATCGTGCCGCTGTCGTTCCTCGTGCGGCCCGGGCTCGGCGGGCTGCTCGTGGTGTTCTGCGTGGGCCTGGGCCTCTACACGGCGATGACGTCGCTCGCGCCCGCGATCATGAGCGAGCTGTTCCCCACCGAGCTGCGCGGGCTGGGCATCGGGGCTTGGTACAACCTCACCGTCGCGCTGTTCGGCGGGACCGCGCCGCTGGTGCTCAGCGCGCTGTCCGCGGCGGGCGCGGCCACGGCGTTCTTCTGGTACGTCGCGGTCGCCGCGGCCATCGCGTTCCTCGTGGTGCTGCGCCTGCCCGAGACGAAGGGCAGCGAACTGCGGTAATCCCTTCGAGCGCGCTCCGGCGGAGTCGCTACGCTGCGGCGAACCGGCTACGCGAAGAAGGAGGGACACCGTGCGCAAGCCCGAGGTTAGTGAGGAACTCGCCCGACGCGTGGTGGACGCCCTCCACCGCGCGCTCGACGTCGACATCGCCCCGGCCGACGCGCTCATCGCCGTCTCGACCCGCGACGGCGTCGACTACCAGTGCAACCTCGCGATGAGCCTGGGCAAACGCCTCGGCCGCCCGCCGCGCGAGGTCGCCGCCGCCATCGTCGAACACCTCGAGATCACCGACCTCGCCGAGCCGCCCGAGATCGCCGGCCCCGGCTTCCTCAACTTCGTGCTCCGCCGCGAATGGCTCGAAGCCGGCGTCGACGCACTCAGCGATGACCCACGGCTCGGCGTCGAGCCCGCCACGCACCGAAAGCGCATCGCGCTCGACTACAGCAGCCCGAACGTCGCGAAGGAAATGCACGTCGGGCACCTGCGTTCGTCGGTGATCGGCGACGCGATCGTGCGGTTGCTGCGCTTCGCCGGCCACGAAGTGCTGCCCCACAACCACCTCGGCGACTGGGGCACCCCCTTCGGCATGCTCATCGAGCACCTGCTCGACGAACCGCCCGCCGGGCCCAGCGGCATCGGCGACCTCAACGAGTTCTACCAGGCCGCGCGCCGGAAGTTCGACTCCGACGAAGCGTTCGCCACGCGCTCGCGCGAGCGCGTCGTGAAACTGCAGAGCGGCGACGCCGAGACGCTCGCCACGTGGCAGGGGCTCGTCGACGAGTCCACCCGCCACTTCAACGAGGTCTACCACCTGCTCGGCATCACGCTCACCGACGAAGACATCTACGGCGAGAGCTTCTACAACCCCTACCTCGCCAAGGTCGTCGACGAGCTGGAGGCCGACGGCCTCACCGAGCTCAGCGACGGCGCCGTCTGCGTGTTCCCCGAAGGCTTCCACAACCGCGAAGGCGACCGGCTGCCGCTGATCGTGCGCAAGCGCGACGGCGGCTACGGCTACGCGGCCACCGACCTCGCCACCGCGAAGTACTGGACCACCGAACGCGGCGCCACCGACCTGCTCTACGTCGTCGGCACGCCGCAGGCGCAGCACTTCGCGATGCTCTTCGCCGTCTGCCGCGCCGCGGGCTGGCTCGACGGCGTGCACGCCGAGCACATCGGCTTCGGCTCCGTGCTCGGCGCAGACGGCAAGGTGATGCGCACGCGCGCCGGCGAGACGATCAAGCTCGCCGACCTGCTGGCCGAGGCCGTCGCGCAGGCCGCCGGCGTCGTCGCCGAACGCAGTGAGCTCAGCGAGGCCGAACAGCGCGAGGTGGCGCGCGCCGTGGGCATCGGCGCGGTGAAGTACGCCGACCTCTCCGGCGACCGCGAGCGCGACTACGTCTTCGACTGGGACCGCATGCTGGCCAAGGACGGCAACACCTCGGTCTACCTGCAGTACGCGCACGCGCGGATCGAGTCGATCCTCGCGAAGGCCGGCGACCAGAGCGTGGCCGCGCCGGTGACCCTGGCCGAGCCGGCCGAACGCGCCCTCGCCCTCACGCTGCTGCGCTTCGGCGAAGCCCTCCGCTCGGCGACCAGCGCGTACGCGCCGCACAAGCTGTGTACGTACCTCTACGAGACGGCCGTGACCTTCTCCCGCTTCTACGAGCAGTGCCCGGTCCTCACCGCCGAGACGCCGGAGCTGCGGGCGTCGCGGGTGCAGCTGGCGACGCTCACGTCGCGCACGCTCGTGCTCGGCCTGGAACTGCTCGGCATCGAAGCGCCGCGCCGGCTCTGACCGACGGCGGGGTTGGGGCACCCGGCCTCAACCCCGCAGCTTCGCCACCGCACCCATCGCGCGGAACATCCCCCGCGTCGCCACGCGGCCGAGCCGGCTCTCCGACACGAACTGCTCGGCGCTGCGCGCCGACGTGCGCACCGCCTTGAATCCGTACTTCCGCATCTCGCGCTCGTACTCCCCACGGCCACGCGCACGTCATCGCCCGCGAAAAGCTTGCGGCACAACAACTGCGCGTCACGCAACGCTGTGTTGGCCCCGATGCCGCGGAACGGCGTCATGCTGTGCACCGCGTCGCCGAGCAACGTCACCGGGCCCGGCTCCCACGGCTTGACCGGCAGCGACGTGAGGATCGGCAGCCGGCTCACGGACGCGTCGGGTGAGTTCTCGACCAGGCGGACCAGGTCGGGATGCCAGCCCCGGACCTCGGACAGCGCCGTGTCGCGCAAGCTTTCGTCCGATGTGGACAGACGGCGGGAGCCGTACGCCCACATCACGTAGCTGCCGGTGTTGTCGAACAGCACGGGGTCCACCTCGGCCGTCTCGTCGTTGACCGCGGCCTCGGGGAACAGGTGCGGCGCCGTGAACAAGCCGCACCCGGGCGGCCCCACGACGTAGACCGGTCCGGCCTTGAACCGTTCTGCCGCCTCGGAAACCGGGGTCTTGCCCACGATCGTGACGATGCCGGTGTCGACCCGTCGCGCATGCGGCAGGAGCTGGGCGCGGACGCGCGAGCTCGCGCCGTCCGCGCCGATCACCAGGTCGGCCTCGGCCGTGGTGCCGTCGGCGAAGTGCAGCGTCACGGCCTTAGGCCCGGTCTCGTACCGCACGAACTCCTTGTCGTGCCACAGGATTCCGTCGAGTCCGGTCGACAGCACCTGGTGCAGCGAAATCCGGCTCACGGAGTGGTGCGCGGCGGCCGGATCCGCGGCGGCGGGTTCGCGCATCACCGCGAGCTCGCGCAGCTGCTCCGTGACGAAGGCGAACTCGTGGGCGCTTTCCCCCGTCGCCGCAAGGAATCTCTGCCACGCGGCGGGCGGCAGGCACTCGTGCAACGCGGCCGCCCCGTGCGGATCGATGTGCACGCGGTAACCCTGCAGCCGCTCGGTCCGCGTGCGGCTGCGTTCGTACACGGCCACCTCGACGCCGGCCCGCACCAGGCCGTGGGCCAGGCACAGGCCACCCGTCCCGCCGCCGACGACGGCAACTCGCAAGTTCATGGTCTTCCCCTCTCGGATCACTCCATAATTATCCGTACGGTTGATTAAGTCAACTGTGAGGATGATTGAGTCATCGACTAGGCTGATCCCGTGCCCGAGAACAGCCCCCGCCGTGCGCCGCGTGAACGTCAGCGCGACCCCGAGCGCACGAAGGCGCGCATCCTCGAGGCGGCCAAAGCGGAGTTCGGCAGCAAGGGCTACGCCGCGGCGCGCGTGGGCGAGATCGCCGCGCGGGCGGGTGTGAACAAGCAGCTGATCTCGTACTACTTCGGCGGCAAGGAAGGCCTGTACACCGAGCTGAACCGCCCGGTGTTCGACGGCTTCACCACGATCACCGCGCCGGATCGCGAGCTCGCGGACGTCGCCGCCGAGTTCGTGCGCTCGGGTCTCGCCGACGCCGACCTCGGCCGCCTGTTCCTCTGGGAGAACCTCACCGACGGCGAGCCGGACGCGGTCGGCGTCGAAGCCCAGCGCGAGTTCCTGCAGCGCCAGCTCGGCTACGTCCGCGCACGTCAGGAGGCCGGCGACTTCCCGGACGACGTCGATCCGGCGGCGCTCATGCTCGTGCTGATGGCCGCGGCCAGCGCGTCGCTGGCATTCCCGCGCGTGGCCCGCGCGCTCACCGGCCAGGACCCGGGCTCGGCGGAGTTCGCCGAGGGCTACGCGGAGCAGCTGGCCCGGATCGTGCGGGCGCTCAAGCCCTGACGATCAGGGCCACCAGCTCGTCGGCCAGCTCGGGGCCCACCGCCGTGCGAGTGGCGAGCAGGCGGTACCAGAGGGTGCCGAACACGACGTCGATCAAGGTTTCGCGGGAGACACCGGCGGGGAGCTCGCCCCGCGCGGCCGCGCGGTCGACGATCCGGCCCAGCACCTCGCGGCGGCGCAGCAGGAAGTCTTCGCGGAAGCGGTCGCCGAACGCGGGGTCCACCTGCGCCTGCGCCATCAGCGCGCGCAGCGTGTCGGCGACGGTCTGCTTGCCGCCGAGCGCGAACGTGTCACGCAGGAACTCGCGCAGGTCCGCCGCGAGGTCACCGTGGTCGGGCACCGGCACGATCAGGTCGGCCTTGGTCGCGAGCGCCTCCATGAGCACGTCCGCTTTGGACGGCCACCACCGGTAGACGGTCTGCTTGCCCGAGCCGGAGCGCGCCGCGATGCCTTCGATGGTCAGGCCGGCGTACCCGACTTCCGCGATGAGTTCCAAGGTCGCAACGAGGATCGCGTCGCGGCTGGCGGCGCTGCGCTTGCGGCCGGGGCGGCTGCCGAGGGGCTGGTCGGTCACGGGAACCGATGGTAGCGTAATTCGAGACGAGACGTCACGGTTCGAAATAGGAGACCACATGAGCATCCACAAGGCCCTCGTCGCTGGGGGCACTTCGGGCATCGGGCTCGCGACCGCGCGCAAGCTGCACGCACGCGGGTTCGACGTCCACGTCACCGGCCGCGGCAAAGAGCGGCTCGACGACCTGGCGGCCGGCGACCCCGGCCTCACCGGCCACCAGGCCGACGGCGGCGACGCGGCCGCCATGGCCACGCTCGCCGAGACGATCGGGCAGATCGACGCCCTCGTCGTCAGCCTCAGCGGCAGCGAAGGAATGGGCCCGATCGCGGACCTCGACCTGGGCATGCTGCGGCGCGCCTTCGACGCGAAGTTCTGGGCGCACCTCACCACCATCCAGGCCGTACTGCCGAGACTCGCGCCGACGGGGTCGATCACCCTGGTCACCGCCATCAGCGCCCGCACCGGCATGCCGGGCACCACCGGCCTGGCGGCGATCAACGGCGCCCTGGAGGCCGCGATCAAACCCCTGGCCGCGGAACTGGCACCGATCCGCGTCAACGCCGTTTCACCCGGCGTGGTCGACACGGCTTGGTGGAGCTCCTTCCCAGCCGACCAACGCGCGGCCTACTTCGCGCAGGTCGCCTCCGCCCTGCCCACGCGGCAGGTCGCGTCCGCCGACGACGTCGCCGACGCCGTGGTCTTCGCCGCCACCAACCCGACCACGACCGGCACCGTCCTGGAAACCGACGGCGGCGCGCGCTTGATCACGCTCTGACGCCCCTGCGGGACTTGGGCCGTGATCCCGGCTCAAGTCCCGCTGTGGCACGGGTTTCGGCCGCCGGACAGTCGCGGCGCTCGACCTCCGAGAGCGGCGCGCTCAGTTCGCCTATGAGCGGGCTCCCGCGGCACGCTCGCTCGGCCAGCAGCGGCCCGGAGCCACACCTGCTCAGCGCCGGAGACCCCGCAACGCAACGGGCCCGCCCAGCCACTCGCTGATCGCACCGACTGCCGCCGTCAGTTCTGACTCCCCCGCCAAGGCGCGCTCAGCCGCCCCGCGGCGGCCCCGCTCGCGCCGGAGATCTCCAGCGATCAACGGGAAGCTCGGCCATTTGGAAAGACCCTCGCGCGAACGCCCGCCGATGCGACCCGACTGGCGCCGTCGGCTCGCATCTCGCGCCAACCCTCAGCGGCCCACCACGGCCATGACAGCCACCCAGGCTCGGCACCATCGGCCTCCAGCCACGCAAACGAGAAGGCCACTTGCGTGGCGAACCTCGCCGAACGTCGACCAGCCGGAGCAGCGCCGCCAGCCCGGCGGCCCGCGCCAATACTCAGCCCGCCCACCGTGGCGTGCGGCCGCCGACCGAGCGCCGGAGACCGGCGAGGCCCTGCCCCGACGTCGGCCGCCCGAAGCAGTGCCGTCAGTCCAACGGGTCGCGCCAGGGAAGGCTCAGGCGGCCCACCGCGGCCACGACGGCGGAACGCAGCCGTGCGCGGTCCGTGGTGGAGCCCGGGCGCAGGGCACTGGGGTACAGGATCGCCGTGTGGTGGAGGGCCCAGACGAGGGCGTAGAGGTCGGCGGTGTCGATGGCCTCGTCGGTGGGGCGGGCGGCGCGCATCTCGGCGAGTTTGGCGCCGAAGGACTCCAGTTCGCGGGTGGTGGGTTCCGGGCGTTCCAGCTGCCGCCAGAGGGTGAGGCGGGCGCGGTCGGGGTCGGAGGCGTAGTAGTCGAACACCGCGCCGGCGAAGCGGGCCAGGTCGTCCCAGGTTTCGGGGACGGTTTCCATGCCCGTCAGGAGCCGTTCGACGACGACGGTGTCGAACAGCTCCTCCTTGGAGCCGAAGTAGTCGTAGATGGCGCGTTTGTTGGCCTCGGCGTTCGCGGCGATGCGGTCGACCCGGGCGCCGGCCAGGCCGTACGCGGCGAACTCGCGGTAGGCGGCCTCCAGGACCCGGCGTTTGGTCTCCGACGCGTCGCGTGGCATCCCGCCAGCATAGAGCGTTCCGAACCATCTGGTTCTTTCGGTGCTATAGTCGATACCGAACCATCCAGTTCGTTCGGTTTGGAGTTCAGACATGACGACGCGTGCGACGGCCGTTCCCGGAGTCGACAACCGCAAGCCCGTTCCGATGGCGCAGCGAAAAACAGGCCGGGTCGCGATCCTGACCGCCGACCAGGTCGAGGACGTCGAGTTCTTCTACCCCTACTACCGCTTCGTCGAGGAGGGCTACGACGTCGACGTGATCACCCCGGCCGGCGGCCTGCTCACCGGCTACCGCGGCACCACCCTGCAGGACACGCTCCCCCTCGCCGACGCCGACCCGAAGGCGTACGACGCGCTGTACGTGCCCGGCGGGCTCGCGCCCGAGGAACTCGCGGCGAACGACGCCGCCGTGGAGTTCGTGCGCACCTTCGCGGAGCGCGACAAGCCGATCGGCTCGGTGTGCCACGGCCCGCGGGTCCTCGCCAAGGCAGGCCTGGCGGACGGCCGCACCATGACGGGCTTCCACCACGTCGAGAGCGACATCGCCGAAGCCGGCGGGACCTACGTCGACGAGCCGGTGGTCACCGACGGCCACATCGTCACCTCCCGGCGCCCCGGCGACCTGCCGCGGGAGCTGGCCGTGATCATCGAGCGGCTGCGCGCGCAGTGACCGGACCGTACATTGAGGACAGTGAGCGAACAGGAGCGAAGCCCATGCGGATGAGGAAACTCGGCGGTCTGGAAGTCTCGGCCGAGGGGTTCGGCGCGATGGGGATGAGCGCGTTCTACGGGGAGCGCGACGACGAGGAGTCGATCGCCACGCTCCGCCACGCCGCCGACCTCGGGATCACGCTGATCGACACCGCGGAGGCGTACGGCCCGTTCGAAAACGAGAAGCTGATCCACCGCGCCCTCGGGCACCGGCGCGACGAGCTCGTGCTCGCGACCAAGTTCGCCACCGAGATCGACGACGACGGCACTTTCCACGGCCCGAACGGGAGCCCCCGGTACGCCCGCAAGGCCGTCGAACGGTCCCTTCGCCACCTCGGGACCGACCGCATCGACCTGCTGTACCTGCACCGGGTCGACCCGGCGACGCCGATCGAGGACACCGTCGGTGGCATGGCCGCGCTCGTGCAGGAGGGCAAGGTGCGCTACCTCGGGCTGTCCGAGGCGGCGCCAGCGACGATCCGCCGCGCCCACGCGGTGCACCCGATCACCGCGCTGCAGTCGGAGTTCTCCCTGTTCAGCCAGGAGGCCCTGACCAACGGTGTGAAGGCCGTCGTCGACGAGCTGGGCATCGGCTTCGTAGCCTTCTCCCCGCTCGGCCGCGGCTTCCTGTCCGGCACGATCCGCAGCGTCGACGACCTCGCCCCCGGCGACGCGCGGCGCGGGCTCCCGCGGTTCTCGCCGGAGAACATCGCGGCCAACCTCGTGCTGGTGGACCGGGTTCGCGAGCTCGCCGAGGAAAAGGGCGTGGCGCCCGGCCAGGTCGCGCTGGCCTGGGTGATGCGCCACGACGTCGTGCCGATCCCGGGCACCAAACGCCGGAAGTACCTCGCCGAGAACGCCGCCGCCGCGGACGTGTCGCTCAGCGAAGCCGATCTCGCCCGGCTCGAAGCCGCCGTGCCGCGCACAGCGGTGGCGGGAGATCGCGACACGCCCGACGGACTGGCGAAGACGAACGGCTGAAGGCGGCCCGGTGCCGCCGGAAAACGCGGTGACACCGGGCCGCGGAAATCAACGACGCAGCGGCACGAGATCGTCCGCGTGGACGACCTCACGGCGGTGCTCCACGGGAACCTCGTGGCTCGACCGGCCGATCAGGTCCGGCAGCTCGCTCGCGTCGAACGCCACCACGCCACGCGCGACCGGGACGTCCTTGGCGTCGACGAGGTCCACGACGTCGCCCGCCTCGAACTTGCCGATCACGCCGGTGATGCCGGCCGCCAGCAGCGAACGGCGGCGCAGGATCGCGGCCACGGCACCGTCGTCGAGCCGGAGGCGGCCGGACGAGTCGGCGGCGTAACCGAGCCAGAAACGGCGCGCGGACAGGCGGGTGTCAGCCGGGGCGAAGACCGTGCCGACGTCGGCCGCGCCGAGGGCGCCCGCGGCGTCGACCGCGGCGGCGAGCAGCACGGGGATGCCGGCGCCTGCGGCCGTGCGGGCGGCCGCGAGCTTCGAGACCATGCCGCCCGTGCCCAGGCCCGAGGACGACATGCCGACGGAGATGCCCTCCACATCGGACTCGCTGATCACCTCGGCGATCTTGCGGGTGGCGCCGTCGCGGGGGTCGCCGTCGTAGAGACCGTCCACATCGGACAGCAGGATCAGCGCGTCGGCACCGATGAGGTGGGCGACGAGGGCCGCGAGGCGGTCGTTGTCGCCGAAGCGGATTTCCTGTGTGGCTACGGTATCGTTCTCGTTCACCACGGGCACGGCGCCGAGCGCGAGCAGTCGGGAGAACGTGCGCTGCGCGTTGCGGTAGTGCGCGCGGCGCACCACGTCGTCGGACGTCAGCAGGACCTGGCCGACGGTGAGCGAGTACCGGCCGAACGACTCCGCGTACGCGTGGGCCAGCGCGAGCTGGCCCACGCTCGCCGCCGCCTGCTTCGTGGCCAGGTCACGCGGGCGCTTGCCCAGCGACAGCGGCGCCAGCCCCGCGCCGATCGCGCCCGAGGACACGAGCACGATCTGGCAGTCGCGGGCCACGCGCGCCGCGATGGCGTCGACCAGCGCGTCGAGCCGCTTGACGTCCAGGCCGCTGCCGGCGGTCGTCAGCGCCGACGAACCGACTTTGACGACGAGCCTGCGGGCTTCGGCGATCTCGACGCGCGTGCCGCTCACCGGTCCAGTTCCTCCAGATCGTCATCGAAATCGTCCGCGACGCCGCCGTCGTCGGAGTCCGCGCCGGACAACGGCTCGTCCTCGCCGGTCCCGTCGCGACGGATCCGCCGGGCTTCCTTGCGCTCCGCGGCACCGACGCGGTCGCTCTTCTCCAGTCGCACGTCCGTGCCGCGCCCGGACAGGTGCACCGCGACGCTGGGCGACGACGGCTCCCACTCGAACTGCACGTCGCCGATCGTGACCGGGCTGCCCGGCTTCGCACCCTTCTTCGCGAGCGCGTCTTCGACACCGAGCCGGTTGAGCCGGTCGGCGAGGTAGCCGACGGCCTCGTCGTTGGCGAAGTTCGTCTGCCGGATCCAGCGCTCGGGGCGCGTACCGCGGACGATGAACGCGCCGTCTTCCTCCGGGTCGGCCGAGACGGTGAAGCCGCTGTCGTCGACGGCCAGCGGGTGCAGCACGATCCGCTGCTGCTCCAGCACCGGCTGCGCCTCGCGGTACTCCTCCACGACCTTCGCCAGCGCGAACGTGAGCTCCCGCAGGCCCTTGCGCGAAGCCGTCGAGACCTCGAACACCTGCAGGCCGCGGGCCTCGAACTCGGGCCGCACGAACTCCGCCAGCTCGGCCGCCTCCGGCACGTCGATCTTGTTCAGGACCACCACGCGGGGGCGCTCGTCGAGCTTGCCGCCCAGGCCCGGGGTGTACTTCGCGAGCTCCGCTTCCAGAGCGTCCACATCGGACACCGGGTCGCGGCCGGGCTCCAGCGTCGCGCAGTCGACCACGTGCACCAGCACGGCGCACCGCTCGATGTGGCGCAGGAAGTCCAGCCCCAGGCCCTTGCCCTCCGACGCGCCCGGGATCAGGCCCGGTACGTCGGCCATCGTGAACACGGTGGAGCCGGCGGTGATCACGCCGAGGTTCGGCACGAGCGTGGTGAACGGGTAGTCGGCGATCTTCGGCTTCGCGGCCGAGAGCACGGAGATCAGCGACGACTTGCCCGCGCTCGGGAAGCCGAGCAGGCCGACGTCGGCGACCGAACGCAGCTCCAGCACCAGGTTGCGCGACTCGCCGGGCTCGCCCAGCAGCGCGAAGCCGGGGGCCTTGCGGGCCTTCGACGCCAGCGCCGCGTTACCCAGGCCGCCGCGGCCGCCCTGGGCCGCGATGAACGTGGTGCCGGGCGACACGAGGTCGGCCACGAGCTCGCCGTCCTCCGTGAAGACGACGGTGCCGGACGGCACGCGCATCTCCAGCGGTTCGCCGGCGGCGCCGTTGCGGTTGCTGCCCATGCCCATCTTGCCGCTGCCCGCTTTGGCGTGGGGGCGGAAGTGGAAGTCGAGCAGGGTGTGCACGTTGGGGTCGACGACGAGCGTGACGTCGCCGCCGTTGCCGCCGTTGCCGCCGTCCGGGCCGCCCAGGGGCTTGAACTTTTCGCGGTGCACGGAGGCACAGCCGTTGCCCCCGTCACCGGCGGTCAGGTGGATCACCGCGCGGTCCACGAACCGGGACGCCATGGCACTGCCTCACTTCACTCGCGAAGAAAAACTGTCAGACAACACAAACGAGGGGTGGTGCCGGATATTCCGGCTCCACCCCTCGTCGGAAAGTCGTGGTGCAGAAAACCTGAAGATCAGGCTTCAGCGGCGACCGAAGGCACGATGTTGACCGTCTTGCGGCCACGCTTGGTGCCGAACTCGACCGCACCGGCGGCGAGCGCGAACAGCGTGTCGTCGCCGCCACGGCCGACGTTCACGCCGGGGTGGAACTTGGTGCCACGCTGACGGATCAGGATCTCGCCGGCGTTCACCTCCTGGCCGCCGTAGCGCTTCACGCCCAGTCGCTGGGCGTTGGAGTCGCGACCGTTGCGGGAGCTGGACGCACCCTTCTTGTGAGCCATCGCTCAAGCCTCTTTCTGAAAGACTACGAAGATCCGAAGAACTACTTGGAGATACCGGTGACCTCGACGCGGGTCAGCTTCTGCCGGTGACCCTGGCGCTTGTGGTAGCCGGTCTTGTTCTTGAACTTGTGGATCCGGATCTTCGGACCCTTGGTCTGCTCCACGACCTTGCCGGTGACCGAGACCTTCGCCAACGCGTCGGCGTCCGTGGTGACCTCGCCACCGTCCACGAACAGCACGGCGGGGAAGGTGTGCTCGGTGCCCGGCTCGCCCTCGAGCTTCTCGACCTCGACGACGTCGCCGACGGCCACCTTGTACTGCTTGCCGCCGGTCTTGACGATCGCGTACGCCGACACGGAAGTCTCCTGCATTAACTCGGCCCTGTAACTACTAGGCAATCGGGTGGGGGCTGGCGCGGACGGCCCGCCCGGAGGCGGTCCAAGTGCTCGCGCAGCGGCCTGCTCTGGTGGCAGGCCGTACTACAGGTTACGTGAGGTTCCCCGGTGGATGGACACCGGGGTCCCCTACGTGGTCTTTCAGCTCTGCTCCGAGGCGTGCACCGGCGGACCCGCCGGGCGCGACGCCGCCCGGCGCGACCGGCGCCGGGTGGGCCGCGTGGCCGGAGCCGGCACGTCGACCTCGGATTCGGTCTCCGAAGTCCCCGAATCCGGCACAGCCGGCACAGTCGACGCGGCCGCCTCAGCGGTCTCGGCAACCTCGGGAACCTCGGTCTTCTCAGCCGTCTCAGCCGGCTGAGCCGCTTCCTCGACGGCCGGAGCCGCCGTCTCCTGCGCCGTCTCCACCGTCTTCACGGCCTCGGCCAGCGGCTTCGGCTCGTCCTCGACGTGCGGCTCGTGCTCGTGCTCGCCCTTGTGGGACGCCGCCTTCGACGCGTTCACCATCGCCTGCACGGCCGACACCACGGACTCGCGCTGCTCGGGCGTGGGCGCCGGGACCGGCTCCACGACCTTGATGTGCTCGGCCTGCTGCTCGTCGCCCTTGCCGCGGCCGCGCGAGCGCCGGGAGCTCTTGGTGTCCCCGCCACCGCCGTTGCCGTGGTTGTGGCCGTTGTTGCCGTTGCCGTTGCCGCCACCGCCGGTGCGCTGCGGCTCGGTGGACACGATGACCCCACGGCCCTTGCAGTGCTCACACGGCGTGGAGAACGCCTCGAGCAGGCCCGTGCCGATCTTCTTGCGGGTCATCTGCACGAGACCCAGCGACGTGACCTCGGCGACCTGGTGCCGCGTGCGGTCGCGGCCCAGGCACTCGGTGAGGCGGCGCAGCACCAGCTCGCGGTTGGACTCGAGCACCATGTCGATGAAGTCGATCACGATGATGCCGCCGATGTCGCGCAGCCGCAGCTGGCGGACGATCTCCTCCGCCGACTCCAGGTTGTTGCGCGTCACCGTCTCCTCGAGGTTGCCGCCCGAGCCGGTGAACTTGCCGGTGTTGACGTCGATCACCGTCATCGCCTCGGTGCGGTCGATGACGAGGTAACCACCCGAGGGCAGCCAGACCTTGCGGTCGAGCGCCTTCGTGATCTGCTCGTCGATCCGGTGGTCGGCGAACACGTCGCCGGTGCCGGTGTAGCGCTTGAGGCGGTCGGCCAGGTCCGGGGCCACGTGCTCCACGTACGAGTGGATCGTGTCGAAGGACTTGCCGCCCTGGACCTCGAGCTTGGCGAAGTCCTCGGTGAACAGGTCGCGCACGACCTTCACCAGCAGGTCGGGCTCCTCGTAGAGCATGGTCGGCGCGCCGCCCTTCTTGGCGGCACCCGCGTCGGCCTTCTCCTTGATGACGTCCCACTGCACCTTGAGGCGCCGGACGTCGCGGTCGAGCTCCTCCTCGGCGATGCCCTCCGACGCGGTGCGGATGATCACGCCCGCGTCCTCGGGGACGATCCGCTTGAGGATGTCCTTGAGGCGGCGCCGCTCGTTCTCCGGCAGCTTGCGCGAGATGCCCGTGGCCCCGCCGGCCGGCACGTAGACCAGGAAGCGGCCGGGCAGCGAGATCTGCGTGGTCAGCCGGGCGCCCTTGTGCCCGACCGGGTCCTTCGTGACCTGCACGAGCACGCTGTCGCCGGTGGACAGGGCCTGCTCGATCTTGCGGGCCTTGCCCTCCAGGCCGGCGGCGTCCCAGTCGACCTCGCCGGCGTAGAGCACGGCGTTGCGGCCGCGGCCGATGTCGATGAACGCGGCCTCCATGCTCGGCAGCACGTTCTGCACGCGGCCGAGGTAGACGTTGCCCACGATCGAGCCGGTGCCGGCCGAGGTGACGAAGTGCTCCACGAGCACGCCGTCCTCGAGCACGGCGATCTGCGTGGAGTCGCCCTTCTCGGCGACGACCATCGTGCGCTCCACCGACTCGCGGCGGGCGAGGAACTCGGCCTCCGACAGGATCGGGGCACGGCGGCGGCCGGCCTCGCGGCCGTCGCGGCGGCGCTGGCGCTTGGCCTCCAGGCGCGTGGAGCCGCGGACGCTGCGCACCTCGTCGCGCGCCGGGCGCTCGGGCTGCTCCGCCTTGGCCTGGCGCACGTGGGTGACGGTGTTGGGCGGGTCGTCGGTGGTCGCGTCGGACCCGTCGTCGTCCCCGCCCTTGCGACGGCGGCGACGGCGCCGGCGGCGGCTGCCGCCCTCACCGTCGGAGTCGCCGTCGGCCTCGGCTTCGCCGGACGAGTCCTCGGACTCGGTCTGCTCGCCCTGCTCGGGCTCGGCCTTGTCGGCCTTGTCGGCCTGCTTTTCCGGCTTGTCGGCCTGCTTGTCGTCCTGCTTCGCCGAGCCGCGCTTGCGGTCCGGCTCGTCGGTGGCTTCGTCGTCTTCGGCGCCGCCCTCGTCGCCGCCCTTGCCCCGGCCGCGGCCACGACGGCCGCGACGACGCCGGCGACGGCCGGCCGCACCGTCCTCGTCGTCCTCGGAGCGGTCGTCGGTGTCCTCGCCCGTGGTGTCCTCGGCCTGCTCGTCCTCGGCCGGGGCCTCTTCGGTGACCGGCTTCGGGCCGACGCCGAACACCGGCTCGGGCCGGCTGCGGGCGGGCCGCTCGCCGGCGGGCTCGGGCTCCGGCGGCAGGAAGACCGGCGACGGCGCGGCGAACACCGGCACGTGCACCGGGCGCTTGGCCTGGGCCGGCTCCTCGGCCTCGACCTCCGCGGGCGGGTCGCTCACCACGACCGCGGGCACGGCGGCCCGGCGGACGCGGCGGCGCGGCTCGCGGGCGGCCTGCTCTTCGGCGGGCTGCTCCGCGACCTCGGGGGCCTCGGCGGTCTTGGTGCTTTCGGTGCTTTCGGCCAGGACGGGTTCGGGCTGAGCCGGCTGCTCAGTGACCTCGGCGACCTCGGCGACCTCGGCGGCCTTGGCGACCTCAGGGGTCGCGGTGCTCTCGGTGGCCGCGGTGACCTCGGGCGCGCTCTCGGCCGGGGCGAGCGCCTCGGCCACCTTGAACGCGACCTCGCGCGTCACGCTCGACTGAGCGCTGCGGGGGCTCTCGCCCAGCTCGGCCAGCTTGGCGAGCAGGTCGCGGCTGCTGGAGCCCAGCAGCTTGGCCAGCGCGTGCACGCGAATGCGCGGCGGCAGCTCCCCCAACTGACTGGTCACGGGTGCGGCGGTATTCCCGCCGGTCTGATCGGCGGGTGTTTCCGCGTTCGACATGTGTCTCCTCCGCCCCCGGGCGCGTCTGCCGGTTCTCACCGGTCACGACGCGGCCGCGCAGGGGCCCTTTCTGTTCCGTGCCCGCCGTGGTGGTGACCAGCGGCGGGAATCCTTGCGTGGCAAACCGTGCGGTCCACCGGGTTCGGCGAACCGGGCACGGTCAGGTCTCCTCGGCGGCGCGCCGGCCTGGCTCCGACCCCTCGCGGGCCAGCCCCACCACGTCGAGCTGCCCGGCCTCCCGGGGGCGACGCGAGTGGTGCCGGTCCGGCACTCCTCCGGACCACTCCCGACGCAGGCAGGATGCCCGTCGTCGAGGCGGTCGACGTGAGTATCCCACACCCGGGGGTGCACCCGGTGTAGTCGGTGCCTTGCGCAGCCACCCGGGCGTGCCGTCGCGGGGCGAACTCGGCGGTTCCGCTTGTCCCGCCGCGCGAGCCTGGTTACCGTGCGGCTCGGGCACGCGTGCGCGCGGGTGCCCGGCGTTTCCTGCATTCGGTAGGAGGTCCGGTGTCCCTGCTGGCGCGGCCACTGCGCGCGGCCGTGTGCCTCGTCGCGGTGCTCTGCGGGTGCCTCGCCGCCGGGCCGGCGAGCGCGGACGCGCCGAGCTGCCACCCGTCCGGGCGGACCCTGCGCTACGTCGTCGCCTTCGACCGGGGCACCTCCGAAGACTCCGCACGCGAGCAGGTCGAAGCCGCCTGCGGTCACTCGTCCGGGTACTACCCGCAGATCGCGGTCGGCGTCGTCACTTCCAACGATCCGGACTTCGGGTCGCACATCGGGCTGGACCGCGCGTTCAGCGCGCAGGGCACCCGGCTCGCGGCGCAGCGCGCGAGCGGCGACGCCGTGCCGCCGCAGCCCGCGCGGGCCGAGCTGCACCTGAGCGACCCGGCGCAGGTGTCGACGGCCGACCTGTCGGGTGAGCAGTGGGACATGAAGATGGTGGGCGCGCCCACCGCGCACCAGGTCAGCGAAGGCAGCCGTGACGTGGTGGTCGGCGTGCTCGACTCCGGCGTCGACCCGGACCACCCCGATCTCGCCGCCGCGATGGACCCCGCCGACTCCGCCGGCTGCCTCACCGGCGTCGCCGACCCGCGGCCGGCGGCCTGGCAGCCGACAACCTCGGTGCACGGCACCCACGTAGCCGGCATCATCGCCGCGGCCGACGACGGCAAGGGCGTGACGGGCGTCGCGCCCGGCGTGCGGATCGCGTCGGTGAAGGTGATCGACGACCGCGGCTACGCCGATCCCGAGGCCGCGGTGTGCGGGCTGATGTGGTCGGCGGCGCACCACCTGCCCGTGACCAACAGCAGCTGGTTCGTGAACCCGTGGTCGCTGTCGTGCGTGCGCGGCGACGACCGCGGCGTCGTCCACGAGGTGCTGGCGCGCGCGGTGGAGTACGCCACTTCGGCCGGGACGCTGAACGTCGCGGCGGCGACCAACGAGGCCGTGGACCTGACGCCGTCGGCCCACTCGGGCGTGCGGACGGCGGGGGCCACGAAGTGCGAAGCGCTGCCGGCCGGCCTGCGTGACGTGGTGGCGGTGTCGGCCGTGGGCGCGGACCGCGTGAAGGCCGGCTACAGCTCGTACGGCCTCGGTGTGGTGGATGTCACTGCCCCGGGTGGCGAGGCCGGGCGCTGCGTGGTGTCGACCGTGCCCGGGGGCTACGCGCCGCTGTGCGGCACCTCGATGGCCGCGCCCCACGTGGCGGGCGTGCTGGCGCTGCTGAAGTCGGCGCACCCCGGCATGTCGGCGGCGGACCTGCGCCACGCCCTGGACACGCGGGCCACGCCCATGCCGTGCCCCGACGACTACGACCTCACCGGCGACGGCGCCCAGGACGCCTACTGCGCCGGCTACGACAGCTACAACGGCTTCTACGGCCACGGCCTCGTCGACGTGCTCGCCGCCGTGGCCCCGCCGGAGACGGGTCCGCCGAACCCCGCGCGGTAGGGCCCCGCCCGTGATCGTTTCGACACCTCGTCCGGGTTGGATACCGGTCGCAGTTCGCCGACGCCCGAGGAGGTCCGGTGCTCGAAGCGCTCGGCCTGTCCGCCGACGAGGAGCGGGTGTTGCGCGTGCTCGTGGGCGGCTACCGCGCCGCCGCCGGTGAGGTGAGCACGCGGCTGGGGCTCGCCGTGGCCGAGGTCGAGCGGGTGCTCGGCTCGCTCGTGGCCAAGCGCCTCGTGAGCCGCACCGGCGAGCACTACGTGCCGGCGCCGCCCGACGTCTCGCTCGGGCCGTTGCTGCGCCACGGCCAGTCGGAGCTCGAACGCGCCCGCGCCGCCCTGACGGAATTGGCCGAGCAGTACCGCGACAGCGCGCGGCGGCGCGATTCGTCGCGGCTGGTCGAGGTCGTCACCGGCGCGGAGGCGATCCGGCAGCAGGCGCTGAGCCTCCAGCGAGACGCGCGCGAGGAGGTGCTGTGGTTCTGCCGCGAGGCGCCCATCGCCATGCCGGCCGCCGAGAACGACGAGGAGTTCCGCGCCCTGGCCCGCGGCGTGCGCTTCCGGGTGCTCTACGAGACCGCGCTGCTCGAAGAACCGGGCGCGATCGCGGGCCTCGCCGAGGGCATCCGCCTGGGCGAACGGGCCCGGACCATCGCGAAGCTGCCCGTGCGCCTCGCCGTGGCCGACCGGGCGCTCGCGCTGTGCCCGCTCGCCGACGACGAGGCCACGGGCGAACCGACCGCCGCGCTCGTGCTGGGCAGCAGCCTGGTGACCGCGCTGGTGGCGCTGTTCGAGAGCTACTGGGAACGCGCGTCTCCCCTGCGCGTCGACGGCGTCCCCGCCGACGCGCAGTTGTCGGCCGACGAGCGCCGGCTGCTGTCGCTCCTCGTCGGCGGCGTGAGCGACAAGTCGATAGCGAAGCACCTCGGGGTGAGCCACCGGACGGTGCAGCGGAGATTGCAGGACCTGATGCAGCGGGCCGACGCGCAGAGCCGGATGCAGCTGGCGTGGCAGGTCGCGAAACTCGGCTGGCTCGACGACTGAACGTCCACTGAGGACCCGGGGCCGGGTGTCCACTGCGGACACCCGGCCCCGCGGATCACCGCAGGGGCAGGCGGTAGACGCCCGCGCCCGTGCCGGCGAGGAGCCAGCGGCCGTCGGCCGACGGCAGGAGGGTGCGCACGTCGCGGTCGGCCGGCTGGGTGGGCAGCGAGGTGAACCGGCGGCCGCCGTCGTGGCTGACGAGGACCCCGGCGCCGGGTTCGTACTTGTCTGCGGAGGACACGTACAGGGCGCCGTCGCCGGTGAAGGTGGCGTCGGAGTAGCCGGCGGTGCCGAGGCCGGCCGCGGGGCGGAAGGTGGCCCCGCCGTCGGTGGTGACCTTGACGAAGCCGGCGCCGGTGACCACGACGTGGCGGGCGTCGCGCGGGTCGACGGTCACGTGGGCGACCTCGCCGTCGAAGAGCTTGCGCGCGGTGGCGCCGCCGTCGGTGCTGCGGTAGAGGCCGGTGACGTCGCCGATCCACACGGCGCCGCGGGAGCGCGGGTCGACGGCGACCGACTGCACGCCGTCCAGGCCGGCGAGCACGTGCTGCGTCAGCGTGCGGCCGCCGTCGTGGCTCGTGTAGACGGCGGGTGTGAGGTAGCTGCCCGCGTACACCGTGCCGGCGTCGTGCGGATCCACGGCCAGCGCGCGGGAGTTGCCCGGCACGGTCGCGAACTGCTGCCACGTCTTGCCGCCGTCGCCGGAGCTTTCGACGGTGAAGCAGTCGACCTCGCAGTAGCCCTGCCGCACGCGCAGCACGGCCTTGGCCGACACCGTCGCGAGCGCCCCGACGGAGTTGCCCAAGGTGTCCGGGGCCTGGCCGGTCCAGCCCCAGTCCTGGTAGCCACGCGGGAGGTGCGCCGCGAACGGCGCTGTCGAGCGGTAGGTGCCACTGCGCGTGGCCGCGACGAGCGCCGGGCCGACGCTCGCGAGCGCGTTGACCTCGGTGTCGGGCACGCCGATGCGCCGGAACGTCACCGAGTCGGCCGTGGTGAAGATCCCCGCGGCCGCGGCGACGACCTGCTCGCGCGGGCGGTCCGGGAAGCCGCCGACCTCGGAGTAGAGGTCGATCGCGCCGGTCGCGGCCGGGTGGTCGGTCCACGTGCGGCCGCGGTCGCGGCTGACCCAGACGTCGCGGGCGCCCGCGCTGCCGTCGGGCCCCGGCGAGGCGATCGACTGGACCTCGAGCTCACCGGCGGGGGTCAGCCCCGTGAACGCCATCGCGTCGTCGGCGCCCCACGGTCCGGTCAGGGTGCGGAACGTCCGGCCTCCGTCGGTGGAGAACACGGCGCTGCCGAGCACGCCCGAGCCGACCACCATGCCGTCGGCCGCGGCCAGGTTCGACAGGTACGACGTGCCGGGCACCGCGAGCTCGCGCGGCGCGCGCGGGTGGCTCAGCGCGTTGTCGACGACGTGGATTTCGCTGCCGGTGGCCAGGAACAGGTGGTCGCCGTCGAGGGCGAGGTCGGTGACCCCTGCCGGCGCGCCCGGGAGCTTCGCCCAGTGGCGGCCGTGGTCGGTGCTGGTGAGCACGCCGTCGTCGCCGGCCGCGAACACGTCCTCGCCCGAGGGCGAGACCACCACGGACGTGAACAGCCCGGGACTCGTGGCGGCGGCGCGGAACGTGCGCGCCGCGTCGTCGCTGCGCAGCACCTCGCCGGTGCCCGTGGCGGGGTCGGTGGCGGTGACGTAGACGACGGACCCGTCGCGCGGGTCGGCCGCGATCGCGGTGCCGTTGGCGCCCAAGGGACCCGGTGTGGTCCAGGTGTCGCCGTGGTCGTCGGTGCGGTAGACAGCGCGGCCGCTGTCGGGCAGCACGTACAGCCGCGCCGGGGCGTCGGGCGTGAAGGCGAGGTGCCCGCCGGCGCTGTTGGGGCCGACGAGCTGCCACGGCTGCGCGTGGGCGGGCTCGGCCGAGGCGGAAACAGTGGGGACGGCCAGGGCGAGGGACAAGCCGGCGGTGAGCGCGGCCAGTTTCAGAGGTCTTCCGTGCATCCGGTCAGCCTGGGGCAGGCCGGGCGCGGCGTCACGATCTTCGCCGTGGCCGAAATACGACAGGTCGCACTTTGGACACCAGCGTCAGGTCAGCAGGAGCTTCGCGATCCGCCGCGTCGACCCCCAGACCCCGATCGCCGCGAGCACCAGCAGGTAGGCGAGGTTGCCCGCCATGCTCCACGAGAAGAAGCCGGTCGCGAGGCCGCGCATGAGCTCGATGCCGTGGTACAGCGGGAAAACCCGCACCACCCACTGGATGGCCTCCGGGTAGACCGTGATCGGGAAGAACGTGGTGGAGAACAGGAACATCGGCATCAGCACGAGCTGGATGTAGTCGAACTGCGACGTCGACTTCAGGTAGCTCACGAGCGTGATGCTGATGGCGGAGAACGTGAACGACACCAGCAGCGCCACCGGCAGGAGCAGCAGCGCCCACCACGACGTGAGCAGCCCCATGGCGCCCGTGACGGCCATGAACGCCACGGAGTACAGCCCGCCGCGCAGCATCGCCCAGCCGATCTCCCCCAGCGCGACGTCGAGCGGGCCGATGGGGGTGGCGAGCATGGCGTCGTAGGTCTTCGCGTAGCGCAGCTTGAAGAACAGGTTGTAGGTGCTCTCGAACACGGCCCCGTTCATCGCCGACGACGCCAGCAGCGCCGGTGCCACGAACGCGACGTAGCTCATCGGCCGCCCGTCCGGCCCCGGCACCGTCTGCACCAGCTTGCCGAACCCGACCTGGAACGCCAGCAGGTAGAACAACGGCTCGAGCGCGCCGGACAGCAGGATCGTCCACGACCGCCCGTAGACGGTGATCGCCCGCTCGATCAGCGCGCCGGCACGCCCGCTGTACATGCCCGGCGGGAGGACGCGGAGGAGGAGACCGCGGCGCTGGAACTCGGTGGCTCGCACGTCGGTCATCACGCCACCAGCCGGCGGTAGAACCAGCGGTGGGCCAGCGCCCAGCCCACCACGACGAGAGCCACCAGGTATGCCGTGTGCCCGAGCACCGCGAGCCCGCCGACGCCGCCGAGCGTGCCGGCGCGCGCGAGCTGCGTGCCGTGCCACAGCGGCGACAGCCACGCGAGCCAGCGCAGGTACAGCGGGATCTGGCTGATCGGGAAGAACGTGCCCGAGAACAACGTCATCGGCATCACCACGAAGCGGAACAGCAGCCCGAAGCGCTGCCCCTCGTCGAACGTCTTCGCCGCCAGCGCCGTCATCGGCGCCGCGCAGGCGAGCCCGGTCAGCGTGCCGACGAGGACCACCAGGACGGCGCCGAAGTTCTGCCAGGCGCCGAAGAACACCGCGATCACCGCGTAGATCGCGCCCGCCAGCGTGAGTTTCAGCGTGGTCCAGATGAAGTGCCCGCCCAGCAGCTGCCCGGCCGAGACCGGCGTGGCCGTGACGGCGACGTAGTCCTTCTGCCACTTGAACCCCGACAGGACGGGGTACGTCGAGTCGCCCACGCCCTGCTGCGCCGCGCCGGCCACCAGCAGCGCCGGGGCGACGTACACGAGGTAGGACACCCCGCCCGTCGCCGGGCCGGCCTGCACCTGCGAGCCGAAACCCAGCCCCATGGCGGCCAGGAACAGCACCGGTTGCAGGCCCGTGGAGTACAGCGTGCTGACCCAGTGCCGTCGGTACCACGTCCAGTGGCCCTCGACGCGCAGCCAGGCGCCCCGCCAGCTGCCGACGACCCGGCCCGTCGCGGAGATCGTCATCAGTCCACCAACGTCCGGCCGGTCAGGCGCAGGAAGACGTCTTCCAGGGAACTGCGCCGCACCAGGCTGGAGACCGGGCGCAGGCCGCGTTCGTGCGCGCGTTCCAGCGTCGCCTCGCCCGTCATCGTGTACAGCAGCACGCGGTCGGGCAGGACCTCGACGCGCTCGGCCAGGTCTTCGACGGCCGAGGCCGCGGTCTGCTGTTCACCCGGCGCGAAGCGCAGCTCCACGACCTCGCGCGTGGAGTACCGCGCGATCAGCTCCGCCGGCGAGCCCTCGGCGGCGATCCGGCCGCCGTCCATGACCACGAGCCGGTCGCAGAGCTGTTCTGCCTCATCCATGTAGTGCGTGGTGACGATGAGCGTGGTGCCGCGCGCCTTGAGCCGGAACAGGCGGTCCCACAGCAGGTGCCGGGCCTGCGGGTCGAGGCCCGTGGTCGGTTCGTCGAGCAGCAGCAGCTCCGGGTCGTTCACCAGCGAGCGCGCGATGGTGAGCCGCCGCTTCATGCCGCCCGAGAGCGAGTCGACGGTGGCCTCCGCGCGGTCGCTGAGCTGCGCGAACTCCATCAGTTCCTCGGCTTTCGCCCGCACGTGCGCCCGCGACAGGCCGAAGTAGCGCCCGTAGATCTGCAGGTTCTGCCGCACCGACAGCTCGACGTCGAGGTTGTCCTCCTGCGGCACCACACCCAGGCGCGCGCGGATGCGCGGCCCGTCGACGTCCGGGTCCATGCCCAGCACCCGCAGGTCGCCGTCGGTGCGTGGCGACACGCACGCGATCATCCGCATCGTCGACGACTTCC
Source organism: Amycolatopsis sp. NPDC001319 (assembly GCF_042896185.1). Taxonomy (NCBI): domain Bacteria; kingdom Bacillati; phylum Actinomycetota; class Actinomycetes; order Pseudonocardiales; family Pseudonocardiaceae; genus Amycolatopsis; species Amycolatopsis sp. NPDC001319. The sequence goes on along the minus strand of NZ_JBIAWY010000009.1, from coordinate 16,315 downwards.
CGGCGCCGTTGGGCCCGAGGAAGCCGAACGCCTCCCCCGGCCGCACCTCGACGTCGATGCCGCGCACCGCTTCGAACTCACCGAACCGCTTCACCAGTGCCTTCGCCTGCACCAGTGCCGGTTCCGCCGTTGCCTCTGCCACCTCGACGACACTAGGCGCGGGCACCGACAGTTTTCGACCGGTTTCCCGATCGATCAGCGGACGGTGACCGTCAGGTCCTTCGAAACGCCGTTCACCGTCACGGAAATCCGCGCGACACCCGGGTGCAACGCGGTCAGCACGCCGCTCGCCGTGTCGTACGACACCACGTCCCACGGTGCCGGACGGCCGGCGCCGAGGTGGGCGAAGAAGCCGCTCCAGTCCGCGCTCACCGGGTACGCGACCGGCACGGCGCGACCCGCCTGCGTGAGCGTCGCGGTCAGCTGCGCCTTCGCACCCCACCGCAGCGAGGCGGGACCGGACAGCGTCAGCGCGTCGACGTTCGGCCGCGTCTCGAAGCGCACCGGCTGGTCCTTCGCCGACGGGTCGACGCGCACCAGCGTCCAGCCGACGAACCCGCCGTCACCCGGCGCGGCCGCGGGCGTCTTGCCCGAGTTGCCGTTGACCAGGTACGGCACACCGTCGGTGCGCGACAGGCTGAACACGCCCGCGTGCGACGCGATCGCCGCCGCCTGCTTGCCCGAGGACTGCTCGAACCCCGTCAGCCACGTCTGCAGCAGGTCGGCTTCCTTGCGGTCGCCCAGCTGCGAGTTGCCCGTGGGACTCGGGTCCTTCACCGGGTGGTGCATCGCGACGACGACACCGCGGATCGACCGGTCGCGGGCGGCGCCGTCGAGCGCGTCGCGCAGCATCCGCACCTGGTCGAAGCCGCCGGCGCGCAGCGAGCCACGCGAGGAGTCCATGAGCACCAGCCGGATGCCGTGCACGTCCACGACCTGGTGCGTCGCGCCGAACGCGGTCTCGAAGTCGGCCAGGCCGTTGCCGCCCTCGGCTTCGTGGTTGCCGGGCACGTAGTACCACGGCACCTTGCCGTCGAGCTCCTCGGTGATGACCTTGCGCGCCAGCACGAAGTCGGGCGCGGTGCCGCGATCGACGAGGTCGCCGTTGATCAGCACGAGGTCCGGCTTCGCGGCCACGGCCTCGCGCATCGCGCGGCGCGCCTGCGCCACCAGCGGGCCGTCGGGCGCGTCGGCGGTGAACTGCGCGTCGCTGATCACCGCGATCCGCAGGCCGCCGGTGCCGAGCGTGCCGTCGGTGACCAGCGCCGGGTCGTGCGCGGCCGGGTCGGCGGGCACGGACGTGGACGGCGCGACCTCGAAGGTGAGGTCGTCGAACACGAGGTGACCTTCGTACTGCTGGTCCGGCACGTTCTCCACCGCGTAGAAGCGGGTGAGGCGCTGGCCGTCCGGCAGCCCGGCCGGCACGGCGGCGGTGACGTACTTCCAGCCCGTCCAGTCGACGCTGAGCGAGAGGTCCACAATGGACGCCACGTTGGCTTGGTCGTGCAGCTCCGCGCGCAGCCAGGCACCCTTGCCGTCGCCGTCGACCCACAGGCCGATCTTCTGCGTGCCGGCCGGAACGGGCAGCGGCGTCGCGGCGGTCACGTACGCGGCGCGCGTGGCCATGGTGCCGGTGAGCCGGTAGTCGAGCGCCAGGCCCTGCCCGCCGTCCCGCCCTTCGGCCGGCGACAACGCGGCCCCGACCACCGCCGGGTACACGCTGGCGCTCCAGCCCGCCGGACCGTCCAAAGGAGACGCCACCTGCGGCTCGGTGCCGACGGAGGCGGCCAGGTGCTCGGTCAGCCCGCCCGCGTGGACCGTGATCGCCGAGGCGCCCGAAGCGGTCTTCGCCGTGACCTCGAACCCGTCGGCGGCGGGCCGCACGTCCACCACGGCGGGGTCGAACTCGAGCTTCACGTCGCGCGGCTCCACCCAGGTGCCGTAGCCGTCGGCGTCGTAGCCGAAGACCTGGAACGTGCTGTGCGCGCCCGCGCCGGACAGCGCGACCTGCGAAGTGCTCGTGCCCAGCCGCACCGGCGCGCCGAGCACGGACATGGTCGTCTTGCCGGAAGCCTTGCCATCGCGGGCCACCACCGAGACGTCTTCGCGCGCTTCCGGGTGCTTGCGGTCGGCGTGGGCGGTGAGCACGTTGTCCGTCACGGTCGCGCGGCCCGGGTCCGACGTGCTCCACCGCGGGTGCGCCGCGACGGCCGCGCCGGTCTCGTCGTGCGCGTCGGCGACGAGCACGCGCGACAGTCCGGAAAGGACTCGCGTGGCGTTCGTCGTGTTCTGCGCGGGCGCCGGGGCGAAGCCGGTCAGCCGGCCGCTGCCGGGCACGGTCTTGATGCCGATCCCGTTGGGCACCAGGCGTTCCCCGCCGTCCGACGGCGCGTTGCGGACGCTCGGCGCGGCCTCGCCCTCGGCCCGCGCGAGGAGCGTGGAGGAGCCGCCGCCGTCGAGGTTGATGGCGTCGTCGGCACCCAGGGCTTTCAGGCGGCGACCCAGCTCGGCCTCGGTCATGCCGCGGCTGTCGGCCTGCCGGCCGTCGACGGTCATGAGCCACAGGTGCTTGCCGTCGGCGGAAAAGCCGACGCCGGTGCGCGGGGCGAGCGTGGTGTCGTCGACCGGCTGCAGCACACCGTCCTTCAGCAGGGCCTCGTTTCCGCCCACGGCGACGGCGATCTTCCCGGCGTCGGACCGCGGTGCGTAGGACACACCGAGGTGGTCGCCGACCTTCAGCGCGGCGAGGGTGTCCGCGCCCGCTTCGCGGCCCAGCAGCAGCGTGCTGCCCGCGGGGATCGGCCCGTCGGCCGGCTGCGCGCGCACCTGGGTGACCACGCCGTCGCGCACCTCGATCTCGGCCACCCGCGCGGCGCCGGCCACCGAAGTCGCGCGCGCCGAAGCGCCCCACAGCGGCGTGTAGACGCCGAGCGCGTCCTTGCCCAGCACCGGGCTGTTGAAGTTCGTGGCCGGCACGCTGCGGCCGTCCGGCAGCTGCACCGACGCTTCGAGGAAGATGTCGGCCAGCTTCGCGCGACCCTCGTCGGTGATCGCGGCGGTGGTGTTGTGCCCGGCGGCCGGCGCGGTCTGCAGCTGCCCGTCGGAAATGCCGACGCCCTCGGGCGCGCCGGTGGCGTTGATGTCGAAGAAGTCGCCGTTCACCCCGGCCACCGCGCCGGTGCGCGCGACCTGCTGCGACAGCGGCGTGCGCGCGGAAACCGTGCCGGGGCTGAGGTATGTGGGCTCGAGGACTTTGCTGGTGAGGTCGACGCTGAGGGTGTCGCCGCGGATCCAGCCGGCCGGGTCGAAGCGGTCGAACTGCGTGAGCTGCAGCCCGGGCGCGATGGCCGAGGTGGCGCTGCTGGTCTCGAGGCCGTCGTCGGTCGTCGCCGCGGCCGTGACCGGGGCTTCGCGGGCCGACGACGCCGCGGGCGCGCCCTCCACCGGCCGCGTGCCCAGCGGTGCGGCGAGCGGGTCGCCGTACGCCGGCGCGGTGACGGCAGTGGCGAACAATGCGCAAAGGGCGCAGAGCAGCACGGAGCGTGACTTCTTCACCAGGCACCCCAGTATCGAGTTGGTAACTTCGCTCAGCAAAGTGGAGCAGCCCGGCCGGCGGAAGGATTCGGGATGAACGCCGCCTGAATGGCTCAGAACGGGCGGTTCCGGTCAGGGGGTGAGCGGGGATTTCAGGAACGCGCGGGCCAGTTCCTCGTCGCCGGTGATGCGCGGGGTGGCTTCGCCGCGCTTCCACAGCAGCGTCAGCAGGTCCTGCGCGGGGGCCTCGACGGTGGCGGCGGCCTCGCCTTCACCGAGCACGGGCGGCTCCCCCGGCACGACCGTCCACTCGTGGCCGGTGTCGGTGGCGCGCACCGTGAGCGGCACGGGCAGCGGCGGCACGGCGTGCCAGCGGGTGATCCTCGGCAGCATCGCGCCGAGGACCTCGTCGATGCCGTCGGCCGACACGAGCGGATCGAGGACCGGGGTCGTGCCCGCGCACGCGTGGGCGTCGACCAGGTGCATCGCCGTCTCGTGGACCTGACGGCGGAACCAGAACAGCTTCGTCTTCGCGGTGCCGCAGAAGTGCCAGCACCGTTCCTCGGGGTCGGCTTCTTCGAGGGCGGCCAGCAGCAGGGCGGCGCTCTCGGCGTACCAGCCGGCGAGGTCACCCGCCGCCGGCTCCTCGAACGCCTGCTTCCGCGGTTCGCCGGTGCGCACGACCTCGGCGGCCCAGCGGTGCACGTTGCCGGTGTGGGTCACGAGGTCGGGCCACGTCCAGCCCGCGCAGGCCGGCACGGCCACGCCGACGTCGGCGGAGCGGGCGAGGTCGGTGAACGCCGCGGTGAGCGCGCGCAGGTGCGCGAGGTAGTCGCGGGCCGTCAGTGGCAGCGTCGGCATGGTCGTGTCGCCCCTCGGAACACTTGGTGGAGAAGGGAAAGCCGGGGCGGAGCCGCTCGGCCCCGCCCCGGCTTTCAGTCCCGGCTCACAGGTCGGGGAACCACAGCTTCAGCTCGCGCTCGGCCGACTCCGGGGAGTCGGAGCCGTGCACCAGGTTGAACTGGGTCTCCAGCGCGAAGTCGCCGCGCAGGGTGCCCGGCGTGGCCTTCTCGACCGGGTCGGTGCCGCCGGCCAGCTGGCGGAACGCGGCGATGGCGCGCGGCCCCTCCACGGCGATCGCGACGAGCGGACCCGACGTGATGAACTCCAGCAGGTCGCCGAAGAACGAACGTTCCTTGTGCTCGGCGTAGTGCTCCTCGGCCAGCGAGCGCTCGACGGTGCGCAGCTCGAGGGCGGCCAGCTTCAGGCCCTTGCGCTCGATGCGCGAGACGACCTCGCCGACGAGGCCGCGCGCGACGCCATCGGGCTTGACGAGGACCAGCGTGCGTTCAGTCACGACGGTGTTTCTCCTTGTGCGGATTCGTGTTATCGGGCGCGAGCCTAGCGCGGGGTCGGTTGCGGTGCGGTCAGCGGCCCTGCGGGTGCAGGGTCTTGGACCACAGGGACTTGCCGGTGGCGTCGCGCAGGTCCACGCGCAGGTCGCCGCTGCCACCGTCGACGTTCAGCTCGCCGAAGTGCTGGAACCCTTGCGCGGGCGAGGAGTTCTGCGTCGTCGGCGCGTGCACGAACACCGCTTCGGGGCCGAACGTCGGGTCGAGCAGGTTCGGGCCGAACGCGCCGGCGTTGAGCGGCCCGGACACGAACTCCCAGAACGGGTCGAAGTCCTTGAAGGCCGCGCGGTCGGGCGAGTAGCGGTGCGCAGCGGTGTAGTGGACATCGGCGGTCAGCCACACGACGTTGCGCACCTTCCGGCGCGAGATCTCGCGCAGCACCCACGCCAGCTCGGTCTCACGACCGCCGGGCGCACCCGGCCGGTTGTTGGCGACGGCCTCGATGTCCGTGCCGTCCGGCACCACGAGCCCGATCGGCATGTCCGCCTGCACGATCTTCCACGTCGCCGTGCTGCGGTCCAGCGCGTCGGCGAGCCAGCGCGCCTGCTTGTCGCCGAGGATGTAGCCGGGCTTGGTCTGGTCCGCGGTGTTGGCGTTGCGATAGGTGCGCATGTCGAGCACGAACACCTCCACGCGGCTGCCGTAGCGGAAACTGCGGTACACCCGCCCGTCCACCGCCCGGCGGCTGTCGATGGGGTGCCACTCGTGGAACGCCTGGTACGCGCGCGGGGCCAGCACGTCGAGACGCTTCTCGGTGTATTCGGGACGGTCGTTGAGGATTTCGCCGGGGTACCAGTTGTTGAGGACCTCGTGGTCGTGTTCCCGACCAATCAAACGAACGGCGCCGAACCTTCCATCTCACTCTCAAGCCGTCGTGCAGAGGTGCCCCGCCGACCGGCCCGGCCTTGGTCGGACTGCGACCGGCCACCCTACGATCTGGCCCTCCCCTGCCGCCTGTCGATGCCAGCCCGGGAGGGATACCCCTGGGCCAATCGTTGCCAGGTACCGACATGAGCCTAGAGAAAGTTCCTCACCATCTAGCTCGCACATCAGTTATTCACCATCTCGGCGGTACCGTCAACCCTCCCGGCCGACCAAAGTCAATGATCGTCATCAACTGTTTGGGAGGGCATTGATGCGCAGGGGGATTCTGTTTTCACATGTCAAAAACATGATTTCTGACATAGCTACCCCGATTGCTTGATGCACCTTCTCAAACTGCATCCGAGCAGGAGGGAAGATTTTTATGCGCAAATCTATCGCCCTATTAGGCGGAGTGGCAGCGCTGTCGTTTTTCGCCGTCGGAACAGCATCCGCCACGACGATTCCGTCGCAGGCAAGCAGCGTCACGATCACCGCACCCACAGGGAAAATGGCGCCAGTTTCCGTCAAGACTTGGTACCCGTGGGGGACTTACTCCTCCGAAGCGGCCTGCATCGAAGCCGGCAATAAGCTTCGAAACGATGAACCGTGGGCATTCTCCGGCGTTTGGTGTCAGTACCAGTCACCCGTCTGGAAGCTTTACATGAACGAGACTGGACGATAACCGCCCACGTCTAACTACTTGTTCGACCGAATTTTTTTTCGAGGGAAATTTATCATGCTTTCAATGATGAAGAGAATCGTGGCGACCACTGCAGCGGCTGGCACACTGGCTTGCATTGGCGCAACATCGGCACTGGCAGCAGAGGGCAACTCATTGCCCTCGTCGACAAACAGCATCAACTCGTTCGTGTGGTACGGATGGTACCCCACGGCCGACGAGTGCTCCGTCTACGGAGTCGCGTGGCACAGCGCCCACCCTGACCGGACCGACTGGTTCTGCATTGCCGAAAACGGCGGCAGCGCCCTCTACGTCGATGACGGCATCACCGACTGAGAACCACCCTCCGGAGTGACATGTTTGCGGGTCATGCTCGACAACGGTATGTTGTCGAGCATGACCCGCTCAACGGACCGCCTCAGCTTGCAAGACGAGCAACAGATTCTCCGTCAGCTCGATCGCTACCTGCCGACGGACATGCGTGGAACTCATCCAGGCCTTCACGTTTTCCCGCAGCTCGTCGGCGTCTGCGCAAACAATGATCCCAGGTTCGACGATGAGCAACGCGCGCGTGGGCTTCCCGCGTCCACAGAGGTCAGCGTCGAGGACATCAGCGCAGCTTTGAATCTCGTCCCCCAGGTACGGCGTGATCTTGACTCGACAGAAATCAGTCTCATCGAGGCAGCGCTCGATCGCGGCGAGACCTTCGAATCTCTCGGCACAGGATGCGGCCTCACCCGTCAGGGGATGCGGCAGCGCTACCAGCGGTTAGGTGGCACACGGCGTTGGCCGAACACCGCCGACGAAGACTGAACCGTGTGACCGCCGGAGCGTTGATGCTCTGCTGCCTTCAACTGTCGCGGCGGGTCTTCGACCAGACTGCCGCTGGTCACACGTCCTAGCGTGTTGTCAGTTGACGTACTTGGTAGTCGTCCCACTGGGTGTAGCTCGGCACCTGGGCCGCGAAGCGCAGGAAGTTCTTGTCGAGGCGGTTGTAGGCGTGCTGGCCGCGGTACTCGTCGAGGGTTTCGGCGACCTTCGATTTCTCCGGTGTGACGATGTTGCGCCAGGTGCCGCCGTCGCCGGGCAGGGTGACGGTCTCGGTGAGCGGGCCGTCGGCGTAGACGGTGTCGCCGCTGTGCAGGAACAGGTCCGGGTGGCGGTCGGCCATGGCGGAGAAGATGGTCATGCCGCCGAACGCGGGATTGATGCCGTAGTTCTGGCCCGCGACGTCGCCGCTCCACAGGATGCGCGTGTTCTTGCGGCCGACGGGCGCGGTGGAGAACCGGCCGGTGACCGGTTCGCTGGACGTGCGGCCGTCGAGGTCCACGGCCGTGACGCGGTAGTGGTACTCGGTCCCGGGCTGCAGGCCGGCGACGCGCACCTTGCCGGTGCCGCCGGTGTCGGGCGTGGCGATGTCCCCGGCGACTCTGCGCGCGTGGCGGAACGACTCGTCGCGCGCGATCTCGGCGACCAGCCGCGCCGGCCGGTCGGCCCGCGACCAGATGATGCCGGACCCGGTGGTGACGTCCCCGGACGCGACGCCGTGCGTGAGCACCGGCCGCACCCGGCGCACCAACGGCGCGGCGGCTGCGGCACTTGCCGTACCTTCGGGCAGGAGCAACGCCCCGCCCACGACGGCCGACGCGGCAAAACCGGCCTTGAACAGACTGCGGCGAGAGTGGGTCGATTCGGTCATGCCGGACGTTCTATCCGGCCCTGACGGCTGGTCGGACAACTCCTGGCGACGCGGCGGTGAACTGGGTCAGCGCCGCGGCGGTCCGACGGGGGCCGGACTACTTCGCGAGGAGTGACTCACCCGCTGCCCGTGCCGCGACTTCATCGACACTGCGACCGCACAATCTCGCCGAAGTTCGGGAACTCCTCCCGAGCACTGGTGATCACCTCGGACGTGGCCTGCCTCCCGGACGGTGCCCAGCGCTCCGCGATCAGCGTCAGGCGGGGATCAACCCGCGGCTCATGCTCGTGGTGCGGGTACAACATCGCTTCATACGGCCCGAAGCCACCTGCAAGCAGCCACAGATATCCATCCACATCACCGGCGACGACTCCGGTCTCCCCTTCGGACCCGAGGAACACCACCGGCTGCCGCACAACCGGCCTGCCACGGCGCACGAGCCAGAACGCAGCCAGCCCGCCGGCGCCGTCCTGTCCGAACACCCGGAACTCGGCTCCGTCGACGGCCCGGTTTCCCGTCCACGCCCGCCACCACTCGGCTGTTTCGGCCTCGCTCTCGAACCGCGGATACGGCTCGAAGTCGACGCCCAAGCCATCCCGGTAGTCGAATGGCTCGCGATGAGCTTCCACCAGCATTTCGGGCATCACATCGTCGGGCTCGGCCACGCCCCCACCTTACGGGCCATGCTCGCCGAACGCGTACGACCGGCAATGGACCCGGTCAGCGATCCTCAGCGTCCGGACAGGGAGCGGGCACTGGGCGTGGAGGCGCGTTTCGACCGTGCCCCGGGCGAAACCGACTTCGGCGATGTTCACGGTCCGGCCGGAGCCGGTGACCCGCGCCGACACCAGTCCGGACACGGCCGTCGCAACCTCATCGACCGTCGGCATCGACCTGAACCTCGCTTGCCCGACTACAACGGCAACAACCTCAACGCCCTCAACGACTGTCTGAGTGACGTCGCCGCGGGTGACTACGGCGCCGACCTCGGGGCGACCGGGTTCGTGCTCGTGCTGCGGCACTACGACAGGTTCGCGGGCGTAGAGAAGGACCTCGCCCACGCGCTGCTGGACATCTTCGCGAGCCAAGCGCGCAATGCCCTGCTGGTCGGACATCGGATGATGTGCCTGGTCCAGTCCGATGATCCGCGGCTGAGTTTTCCCGCGGTCGGGGCGACGTCGGCCCTGTGGAACGACGCGGAGTGGCTGAACTCCCGACGCGAGCTTTAGCCGAGCGTCAACTCTTCGGCGAAGACTGCGGCTGCTGACTCGGCAACGTCCCCGCCGCCATTCGCCGTGCCACTTCGCGGCGCAGGTACAGGAACCACACGAAGGCCGCCAGGAACAGCACGCCGATGATCGCAATAGCCGGCAGCACAAAAGCCATCGCGATCAACGCCACCTGCAGCACCAGCACCACGGGCACTGCCCACACGTGCTTCAGCAGACCGCACAGCACCAGCAGCGCCACGGCGATCCCGATGACCGTCCAGCCCGTCGCCGACGTGATGCCGCCGCCGAGTTTGTTGACGACCGGGAGCGCCAACGCGACCGTGATGGCTTCCATGATCAGTGTGCCCGAGAGCACGCCGCGGAAGCCCTTCATGGGGTCCTTGGGGGGAGGCGGAGGCGTCTCGCTCATACCGGTTCCTTCCCGAACAGGGTGCGGGCCTCGCCCGCGGTGACGACGGAGCCGGTGACCAGCACGCCGCCGCCGGCGAGGGGTTCTTCCGGGTCGTCGGACTGCTCGACGAGGCCGATGGCCGTCTCGACGGCCGACTCCAGGTCGGGCTCGGCGAGCACGCGGTCTTCGCCGAAGATGGAGATGGCGAGCTCGTTGAGGTCTTCCAGCTCCATCGACCGCGGGGCCGAGTTGCGCGTGACCACGATGTCCGACACGACGGGCTCCAGCGCGTCGAGGATGCCGCGCGCGTCCTTGTCCGCCATCACCGCGACGACGGCGACCAGGCGGCGGAAGGCGAACTCGTCCGTGACGGTGGTGGCCAGCGCCTGGGCGCCCATGGGGTTGTGCGCCGCGTCGAGGAGCACGGTCGGGGCGGCGCGCACGCGCTCCAGCCGGCCCGGGTTCTCGACCTCGGCGAAGGCCTCGCGCACGGCTTCGAGCACCAGCTGACGGTCTTTGCCCGCACCGAAGAACGCCTCGACGGACGCGAGCGCGAGCGCCGCGTTGGCTGCCTGGTGGGCGCCGTGCAGGGGCAGGAAGATCTCGTCGTACACGCCGCCGAGGCCCTGCAGCTTCAGCAGCTGCCCGCCGACGGCGATCTCGCGTTCCAGCACGCCGAACTCGCTGCCGGCGCGCGCCACGGCGGCGTCTACGTCGACCGCGCGCTTGAGCAGCACGTTGAGCACGTCGGGGTCCTGCTCGGCGATCACGGCGACGGAGCCGGGCTTGATGATCCCGGCCTTCTCGCGCGCCGCGTCGACGGCCGTCGGGCCGAGGTACTCGGTGTGGTCGAGGCCGATGGGGGTGATCACGGCGACGTCGGCGTCGGCGACGTTCGTGGCGTCCCACGCCCCGCCCATGCCCGCCTCGAGCACGGCGGCCTCCACCGGCGCGTCGGAGAACGCGGCGAACGCCATGCCGGTGAGCACCTCGAACTTGCTCATCGCCACGCCGTCCTCGCTCGCGGCGTCGACCATGTTCACGTACGGCGCGACGTCGCGGAACAGGTCCACGTACCGCGCGGCCGAGATCGGGTGCCCGTCGAGCGCGATGCGTTCCGTGACGAGCTGCAGGTGCGGGCTCGTGTACCGCCCGACGCGCAGGCCCATGCGGGTGAGCAGCGCGTCGATCATGCGGCTGACCGAGCCCTTGCCGTTCGTCCCGGCGACGTGCAGCACGGGGTAGCCGCGGTTCGGCTCGCCCAGCAGCGTGACCAGCGCCTGGATCCGCGCGAGGCTCGGCTCGATCTTCGTCTCGGGCCAGCGCTGGTTCAGCTCCGCCTCGACGGCCATGAGCTCCCGGCGCGCCTGGGCTCCGTTGGGGTCCTGCGCGGGTTCGTCGACGCCCTGGTCGTCGAGCTCGTGCAGCTCCCCGTCCTCGGCGCCGAGCAGGTCCGGCACCGGGCCGGTCGCGAGGTTGTCCCCCAGCTGCCCGATGCCGCCGATACCCCCGCGGGACCCGCCGCCGACGGTGTACGCGGCGTCCGGCGCGTCCAGGTCGGGATCGACGTCGTCCGACTCGTCGTGCGCGCGCGACCCCAGCTCGTCGACCCCGGCGAAACTGTCCGGGTCCGCGAGATCGGGCCGCCGCCGGCCGCCCTCGTCGATCTCCTCGAACGGCCCCTGGCCGTCCGCCTCACCTCGCGGCACGCACACGCTCCCTCGACAACGGGCTTCACCTGACCAGACGAGTCTACGTGCGGTGCGTTGCCGCGCGTCGGGCCCGTGTCGGTAGTGATGACCTGCGCGTTCGGCCATCGGACCGGTGTTGCTGGTTAGGTCGGGTCATGCCGTTCAACCACAACCACCGCTACCACCCCCTGCTGCTCAGCCTCGTGCCGCCGGGGGCGAAACGGGCGTTGGACGTCGGGTGCGGGCAGGGGCGGTTCGCGCGGCGGCTGGCGGCGCGCGGGCTCGACGTGGACGCCGTGGACGTGTCCGGGGAGATGGTGCGGATCGCCGCCGCGCTGGGGTCGCCGGGGCCCGGGAAGGTCGACGTCCGGCGCGTGGACGTGGCGAACGACGTCCTCGAACGCAACGCCTACGGCTTCATCTCCTGCATCGCCTCCCTCCACCACATGCCGTTCGCAACCGTCATGAAGCTGCGCGACGCCCTGCATCCCGGCGGAGTCCTCGCAATTCTCGGGCTGGCCCGGCCCAGCACCCCCGGCGACTACGCCGTCGAGCTCGCCTTCGCGCCGGTCAACGTGGCCGCGCGGGTGGTCGTCGCGGCGGGCGAGTGGCTCAACGGAGGTCCGGACCCGACGCCGGAGCCGCCCGTGGAAATGAAGTTCCCGACGATGAACGAGCTCAGGCGCGACGCGCGAGAGCTCCTGCCCGGCAGCACGGTCCGGCGGCTGCCGTTCTGGCGCCACCTCCTGACCTACCGGAAACCGTTGGCCTGACCCGGTTCCCGCCGCGTCACACCACTGGCGGGTGAATCCCGGGCCCGGCCACCCGAACGGCGGCAGGCAACCCGCGAAGAGCTGGCTAGACGTGAGAAGAGTCCGTGAATTCGGTTCGGAGAAACGGGGCCTTCGCATGCGTACCACCCGGCTCGTGTTCGCCGCGCTGGCGGCCGCAACAGCCGTCACGACAGTCACCGCCACCGCGGACGCGGCGCCGCAGGAGCACTTCCGCAACTACGTCGCGCTGGGCGACTCGTACACCGCCGGGCCGCTGATCCCCGCGCAGCGCCTGGATCCGCTGGGCTGCGCGAGAAGCACGGCGAACTACCCGGCGATCCTGGCCTCCGCGTTGCGCGTGGACAGCTACACCGACGTCAGCTGCTCGGGCGCGGACACGTCGAACATGACGGCCCCCCAGAGCGTGCCGCTGGGCGTGAACGCGCCGCAGTTCTCCGCGCTGCGCCTCGACACCGACCTCGTGACGCTCGGCATCGGCGGCAACGACTCCGGCGTCTTCGGCACCCTCGTCGGCACGTGTCCGGCACTGCGGCCGACCGACCCGAGCGGCAACCCGTGCGAACGCCACTTCACGGCCGGCGGCGCAGACTCCATCAAGGCCGCGCTGACGAACACGCAGAAGAGCATCCAGGCCGTGCTGGCCGGCATCCACGCGCGTTCCCCGCGGGCCAAGGTGCTCGCCGTCGGGTACTCGCGCATCGCGCCGGCGTCGGGCTACTGCCCGAGCGTGCTGCCCTTCGCCGACGGTGACTACGCCTGGCTCTCCAGTGTGGAGGAAGCGCTCAACACGGCGATCGAGAACGCCGTCGAGGCCGACGGCAACGCGTCCTATGTGGACACGTTCACCCCGTCGGCCGGCCACGACGCCTGCGCACCCGAAGGCGCCGCGTGGATCAACGGCCAGGACACCCTGCTCTTCACCGCCGCCGCCTACCACCCGCTGCCCGAAGGCATGGCGGGCCTCGCCGGGATCATCCACCGGCAGCTCGCCGCCTGATCCCCGACCGCGAACGAGCGGGGGCGGCGGTCACCCGCCCGCCCCCGTCGCTCGTGGACACCCCTCCCTCGGCACCGCAGAGTCTCGCAGCCGGTACACCGGAGTGTCAACTCAGGTTATTCACTTGCCGATCGACACCAACTGAGATGAAAATCAGCAGGCGAGACCCGCGCCGCCGACAACCGGCGCAGCCAGGACCGGGCCGGCACCCACCCCCAGTCAAGTGCCGGCCCGGCCCGCCTCGGCCCGGATCTCCTCGGCCCGGATCTCCTCGGCCTGCCGCACGAAGTCCAGGAGCACCTTCGCGAACTCCCCCGGCAGCTCGGCCGGCGCACCGTGCCCGGCCGGCAGCTCGACGTGGCTCGCGTGCGGGATCGCCGCCAGCAGTTCCTGTTGCTGAGCCGCCTCGATCAACCGGTCGTACGCGCTGGAGAGCACCAGCGTCGGCGCCGTGATCGAGCCCAGCACCGGCCGGAGGTCGACGCCGCGGTCGGCCCCGATCTGCCGCGCCGCCCCGGGCTGGATCACCAGCTGCGCCACCAGGTCCTCGTTGGCCGCCGGGGTGGTCGTGGCCCAGTAGCCGGGCCCGAATGCCATCAGCGGCAGCATCCGCGCGAACACGTCGGCGCCGTGGTCGAGCAACTCGAGCCAGTGGCGGAACTCCGCGTCCTGCCGCGTGCCGGTCTTCGGCCAGGCGGCGTGGAGCACGGCGGACCGCACGCGCGCCGGGTGCGTGCCCGCCAGGTGCGCCGCCACCACGGCACCGAGCGAATGGCCGGCGACGTGGAACGTGGTGAACCCCGCGTCGTCCGCCGCGGCCAGCGCTTCGGCGGCGAGATCCGCGATCGAGATCGGGCCGCCGTGGTCGACGGTGCCGCCGGAGCCGGAGAAATCAGGGGCGACAACCGTGAACGACTTCCGCGCGAGCTCGACCACCGGCGCCCACTGTTCGTGCGACGCGGCCGTGCCGTGCAGCAGCAGGAGCGCGGGACCGGATCCGGTCACGGCGTAGTGGACCTCGGCGGCTCCGCCGGTCAGCGTCACGGGAACCACGGTCACGCCGCCACGCGCAGACTCGCGAGCACGTCGCACAGCACCGCGGTGAACCCGACGGGGTCCTCCTGGTGCGGCAGATGCCCGCAGCCGGCGACCACGTGCACGCTCGCCCCGGGTGTGAGCGCGGCGCAGGTGCGCGCCACGTCCACCGGGATCTGGACGTCGAGCTCGCCGTGGACGTACGCGATCGGCACGCTCAGCTCCGGCAGCCGCGGGCGCGGGTCCCACGTCGCCGACTCGCCGATGAGCGGGTCGAGGTAGCCGGAGGAGTCGACGATCTGGCGGATCGTCCAGTCGACGAGCGCCGCGCTCGCGGCGGGCGCGTACCAGTCCGGCACCCAGCTCGCGACCAAACCGGGCCGGTCGGCCAGCAGCGCCGCGGTGACCTCGTCGACCTTGTCGCGCATGCCCTCCGACGGCCAGTACCCCGGGCCGTCCACCGCGACGACGCCGCCGACCAGGTCGGGCCGAGTCAGCGCGAGCTCGGTGCCGAACACCGCGCCCATCGACGAACCCACCACGGCGGGCTTCTCCAGCCCGAGCGCCGTGATCACCTCGACGAGGTCGGCCACGTTGCCGGCGATCGTGTTGCCGGCCGCCGGGCGGTCGGAGCGCCCGCACCCGCGCCAGTCGAGCGTGACCACGCGGTGGTCACGGATCAGGTCGGGCAGCTGGGCTTGCCAGACGCGGCCGCTCGTGCCCCAGCCGTGCAGCAGGAGCACGGCCGGGCCGTCGCCCTCGTCCTCGTAGTAGAGCCGCGCGCCCCGGACCTCGACGAATGCCATCGGATCTTCCTCTCTTCCGTTCGCCTTCGAGCCAACCGCGACGGCGAGCGGCGACCAACGGCCAGACCGCTCGTAGACTCATCACGAACGCTGATGAATGGGGCCGGGGATGGAGCTGCGTCAGCTGAGGTACTTCGTGGTCGTCGCCGAGGAGCTGCACTTCGGGCGCGCGGCCGAGCGGCTCCGCATCGTGCAGCCGGCGGTCAGCCAGCAGGTGCGCCGGCTGGAGCGCTCACTCGGCACGGAGCTGTTCGAGCGGACCACGCGCACCGTGTCGTTGACCGAGGCGGGCGCGCGGTTCCTGCCGCACGCGCGCGCCGTCCTCGCCGCGGCCGACCGCGCGGCCGACGCCGTGGCCGACTTCCGCGCCGAACGCGGCCGCCTCGTGCGGCTCGGCACCAGCGACGGCCTCGGCGACCGGCTCGACGGCTTCCTCGCCGCGTTCACCCGCCTCGCCCCGGACGCCCAGCTGGAACTCGTACACGCCCCCACCCCGGCCCGCCTCCGGCAGATCCGCGACGGCGCCCTCGACGCCGCCTTCCTCCGCGGCGACTGGCCCGCCGACGGCCTCGACTTGACTCCCTTGTGGACGGACGAGGTCCTCGTCGCACTCCCCGCGGCGCATCCCCTGGCGTCTTCGGCGGTCGTCGACTTCGCCGACCTGGCACCGCTGCCGCTGCGCCTGAGCTCCCCCGAACGCAACCGCCCGCTCCACGACCTGGTGCTCGCGTCCTGCCGCGAGGCCGGCTTCGAACCGTTGCTGGGCAAGGAGTTCACGACCGCCCAAGACACCCTCGGCACGCTCGGCCTGGGCCGTCCCCAGTGGACGGTCTTCTACCGCGCCCACGCCAACCTGCTGCCCGTGCCGGGCGTCGCCTTCCGCCCCTGCGCAACCCGACGCCGGTGATGCCCACCTACCTCGCCACGTCCGCCGATCGCCGGCTGCGGCCGGAAGTCCTGGCGCTCATCGAGGCGGGCCGCGAGCTCGGCTGACGTCGAGGCGACTCGACGCCTGGGTTTCGGCGCACGGCTGCGTACCCCAGGGCCGCATCGCGCAACGGCGACCTCCCCGCACCGACCGCCCAGCCTCACCAACGCGGGCCACCCACCTCAGCCCGCCGCCACGTCCGCCGACCGCCGGCTGCGGCCGGAAGTCCTGGCGCTCATCGAGGCGGGCCGCG
>NZ_JBIAWY010000008.1:238606-470806 GCF_042896185.1 Amycolatopsis sp. NPDC001319 | reverse complement strand
CCGGTTGACGTGGGTCCTAGACAAGCCACACCTCAACCGGAGGTTCTCCCCACGTCAACCAGAACCTTCCGCTACCAACGTCCTGGCCAAATACACCTAGGCCGTCGCGGCGTCGAGGTGCATCAGCTTCACCACGGCGAGGTTCGCGACGAACAGGGCGGGTAGCAGGAGCCCGAGCGTCCGCAGGCCCGAGAACCACAAGCCCGCGCCGGCGCCGCCGACCACCACGACGACGGTGAGCGCGTAGAGCAGCGGCGTGTGCAGCTTCGCGGTCGGCGCGGCGAACAGGGCCCACAGGCCGATGCCCACGGCGGGCGCGCCCAGGCCGAGCAGCAGCCTGCCCGCGGTGGACTCCCCCGTGTGGAACCCCCAGTACCCGAGCGCGACGATCGCGGCCAGCTCCAGCAGGAAAGCCAGGCCCAGGTTTCCCCAGCGCCACACGGTCTCGATCACGGTCGCCTCCTTGAAGTGAGAGCAGTGCTCTCTGTCGGAAGCAGTGTTCACCCTTATCGTTCGCGTTGTCAAGAGCACTGCTCTCGGATCGCCAGTGCCGCGGTCGCGAGGACGACGGCGAGCCACACCGGCGCGCGGTGACCGGTGCCGATGAGGCCGGCGGCGAGCCACGGCCCGGCGGCCGCGCCGACGTTGAGCGCCGCGGTGGCGAACGCACCCCTCAGCGCCGGCGCGTCCGGGGCGGCGCGCAGCACCTGCGCGACGGCGGTGGACCCGACGGCGAACGACAGCAGTGCCTGCACGGGGACGAGAACGAGCAGCACGGTCGCGTTCCCCGCGCCGAACGCGAGGGCGAGCCAGCCGACGGCGAGCGCCACTTGCGTCTTTCGCGTGGCCGGACGCCGGCCGGCGAGCGCGACCCCGGCGGACGCCCCGAGGCCGAACAACGCGAGGAGGACGGGCAGCCGGCCGCCGTTCGAGTCCGCCAGCAGGGCGAGGTAGGTGAACACGGCGAAGGTGGCGCCGTTGACGAGCGCGCCCCGGCCGAGCGCGGCCAGCACCCGTGGTCGCTTCAGCACCGCGAACTCGGCCATGACGGGTGCACTCGCGGTTTTCGTCCTGGGCGCCCACCGCGCGATGGCGGCGAACGCGGGCACGGACACCAGCGCGACCGCCCAGAACGCCGAGCGCCACCCCCACACCTGCCCGAGCACGGCGCCCGCCGGCACTCCGGCGATGCACGCCAGTGTCGTCCCGGTCAGCACCACGGCGGTCGCCCGCCCCTCGGCGCCGGGCGCGGCATCGGCCGCCACGGTCAGCGCGACGGCGAGAAACCCGGCCGTCGCCAGCGCGGCCAGCAGCCGCGTGCCGAGCAGGATGCCGAACCCGGGCGCCAGCGCCCCCACCACGTGCACCGTGATGAACACCCCGAGGTACCCCAGCAGCGCGCTCCGCCGCGGCCACCCCCGGCCGGCCACCGCCAGCACCGGCGCCCCGACCACCATCCCCACGGCGAACACCGCCGTCAGCGACCCCGCGGCGGCCGGCGAGACCCCCAGGTCCCGCGCCACGCCGGGCACCAGGCCCGACACCATGAACTCCGACGTCCCCTGGGCGAACACGGCGAGGGCGAGCAGATACGGCAACACAGACACTCCCGAGATCGACGTGACCGTCCTGTTCGGACGGTGAAAGAAGGCACGGTCGATCGGAGCGTCTGGCCTCGGCTACCGGGGAATACGGCAGCTACTGGAGAACACGGCCGCTAGGGAACACAAACTCCGCAACGCCACCGCTCGACCGGTGGCGCCACTCTGTTCGCCTCGGGACTGCTCATGGCGCGCACGGTAGCAGCGTCGGGGGGTGGCGCCGAACGGTTTTCGGCCGGGGCTTCCCGACGGCGTTCCAGGATCCCCGCATTACCCGCCACAGCCCCGAAAGATCGCCTGCCAAGAGGACAAAGGCCACCCTCGGTGGTAGTTCCGGGCAGCGGTCACGAAGGGTAGCGCTCGAACGGAGCAGCGAGGCAAGATCGTGTCCTTCGTTCGGCGGCGTCGCTCTACCCTGAGTCTCAGTAATCTTCTCCGCCATGAACGACCGAAGGACCGGGATTCGCACGGTCCAGATGGCGGGCCTGGGCATCGTCGCCGGGCTGGGGTTCCTGGTGGCGAGCCTGTGGTGGTCGGCGGCCACGTGGTGGAGCTGGCTGGGCGGGAGCGTGCTGGTGGGGATACTGACGTGGATCTTCGTGTTCGAGCTGCTGCGGCTCGGGCGAAGGGGCGACGACTGATCCGCCTCGGGCAACAGCACAAAAAAGAGGGGCCGCCCCTCGGAAAAGGGCGGCCCCTCGAAGAAAAACCTACTTCGTGAAGTACCAGTCCTCGGGGCTGCGCGCCGTCTGGACCGCGGGGAACGAGACGCCGCCGAGGTCCTTCGCGACGACCTCCATCGGGCCGCGCAGGGGCATGTTGATCTGGCCCGGCAGGGTCTTCGTCGCGTAGTCCTCGTAGGCGGCGAAGGCGTTCTTGTCGTCGCTGTGCAGCGTGGCCTCGATGAGCTTGTCCAGCTGCGGGTCGTCGTAGTTGCCGATGTTGCCGGTGGAGCCGGGGAGCAGCAGCTGGTCACCGGTGGGCACGGCGTTGTACTGCTGGTACCCGAAGTAGCCCATCTGCCAGTCGCACGCGGGGCCGGAGCCGTGGCAGTCGCTGACGTCGCCCAGCAGCGCGTTGAACTCCTGGCCCTTCAGGTCGAACACGATGCCCGCCTCGGCGGCGTCCGACTTCCACTGCTGCATGATCCGCCCGTACGCGGGGTTGCCGGTCGAGTACTGCAGGTTGAACTCCAGCCGCGTGCCCGCCGCGACGCCGGCGCCGCACTGGTTCGGGGCGGTGCCGGGTGCGGTGCAGGTCATGGCGCCGTTCTGCAGGGTCCAGCCGTGTGACGTCAGCAGGGCCTTCGCCTTCGTCTTGTCGAACGGGTACGGGCCCGCGCCGCGCTCGGCGTCGGTCACGTAGGAGTTGTCGGGGTTGGTCGGCACCGGGCCGGTGGTCACGGTGGCGTAGCCGCGGTAGGCGACGTTCACGTCCGTCACCTGGTCCAGGGTCTGCTGGAACGCCTGCCGGACGTAGAGCTGCTTGAACACCGCCCCGAACTTCGGGTTGTCCATGTTCAGGATCGTCGAGCTCCAGCCCCACGCCGCGGCGGGCACGAGGTTGTAGTTGGCCTGCAACGGGTTCGTCGCCGGCACCTTCTCGCTCGCCTTCTTCTGCGGCAGGTCCGCACCCTGCACGCCGCCGACGGAGATGGTCCGGCCGCTGCGCAGCGTGTTGAACTCCGCGCTGGTGCTCGTGAACGGCTGCATCTTGTAGTGCGCCAGGTGCGGCTTGTCCGGCCCGCTGTACTTCGGGTTCGGGTCGTAGCTGATGTTGCCCTCGGCGTCGAACGACGTCAGGTGCCACGGCCCGTCCACGACCTGCCACAACGGATCCGTCGCGTAGGTCGAGAGGTCCTTGCTCTTGGTGAACAGGTACTTGTACACCGCGTCGCACTTCGCGCGGTCGTCCGCGCAGCCGCCGCTGCCCGCGGCCGCGGAGTCCGACGTCTTGTCCCACGCCATCGGCAGCGGCGCGATCTGCGCGAGCTCCTGGCCGGTGAACCACGTCGGCGAGTACGAGTCGGTGAGCTGCAGCGTCACCTGCTGCGGCCCGGTCGCCGTCGCGGACTTCACGTTGTCCGGGAACTGGCCCGGCACGTAGCCGTACCAGTTGGCCTTCTCCGCGAACATCATGTTCATCCAGAACACCACGTCCTTGGCGTTCACCGTCTCGCCGTTGGACCACTTGTACGGCTTGACGTTGATCACCACCTTGGTGTTGTTGTCGCTGAACACCGGTGGGTCGGCGAGGCTCTTGGTGGTGTTGACGCCGGTGCCGCCGTTCGCGTCGCCGAACCAGTACAGCTCGCGGTACATGAGCTGCTGCAGGTCGCCGGTCGCGTAACCGCTGTTGTGCGCCGAGTCCACGAACGGGAAGATCCAGTTCGGCTGGGTGCCCGGCGATTCGGCGAACACGGCCGTGCCGCCTTCGGTCGGGGTGCCGCCGCCCGAGCTCGAGCTCCCGCCGCTGCACGCGGTGGCGAGCGCGGCCGCGGCCAGCACCACCACCGGCGCCACGAGTGCCTTGCGCAGTCTCATCCGTTCTCTCCTTGGTAGACCTTCGTCTCGTCGTGCTCACCAGCGGCGTCGAGCGGGAAGTGGCAGGCCGCCTCGTGCCCGGCGCCGAACGGCCGCAGCACGGGCTCCTCTTCGGCGCAGATCTCCTGCGCGAACGGGCAGCGCGTGCGGAAGCGGCAGCCCGACGGCGGCGAGATCGCGGACGGCAGCTCGCCCGAGACGCCGCCGCTCTGGCGGGCCGCCCACGGATCGGCGACCGGGACCGTGTCGATCAGCCCCCGCGTGTACGGGTGCCGCGGACGGCCGTGCACCTCCGCGGCGGGGCCGACCTCCACGAGCTTGCCCAGGTACATCACGCCGATGCGCTGCGCCAGGTACCGCACCACGGACAGGTCGTGGGAGATGAACACGTACGTGAGCCCGTGGCGCTCGCGCAGGTCGTTCATCAGGTTCAGGATCTGCGCCTGCACGGACACGTCCAGCGCCGACACCGGCTCGTCGGCCACGATCAGCTTCGGCTCCAGCGCCAGGGCCCGCGCGAGCCCGACGCGCTGGCGCTGCCCGCCGGAGAACTCGTGCGGGTACCGCTGCGCCGCGTCGGCGGGCAGCCCCACCTCGCCCAGCAGCTCGCGGACCCGCGCGCTGCGCTGCGCCCGGGTGCCGGCGCCGTGGATCTCCAACGGCTCGGCCAGGATCGCGCCGACGCGCATGCGCGGGTCGAGCGAGGCGTACGGATCCTGGAACACCAGGTGCGTGTCGCGGTGGCGCTGCCGCAACTCGGCGCCACGCAAGGAAGTCAGCTCCGTGCCGCCGATCCGGATGTGGCCCGACGTCGGTTCGTCGAGCCCGACCACGGCCCGGCCCACGGTCGTCTTGCCGCAGCCCGACTCCCCGACGAGCCCGAACGTCTCCCCCTCCGCCACGGAGAAACTCACCCCGGCGACGGCGGACACCGTGCCTGTGCGGCGCCGCAGCACCGCGCCCTTGGTGACGGGGAAGTCCTTCACCAGGTTCTCGACTTCCAGCAGCGGCGCGCCCGTCGTCGGCTCCGAAGCCGGCGCGCCCGCCCGCTCGTGTACGCGGACCACGGCCGACGGTTCCTCGACCCGCGCCGAACCGACCGGGTGGAAACACGCGTACTCGTGCCCGGCCACGTCGGCGCGCAGCTCCGGGTCCTTCTCGACGCACTCCTCGGTCGCGTAGCGGCAACGCGGCGCGAAGCGGCAGCCGGCCGGCGGTTCGCGCAGGTCGGGCGGCAGGCCGGGGATGCTGTAGAGCTTCTCCCCCGACTCGGCCGAGTTCTCCGGCAGCGCCTCGAACAACGCCTCGGTGTACGGGTGGCGCGGGTTGCCGAACAGCCGGCGCGTGTCCGTGAGCTCGGCGATCTTCCCGGCGTACATCACGGCGACGCGGTCGGCGCGGCCCGCGACCACGCCGAGGTCGTGCGTCACGAGGATCACGGCCATGCCCAGGCGGAGGCGCAGGTCGTCGATCAGCTCCAGGATCTGGTGCTGCACGGTCACGTCGAGCGCGGTGGTCGGCTCGTCGGCGATGAGCAGCTCCGGCTCGCACACCAGCGCGCGGGCGATCATCACGCGCTGGCGCATGCCGCCCGAGAGCTGGTGCGGGTAGTCCTCGGCGCGCTTGCGCGCGTCCGGCAGCCGCACCAGATCGAGCATCGCGACGGCGCGCTCGTGCAGCTCGCGCCGGGACAGCGTCGAGTGCAGCTCCAGTGGTTCGCTCACCTGGCGCCCGATGGGCAGCGACGGATTGAGCGAGGTCATCGGGTCCTGGAACACCGTGCCGATGCGCTTGCCGCGGACCTCACGCAGCTCGGCGGGGGTCATGGCCGCGAGGTCGTCGTCGCCGAGCAGGATCCGGCCCGACGCGATGCGCCCGCCGGGCGGGAGCAGCCGCAGGATCGACAGGGCCGTCATCGTCTTGCCGCTGCCGGACTCGCCGACGAGCCCGAGCAGCTCGCCGCGGCCGACTTCCAGCGTCACACCGTCGACGGGGCGGACGACGCCGTCGCGGACGTCGATGGTGGTGTGCAGTTCTTCCAGGCGCAGAACGGGTTCCATGGGGTTCAGCGCCTCCGCAGCCGCACTTCGAGCGCGTCGCGCAGGGCGTCGCCGAGCAGGTTGAACGCCACGACCACGAGCATGATCGCGATGCCGGGCGGCAGGATCATCCACCAGTAGCCGTTCTGCACGAACTCGGTGCCGTTGGACAGCATGTTGCCCCAGTCGGCGTGCGGCGGCGCGATGCCGAGGCCGAGGTAGCTCAGCGCGGCCACGAGCAGGATCGCGTCGGCGACCTGGAAGGTCGCGTTGACCACGATGGTGCCGATCGCGTTGGGCATGATGTGGCGCAGCACCACGCGTTTCCCGCCGCCGCCCATCATCCGCACGGCCTGCACGTACTCGCGGGTACGCAGTGAAAGCGTCTCGCCGCGCACGAGCCGGGCCGGGCTGAGCCACGCGCCGAACGACACCACGACGATCAGCAGCCCCAGCGTCGGCGTGAAGATCGCGGCGAGGATCAGCAGCAGGAACAGCGTGGGGATGGCCAGCAGGGTGTCGACGATGCGCATCATCACCGCGTCGACGAACCCGCCGACGTAACCCGCGATGGCACCCCAGAACGTGCCGAACACGGTCGCGAGCACCGCCGCCGCGACGCCGATTTCGAGCGACGACCGGCCGCCGACCATGAGCCGGCCGAGCTCGTCGTAGCCCACGTCGTCGGTGCCCAGCGGGTGGCCCGCGCCCGGTGGCTGGTTGGCGCCCGAGAGGTTCGTCGCGATCTGCTCGGTGTGGTAGACGAGCGGGCCGAAGAAGCAGAACAGCACGAACAAGACGATCAACACGAGTCCCGCGACCGCCAGGCGGTTCTCGAGGAAGGCCCGCAGGGTCGCCCGCGCCGTGGAGCGCGGGGGTGCCACCGGAGCCGCGGCTTGGTCGGTCATCAGTACTTCACCCTCGGGTCGAGCACGGCGTAGCCGATGTCGGCGAGCAGGGAGCCGGCCACCGTCGCGAGCGCGACGACGAGCCCGATCCCCAGCAGCACCGGGTAGTCGTGCACCTGGGCACCCTGGATGAACGTGAAGCCCATGCCCGGGTAGTTGAACACCTGCTCGGTGATGAGCGCGCCCGCGAACAGCTGCGGCAGCGAAAGCCCCAGCAGCGTGACGATCGGGATCAGCGAGTTGCGCAGCACGTGGCGCGTGAGCACCTTGCCCTCGCTCGCCCCGCCCGCCAGCGCGGTGCGCACGTAGTCCTGGCTGAGGTTCTCCATCACCGACGAGCGCGCGTAACGGCTGAACGACGCGATGGTGATCAGCGCCAGCGTGAGCACGGGCAGCACGAGCGCCGGTGCCTGCGACAGGATCTCGCCCAGCGAGTCGCCGCTCGGTCCGAGTGGGGAGAACCACTGCAGCTGCACCGCGAACAGCAGCACGAGGATCTCGCCGAGGAAGAAGCTCGGCATCGAGTAGAACGCGAACGACAGGCCGGTCGCCACGTAGTCGCCCAGGGTGTTGCGCTTGCGCGCCTGGTACACGCCCAGCGGCACCGCCACCACGAGAGCGACCAAAGTGGACAGTGTCATGAGCAGGATCGTCTTGGGCAGGTGATCGGCGATCACGTCGGTCACCGGCTGGTTGAGCTTGTACGAGTAACCGAGATCACCGTGCAGCACGCGCCCGGCCCACGTGAGGAACTGCGTGACCAGCGGACGGTCGTAGCCGTTGTCGTGGAGGAACGTCCGGATCTGCAGCTGCGTGGCCTTCGGCCCGAGGATCGCGCGGGCCGGCCCGCCCGGCAGCAGCTGGAGCAGCACGAACGTGAGCACCGCGACCAGCACCACCACCACGACCGACTGCAGGACGCGGCGCGCCAGGTACCCCGCCATCAACCGTCCCCAGGATCGTTCCAGTACTTGCCCGATGCATAGACCTACACGGCGGAAGCTCACGTGTCCACGGCGCCCACGGAAACTGACGTGCCGTTGTCCCACCTGGTGATCTTCCTACTTTCGGCGCTACCGCCGCCGCAGTGTCCGATGTAGATGATCGGCAAACCGGACAATCCGGGGCACACCGTGATACACGGCCGGGCGTCCGCGTTGTACGGATCGTGTACGGATCGCGCACAGACTCCTCACCGTTCGCGACGGACGAGTGAAGGAGTTGGGTGTCGTGCTGGGGAAGACAGTCGGGAAGACAACGGCCCGCCGCGTGGTCGCGGCGGTCCTGGCCGCAGGCGCGGTCACCACGGGCGGGGTGGCGCTGGCGGCGCCCGCGAGCGCCGCGCCGGCCGGGTCCTGGCGCGCCGACCTGTCCCACGTCGACGGCGACGACGTCAACGTCGAGGCGGCGGGCGGAGCGCTGACGCTGAAGGATTCCGCTTGGCACAGAACGGATCTGCTCACCGCCGGCAGCCAGGGCTACCTGGTCTCCGCCGCGCAGCAGCTCGCCTCGCCGGTGAATCGCGTGACGACGAACGTCGCCGCGGACCTGCCGAAGGGCACCGACGTGCAGATCGACGTGCGCGGCCGCACCGGCGCCGACGACTGGACCGAGTGGACGCCGGCCGGCGCGCAGGCCGCCTCGTTCGGCCGCGCGGTGAGCGTGGTGCAGGCGCGGATCTCCCTGTCCAGCACCACCGACGGCGTGCGCCCGACCGTGCGCGAGGTCGACCTGACCGGCACCCTGGCCCCGCAGGCCAACGCGCTGGCGGCCACGACCCCGCTGACCTACACGATCTACGCCACCCGCGAGGGCCTCACCGGCCACACCACCGCCAACGGCCACGTGATCACCGCCAACGACCACTTCGTCGCGCTGCCCTCGGGCAAGGCGACCTCGCCCAAGGGCACCGGGAACTACACGGTGAAGGTGTGCCGCACCGACGGAAGCCGCTGCGAGTACGCGCCGGTGTGGGACGTCGGCCCGTGGAACACCAAGGACGACTACTGGAACCCGGCCTCGGTCCGCTCGGAGTACAAGGACCTGCCGCAGGGCCAGCCGGAGGCGTATGCCGCCTACCACAACCACTACAACGGCGGTAAGGACGACCTCGGCTACACCGTGGGCAACCCGGCCGGCATCGACCTCGCCGACGGCGTGTTCAACTCCGGCCTCGGGCTCGCCGACAACGGCAACGTGAAGGTGACCTACCTGTGGACCGGTTCGGCCGCCGCGACCGGGGTCGTGAGCACCGCCGGCGACCCGATGAACGTGCGGGCGAGCGCGAGCACCACGGCCGCCGTCAAGGGCCTCGCGGCGAACTACGCCAAGGTCAACATCGAGTGCTACGTCAACGGTTCTTCGGTGACCGGAACATTCGGCACCAGCACGATCTGGGACCGCATCGGCCCGGACAACTTCATCTCCGACGCCTACGTGAAGACCGGGTCCGACCTCCCCGTCGCCCCGCTCTGCTCCTGAGCTCGACGGTGAACGGTCCGGCGGGGACACTCCGCCGGACCGTTCACCTTTGCCCGCAACGCTTTTTTCCACCCGGTTCAGCGACATCGGTTTCCCCTCGGCCCGGCTATCGTGTCTGCCATCGTTTTCTTTGCGCCGAGGGGGTTTTCATGCCGAAGATACGACTGCCCGGAAGACGTCCGAACGCGGTGCTCGCCGCGGCGGTGTGGGCCACGGCGATGGTCGGCGCGGCGGCACTGACCACTGTGGCCACCGGACCGGAAGCGGCCGCGCAGGGCGCGATCGTCGGCGGGGAAAAGGCCTCACTGGCCGATCACCCGTACGCGGTGTACCTCGTGGACGACGCCGGCACGCAGTTCTGCGGCGGCGTGATCGTGGGCAGCTCGGCGGTCGCGACCGCGGCCCACTGCGCGGAAGCGGTGTCCACGAAGGACATCCGCGTCGTCGTCGGCCGCGAGGACAAGCGCACGGACGAGGGCAGCACGCTCTCCGTCACGAAAGCCTGGGTGCACCCGGACTTCGAGAAGGCCGAAGAGGGCGACGACATCGCGGTGCTGACCGTGCGCGGCCGCCTGCCGGGCCGTGCGGCGTCGATCGCCCGCGACACCGACGTGTACGCCGCCGGAACGAAGGCCACCGTGCTCGGCTGGGGCCGCGTCGCCGACGGCGGCGACCGCTCCGACTACCTGCGCAGCGCCGTGGTGCCGATGGTGAGCGACTCGACGTGCAAGCAGGCCTACGACTCCTACGACCCGGCGAGCATGGTGTGCGCGGGGTACCAGCAGGGCGGCGTCGACGCCTGCAAGGGCGACTCCGGCGGCCCGCTCGTCATCGGGGACACGCTCGTCGGGATCGTGTCCTTCGGCGACGGCTGCGCGAAACCCGGCAAGCCCGGCGTCTACACGCGGGTGACCACGTTCGCCGGCGCGATCGCGCAGCAGACCCGCGGCCGCTGACCGTCCACAGCGGACTTACCCGGCGCCGGCCGACGAGCGCAGTACCTCCAGGAAATCCGCCACCGGCTTCGACCGCTGCGCCTCGGGCAGCGTGACCGCAGCGACGCGCCGGGCGAAGCCGCGGCCGGCCAGCGGACGGTCGGCGAGGTCCTTGCGGTGCGCGGCCAGCGACAGCCGCGGCACGAGGCTCACACCCATGCCCGCGGCCACGAGTCCCTGCAGCGACTGGTAATCCGCCGCGCGGAAGGTGATCTGCGGTTCGAACCCGGCGATGCGGCACATCGTCTCGTACGCCTGCTCGTACGGCGCTCGGTGCGTGCGCGTCACCCACTGCTCGCCGGACAGGTCGGCCAGCGCCACCTCTTCGGCGTCGACGAGCGGGTGGTCCAGCGGCAGCACGACGTGCAGCGGGTCGTCCGGCAGCGCCACGTGGTGCAGCCCGCGGTCCACCGGCTGCGGCGCGAAGTCGTAGCCCCACACCAGGACCACGTGCGCGGCGCCCTCGCGCAGCCGGCTGAACGCGTCGTCGCCGTGGGTGGCCGACAGGCGCAGGCGCACGCCGGGGTGCTGTTCGCGGAACGCCTTCACCACCGGCGGCAGCAGCTCGACACCGGCGGTCGCGAACGCCTCGATCCGCAGCTCCGCCGGCTCGGTGCCGGACGAGCGCACCTCCTGCTCGATCGCCGAGAGCTCGCCGAACAGGCTCTTCGCGTGCGCGGCCAGCACCTCACCCGCCGGGGTCAGCTCGACCCCGCGCGGCAGCCGTTTGAGCAGCGACATGCCGACCTCGCGCTCGATCACCGACATCTGCTGCGAGACCGCCGACTGCGTGAGCTGCAGCCGGTGCGCGGCCGCGGTGAACGAACCCCCTTCGACCACCGCGACGAGGATCCGCAGGCGCCTGACGTCCAGCACCGGCGCCTACTCGCCCGTGACGGCGTACTGCGGTGCCCGCCCGCCGAGGGTCGCGTCCACGAACGCGACGGCCGCCCGCGCGTTCTCGATCCGGAAGGTGAGCAGCACGGTGTCGAACCCGTCGGAGGAGCGCTGCTGCTTCTCGAGCCCGTCGACGATCCGGTCCAGCACCCGCCGCTGCTCGCCGAGCAACGGCGCCGGGTCGGCGCCGCGCCGCTCCAGCAGCGCGAGCTTCACCAGCAGCTCCGAACGCACGTCACGCACGTGCCGGGCCGGGCGGGCGAGCCACTCGCCGACGGCGGCGTGGCCTTCGGGCGTGGCCTGCACGAGCGCGCGCGGCGGGCCGGAGTCGCCGGGCTCGGTGCCCGCGCCGACGACGAACCCGCGGGCCAGCAGCCGATCGACAGCCCGGTAGACGACGGGCTTCGGCAGCCGCCAGACCCGGCCGACCTCGCCGGCCTCCGACGTGAGCCGCACGAGGGCGAAACCGTGCGTCGGGGACTCCGCCACCAGGCAGAGCACGATCCACTCGCTCAGTGACAACCCAGCCGACAACCCGGCCGACAACCCGGCTCCGTCTTCCACGTCCGACACTGTAGCTCGTGAGTAGTCTCGGTGAGACTAGTCGCGGAAGATCGGGCCGGGCCGCCCGTCGCCATCGGGTCCTGCCAGGCCTTTTCAGCCCCGCAGCGTGGCGCGGCCCGCGTACCGGGCCTCGGTGCCGAGCTCCTCCTCGATGCGCAGGAGCTGGTTGTACTTCGCCGTGCGGTCCGAGCGCGACAGCGAACCGGTCTTGATCTGGCCGCAGTTGGTGGCCACGGCGAGGTCGGCGATCGTGGTGTCCTCGGTCTCGCCCGAGCGGTGCGACATGACGGCGGAGTAGCCGGCCTTGTGCGCGGTCTCGACGGCGGCGAGCGTCTCCGTGAGCGTGCCGATCTGGTTGACCTTGATGAGGATCGAGTTCGCGATGCCGCGCTCGATGCCGTCCTTCAGGATCTCGACGTTGGTGCAGAACAGGTCGTCGCCCACGAGCTGCACGCGGTCGCCGATGGTGTCGGTGAGCTGCTTCCAGCCGGTGTAGTCGTCCTGGGCCAGACCGTCCTCGATGGACACGATGGGGAAGCGCCGCGTGAGGTCTTCGAGGTAGGCCACGTGCTCTTCGATGCTGCGCTTGCGGCCTTCGCCGGCGTAGTCGTAGACCTCGCCGGTGTAGAACTCCGACGCGGCCGGGTCGAGCAGCAGCGCGATGTCCTCGCCCGGCGTGTAGCCGGTCTGCTCGATCGCGCGCACCACGAACTCGAGCGCCTCGTCGGCCGAGCCGAGCTGCGGCGCGAAGCCGCCTTCGTCGCCGACGTTGGTGTTGTGCCCGGCCTCGTGCAGCGACTTGCGCAGCGTGTGGAAGACCTCGGAGCCCATGCGCACGGCGTCGGCGAACGTCTCGGCGCCGACCGGGCCGATCATGAACTCCTGGAAGTCGATCGGGTTGTCGGCGTGGGCGCCGCCGTTGATGATGTTCATCATCGGCATCGGCAGCAGGTGCGCGTAGACCCCGCCGACGTAGCGGTAGAGCGGCAGGTGGTTGGCGGCCGCGGCGGCCTTCACCACGGCCAGCGACACGCCGAGCGTCGCGTTGGCGCCGAGACGGGCCTTGTTCGCGGTGCCGTCGAGCGCGATCAGCGCGCGGTCGACGTCGGCCTGCGCCTCGGCCGCCAGGCCGGTCACGGCTTCGGCGATCTCGCCGTTCACCGCGTCGACGGCCTTGCGGACGCCCTTGCCGTGGTAGCGGGACTTGTCGCCGTCACGCAGCTCCACGGCTTCGCGCGTACCCGTGGACGCCCCCGACGGCACGGCCGCGCGCCCGCGCGACCCGTCGGCCAGCTCCACGTCGACCTCGACCGTCGGGTTCCCGCGGCTGTCCAGCACCTCGCGGCCCTTGACCCGGACGATGCGTGTCATGTCACTCCTTGCGAAGGTCTGGCCGGAGCGCGTTCGACGAGAACCGTGGGCACTGCGGCGGCAGCGGCACCACGGTGAGCCGCGAATCACGGGGAGGCTAGCAGAAAGCACTGAATCGATCCTGAACTCCGGGCGACGACTCGAGCGTCGTACCGCTGAGCGGCACAGGATCAGAACTTGGCGGTCTCGCGGACGAACTCGAACAGCTCCGCGTCCCCCGTCACGGTCAGCCCCGCTTCGGCCGCGGATCGCCGGCCGTAGAGCACGAGCGCGAGGTCGGCGGCCGGGCCGTGCACCGTCACGGCGGGCGGCTCGGCCGGCTGCTCGTGCGTCATGGTGAGGCCCTCGGGCGTGCGCGTGAGCAGCCACTCGCCCGCGCCGTCGGTCGCCGACAGGTGCAGCACTTCCCCCGCGCCGGCCAGCTGCCCCACCGGCGAAGCGGGGTTGTACCGGATGCGGTCGGGCAGCAGCTCGACGAACTCGGTGATCGCGTCGGCGGCGAGGTCGGGCTCGACGGTGAACGGCACGCCGAGCGCGGCGGCCGCGTCGGCGCGGTGCACCACCAGCTCGTGGGTCATGCGGCGCAGCCAGAACCCGGCCCGCAGGTCACTGCTCCACGTCCACGTGTCCCGCTCGGCGCCGATCCCGGCGACGGCCGCGACGAGCGTCTCCCCCGCCGAGCGCACCCACTGCGCCGGCTCGGCGGGCACCGCCGCCTCCGGCACCAGCCGCGGCGGCACGAACTCGCCCTTCGCCGTCACGGCGGCGGCCCAGCGCACCGCTTGCCCGACGTGCCCCACAAGTTCACCGAGTGTCCACTCGGGACAGGTGGGAACCGTTACCGCCGGGTCGGCACCGTCGACGAGTGCCGCGAAAGCGTCGCTCTGCGCGAGAACTTCACGGGCGTAGCGGTCGGTCCCCAGGTTCATGGTCCCGATGCAACCACGAACCGCGGCACGATCACCACGGCTTTTGGCGGAGATCCACACGCGGGGCGAGGTCCCGGTCACCGGTACGGCACTCCTCCGACCGGGTTGAGCCAAGGGACGTACGGAGTTCTACTCAGCGTAACCGCGGCTTCTCCTCACCTGCATCGACCGGAACGACTCTCAGGGCGTCAACACCATGCCGCCCTACCCGGGCGAAAAAAAGGAGAGTCCCCGATGTCCCGTCTCCCCCGGCGCACGGCCGCGGCCGTCCTCGGCGTGGCCGCCGCCTTCCTGCTGGCCGCGTGCGGCCAGAGCGCGGCGACGAACACCGGCAACGCAGCCGATGGTGGTGGTCGCAACCCCGACGAACTCACGTTCTCGGCGGTTCCGTCCGAAAACGCGCAGAGCCTCCAGCAGTCCTTCCAGCCGGTGATCAACCTCCTCGAGAAGGAAACCGGCAAGAAGATCAAGTTCCAGCCGGCCACCGACTACGCCGCGGTGATCGAGGCGCAGCGCAGCGGCAAGGTCGACATCGCCAACTACGGCCCGCTCTCCTACGTGCTCGCCAAGAACAGCGGCGTGAAGGCCAGCCCGGTCGCCGCCGGCATCACGACCAAGGGCGAAACGCCCGGCTACAAGTCCTACGGCATCACCAAGGCGGGCTCGCCGATCAAGAGCATCGCCGACTTCAAGGGCAAGAAGATCTGCTTCGTCGACCCGGCGTCGACCTCGGGCTACCTGTACCCGAAGGCGGCGCTGCTGCAGGCCGGCATCGACCCGGTCAAGGACATCACCCCGGTGATGACCGGTGGTCATGACGCGTCCGTGCTCGCCGTCAACAGCGGCCAGT
This sequence comes from Amycolatopsis sp. NPDC001319, assembly GCF_042896185.1. Lineage (NCBI taxonomy): Bacteria > Bacillati > Actinomycetota > Actinomycetes > Pseudonocardiales > Pseudonocardiaceae > Amycolatopsis > Amycolatopsis sp. NPDC001319. Next base: position 455,628 of record NZ_JBIAWY010000008.1, on the reverse strand, counting down.
GCGACGCCGGCTTCGCCGAGGACGTCATGGTCGACAAGATCCTGATCGACAAGGGCCAGCTGAAGCAGGGCGACATCAACACCGTCTGGAAGTCCGACATCATCGCCGGCTCGCCGGTCGCGATCGACGACGACCTCTCCGCCGACCTCAAGGCGAAGATCACCGACGTGTTCCAGAACAAGGCCAACGTCGACTACCTCAACGCCAACGGCTTCTGCTCCACCACCTGCAAGGCGGTCGACGACGCCGGCGACTGGGGCTACGCGAAGGTCGACGACGCGTTCTACGCCGGTGTCCGCAAGGTCTGCGCGACCACCAAGGACAAGCAGTGCACCGCGTCGTGACCGACGAACCGGTCATCGTCTTCGACGGCGTCAGCAAGCACTTCGGGCCGGAGGTCCGGGCGCTGGACGAGGTGTCGCTGAAGGTTCACCCCGGTGAGGTCGTGGTGCTGCTCGGGCTTTCGGGCTCGGGCAAGTCCACGCTGCTGCGCCACGTCGACGGGCTGCAGCGGCCCACCGGCGGCTCGGTCACGGTGCTCGGCACCGACGTCGGCCGGGCGCGCGGCGGTGAGCTGCGGCGCCTGCGCCGGCGGATCGGGTTCGTGTTCCAGCAGTTCCACCTCATCGGCAGCCTCACGGTGCTGGAGAACGTGTGCGCGGGTGCCCTCGGGCGCCTGCGCGGCCCCCGGCTGGGCCTGTTCACCTACCCGAAGGCGGTACGGCTCGAAGCGCTGGGCCACCTCGAGCGCGTGGGGCTGCTGGACCGCGCGTTCCAGCGGGCCGACACGCTCTCGGGCGGCCAGCAGCAGCGCGTCGCCGTGGCGCGGGCGCTGATGCAGCGCCCGGAGATCCTGCTCGCCGACGAGCCGGTGGCCTCGCTCGACCCCGAGTCGTCGGCTCAGGTCATGGCCCTGATCCGGGAGATCGGGGCCGAGCAGAAGCTCACGGTGCTCTGCAGCCTGCACCAGGTCGACCTGGCGCTGAGCTGGGGCGACCGCGTGGTCGGGCTGCGCGGCGGCCAGGCGGTGCTCGACACCCCGGTCGCCGGCCTGGACCGCGACGCGGCCATGGGTCTGTACGCCAAGGTGGCCGCGGCCCCGCTGCCCGTGCCCGCGGCCGTCGGATGACCGCCGCGCCGCCGCTGTCCGCCAACCGCGTGGCGCAGCGGACCCTGGCCCGGCCGCGCGCCGGTGGCACGGCGGCGTGGCTCGTCCTCGCCGCGATCGTCGCCGTCGGCGTGTGGGCCGTGGCGGACCTGAAGATCAACGTCGCCACGTTCGTCGACAGCGCCGACAACGCCGTCGACTTTGCGGGCCGGATGTTCCCGCTCGACTTCCCGCCCGTGGGCGAGCTGCTGGAGCTGTGCGGGAAAACGCTGGCGATCGTGGTGTCCGCGACGGTGCTGTCGGTGATCATCAGCGTGCCGCTGGCGATCCTCGCGGCGGTGAACACGACGCCGCACCGCGCGGTGCGCGCCGGGGCCCGCACGCTCATCGTGCTGGCCCGGGCGGTGCCCGACGTGGTGCTCGCCATCGTGTTCTTCCGCATCTTCGGCCTCGGCGCCATGACCGGCGTGCTGGCGATGGGCCTGCACTCGGTCGGCATGGTGGGCAAGCTGTACGCCGACGCGGTCGAGCAGATCGACGAAGGCGCCCGTTCCGCCGTGCGGGCGGGCGGCGCCGGGACGTTCCAGGAGCTCGTGACCGGCGTGCTCCCGCAGGTGCTGCCGGCGTTCGTCGCGACCGCGCTGCACCGGCTCGACATCAACCTGCGGGTCTCGGTGGTGCTCGGGTTCGTCGGCGTCGACGGGCTCGGCTACGCGATCGCCACGGCGTTCCAGCAGCTCGACTACCCGCGCGGGATGGCACTCGCGCTCGTGGTGCTGCTGCTGTGCGTGGCGGTGGAGCTGCTCTCGGGCGCCATCCGCCGCGCGCTGCTGCGCGGGCAGGACACCCGCAAGACCGTGGCGATCCCCGTGCAGCGGGGGAACCAGGTCAGTCCCGGGTGGACGTTCCGCCGGGTCCGCCAGGCCGCCTACGCGCTGGTGACCGTGCTGGCGATCGCGGCGTCCGCGTGGGGTGCCGACCTCGACCCCGCGCAGTTCTTCGGCGCGCTGGGCAACCTCGGGCAGACGGCGGGGTTGTTCTGGCCGCCGGAAACGTCCGGGATCTTCGGGCAGCTGCTCGACGACCTGTGGGTCACCGTGCAGATCGCGCTGGGCGCCACGGTGCTCGGCGCGGTGCTGGCGGTGCCGATCGGGTCGCTGGCCGCGCGCAACGTGGCGCCGGCCGCCTGGGTCGCGCGCACGTTCCGGATGATCCTCGTGCTGATCCGCGGCATCCCGGAGCTGGTGCTGGCGATCGTGTTCGTGGTGATCACCGGCCTCGGCGCGGTGGCAGGCACGCTCGCGCTCGCCGTGGGCGCGATCGGGCTGCTGGGCAAGCTCGTGGCCGACTCGCTGGAGGAGGTCGACCCGGGCGTCGAGCAGGCGGTCCGGGCCACCGGGGCCGGGCGGTGGCAGGTGTTCTTCACCGGCACGCTGCCGCAGGCCGCGCCCGCGTTCGTGGCCCACGTGCTCTACCAGCTCGACACGAACATCCGCTCGGCGACGCTGCTGGGCATCGTCGGGGCGGGCGGGATCGGGTTCGACCTGCTCAGCGCTTCCCGGGTGATCGAGTTCGGCGTGGTCACCACCGTGCTGCTGCTGGTGTTCGCCACGGTGCTGCTCGTAGAACTGCTCTCGGTCTGGCTCCGGCACGTCGTGCGCTGAGCCGCGGGCAACAACTGTCGCTGATGTTCACCTTCGGGCGTGCGGGCGTTGGCCACGGCGCAGTTGTCCGGACAAGCCCGGCGAGCACTGTGGGTGACATGACCTCGACGAGGTACCTCGACATCGCCGACCAGCTGGCCGCCGAGCTGGTGGCCTACGCACCCGGGACGCGGGTGGCGAGCGAGCCGGAGCTCGCCACCCGCTTCGGGGTCGGCCGGGCGGCCGCCCGCTCGGCCCTGCAGGAGCTGGAACGGCGGCTGCTCGTGCGCCGCGTGCAGGGCGCCGGCACGTTCGTGAGCCGGCGGATCGACTACGTGATCTCGCACAGCCGGCCGCCCTCCTGGCACGCCACGGTGGCCGCGGCCGGAGCCACGCCCCGGTCTCAGATCAAGGACGTGGAGCGCGTCGAGGCCTGCGAGGCGGCGGCCCGGAAGCTGGAACGGCCGCTGGGCTCGCCCGTGCACCGGGTGATCCGCCACTTCTACATCGACGACCTGCTCGCCTCCTGGACCGAGGAGCTGATCCCGGTCGACGTGGCCCCGAACCTCGACCTCGCGCTGCACAGCGTGGAGTCGGTGGACCTGGTGCTGCGGCAGCTGGGCGGCGTGCAGCCGGTGCGCGCGTGGTTCCGGGCGAGTGTGGACATCCCGCCCGCCGAGGTGCTGCGCGGCCTGCAGATCGAAGCCAGGGTCCCGGTGTGGTGCATCGAAAGCGTCAACCGGGACGCCGAATCCGGCCGGGTCCTCATGACCAGCACCGCGTGGACGCGCATGGACGCCGTCCGCGTCGTGGTGGAGCTGGAAGACCCCGCCTTCCCCCCGAAACGTGAAGGAGAACAGGGTGACTGACCCCTTGGGCCGGGAGGAGCGCTGCGGCCTGCTGGCCGAAGCCGAACCCGGCGAACTGCGGGCGCTCGCCGACGCCTGCCTCGCCGACGGCGCCGACGTGCGCGTGCTGCTCGCGCCGGAGGTCGGCACCGTGCAGACACAGGTGCGGGAACCCGTGGCGGGTGAACGGTTCCTGCTCGGCGACGTGCTCGCGTGCCGCGCCGAGGTGGAGCTCGCCGGCCACCGCGGCTGGGCCATGCGCCTCGGCGACGACCGCGCGGCCGTGCTCGCCGCCGCGGTGCTCGACGCCGAGGTCGAGGCCGGCCGGGCCCGTGCGGCCGAAGTGGACGAGCTGTGCCGGGAGGTCGCCCGCCGTCTCGTCGAGCGGGAAGAACGCGAATGGGCCGAGCTGGCCCCGACCGTCGTCGAGTTCGAGGAGCTGACGTGATCGCCATGACGTCCACCGCCACCGCACCCGCCGCGGTCCTGCGCCCCGCGGAGTCGCAGCAGGTGTTCCGCACCGTGCTGGAAGCGCTTTCCCGGCCAGGCGCGCCGCAGGATCTTCCGCAGGATCTGGTGCACCGCACGGATCCCGCGGTGCTGCCGGTCCTCGCGCTGGCCGACCTCGGCACCGGCGTCTGCGTGCTCGAAGAAAGCACGAAGTGGGCCGACGCCGTCGCGCTGGCGACGTCCGCGCCGATGCGGCCGCTCGAGCTCGCCCGGCTGGTCGCCGCCGTGCGCCCGGTGACCGCAGATGAGATCACGCGCCTGTGCCGCGGCACCGCCCCGGCCCCGGAGGACGCCGCACTGGCCGCCCTCGCGGTGTCCGATGTGGACGGTGGCGACCGCCGCTGGCGGATCTCCGGACCGGGTGTGCCCGGCGAACTGACTCTGGCCCCGCGCGGCCTGCCCGAGGGCTTCGTCGCCGCGCGCGCCGAAGCCGTGGCCGGCTACCCGGCGGGGATCGACGTGCTGCTGGTGACGGACGACGGCCGCGTCGTCGGCCTGCCCCGCACCACCACGATCATCGAGGAGGACTGATGGGGTACTCGGGAGCCCGGGGCGGGCTCGAAGCCATCCTCGCGGCCGAAGACCTGGTGCGCCGCGCCCGTGACCACGCGCCGGTGGCGTGGGCCGACACCGAGCAGATCGTCGCGCGGTTCCGGCTCGCGGTCGACCGCGTGATGGGCGAGGCCGGCCTGTTCGACGAGGACACCGCCGCCGCGGCGTTCCGCCAGGCCGAAGGCGACCCGCTGGAGGCGTCACACCTGCTGCGCGCCTACCGCTCCACGTTGCCGCGCCTGGCCGTCGGCGAGCCGGTGGACCCGGACGACATGCTGATCCTGCGCCGCATCGTGCCGGCGTTCCGCGAGCCGGACGGCCCGCAGCTGCTGGGCCGCACCACCGACTACACCGGGCGCCTGCTGGAGAAGCCGGCCGGGCAGCCCGGGGCCGACGAGCACGTGGCCGGCACTCCGAAGCCGCGCACCGACGAGCAGCGCCGGCCGCGGCGATTCCTCGACCTGCTGCGTGAGCTCGACCTCGCCGTGGACCACCGTGGTGAGGCCGAGGACGCCGAGCCGTTCGACCTCACGCGCAAGCCCGCCCGGCCGCCGGCCCCGCGCTCGGCCGCGCTGGCCGCCATGGCGCGCGCGGAGACCGGCGCGCTGGTGTCGCTGTGGTACCGCTCGATCCTCGGCCCCGACGGCAACCTCCACGAGGTTACGCTCGGCGAGGTCCGCCACGGCCGGCTGCCGCTGCGCGTGAAGCACCCGCACACCGGAAACCCCGTGTCCGTCGGGAACTTCCGCGTGACCGAGGCCGAGGCCATCGAGGACCTCAACGGCGCCGAGGAGGACCGCAGCCGCTTCGACGTGGGTTACGGCCTGTGCTTCGGCCACAACGAGCGCAAGGCCATCGCGATGGCGAACCTCGACATCGCCAACCGCCGCTTCGGCAAGTCCGGCCCGCTGGAGCAGCTGCTGCTGCTGACCACCGACGGGCTCGACTCCGGCGGTTTCCTGGAGCACCTCAAGCTCCCGCACTACGTCACGTTCCGCTCGATGGTGGAACGCAAGCGGGCTCTGCAGGCCGCGGCCGCCGCCGGTGAAGGACCGGCGCCCCGGCAGTCCGAGCCCTTCGGAGGAGAATGCTGATGAGCACGACCGAACAACTGCTCACCGACCTGGAAGCCGTCGCCGAACCGGCGGGCATCCTCGACGAGGGCGGCAAGCGCGAGGTCCGCCGCGCCGCGCTCACCGCGGTGTGCGTGCCCGGCTACCAGGTGCCCTTCGGCTCGCGCGAGATGCCGGTGGCCCGCGGCTGGGGCTCGGGCGGCCTGCAGGTGACGCTCGCCGTCGTCGGCACGGCCGACACGGTGAAGGTGATCGACCAGGGTGACGACGCCGGTGTCAACGCCACCAACCTGCGCCGGATGATCGCCGCCACCACGGGCGCGACGGAGACGGCCGACACGCGCGAGGCGACGATCGTCCAAACGCGACACCGCGTGCCCGAGGAGGCGTTGTCGGAGGGCGACGTGCTCGTGTACCAGGTGCCGGTGCCGGAACCCTTGCGAGGCGTCGAGAAGTCCATGGCCGAGTGCGGCCGGATGCACGCCGAGGGCGACTACTCGGCGATGTGGGTGAGCCTGTACGAGGACATCGTCCGCAACGGCATGATCACCCGCACCACCGGCTACCCCGTGCTCGTCGGCGGCCGGTACGTGATGGCCACGACGCCGATCCCGCGCTGGGACGTGCCTCGGCTGCACCAGTCGCCGCACCTGAACCTCTTCGGCGCGGGCCGCGAGAAGCGCATCTACGCCGTGCCGCCCAACACCGACGTGACCCCGCTGACGTTCGACGACGTGCCGTTCGAGGTCGAGTACACGCCCGGCGCGGTGTGCAAGCTGTGCGGCCGCGACGATTCGTTCCTCGTCGCGGCGGGCACCAAGGGCGACTACGCCTGCAGCGACACCGAATGGTGCGCCCGGGTGCGCGCCGGCGACGCCGACGTGAGCGCCCACTACCACCGCGCACCGCTGAGCCTGCTGCCGGATCCGAGCCGACGCGCCCGTGCCGCCGTGACGGCGGAACACCGCGAGATGCCGCGGCGCGAGATCGCCGCGGACGCACCCGAGTGGGCGCTGAAGGTCACCGGCATCGGCAAGGTGCACGGCGCGGGTGGCGCGGGCGCCGTGCCCGGGACCGGCCCGGAGCACGGCACCGCGGTCAGCCCCGCGACGGGCGCGATCGTGGCGGCCTGGGACGTGTCCTTCGACGTCGCGCCGGGCGAGGCGCTGGGCGTGATCGGCGAGTCGGGCTCGGGCAAGTCGACCGTGCTGGCGTGCGTGATCGGCGACGAGCGCGCCACCGCCGGCGAGGTGCGGCTGGCCACTGTGGACGGCGGCCGCACCGACCTGCTGACCCTGCCGGACGCGCAGCGGCGCGGCCTGCGCGTGGACTCGATGGCCGTGGTGCACCAGAACCCGGCCGACGGGCTCGACCTGCGCGTGAGCGCGGGCGGCAACATCGCCGAGCGCCTCACGGCGGCGGGCTGGCGCGGCTACCACGACATCCGCCGCCGCGCGGCCGAGCTGCTCGACCGCGTCGAGGTGCCTCTGTCGCGAATGGACGACCCGGTGGGCACGTTCTCCGGCGGCATGCGCCAGCGCGTGCAGATCGCCAAGGCCCTGGCCACCGAACCGCCGGTGGTGCTGCTCGACGAGCCGACCACCGGGCTCGACGCGTCGGTGGCCGCGGGTGTGCTCGACCTGCTGCGCGGCCTGCTGTCCGAACGCGACATCGCGGCCGTGGTGGTGAGCCACGACTTCTCCGTGATCGACGCGCTCACCGACCGCACGATCGTGATGCAGCTCGGCCGCGTGGTCGAGCGCGGCCTGACCGACCAGCTCTTCCACGACCCCCACCACCCCTACACCCAGCGGCTCGTCGCCGCGGCCCGGAGGTGACCCCCGTGTCCCCCGTCCTGTCCCTGCGCGGCCTGCGCAAGTCGTTCACGCTGCACACGATCGACGGCCGCACCGTGCACTCGCTGCACGGCGTCGACCTCGACGTGCGTGCCGGCGAGCACGTGGCGCTCGCCGGGCCCAGCGGGGCCGGCAAGTCGTCGCTGCTGCGCTGCGTGAACCGCACCTACCTGCCCGACTCCGGTTCGGTCGGGCTGCGCACCGCCGACGGCACCGAGCTCGAGCTGACGGAGCTGCCCGACCGGGCGATGGCGCGGGTGCGCGGCCGCGAATTCGGGTACGTGTCCCAGTTCCTGGCCGCGCCCCCGCGCACCGGGCCGCTCGAGGTCGTGGCCGCGACGGCCCGGCGCCGGGGTGTGGACCGCGCCGAGGCGCGGGAAGCTGCGGCCGAAGCGCTGAAGCGGCTCAACCTCGACGAGGCGCTGTGGGACGTCGACTGCTCGGTGCTCTCGGGCGGCGAACGCCAGCGCGTGAACCTCGCGGCGGGCACGGTCCGCCCGCCGCGGCTGCTGCTGCTCGACGAGCCGGTGTCGGCGTTGGACCCGGCCAACCGCGAGTCCGCCCTGGAGCTCATCGCCTCGCTCACCGCGCAGGGCGTGGCCGTGCTGGCGGTGTTCCACGACCTCGACGCCATGCGGCGACTGGCTTCCCGCGTCGTGCTGATGAGCGACGGCCGCATCGCTCGCGACGGCGCGCCCGATGAAATCCTGGAGGAAGTGGCATGACGACGCCGGTTTTCGAGTCCAGAATGGACCAATGGACGCTCGGCGCGCCACCGCCGAGCTACGTACTCGGGCACGTGCGTGCGGTACTGGCAGACCGGGTGCTCGACGACGCACTGGTGGCGGTGCGCGACGGCGTGGTCGCCGCCGTGGAGCCGCACGCGCCCGGCGTCGAGGCCGACGTGGACGGTCAGGGCCTGCTGTGCATCCCCGGTCTCGTCGACGTGCACAGCGACGGCCTGGAGAAGGAACGCCTGCCACGCCCCGGCGCCGAGCTGCCGATGGAGTTCGCGTTGCTGTCCTTCGAGGGCAAGCTGCGCGCGGCGGCCGTGACGACCGCGTTCCACGGGGCCGGTTTCGAGCAGAGCCACGGCCGCGGGCTGGCCCGCACCGTCGAGCGTGCGCACGACGTGTGCCACGCGGTGGACGAGCGCTCGGCGAGCCTGGTCGACCACCGGATCCTGTACCGGCTCGACGTCCGCTCCCCCGAAGGCCTGCAGGCGTTGCAAGAGCGGATCGCGGTGGCCCCGGACACCGGCGTCGCGCCGCTCGTGTCGCACGAAGACCACACGCCGGGTCAGGGCCAGTACGCCGACCGCAGCTACTACGAGCGGTACCTCATGGGCGTGCGCGGGCTCTCGCAGCAGGAAGCGGCCGACCACGTGACCAACCTGATCACCGAGCGCGACGGTCGGCTCGGCGTGCGCGAGGACGCCATGGCGTGGCTGGGCGAGCAGGCCCGCGCGGGCCGGATCCGGTTGCTGGGCCACGATCCCGCGTCGGCGAAGGAGATCGGCGAGCTGGTGGACCGCGGCGGGTCCGTCGCCGAGTTCCCGACCACGGTCGAGGCGGCGCAGGAGGCGCGCGACCGCGGGCTGCCCGTGGTGATGGGCGCGCCGAACGTGCTGCGCGGTGGTTCTCACAACGGCAACGCCTCCGGGCGGGACCTCGTGGCGCTGGGCCTGGTCACGGCGCTGGCGTCGGACTACCTGCCTTCAGGGCTGCTCGCGGCGGCGTTCGCGCTCGTCGAAGACGACCTGGTGTCGCTGCCCGAAGCCATCGGGCTCGTCACGAGCGGTCCCGCGGCCGTCGCGGGGCTCGACGACCGCGGCCGGCTCGAACCCGGCCGGCGCGCCGACCTCGCCCTCATCGCGGCGGGCCCGCGGTGGCCGGTCGTCCACACCACCCTGGTGAGTGCCGCATGAGCTTCATCGGCTGGCCCGTGCCCGAGCCCGTGATCCCCGAGGGCACCCACCCCGCGCTCGCCGACGCCACGCGCGCGGCCGTCGCCGCGTTCGCCGCGGCCCGCGCGAAGCACACCCGCGCGGAACTGGCCGAAAAGGTGCAGATCGGCGCCGACGGCACACCGACGATGCGGCTGGACATCCTCGTCGACACCGCCGTCGCCGAGGTCGTGGACAAGCACCGCGTGAACCTGCTGAGCGAAGAGATCGGCGTGATCGACCACGGTTCGTCGGTGACGCTCGTGGTCGACCCGGTCGACGGCACCGCCAACGCGGCCGCCGGCGTGCCGCTCTCGGCGTTCGCCGGGGTCGTGGCCGTGGACGGGGTCGCGACCGAGGCCCTGACCTGCTGGCTCGACACCGGCCGCTGCTGGCACGCCGTCGCCGGGCAGCGCACGCCGTACCGCACCACCGGCCGCCGCGAGCTCGACGGCGCGGCCGTGAGCCTGCTGCGCCCGCACGGTTCCGACGACGACGCGTGGTGGCGGGTGGCCAAGCGCGCCGCGCGCGTGCGGATCCTGTCCACCAGCTGCCTGGAGGCGGCCCTGGTCGCCGAGGGCTCCACCGACGCGTTCGCCGACGCGGGCTCCGACACCCACCGGATCATGGACCTCGCCGCGGCGATGGTCATGGTCCCCGCCGCCGGCGGCGCCGTGCTCGACGTCAACGGCCGTCCGCTGGAGATCGACCCCGATCTGACGCGCCGCTGGTCCGGTGTCGTCGCCGCCACCCGCGAGCTCGCGGAAGAGCTCGCGAGCACCCTGAAGGAGAAGCCGTGACCCTCACCCGAGAAGCGCTGGCCGGGCTCGTCGACGGGCTCGCCGGCCTGCCGTACGGCGGCGAGGCGGTGGACCAGCGCACCCACGCCCTGCAGGCCGGCTGGTTCGCCGCGCAGCACGGCGGGGACGACGAGCTCGTGCTCGCCGCGACGCTGCACGACATCGGCCGCGCCCGCGCCGTCCGCGAGGAGTGGCCGGGCCTGCCGCACGAGCTGTCCGGCGCCGAGTTCGCCCGCCGCCACCTCGGCGAGCGCGCCGCGTGGATCATCGCGCAGCACGTGCCGGCCAAGCGCTACCTCGTCGCCACCGACGCCGAGTACCACGACCACCTCTCCCCCGCGTCCGTCGCGTCGCTCAAGGTCCAGGGCGGCCCGATGACCCCCGAGGAGGTCGCCGAGTTCGCGTCCCACCCGAACGCCGAGGAGGCCGTGCTCGTCCGCCGCTGGGACGACGACGCCAAGGACCCGGACGGCCCGGCTTTGGACACCGAGGACGTGCTCGCCGCGTACGACCGGTTCCTCGCGAGCCGCTGACGCGGTTCGCCGCCTATGCCCGAAAGTTCCGGTGCGCGGGTGTCCTGATTGGACCGTCCGGCCCAGCACGGACACCCGCGCTTCGGACACTTCACGCGGCTGACAGGTCTCGTTCATCGCCGCGTCGGGCGGCACGCCTAGGTTCTGCTGGCCGAAGCCGAGGAGGGTCATGTCCGAGACCAGCAAACACACCGTCAGCCGCAGAGGGGCTCTGGGCCTGCTGGGCGCGGGCGCCGCCGTGCCCCTGCTGGGCACCGGGGTGGCCGCCGCCGCGCCGCAGAGCGCCGCGTTCGTGCCGCAGGTCGGGTCCGGCACCACGCCGGTGCAGGGCCTGCACCTCACGTTCGGCCGCGACCCCGCGCGCCAGATGGTGGTCTCGTGGATCACCGAGGCCTCCGTGCGCAAGCCGCGCGTGCTGTACGGGACGCTCGACGGTGGCTTCGGCGCCGTGGCGCAGGCCGACACGCGCACGTACGTCGACGGCACGTCCGGCCGCACCGTGTGGGTCCACCACGCGATGCTCGACCGGCTGCGTCCCGGCACCGAGTACATCTACGCCGCGCAGCACGACGGCGCGACGCCCGACGCGGCCACCTTCCGCACCGCCCCGAGCGGCCGCTCGGCCTTCACGTTCACGAGCTTCGGCGACCAGTCGGCGCCGCAGGTCACCTGGAACGCCGCGGGTGCCGTGGGCCTCGACGCGAACTCCACGCCGGCGACCAAGGACATCGTCACCGGCATCGAGACGGTCGCGCCGCTGTTCCACCTGCTCAACGGCGACCTGTGCTACGCGAACCTCGACGTGGACCGCGTGCGCACGTGGAACAACTTCTTCACCAACAACACCCGCTCCGCGCGCTACCGGCCCTGGATGCCCGCCGCGGGCAACCACGAGATCGAGAAGCTCAACGGCGAGATCGGCCTCGGCGCGTACCAGGCCTACTTCCAGCTGCCCTCCACCGAGACCGACCGTGAGCTGGCCGGCCTCTGGTACGGCTTCACCGTCGGCTCGGTGCGCGTGATCGTGTTGCAGAACGACGACAACGCCCTGCAGGACGGCGGCGACGTCTACATCAACGGCTACTCCGGCGGCCGCCAGCTCGCGTGGCTGAAGAAGGAGCTGGCCGCGGCCCGCGCGTCGCACGACATCGACTGGATCGTCGTCGCGATGCACCAGGTCATGATCAGCACCTCGGACGCCAACGGCGCCGACCTCGGCCTGCGCGAGAAGTACGGGCCGCTGTTCGACCAGTACGGCGTGGACCTGGTGCTGTGCGGCCACGAGCACGACTACGAGCGTTCGCTGGCCGTGCACGGCGTGGTGTCCGGCAGCGAGACGCTCACGCCGAACCCGGTGTCGAGCGCCACCGACAACATCGACGCCTCGCACGGCACCGTGCACATGATCCTCGGCGGCGGCGGGGTCTCCGGCACGACCAACGGCAGCTTCTTCAAGGACGGCACGGGCAAGGTCATCACCGCCGTCTCCGCGAAGGCCGACCCGGGCACGGGCAAGCGCGTGTCGACCTACGTGAAGGAGCAGGCCGTGTGGAGCGCGGTCCGCGACGAGGAGCACCCGTACGGCTTCGCGTCCTTCACCGTGGACCCGGGCCGCCACCGCGGCGACACGACGACCATGCACGTGACCTACTACAACGTGAACAAGCCGCACGGCGAGCTGTCGGTGTTCGAGAAGTTCTCGCTGCACCGCCGCCGTTCCGACGGCTGAGCGGAAATTCCAGGGCGGGGCGCCATCCGGGTGGGCCGGGATGGCGCCCTTTCCGCGTTCACGGCCGGGTCAACCCCTCTTGCCGCGCTTCACCCGGAATGATCATCCGCACCCCTTCCCGGGGCCCGGTCCGGGCCGGGCGCGCGCTACGGTTCCCGGGACCGGTGCCCGGCGAGGACAACCGTCCTCTGTGGACACACCGGCCAGCGAGGAGCGCCCGCCGATGGACCACACCGCGACCCCCTTCCCGCTCGACCCCGCCGCGCGCGACGTGCACGGCGAAGGCGCGCGGCTGCGCGAACGCGGGCCGCTGACGCCGGTCGAGCTGCCGGGCGGCGTGCGGGCGTGGGCGGTCACGAGCCCCGCGGTGTTGAAACAGCTGCTCACCGACCCGCGCGTGTCCAAGGACCCGCGGCGGCACTGGCCCGCCTACCGCGCCGGCGAGATCCCCGAAGACTGGCCGCTGCACATCTGGGTGTCCGTGCAGAACATGTTCACCGCGTACGGCAGCGAGCACCGCCGGCTGCGTTCGCTGGTGTCGCAGGCCTTCACGCCGCGGCGCATCGAGAGCATGCGCCCACGGATCGAAGAGCTCACCAAAGCCCTGCTCGACGACCTCGCCGCCGGGCCCGCGCACACGGACCTGCGCGAGAACTACTGCTACTCGCTGCCGATCGAGGTGATCTGCCGGCTCGTGGGCGTGCCGGAGGAGTCACGGCCGGGGTTGCGCGAGGGCGTGGCGGGACTGTTCGCGACGTCGGCCACGGCGGAGGAGGCGACTGCCAACGTCACGCGGCTGTACGAGCTGCTGGGCGACCTCGTCGAGGCGCGCCGCACCGAACCCGGCGACGACCTGGCCACCGTCCTCATCTCCGCCCGCGACGACGACGGCTCCGCCCTGACCGACGCGGAACTGCTCGACTCGCTGATGCTCGTGATCACGGCCGGGCACGAGACCACGGTCAACCTCCTCGACCAGTCCGTGACCGCGCTGCTCACCCACCCCGCGCAGCTGCGCCTCGTGCTCGACGGCGACCGCGGCTGGCCCGACGTGATCGACGAAACCCTGCGCTGGCAGTCGCCCGTCTCCCACCTGCCGCTGCGCTACGCCCTGGCCGAGCTCGACGTCGCCGGCACCACCATCCACGCCGGCGACCCGATCCTGGCGTCGTTCGGCCCATCCGGCCGCGACGAGGCGTGCCACGGCCCCGATGCCGCGGTTTTCGACGTGACGCGGGAGAACAAGTCGTCACTGGCGTTCGGCCACGGCGTGCACTACTGCCTGGGCGCCCCGCTGGCCCGGATGGAGGCCGAGATCGCGCTGCCCGCGCTTTTCGCCCGGTTCCCGGAGCTGGCGCTGGCCGTGCCCCCCGAAGACCTGCGCCCGGTGGCCTCGTTCATCACCAACGGGCACGAGTCGTTGCCGGTGCGGCTGTTCTAGTCCGCGTCTTCGAGAGTGGTGATGACCGGCGAGAGGAGAGGCTCGCGGTGTTCGGTGAGGATCCCGCGAGCCAGCCGGTAAACGCGGAACTCGTCGGCGTGGAGGGGATCCTCGTCGTCGTGGACGTGGAGGAGCCCGTACGAACCGGGGGCGAGCCGGCCAACCTTCCTGAACAGGTCGAGGATTGCCGGGCCGTGCGTACCTCGATGGTTCGGTTTGCCCCCGAGGTGGATGGAGTACTGCCCGTTGAGCGGCTGGAGATCGAGCAGCGCGTAGCCGGCGAGCTCGTCGGTCGCAGCCCGGATCTCGGGCAAGCGCAGGGGCGGTTCGTCGTCGACCGCTTCGGCGGTGGAGCGCAGCGAGATCCAGCCGTGGTACTCGAACATGCCCGGGAGGCTAGGTCAGGCCGCCGGGCCGTGCAGCCGAGTTTCTCGCCGACGGCCCACCGAGCGGCTGCGTCAGCCCATCGAGCCGATGTGCTCCGCCTCGATGCGCAGGATCAGCCGCACCTGGTCACGGCCGCCGTACCAGGGATAGGGGCGGCCGGTGTAGCGGTGGGCGAGCTTGTCGATGTGCTCGGCCGCGCCTTCGGTGGTCGTGTCGAGCACGCGGCCGCGGACGGTGAAGTAGCGGAACGGGTGCGTCGCGTCGGCGATGTTCAGCGCCACGCGGGGGTCGCGCGCGATGTTGCGCACCTTGCGGAAACCCTCGACCGTGTTGACGAGGATGTGCTTGCCGTCGGTGTCCACCCACGTCTGCGTCAGCTGCGGCGAGCCGTCGGGCATGGTCGTGGCGATGAAGCAGAGGCTCGGCTGTTCGAGCAGAGCGCGCAGGTCGTCGGGGAGATCCATGGGTCTCACGCTAGCCGCCGGTGGCGGGGGTGACCGAATCAGGTTCGGCGCTGGTTTCCCGGGTTCCGGGGACCAGGAGCAACGGGACGCTGAGGACACAAAGGACACCCGCGGCGGCGATCGCGACGCGGACGTCGCTGACGCTCGCGAGGATGCCCGCGGCGACGATGAACAGCGGCCGGACCAGGCGGCCGCCGGCGGACCAGCCGGCGAGGACGCGCGCCGTCATGTCCTCGCGCGTCAACGTCATGCGGTGGGCGCTGAACAGCGGGTTGAACACCCCGGCGGCGAGCAGCAGCAGGGTGTCGATCACGAGGAACGCGAGCACGCCCCCGAGGCCACGCGGCACGAACGGGATGGCCAGCACCCATGGCGTCCGGGCGATCCCGGCCCAGATCAGCACCCGGCGCGTGCCGAAGCGGGCCGCCAGGCGGGGTGCGAGGGCGGCGCCCAGGACGCCGCCGAGGCAGGGCAGGCCGATGACGAGTCCGTACTGCCACGGGGCGAAACCCAGGTCGTCGAGCATGAACACGGTTTCGAGCGGCGAGATGGCCAGCACGGCGGAGCCGAAGAGCAGCGCGTTGGCGAACAGCAGCGCGAGTTCGCGGCTGTGCAGCACGTAGCGCAAGCCGTCGAGCAGGTCGCGGCCGGCGTGCGCCGGGGTGGTGCGCGCGGGTGGCGGGGGCTCCGGGGCGCGGAGCGAGCGCACGCCGAGCGCGGAGGCGAGGTAGGAGACGGCGTCGATCAGCGTCGTCACAGCCGGGCCGGTCAGCGAGACCAGCACGCCGCCGACGGGTGGGCCGGCGGAGTTCACCGTCCAGCTGGCGGCCTCGAACCGGCTGGCGGCTTCGGCGCGTTGGCGGACGGTGACCAGCGCGCGCAGGTGCGCTCCGCTGGCGGCGGTGAAGGCGACGAGCGCGACCGTCTGCACGACCCCGACCACGTACAGCTGGGCCAGCGACACCACGCCGAACCCGATGGCCGCCGGCACGCTCGCGAGGGCGGCGAACCGCACGACGTCGGCGGTGATCATGACCGGCCGCTTGCGCCGGAACTCCACGAACCCGCCGATCGGCAGCGAGATCAGCGCGCCGGCGAGGCCGGGGATCGCGGCGAGCAGCGACACCTCGGCGGCGGACGCGTGCAGGATCAGCACCGCCACGAGGGGCATCGCGCCGTAGCCGATCGCCGAGCCCGTCTCGCTCGCGGTGAACGCCCACCACAGCCGTCGGAAATCCGCCCCCAGCCCCCGCATCCGGTTGACGATAACGGGATCGGGCCGCCGAAATGACCATCGGGGCAGCGGCACCGGTACTTTCGGACCCGTCTCCCACATCGCCCGGCACTTCCATCGCCACTGGTGGAACGACATCCCGCACGACCAGGCCGAAAACGTGACATTCGCAGCGACATCCGTCACCTCGGCCCTCGGCGGATAATCGGACGGGTGGACGACGGACGCGCCGGCAAGGTCACTTTCGCGGACCTGGAGCTGCTGCTGAGTTTCGCCGACACCGAGCACTTCGGGCAGACCGCCGCGGAGCTCGGCGTGAGCGTGGCGACGGTCCAGCGCGGGATCCGCGCGCTGGAGCGGAAGCTGGAGATCCGCCTGGTGGAGCAGGACGGCCGCCGCGTGCGCATGCTGCCGGCGGGACACGTGCTGGTGCGCGAGGCCCACGCCGTGCTGCGCGCGCGGTCCGACGCCGTCGGCGCGGCGCTCGCGGACGCCGGCGAGCCGCACCGGCTCCTGCGCATCGCGCACACGTACTCGCTCGGGCTGGGGTTCGTGCCGTGCGTGCTGGCCGATCTGCTCGCCGAACGCCCCGAGCTGCGCCTGCGCTGCACGCAGAGCCCGGCCACGGGTGTCGTCGAGATGCTGCTGCGCGGAGACGCCGACGCCGGCTTCTCGTCGGTGGCACCGACCGAGACGGACCTCGTGGTGGAGCCGCTGTTCACCGAGTCGCTGCTGCTGGCCGTCCCGGTCGGCGACGCCCTCGCCGGGCGCGAGCGTGTGTCCCTGCGGGAGGTGAGCGAGCGGCCGTTCGTCGCGATGGAACCGGGGTCCAGCAGCCGCACGCACATGGTGAACGCGTGCGCGCGGGCCGGCTTCGTCCCGCGGATCACGGTGGAGGGCAACGACCTGTTCGTCGTCGAATCCATGGTCGGCGCGGGGATCGGCGTGTCGGTGGTGCCCGAGGGCATGAACGACCACCAGCACCCCCGCATCACCCGCATCCCCATCGACGACCCGTCGTTCTCCGGCCGCACGATCTTCCTGGCGCGCCACCGCAGCTCCACCGTCGCCGACAGCGTGCAGACCCTCGCGCGCCTCGCCCGCGCCCACGGCCAACGCATGTCCCGACCGTTGCGTCGCGCGCAATGATCCCGCCGCGCGATGGCGTTGTTCGCCGCCAGACGTCTCCCTACGCTTCGTGATCATGGTCGCCGGTTTCGTTCACCCGAGGGCTCCCGAGTCCTCCGCACGGGTGCGCGTGACCCCTTCCGAGGCAACCCTGCGCAGCCTGCGGTCCGCCGACGGACTCCTCGCGGGAGTGCCCGACGTTCTCGGCCCCGGGGCGACACGGCGGTCCACCGCCGCGCGGGGCCAGGGCGCGGTACCCGATCGTGCGGTGCTGCTCGTGGCGGACCCGGCCGGCCGAGGGGGCCGACCGGTGACCGCGGGCAGGGCCGACGGGCGCGTGCCGCGGCCATGCCACCGTCTCCACCTCCCGCTCCGAGCTTCCCGATCGCGAGTTCTCCCTCGGGGAGACGCTGGTTCCGAACCCTGCGCACTGTCCCCGGGGAAACCGCTGATCCCGAGAGCGCCCTTTCCGACACCTCGCTTTCGGAGACCTCAGCATCCGAGACCCCGCACCGCCCGCACCTTCCACACCGAGACTTCCCCTCTCCCCGCTCGTGCCCCATCCGCCGATCGAGCAAAGGAGCCTGTCCCGTGACGACGAACCTCATTTCCTCCGCCCGCAAGGCCGACTGGTGAACCCGCCGGCTCAACCCCGCGAGGCCGCCGAGCTCGCCGCTCTAGCGTGCGCGCTCGGGGCCGAGACCACGCCGCCCGTCGAGGTGGTGTCCGGCGCCGATTGGTGACCCCACCACCGCGCCCGGTCAGGTGCCGCCCCGCCACCACCCTCGGCGGGGCGGTGCCGCGGTAACCGAAGCGGCCCCGGCACTTCCGCTTCGCACTGAGGTCCGAAAGGGACTGACGTGACGCTGCCCGCCCGGCTCGGCCACCTCCCGTGGACGCGCTACCACCGGAAAGTGGCCGGCACCCTCGCGCTGTGCTTCGCGTTCGAGCTGGCTGACATCAACTCCTTCGCCTACGTCGCCCCGGCCGTCCACCACGCGCTGAACCTCGGCCTGCGCGGGATCTCCGTCGTGACGGCGGCGGGGTTCCTCGGCATGTTCGCCGGCGCCACGGCCGGCGGCCGGGTGGCCGAGCGAGCCGGACGCAAGCGCGCGCTGCGCGGCTCCGTGCTGTGGTTCTCCGTCTGTTCCCTGACCACCGCGGGCGCTTTCGACACGGTCAGCCTGCTGGCCACCCGTTTCCTCACCGGCTGCGGGCTCGGCGCGATGACCGTCGTCGCGGTCACCTACCTGACGGAGCTCATCCCCGAGCACCAGCGCGGCCGGGTCCAGGCCGGCACGCTCGCCGTGGGGCTGCTCGGCATCCCGGCCGTGGCGTTCTTCGCGAGAGCCGTGGTCGGGCTGGGCCCGCAGAGCTGGCGGCTGGTGTTCGTCTTCGGCGCGCTCGGTGTCGTCCCGCTGGTGATCACTCGGTGGCTGCCGGAATCACCGGCGCCGCGGCGCGTCCCCGGCGCACCGCTGCGGCTGTTGCGTGGCAGCTTCGCCCGCCGCACGATCATGCTCGCGAGCGTCTGGATCTTCCTCACCCTCAGCTACTACGGGTTCGCCTCGTTCGCGCCGGCCCTGTTGCACGAACACGGTTTCACCGTCACCCACAGCGTCGGCTACACCGCGCTGACCGCCCTCGGCGCGGTCCCCGGCGCGCTCCTCGCCTGGCCCGTCGCCGACCGCTTCGGGCTGCGCGGCCCCGTCACGGTGTTCAGCCTGATGTTCGCCGGTGCGGGTGTCGCGTATGGACTGACGTTCGCCCCCGCCGCCATCGTGGTCTTCGGCTTCCTCGTGGCCGCGCTGAACCAGACGCTCGTCGCGCTCCTCTACTCCCACACGCCGCGCCTGTTCCCCGGGGAGATCCGCGCGCGGGCCACCGGCCTCTGCTACGGGGCCGGCCGCCTGGCCAATGCGTTCGGCCCGCTGCTGGTCGGCCAGATCTCCCTGTCGCTGGGCTACACCGCGGTGTTCGTCTTCGTCGGCACGTGCGGCGCCGCGATCGCGGTGGCCGTGCTGACGCTGGCCCCGCGACGCAGCGAGGAACCGGTCACACTCCCCAGTCGGCGATGACCGCTTCCGTGTCGGCGCCCGGCTTCGGCGGCGAGGACGGCAGATCCGGTGCCGTCCGCGAAAACCGCGGCGCCGGAGCCGGCTGCAGGATCCCGTCCAGCTCGACCAGGCCGGCGCGCGCCGCGATGTGCGGGTGCGCGGCGACCTCGTCCGGCTCCAGCACCGGGGTGACACACGCGTCGACACCGCCGAACACCTCGGCCCACTCGTCGCGGGTGCGCGAGAGGAACGCCTTGGTGAACTCGGCCCGCAGCGTCGGCCAGCTCGTTTTCTCCAGCTGCGGCGGGAGATCCGCGGCCTCCAGGCCGAGCCCGGCGAGCAGCGCCGCGTAGAACTGCGGCTCCAGCGCGCCGACGGCGACGTAGCGGCCGTCCGCGCACACGTAGGTGTCGTAGAACGGCGCGCCGCCGTCGAGCAGGTTCACGCCGCGCTCGTCGGACCACACGCCGAGGCCGCGCAAGGACCACACCATGAGCGCGAGCACGCTCGTGCCGTCGACCATCGCGGCGTCCACGACCTGGCCCAGGCCCGTGCGTTCGCGTTCCCACAGCGCGGAAAGCACGCCGACGAGCAGGAACATCGACCCGCCGCCGAAGTCGCCCACGAGGTTGAGCGGCGGCACCGGCCGCTCGCCCGCGCGGCCGATCGCGTTGAGCACGCCGACGAGCCCGATGTAGTTGATGTCGTGCCCGGCGCGCTGCGCGAGCGGGCCGTCCTGGCCCCAGCCGGTCATGCGGCCGTAGACCAGCCGCGGGTTGAGCGCGTGGCAGTCGGCCGGGCCGACGCCGAGCCGCTCGGTGACGCCCGGACGCAGGCCTTCCACGAGCACGTCGGCCTTCGCCGCGAGCCGCAGCACGAGGTCGCGGCCCTCGGGCGTCTTCAGGTCGGCCGCGACGGAACGCCGGCCGCGCAGCAGCGGGTCCGCCTTGCCGCCGGTGAGGTCGAGCGAGCCCGACGGGCGCTCCACGCGCACGACGTCGGCACCCAGGTCGGCGAGCACCATGCACGCGTGCGGACCCGGGCCGATCCCGGCCAGCTCCACGACCTTCAGTCCGCTCAGCGGTCCCGCCACGTGCCCTCCTCAGCTCCGGTGCCGATCGCCCGACCCTACCGGGCCTCAGATCGCCAATTTGGTGAGCAGCGCCACCAGCTGACGGCGTTCGTCGTCGTCCAGCGGGGCGAGCATCGACTCGTTCACCCGATCGACGACGGGCATCGCCGCGGCGAGCAGTTCCTCCCCCGCCGGCGTGAGCCGCAGCTCGCGGCGGCGCCGGTCGGTGCCCACCGTACGGGTGATCAACCCGCGTTCTTCCAGGCGCAGCAGCAGGTTCGCGAGCGTCGCCTTGTCCGTCGCCGCCCGCTGCCCCGCCGCGCCCTGATCGAGGCCCGGCGTCTCCGAGATCGCCACCAGCACGGCGTACTGGGGCTTCGTGAGCCCCGGCAGCTTCGCCTGCCAACGGGCGCCGTGCTCCTGCATCGCGCGCCGCAGCGCGTGGAAGACCGACTCGTCCATCCGGCTCGTCATGATCGCCATGTTAGTATGAATGCGAACGGTTCGTATACGAACTTATTGAGCCGGGGAACCGGAGGAGCCGCCGCCGATGCCGGCCTTCTCCCACCACCCGCAGGAGGACCCATGCCGCACGACGACCTCAGGTCGTTCCTGACCAAGCTCGACAAGGAGGGTCAGCTGGTTCGGGTGACCGAGCCGGTCTCCCCCGAGCCGGACCTCGCCGCGGCCGCCAACGCCGCGCCGAAGCTCGGTGACGCCGCCCCCGCGTTGTACTTCGACAACCTCGAAGGCTTCACCGACGCCCGCGTCGCCCTCAACGTCCACGGCTCCTGGGCCAACCACGCGCTCGCGCTCGGGCTGCCCGCCGGCACGGGCGTGAAGGACCAGGTCGCGGAGTTCATCCGCCGCTGGGAGACGTTCCCGGTGCCCGTGGAGCGCCGCGAAAACCCGCCGTGGGCGGAAAACGTGCTCGAAGGCGACGACGTCGACCTGTTCTCCGTGCTGCCCTTGTTCCGCCTCAACGACGGCGACGGCGGCTTCTACCTCGACAAGGCCGCCGTCGTCTCGCGCGACCCCGAGGACCCCGGCAACGACGGCAAGCAGAACGTCGGCATCTACCGCCTGCAGGTGAAAGGCCGCGCCGAGCTGGGCATCCAGCCCGTGCCGATGCACGACATCGCGCTGCAGCTGGCCAAGGCCGAGCGCGCGGGCGAGGACCTGCCGGTGGCGATCGCGCTGGGCAACGACCCGGTGATCCCCATCGTCGCCGCCACGCCCCTGGCCTACGACCAGAACGAGTACGAGCTGGCCGGCGCCCTGCGCGGCGCGCCCGCCCCGGTCACGGCCGCGCCGCTGACCGGCCTCGACGTGCCGTGGGGCGCGGAAGTGGTGGCCGAAGGCGTGATCGTCGGCCGCCGACGTGAGCTGGAAGGCCCGTTCGGCGAGTTCACCGGCCACTACTCGGGCGGACGCAGCATGCCCGTGATCCGCATCGACCGGATCTCGTACCGCACGAACCCGGTGTTCGAGTCGCTCTACCTCGGCATGCCGTGGACCGAGATCGACTTCCTCATGGCCGCCAACACCTGCGTGCCCGTCCACCAGCAGCTCACGGCGGAGTTCCCCGAGGTGCAGGCCGTCAACGCGATGTACACCCACGGCCTGCTCGCGATCATCTCGACGAAGTCGCGCTACGGCGGTTTCGCGAAAAGCGTCGCCATGCGCGCCATGACCACGCCGCACGGCCTCGGATACCTCAAGACGGTGATCGTGGTCGACGAGGACGTGGACCCGTTCGACCTGCCCCGCGTGATGTGGGCGGTCTCCACGAAGGTCAACCCGGCCGGCGACGTGATGGTGCTGCCGAACCTGCCCGTGGTCGCCCTCGATCCGGCGGCCGACCCCGCGGGCATCACCCACAAGATGATCATCGACGCGACCACCCCCGTCGCGCCGGACGCGCGCGGCCACTTCAGCCAGCCGGTGAAGGACCTGCCGGAAACCGCCGCGTGGGTGGACAAACTGCGCAGGCTGGCCGCCCGATGACCGCCCCGGAAGGAGCCCCGCCCGTGACCTGCCCCCGGTGTGACCACCCCGACATCCCGAAGCTCGCCGACTCCCCCGTGGCCGGCGTGTGGACCGTGCACCAGTGCGCGCGCTGCCGCTACACCTGGCGCAGCACGGAACCGGCCCGCCGCACCGAGCGTGAGCACTACCCCGAAGCGTTCCGCCTGACCGCCGAGGACATCGCGTCGGCCACTGCCGTGCCCGCGGTGCCGCCGTTGCTGATCCGGCCGGAAGCAAGCCGGTCCCCGCGCGGCACGTAACCGTTGCTGCGAAGCCATTCGGCCGTGACTGCGGTCGAATCGGCGACGATCGGCGCAGTAGAGTCGCGGCCATGAGCGACACACTGATGTGGGAAGTCCGCGCCGCGCCGGGCCGCCAGCAGGACCTGCTGGCGTGGGTCGAGGCCACCGCCGTGCCGGAACTCACCGCCACGGAGCACTTCGCCGGCGCCGACGTCTACCTGGGCGGCCAGGACCGCGTCGTGGTCATCGCGCGCTGGAACGCCACTCCCCCGCGGCTGCCCGACCCGCCCGAGGAGCTGCTGGCGCGTCCGGTGGCGCAATGGCCCTTCCAACACCACAGCACCGTGAAGCCCTGAACCCAGTAGGTTTGACGAGCCGGGAACACCCTCGTCTTGGAGGTCAGGAATGACAGTCGCGCAGATCGCCTACATCCGTCCCAAAGCGGGCAAAGAGGCGGAGGTGGAGCAGCTGCTGCGCGGGCTCGTCGACGCGGCTCGGCAGGAAGAGGGCACGCTGCTCTACCTGCTGAACAAGCGTGAGGACGAGTTCGTCTTCTACGAGATGTTCGCCGACCTCGACGCATTGAAGGTCCACAGTGGCAATGACGCGCTGCGTGGCCTGGTCGCGCGGGCCGACGAGCTGCTCGAAGGCGGGATCACCGTCGAAAAGGTGTCCTACCTCGACGGAGCCGGTCGCTTCAACTGAAAAACCTTCCGCTCCCATCTCACCCGATGAGGGGACAATGGGGCTGACCCGGTGAACTGCTGGGTACTCCTCGGAACGTCCACCCGAATTCGGCACGACGGAAGGGAGCGCGAGATGGACGGCATGTTCGACAAGGCCAAGGAGAAGCTGCAGGAGTTCGCGGGCCAGCACCCGGACAAGGTCGGCCAGGGCGTCGACAAGGCCGCCGACTTCGCCGACGAAAAGACCGGCGGCAAGCACGGCGACCAGATTCACCAGGGTGCCGACAAGCTGAAGGAACGCTTCGGCGGCGACGACCAGCAGCAACAGTAGTCGCGGCCGCACCACAGAGGGGCCTCCCCGCCGGTATCCCGAGCCGGCCTGGGGAGGCCCCTCGTGGTCATTTCCCGAGGTTTTTCAACGCCTCTTCGACATTCACGACGTCGGCGTACTTCGCGTCGAGATCCACCAGATTGTTGTCGTGCACGGCTTCCGTGCGGTCCGCACACGCCTGGCGCACCACCTTGGGCCGGAACCCGTGGTTGAGTGCGTCCATTGCGGACGCTCGCACGCAGCCGGAGGTGGAAACCCCGGTGACGACGAGAGTGTCCACACCGGACGCGTGCAAAGTGGACGCAAGCGAGGTGCCGAAGAACGCCGACGCGTACTGCTTGGTCACGACGGCTTCCCCCGGTTCGGGTTTCAGCGGGCCGATCTCGCCCCACCCGCCTTCGGCGCCTTCCTCGAACGCTTTGAGCGCCGGGACTTTCTCCACGAACAGCCCACCGTCGGCGAGGCCGCGCGTGTAGACCACCGATGTCCACACCACCGGGTGCCCGGCCGTGCGCGCGGCTTCGAGCAACGCGCGGGTCGCCTCGATCGCGGGCCCCGGGCTGGGGAGTTCGAAAGGACCGCCGGCTTCGGTGTACGCGCGCACGAGGTCGATCACGAGCAGCGCGGGCCGCGCCCCCCAGCCGAGCCGGCCGGAGAACGCGGACCCGTGCGGCCCGCTCACGACGCCGACCAGACCGGGCGCTGCGGCGCCGGCAGGCCGGTCTCCGCCTCGCAGTTGGCCAGCAGCTCCTCGATCGGCGGGCCCATGTCGAACACCGGCAGCTCCGCCGGCCGCGAGGCGCGCAGCTGATCACGCAACGTCTTCGTCGCGTCGGCGTCCACCGTGCCGTCCGCCGCGACGACCACGCCGTAGGCGCGGGCACCGTCGGGCGTCACGAGGCCGCGTTCGACCTCCAGGCCCACCAGCGCGGGGTCGCGCTCCAACGGGTCGCCCCAGCCGCCGCCACCCCAGGTGACGAAGTGCAGCACGTCGCCGGTGTGCACCGGGACGTCGTGGCACTTGCTGGGCAGGACTTCCCTGGTGCCGTCGGCGCGGTCGATCCACTTCGTCCCGCGCGCGCCGGGTGCGCCGCCGTTGACGCCCCACGGGTAGGTGAGCCAGCGGTCGTCGTGGATGGCGATGGTGCCGGGTTCTTCGAAGACGTAGGTCACGTCGACACCGTTGCCGCCGCGGTGCAGCCCCGCGCCACCGGTGTCGGCGACGGTCTCCCAGCGTTCGATGCGCAGCGGGTAGTAGGACTCCAGGTACTCGCACGGGATGTTCACGAAGCTCGGCCACAGCGAGTGCCCGTCGGGCCCGTCGCCCAGCGGCCGGCCGGGGATGCCGCCGAAGCCGATCGAGTACAGCTGGAACCACTCGCCCTTGCGCTCGCCGCTCGAGTAGTTGCCGGAGTACATGAAGTGCGGGCTGGACGAGAAGCCGGCCGCGTTGAGCAGAGCCGGGTTCGTCTGGCCGAGCAGGCCGCCGAACAGGTCGAACACGCGGCCGATGCCGTGGTTGCGGCCGTTGAGCGACGCCGGGTGCTTCGGCTTCCAGTAGGAACCGTCCGGAATGGTCACGTCGACCAGCGGGTAGAACCCGTCGTTCCACAGGATCTGAGGGTCGGCCACGGTGATCATGTAGATCCCGAAGAACATCCGGGTGAGGTTCTCGTTGATGTAGTAGTTGATCGGCCCCGCGGCCTGCGGCGAGCTGCCCGTGAAATCCAGGTGCACCTTCTCGCCGGTGCGGGTGAGCGAGAGTTTCAGCTCGTACGGGCCGAAACCCACGCCGTCGTCGCAGATGTAGTCGGTGAAGCTGATCGTCTTGCCGTCTTCGAACACCGTCTGCAGCAGGATCTTCATGGCGTCGTAGTTGCGCTGCAGCAAAGCGTCCAAAGCGGACAGGTAGGTCGCCGTGCCGAACCGGTCGCACATCTCCACCACGCGGCGCGACGCCGTGCGGCAGGCGGCGACGAGCCCGTTGAGGTCGGCGCGGTTCCAGTCGGGCATGCGGACCTGGTTGAGGATGATCCGCAGGGCGTCCTCGTTGAGCTTTCCCTTGCGGTACAGCTTGAACGGCGGGACGACCACACCTTCCTCGTAGATCGTGCGTGCGTCGGTGGGCATCGACGACGGGGTCTTGCCGCCGACGTCGGACATGTGCCCGAACATCGAGGCCCAGCCGACGAGCCGGCCCTCGTGGTAGATCGGCATCACGATCAGCCAGTCGTTGGCGTGGCTGATCGCCGCGCCGCAGGCGTACGGGTCCGACGTCATCAGCACGTCGCCCTCTTCGATGGTGTCGTCGAAGCCCTCGAGGAAGTCCGGGATGGACAGTCCGAACTGGCCGACCACCATCTTGCCGCTCGGGTCGCCGATGAGCGGGAACTCGTCGTGCTGCTCGCGGATGCCGGGCGAGAGCGCGGTGCGGAAGAGCACCTCGTCCATCTCATAGCGGGCGTTGCGCAGCCCGTTCTCGATGAGGTCGAGGGTGACGGGGTCCACTTCGGACTTGGTGATCGCGCCGGTGGCGGTCTCGATGATCTCAGCCAAGGTTCAGCCCTCCAGCGGGGTGATCAGCAGGCTGCCGGACGCGTGCACGGTGGCGGCGTGCTCGGGCAGCACGAGGGTCGTGGAGTCCATTTCGGTCACGATGGCGGGCCCGGCGACGACGTCACCGGCGAGAAGCTTCGCGCGGTCGTAGACCTTCGCGTCGAGCTGTTTGCCCGACACGTGGATCGGGTGCGTGTCCACCAGCGCGGCCGCCGGGTCGCCGGTGCCCTCGGCCAGCGTCACGGCCGCCACCGACGGGCGCGGGCCGGTGACGGTGGCGCGCGCGTTGACCAGCTCGTGGTCCACGTTGAGCAGGAAGGAGAACAGCCGGTCGTGCTCGGCGTCGAAGTGCTTGGCCAGCAGGTCGAGCGCGGTGCCGGGCGCGTCCAGCGACGCCGGGTCGACCTCGACCGGGATCTCGAAGCCCTGGCCGTGGTAGCGCACGTCGACCTGGAACCCGAGGGTCTGGTCGGCGCGGTCGAGCCCCTGCTCCACGAGCCGGCCGCCGGCCTCGTCGCCGAGCTCGCGCAGGATCTGCACGAGCTCGGCGCCGGTGAGGTCGGCGAAGCGGCGCAGCACCGTGCGGGCCGACACGTCACGCAGGCTCGTGGTCGCGTCGCCCAGCGCGCACAGCACGCCCGGCGACGGCGGCACGATCACGGGCCACGCGCCGGTGAGCTTGCCGAGGGCGTTGGCGTGCAGGGGACCCGCGCCGCCGAACGTGACGAGCGCGAAGTCGCGCGGGTCGAAGCCCTGCTGCACCGAGACCAGGCGCAGGCCGCCGAGCATGTTCTCGTTGACGATGTCGATGATCCCGGCCGCCGCGGCTTCGACACTGGGCAGGCCCATCGCGTCGGCCACCTTGGCGACCGCCGTACGAGCGGCCTCGACGTCGAGCGTGATCTCGCCGCCCGCCAGCTGCGCGGGCAGGTAGCCGAGGACCACGTTGGCGTCGGTCACCGTCGGCTCGGTGCCGCCCTTGCCGTAGGCGGCCGGGCCGGGGTCGGCGCCGGCGGACTGCGGGCCGACGCGCAGCGCCTTCGTCAGTTCCGGTACGTGGGCGATCGATCCGCCGCCGGCGCCCACAGTCCGAACGTCCACACTGGACGCTCGCACGGTGAGGTCACCGACCTGCGTCTCCCGGCCGATGCGCGGGTTGAGGTCCTGCACGAGCGCGACGTCGGTGGACGTGCCGCCCATGTCGAACGTGATGAGGTCGCGGTGGCCGCACTGCTCGGCCACCCACACCGCGCCGGTCACGCCGCCGGCTGGACCGGACAGCAGCATCGTCACGGGGGCGGCGACGGCGGCGTCGGCGGCCGAGAGGCCTCCGTCGCTGCGGAGGATGGCCAGCTCACCGGCCACGCCGCTGGCGGCGAGCTCACTGGCCAGGGTCTCGACGTACTTTTTCACCTGCGGCTGCACGTAACCGTTGGCGACGGTGGTGACCGTGCGCTCGTACTCACGCAGCTCGGGCAGCACGTCCGACGACAGCGACACCGGGACACCGGGCAGCACCTCGGCGGCTATCTCGCCCACACGGCGTTCGTGCGCGGAGTCGGCGAAGGAGTTGATCAGCGACACGGCGAGCGCCTGGATGTCACGGCCTCGCAGCTTCTCCAGCTGGGCCCGTACGTCGGCCTCGTCGAGCTCGCGGATCACCGCGCCGTCGCTGGCGATGCGCTCGTCGACCTCGACGGTGTTCTCCAGCGCCGCCAAGGGTTCCGGCTTCGGCCAGATGATCCAGCCGGCCAGCCCGCCCGGGACGTAGGAGCGCGCGATCTGCAGCACCTGGCGGAACCCGCGCGTGGTCACGAGCCCCACGCGGGCGCCCTTGCCTTCGAGGATGGCGTTGGTGGCCACGGTCGTGCCGTGCAGCACCTGCGCGACCTCGCTCAGCGCGATGCCCGCGTCGGCGCACACCTTCGCGATGCCGTTGCGGACGCCGACCGACTGGTCGGCGGGGGTCGACGGGGTCTTCGCCCGCCAGGTGCCGCCGGTCGTCTCCTCGACCAGCAGCACGTCGGTGAACGTGCCGCCGACGTCGACACCAAGCCGGTAATTTGGCCTCGGCTCCGCCGACGCCGGCGCGATCTCGCTCTGTGGTTGCTGTTCAGAGGACGGGCTGTCCGCCGTGGCGGTGTCGCTGGGGAGATGAGTCATGCCTTCTCCTGTGTTGTCTGGTTCGCACCGTTACGGCGCGGGCGTTACGTCCGGCTACCACAGCGCGAGATCGCGCCGGCGTTTCGACTGGACGGTGCGATCGGCCCCGGCCGATCCGACCGTTCAGTCGAGACGCCGGCTTCCCGGCGATCTCGCACGCCCCGGCGAAGCCGGGGCCAACATTGCAGCGCGGGCGTTGCGGATGTGGGCGGTCATGGTGGCCCGCGCCCAGTCGGAGTCACCGGCGCGGAGGGCGGCGACGATCTCGACGTGGTGCGCGAGGCTGCGCCGCAGGGACTGTTCGTCGTAGGTGTGGAAGTTGCGCAGCACGATCGGCGCGTGGATGGCGCTCGCGAGCGCGCCGGCCAGGGCCGGGTGGCGGGCGAGCTCCACGAGCTTGGCGTGGAAGTCGCGGTTCATCGGCACGAGCGCGTCGAGGTCCTGTCCCGGTCCGGGGCAGCCGACCTCGACCATGCGCGCGGCGAGCTCGTCGAGCGCGGCCAGGTCGGCCTCGGTCGCGTGGGGCACGGCGAGCGCCGTGAGCTGGGGTTCCAGCAGCGTGCGCAGCTCGAAGACGCCTTCCAGCTCGGCGACGGTCCACCGGCTGACCCGCGCCCCGCGATTGGGGACGATCTCCACGAGGCCCTCGGCCGCGAGGCGGGTCAGCGCCTCGCGCACCGGGGTCCGGCTCACGCCGAGCCGGACGGCCAGCTCGACCTCGCCGAGCCGGGCGCCCGCCGGGAACTCGCCCTTCAGGATCAGCTCGCGCAGTGCGTCCACCGCGCGTCCCGATGAAGTCGCCGCCTGTGTCACCCGTCACCCCGTCTCGAAGATTGTGTGCAATCTAGGCCGGAGTCTTGTCCGCCGCAAGGCGTGCGGCGTAGTTTTGCTCTGGATGTATACAAGGAGGAATTCCGTGGGAAATCTGCTCGGTACCGTCGGAACCCCGCGCAAGCGCCTGCGCGAGCTGCTGGCCGCGGGCCCGCCGCTGGTCGCGCCCGGGGCGTACGACGCGCTTTCGGCCCGGCTGGTGGAGCAGGCCGGGTTCGACGTCGTGTACATGACGGGCTTCGGCACCACCGCGTCGCTCATCGGGCGCCCGGACGTGGGCCTGCTCTCCGCCGCGGAGATGATCGACAACGCGACGCGCATCGTCTCGGCCGTCGACGTGCCGGTGATCGCCGACGCCGACACCGGCTACGGCAACGCGATCAACGTGGTGCGCACCGTGCGGGCGTACGAACAGGCCGGCGTCGCGGCGATCCACCTCGAAGACCAGGTGATGCCGAAGAAGTGCGGCCACATGTCAGGCAAGGCCGTGATCTCGCGCGAGGAGATGGTCGGCAAGATCGCCGCGGCCGCCGCCGCGCGGCGCGACCCGGACTTCGTGCTCATCGCCCGCACGGACGCCGCCGCCGTCCACGGCCTCGACGACGCGCTCGGCCGCGCCAAGGCCTACGCCGACGCGGGCGCCGACGTGCTGTTCGTGGAAGCGCCGACGAGCGAGGAGAGCATCGAACGCGTGGCCACCGAGCTGCGCGGCGTCGCGCCCCTGGTGTTCAACTGGGCCGAAGGCGGCCGGACCCCGCCGCTGCCGCTGTCGCGTATCACGGACCTGGGTTTTTCACTCGTGCTCTACCCGATCGGCACCCTGCTCGCCGCGACGGCCGGGATCCGCTCCCTGCTGGACGTCATCCGCCGCGACGGCACGCCCACGGCCGCCCTGCCGGGCGTGCCGACGTTCGACGAGTTCACGACGCTCATCGGGCTGCCCGAGGTGAACGAGCTTTCGCAGCGGTTTTCCGGGGAGTGATCAGGGTTTCCGTGCGGTGATCAGGAAGTGCTCTTCCGGCTCCGCGCCGGGCTTGCCGGGCTCGAAGACCTCCGACCGCGTCCCGGTCACCTCGAGCCCGGTGGCCCGGACCCGGCTTTCGAGATCACCGGCCGCGAAACTGGTGAGACGCACGGCGTGGCCGAGGAACTCGAGCGGCACGTCTTCGATGTCCTTCGGCACGGTGATGAGCGAGAACCGTCCGCCCGGCTTCAGCCACCCCGCGATCTTGCCCAGCACGGACTCCGTTTCCGCGCGAGTCATCTGCAGGAACGGGAAGAACGCGCACACCGCGTCCCCGCTCTCGGGTTCGGACTCCCACTCCCGCACGTCCACGTGCCGGAACTCCGCGGCCGGCACCTGCTCCCGCGCGATCCGGACCATCTCGCCCGACACGTCAAGCCCCGTGACCCGGTGCCCGGCTTTCGCCAGGTCCTCGGCGACCGGCCGGCCGGTGCCACTGCCGACGTCGAGCACCCGCGCCCCCGGCGGCAGCACCGCGACCAGCTCCCGCACCGCCACTTCGACCACCGGCGGCCGGCCGAAGGCCTCCTCGTACCCGGCTCCGATGGCGTCGAACAGCTCCTGCGCCGTGGCGGCTTCCTCGCCCATTCCCGGACTCCCCTCGTTCGGGAATCCACTTTCGCACAACGCCGCCGCGAATTCCGCCAGCCAGCTCGCTTCGGAACCGGCTATTGTCGGCCGCCGCGAACGACGCCAAAACCAGGCAGGGTGATGGGAAGGAGCCCAATGGAACGGTTGATTCGCCACCACCTGAGCGAGACGGATGTCCGGCCCGGCTCGACGCTCCGGCCGATCGTGCGGTTGGAGCTGGATCGGCACGGCGACATCGTGGCCGGAGTGACGCTCGGGCGGGCGGAGGTGTTCGAGCGGCAGCCGTTGGCGTACACCTTGGCCCGGTGGTCCTTCCCGGCCGGCGACACCGCCACGGGGGCCGTCGTGCTCTCCGCGGGCGCGGATCCCGCTCTGCGTTGCGCGCCGCTGTATCTCGACATCAACGACTCGGTCCACGAGGACGCCGACGACCGATGCACGATCGCACGAGACACCGGCTTCGAGCTGGCCGTCGAAAGGCATCGTCTCGCGTGGGTCGATACTGGGCAACCGTTGATCGTGTCTCACGACCTCAGGTTTCGGACTCTGGCCGAAGTCGGCCGTGAGCGGGTGGCCGAGGTGATGGCGAGCGCCGCGACAACCACTCTCGACCGCAGCGATCGCCGCGGCTTGACCCGGCAGGCCCCACGAGACTGGGCCGACAGTTTTCTCCGTCAGGACGTGCAGCCCGCCGACGAGAAGTCCTGGCTACTCGCCGAGTCACCGGAGGGCGAGTCAGCCGGAGTTGTCGGAATCAGCGCCGCAGGCGACTCCGCCGTACTCTGTTATCTCTCTGTGGCGTACGAGCATCGCGGTCGCGGGCTGGGTGAGCAGCTTGCCTACGCGGGTTACCGAGCGGCTCGCGAACGCGGTCTGGCCACGGTTCATGCGTACGTGGACGCCATGAACCGTCCCATGATCGCGGCGCTCGAGCGGAGTGGCGCCAAAGCCGAGGAATGGCACCGGCGGTTGTTCGTCCGGCCCTAGTGCCTCGGTTCCTCCGCCCAGATTCCCCGCACGTGCCGGATGTGGCGGGTCATCAGGGCCTCCGCGCCGGCGGCGTCGCGGGCTTCGATGAGGTCCAGGAGTTCCGCGTGTTCGTGGGAGGAGGGGATGAGCTCGTCGCGGTCGGCGAGGCCGCGGAGGCCGTAGATGCGGGAGCGGGAGCGCAGGGAGCGGACGGTCTCGACGAGGTGGGGGTTGCCCGCCTGTTCGAGCAGGCGCAGGTGGAACTGCATGTCCGTGGCGACGTGGGCGATGAGATCGTGCGCGGCGGCCGCGTGTTCGATGCCGGTGGCCAGCGGGCGCAGCTCGGCGATCACGGCGGGGTCGACGCCGGTCTCGGCGAGGCGGCGGACGGTGGGCACCTCGATGAGGGCGCGCAGCTCGCTGAGGTCGTCGAGGTCCTTTTCGGACGGTTCGGTGACGCGGAAACCCTTGTTGCGCACCGTGTCGATCAAGCCCTCTTTGACGAGGTCGAGCATGGCCTCGCGCACGGGTGTCGCGGAGACGCCGAACTGCGTGGCGAGGCTGGGCGCCGAGTACACAACGCCGGGGCGCAGCTCGCCGGAGATGACGGCGGCGCGCAGCGTCTGCGTGATCTGGTCGCGCAGGTTCCGCTGCACGCCGAAGGTGGGGAGCGTCAGCGTGAGGTGCTCCTGGCTGGTCAACGTGACTCTCCCCGGGCGGCCTCGTAGGTGGTGGCGGCGACCACCAGATCCTCCCACGCCATTCCCACACTCTTGAACAGCCGGGGCCCCGACCCGGGCAGCGCCGCCCCGCGGACCACATCGGACAGCGGCACCAGCGCGTCCGGCGCCAGTGCTCCTTCGGAAACCGCCAGCACGACGTCGCCGGCCTCGCGCAGGGCGGTGTCGACCGCTTCGACGACCACCGTCGCACGGCCCATCAACGCGGCGTCGATCTCACGCACGTGCGGTTCGTGCGAACCGACCGCCACCACCGTCGCCCCGTCCGGAACCAGGGCGCCGTCGAACAACGGCGTCGACGAAGTCGTGCAGCACACCACCAGGTCGGCCGAAGCCACGTCCGCCGCAGTGCCGACGCGCGCGCCCTGAGCCGCCGCGAAAGCCGCGGTACGCGCGGCCGAACGCCCCACCACGACGACGTCGCGCACCGGCCGGACCTGCCGCAGCGCTTCGAGGTGGCTCGCCGCCTGCGGGCCGGTCCCGAACACCACCAGCCGCGACGCGTCCGGCGCCGCCAGGCAGTCCACGGCCAGGGCCGACACCGCCGCCGTGCGCACGGACGTCACCGCCACCCCGTCGAGCAGGGCCAGCGGCGTCAACGTCGCGCCGTCCAGCAGCAGGTACTCGCCCTGGATCCGCGGCAGGTCACGCGCCGGGTTCCCGGGCGCGACCGTCGCCACCTTCACCCCGGCGAACGCACCCCAGAACGCCGGCATCAGCAGGAACTGCCCGCTCGGCACCGGAACGACCGCGCGCGCCGGATCCGCCGAAGGGTCGAGACCGTCGGCCAGCGCTGCCCGCAGCGCAGCGATCGCCGCGGGTATCGACGGCCGCGCGGCCAGGACCTCGATCACAGTTCGAACCCCGCCGGGAACGGGTCGTCGGGGTCGAGGAAGTACTGCGCCGTGCCGGTCAGCCACGCGCGGCCGGTGATGGTCGGGATCACGGCCGGCAGCGAAGCCACCGTCGTCTCCTCCACCAGCCGGCCGATGAAGTGCGTGCCGATGAACGACTCGTTGCGGAAGTCGGTGTGCAGCGCCAGCTCGCCGTGGGCGTGCAGCTGCGCCATCCGCGCGCTCGTGCCGGTGCCGCACGGCGAACGGTCGAACCAGCCCGGGTGGATCGCCATGGCGTGGCGCGAGACCCGCGCGTCGGAACCCGGCGCGGCGAGGTACACGTGGTGGCAGCCCGAAATCGCGGGGTTCTCCGGGTGCACAGGGAGGTCCTGGACGTTGATCGCGTCCATGATGGACAATCCCGCGTCGAGCAGCTTCTGCTTTTCCGCGCGGTCGAAGGGAAGCCCGAGCTCCTCGAGCTCCACGATCGCGTAGAAGTTGCCACCGAAGGCCAGGTCGTAGCGCACCTGGCCGAGCCCCGGCACGGCCACCTTGCGGTCGAGCCCGACCGAGAACGAGGGCACGTTGCGGATCGTCACCGACCGCGCGGCGCCGTCCTGCACCGCGACCTCCGCGACGACGAGCCCGGCCGGGGTGTCGAGCCGGATCGTGGTGACCGGCTCGACGACCTCGACCATGCCCGTCTCGACCAGTACCGTCGCGACGCCGATGGTGCCGTGCCCGCACATCGGCAGGCAGCCCGACACCTCGATGAACAGCACGCCCCAGTCGGCGTCCGGGCGCGTCGGCGGCTGCAGGATCGCGCCGCTCATCGCCGAATGCCCGCGCGGCTCGTTCATCAGCAGCTGCCGGAGGTGGTCGAGGTGCTCGACGAAGTACTGCCGGCGCTCGAACATCGTGGCACCCGGCACGACGCCGACCCCACCCGTGATCACCCGGGTCGGCATGCCCTCGGTGTGGGAGTCGACCGCGTGGAACAGCCGCTTGGCGCGCATGGTCTAGGAAAGCCCTTCCTCGAGCGCTCGTTCGGTGGCCTGGCGGACGGCCTTCTCCTGCTCGGGCGTGAGCGGCACCCGCGGCGGACGGCAGGGCCCGCCGTAGCGGCCCGCGATGTCCATGCTCAGCTTGATCGCCTGCACGAACTCCGTGAGCGAATCCCAGCGCAGCAACGGGTGCAGCAGCCGGTAGAGCGGCACGGCCTTCTTCAGGTCGCCGGCCGACGCCGCGGCCCACAGCTCGCTGGTGGCCTTCGGGAACGCGTTGGGGTAGCCCGCGACCCAGCCGGGCGCGCCGGCGGTCGCCAGCTCCAGCAGCACGTCGTCGGCACCGCACAGCACGTCGAGCTCCGGCGCGAGCTCGGCGATCCGGTACGGCCGGCGCACGTCGCCCGAGAACTCCTTCACACCGACGATCAGGCCCTCGGCGTGCAGCTCGGCCAGCAGCTCCGGCACGAGGTCGACTTTGGTGTCGAAGGGATTGTTGTACGCGACGATCGGCACACCCGCCTTCGCGACCTCGCGGTAGTGCTCGACCACCGCGCGCTCGTCGGCCCGGTAGGAGTTGGGCGGCAGCAGCATCACGGCGGAGCAGCCCGCCTCGGCCGCGCTTTCGGCCCAGCGCCGTGCTTCCGTCGCGCCGTACGCGGCGACGCCCGGCATCACCGTGAAGCCCTCGGGCGCCGCTTCGACCGCGGTGCGGACCACGCGCGTGCGCTCTTCGACGCTCAGCGTCTGGTACTCCCCCAGCGAACCGTTGGGCGTGACGCCGTCACAACCGCTCTCGGCCAGCCACGCGACGTGCTCGGCGTACGCGTCGAAATCGACGGTCAGCGCACCCGGCTCGGTCTCCCGCAAGGGAAGTGCGGCCGCCACCAGCACGCCGTGCCATGGCTTTTCGCGCCCGGTCATGAAACCTCCACGAAATCGATGTTACTCAGAGCCGTGCTCCCGAGCCGAACGTGTAAACGCTCGGAAATTCATCGTGCCATGTGTCATGTGACATTGTACAGTGTCCTGACCTCGTCCCCCATCGTGGGAGGCTCCATGTCAGAAACGACCGGCGCGCCCCCGAAGCTCACTTCGCACGTGCTGGCGGCCCGGCTCGAACGCCTGCCGATCTCCCGGTTCCACTACAAGCTGCTCTTCGCGGGCGGCCTCGGGTACACCTTCGACGCGATGGACGGCGCGATCGTCGCCTTCATCCTCCCCTCCGTCACCGCCGAATGGGGCCTGTCCAGCGGAGCCACCGGCATCCTGGGCAGCAGCCTGCTGATCGGCTTCCTCTTCGGCGCGTTCGGCGCCGGGGTGCTCGGCGACAGGATCGGCCGGCGCGCGGTCATGGTCAGCGCGCTGATCCTCTACGCGGCCGCGAGCCTCGTCGCGGCCGTCGCGCCGAACTTCGCAGTGTTGTTCGTCGCGCGCGTCGTGGCGGGCATGGGCACCGGCGCGGAGAGCGCGATCATCGCGCCCTACCTGTCGGAGTTCGTGCCCTCGCGCGTGCGCGGGCGCTACATCGGTTCCCTGGCCGGGTTCTTCGCGTTCGGCTACGTGTTCGCGAGCCTGCTCGGCTACTTCGTGGTCAGCGACGTACCGCACGGCTGGCGCTGGGTCCAGGTGCTCACGGCGGTGCCGATCGTGATGCTGCTGTGGTGGCGCCGCTCGCTGCCGGAGTCGCCGCGGTTCCTGCACGTCCACGGCCGCGTCGCCGAGGCCGAGCTGGTGGTCGCCGACATCGAGCGCCAGGTCGGCGCCCGCGTCGGCCCGCTGCCGGCCCCACAACCGTCCACACAGGACGAAGAGGTGCAGGTGTCCTCGGGCACGATCCTGTCGAACCTGCGCGCACTGGTGTCGTCCGGGCTGCGCAAGACCACGATCACGTCGTGGGTCTACTGGTTCGTCGCCATCTTCACCTACTACGGCTTCTTCACCTGGATCCCGTCGCTGCTGGTGAAGCAGGGCTTCGACATCTCGAAGAGCTTCCTGTTCTCCATCGTCATCTACCTCGCGCAGATCCCCGGCTACTACTCGGCCGCATTCGTGAGCGAACGGATCGAGCGCAAGTGGACGATCGTGATCTACCTGGCGGGCGGCGCGCTCGGCGCGTTGGGGCTGGCGTTCGCGGGCAACAGCACGCAGATCCTGGTCTGGGGCATCGTGCTGTCGTTCTTCATGAACG
The DNA here is from genome assembly GCF_042896185.1 of Amycolatopsis sp. NPDC001319. NCBI lineage: Bacteria > Bacillati > Actinomycetota > Actinomycetes > Pseudonocardiales > Pseudonocardiaceae > Amycolatopsis > Amycolatopsis sp. NPDC001319. Next base: position 419,056 of record NZ_JBIAWY010000008.1, on the reverse strand, counting down.
GCAACGCGGCGCTCGAGTACTCCTACACGTCCGAGATCTACCCGACGATGATCCGCACCACCGGCCTCGGCGTCGCGTCGGCGGTCGGGCGGATCGGCGGCATCATCGCGCCGATCGTGATCGGTTTCTCCTACAGCAACGTCGGGTTCGGCGGCGTGTTCACCATGCTGCTGGTCCTGCTCGTGATCGGTGCCGGGGTGGTGGCCGTGTTCGGCCAGCGCACCACCGGCCGCTCGCTCGAGACGATCGGACAGGAGACGATCGGACGTGGCTGAACCCGACGAACCCTCTGGAGGTGCCCGCATGCCCGCCGACCTCAGCGTCCGGCACGTCAGCGTTGTGGATCCCGAGTCCGAGCAGGTGACCGGCGACCAGGTCGTCCGCATCACCGGCGGGCGGATCACGGCGATCGAAGCCGATCCCGGTGGTCCGGCCGGGGACGGCGAGCTGGACGGCACGGGGTTGTTCGCCGTGCCGGGGCTCATCGACTGCCACGTGCACGTGAACGCCGTGAGCGCGGCGCTCGGCACGGTCGCGGACGAGTCGCCCGCGTACGTGGCCGCGCAGGCGTCGCACCTGCTGAAGGACATGCTGGCCCGCGGCTTCACGAGCGTCCGCGACGTCGGGGGCGCCGACTTCGGCATCGCCGCCGCCGTGGCCGAAGGCCTGTTCACGGGGCCGCGGATCTTCTTCGGCGGCAAGGCGCTTTCGCAGACCGGCGGGCACGGCGACCTGCGGCCGGCCGGGCGCGACGTGCACGACCAGCACTACGCGATCCCCGTGCTCGGCCGCGTGTGCGACGGCGTGGACGAAGTGCGCCGCGCCGCCCGCGACGAGATCCGCCGCGGCGCGCACCACCTCAAGATCATGCTGTCCGGCGGCTGCGCGAGCCCCACGGACCGCGTGGACTCCCTGCAGTTCTCCGACGAGGAGGTGACCGCGATCGTCGAGGAGGCGGCCGCGGCGAACCTCTACACGGCGGGCCACGCCTACACCGCCGACGCCGTGAACCGCGGGCTGCGCCTCGGCGTCCGCACGATCGAACACGGCAACCTCCTCGACGCGACGTCGATCGACCTGTTCCTCGCGCACGACGCGTTCTACGTGCCCACGCTGATCACCTACCAGGCCTTGCTGGAGCAGAGCCGCGAGCTGGGTTTCACGGCCGAGCAGTACGAAAAGGTCGTGCGGGTGACGGAAAACGGCTACCAGGCGTTGCAGCTCGCCGACGCCGCCGGCGTCCGCATCGCCTACGGCAGCGACCTGCTGGGCGCGATGCAGGCGCGGCAGTCGGAGGAGTTCTCGTTGCGCGCCAAGGTGCAGAAGCCGGCCGCGGTGCTGCGCTCGGCCACCACGGTCGCCGCCGAACTGCTGCGGCAGGTGGGCACGGTGGGCACGCTCGCACCCGGCGCCCGGGGTGACGTCGTGCTCGCACGGGCGAACCCGCTGGCGGACCTCGACGTGCTGGCGAATCCGGCGACCGGGCTCGCGGCCGTGGTGCAGGACGGGGTGGTGCGCGTGCGGCGGTGACGACGCTGTTCCGGCCTGGTCCGGACCGGGCCGTGGAATTCCGGGCCAGAGGGGGCCTGACAGGTCCCCTCTGGGCGCCGGATCGGGCCTCGCGCGTCGTTAGCCTCGGTCGTGGATCGCAGCCGCACCAGGAGGAACGCACCCATGAAGGCCATGTTCATCACCGCGTACGGCGACCCCGGCGTCATCGAGCCGGCCGAGGTCCCCGAGCCCGTCCCGGGGCCTGGGGAACTCAGTATCACCGTGTCCCACTCGGCCGTCGGGCTGGTCGATGCGATCATCCGCCGCGGCGAACTGGCCGACTACGACTACGCGCCACGACCGCCGGTGGTGCCAGGGCTCGAGGTGGCGGGCAACGTGCGCGCCGTGGGCCCGGGCGTCGACCGGTTCGCCGTCGGCGACGAGGTGGCGACGCTGACCCTGCCGCGGATGGGCGGATACGCGGAGGTCACCGTCGCGCCCGCCGACCTGGTGGTGCCGCTTGCGGGCACGGGTGTGAGCCGCGAACAGGCCGTCGCAGGGTTCGCGAACGCGGTTACTGCGTACCTGTCCCTCACCGAGGCGGTGCGCCCGCCGGACGGCGGCAAGGTGCTGGTGCACGGCGCGCTCGGCGGACTGTCGTCGGTCTACCCCGAGGTGGCGCGGCTGCTCGGGGCGAACGAGGTGGTCGGCACCGTGCGCCGGGCCGGGCAAATCGACGCGGCGCTCGCGCTCGGGTTCGACCGGGTGGTCCTCTCCGGTGAGTTCACCGAGGCGCTGGGAGACGAGCGGTTCACCGTGATCGTCGATCCGGTGGGCGGCGACGTGCGGCGGGCCTCGGTCGGCCTGCTCGCACCGATGGGCCGGCTGCTCGCGGTCGGCAACGCGGGCGGCGAGCACGGCGCAGCGCTCGACTCGAACGCGGTGTGGGGCGGCAACATCGGCGTCGTCGGGTTCAACGTGGGCGGCTACCTGGCCGCCGGCACCTCACCGGCCGTGCCTGCGGCGCGGGCGGTGCTGCCGCTGTTCACCGAGGGGAAGATCAGCCTGCCCGTGACGACGCTGCCGTTCGCCGAGGCCCGCGAAGCGCACCGGCGGATCGACGCCCGGGAGGTAAGCGGGCGGCTGGTTCTCGCTTCGCTCTAGGCTCGGGCGCATGGAGCGGGACGACGAGCTGAGCAAGTTCCTGCGCTCGCGCCGCGCCCGGGTCACCCCGGCCGAGGCCGGGCTGGGTCCGGGTGCCGGCGTTCGCCGCGTCCCCGGCCTGCGGCGCGAGGAGGTCGCGCGCCTGGCCGGGGTGAACGTGGACTACTACGTGCGGCTGGAGCGCGGCCGCCGGATCAACCCGTCCGATTCGGTGCTCGACGCGGTGGCCCGCGCGCTGCGGCTGAACGCCACGGAGCGGGCGCACCTGTTCGCGCTGGTGCGCCCCGGGGGCACTCGCCCGGTGCGGCGCTCGGTTCCGCCCCAGCGGGTGCGGCCGTCGGTGCACCGGATCCTCGATGCCCACGAGCCGCTCCCGGCGATGGTCCTCGGCCGCCGGATGGACGTGCTCGCCGCGAACCGACCGGCCCGCGCGCTGTACACGGACTGGGAAGCCCTGCCCGGACCGTCACGCAACATGGTGCGGTTCCTTTTCACCGACCCGGCGGCGCGCAGCGTGCTGGTCGACTGGGCGGGCAGCGCGACCGAGGCCGTCGCGCACCTGCGCCTCTACCAGGGCCGGTACCCCGCCGACCCGCTGCTGGCGGACCTGATCAGGGACCTGTCGGCCGCGAGCGAGGACTTCCGCGGCCGGTGGGCCGACCACGACGTGCACCAGCACACCTACGGAGCCAAGAGCTTCGACCATCCGGTGGCGGGCCGGTTCACCCTGGCGTACGAACTGCTCGGCGTTCTGGACGACGCGGACCAGTTCCTCACGCTCTACACAGCGGAACCGGGCTCGGCGTCGGAAGCCGCGGTGCGTCACCTCCGCACGGCGTCCACCACGGATGCCTGAACGCGTTGGGCCCAGCCGTCAGCCGAGCCGGATCGTCGCGGTTTCCGGACCCGCGCTGACTTCCACCGGGCCACGGGAAGCCGCGAGCCGGGCGTAGTCGGGCCGGGTGAGTACCACGATCGGCAGCCGCAGGTCGTACAGCTCGGCCGCGACCCAGGCGCCGAGCATGAGGATGGCGTCGGGTTCGGTGAGCACGAGAGCGGCGGGCGCGGTGCCGCTGCGGATCTGCTCGGCCAGGACCGACGACGAGGAGCTGGAGCCGCGCGCCTGCGGCAGCACCAGAACGCGACCGGTGAGCGTGGCGCCGCGCTGGGGGTGGTGTTCGTCGACGATGCGGCCGGACAGGTCGGTGCCGCCCCAGAACGACAGCGGCGCGTCGAGCACGAGTGGTTCCCCCGTCGCTTCGCCGGGGAACACGGTGCGGCCGGTCAGCTCGCCCACAGCGCCTCGTCCCGCACGATCCGGCCGGCCCGCGCGGACGCGACGCATTCGGCCAGCGAACCCAGCGCCACGTCGACACCGATGTTGCCAGGCGCGTACCAGGCCCACTTGCCGGAGTTCGTCATCGCCGTGCGCAGGCCGGCGTCGAGGATCGGCGTGAGGTAGGTGCAGGTGTCGACGACGATCCGCGCCCCGGCGGAGCGCACGGTTTCCGCGTAACCGAGCCGGTCGGCCTCCGCGAGCACGGCGCGGCTCGTGGTCACGTAGGCGCTCACGGAGTGGTGGAACGGCCCGCCGTCGGCGAGTAGTGCGGCCAGGCGCTCGAACTCCGTGAGCGAGAAGTGCGGTGTGCCCAGGCAGAGCGCGTCGAGGTCCGGGCCGTGGGCCGTGGTCAGCTCGTCGCGCAGGGCGCGCACCTGGTCCGCGTCCACCACGTGCGTCACGAGGTCCGGCGACGCGACGGCCGCGAGCTCGGGCGCCTCCGGAGTCACGCCGACGGCGTGGAACAGCCCCACTCCCCCGCTCGACGCGGCGGCGGCACCGAAGGCCTTCAGCTGGTCCTCCGTCACGGTCGCGGGCACGCCCGTCAGCACCGGCACCCCGCTGCCCGCGAGCCGGCCCGCGAGGTGGCCGAGCACGCCCCACGCCGCGTCCTCGCCGAGCAATCGCCGGGACAGGCCCGCGCAGTCGAGCCGGATCGTCGCGCGACGGTCGGCGTCGCGGTGCAGGCCCGCGTCGGGCACGCGGCCCGTGATGGCGGCGCCGATGTCGAGGAAGTCGCCGTAGCGGTCGGTGCGGGCACCGAGCACGGAGTTGGCGAACACGATCGCGTTGGACTCCGCCCACGCCACGTGCGTGCCGAACGCCGGCCGGTGCGTGAGCTGGTACGGCGCGCAGGTCCACGTCGGCTTGCAGCCCAGCGCGGTGTACCCCGCCATCAGGCGGCGCGCGTTGGCGGTCGTTTCGGCATCGGCGTGCACGAGGTCGGGGTGGCGCAGGTCGAGGGAGCCGACGTTGAGCGTGGTCGGCACGGCGACGCGGCCGCCGAGCGCGCCCAGGCGTTCGACGAAGTCCAGGCCGGCCTGTCCGTGGTAGAGGCAGCCGTCGACGTGGGCGGACTCGACCGTCAGCAGCCGGGTGGCGCCCCGGACACGCGCGAGTGCGACGACCATGCGCAGGCACAGTTCCGCCGCCGCACCGTACTCGCCGGCGAGCATGGCTTCGTCCTCTTCGGACAGTTGGAGGTCAGCCACGCGCGAGGTCCCCGAGCGTCACGGGCTGCGCGATCGGCCGGGACGCGACGCCGGCGAGGTCGGCAGCCGTCGGTTCACGGCCGCATTCGGCGGCGACGAGGCACGCGGTCGCGTAGCCGCACACGCGGCCCTGGCACAGGCCCATTCCCGGGCGGGCGAGCAGCTTCACCGTCCGCGCGTCCGTGGCGCCCAGGTCCTTGACCGCGCTGCGAACAGTGCCGACGGACACCTCCTCACACCGGCAGATCTGCGTCTCGGCGTCGAGCCACGTCTGCCAGCCGGAGCGCACGGGGTGGGCGGCGTGCATCGCGTTCGCGAAGGCGCGCAACGACTTCCGCTGCCGCAGCAACCGCGCGACGGTGTCCCGGTTCGGCTCGGCTCCGACCGTGGTGAGTGCCGCGTGCAGGCCGGCCAGCTCACCCTCCACCAGCGACAGCGCGGAACCGCCGACGCCGCAGACCTCACCGGCGAGGTACACGCCGGGGGTGGTGGCGCGCTGCCGGTCGTCGGCCACGGCGACGAGACTGCCGTCCGCGCCGAGGCGGGTTTCGCAGCCGAGCTGTACCGGCAGCTCCAGCTGGGGCGTGAAGCCGTAGCCGACGGCGACGGTGTCACACGCGACCGTCCGTTCACTGCCCGGCACGATCCGCCACTGCCGATCGAGCGACGCGACCGTCACGCTCTCGACCTCGTCGGTGCCGTGCGCGGCGACGACCGCGGTGCGCGTGCGGTACGGAACCCGTTGGCGCATCAGCGTTTTCAGGTAACCGGCGCCTTCGGCGAGCTTGCCGGCGTTGGCCAGCACGGCCAGCGGCGAGCGCGCGAACCCGGCGGGCGAACCGGCCTCGAACACCCCCGCCACCTCGGCACCCGACTCGACCAGCCCGGCGGCGACGGGCAGCAGGAACGGCCCCGTCCCCGCCACCACGACCCGGTGCCCCGCGCGCACGCCATGGCCTTTGAGCAGCGCCTGCACGCCACCGGCGGTGTAGACGCCCGGCAGCGTCCAGCCGGGGAACGGCACCTGCCGGTCGTAGGCGCCCGCCGCCACGATCACCGTGCGGCAGGTGATCTCGCCGCGGTCGGTGTGCACCGTGAAGCCGCCGTCGGTGCGCTCGACGTGCCAGATCGCGTGCCGCGTCCGGACGTCCACTCGGGACAGTCCCGCCCGCAGCCGCACGAGCGTCGGCCAATCGTGGTGGCCCACGCCGTCGTCACCTTCGCGGTGACGCCAGAACTGCCCGCCCACGCGCGCGCCGGCGTCGATCAACGTCACCCGCGCCCCGGCCGACGCGGCCGTCACCGCGGCGGCGAGCCCGGCCGGGCCGGCCCCCAGCACCGCGATCTCCGCCGCTTCAGGAGGAAAGCTCACCACGGCCCGCTCCTTCCTGCGGCTCGACGACGTCACCCGGCAGTACCTCGGTCAGGCACGCGCGCCGGCCGGGTTTGCCGTTCACCACGACCAGGCAGTCGAAACACACGCCGATCCCGCAGAACACCCCGCGGGGCGCGCCTTCGCGGCGCGTCGTGCGCCACGACCGGTGGCCTGCGGCGATCAACGCGGCGCCCACGCTCTGCCCGGCTTCCGCCACGATCTCCTGGCCCCGGAAGGAAAACTTCACGCGCTCGCTCACGCGACCTCCTCGAACCGGTCCGCCCGGAACGGCATCAAGTCCAGCTCCGGCCGTACCCCCGTGGCCACCTGCGCGATCAGGTGTCCCGTGGCCGCGGCCAGCCCGATGCCCGCCCCTTCGTGACCACACGCGTGCAGCAGCCCCGGCAGCCGCGGGTCCTCGCCGATGACCGGGAGGTGGTCCGGGCAGTACGGCCGGAAGCCGAGGTAGCTGCGCAGCAGGGAAACGTCGGCCAGGAACGGGAAAACCCCGATCGCCTGGGCCGCCAGCTTGCGCACCACGGGCAGCGAGAACTGCCGGTCGAACCCGACGCGTTCGCGGCTGGCGCCGATGAGCACCGTGCCGGCCTGCGTGCCTTCGACGACCACGGACGTTTCGAGTCCGGCATCGCCGCTGGAGACGTTGGCGACGTAGTCGGCGGTGTAGACCTTGTGCCGGATCACGCGCGGCAGCGGCTCGGTGACCAGCACGAACCCGCGCCGCGGCAGCACCGGGATCGGCGCGCCCGCGAGCTTCGAGACTTCGCCGCCCCACGTGCCCGCGGCGTTGACCACCCACGGCGCGGAGAACTCGCCGGCCGACGTGCGCACCCCGCCGACCGCACCGTCGGCGCGCCGCCGGAACGCCCGTACCTCCACGCCCGTGTGCAGCTCCGCCCCGAGCCGAACCGCTTGGCGCAGCAGCGAAGCGGCCGCGAGCATCGGCTGCACCTGCTTGTCCTGCGGGTAATACGCGCCGGAAGCGATGTCCGGCGTCAGGTTCGGCTCCAGCTCGGCGACCTCGGCCGGCGTCAGGTCGTCGACTTCGACGCCGCGCGCGCGTTGCTCGGCCGCCAGCTCCGCCAGGCCCCGGGCGGCGTCCGCGGACTGCGCCACGACCACGCCGCCCTTGTGCTCCAGCTCCAGCGAAGCGGGGCCGAACTCCTCCCCCAGCCGCGCCCACAGCCGGATCGACAGCAGCGCCAAGTCGAGCTCCGGCCCGAGCTCCTTGTCCGACACGAGGATGTTGCCCTCGCCCCCGCTTGTCGTCCCGCCGGCGACGCCGCCGCGGTCGACCACCGCAACGTGCAGGCCCGCGGCCGCGCAGTAGTACGCGCACGCCGCCCCGACCACTCCGGCGCCCACGACGACCACGTCGGGGGACCTTCCCGTCGCCACCATGGCCAGTAGTATGTCACATTGCACAACCTCGGGACGTGCGGTTCCCCACACCCGCCACCCCCACCGCACCCCATGCGGCGTTCGGTGCGGTCAGTGCACCGAACGCCGCGTGGGGGCGCTGGAAGCCCGGGCTCAGCAGCCGGCCGGTTTGAGGACGAAGTCCGCCGTCGCCGGCTGTCCCTTGACCAGTTTGACGGTGCGCGTCTGGGGCTGCCAGCCGTCGCGGGCCGCGATCAGCGTGAGCGGGTTGTTGCGGCGGTCGAGCCACAGTGTGTAGTGGCCCGCGGCGTCGGTCCGGAGCGTGTAGCTCGCCGTCCAGCTGTCGACCTGCACGGTCACCGCGGCGAGCGGTCCCGCCGTCGCGCCGCAGCGCGCGCCGGTGACGGTGCCGGTCAGCTTGCTCCACGTGGCCGGCGGCTTCACCGTGAACGACACGGGGATCGCCGCCACCGCCTTCGGCACCTGCGCCCCGACGACGAGCTGCGCCGTGTACGTGCCCGGCTGCGTGATCGCCGCGACGCTCGCGTCCAGCGTCACCGTGAACGTCGCCGTCTTGCCCGGCGCGATCGTGGTCACCGCGGGCGTGGCCGACAGCCACGGGATCGACACGTACTCCCCGCATTCGCCGTAGCCCGGCAGCAGCAGGTCGTGGCTGGTCGGGTTGAAGCTCGCGTTCGCCGAGCCGCCGATGCGGTAGAAGCCGCAGGTGCTGCCGCCGCGGAACAGCGTCTCGTTCGAGTTCGGCAGCGCCGACCACTGGTTGGCCGCCGGGTCGTACGCGTAGCCGGCGTTGGTGAGCTCACCGTCGGCGATGCCACCAGAGAGCAGCAACTGTCCATTCGCGACGGTCGAGGCCGAGCCCCACATCTGCACCGGCAGGTCGGCGACGCGCGACCACGTGCCCTTCTCGACGTCGAGCTTGTACGCGGTCTTCAGGTTGTCCAGGCCGCTGACGCCACCGGCGCAGTAGATCGAGCCGGCGATGGTGCCGCAGTTGGTCCAGCCGATCGGCGCGGGCAGCGCCGGGCCCGCCGACCACTTGTCCACGGCCGGGTCGTAGACCTGCACCCGCGTGACGCCGCAGTTGCCGCCGTCGCAGCCGCCGACCGTGTAGATCCGGCCGCCGGCCACGGCGACGCCCATCGCGGACGTGGCCGTGGGCATCGGCGCGCCCGTGGTCCACGTGTCGGTGACGGTGTCGTAGATGTCGGTGTTCGTCACCGGGATGCTGCCGTCGGCCCAGCCGCCGGTCACGTAGATCTTGGTACCGACGGCCGCCACCGCCGGGGTTTCCCGCGGCGTCGCGAGGTCGGCGATCGGGGACCACGCGAGCGTGCCCGGGTCGTAGACGAAGTTCTTGGTCGTCAGCTCCGCGCCGTTGAGGCCGGTGAAGGAGTAGACCTTCCCGTTCACGCTCGCCACGCCGTTGTCCATGATCTTCGTCGGATAGTCGGCCACGGTCTGCCACGCGTCGCCCGCCGCCAGCGTCTCTGCCGGCGCCGCCTGCTTCACGTGGCCCAGCAACGGTCCCGTGCTGAAGTCGCCCTTGATCCGCTGCAGCGGCGCCGACTGCGCCACGGCCGGGGTGAACGCGCCGGACGACGGGTTCAGCCGCACGTCCACCGGTGCCGTGCCGGTGTTGCGCACCTTGACGTTCGCGGTCGCCGTTCCTTGCCACGCCACGGTTTTGGTCACCGCGCCGGTGGTCACCTCGAGCTGGCCGGCGTCGAGCAGGAAGTCGGCCAGGGTCACGGCGTCGGGTGCGACCACGGTCTTCTGCGTGCCCGGCACGAAGTTCGTCGCCGACGCGGTGACGGGGTGGCTGCCGGTGACGCTGGAGAAGAACCAGTACGAGCCGTCGGCCTGCGTCGTCGCGCCCTCGCCGGGCCGGTCGACGCTGTCCACCGAGGCCCCGCCGAGCGCGGCTCCGGTCACGTGGTCGTGCACCGTGCCGGTGACGAGCCCGCCGGGCACGACGTCGCACGCGTGGTCGCCGATCAGCACGTCGTCGACCTGCCACCAGAAGCCGAACAGCTGGTCGCGGTAGTGGAAGCGCACCTGCACGGCCTTCTGGCCCGCCGCGCCCGGCAGCGGCACGACCTGCGTCGACGGCCCCGCCAGAGTGTCGCTGCCGTGCTGCCACACGGTGGTCCAGGTGGCGCCGCCGTCGGTCGTGAAGTCCACGGCCGCCTGCTGGCCCTGCGTGCCCTGGTAGTCGGACGCGAACCGCACGGTCGGGTTCGCCGTGCCGCTCAGGTCGACGACGGGGCTGACCAGCGCCGTGTCCTGGTCGCCGCCGATCGAGTTGCTGTCCACGGTGGCGAACGCGCCGCTACCGCCGGTGTAGTTGTCGCGGCCGCCCGGGTTGTCGAACGCCCACGTGGCCGCGCCGTCGCCGAGGTTGTTCACGACCTGCCACGTCGAGGGCGCCTCGAAGTCCTGCGCGTCGCCGGTGAAGCGGTTGGTGTACCCGGGCGCGCCGCAGGTCACGGGATCGACGGTCACGACGGCGTCGTGCGTGGCGGCTGTGTCGCCGACCGGGACGGACGCGGAGGCCGGCAGGTAACCGGGGTAGTCCGGGTCGACCTGCACGGAGTAGGTCGCGCCCTCGGGCACGGTCATCGAGTACCGCCCGGTGAGCGGATCGGTCTGCACAACCGTGGTCGGCTGCCCGGCGACCTGGACGTGCGCGGCCACCGGCCAGCCGTGGCCGCTGCCGTCGCGCACGGTCCCGCTCAGCTGCACCGACGGCACGGACGCCAGCGTGAAGTCGGCGGTCGCGGTCTTGCCCGCCTCGACGGTCACGCTGCCGACCGTGGTGTCACGGTAGGAGAACTTGCTCGCGGTCACGGCGTAGGTGCCCACCGGAACGCCCAGGGTGTAGTGGCCGTCGGCGTCCACTGTGGTGGCGAGATCACCGGCCTTCACCTGCGCTCCGGCCAGCGGAGCCCCCGCGGAGTCGCGGACCGTGCCGGAGACGAGCCCGGTCGCGCCGGGCGTGAAGGCCGAGATGCCGCGCGGTGTGCCCAGCCCCGTGGGTCCGTCGAAGCCCGGGCCCGCGGTGCAGAGGTACGCCGGGGCGCAGGTGCCGTTGGCGCCTTCGGTGACGTCGTTGAAGGTCGCGCCGGAGCGGTAGGGCAACGCGTTCGGGTAGGTGCCCGCGGCGGGCGCGCCGGCCAGCGCGTAGGCCGCGGCGACGATCGGCGACGACGCGCTCGTGCCGCCCGCGAGGCCCCACGCGCCGTGCACGAACACCGCGACACCGGTCGCGAGGTCCGCGACCGCGGAGACGTCGGCGATGGTCCGGTTGGCACAGCCGGAATCCGTCTGCGCCGGGGGCTTCGGCTCGTACGCGGAACAGCCGCTGCCGGTGCCGGACCACACCGTCTCGCGCCAGCCGCGGGCGTTCGCGTCGCGGTAGAGCGAGGTGCCGCCGACCGACGTCACGTGCGGCGACGCGGCGGGGAACTGCGGGCCGTAGCCGTAGTCGCCGGAGCTGGCGGTGACCACGACGCCGGGGTGGTCGTAGTAGGCCTCGTCGAGGTCGAGCTCGGCCGGGTCCTCGTCGGCGCCGTAGCTGTTGGACACGAACTTCGCGCCCATCGCGACGGCCTGGTTCACCGCGGCGCCCATGTTCGGCACGAGCGAGTCGTCGGCCTCGACGAGCAGGATGTGGCAGCGCGGGCAGACCGCGGAAACCATGTCGAGGTCGAGCATCGTCTCCTGCTGCCAGCCCGCGTTCGGAGCCGGGAAGTCCTGGCCGCCGCGCTGGTCCACGCGTGTGAAGCAGCCATTGGCGACGGTGCACGAGGGCAGGCCGAACTGCGCGCGGTACACGCCCATTTCGGCTTCCGCGTCGGGGGTGTCGTAAGCGTCGACGATCGCGACCGTCATCCCGTCGCCGCCCGTGGCCGTCGGGAGCTCGTACGCACCGGCGAGGTCCGCCGGGCCGTAACCCTGCGGCGCCGCGGCGCGCTGCATCCCGTGCGCGTCGCCGCGGAAGAGCGCGAAGCACGTGACCTCACCGGGTTTCGGCTGTTCGGGGCACGCCTTGCGCCCGACCACCGGCGCCGGGGCCGCAGCGGCGGCCGGCGCGGCTTGGGCGGCCGCGGGCACCACCACGAACGCGACCACCGCCAGGAGGACCGTGAGGAGGATCTTCAGTGCCGCTTTGGCGAACGACATGCGCGTCCCTTTCGCTGACGAACCGGCCTCGGCTGCTCACCCGACGTCGCGGAATTCTGGCAGCGCCGCCCCGGGAACGATCACGCCCGAACGGACAGAAAGCCGGACAGGATCAGGGTTTTCCCGGTGTCCGGGACCTTCGCCCGGCGAAGAGAGCAATGGTTCAGACCATAAGGAGCAGCGCGTTCGCGGTCCCTCGTGGCGGTGGACAACAACGAGACAAGGCAAAATCGCGCGGACGGGCCCGGAGAGAGGACGGCGAGGCATGCGGATGGACCTGACGCGGTGGACGGTGCGGGCGACCGGAGACCTGGGCGAGGTGCCCGCCGAGCTCGTGGAGACGCTGCGCGCCGGGGTACCGGCGACCGTGCCCGGCTCGGTGCACACCGACCTGCTCGCCGCCGGCCTGATCCCCGACCCGTACCTCGACCGCAACGAGGACCTCGTGCAGTGGATCGGGCTCACGGACTGGCGCTACGAGACCGAGTTCGACCGCCCGGCCGCCCCCGGTGCGGCCGCGCTCGCGTTCGACGGCCTCGACACCATCGCCAGGATCGAGCTCAACGGCAACGTGCTCGGCGAGACCGAGAACATGCACCGCTCCTACCGCTTCCCCACCGGTGAGCTGCGGTCCGAGGGCAACGAACTGTCGGTCACCTTCGCCTCCGCCGTGCACTACGCCCGCGCCCGGGCCGAGGCCCACCCGCTGCCGCGCACGAACGACGGCGAGCCGTCGAACTTCATCCGCAAGATGGCCTGCAACTTCGGCTGGGACTGGGGCCCGTCGCTCGTCACCGCCGGTCTCTGGCGCCCGGCACGCCTGGAGGTCACCACGGGCCGCCTCGCGTCGGTCCGCCCGGTGATCACCGTCGACGGCACCGACGGCGTGGTCACGGTCCACACCGAGGTCGAGGGCGAAGGCACCGTGCGCATCCGCGTGGCCGGCGTCGAGGCGACCGGCGACACCGTGCGAGTGCCCTCGCCTGAGCTGTGGTGGCCGCACACGCTCGGCCAGCAGCCGCTGTACCCGCTGGAGGTGACGCTGGAGGCCGCCGACGGCAGCGTGCTCGACACCTGGACCCGCGAGATCGGCTTCCGCACCGTCGCGCTCGACACCACCGACGGCGCGTTCACCCTGTCGGTCAACGGGACGCCGCTGTTCGTCCGCGGCGCCAACTGGATCCCCGACGACTGCTTCCCCCACCGCGTCGACGCGCAGCGCTACGCCCGCCGCATCGAGCAGGCCAAGGACGTGAACATCGACCTGCTGCGCGTGTGGGGCGGCGGGATCTTCGAGAGCGACGAGTTCTACGCCGAGTGCGACCGCGAAGGCGTGCTCGTGTGGCAGGACTTCCTGTTCGCCTGCATGCCGTATCCCGAGGACGTGCTGGCCGAGGAGGTCGAGGCCGAGGCGCGCGAGAACGTCGTCCGGCTCGCACCGCACCCGTCGCTGGTGCTGTGGTGCGGCAACAACGAGAACTACCTCGGCTGGTTCCACTGGGACTGGCAGGAGCGCCTGGCCGGGCAGCCGTGGGGCGCGACGTTCTACGAGAAGCTGCTGCCCGCGGTCGTCGGCGAGCTCGACCCGACGCGGCCGTACGTGCCGGGCAGCCCGTGGGCGCTCTCGCCGGAGCGCGACGCACTGGACCCGGACTACGGCTGCCAGCACGTGTGGGACATGTGGAACGAGCGCGACTACCTCGGCTACCGCGACACCGTGCCGCGGTTCGTGTCGGAGTTCGGCTGGCAGGCACCGCCGACGTTCGCGACGCTCACCGAGGCCGTGCACGACGAGCCGCTCGCTGCCGACTCCCCCGGTGTGCTGCACCACCAGAAAGCCTTCGACGGCAACGGAAAGCTCGCCCGCGGCCTCGCGCCGCACTTCGCCGAGCCGGAGACGTTCGACGACTGGCACTTCCTCAACCAGGTCAACCAGGCGCGCGCGATCCGGCTCGCCGTGGAGCACTACCGCTCGCACGCGCCGCGCTGCATGGGCGCGATCGTGTGGCAGCTCAACGACTGCTGGCCCGTCACGTCGTGGGCCGCGGTCGACGGCGCCGGCCGGCCGAAGCCGCTGTGGTACGCGCTGCGCGAGGTCTACGCCGACGAGCTGCTGACGATCCAGCCGCGCCCCGAAGGCCTCACGATCTTCGCGCTGGGCTTCACCCCGGAGACGGTCGACGTGCGGCGGATGTCGGTGACCGGCGAGGAGCTGGCATCGGCCTCGGTCGCGCCCGGCACCGCGCTGGGCCCCGAGTTCGCGGCCGGCGACCCGGCCCGCGAGTTCCTCGTGGCCGACGCCGGCGACGAGCGCGCGTTCTGGTTCTTCGTCGAGGACAAGGACTTCGCCTATCCCCAGGCCGAGTTCACGCAGTCCGTCACCGGCTTCGACGGCGGCTACGAGGTCACCGTCGTCGCCGACACGCTCATGCGCGACGTCTGCCTGTTCCCCGACCGCCTCGCCGCCGACGCGACCGTGGACTTCGCCCTCGTGACGCTGCTGCCCGGCGAGTCGGCCACGTTCACCGTCGAGACGGAGGCCACGCTCCAGCCGGGCGCGCTGACGTCGGCTCCCGTCCTGCGCTGGATCGAGTGAGCCGCAGGTCACAAGGTCTTAGATACAAGCTTGGACGCATGCTAGCTTCGCCTGTGTGACACCTGCCAAGTACACCGCGCCCGGCGCTGCCGACCGCGCGTACCGGCTCACGAAGGAGCTCGTCCTCACGGGCGAGCTCCCCGGTGGGCACCTGTTCAGCGAAGGGGAGATCGCCGAGCGGCTCGGGGTGAGCCGCACGCCCGTGCGCGAGGCGTTCCTGCGCCTGCAGGTCGAGGGGTTCCTCAACCTGATCCCGAAGCGCGGCGCCGTGGTGGTGCCCGTGCCGCCGGGTGAGGCCGAGGACGTGCTCGACGCGCGGGAGGCCGTGGAGGGCGCGGCCGTGCGCCGCCTCGTGCGCCGGCCCGACCTCATCCCCGACGCGCTGGAGCAGCTGCGCGAGGTGCTCGGCACCCAGCGCGGCCACGCGGACTCCGGCGACCTGCACGGCTTCGCCGAGGCCGACGAGCTGTTCCACCGCACCATCGTCGCGGCGGGCGGCAACGCGTTGCTGCTCGACTTCTACGCCACGCTCGCCGACCGGCAGCGCCGGATGAACGTGCACGCCCTGCGTCCGATCCCGGACGTGCTGCCCGTGGTGCTGCGCGAGCACGAGGACCTGCTCGCCATCATCGAGCGCGCCGACGGCGACGCGTTCGGCCCCGCGCTGCGCGCCCACCTGGACCAGGTGCACCGCCGATGACCGCCACCGCCGAAAGCACCCCGCTCCCCCGTGAAGCCACCGCGCGCCCGGCCTGGTTCGGCGCCGCCGCCGCGGTGTTCGTCGTCGGCTGGGGCGGCAACCAGTTCACGCCGCTCCTGGTGATGTACAAGGAAGCGGGCTACTCCACCTTCACCGTCGACGCGTTGCTGGGCGCGTACGTGGTCGGGCTGGTGCCCGGGCTGTTGCTCTCGGGTGGACTGTCCAATCGCTACGGTCGCCGGCCCGTGATGCTCGCCGGCACCGTGCTGTCGCTGCTCGCCAGCGTGCTGATCGCGCTCGGCCCCGAAGGCGCCGGCTGGATCGCCGCGGGCCGGTTCCTCACCGGCGTCGCGGTGGCGGCCGCGATGGCCGTGGGCTCCACCTGGATCAAGGAGCTCGCCGACGCCGACCCGCGTGGCGCGGCCGACCTCGGCACCCGGCGCGCGGCCCTGTGCCTCACGCTCGGGCTCGGCATCGGGCCCGGTGCCGCCGGCGTGCTCGCGCAGTGGGCACCGTGGCCGATGGTGCTGCCGTTCGCCGTCCACATCGGACTGACGCTGGTGGCCTTGCCGTTCATCCCGCGCAGCCCGGAGACGCTCGGCACCGAAAGCCGCAAGCCGGCGCTGAGCCGGCTGCCCGTGACGACCCGGCACCCGCGGTTCCGCCGGATCATCCTGCCGATGGCGCCGTGGATCTTCGGCTCGTGCGGGGTCGCGTACGCGATCATGCCGCAGCTGGTGCAGGACAAACTCGGTTCGTGGTCACTCGCCTACTCAACGCTGCTGACGGTGTGCGCGATCGGCGCGGGCGTGGGCATCCAGCCGATCGCCAAACGCGTGGACCGGACCACCAGCGCCCGGGCGGTGCTCGTCGGGATGGCCGTGATGTGCACTGGTCTGGTCCTCGCCGCCGTGGCCGCGGACCTGCGGTCACCGTGGCTCGCGCTGGTCACGGCCGTGGTGCTCGGCACCGCGTACGGCATCGTGGTGGTGTCCGGACTGCTGGAGCTGCAACGGCTCGCGCGGCCCGAGGAAATCGCGCAGCTGACCGGGGTCTACTACGCGCTGGCCTACATCGGCTTCCTGCTGCCGTCGCTGCTCGCGGCGCTCAGCGGGTTCGCGAGCTACCCGATGCTGCTCGGCTGCCTGGCCGTGGTGGCGTTCGCGGGGACACTGACCGTTGCCCGAAACTCCCGCAGTCACCTTCCCGTGACCTGAGCGGGAATTCGCTTCACCGACAAATGGGACACCGATTCCGGGCATTCCGGAAATGGTGTCCCATTTGCGTGGATATCTTCACCACTATTGTCGCTTGTGGATCGTCGAGGCGCGCGAAATAGTTCTCCGGCATGGGAAATCGGGCCGGCACGACCGTGCTCGATTTCGTCGGGGCCGGTAACTTTCGAACCCTTCGAGAAGGAAGTGGGAGCTGCACATGCGGCGTTCCTCGCGATCCGTTCGCGCGCTCGTCATAGCCGCGACAGGCGGTCTGGCACTGGCCGGGGTCACCCAGCTCGGCAGTCAGGCCGCCGTCGCCGCGCCCACCGCTCAGGCGAGCACCGCACCGCAATCGGTGATCGTGGTCCTCAAGGACCAGCTGCCCGACGCGCCCGCCACCAAGGCGGCCTCGGGCACCCGGCGGGACAAGGCGACCCAGCAGCAGGAGTCGGTGCTGGCCAAGCTGGCCGGCACGGCGCCGGCCAAGGTCAAGCACTTCGCGCTGGGCAACGCGTTCTCCGCCACCGTGACGCCGGACCAGGCGGCGCAGCTGGCGGCCGACCCGGCCGTGGCACAGGTGCTGCCGGACAGCAAGGTCACGCTGCCCGACGCGAACCCCGCGAAGTCGACGGACGCGAACGCGCCGAAGGCCGGCGGCGGCACGGCGCAGAACCAGGACCCGAACGCGATCTGCCCGACCGACCCGGCGAAGCCGTTGCTGGAGCCCGAGGCGCTGACCTCGATCCACGCGTACAGCACCGACGGCTCCAAGGCCGCTTCGGACCTCGCCGACGGCTCGGGCGTGAAGGTCGCGTTCCTCGCCGACAACATGGACCCGAACTACGCGGACTTCATCCGTCCCGACGGTTCCCACGTCTTCTCCGACTACCAGGACTTCTCCGGCGACGGTCCCGCCACGACCGAGTCGGGCGCCGAGGCGTTCGGTGACGCGTCGTCCATCGCCGCGCAGGGCGTGGTGGTGCACGACCTGTCGAAGTTCGTGAACGAGAAGCACCCGCTGCCCGCGGGCTGCAACATCGTGGTCAAGGGTGTTTCGCCGGGCGCGAGCCTGGTGGGGCTCAACGTGTTCGGCTCCACCGCCACGAACTCCGCGGTGCTGCAGGCGATCGACTACGCGGTGACCGTGGACCACGTCGACGTGATCAACGAGTCGCTCGGCCTGAACCAGTACCCGGACGCGAGCTCGCGCAACCTGTTCCAGGTGTTCAACGACGAAGCCGTGGCCGCGGGCGTCACCGTCACCGCGTCCAGCGGCGACGCGGGCATCACCTCGACCATCGGCAGCCCGGCCACCGACCCGCTGGTGATCTCCGCCGGCGCGACCACGGACAACCGGCTCTACGCGCAGACCACCTACGCGGCTTTCCCGTTCTCCAACGGGAAGTGGACGAGCGACAACATCTCCGCGCTGTCGTCCTCGGGCATCACGCAGAACGGGCGCACCATCGACCTGGTCGCCCCGGGTGAGGGCAACTGGGCCGACTGCGCGCCCGCGTACGCCGAATGCCGCGACTTCAAGACCGTGCCGCAGCCGACGGACCTCGAGTCCTTCGGTGGCACCAGTGAGTCGGCCCCGCTGACCGCGGGCGTCGCCGCGCTGGTGATCCAGGCCTACCGCGGCACGCACCACGGCGCCTCGCCGACGCCCGCGCAGGTGAAGCAGTTCATCACCGGCACCACGCGTGACCTCGGGCTGCCCGCCGACGAGCAGGGCTCCGGCCTGCTCGACGCGCGCGCGGCCGTGGAGGCGGCGCTGACCTCGCCCGGCACTTCCGGTGCCCCGGCGGGTGTCTCGTCGAACATCGCGCTGTCGGCCGACCAGCTCACGCTGGAAGGCGCGCCGGGCAGCACGCAGAAGGCCACGGTCAACGTGACCAACGTCGGCACCAAGCCGCTGACGGTCACGGCGGGCACGCGCTCGTTCGCGCCGCTTTCGGCGCAAACGCAGACCACCGCGTTCGACTCGACGAAGCTGCCGACGTTCCCGTACTACAACGGCACGGACTGGGCGTACAAGAAGGTCACCTTCTCCGTGCCGGCCGGTGCGCAGCGCCTGCTCGCGCGGATGGCGTGGCAGGGCAGCCCGAAGACGGTGAACGGCCAGTCGGTGACGCCGGTCGTGCGCGTGTCGCTGCTGGCGCCGGACGGCACGTTCGTGGCCAACAGCCGCCCGCAGGGTGGCGCGGCCACGGCGAACTACGCCAATGTGGACGTCACGCGCCCGGTCGCTGGCACGTGGACCGCGGTGCTGTACTCGGCGGGTGGCCCGACCGGCTACACCGGGAACATCCAGCTCGCCACGTCGACGCAGCGGGCGATCCCGTACGGCCAGGTCTCCCCGGCCGTGCTGTCGCTGAAGCCGGGCCAGACCAAGCCGGTCAAGGTTTCGCTGCAGACCCCGGCGACGGGTGGCGACGCGGACTACTCGATCACGTTCGGCAGCTCCGACGGCCACCAGACCACGGTGTCCGCCGTGCTGCGCGCGCTGATCCCGACCAAGAACGGCACGGGTTCCTTCGGCGGCACGATCACGGGCGGCAACGCCCGCGCCGTCTCGCCGGCGCAGACGTTCAGCTACGAGTTCGACGTGCCCAAGGGCAAGAAGGACCTCGACGTCGCGGTGAAGCTGCAGGACCCGGGCACCGTCGTCGACGGCGTGCTCGTGGACCCGAACGGTGAGCTCGCGGACGTGAACAGCAACGTGTTCCTCAGCTCCGCGAACCAGCTTTCGCAGGGCACCACGCTGCAGCTCACCGACGCGAACCCGCTCCCGGGCCGCTGGCACTTCGTGGTCGTGGTGCAGAACCCGGTGACGGGCAAGCAGATCGAGCAGCCGTTCACCGGCACGGTGGGCTTCGACCAAGTCGTGGTGAGCGCTCCGGCGCTGCCGAACTCGGCCTCGAAGAAGCTGGCCGCCGGCCAGGCCGTGAAGGTGCCGGTGACGGTGCGCAACACGGGTGTCGAGCCGATCGCGATCGGCGTGGACGCGCGGACGAACGCGCAGCAGACCCTGCAGCCGCAGCCCATCCAGGGCTCGACCGAGGTCGACCTGCCCGAGCTCGGCGCCAACGCGCCGATCTACTCGATCCCGCCGGACACGAGCAAGTTCACCGTCGCCACGTCGTCCTCGGTGCCGGCTCAGGTGGAGCTGCAGGGTTCCGCCGCGGGCATCGACGTGCTCGGTGACCTGAAGGCCGCTCAGGCCGGCAGCACCGTGTCCGTCGCGACGATCGGCGAGAAGCAGGGCTACGTCACCAAGGGCATCTGGTTCGCCGACGTGCAGGAGATCGGTCCGTTCGGCCCCTCGGGCGCTCCGGCCGGCCACGCCTCCTACACGGCGTCGATCAAGACGGCGGGCTTCGACTCCGCGGTGACCTCGTCCACGGGCGACCCGTACGACCAGTCCGTCGACCCCAACGGCACGGGCGGCACGCCGCTGCTCGTCCAGCCGGGCCAGACGGTGACCGTCACCGTGACGATCACGCCTTCGGGCAAGCGCGGCGCGTCGGTGGCGGGTCACCTCAACCTGGTGACCGTCCCGACCCTGCCGACCGGCGTGACCGGCCTGCCGCAGGTCGGTACCGGTGAAGTGATCGCGACGCTGCCGTACAGCTACAAGATCGGCTGAGTGTCGCAGTAGGACAACCGGGCCGTCAGTCCTTTCCGGACTGGCGGCCCGGTTTTCTCTGTCCGCGGGGGAAGGATCACTCCGCCGGTTCGGCGGTTTTGCGCCGGTTGGCGTTGAAGCGCGCCTTCTTCTGCCGGTTCCCGCACGTGTTCATGTCACACCACCTGCGGGTGCGGCTTTGGCTGGTGTCGAAGAAGGCGGCCTGGCAGGTCGGCGAGGCGCACAGGGCCAGTTTCCCGTCGCGTTCGCCCGCGAGGATGCCGATCGCGTCGGCGGCGATCACACTGAGGGCGTCTTCCACGAGGGAACCCGAGCCGAGCTGCCATCGCCGCTCGCCCTCGGGCGTCAGGACGGCCGCGGCCCGGCCCTGAGCGCTGCGGTCGTTGATGACCTGGACCGCCGATGCGGGGAGCGCTTCCTGGTTCGCTGCCGCGGTCGCGGCGGCGTGGATCGACTCCCTCAGCTCCCGGGCGAGGTCGAGCTGGGCGGTGGTGCAGGAGTCCACGGCGAGGCCGTTCACCGCCAGCCAGTCGACGAGCCGTTGCGGCGTGGGAATGCGCTCCACGGCATCGCCACGACGCTCCGTGAGAGTCCCCGTGAAGCTGGTCGCCAGCACGGTACCGAGGCGAAAGTCGGGGAACTCGGCACGCATGGAACCAGCTTAGCAGGTTGCGCTCAGGCCGGACGGCCTGTTAGAACCATCTAAGCCGGTTCCACGATGGCAGGAGGTCTCATGCCCCGTCCCACCAGCGACGTCCGAGCATTCGACGCCCACGCACCTGACGCCGACCTCGACGAACTGCGCGCGCGACTGGCTGCGGCGCGGTTCCCGGAGCCCGAAACGGTCCACCGCGCCGCGCCCGGCCCACGCCGATGGGACCAGGGCGTTCCGCTCGCCGACCTCGTCGAGGTCGCGGACTACTGGCGCACCGGATACGACTGGCGGTCGTTCGAAGACCGCCTCAACCGGATCGGGCAGTTCCGCACGACCGTCGACGATCTGGGCATCCACTTCCTGCACCGCCGATCCGCGCGCGCGGACGCCACTCCGCTGATCTTGACGCACGGCTGGCCGGGCAGCATCGCCGAATTCGTCGATGTGGTCGACGAAATCGCCGATCCGAAAGACGCGGACGCGCCGGCGTTCCACGTCGTGGTTCCTTCGCTGCCCGGCTTCGGTTACAGCGACAAACCGGCCATCACCGGATGGGGAACCGAAAAGATCGCGGCCGCCTGGGTGGAATTGATGGGAAAGCTCGGTTACCACGAATTCCTGGCCCACGGCGGTGACTGGGGCGGCAATATCACCACGGTTCTCGCGGGCCGGTTCCCGGAGCACGTTCTCGGCATCCACACGACGTTCGCGGAAGGACCGCCCGGGCTGACCACGGACGGGCTGACGGCCCTCGAGCGCCAGTGGACCGAGGAAACCCACGATTTCTGGCACCACCGCGCGGCCTACGCGAAGCAGCAGGCGACCCGGCCACAGACCATCGGCTACTCGCTCGTCGACTCCCCGGTCGGGTTGCTCGCCTGGATCCTCGACAAGTTCGCCGAGTGGTCCGACACCGAAAACAGCCCGTTCGAGACGATTTCCCGGGACCGCGTTCTCGACGACGTCACCTTGTATTGGCTGACTCGGACCGGCGCTTCGGCGGCCCGTATCTACTACGAAAGCCACAACTCGCTCGATCCCGAACTCCGGGTCGACGTCCCCTCGGCGATCACCGTCTATCCGCGCGACATCGAGAAGTATCCGCGGCCCTGGGCACAAGAACGGTTCCGGCAGATCGTCCGGTGGCGGTCACCCGAAAACGGGGGACATTTCCCGTCGCTGGAGGTTCCCGGGTATTTCGTCCAGGATCTGCAAGAAGGCCTCGCGGCGGTGCTGGCCGTTCATCGGTGAACGCGGCTCGCCGGTTTCCGTCAGCCGGTCGCCGCGGCGTGGCCGGCGCCGAACCCTTCGGCACGGCGCACCACCCGCCCGGACGTGATGCGCACAGCCGTTTCCGTCGCGTCGCTCACCGCCGAAACCCCCGCCGCCGACGCGACCGCGCCTGTGTCGTCGCGCAGCACCTGCAAACGCGGCCAGGCCGAAGCCGGGAAAGCCTGGCGCAGGTGACCACGCAGCTCGGCCAGCGCGAGGTGCGTCAACGGCGCCAGTTCCGGCGCCGAACCCGTGACCACGGCGACCGTCACGGCGGCGTCCGGCGGAGCGGCCCGGACGGCCTCCTCCGCGGCGGAAAGCCGGTGCAGCCCCAGAATCGCGACCACGCCGTCACCGGACAGCTCGGCCGGCTGCGAACGCAGTGAGTCGAACGCCGCGGGCGGAACCCACGGCTCGTCGACGGCCTGCGCGTGCGCCACGATCGGCGGCACCGCCGGCCACGTGTCGGCCAACCCCAGTGCGGGCAGGGCTTCGCAGGCGCGCACGACGTTGAACGGTTCCCCGAACCCGGGCGCGGCCGCGGCGAGGCCCGTGGCGCCGTGCAGCGTGGTCAGCGCGAGTTCGGCCACGCGCACGAGGCGGCCGGCGGACGGGGCGAGCCGCTCGAGGGCCAGGCCGAGGACGACGGCTTCGAGGCGCAGGAGCTGGGCGTACGGGCGGTGGGTGAGCTCGTCGGCGAGGATCTCCGGCCCGAGGTCCACACCGAGGCGCGAGCCGGGGTCGGTGGCGAGCGGCAGGCGGGCAACCCAGGCGCGGGCGAGGGCGCCCAGGGCCTCCGCGGTCGTCAGCCCGGGATCCGAGGCCGAGGGCTCCGCGGCGAGGCGCTCGGCCTCCTCCGCGAGCACGGCGAAGTACAACGCGCGCTTGCCGGGGAAGTTCGAGTAGACGGCGCCGCGGGTGAGCTCGGCGCGTTCGGCGATCACGTCGATCTTCGCCTCGCGGAAGCCGCGCTCGGTGAACTCGTCACGCGCCGCGGCGAGCACCTTCGCGCGGTTGAGCTCCTGCGCCTCCGCTCTGGTCAGCCGGGCCATCGTCCTCCTCGTGCTCCCGTGCTGGTCAGGATAGCGTCTGTGTACATATGATGAGACCATCTGATTTCACCATCCATAATGAGGAGCGCTCGTGACCGACGTCCCCGCGATCGACCTGACCGACCCCGCGGTGCACCGCGACCCGTTCGCCGTCTACGGCGCCGCCCGCGAGCACGGCCCCGTGGCCAAGCTCGTCGGCCCCGGTTTCGGCCCGCTGTGGGTGCTCACCCGCCTGGCCGACGCGCGCGCGATGCTCACCGACCCGCGTTTCGCGCTCGGCCCCGGCAGCTACCAGGCGCTCGACGTGCCCGACCACTGCCGGCCGTACCTGCGGACCATGCAGGAGATGGAGGGCGCGGAGCACCGGCGGCTGCGGGGCCTCGTCTCCCCCGCGTTCACGGCGCGCCGCGCGGCGGACTTCCGGCCGCGGATCGAACCGATCGTCGGCAAGCTGCTCGACGGCCTCCCGGCCGGCGGCGCCGACCTGCTGGCCGCGTTCGCGCAGCCGTTGCCGATGGAGGTGATCTGCGAGCTCGTCGGCGTGCCCGAGTCGGATCGGCCGCGCTGGCACACGTACGGGCAGAACGTGGTCGCCGGCTCGGGCGAGAGCTTCGCCGCCGCGGTGCCGGGCATCATCGACGGCGCGCGCGGCCTCACCACGCCGCCGGCGAGCGAGTTCCTCGCCCTGCTGGCCGGCACGGACGGGTTGTCCGAACCCGAGCTCGTGACCCTGGTCTGGCAGCTCGTGCTCGCGGGGCAGACGCCGGCGAACTTCGTCGCCAACGCCGTCGAGGCACTGCTCACCCATCCGGACCAGCTCGCCGTGCTGCGCGCGGAACCCGGGCTGTGGCCGACGGCGGTCGAGGAGCTGATGCGGTGGTGCGGACCTCAGCTGCTGACGATTCCTCGGCAGGCCACCGAGGACCTCACCCTGCACGGTGTCGCGATCCGGGCGGGCGAGCCCGTGTCGGCCGCGATCGCGTCGGCCAACCGCGACCCGCGCGTGTTCACCGATCCCGACCGGCTCGACGTGCGCCGCACCGAGGGCGGGCACCTCGGGTTCGCGTACGGGCCGCACTTCTGCCTCGGCGCGGCGCTCGCGCGCGTGGAGGCGGAGGTGGCGTTGCGGGGGCTGCTGGAGCGCTTTCCCGCACTGCGCCTGGGCGACGTGCGGCGCGCGGCCGACCCTGGCACGTGGCGGCTGGCGGCGCTGCCGGTGAGCTTCTGACGTCCTCTTCGGACACTTCGTCACCGACGGGTGAACAACGAAGCGGTGTGTCGATCTTCTTGCGCTGCTAACGTTTTCCCAGGTCAGCATCGTGCTCGGGAGGCAAGCATGTCCGCACACATCTCCGCCGGAGCCGGCGGTCTCGTGATGGACCCGCGGCAGACGTGGCCGCTGGTGCTCGTGCGCGGGGTGCTGGCGGTGGTGTTCGGCGTGATCGCGCTGATCTGGCCCGGCGGCACCGTGCTGGCGCTGGCGTTGGTGTTCGGCATCTACGCGCTCGCCGACGCGATCGGTGCGTTCATGCAAGCGTTCCGCCCGGGCGACGGTGCGCACCGGTTCGCGTACGTGTTGCTGGGCCTGCTCGGGCTCGCCGCGGGGGTGCTCGCGCTGGTGTGGCCCGGCGCGACCATCCTCGTGCTGGCGACGCTGGTCGGCGCGTGGGCGGTGGTCACGGGCATCGCCGAGATCGTCGCCGCGATCCGCCTGCGCAAGCAGATCACGGGCGAGGCGTTCCTCATCCTGGCCGGCACGGTGTCCGTCATCGCGGGGGTGCTGGTGCTTTTCCACCCGATCGCGGGGGCGTACGGAATCGCCTTGCTCGTGGGCATCTACGCGCTGCTGTACGGGATCATGCTCGTCGTCCTGTCCTTCCGCCTGCGGCGCGTCGCGAAACTCGAGCAGGCGAACGAGCCCGGTTAGGGCGACAATCGAGGGGGACAGCTTCGTTGACGGAGGGATCCGTGATGGCGCAGAACCCGTACGATCAGGACACCCGGCCCGGCATCGACGCGGCGCGGCTGTGGGCGGGCGGCGTCGCCACGGCGGTGGTGGCGGCCCTCGTCGCCATCGTCGGCCTGCTGATCGCCCGCGGCATCTTCGACGTCCCCGTCCTCGCGCCCAAAGGCGAGGGTGCCTGGGGCAGCGCCAGCACCACCACGTACGCCCTCGCCGCCGCGGCCGCCGCCCTGCTCGCCACGGGCCTCATGCACCTGCTGAGCATCGCGACCCCCGCGCCCAGCCAGTTCTTCGGCTGGATCATGGTGCTCGTGACGCTCATCGCGGTCGTCCTGCCCCTGACCCTCACGGTCGAACCCAGCGCCAAATACGCGACGGCCGCGATCAACCTCGTGATCGGCCTGGTGATCGCCATCGTGGTCAACAGCATGGCGGCGAACGCGCGGACTTTGCACCGTCGTAAGCGCGCTACGCGCCCGGACGCGCCGACTCAGCAGTGGAATGAACCACCGTCGAACTTCTACGACCGTTAGAGGCACGGTCGTCGGCGGATGTGGTCCGCACGCAGCCCGGGGAGGGCGATTCCTCACGGGCGCGGGCTTGTTGAGCGCACCTGTCACGACCCCGGCTGACGTCGGCTGGTCCCGTAGCCCTCGAAAGCGGCGCCGGGTGGCGAAATGCACGCGGAAACGCATGCGGCCCAAAGCAACGGCTGCAGCTTCTCCGGCCCCCTCACCTCGCCCGGTTTCGCCACCTCGTTCCCGCGGACCACAGGCCGCAACTGGGGCCGCGTCGGGCAACCGGCACCGCCACCACCCCGCACCTACACCGCCTTCCCTGCACCGACCGCCGCGCGGCGACCGTGACATTCACTGTCGTGGAGACTCCGCCATCTTCGATTACTCCGCCGCATTCCACTTCCCCAAGCCTCTGCGGCAGGTCGTGGTCCGGCCGGTGGGCGCCCCGCAAACGGGCGGTGGCAGGTTGGCAGCTTGGTTCGCGGAATGAATGTCCACTGAGGACAAATCCCACGGCGACACCCGGGTTCGGGTTCATCACCCGATAGCGCCTCCCCGGTCCCGGGAACTGCGACCGTGGGGCCGACGGGGACGACCGGTTCTGGGCCGGCATCGAGCTCGACCTCTCCGGGGCGGTGCTCATCGACTTTCCGCTCAACGGCTGTGAGCTGCACAACGCCCGCTTCGCCGGCACGCGCTTCGCCGGGGACGCGTGGTTCCACGAGGTGCGGTTCACCGGCACCACGCGGTTCGACGGCGCCACTTTCGGCGCCGACGCCTGGTTCACCCGGGCGACCTTCAAAGGCAGCACGCGCTTCGAGAGCGCCCAGTTCGGCGGCGAAGCCCGCTTCGAAGACACGGAGTTCGTCGGCACCACAGCGTTCCGCAGCGCGCGCTTCGCCCACAACGCGCGGTTCGACAAAGCCCTCTTCCGTGGCGTAGTGCGGTTCAGCGACGCCACCTTCGCGCGCAGTGCGAACTTCGACCGAGCGGGATTCATGGTCGCGCCGGCGTTCGACGACGACGTGGCGATGCAGAGCGCCTACTTCGACCGCGCGAGGTTCGGGGAGCGGGCGTGGTTCGAGGGGGTTTCGTTCGCCAGCTACACGACCTTCGTGGACGCCACGTTCGACGGTGACATCAGGTTCGAAGGCGCGCGGCTCGACGAAATGCCCTACCGGCCACCGCAGTTGCAGGCGGATGACATCGAGTTCGCCGACGAGAGCTGAATCGTCAGCCCACCGAGACCCGGCTCCGCGGAATCCACGGCACCACAGCCGAAGTCCGCTTCTGGTACTCCGCGTACTCCGGGTAGCGCCCGCGCGTGATGGTCTCGGTGAAGATCGTCGAGCCGACGAACAGCAGGGTCAGCAGGACGGCCCCGGCGATCGTCCAGGGGATGCCGCCGAAGGACAGGGCGCCGAAGGCGAACACGAGCCACCACTGGGCCTGCTCGAAGAAGAAGTTCGGGTGCCGCGAGAAGCGGAACAGACCAGTTTGCAGGAAGCGCGGCGAAGGCTCGCGCCCGGCGGACTGCTCGCGCTTCTTCCACTGGTGGAAGTTCCACTGCTGCTGATCCGCCACCGTCTCCCCCGCCAGGCACGCGACGAAGATCACCGCGACGATCACGTCACCCGCGCCGAAGGCCGAGCGGTGCGAAAGAGCCGTCCACGCCGGCAGCGTGATCAGCAGCAGAATGGCGTTCTGGTAGATCGTGATGAAGAAGAAGTTGAAGACCTGGAACTGCCAGGGCGCCATCTTCCCGCGCAGCACCACCCAGCGGTAGTCCTCGCCGCCGCGGGCGTAGCCGCCCTTGCGGGCGAAGTTGAAGGTGAGGCGCAAACCCCAGAGCAGCACCAGGACGAACATCACGTCGAGGCGTGCGTCGGCGAAGCCCGCGAAGGCGGCGAAGATCGCGACGTACGCCACGGGCACCAGGGACCAGATCCGGTCCACCCACGAGTACTCGCGCGTGATCACCGACAGCACCCAGCACAGGGCACAGACGCCCGCGAAGACGCAAAGGCAGACCTGGAACGCGTTCATGCCGGCACTCTAGCGCTCGAGACGTCCGCTTAGGATCATCACATGAACCTGCCGCTGCGCCGACGCGGGATCGACATCTTCTTCGCGATCGTGTTCGCCGCGTTCACGATCACCTCGCTCATCAGCGACCTGCTGCCGACCGTGGGCGTCGACTTCTCGCGCCCGTCGGACAACTTCTTCGTGAACTCCAACTACTGGTACGCCCACGACGCCGACATCCTCTTCATGCACCCGCCGGACTGGATGCGGATCGTCACGGGGCTCTCGGCGTTCGTGTACATGCCGTTCTACGTCGTGCTCGTCGTGTGCCTGCTCGCGGGCAAGAACTGGATCCAGCTCTTCGCCGTGATCTACGCGACGATGATCGTCACGCTCACCGGCGTGGTCGTGTTCGGCGTGGAGTTCTTCGGCGACCCGGCGATGCGCACCGGCAACCCGGTCAAGTTCCTGGCCTTCAACATCTGGTACGTCCTCGTGCCCCTGCTCCTGCTGATCCGCATGCGCAAGCCGATGCCGTTCACCCGGCGGTTCTGACCAATACGGCCGCGCCCGGGTGCGGCAGGCGGATCGGGAGCGTGTCGGCGTGGTACTCGAAGTGCCACCACTCGTTGTCGTAGCGGCGGTGCAGGCGGTACGCCGCGCCGTGGCGCTCCAGCCAGGCCGCGCCCTCCGTGGGCCGCACGTCGAGCGCGAAGCCGCCGACGTGGGCCGACTCCTCGGGCGGCAGCACGAGCCGGCGGGCCGCCCACGCGGAACCCGTGCGCCGGACCTCGGCGGTGAACATCGCGTGCTGCTCGGCAGCGTCGCGGTGGCCTGAAGTGAGGCCGATCAGCTGCCCGTCGCGCCAGAACGCGTCGGTGCGCGCCGCCACGAACGCCTCGCGCGCCGCGGGCGTGAGGCCCGCCAGGTCCTCCGCCGGGTAGCGCAGCGCGAGCGCCCACTGGCAGGCGAGCCGGCGGGTGTGGCGGGGCGAACGCACGAAGGCCACCGGCAGCAGCAGCACGGCCAGCAGCCGGGCGGCCGCGGCGTAGGCCGCGGCACGGGAGCGGAGCAGTTCGGTCATGGTGTCCACGGTCGCGGCCCCGTGTGCGCCGACGGTCGAAGCCGTGTCCCCGGAGCCCGACAGTTCTGTAACAGCTGCGCACGGACCAGGCTGTTACGCAACCATGACATTCCGCGCACCCGGCGATGAGACCGGACGCGGATCCTCTCGGAAGGTGTCCGCTGTGGACTGTCCGGGGAATCCGGACGGGCGGACGCGGAAGTGCGCTGCGATAGTGGGAGACATGCCCCGGGTGCTGTTGATCGAAGACGACCAGGCCGTGCGAGACGGCCTGCAGATCGCCCTGACCTACCAGGGTCACACCGTCGACGCGGTGGAAAGCGGTGAGGAAGGGCTCGCGCGGCTCGGCGCGGGCCCGGCCGATGTCGTCGTGCTCGACCTGATGCTGCCCGGGATGGACGGGTTCGAGGTGTGCCGGCGCATCCGCGCGACCGGTGACCTGCCGATCATCATGCTCACCGCGCGCAACGACGACATCGACGTGGTCGCCGGGCTCGAGGCCGGAGCGGACGACTACGTGGTGAAACCCGCCCAGCCGCGCGTGCTCGAGGCCCGGATCAAGGCCGTGCTGCGGCGCACCGGCGGCGAGCAGCGCCAGGCGGGCACGCCGAAACCCGAGGTCGAGCGCCACGGCGACCTCACCATCGACCGCGACGGGCTCGTCGTGAGCAAGCACGGCCGGCCCGTCAGCCTCGCGCCCACCGAGATGCGGCTGCTGCTGGAGCTGTCCGCGTCGCCGGGCCGGGTGCTCAGCCGCCAGCAGCTGCTGGAATCCGTGTGGGACCAGGGTTACCTGGGCGACTCACGGCTCGTCGACGCGTGCGTGCAGCGGCTGCGCGCGAAGATCGAGGACGACGCCGCGGCCCCGGTGTACGTGCAGACCCTGCGCGGGTTCGGGTACCGCTTCGGGCCCCTGTGACCGGGCTCCGCAAGCTCTGGCCCGGCTGGGGCCTGCGCACGCGGCTGCTGCTCGCGTTCGTGCTGCTGAGCGTGCTCACGACCATCGCCGTCGCCGGGGTCGGCTACCGGACCGCGCGCAACACCATCCTGAAGAACACGCAGGACAACGCGGTGCGGGAGCTGACCAGCCGCATCCAGCTGCTCTACCCGCTGCCCGCGCGCGAGCCGTCGAAGGGCATGCTCCTGAACGCCGCGGGCAAGCTCGCGGACCGCGATTCCACCGCATTCGTGACCGCGGGCACGGTCTCCGGCGGCGACCTGGACGGGGCGGTGATCTCCGATGAGCTCAAGGAGCTCGTGGCCCAGGGCAGAATCGCCTGGCAGCGGGTGGACGTCGGCGGCGAGACCCGGCTGCTGATCGGCACCCAGCTGCGGCTCACGACCAGCACGTCGCACGAGACGGAACCGTCCGGGATCGAGATCTTCGTGCTCGAGCCGTTGCAAACCGAGAGCGCGGACATCGCCTCGCTGGCCCGCAGCGCGTGGCTGACCGGCACCGGCGCGGTGGTCCTGGCGCTGCTGCTGGCGTTCGCGGCTGCCCGCAGTGTGCTCGGGCCGGTGCGCGAGCTGCGTCGCGCGGCCCACCGCCTCGGCGAGGGCGACCTGAACACCCGCCTGACCATCCACGGCACCGACGAGCTGGCTGAGGTCGGCAAGACGTTCAACACCACGGCGGAGTCGCTGCAGCACCACGTCGGCGAGCTGGAACGCATGGAGTCCGACGCGCGGCGGTTCGTGGCCGACGTGTCCCACGAGCTGCGCACCCCGCTCGCCGCGATGACCGCGGTCACCGAGGTGCTGGAGGCCGAGGTCGCCGGCCTGCCCGAGATCGCCGGGCGCGCGGTGCGGCTGGTGAGCCAGGAGACCCACAACCTCACGCGGCTGGTCAACGACCTCATCGAGGTCACCCGCTTCGACTCCGGGTCCGCGTCGCTCGCGCTCGACGAGGTGGACGTCGCCGAGGCGATCGGCGCCACCCTGCGCGCCCGCGGCTGGGTCGACGAGGTGACCACCCAGCTGCCGCCGGGTGTCCGCGCGCGGCTCGACCCGCGCCGGCTCGACGTCGTCGTCGCGAACCTCGTCGGCAACGCGCTGCGCCACGGAGCGCCGCCCGTGCGGCTGCGGTTGAGCACGGCGGAGGGATCGCTCATGATCGAGGTCACCGACGAGGGCCCGGGGCTGAAGGAAGAGGTGCTCCCCCACGTGTTCGACCGCTTCTACAAGGCCGACACCGCGCGCAGCCGCTCCGAGGGCAGCGGCCTCGGGCTCGCGATCGCGTGGGAGAACGCCAAGCTGCACGGCGGCGAGCTCACCGCGGCCAACCGTCCGCAGGGCGGTGCGATCTTCACGCTGCGGCTCCCGCTGGACCCCGGCGGTGACGCGTGATCCGGCGCGTCGCGGCGGCGCTCGTGCTGGTCGCGCTGGTCGCGCTGGCCGCCACCGCGTGCGGCGTGCAGCCGAGCGGCGCGATCTCGGGCGACCTCGCGCCGAGCGGCCCGGCGTCCACCGTGCCCGGCGCGCCGGGCGTCAGCTCGATCTACCTGGTGGCCAACGGCGTGGTCGTCCAGGTCCAGCGCCCCGGTCTGGACCAGACCGACGACGCGCTGATCGACGCGCTGGTGCAAGGGCCGACGTCCGCGGAGAAGGCGTCCGGCTTCACCACCGAGGTCCCGCAGTCCGCCCTGCCGGCCGCCGTGTCGGTCTCCGCGTCGGAGGTCACCGTGCAGCTGGCCACGGACGTGCTGACGCTGTCTTCCTTGGCCGTGTCGCAGATCGTGTGCACGCTGCACCTGCGCGACGCCCCGGAGGGCAGCGTGTTCACGCTCGTCGGCGGGGGCAACGTCCGCAGCGGCGAACGCTGCGGCTGAACCGCCTCAGCCCACTTCGGCCGGTTCGCGGGCCTGCCGCGGGGCGATGACCGGCGCCGCCACCACCGCGGCCACGCAGAGCGCGAACGGCACGGCGAAGGCGACGTTGAGCGGCATCCACCGCGTGAGCCCGCCGATGAGGGCGGGACCGGCGAGCAGCCCGACGTAGCCGAGGCCGACGACCCGGGCCATCAGCGCACCCGACGCCCGCGTGTCGAGGTTGCCCGCCGCGGTGAACAGCTGCGGGACGCCACCCGCGAGACCCAGGCCGAAGATCGCCCAGCCGGCCAGCGCGAGCGGCACCCACGGCGACAGCGACGCGGTGGCGAGCCCGACGGCGGCGAGCGCCGACCCGTAGCGCACCACCGCGACCGGGCCGGCCAGCGCCGCGACGCGGTCGGTGGCGAAGCGGCCGACGGTCATGGCCACGGCGAAGGAGCCGTACGCGAGTGCGGCGGTGCTCGCCGACGTACCCAGCACGTCCTGCAGATGCAGCGCGGCCCAGTCGTTCGCGACACCCTCGGCGAGCATCAACGCGAACGCCAGCGCGCCGAGCAGCCAGACCACCCGCGCCGGCGTGCGGCTGCGGACCGGTGCGACCGGCGTGGTTTCGACGGGCGCCGGACGTCCGGAGTCGAGCAGGAGCCGTCCGGCGGCCAGCGAAGCGACGACGCACAACGCGCCGGTGGAACTCAGCGTGACGGCCGTGGGAACGCCCGCGCCCAGCACCGCCGCGCCGACCACCGCGGCGAGCGCGCCGCCGATCGACCACATCGCGTGGAACGCCGCCATGATCGGCCGCGGGTAGGCCCGCTCGACGACCACGGCCTGGGCGTTCATGGCGACGTCGAGGGAACCGTTGAAGAAGCCGAAGACGAGCAGCGAAAGCCCGAGCGCCCACCAGCTGGTGGCCAGCCCGGGCAGGAACAGCGCGAGCCCCAGCAGCACCCCGGCCGCCGGCACCACGCGGCGGTGCCCGAACCGATCGGCGAGCGGCCCGGACACCTGCATCCCGACGAAGGCCGCCCCGCCGAGCACCAGCAGCAACGCGCCGAGCGTGGTGTGCGCAATCCCCGTGGCCCGCTCCACGACGGGGATGTGCACCACCCACATGCCCACGGCGAACCCGTTGAGCGCGAAGAAGCTCCACGTCGCAACACGAGCGGCGCGCGGCAGCGCCCGCGCGGATGATTCGGTCATATCAGACGGGTCCTCCTGTGGCTCGGCCCTCGCATGGTCGCACAGCAGCCAAGGAAACGCACAATCCTTTTGTTCGAACGATCACGTCGGACGATCGAACACGGTATTTTCTGCCCCGGCTCCGCCGAGGGGTGCGAGATCGCCTTTGAGCCGGCGATCTCGCGGGTGGGCCAAGGGGCAGAGAGTGAGCGGGCCGGCGCAACACGCGGGCACGGCCCATCTCGTCATCGCGCCTGCGGCACAATGACGAGATGGCCGCCGAACCGAGCTCGCTCCCGTGACCGGGGGTTACCTGAAGGGCCGGATCCGCCGCGAGGACATCATTTCCGCGGCCGCCGTGGTGTACGGCGAGGCCGGGTACCACGGTTCGTCGTTGCGGGAGATCGCCAAGCGGGTCGGGATCAGCCACGCCGGGCTGCTGTACTACTTCCCCACCAAGGAGGCGCTGCTCGCCGCCGTGCTCGAGCGGCGGGACGCGGAGGACTCGGAGCGCGAGCAGCTGACCGTGCCGCCCGGACTGGAGGTGCTGCGGCACTTCGTCGCGCTGGCCGCGCACAACGTGCGCCACCCGGGCATCGTCGACCTGTACTCGCGGCTGGCGGCCGAGGCCGTGGCGCCCGACCACCCCGCGCACGAGTACTTCGAACTCCACTACCGGCAGGCGCGCGAAAGCGTGATCGGCTCCTTCCGGCTGCTGGCCACGACGGGCGAACTGCGCGAAGGCGTCGACCCGGACTTCGCGGCGCTCACGTTCATCGCCCTCATGGACGGGTTGCAGGTCCAGTGGCTCACCACCCCCGGCGACGTCGACCTCGTCGGCTCCTTGCGGTTCTACCTGCGCACCCTGCTGACCGTCCCCCTGGATCCCGAGGACTGACCGCTAGAGCGTGCGCGCGTAGGGGTCCCAGCCGTCCGGCAGGGCGGGCGGGACATCGACCGTGCCGGCCACCTCCACGGACTGGCCGCGCGTGATCGACTCGTCGATGGCGAGCATCGCGTCGAGCACGTGGTAGGCCAGCTCCCCGGACGCGCGTTCGGGCACCCCGGCCCGGATCGCGCGGGCCAGCTCCAGCGCGCCCGTGCCGCGCGAGGCCGCGTGTCCTTGCGCCGCAAGCTCTTCCGGCTCCGCCGCACCCAGCAGATGCAGCTTCGTGGAGCCGTCGAAGCGGTTCGGGTCCGGCAGCACCGCGGTGCCGAGCGCGCCCGACACCTCGACGAAACCCGTGCGCGCCAAGGCGGAATCGAAGCTCAGCACGATCTGCGCGCTGCCGCCGCGGGTGAACTCGACGAGCGCGGTCACCGTGGTCGGCACCGTCACCGCGAACTCCGTGCCGGCCCGCGGACCCGAGCCGATCACGCGCGTGTCCCGCGCGCGGCCGCCCGCGCCGGTCACCTTGCGGATCGGGCCGAACAGCTGCACGAGCTCCGTGAGGTAGTACGGCCCCATGTCGAGCAGGGGGCCTCCGCCGTGCTGGAACAGGAACTCGGGCGCCGGGTGCCAGCTCTCCGGCCCCGGTGTCTGGAACAGCGCGAGAGCCGTGCGCGGTTCGCCGATACGACCGGCCTCGATCGCGCGCCGCGCGGTCTGCAGGCCGGCGCCGAGCACGGTGTCGGGCGCGCTCGCCACCCGCAAACCCTTCTCCCGCGCGCGATCCAGCAGTTTGCGGCCCGTCTGCCGGTCGAGCGCGAGCGGCTTTTCCGCCCACACGCTCTTGCCCGCGTCCAGCGCCGCGAGGCCGACCTCGACGTGCGCGGCCGGGACCGTGAGGTTCACGACCAGCTCGATCTCCGGGTTCGCCAGCAGATCGGCGACGGTTTCCCCTTGCGGCACACCGTGTTTCGCCGCCTGCGCCCGCGCGCGGGCCACGTCGAGGTCCGCGACGGAGAGCACCCGCACGTCGGGGAAGCCCGTGAGGTTCTCGAGGTAGGTGTCGCTGATGACCCCCGCGCCGATCACGCCGACGCCGACGGGGCCCGTGGTCACTTCGCGCCCTCGGTGAGGTAGGCGAAGCTGGCGGCGATGCCGTCGAAGATGTCGCCGTCGAAGCGGTCGAACTCCACCACGCGCAACGCGTCGGGCGCCGCGGCGAGGACCTCCGGCAGCGGGACGCTGCCCTGGCCCGCCGGAACCTGACCGGACGCGTCGGTGGCGAGCGCGCCGTCCTTCACGTGGATGGCGTGCACGCGCGAGCCGAGCCGGGCGAGCAGCTCCGGCGCGTTCGCCCCGCCCGCCGTGGCCCAGTAGGCGTCGACCTCCAGCGCGACGGCCGGGTCGAGCTGGTCGGCGAACACCTCGAACGCGTGGCGGCCGTCGATCCGGGACTCCAGCTCCCACCAGTGGTTGTGGTAGCCGACCCGCACGCCGTGCTCTTCGGCGATCTTCGCGGCGGCGTTGAGCGCTTCCGCGGTGGCCGTGATGTCCGCGGCGTTCTGCCACTGCTCGGGCTTCACGAGCGGGTCGATGACCACGGCGATGCCGAGCTGCTTCGCCGCGGCGAACACGGCGTGCTGGTCCTCGCCGATGAGCTTGGCGTGGGCCGTGGGCGCGGTCAGCCCGTTGGCCGGCAGACCGGCGCCGAGCGCGGCCACGTTCTCGACGACGCCGTACGGCTCGACCTGCGTGAACCCGATCGCGGCGAGGCGCCGCAGGGTGTCCGCCGGGTCGGCCGCGAACGCGTCGCGGACCGAGTACAGCTGCACGGAAGGCTTGCCCATTCCAGCTCCTTGGCTTCGCGGTTCGGCGCCCGGAGCGCCGCGTCGCCTGAATTTCTACCACCTGGTCAAAATTGACACCAGGCGTTTGCGAGAGGTCCACACGTTCGCCCGCCCGTTTGAGGAGAGCCCGCGGCGGGCAGCAGTCACCAGGGGCCGAAACCACGGAAAGGGACGGCGATGACCCACCAGGGCATGGACGACTTGATGGTGAAGGGTGAAGAGGAGAGTTTCTCCGCGCTGAAGTCACGGCTCGTCGACGAGTACGGCAGCGCGCGCGAACCCGAGATCAACCGCACGATCACCGCGCAGCGCCGCCACTTCGACGACGCCGGCGTGCGCAGCTTCCTGCCCGTCCTCGTCGAGCGGCAGGTGCGCGACCGGCTCGGTGAGCCCCAAGGGCGCTGACCTACGGGAGGATCGAGTCGACGTACCCGCCGTCGACGCGGAGGGCGCCGCCGGTGGTGGCGGAGGCGAGCGGTGAGCTGAGGTACACCACGAGGTTCGCGATCTCCTCGGGCTCGATCAGCCGCTGCAGCAACGACTGGGGGCGGTGGGTCTTCATGAACTCCCGCTGCGCCTGCTCCCACGGCAGGTTCTTGTCCACGAGCTGGTAGACGAAGTCCTCGACGCCACCGGTGTGCGTGGGGCCGGCGATCACGGAGTTGACCGTGACGCCGGTCCCCGCCGCCGCTTTGGCGAAGCCGCGCGAGACGCCCAGCAGGGCCGTCTTCGACATGCCGTAGTGGATCATCTCGGCGGGGATCACCACGGCCGAGTCGCTCGCGATGTTCAGCACGCGGCCCCAGCCCTGCTCGGTCATCGCGGGCAGCGTCAGGCGCGTGAGCCGCACGGCCGCGAGCACGTTGACCTCGAAGTAGCGCCGCCAGTCGTCGTCGGTGATCTCCAGGGGCTCCTGCGCACCGAAGATGCCGAGGTTGTTCACGAGGACGTCGACGCGCCCCGCGCGGTCGAGGACCTGGTGCGCGCCTTCGTCGGTGGTCACGTCGCCGGCGCCCGCCACGAACTCCCCGTCGGGCACCTGGGTCCCGAGTTCCTCGATCGCCTTCGCGACTCCGGCGCCGCCGCGCCCGTTCACCACCACGCGCGCGCCCGCCTTGGCGAGGCCCGCGGCGATCGCCGCGCCGATCCCCTGCGTGGAACCGGTGACGAGGGCCGTCCTGCCGTCGAGGTCGAGCTTCATGGGGTTTCCTTCCGCTCGGGTGATCTTCGGAGCCCATCATGCCCGCGCCGGCTCAGCTCAGCAGGGCGGCCAGGTGGCCGGTCTCCTGCGCGAGAGTGACGTGGAAGGCGCCTTCGAGGTCGCGTTCCCAGGCGGTGACGGAACCGTTGGGGACGTCGGTGCGCGCGGCCGTGACCAGCAGTTCCGGCTCCGGGACGGACTCCAGGACGTACCGCAGCGCGAACACCGTCATCTCGTGCGCCACGAACAGCACGCGCAGGCCCGGCGTCTCGGCGCTCAGCTCCGCGAGCAGCGACCGAACCCGCAGCACGACGTCGGCCCAGGACTCGCCGCCGGGCGGCCGGTAGTAGAACTTGCCGAGCCGCTCCTTGCGGCGCAGTTCGTCCGGCAGGCGTTCGGCGACGCCGTGACTGGTGAGCAGGTCGAGCACGCCCAGCTCCCGGTCGCGCAGACGCTCGTCGACGCGCAGCCCGCCGGGGACCTCCACGCCGCGTTCCTTCGCGACGGCCAGCGCGAGCCGCGCCGTGTCCAGGGACCGCAGGTACGGCGACGCCACCACGAGCTCGGGCGGATCCGTCGCGAGCCACTCCCCCACCGCGTGGGCCTGCCGCACGCCCAGCTCGCTCAGCGGCACATCGGCGTCGCGCTCGGCGATGTCGATGACCTCGTGGCCCGCGGCCTCGGCGGCCTCGCGGGCGACGTTGCCGGTGCTCTGGCCGTGGCGTACCAGGCCCACCCAGTCCAGTCGTGTCGTCACAGGTCCTCAGTACCCGAAACGCGCCGGTTTCACAGCAGCACCGGGCCCCACGGCGTGTCACGAGGCCGGCTGGTCACAGGTCCTTGCGGTACACGAGGAAGTCGCACTCCGTCGCCAGCAGGGGCGCCAGGTGCGGGTAGGCCTCCTCGATCGTCGACTTCTCCTCGAGGCGGTAGCCCAGGCGCGTGTACCAGGCGGCGAGGAACGCCTTCGACGGGTGCGTGAACGACCGCGGCACCAGCAGCTCGAGCTGCATCCGCCGCCGGCCCAGCGCCCGGCAGCGGTTTTCGGCGAAGCGCACCAGCTCACGCCCGATGCCCGCGCCCTGCAGCCGCGGCGCGGCGGCCAGCAGGCCGAACTCGCCGACGCCGTCGGCGACCGTCCGCACGCGCACGCAGCCGACCACGCAGTCCGCCTGGCGCGCCACGGCGATCTCGCCGGCCGCGACGAGGCCCGCCACCTCGGCCGCGCTCGTCCGGTCCGCCTCGCCCGCCCACAGGCCGGCCTCGGCGGTCGCGTACACGGCGTTCACCAGGGCGGCGACTTCGGCCGCGAGCACCGCGTCGGCCGCGGCGGAGTGCGGCAGCATCTCGACCTCGACTGCGTCCAGGGCGCACCTCCTCGTCGGCCGCCCAGTGTACGAACCGATCAACGCCCGGCCGCACTGCCGACGAGCTACGAGTTCACCGCCGCGGAATCGGCCTCCACCGGCCGCGCCTCGCCGAACCCGCCGTATCGGCCGGCCTTCGCGCGCTTGCGCACTTCGTCGAAGTGCCGGTGCACGGCTTCGGCCGCGGCGTCGCCGTCTCGGGAGACCAGGGCGTCGACGATCACCTGGTGGCGCTTCGCCGTGCTCGCCGCCGACGACACCGGCCCGCCGAGCTCGCCCTCGGCCGCGCGGTAGACGTCCCAGAACAGCCCCGTGAGCTCGCGCGCCAGGTCGAAGCCCGCTTCGGCGCAGATGAGGTCGTGGAACTCCCGGTCGGCGACCGCGGCGTCAGGGCCTTTTCGGCGCATCCGCGCGACGCAGGCCTCCAGCTCGGCGATCAGCTCGGGGCGGTGCTCCAGGGCGACCCGCCGGGTCAGCTCCGTCTCGATCATCTCGCGGACCTCGAGCAGGTCGCGCAGGCGCCCGGCGTCGCTGGCGCCGCGAGTGCGCGTGCGGAACAGCAGCCACGTCTGCAGCGCCTCGGAGCCGGCCGAGCCGACGAAGGTGCCGTAGCCGTGGCGGATCTCGACGATGCCGAGCGCCTGCAGCGCCTTGATCGCCTCCCGGATCGAGTTGCGGCTCACGCCGATGTCTTCCATCAGGCTGAGTTCCGTGGGCATCGGCGCGCCCGGCGGGAGGTCGCGGTCGATGATCAGGTCGATGATCCGCTTGGTGATCTCTTCACTGCGTTGCGGGCGCGCCAAAACAGTCTCCCCGGATGTTTCTTTCCTTCGCTGGCACGTCGCCATCGGAGGACATCCTACGTCATACCTCGCCGATCTCGGCCCGGCGGCGAAAAGCCGGGTCCCCTTGACCGGTACCCGGAGGAGTTCTAGGGTTCGGCGCAGTCATAGGACGTCCCACGTCCTATGACCTCTGGTGGGCGAAACACACAGTCAGGAGACACCGATGTCCCGAACCGCCATGGGGACCGGCCCCTCGTTCGACCGGCGCACGCTGCTGCGCTACGCGGGCCTCGTGGGCGCCACCGCCGCCTTCTCCTCGACGCTGGCCGCGTGCGGCGGCCCCGCGTCGACGAACAAGACGGGCAGCTCCACCGACTCCCTCACCGCAGTGATCGGCTACGGCAACAACCAGTCCTGGGACCCGTTGCAGACCGCCTCGGCATTCTCCATGGCCGCCATCCTGCACAGCTACGAATCGCTCGTCGAAGGCGACCCCGTCACGCGCGCCCCGTTCCCCGGCCTCGCGAAGGCACTGCCGGCCGACGTGAGCGGCACCAGCATCAAGTTCGAGCTGCGCGACGGCGCCAAGTGGCACGACGGGCAGCCCGTGACCGCCGACGACGTGGTGTTCACCTACGCCCGCGCCCTGGACGCGAAGGAGAACGTGCTCATCCACAGCTTCTTCGCCCAGTGGCTGCAGGAGGTGAAGAAGGTCGACGACCACACCGTCGAGTTCGTGCTGAAGTTCCCCTTCCCGTACGCGCTGCAGCGGATCCAGATCTGCAAGATCCTGCCGAAGCACGTGTACGAGAACAACTGGCCGCTCGCCGCGGGCGGCAAGGTCGTGGGTTCCGGGCCGTACAAGGTCACCGAGCAGGCGCCGCTGTCGCACACCTCGTTCGAGAAGTTCGCGGACTACAACGGCCCCCGCCCCGCCGCGTACCAGAAGATGCTGTGGAAGTCCATTGTGGACTCCGCCCCGCGCGTGGCCGCGATCTCGGGCGCGAAGCCCGACGCGCAGATCGTGGAGAACATCCCGGCCGCCAACGCCGACCAGCTGCGCAAGGCCGGGCGCACCGTCGAGTTCGCCGACGGCGGCAACAACCTGTACCTGATGTTCAACACCGCCCACGCGCCCTTCGGCGACAAGCGCGTGCGCCAGGCGCTGCACTACGCCATCGACAAGAAGAAGATGATCGACATCGGCCTGCGCGGCACCGGCACCGCGGGCACGTCGTTCATCAACCCGAAGCTGCCGCAGTCGCAGCCGGCGTCGCAGAGCTTCACCTACGACCCGGCGAAGGCCAAGCAGCTGCTGGCCGAGGCCGGCGTCAGCAACCTGAAGATCGCGCTGTCCACCACCAACACCTCGCTCGTGCTCGACTGCGTGAAGGTGATCAAGGAGGGCTGGGACGCGATCGGCGTGGAGACCACTCTGGACTCCCAGGACACCAAGGCGCTGTTCTCCAAGCTGGACAACGGCAACGACTTCCAGGTCGTGTCCACCACGAACAACCCGATGCAGTTCGGCAACGACCCCGACCTGCTCATCCGCTACTACTACGACGCGCAGTCGCTGATGATGACGAAGTACGCGCGCTGGAACAACGCCGACACCCAGGCCCTGCTCGGGCTGCAGAACCAGGCGGCCGCGGAGCCCGACGAGACCAAGCGCAACGGGCTGTACAAGCAGCTGCTGGACCTGATCTCCGAGCAGGCCGTGATCTACCCGATCGTGTTCACCCAGCTCGGCACGGCGTGGGACCCGACGGCGATCACCGGCGTGCGCGCGCAGGGGTACCCCGGCATCTACCTCAACCAGGCCAAGCCGGTCTGACGCGGGAGGACCACCCACCGTGATCGTCGTCGTGCGGATGCTGGCCTCTCGCATCCTCGCCCTGATCCCGCTGCTGCTCGGCGTGATCCTGTTCGTGTTCATCGTGATGCAGTTCTCCCCCGTGGACCCGGCGCTCGCCGCGTTCAACGGGGCGAACGCGACCGAGGCGCAGCTGGAGCAGTTCCGCCAGGCCAACGGGCTGCTCGATCCCCTGCCCCTGCAGTACGTGCACTTCGTGTGGCACCTGCTGCAAGGCGACTTCGGCACCAGCGTGATCACCAAGGAGCCGGTGGGCCAGACCATCGCCACCGCGCTCCCGCTCACCGTGCAGCTCACGCTGTTCGGGCTCGTGATCGCGCTCGTGCTCTCGGTCGTGCTCGGTGTGACGTCGGCGCTGTTCCGCGGCCGCTGGCCCGACCACCTGATCCGGGTGGTCACGCTGGCGGGCGTCGCGGCGCCCGCGTTCTGGATCGCGCTGCTGCTCGTGCAGTGGCTCGCCGTGGGCAAGGGCCTGTTCCCCACCAGCGGTTACGTGAGCCCGGCCGACTCGGTGTCGGGCTGGCTGAACTCGCTGACGCTGCCGGCGATCTCGCTGTCGCTGCCGGTCGCCGCGCAGCTCACGCGCGTGATCCGCACGTCGATGGTCGAGGAGCTGGACAAGGACTACGTGCGCACGGCCCGCGGCGGCGGCCTGCCGCCCGTGGTCGTGGTGGGCCGCAACGTGCTGCGCAACGCGCTGGTCAACCCGCTCACCGTGCTCGGCCTGCGCGTGGGCTACCTGCTCGGCGGCGCGGTGGTGATCGAGACGATGTTCGCGCTGCCCGGCATGGGCCAGAACATGATCCAGGCCGTGCAGGACGGCGACACGGC
Source organism: Amycolatopsis sp. NPDC001319 (assembly GCF_042896185.1). Lineage (NCBI taxonomy): Bacteria > Bacillati > Actinomycetota > Actinomycetes > Pseudonocardiales > Pseudonocardiaceae > Amycolatopsis > Amycolatopsis sp. NPDC001319. Next base: position 377,338 of record NZ_JBIAWY010000008.1, on the reverse strand, counting down.
GAAGGTCCAGGGCTTCGTGATCACCATCGCCGTGGGCTTCGTGCTCGTGAACCTCATCGTCGACGTGCTCTACCTCATCGCCAACCCGAGACTGCGGAGCCACTCCTGATGCGCCCCGTCCTGCACGCGAACCTCACCGACCGGCTCTCGCGGCCCGGGGTGCGGTTCCGGAAACTCCCGCCCACGTCGTGGCTCGCGCTCGGCCTGCTCGTGGTGCTCGCGCTCGTCGCGATCCTCGGCACGCTGCTGGCAACGCACAACCCCGACGCGCTCAGCACCGACACCGGCGGCCCGAGCGCCGAGCACTGGTTCGGCACCGACCAGTCGGGCCGCGACATCTTCTCGCGCCTGGTGGCCGGTACGCGCTGGTCGCTCGCGATCGGCCTCGGCGCCACCGTGCTCGCGCTGATCGCGGGTGTGGTGATCGGCTCGTTCGCCGCGACGTCCGGGCGCAAGACCGACGCCGTGGTGATGCGCGTGATGGACGTGATCATGGCGTTCCCCGGCATCGCGCTCGCCGCGGTGCTGGTGGCCGTGTTCGGCCGCGGCATCCTCGTGCTGATCCTCGCGATCGGGTTCCTCAACATGGCCCCGGTCGCGCGGGTGGTGCGGGCCAACGTGCTCGCGCAGTACGGCGAGGACTACGTGGCCGCCGAACGTGTGCTCGGTGCGAAACGGCTGTTCATCCTCGCCCGCCACGTCGCGGTCAACTGCGCGGCGCCGATCCTCGTGTACTGCACGGTGACGGTGGCCGACGCGATCGTGTTCGAGGCGTCGCTGTCGTTCATCGGCGCCGGCATCCAGCCGCCCAACCCGTCGTGGGGCTCGGTGCTGGCCGACGGCAAGGACCTCGTGCTGACCGGCGGCTGGTGGGCCACGTTGTTCCCCGGCCTGCTGATCTTGATCACGGTGCTGGCGCTCAACATCCTGTCCGAGGGGATCTCCGACGCGTGGGCCGCGCCTTCGGCCCGCAACGCGAAGGCCGGCGAGGTCGCCAAGAAGATCGAGGCGGAGAAGGCGGCCGAGAACACCGCACCGGTGCTGCCGCTCGCGGGCCTGCTCGAGGCCGGCGAACGGCTGGCGGCCAAGGCCCGGGACCTCACCGGCCGCCGGGCCGTGCTGGAGGTCAAGGACCTCGCGATCAGCTTCCCCGACCGCCACAACGGCGTGAACGTGGTCGACGGCGTGTCCTTCACCGTGCGGTCCGGCGAGGTGCTGGGGCTGATCGGCGAGTCGGGGTGCGGCAAGTCGCTCACCGCGCTGTCGATCATGGGCCTGCAGCCGGCGGCCGCGCGGCTGTCCGGGGAGGTCCTGTTCGAGGGCGCCGACCTGCTCACCATGAAAGCGGGTACGCGGCGACGCCACCTCGGCCACGACATCTCGATGATCTACCAGGACGCGCTGAGCTCCCTGAACCCGGCGATGACGATCCGCGCGCAGCTCAAGCAGTTCACCCGCCGCGGCGGCACGCGCACGCCGCAGGAGCTGCTGGAGCTGGTGAACCTGGATCCCGGCCGCACGCTGCGGTCCTACCCGCACGAGCTGTCGGGCGGACAGCGCCAGCGCGTGCTGATCGCCATGGCCCTGTCGCGCAGCCCGAAGCTGATCGTGGCCGACGAGCCGACCACGGCGCTTGACGTGACCGTGCAGGCGCAGATCATCAAGCTGCTGCTGCGCCTGCAGGAAGAGCTCGGCTTCGCGCTCATCCTGGTGTCGCACGACCTGGCGCTGGTCTCCGACGTCGCCGACCGCGTGGTCGTGATGTACGGCGGGCAGGTGGCCGAGACGGGTGCCACGGCGGAGGTCGTGGGCTCGCCGCGGCACCACTACACGCGCGGGCTGCTGTCCGCCGTGCTGTCGCTGGAGGAGAACGAGGCCACGCTCACCCAGATCAAGGGCGTCGTGCCCGCCCCGGCGGACTTCCCGCCCGGGTGCCGGTTCGCCGACCGCTGCCCGGCCGCGCGCGGCCACTGCTTCGAGGTGGCGCCGGAACCGGAAGGGAACGGCCACCTCGTGGCTTGCCACTACCCCGCCGAACGCACGACCCCGGCCGTCGTGGAAGGAGCCCAGGTATGACGCTGGTCGAAGTCGACGGCGTGCACGTGGTCCACCGCGTCCGCGCGGCGAGCCTGTTCGGGAGCGACAACGTCTACGCGCTCACCGACGCGGACCTGGAGATCGCCGCGGGCGAGACGGTGGGCGTGGTCGGCGAGTCCGGCTGCGGCAAGTCCACGCTCGCCAAGGTGCTCGTCGGGTTGCAGAAACCGACCCGGGGCACCGTCCGCTACGGCGGCAAGCCGCTGTCGGGGCTGCGCCCGGGCGAGCTGGGCCGCCAGGTCGGCATGGTGTTCCAGGACCCCGCCACGGCGCTCAACCGGCGGCTGCCCGTCGCGAAGATCCTGCGCGACCCGCTCGACGTGCACCACGTGGGCACGCCCGCCGAACGCGCCGAGCGCGTGCAGGAGCTGATGGGCCTGGTCGGCCTGCCGAGCAGCGTCGCGGACGCGTTGCCCGCGCAGCTTTCCGGCGGGCAACGCCAGCGCGTGGCCATCGCGCGGGCGCTGGCGCTGCGGCCGGCGCTGTTGGTGGCCGACGAGCCGACGTCGGCGCTCGACGTGTCGGTGCGCGCGCAGATCCTCAACCTGCTCATCGACCTGCGCGAGAAGCTCGGTCTCGCCATGGTGTTCGTGTCGCACGACATCCAGACCGTGCGGCGCATGAGCGACCGGATCGTGACGATGTACCTCGGCCGGATCGTCGAAGAAGCCGCGGCCGAGGACCTGCCGGGCGACGCACGGCACCCGTACACGCGGGCGCTGTTCTCGGCCACGCCGAGCCTGCTGCACCCCGTCGAGCCGATCGTCCTCAGTGGACCCGTGCCCTCGGCGACCGCGCCGCCGAGCGGCTGCGCGTTCCACACCCGCTGCCCGAAGGCCACGGCCGAGTGCGCGTCGGCGCTGCCGCCGCTCACCGAAGCCGCCGGGCACAGCTACCGCTGCATCCACCCAGAGATCACCACCGGAGTGAACGCCTCATGACCGCGACGAAGTTCGCCGGCATCATCCCCCCGCTGTGCACGCCGTTCAACGACGACTTCACCGTGGACACCGACTCGCTGCGGCGCCACATCGAGTTCCAGCTCGACGCCGGCGTCCACGGTATCTTCGTGCTCGGCTCGTCCAGCGAGGTCGCCTTCCTGCCCGACGCACAGCGCCGCGTGACGATCGAGACGGCCGTGGACCACGTCGCCGGCCGCGTGCCGGTGCTGGCCGGCTGTATCGACATGACGACCTTGCGCGTGGCCGAGCACGTGAAGACCGCCGAGGAGGCCGGCGCCGACGCCATCGTCGTCACCGCCCCCTACTACACGCGCACGCACGTGGCCGAGATCGACCGCCACTTCCGGCTGCTGCACGAGAAGACGGCACTGCCGATCTTCGCCTACGACATCCCCGTGGCGGTGCACACGAAGCTCGACCGCGAGCTCGTGCTGAGCCTCGCGGCCGACGGCGTGATCGCCGGCCTGAAGGACTCCAGCGGCGACGAGGCCGGCTTCCGCTACGTGCTCAAGGAGCGGCGCGAACGCGGCCTCGACACCTTCGCCGTGTTCACCGGCTCGGAACTGCTCGTGGACTCCGCGCTCGCGCTGGGCGCGGACGGCGCGGTGCCCGGGCTCGGCAACGTCGACCCGGTCGGCTACGTGCTGATCCACGACCACGTCCGCTCCGGCAACCCCCACGCGGCGCGGCGCGAGCAGGACCGGTTGCTGACGCTGTTCACCATCACCGACGTCGCGCCGCCGAGCCGGATGGGACGCGGCTCGGCGGCGCTCGGCGCGTTCAAGGCGTCGATGAAGATGCGCGGGTTCATCGACAACGCCGTGATGGCGCCGCCGCAGCTGCCGCTCAACGGCGACGAGCTGCTGCGCATCAAGGAGAAGCTGGCGGAAGCGGGGCTGCTCTAGATGGACCGCGTCTACTACGGCGGCGACTACAACCCGGAGCACTGGTCCCCCGAGGTGTGGGACGAGGACCTGAAGCTCATGGCCGAGGCGTCGGTCTCGATGGTCACGGTCGGGATCTTCTCCTGGGCGCAGGTGGAACCGCGGCCCGGCGAGTACGACTTCGGCTGGTTCGACACGGTGCTGGACAAGCTCGCGGCCGGGGGCGTGGACGCGTGCCTGGCCACCATGACGGCGTCGCCGCCGCCGTGGCTTTCCCACCGCCATCCCGAAATCCTGCCCGTGCGCGTGGACGGGACCCGGCTTTCGGCGGGAGCGCGGCAGCAGTTCTGCCCGTCGAGCCCCGTGTACCGCGAGCACGCGGCCCGGCTGGTGGAGCAGGTGGCCACGCGGTACGCCGGGCACCCGGCGCTGAAGATGTGGCACATCGGCAACGAGTTCGGCTGCCACATCCGGGCGTGCTACTGCGACGTCTCGGCCGCCGCGTTCCGCGAGTGGCTGCGCGAGCGGTACCAGAGCGTCGAGGCGCTGAACGCGGCCTGGAGCACCACGTTCTGGTCGCAGCGTTACGACGACTGGGCCGAGATCGAGCCGCCGCGCGTGGCCCCGACGTTCCCGAACCCCGCGCAGCAGCTGGACTACCATCGCTTCTCCTCCGACGCGTCGCTCGGCTGTTACCTCGCCGAGCGCGAGGTGCTTTCGCGGCTGACGCCGGACGTGCCGGTGACGACCAACTTCGTCGGCCTGGTGCAGAAAGCGCTCGACTGGCATTCCTGGACACCGCACGAGGACGTGGTGAGCCTGGACTCCTACCCCGATCCCTACGATCCGCGCGGGCACGTCGAAGCGGCGTTCGCCTACGACCTCGTCCGGTCCACGAAGGACGGACAGCCGTGGCTGCTGCTGGAGCAGGCCCCGAGCGCGGTGAACTGGCGCACGCGCAACGGCCCCAAGCCACCGGGCTCGATGCGGCTGGGCAGCTGGCAGGCCGTGGCGCGCGGCGCCGACGCCGTGCTGTTCTTCCAGTGGCGCCAGACCGCCGGCGGCGCCGAGAAGTTCCACTCCGCGATGGTGCCGCACGGCGGGCGCGACACCCGCACGTACCGCGAGGTGGCCGACCTCGGCCGGGAGCTGGCGTCGGTGCCGCAGCTCGCCGGCAGCCGCGTGAAGGCCGACGTCGCGATCCTGCACGACTGGAACAGCTGGTGGGCCCTGGAGCTCGACTCGCACCCGTCGGACGACCTGCGCCAGCTCGACGCGCACCTCGCGCACTACGCGCCGCTCTTCGACGCCAACGTGACGTGTGACGTCGTGCGCCCGACCTGCGAGCTGTCCGGGTACAAGCTCGTGGTGGTGCCGAACCTGTACCTGATGGACGCGGGCGTCGCGGAGAACCTGCGGTCCTATGTGGCCGGTGGCGGGCACCTGGTGGTGTCGTTCTTCTCCGGCATCGTCGACGAGAACGACCGCGCCTACCTCGGCGGGTACCCGGCGCCGTTGCGGGACGTGCTGGGCTTGAAGGTCGACGAGTTCCGGCCGCTGCCCGAGGGCGGTTCGATCGGGCTCTCGCTCGAGGGGTCTTCCGCCACCATCTGGTCGGAGTGGGTGGAGACCGAGGGCGCGGTCGTGGTCGCGACCTTCGGTGAAGGTGAGCTCGCGGGCCACCCGGCCGTCACGAGGAACCCCTTCGGCGCCGGCGTCGCCTGGTACCTCGCCACCCGGCCCGACGCGGCCGCGATGCGCGCGTTGTTCGACCGGATCACCGCCGAGGCCGGGGTTTCACCCGTGCTGCCCGGCCTGCCCGAAGGTGTCCAGGCCGTGGTCCGGCACGGCGCCGAGGGCCAGTACCTGTTCCTGCTCAACCACGGCGCCGAGGCGACGACGGTCACGTTGCCCTCGCCCGCGCCCGATCTGCTCACCGATCCCGGCCGCCCGACGGAAGCGGTGCTCCTCGCGCCGCGTGGGGTGGCCGTTCTACTGGGGAGTTTCACTTAGCCGAAGGGAAGAACGGGACATGAGACCGATCATCCGCTGGGCACTCGCGTTCGCGGTGCTGGTGTCCGGCGTGAACGCGGCGGCGGCCGCGCAAGCCGCGCCGGCACCGGTTCCGCAGTTCGACCAGCAGGTGCTCTTCAACCCGCACCAGGAGACGGGCTACGCCTGTTTCCGCATCCCGGCCATCGTCCGCAGCACGCACGGCACCCTGCTCGCTTTCGCCGAGGGCCGGCGCGACAACTGCGGCGACACCGGCGACATCGACCTCGTGCTCAAGCGCTCCACCGACGGTGGGCAGACGTGGTCGCCGCTGCAGGTCGTCAACCCCGGTGGCGGCGACACACACGGCAACCCGGTGCCCATCGTGGACAGTCGCACCGGCCGGATCGTGCTGATCACCACGTACAACAAGGGCCGCGACGACGACAAGGCCTGCGACGTGCCGTGTCCGCGGACGCCGCACTCGCAGTACAGCGACGACGACGGCCTGACCTGGTCGGCGCCGGTCGACATCAGCGCGCAGGCGAAGCTGCCGGCGTGGGACTCGTGGTACGCCTCGGGACCGGTGCACGGCATCCAGCTCACGAAGGGCCGCCACGCGGGCCGGCTGGTGTTCGGCGTGAACGCGGAACGCAGCGACGGCACCAATTCCATCGAGAACTACGCGGCGCTGATCTACAGCGACGACTCCGGGCGCAGCTGGCACGTCGGCGCCGTCGACAGCTACCCGCATCCGGTGGGCGGCACGTATGCCCAGAAGCCTTCGGAGGTCAGCGTCGTCGAGCTGCCGGACGGCACGATCTACGCCGGCGGCCGCGAACAGGGCGGCACCGACGTCGGCAACCGCGACTACGCGCTGAGCCGCGACGGTGGCCAGACGTTCAGCAAGCGCTTCACCACCATCCCCGACCTGGTGACGCCGATGGTGCAGGGGTCCCTGCTGCGCCTGCAACGGCCGGGCGGCGAGCGGATCCTGTTCGCCTCGCCGTCGGACACCGACCGGCGGCGCTGGATGATGGTCCGCTCGTCCTACGACAACGGCCGCACGTGGGAGGACGCGGAGCAGGGCACCCGGGTGACCAGCGACTGGTCCGGCTACTCCGACCTCGTGCAGCTGAGCGGCCCGCTTGAGCGTGACGCGAAGATCGGCCTGATGTACGAGGGCGGCGCGGTCGACGCCCGTGACGAGATCCGCTTCGCGCGCTTCGACGAGAACTATCTGGGGTGGCAGCGTTCCGCCGGCCCGACGACCCCGGACGTGGCCCGGCCGGGCGCCGTCGCATACGTGCTCGGGGGTGCGTCGGTGTCCCACGGCGCGCTGCAGCTCGACGGGGTCGACGACTTCGTGCGGGTGCCTTTCGATTGGTCGCAGCTGCCGGGTTCGGGTGACTTCACCTTCACGACGTCGTTCGACTACGGCGCTTCGAAGGACCCGCAGGCGTTGCTGTGGCTCGGCGGCATGGGCACCACGGCGCCGCAGCTGTGGCTGCGCGGTGAGCCCGCGTCGCACCGGCTCATCGCCATGATGACCACGGCGGCGGGCAGCAAGTCGGTGACCACCACGCAGGCCTACGACGACCAGCAGTGGCACCACCTCGCGCTCGAACGCACCGGCGGCCGGCTGAAGATCTGGGTCGACGGCGTGCTCGCCGCGGCCGGACCGGACTCGCCCGGTTCGGTCAGCGAGACCGTCTCGTTCCAGCTCCAGCTCGGCGAACGGCTCGACGGCGCCTACCACTTCGCCGGCTCCCTCGACGACACGCGGCTCTACCGCCGGGCGCTGTCAGAGTCCGAAGTGGACGCTGTCGCGGCCGGCCGGACGGTGCGCCCGGGTCCGGTGGTGCAGCTGCCGTTCGACCGGGTGCGCTGAGGTTCTGTTCTTGAAGGGCGCCTTGAGGGACCTTCCTCAAGGCGCCCTTCACTACTTCAGCACCAGATAGGGCGCCACGGCGACCAACGCGACCACGAGCGCGATCCGCAGCCGTTTCGTCGGCAACGCGTGCGCGATCTTCCAGCCGACGACCACCCCCGCCAGCTCCGGCACCCCGACGACGGCCGCCAGCCGCCAGTCGATGGCCCCGCTCGCGAGATACCCGACCGCCCCGGCCGTCGCGATCACCACCGACTGCACCTGCGCCGCCGCCAGCGCCTCCAGCATCGGCAGCCCCACCACCACCAGCACCGGCACGGTCAGCATCGGCCCACCCACACCCACCAGCCCCGCCGCAACCGCCACCGCCGCGCCGATCCCCAGCACCAAACCCGCCGACGGCTCCCGCTCCGCCGCCGGCCGCCGCACCACCACCAACGCCGCCACCACAACGGCGAACACCCCGAGCATCACGCCGAACCACCGCGCGGACACCAGCGAATTCAGCAGCACCCCCACCGGCGTCCCGACAACGGCGACACCCGCCAGCAGCACCGCGACCCGCCTCGTGTGCCGTTCCCGCAACTGCCCGGACCGCACATAGGCCGCGCTCCCGGCCAGCCCCGTCGCCACATGCGTCACGATCGCCGTCCCCGCCACCTGCGCCGGCCCCAACGGCGTCAGCAAGAACAACGCGATCGTCGGCAGAACCCCACCCGGCCCGACCGCCGTGATCCCGATCCCGCCGGCCAGCCCGAAAAGCGCCAGCAGAACGTCGGTGGTCACGCTCGTCATGCCGGTCCCCCGGCCAGGACCGCACCCGACCGCGCCGGCAGCCACACCCCGCCGCCCACCGCCTGGCGCGCGGGGGCCGGCCGCCGCTCGCCAGATCGAACCGCAAAGCGAGACCATGCACGGCAACCGATCGCCAAACGCCCCATGCCAGCATCCCGGGCAAGACCTCGGAACGCCGGCGGCACTGCGCCGCCGGCCGCCCTGCGGCGCACAACCGGCCGCAGCGAACCGAACCGAGCCGCGAATCGAAGCCATGCGCGGCAGCCAATCGCCACACCCGTCATGTCGGTCCCCCGACCAGGACCGCACCCGACCGCGCCGGCAGGCGGACCGACCGCGTTCCACCGCTCGCCGTCGTGCGGCCTGCGACCGGTCGCGGCGAGCCAGGCCGAGCCGCGAAACCAAGCCGGGCGTGGCAGCCGATCGTCGTGCTCGTCATGCCGGGCCCCGGTGCAGTGTCGCGCGCAAGGTGAGCCGGTCCGCGCGGATGTGGAGGGTTTCGGCGTCGACGGGGCGGCCGTCGTCGAGGTGGGTGAGGCGGTCGAGGGCGAAGACGGCCGTGCCGGGGGCGATGTCCAGCAACGCGGCGGTGTCCGGGCCGGCGGTGACGGCGTGGACCACCACGTCGGCGCGGCCGAGGCGGCGGCCGCTGGTTTCCTCGATGAGGGCGAACAGGTCGCGGCCCGCGAGGTCGTGGTCGAGCAAGGGGACGCCGATGTCGGCGGTCAGGTAGGTGGTGTCCAGTGACAGCGGCGCTCCGCCGAGGCGGCGCAGGCGTTCCAGGTGAACGACGGGCGCGCCGGGGACCAGCGCCAGCCGCTCGGCGATGGCGGGCGGGGGCGTGACGATGGCGGCCGAGCGGACCTCGTTCACGACGTCGCCGTAGCCGTCGAGGGCTTCGGCGAGGCCGGCGAGCCGGTCGAGTCCGTGGCCGTACTTCGGGTGCACCACCAGCGTTCCGACGCCCTGGCGCCGCTCGACGAGGCCTTCGGCGCGGAGCAGGCCGAGGGCCTCGCGCACGGCGTTGCGGGTGGCGCCGAGCTGGGTGCCGAGGGTGTGCTCGTCGGGCAGCGGGCCGTCGTCGAAGGCGCCCGCGGTGATGCGCTGGCGCAGGACGTCGGCGATCTGCCGGGCACGCTCGGCGCGGGGCCGGGAAGACGGAGGTTCCACCTGCGCGACCGTACCCGGATCCGCATTACGCCAGAGTTACGCCACCCACCCTGACCTGCGTAAACTCGGTGACCAGCGGCAAAGACCGAAACCTGAGGAGTTCCGCCACCGCCGCCGGATCGCAACCCGGCAGACCTTGCGAAAACGATCTATCTGTGCTATCCTTGCACTATTCCTGAGCTAGGGTCGGCCCGTGACCGAACCCAGCTTCACGGCCCTCACCGCGGCCGCCGCTCGCGCCGCGCACCTGATCGTCGACGCGGAGCCCAAGATCTTCACCGACGAGTTCGCCGCACCCCTGCTCGGCGACTACGGCGACCAGCTCCTCGCCTACCACCGCGACAACCCCGAAGACCCGATCCTCGCCGGCGGCCGCACCCAGGTGCTCTGCCGCAGCCGCTACGCCGAGGCCCAGTCAGCGCCCCAAAGCGTGGTCATCGGCGCCGGCCTCGACACCTCCGTGTACCGCGCGCCGCACACCCACGTGTTCGAAGTGGACCTCCCGCGCACGCAGGAGTGGAAACGCGCGCAGCTGGCGAACGCGGACCTCCCCGAACCCGCGAACCGCACCTTCGTCCCGCTGGACCTCACGACCGGCGACCTCCTCGAAGCCCTCGTCAAGCACGGCTTCGACCTCGCCCGCCCGGCGCTGGTCAGCTGGCTCGGCGTCACGATGTACCTCACCGAAGCCGCCATCACCCGCACGCTGCGCGCCGTCGCCGGCCTCGCCCCGGGCACGCAGCTCGTCGCCGACTACGTGCTCCCGGCACACCTGCGGAACGACGCCGGCGCGCACTACGCCGACGCCGTCTCCCAGGTCGCCGAACGAGCCGGCGAACCCTGGCGCAGCTGCTTCTCCCCCGCCGAGCTCACGGACCTGCTGCGGGACAACGGCTTCGGCACCGTCCGGCACGTCCACCAGCGCGACCACGACGTGTGGCCGCGCCGCGACGCCCTGCGTCCCGCGGAGCTGTTCGTGCTCGCCCACGCGAGGGTCTGATGGAACCTCAGCCGCAGATGCTGCCCAGGCTCGCGGTCCAGCCCCACCACATGCCGTACTCCGCGAGGTTGCCCGCGTCGTTGAGGTGGATGTTGTCCGATGTCCACGGGCTGGGGTTGGGCAGGTTCGCCGCGCCGGCAGGCGGGATGTACTGGCGCAGGTCCACGAGCGCCGTGCCCTTCGCGACCGCCGTCTGGTAGATCACCGACGCGTACTGGTCCCAGGTGTACTTCTGGGTGTTGCCGCCGTACGGGTTCGGCGTCCACTTGAGCTGGGCGTAGATCGACATGAGGATGTCGACACCCGGCCGAGCGGCGCGGATGCCGTCGATGACGTTGTTCAGGTCGGCCTGGAACTTGGCCGGGTCGTTCTGCGCCCACAGGTCGTTGCCGCCGAGGTCGACGAGGACCAGGTCGGGCTGCTTGGTCTCCATGTCGGCGATCGCGCCGGTGGTGCCCGCCCAGCGCCCACCGGGCAGGTAGTCGGCGGCGAGAGCGCCGTTGTGCGAGTAGTTCTGCACGTTCGTCTGCCACTCGGAGTGGACGTCGTTGGCGAACTTGGTCGTCCAGCCGTAGGTGGTGGGGAACCAGGTGTCCGTGGTGGACTGGTAGCCGGTGGTGCCGTACCCGGTGTCGGCCGAGGTGCCGACGATGGCGATGTTGGCCTTGCGGGTGCACCAGGTGCTTTCCTGGGCGGCGTCGGCGGAGGTGACCACCGTGGACATGCCGATGCCGAGACCCACCAGCGTCAGCAGCGCGGTGAGTCTGGCGATCGTGGTTTTGCGCATCGTCGGGGGACCTTTCGGGGATGCGGGAGCGTCTGCGCCTGAATCGCTCCACACCGGACAGTTGTTACCCGATCAGGTGAGCTTCGGGTGCGAACCGCGATCGCCCGGGCAGCCGGTATGCCCGCGCGTTACCCCGAACGAAGTGCACGAAACGTTTTCTTTCCGGGGTCACCCACCGGCACAACGGAGAGTTGCCGTGATCGACGACACGTCCGACGGTGGAGATCACCAGCGGAAATCCCAGTGAGAGAGGACGTGAGTGTCATGGCCGGCACCCTGCAGCCCCAGCAATTGATGGACAGCGCGGTGGTGGACCCGGATGGCAACAAGATCGGCAAGGTCGGCAACGTCTACCTCGCCGACACCACCCGGGAGCCCGAGTGGATCACCGTGAAAACAGGGTTGTTCGGCAGTAAGGAGAGCTTCGTGCCGCTCTCGGGCGCGAACGTCGACAACGACGGGATCCACGTGAACGTCGCGAAGGACCAGGTCTCGGAGGCGCCGCGGATCGACGCCGACGGGCACCTGTCGTCCACGGAGAGCGCCGAGCTGTACCGCCACTACGGCCTGCCGATGCCGCGCACGGCACCCGACGCGAATGCGGGCCAGAGCAACCAGGACAGGGCCGCGGGCCGCGGGAAGCAGGACACGGCGGCCGGCCGGGGCAAAATGGACACCGCCGATCGCGGGAAGCAAGGCATGGCGCCCGGCCGGGACAAAATGGACGCTGCCGCCGGCCGCGGCACGCACGGTCGTGGCGAGCGCTCGATGGCCGACGCCGGCTCGGGCACCCGCGGCGAGGAGATGATCCGGTCCGAGGAGCGCCTGCACGTCGGTACCGAGCAGGTGGAGACCGGGCACGTGCGGTTGCGCAAGTACGTCGTGACCGAAGAGCAGCAGGTCACGGTCCCGGTGAGCCACGAGGAGGTCCGCCTGGAGCGCGAGCCCATCACCGAAGCGCGCGGCGGAACCGGTCGCGCCGAGCTGGGCGAGCAGGAGCAGGACGTGGTGCTGCACGCCGAGAAACCGGTCATCAGCAAGGAAACCGTACCCGTCGAGCGCGCGCGGCTGAACACCGAGACGGTCACCGAGGAGCAGACCGTGACGGGCGAGGTCCGCAAGGAGCAGTTCGACGTGCAGGACGACGCCGGGAAGCGCAAGCACTGACGCCCGGAATACCCGCCTCCCGCTCCCGGTTCAGTTGATGCATCAACTTCGGGAGCGGGAGGCGGTCATGCAGTTCGGGATCTTCACGGTGGGCGATGTGGCGCGCGACCCCGTGTCGGGGCAGACGCCGAGCGAGGACGAGCGGCTCAAACGCATGATCGAGACCGCCGTGCGCGCGGAGCAGGCCGGGCTCGACGTGTTCGCGATGGGTGAGCACCACAACCCGCCGTTCGTGCCGTCCTCGCCCACGACCGTGCTCGGGTTCATCGCCGCGCAGACCAGCCGCATCCTGCTCTCGACCTCCACGACGCTCATCACCACCAACGACCCGGTGAAGCTCGCCGAGGACTACGCGATGCTCCAGCACCTCGCCGACGGCCGCGTCGACCTCATGATGGGCCGCGGCAACACCGGCCCCGTCTACCCGTGGTTCGGCAAGGACATCCGCGACGGGATCGCGCTCGCGGTGGAGAATTACGCCCTGCTGCGCCGGCTCTGGCGGGAGGAGCTCGTGGACTGGGAAGGCAAGTTCCGCACCCCGCTGCAGGGCTTCACCGCCACCCCGCGCCCGCTCGACGGCGTGCCCCCGTTCGTCTGGCACGGCTCGATCCGCAGCCCGCAGATCGCCGAACAGGCCGCCTACTACGGTGACGGTTTCTTCCACAACAACATCTTCTGGCCCGCGGACCACACGCGGCGGATGATCGAGCTCTACCGCACCCGCTTCGAACACTACGGCCACGGCACGGCCCAGGAAGCCATCGTCGGGCTCGGCGGTCAGACGTACCTGCGCCCGAACTCCCAGGACGCGATCCGCGAGTTCCGGCCGTACTTCGACCACTCCCCCATCTACGGCGGTGGCCCGTCGCTCGAGGAAACGATGGACCAGACCCCGCTCTCGGTCGGCAGCCCGCAGCAGGTCATCGAACGCACCCTCGCGTTCCGCGACTACGCCGGGGACTACCAGCGCCAGCTCTTCGCCGTCGACGGCATGGGGCTGCCGCACAAGGCGGTGCTGGAACAGATCGACATCCTCGGCGAGCAAGTGGTTCCCGTGCTGCGCGCGGAGTTCGCCAAGAATCGACCGGCGAACGTCCCGGACGCCCCGACGCACGCCTCCCTCGTGGCGGCGGCCGACCGGGCCTAGATCGCCGATTCTCCCTTGCCCAGCACCACGATCCCGCCCGGGCTCACGTGGTAGTGCTCGCGGTCGCGGGCCAGGTCGACGCCGATGTGGGCGCCCGGCGGGACGACGACGTTCTTGTCGAGAATCGCCCGGCGCACCACGGCGCCGCGGCCGATGCGGGCGCCGTCCAGGATCACCGAGCCCTGGACGACCGCGCCGTTTTCGACGACGACGTCCGGGGAGAGCACGGAGTCCACGACCTGCGCGCCGGAGATGATGCAGCCGTTGCTGATGATCGACTGCCCGGCGGTGCCGCCCTCCACGAACTTCGCCGCGGCGCGCTGTCCCGGGTAGGACAGGATCGGCCACTTGCGGTTGTAGAGGTTGAAGATCGGGTACGTCGAGATCAGGTCGGTGTGGGCGTCGTAGTAGCTGTCGATGGTCCCGACATCACGCCAGTAGCCGTGGTCGCGCTCGCTCTCACCGGGGACGACGTTGCCGCTGAAGTTGTAGACGGCCGCCTGGCCCTTGTCCACGAGCGCGGGGATGATGTCGCGGCCCATGTCGTGTTTGGACCCGACGTTCTTCGAGTCCGCGTGCAGCGCGTCGAGCATCACCTGAGTGGTGAATACGTAGTTGCCCATCGACACGTACGCCTCGTCGGGCGAGTCCGGCAGGCCCGGCGGGTCCTGGGGCTTTTCGAGGAACGCGTCGATCTTCGTGCCGTCGCCGGTCTGGATCACGCCGAACGCGCTCGCCTCCGCGCGCGGCACGCGGATGCCCGCCACGGTCACGCCGGCGCCCGACGCGATGTGCTCGTCGATCATCTGGCGCGGGTCCATGCGGTAGATGTTGTCGGCGCCGAACACCGCGATGTAGGCGGGAGACTCGTCGTAGACCAGGTTGAGGCTCTGGTGGATCGCGTCGGCGCTGCCCTGGAACCACCGCGGGCCCAGGCGCTGCTGCGCGGGCACCGGCGTCACGTACTCGCCGGTCAGCGAGGAGAGCCGCCACGTGGTGGAGATGTGGCGGTCGAGCGAGTGCGACTTGTACTGCGTGAGCACGCAGATCCGCCGGATCCCGCCGTGGACGAGGTTGGAGAGCACGAAGTCGATGAGGCGGTGCACCCCGCCGAAGGGCACGGCGGGTTTGGCCCGGTCGGCCGTGAGCGGCATCAGCCGCTTGCCCTCGCCACCGGCCAGCACGATCCCCAGGACATCCGATCCGTCGATCACGAAACCCTCCCGCACGCCTCGTAGATCGCGACCGTCCTCGCGGCGATCGCCGCCCAGCCGAACTCTCCCACGGCGCGGTCGCGCCCGGCCAGGCCCAGCGCGGCGGCCCGGGCGGGATCCGCGACCAGCTCGTTGATCCGCCGCGCGAGCCCCGCCTCGAACGCCGCGGTGTCGTTCTCGTCGTAGTGCACGAGCAGTCCCGTCGCGCCGTCGTCGACGACCTCGGGGATCCCGCCGACGTCGCTGGCCACCACGGCCGTGCCGCACGCCATCGCCTCGAGGTTCACGATGCCCAGCGGCTCGTACACCGACGGGCAGACGAACACTGTCGCGTGCGTCAGCAGTTGCACGACCTCGGGGCGCGGCAGCATCTCGGGAATCCAGTGCACACCGGTGCGCTTCTCCTGCAGCTCGGCGACGAGGCCGCGGAACTCGGCGTCGAGCTCCGGTGTGTCGGCCCCGCCGGCGCACAGCACCAGCTGCAGGTCCTCGGCGAGCTCCGAGCCGGCGCGCACGAGGTGCGGCACGCCCTTCTGCCGCGTGATGCGCCCGACGAACAGCGCATACGGCCGGTCCGGGTCGATGCCGTGCTTGGCCAGCACGTCACGGCCGGGGTCGGGACGGTAGAGCGTGGTGTCGATCCCGTTGTGCACCACGTGCACCCGCGAGGGGTCGACGGCCGGGTACGCGGTCAGCACGTCTTCGCGCATGCCCGCGCTCACGGCGATGATCGCGTCGGCCGCCTCGTACGCGTCCTTCTCGATCCACGAGGACACGCGGTAGCCGCCGCCCAGCTGCTCGGCCTTCCACGGACGCAGTGGTTCGAGCGAATGCGCGGTGATCACGTGCGGGATGCCGTGGGCGAGCTTCGCGAGGTGGCCGCCGAGGTTCGCGTACCAGGTGTGGCTGTGGGCGAGGTCGTGCCCGGCCAGCGCGTCGGCCATCGACACGGCGATGTCCATGGTCGCGAACGCGGTCTGGGCGTAGCCGTGGAGGTCGCGGTGGCCGTGGGCGCCGTCGTCGCGGTCCGGTCCCCAGCAGTGCACGTCCAGGTCGACCAGCGACCGAAGTTCGCGGGCGAGGAACTCGACGTGCACCCCCGCTCCACCGTAGACGTCCGGCGGGTACTCCCGGGTGAGCAGGCCGACCTTCATGCCCCGACCCTAAACGGCGCGGCCCGGGAAGTGCAGTACGGGGAAGCGACCAATCCGTGTCGTGATCGACTCACTTCGCGTTCGTCCCGATGACCGGACCGATCCGGTCGGCAGCGGGCAGGCGCAGCCCGTGGTGCGCGAGCTCGCGCGCGGCCAGGTCCGCGACGACGTCGGGATCGCGTTCGCGCCAGCCCGTGGTGAGATCGCCGGCGCGGACCTTGCGCGGCAGGGGCCGCGTGACGAGCGCGCGCAACGCGAGCAGGTCGAGTCCTTCGGCGCCCTGGCGACGCAGCCGGGCCGCCGCCGTGGCGCCGCGCGTGAAGCGCCACCGCAACGGCAGCCACGAGACCAGCAGGAACACCAGCGGCACGGAGACCACCAGCACCGCGAGCCACCACGCGAGGTCCTCGACGGCCGTGATCTGCCAACGGCCCGCGTCGGCGAGTTCGGTGCCCGCGGCCGAGCCGGAGTGCAGCGCGTCGGCGAGCGGGTGGCCGATCAACGGCACCTGGCCGGCCTTGTCGGCGGCCGAGTCGAACGTGGCGCGCAGCCCGGAACCCGCGTCGACGAGCCCGTCGCCCGGCGCGCGCAAGCGCATCACCTCGTCGTACACGCGCACGGCCAGCCACACGGCGAACGCGAGCAGCCCGAACGCGAACACGTCGCTGAGCACTTGCGCGGTGCGGCGGACCGGGCGGTCGGCGTAGACCTTCATCGGGGCCCCTCACTCTCGCGGCCCCGGCCAACTACCCGGGCCGCCACCCGGCGAATCACGATTACTCCTTGTGCAGCAACGGCTTCCGCTCGCCGACGACCACCGTCGCCCCGAGATCTTCCGATTCTTCGACCCACGCGCGCAGCCCCACCTGCGCCAATGCCGCGACGGCCGGCTCCGCCTGCCGCTCGCTCGTCTCGAACAGCACGCGGCCGCCGGGCGCCAGCCATTGCGGCGCCTCCGTGACGACGCGCCGCAGCACGTCGAGCCCGTCGGCTCCCCCGTCCAGCGCCACGAGCGGCTCGTGCTCACGCGCCTCGGGCGGCAGCAGCGCGACCTCGCCGCTGGGCACGTACGGCACGTTCGAAATCAGCACCTCGACCCGGCCGCGCAACCGCTCGGGCAAAGGTTCGAACAGGTCACCTTCGTAAACCGCACCGTCGACGTTCGACCGCGCACACCGCACCGCCACCGGATCGACATCCGCTGCGTGGAGTTCCACACCGGGCACCTCGGCCGCCACCGTCGCCCCGAGCGCGCCGGACCCGCAGCACAGGTCGAGCACGACCGCGCCCGGCCGCGCGAACCCGGCCGCCAGCCGCACGAGCAGCTCGGTGCGGTGCCGCGGCACGAACACGCCCTCGGCCACCACGAACCGCCGCCCCGCGAACTCCGCCCAGCCGACCACGTACTCCAGCGGCTCGCCCTCGACGCGCCGCCGCACCAACGTCTCCAGCGCCGCCGCGTCCCCCGCCGCCGCCTCCCCGAGCACCCGCGCCTCCTCCTCGGCGAACACACAGCCCGCCGCCCTCAACCGCGCGACCACCGACTCGACATCCCCGGACCCGAACAACCAGAAGCCTTTCCACCACACGAAGAAACTGCTCGAACCTCGGCAATCGACCACTGTAGTGACCCTCGGCCTTCGGCAGCGCCGTCCCCTGGCGGGTCGCAGCGGCCTTCGGGATCGAGCGCAGCACGATCACCGGGCTCGGCATCGGCACCGATCCCGCGAACGCCCGGCGGAACTGGAAATCTCGATGCTCTGAAACGCTCAGCCGCCGGCACGAAAACGTCCGGGGAAATTCAGCCAGGAGGCCTTGCCAGGAGAGCAACCGTTCTCCCCCGGGTCGCACGCTCAGGCACCGTCAACCGGGTAATCTGACCAGACGCTTGTACCAGTTTTTCTCCCGGAAGGCGGTGATCCGCAGGTGGCGGCCACCCGGCCCACCGTCTCGCGACGGCGCGAACTGGCGCACACGAGTGCGCGGTCGCTGCTCATGACGGTGCTCGGCGAGTACGTGCTGCCTCGCCAGGAGCCGGTCTGGACGTCGTCGCTGGTCGACGCCCTCGCGTTGTTCAAGGTCGAGGAGAAGTCGGCCCGCCAGGCGCTCGCCCGCGCGTCCGGCGAGGGCTGGCTGAAGTCCGAACGCGCGGGCCGGCGCGTGCGCTGGCTGCTGACGCCGCCGGGGCGCCGTCTGCTGAGCGAAGGCGCCGAGCGCATCTACGGCTTCGGCCGGCAGACCGGTGAGTGGGACCGCACGTGGCTGGTGCTGCTCGTGTCGGTGCCCGAATCCCAGCGCGACCTGCGCCACCGCATGCGCACGCGGCTGAGCTGGGCGGGCTTCGGCTCGCCCGCGCCGGGTGTGTGGATCAGCCCGAACGTCGGCGCGGAACCCGAGGCCGCCCGCCTCGTCGCGGAGCTGACCGACGGCGGCCAGGCCATGTCGTTCGTCGCGAGCTACGCCGAGATCGGCGACGAGCAGCAGATGGTCGCGCGCGCCTGGGACCTGCGCGAGCTCGAACACCACTACGAGCGCTTCATCGACGAGTTCACCGGCCTCGCGCCGCGCTCGGGCGAGGCCGTGCTCCTCGCGCAGACGCGCCTGGTGCACGAGTGGCGCCGCTTCCCGTTCCTCGACCCGGATCTGCCGCGCACCCTCCTGCCCGACCGCTGGAGCGGCACGCAGGCGGCCGAGCTGTTCCACACCCGCCACACCGAATGGCGCGACGAGGCCCAGCACCACTGGGACTCCTTCGTCGAGAGCGGCGGCTAGCGCGGACCGTACTCGGCGACCAGCGCCGTGTCCGCGCCGGCGGGGCCGAACGACATCGCGCCGCCGGGCTGGCCGATCGGCGCGTCGCGGCCGGGCAGGGCTTCGGTGAAGAAGCGGCGGTTGTCCTCGGCGAAGGCGGCGTACTCGTCGGGCACGTGCCGGTCCTGCGAGATCGCCTCGACCGGGCACGCGGGTTCGCAGTTGCCGCAGTCGATGCACTCGAACGGGTTGATGTAGAGCTTGCGCTCGCCTTCGTAGATGCAGTCGACCGGGCACTCCTCCATGCAGGAGCGGTCGGTGACGTCGATGCACGGTTCGGCGATGACGTACGGCATGTTGTTCTCTCCCAACGGTTTTCAGACGCGAGCGGGGGCGGGCTCGTCGGTGGAGTGGCCGGGGAAGACCGGCGCGGCGGGGTCGAGGTGGTGCGCGGCGTTGTTCACGGCCGTCGCCGCTTCGCCGAAGCCGACGGCGATGAGCCGCACCTTGCCGGGGTAGTCGTTGATGTCGCCGGCGGCGAAGATGCCGGGGACCGAGGTGGCCATGGCCGCGTCGACCGGGATGTGCCGGCGGTTCTCGACGTCGATGCCCCACTGCAGCAGCGGCCCGAGGTTGGCCGTGAACCCGAGCGCGGCGATGATCCGCCCGCACGGCAGCGTCCGCGCGCCTTCCTTGCTCTTCAGTTCGACGCCGAGGACGTCCGGCCCGCCGAGGACCCGCGAAACTTCCGCGTTGACGACCAGCTCCACACCGAGTTCCCGCACGGCCGCGACGGTCGCCGGGTGCGCGCGGAAGGTTTCGCGCCGGTGCACGAGCTTCACGGACTTCGCGACCGGGTGCAGTGCCAGCGCCCAGTCGAACGCCGAGTCGCCGCCGCCGACGATCACCACGTCGGTGCCGGCGTAGTCGTCGAGGTGGCGCACGAAGTAGGCCAGGCCGATGCCCTCGAATTCGGCCGCCGGGACGAGCGGGCGGGGGGTGAAGGTGCCGATGCCGCCGGTCACGATCACCGCGCGCGCCTCGACGCGCGTGCCGAGGTGCGTGGTCACGGCGAAGCTGCCCGGGCCGCGTTCCAGCACGTCGGCGCGATGGCCGAGAAGGTACCGCGGCCCGAACGGCGCGGCCTGCGCCAGCAGCCGCTCGACCAAGTCGCGCCCGCGGACGGACGGGAACCCGGCGACGTCGAAGATCTGCTTCTCCGGGTACATCGCGGTGATCTGCCCGCCCGGCTCGGGCAGCGAGTCGACGACCGCGACCGACAGGCCGCGGAAGCCGGCGTAGTAGGCGGCGTAGAGGCCGGTGGGTCCGGCGCCGACCACGAGCACGTCGGCGCGGACGACCGGCGGAGTGTCCGGAGTGGACATTCTGCGCTCCTCGGGGGTGCCTCAGGGAAGGTGGACGTACTCGTACTCGAACGGCCGGCCGTTGATCCCGATGCCCGGCGGCGCGACCCAGCTCGCGATCTTGCCGCGCTCGTACACCGGGTGCATGAGCGAGCGGACGAACGCGAGGTCCTCGTCCGTCGGCAGCCAGTTGCGGCGGTTGGCTTCCCACGCGGCCTCGTCGACGATGGTGCCGTCGGGCGTGATGTGGTGGCCGGCGTTGAGGCCGACCTGGCGGTTGAAACCGGGGTGCGGCAGGGCGAAGCGGAAGTCGATGCCCGCGTCGGCGAGGATCTTGTTCCAGCGGTTGAGGCCGTTGCGGCAGTCGGCGATGTACTCGCCGCGCAGGTCCAGGTTGAGCGCGAGCAGGGTCTGCACTTCCTCGGTGTCCCAGGTGCCGTCGGCGCGCGGGCGGTCGAGGAAGGTGCTGTCGGTGGTGAGCTGGTGATCGTCCTTGCGGCGGGTCTCGTGCCAGCGGCCCTTGAGCCCGGCGGTGTAGTAGTTCGCCGCGTTGGTGGAGGTTTCGCTGCCGAACAGGTCGAGCGAGACGGTGTAGTGGAAGTTCAGGTAGCGCTGGATGATGTCGAGCGGGATGCCGCCGTGCGAGGCGATGTCGAGCGTGTCGTGCTCCCGGATCAGCTCCGCGCTGCGGGTCACCACGCGGTCGATGCCGGTGGTGCCGACGAACATGTGGTGCGCTTCCTCCTTCAGCATGAACTCGCAGGTGCGCGAGAGCGGGTCGAAGGAGGATTCCTTGAGCGTGCCGAGCTGGTACTTGCCGTCGCGGTCGGTGAAGTAGGTGAACATGAAGAAGGCCAGCCAGTCGGCCGTTTCCTCGTTGAACGCGCCGAGGATGCGCGGGGTGTCGGGGCTGCCGGAGTTGCGGAAGAGCAGGCCTTCGGCCTCCTCGCGGCCTTCGCGGCCGAAGTAGGCGTGCAGCAGGTAGACCATGGCCCAGAGGTGCCGGCCCTCTTCGACGTTGACCTGGAAGAGGTTGCGCAGGTCGTAGAGACTGGGTGCGGTGAGGCCCAGCAGGCGTTGCTGCTCCACGGACGCCGGTTCCGTGTCGCCCTGGATCACGATCAGGCGTTGCAGATCCGCGCGATACTCCCCCGGAACCTGGTGCCACACCTCGTTTCCCGCGTGCTCGCCGAACGCGATGCGCCGGTCCGGGTCGCGCTCGGCGAGGAAGATGCCCCAGCGGTAGTCGGGGACGTTGACGTGTCCGAAGTGGGCCCAGCCTTCCCGGCCCACGCTCACGGCCGTGCGCAGGTACACGCCCTGGGTCTCCAATGTCGGGCCCATCTCGCCCCACCAGTTGAGGAACTTCGGCTGCCAGCCCTCCAGCGCGCGCTGCAGCCGGCGGTCGTCGGCGAGGCCGACGTTGTTGGGGATCTTGCCGGAGTAGTCGATCTTCTCGGGCACGGTCAGACTCGCTTCCGGTCGAAGGTCGCCTTCTGGCCCGTGCCGTAGCGGCGCAGCGCGCCTTCGGGACCCGAGGCGTTCGGTCGGGTGAAGATCCAGTTCTGCCACGCGGTGAGGCGGCCGAAGATCTTCGTTTCGATCGTTTCGGGGCCGACGAACCGGTGGTTCGCCTCCATGCCCGTGAGGGAGTCGGGGCTCAGCGCGGCGCGGCCCTCCACGACGATGCGGATCTCGTCCTCCCAGTCGAGGTCGTCGGGGGCGTCGGTGACGAGGCCGAGCTCGACGGTCTCCCGGGGCGTCAGCGGGCGGCTCTATTCTCGGCGGAGCCACGCGAAGTGGTCGTGTTCGCCGTAGAAGCGGGATTCCAGGCGGGACAGGCCGTTGCCCATGGGGAAGGTGCCGAAGTTGGCTTCCGACAGGGTGATCGCGGCGCGTTCTTCGGATTGTTCGTCTTCGAGCGGCGGACCGTCGAGAATGTACTGCCGGTCGGCCGCGAGGGCGAGCTCCAGCAGGACACCGGCGAAGCAGCTGCCCGGTTCGATGAGCGCGATGAGGCTGCGGCTGGTCACGTCGAGCCGTTTGAGGACCCGCTTGGTGTAGTGGCGGATCTCGTTGCACAGCCAGTCTTCACCGGCGCGGCCGAGGACGGCGCGCTCGTGGGCCAGCACCTTTTCGGCGTCACCGCTGGTGCGCAGCAGCCAGGTGCCGAGGCTCGATTCGTTGGTGCGCAGGCGGAGGATGAGGTCGTCGAGCTCGCGCGTGACGGCCAGCAGCCAGTTCGCGGCGCCTTGCTCGTGGATCTCCTGGGTGGTCTGGGGCCCTGCTTCCTCCGGCCCGTGCACGGTGATCTCGACGGTGCCGGCCGGGCGGTCGAACACGGCGGTGACGTGTGGGTAGGTCAGGCCCGACTCCGTCGCGCTGCGGTCGAGCGGCGTCAGCTCGATGCCCCGCGCGTCGGCGGGCCGTGTGCTGTTCTCGGCCAGCTCCAACGCCCGCTTCTCGACCGCCTGGCGGAAGTCGCGGCGCGGCGCCAGCTCGTCGACGAGCTTCCAGTCGACGGCCGTGTTCCCCTTCACCCCGTCACTTCGCGTGGCGAACACGTCGGCGCGGTCCTTGCGCACACCGCGCTTGTCGACCACCCGCGTGAGCCCGCCCGTCCCGGGCAGCACACCCAGGAGCGGGACCTCGGGCAACGCGACAGTCGACGAATTGTCGTCGATGAGGATGATTTTGTCACACGCGAGCGCGAGTTCGTAGCCCCCGCCGGCGCACGCCCCGTTGACGGCCGCGAGGTACGTCTGGCCGGAGTTCTCGGTCGCGTCCTCCATGCCGTTGCGCGTCTCGTTGGTGAACTTGCAGAAGTTCACCTTCCACGCGTGCTCCGACGCCGCCAGCATCCGGATGTTCGCGCCCGCGCAGAAGACGCCGTCCTTGCCGCTCGTCACCACGACCGTCCGGACGCCCGGGTGCTCGAAGCGAAGCCGTTGCGTGGCGTCGTAAAGCTCGATGTCCACGCCGAGGTCGTAGGAATTGAGCTTGAGCTCGTAGCCGGGCACCAGCCCGCCGTCCTCGGCCACGTCGAGCTCCAGCCACGCCACGGGCCCGTCCACGCGCAGCCGCCAATGCCGATACTCCTCGGGCCTCCGGTCGAAGCCCACGCCGCCTTCTGCGGCGGGGGCCGCCACCTCGGCACCCTGCGCGACAACCGTCATGGCGAACGCCTCCTCAGTCGGTTCGGTGGACATAGTTTCTACACAAGTCGTTATGTTCGTCAAGCTTGTGTAGAACATTGCACTCGACCCGCCGCTGCTCCGTCCGGGCAAATCCCCTGGCCTGCCCCTGCCCGGCGGCGCTACTTTCTTCCCTGATCGCAGTCACCACTGCGCAACCACGCCGGCCCGGCAAGCGTGCGTCGGGGGACGCCCACGGACGGCCTGTTTCCAGGGGGAAACACTTGTCCCGCAGATCCCCGCGCGGGGTCTTCCGGCTGCTCGCCGGACTGACCGCCGCGCTGACCCTCGGTGCCCTCGTGACACCCGCCGCGTCCGCGGACCCGGCGAAGCTGGTGATCACAGCTTCCGTCGACAGCGGCGTGCACCTGGTCGGGAAGCCGTTCCCGATCACGGTGACGGTGCACAACGCCTCGGCTGAGACGCTGACCGCCATCAGCCTGTACACCGACCAGAACTCCGGCTCGTACGTGTCCACCGACGGCTGGGGCGACTTCGGCTACCCCGGCGCCACACTTGCCCCGGACGAGACCCGGACCCTCGCGCTCAACGCGACCGTCTACAGCTGGGGAGGCGGCTCGCCCGAGTTCGACATCACCAGCACGAGCATCCCGTCGTGGGACGTGCAGCCGGCGCATCTGAGCGTGCCGTTCGTGGACCCGACCACGACCACGGGCACGCTGCACGGGGTCGTGTACGGCGACGCCAACGGCAACAACGCGTTCGATCCGGGCGAAGGCCTCGCCGGGGCGCCGGTGCGGATCTACGGCGACCAAACGCTCGACACCGTGACCGGCGCGGACGGCAGCTTCACCTTCGCCGACCTGCCCGCGCGGTACTACCAGCTCTTCTCGACGACGCTGCCCGACGGCTGGTTGTTCGCGGAGGCCAACGGCGGCTTCGGCGTCACCGGCGGTGACCAGAACGTCGAGGTCCGGGCTGTTCGGCCGTTGTCGGACCAGTTCCACGCGACAGCGACCCTCGACCGCGGCACCTACGCGCCCGGGGACCAGGCACAGGTGACGATCACACTGACCAACACGGGATCCCAGGCGCTCTCCGGCATCAGCGGCTGGTGCGACCGCCTCGGCGGCAGTCAGCAGGAGCTCCAGGGCTGGCAGTCCTGGACCGATCTCGTCTACCCGGCCTCGCTGACGTTCGCCCCCGGCGAGACCCGGACGTTCACCGAGACCGGGACGGTTCCCGCCGTCGCGAACCAGTACGGCGGATTCGGCGTGGCGTGCGACTTCGGGCCCGAGACCGGTGGCCCGGACGGCTATCCGTCCTTCGACCTGTGGGCGCGAGTGCCCGGGGCAACGGCGACGTCGAGTGGCTGGATCTACCACGACGACAACAAGAACTTCACCCAAGATCCCGGCGAGGCCATCGCCGACACCGACGTGAGCCTGGTGGACGTGATTTCCGGCAGCACCACCGCGACGGGAACCACCGACGCAGACGGGTACGTGACCTTCACGTCGGTGCCCGCGGGGCGGTACGAACTGAAGGCCGACGGCTGGGTTCCCGCCGACGCGGGCAGCTTCCAGGTCCAGGCTGGAACGTGCCAGAGCTGCGGCTGGGAATGGTCGCAGGTCTACACGCGTAGCTAGCCCGCAACCGGGCCCGGGTCAGCCTTCGTGGTGGCCCGGGCCCGGTTCCGGCGTCACGTTGGCCGTGGTGATCTCGTCGCCGCAGTGGGTGCACGAGAGGCGCGGGGCGACGGGGTGGCCGCAGGAGTGGCGCAGCACGAGCGGGGGGCCGTCGGGGAGCGGGAGGTTCTCGTCGCCCCAGCGCATGAGGATGACGAGCGCCGGGAAGATCTCCTTGCCGGTCGGGGTGAGGCGGTATTCGTGGCGGTCCGGGTCGGTGGCGTAGACCACGCGGTCGAGCACGCCCTGGTCCACGAGCTGCTTGAGCCGCGCCGACAGCGTCGGGCGGGGGATGCCGAGATTGCGGGCGAACTGGGCGTAGCGGCGGACGCCGAAGAACGCTTCGCGCAGGATGAGCAGCGTCCAGCGTTCGCCGAGGACGTCGAGGGCCCGGCCGACGGACTCGCCCGGGAAGCGGTGCGACCCGGCGGTCACGGGGCCAGCTCGCGCAGCAGCGTGCGGCCGGCCGGGTCTTCCGCGGTAGCCGGGACGAGGCCGACGTGGTCCGCGCCCGCCGCGTGGTAGGCCGCGATGCGTTCGCGCACCTGGGCGGCGGACCCGATCGCGCCGACGTCGGCGACCAGCGAAGGCGGCACAACCAGCGCGGAACGCTTCGCACCGGCACGCGCCGCGGCGACGAGCTCGCCGTACCCCAGCTCGGCGAACATCTCGCCGTACCCGGGCGGGCTCAGGTAGACGCTGGCCTGCGCCGCGAGCTGCCGCAGCGTCGCCTCCCCCGGCTCCAGCGCAACGGGCACCCACACCGCCAGCCGCGGCGGCGTCCGGCCCGCGGCGTGCGCCTGGCCGTCGATCTCCTTGCGCACCCGCGAAACATGCGAAGGCGGCACGAGATTCAGCACGACCTCGTCCGCGATCTCCGCGGCCACCCGCGTCATCGCCGGCCCGAACGCGGCCACCGTGATCGGCACCGGCGCCGGCTCCCGCAGGCGGAACCCGTTGCTGCGCACGTGTTTCCCGTGGACGGACAGCCACTGTCCGTCGAGGACGGTCCGGACCGCGGCCACGGTCTCCCGCATCCGCAGGGCCGTGTGGTCCCACGGCCGATCGTGCCAGCCGGCGACGATCGCCGGGCTCGACCCACCCAGCGCCAGCCCCACGGGCCGGCGCGCCAACGTCGCCACCGACCCCACGCCCAACCCCAGCGCCACCGGCGTCCGCACCCCGAGCGGCAACGGCCCCACCTTCACGCCGATCCGCTCCGTCCGCAGACTCACGGCCGTCGCGAGCGCGAACGCGTCGAACGTCGCCATCTCCCCGACCCACAACTCCCCGAACCCGTTGCGCTCCGCCTCCACCGCGATCTCCACGGCCTCCCCCGCGGGCCGATCCAGCCAGAACGGCGTGACCACTCCCAGCGCGGTCACGGTCGCACCACTTCACTCGCCCAGCCGAGCAACACTGACCCGGTCGCCGGGCAACCCGGCGAAAACCGCTTCGCCACACCTGTCACGGTCACGGTCATCGCCGCACCACCCCCTCCACCGAACCGAGCCACACCGACCCGGAAACCATCCGAACCACCCTGATACCGGCCACCACCGCCAGGCAACCCGGCGAAAACGGCTTCGCCACGCCTGTCACGGTCATGACCATCGCCGCACCCCTCCACCGAACCGAGCCACACCGACCCGGGCACCGCGCGACCCACCCCGATACCGGCCACCGCCGCCGGGCAACCCGGCGAGAACAACCCCAGCGCGGTCACAGCTGCGCCGTTTCGGTGGGCAGGCCCAGTAGCAGGCGGCCGGTCAGCTCGAACGTCGCGGGGTTGACCTGGAAGTGCGCCGTGGCGGTGTGGGCGTCGCGGAAGCGGCGTTGCAGCGGGGACGTTTCGTAGATCGCCGAGCCGCCGCCGAGGTCGTAGAGGGAGCGGGTGACGTCGGCCGAGGTGCGGACCGCGTGGGTGCACGCGAGGCGCAAGGCGAGGCGAAGGTCTTCCGGCACAACCGAAGTCCCGGAAGCCGCCTGCCAGGCGTCGTCGATGGCGCGGTAGTAGAACTCGCGGGCGGCGCGCAGCGAGGCCTCGGCCTCGGCGACGGCGCTCTGCGTCGCCGTGCGTTCGGCGAGCGAGCGGCGCGAACCGCTGGGGTGCTTGGCGCCGGCGAGCTCCACGAACTCCGTGATCGCACCCCGGGCGTTGCCCAGGGCGGCGGCGGAGATGGACGCGGCGAAGAACCCGAACAGCGGGAACCGGTGCAGCTGCCCGGCGCCGGCGGGCGGACCGTCCACAACGGACAGCAGCCGGTGGTCCGGCACGAACACCGCGTCGGCGCTCGTGTCGTGGCTGCCGGTGCCGCGCAGGCCCGACGTGTGCCAGGTGTCGTGGATTTCCAGCTCGGCCGTGGGGATCGCGGCGACCACGAGCTTCCCGTCGAGCACAACGCCCAGGAAGATCCAGTCGGCGTGCGTCACGCCGCTGCAGAACGACCAGCGCCCCGACACCGTGACCCCGCCGTCGACGGCGACGGCCTTGCCCCGCGGCGCCCACACGCCGGCAGCCACGGCATCAGGGTCACCGAAGACCTCCTGGCCACCCTTCTCCGGCAGGTACGCGCCGAGCAGGCTGCTCGTCGCCGCGATCGACACGCACCAGCCCGCCGACGCGTCGGCCTCGGCCACGCGCTCGGCAGCGCGCAGGATCGCCGCCGCCGAAGGTTCCGCGCCGCCCAGAGAAGCCGGCAGCCCGGCGCGGAACAGGCCCGAGGCGCGAGCCGCGGAGACCACCTCGGGCGCCAGTGCGCGACGCCGTTCGGTTTCGCCGGCTTGCTCCGCGGCCGCCGCGGCCACCGGTTGCGCCTTGTCGAGCAGGTCGTCGCGAGTGCCCACTGTCGTCCTCCGACCGGTTCAGGAAACTTACCGGTTCAGAATTTTTACCGACTCGCGCACGCCTGTCAACTCAGGGCACCACGACCACGGGCCAGATCCCCGCGCGCACCAGCCGGTTGCCCACCGAGCCGACGAGCCGGTGGCCGCCCTGCTCCGACGCCCCGACCACCACCATGTCCGCACTCACCTCGAGCGCGGCCTCCTTCAGCTCCGGATACGCCTCGCCGCGCCGCACCACGAACGTCACCGGCACGCCCAGCTCGTCCGCGCGGCCGTGCAGCTCGGACCGCAGCTGCGCGATCTCCTCGGTGAACGTCTGCTGCTCGACGTCCACCACGGCCGCCGCGGCCAGCCCGGCCCACATCGACGGCGCCGCGACGTACACGACCACCAGCCGCGCCCGCTGGCGCCGGGCCAGACCCGCCGCGTACGAAGCCGCGCGCAACCCCGTCGGCGATGTGTCCGTGCCGACCAGGATCACGCGCGGTCCGTCGGTTCCCCGTTCGTACGGCCCGGATTCCCACCGCGGGCCGTACTCCTCGACCAGATCTTCCACGAGCCCCATTATGTCCGGAGCGATCAGCCTTCCCCGGCCACGTTCTCCACCGAGCGGCCCGTGGTGCGCGGGCCGAGGATCGCGATGTCCAGCGCCACCAGCACGAGCGCCGCGCCGATCACCACGAACAACGTGGTCGCGCCCGAACTGTCGAGCAGCGGCACCAGCACGAACGGCATCACGCCACTCGCCAGCCGCGAGATCGAGTACGTGCCGCTCGACGCCGTGGAGCGCAGGCCCGTCGGGAAGATCTCGGCCTGGTAGATGTGGTACGCGTTGGAGAACACGTTGCTGATCGCGGTGTAGATGAACCCGAAGACGATGGCGAGCGCGATGGAGTTCGCGAGCCCGAACGCGAGGCCGAACACCGCCATCGCGAGCACCGAGCCGATGACCAAGTGCTTGCGCTCCAGGCGTTCCACGAGCGGCAGCGACAACGCCGAGCCCACCGGGTAGCCGAGGAACGTCAGCGCGGTGAACAGCAACGACTGCGAAACCGGGTAGCCCTTCGCGGCGAGCACGAGCGGGACCATCGTGCCGAAGCCGTAGTAACCGATGGTCTGGAGCACATGGAAGAGCGTCATCATGATCGTGCGGCGGCGGTACGTCGGCCCGAACAGGTCCCGCACCGGCGCGGCCTTGCGCACGGGCTTCCCGACCGGCGCGGGCACGGGCTCGTCGGACGGCGGCTGGCCCGCCTCGGCCTCGAGGCCCCGGACCACGGTCTCCGCCTCCTGCGTGCGTCCCACCGAGTGCAGCCAGCGCGGCGACTCCGGCAGCCCGCGGCGCAGCAGGAACACGACGCCGGCGCCGAGCGCGCCGATCACGAACAGCCAGCGCCAGCCGGCGACGCCCAGGAACGACCCCTCGGTGAGCCCCTTCGCGAGGAACCCGACGACCGGCACCCCGCAGAACGCGAGCGTGTACGCCCACGCGATCAGCTTGCCGCGCTTGCGGGCCGGCAGCAGGTCGGTGAGGTAGGTGTCGGCCAGCGGCGGTTCGGCGCCGAGTCCCACGCCGGCGAAGAACCGGGTGATCAGCAGCATGATCGCGTTGCCGCTGAACGCGCCGAGCAGCGAGAAGAACGAGTACAGCGCCAGGTTCAGCAGGAACGCCCCGCGCCGGCCGAAGCGGTCGGCCAGGCGGCCGAGCAGCAGCGCGCCGAAGAACATGCCGAGGAACGTCGAGGCCAGCAGCGGCGGGAGCGCCGCCTTGCTGAGCTTGAACTCGCTGACCAGCACCGCGCTGATCGTCCCGGTCAGGAACACCTCGTAGAACTCGAAGAACAGACCGAGCCCGACGGCGACGGTCGCGCGCCGGTGGGTGCGGGTGACCGGCAGCCGGTCGAGCCGCGCCGCGACCGCGGCCGTCCCCGGCTCCGCCGTGTCGAGGGGGTTCGCCATCCGTCGTCTCCTTTGACAGTCATGGCCGCGCGGATCGAGCGCCAAGCAGGATCCACTATGTGATTCGTGCCCCCATGATGTGGCGGGATGTGCGCGGGCGTCAAGGGTGGCGGAGCGTCGTGGATCAGCCTGAGGGGTCCACCGATCGGGACGCATCCGCCCCCGTCGAGCCGCTCACCAGCACGAAGGGTGGTCAGTCGCGCGATCGGATCGGTCGACAAGAAATCTTCACCGCGCGACGAACCCGGCGAACCCGCCACAGCGGACGCCGGGACCACTCGTCCAGGCACCGGCCAGCGCGAACTGAAGGACGGATCAGGGAACCAGGTCCGTGACAGTGCCCCGCACGGACGCGACGCGGCCGGAAAGGGTCAGCCGGTGACGTCGTGCGCCATGCCCGCGCGGTAGCCCAGCCGTTCCGACGCCGCGGCCGCCGCCGCGAGCACCAGCGGCGCCAACCGCGGCACGTCCGCCGACGTCATGCGCTGGGTCGGCGCGCCGATGCCGATCACGGCGCTCAGCTCGCCCGTCAGCCCGAACACGGGGGCGCTGAGCGAGGCCGCGCCGAGGTCGCGTTCCTCGAAGCTGCTGGCGTAACCGTCGGCGCGGACCTGGGCGAGCTGCTGGTTGAGCTGGTCGATGTCGACGATCGTGTGCTCGGTGAAGCGCGCCAGGCCGTGGCCGACGGCGTCGCGCAGCGCGAGGCGGTCCCAGGCCAGGAAGACCTTCCCGGCCGAGCCGGCGTGCAGCGGCATGACCATGCCGACCACGAACAGCCGGATCACGGGGTGGCGCGACTCGGCCAGCGAAACCACCGTGCGGAAGGCGCCGTCGCGCACGTACAGGCAGGCCGTCTCGCCCGAGTCGTCGCGCAGTTTGTGCAGCACGGGACGCACGAGCCGCACCAGGTCCAGTCCGAAGGTGCCCGGTGCGGCCCAGCGCACGAGGCCGAGCCCGACGCGATAGGTGTCGTCGTAGCGGTCGAGGAAGCCTTCGCGCACCAGGTTGTGCACCAGCCGCTGGCACGTGCTCGCCGGCAGGCCGGTGGCGCGGGTGATCTGCTGCAGGGTCAGCTCGGGCTCCTCGATCGTGAACGACTCGAGGATCTGCTTGAACTTCCGCAGCACCAGCACCGGCGCGGTGCCGCCCCGCTCTTCCACCATCGCCGCCCCGCTTCTGTGACCCACCCGACTGTTTCGCCGAGTGTAGTCAGTCTCGATCGTCTTGACGGCAACACGCACGCCCGTATTCTGGGTCTGCAACTCACTATGTGGTTGGAGCGTGATCATGAGCAATCGAGGCCCCCTCACCGGGGTGCGGGTGGTCGAGCTGGGGAACTTCATCGCGGCGCCCACCGCCGGCCGGCTGCTGGCCGACTTCGGCGCCGACGTCGTGAAGGTCGAGCGCCCGGGCAGCGGCGACGAGCTGCGCCGCTGGCGCCTGCACGCCGGCGACACCTCCCTGCTCTTCCGGGCGCTGGGCCGCAACAAGCGGTCCGTCACCCTCGACCTGCGCTCCTCCGAGGGCCAGGACGTCGCGCGCAAGCTCATCGCCAAAGCCGACGTCGTCCTCGAGAACTTCCGCCCCGGCACGCTCGAACGCTGGGGCCTGGGCCCCGAAGAGCTCAAGCAGCTCAACCCCGGCCTCGTCCTCGTGCGCGTGTCCGGCTACGGCCAGACCGGCCCCTACCGCGACCGGCCCGGTTTCGGCGGCGTCGCCGAGGCCGTCGGCGGCTTGCGTGCGCTCACCGGGTACCCCGATCGCCCGCCGACGCGCGTCGGCGTGAGCCTGGCCGACTCCGTCGCCGGTCTCTACGCCGTGATCGGCGCGCTGATGGGCCTGCTGCGCCGGGAACGCGAGGGCGGCGGGGGCGAGACCGTGGACGTCGCGCTGTACGAGGCCGTCTACTCGCTGATGGAATCGCTGGTCCCGGACTTCGACGCGTTCGGCGTGGTCCGCGAGCCCGCCGGCTCCGCGCTGCCCGGCATCGCGCCGTCGAACACCTACCGCTGCGGCGACGGCAAGTACATCGTCGTGAGTGGCAACGGCGACGCCATCTTCCGCCGCCTCGCCCACGCCATCGGCCGCCCGGACCTCGCCGACGACCCGGCGCTGGCCGACAACGCCGGCCGAGTCGCCAACGCCGCCCGCCTCGACCAGGTCATCGGTGACTGGGCGCAGGGCCGGTCGCAGGAAGCCGCCGAGACGACGCTGCGCGCCGCCGACGTGCCCTGCGGCCCCATCCTCACCGCCGAGGACATCACCAAGGACCCCCACTTCGAGGCCCGCGGCATGCACCAGCGCCGGACCGTGCGCATCGACGACGAAGACGTCGAGGTCACCTTCCCCGGCGTCGTCCCCGCGCTCGGCGAGCACCCGGGCAGCGTGCGGACGCTCGGGCCGGAGCTCGGCGAGCACACCGAAGACGTGCTGGCCGAACTCGGCTTCGACGACGAGACCCGCGCGCGCCTGCGCGCCGACGGCGTCATCTGACCCCTGCACAGAGAACAAAGGAGACCCACCATGGACGAGGTCCTCATCACCGAGGTCGTGCTGCGCGACGGCCTGCAGGACGAAGCCCGCACCGTGCCCACCCCCGACAAGCTCCGCCTCGCCCGCGGCCTCGTCGACGCCGGGTTCCGCGCGCTCGAGGTCGGCTCCTTCGTCTCGAAGCGCCGCGTGCCGCAGATGGCCGACACCGACGAGCTCCTGCGCACGCTCGACCCGGCGACCAGCCCCGCCACCCTCCACACGCTCGTCTTCACCGAACGTGGCGCGCAGCAGGCCGTGGAGGCCGGCGCCCGGTCCGTGCGGCTGGTGGTCTCCGCCAGCGACGGGCACAGCACGGCCAACGCCGGCGTGCCGACCGAAGGCGCGCTCGCCCGGCTCGAGAGCTGCGCCGAGATCCTCACCGCCGCGGACGTCGCCCTCGAGGCGACCATCGCGACGGCCTTCGTCTGCCCGTTCGACGGCGACACCGACCCCGCACGCACCGCCGCCACCGCGGAACGCCTGGCCAAGCTCGGTGCCGGCGTGCTGCACCTCGCCGACACCATCGGCGCGGCCAACCCGAGCCTGCTGCGCCGCGGGATCGAAGCCGTGCGCGACGCGGTGCCCGACCTGCCGCTCGGCCTGCACCTGCACGACACCTACGGCTTCGCCGCCGCCAACGCGTGGGAGGGCCTGCGGCTCGGCATCCGCCGCTTCGACTCGTCGCTCGGCGGGATCGGCGGCTGCCCGTTCGCGCCCGGGGCCTCGGGCAACATCGCCACCGACGACCTCGTGCACCTGCTTCACCGCGAAGGCATCGCCACCGGCATCGACGTCGCGAAACTGGCCAGCCTGCGCGACGAGGTCCGGCTCGCCGTCGGCCACGAACTCGGCTCGGCGCTCTCGTCGGTTCCTGCCGTTCCCGCCGCACTCGTCTGAAAATTCCCGTCCCGTCGAATTGCTGGTGATTCGGAGTACCGGAGCCGAGCCGATTGCTGGTAGCGTGCCCGGCACCTGAACGCGCGTCCGGTACGTACCGGGGAGCGCAACGCGCGCGGCGGTGAGGCGGATCGCAATGCGAGACGATGTGGTCGAGGCGACCTCGACCGTCGGGCACCCGCCCGACGCGGTGTGGCAGATCATCGGCTCCCCCGAGCTCTACCCGAGATTCCTGCCGGCGATCAGCTGGTGCGAGGTGACCGAGGCGCCGTTGCGCGGCCGCGGCCCCCGCTGCCTGATCAGGCTGGCTCCCGACCGGGAAACGTTGGTCGAAGGCACCATCCACGCGGTGGTGTACCGGCCCGGCGAACACGTGGTGTGGTGCGGGCTGCCCGACGAGCGCAACTGGGTCTCGTTCGAGCTGCGCGCGCTCGCGGGCGGGACTGGCGTGCAGACGGAGATCGTGCTGCGCCTGATGCTCCCGTCGCTGCCGCCCGAGCACCACGACCTGCTCTCGCGCTCGGCCGTCAAGGGCATGCTGAAGGAGCTGACGCAGCGGATCGAGCTGCAGCTGTCCGGCGAAGCCGCCGAGCCGCCCGAGTACGACCGCGCCACGGCCCTGCGCACGGCCAACACGCTGGTGCGCGCGGGCGTGCTCGTCGCGGGCCGGCCGGACAAGGTCGCGAAGCAGCTCAACTCGCTTTCGCAGTGGGGCGCCACGATCGCCGGCGGCTACCTCGCGGCGACCGCGCGCGGCGCCGACGACATCGCGGTGCACGACGAGCGCAACAGCCGCTCGTTCCGCGACATCGACGAGCGCAGCAACCAGCTGGCCAACTCCCTGGCGAAGCTCGACGTCCGGCCGGGCCAGCGCGTGGCGCTGATGTGCCGCAACCACGCGGCGATGGTCGAGGCGTTCGTCGGCTGCAGCAAGCTCGGCGTCGACGTGGTGCTGCTCAACACCGGCCTCTCCCCCTCTGCGGTCGAGGACGTGCTCACCGAGCACCAGCCGGCCGCGGTGCTGGCCGACGACGAGTTCGCGCAGACCATCGCGGGCGTGCAGGGTGACTTCCCCCGCGTGAGCACGTGGGACGACGCCGAGCAGGGCTACCGCACCGTCGACGAGCTCATCCACGACGCCTCCGCCGCGCGGCCGAAGCCGGTCAAACGGCCGGGCCAGATCGTGGTGCTGACCTCCGGCACCACCGGCACGCCGAAGGGCGCGCGCCGGCCGACGCCGAAGGGCCTGAGTACAGCGGCGAGCATCCTCGCGCGGATTCCCTTGCGGGCGCGGGACAAGATCGCCGTCGCGGCGCCGCTGTTCCACAGCTGGGGCCTGGCCGCGTTGCAGGTCGGGATGTCGGTGCGGGCGGAGCTGTCGCTGATCCGCCGGTTCGACGCGGAGCAGACGCTGCGGATGATCGCCGAGCACCGCTGCGACGCGCTGTTCGCCGTGCCGATCATGTTGCAGCGCATCCACGAGCTGCCCGAGCGCGTGCGCAGCCGCTACGACCTGTCGTCGCTGCGGATCGTGGCCAGCAGCGGTTCGGCGATGTCGGGCTCGTTCGTGACGTCGTTCATGGACACCTTCGGCGACGTCCTCTACAACTTCTACGGCTCCACCGAGGTTTCCTGGGCCAGCATCGCCGACCCGGTCGACCTGCGCGCCGCGCCGACCACCGCCGGCCGCTGCCCGCCGGGCACCCGCATCGCCATCCTCGACGACGAGCGCCGCCCCGTGCCGCCCGGCGACGAGGGCCAGATCTTCGTCGGCAACGACATGCTCTTCGACGGCTACACCAACGGCTCCAGCGTGCCGCGCTCGAAGGACCTGATGGCCACCGGCGACGTCGGCTACCAGGACGCCGCGGGCCGGCTCTTCGTGACCGGCCGCGCCGACGAGATGATCGTGTCCGGCGGCGAGAACGTGTTCCCGCGCCCGGTGGAAGAGGCGCTGGTCGCACTGCCGGGCGTCTACGAGGCGGCCGTGGTGGGTGTGCCGGACGAGGAGTTCGGCCAGCGCCTGGCCGCCTACGTCGTGCTCCGCCGCGGCGCGCGCATGCACGCCGAGGACGTGCGCCACTACATCCACCAGAAGCTGGCGCGCTTCGCCGTGCCGCGTGACGTGTACTTCGTGCCGGAGCTCCCGCGCAACGCCACGGGCAAGATCCTCAAGCGGATGCTCAACGACGACCTGTGGCCGTTGCCGCAGGCGTGAATCGTCGGTGGGCTTGAGTCTCAGTCGTCGTCGCGCCCGCTGAACCGGCGGCGGGCGATGATCGGCGGGATGACGAGCAGCAGCAAGGCGTAGTAACCGAGGGCCGGGCGGACCGCGCCGATGACGAACGCGACCGCCAGCGCCACGACGGACAGCACGTTGTTGGCCAGCCAGCGATCCGTCACGCCCCCTTGGCGCAGGGCCACCTCCGGGTCCCGCCGGACGATCAGCACGAGCACCGTCTGGCACGCACTGCTGACGAGGATCGTGCCGATGTAGAAGAGCGTGGTGAAGCGGTCCGTGCCGTACTCACCGGTGAGCTCCGTCGGGAACGGCAGCACCGCGATGGTGAAGAGCCAGCAGAAGTTGGTGAGCGCGAGCGCCCCGCTGTAGGCGCGGACCTCCTCGAAGATGCGGTGGTGGCCCCACCACATCCGCGCGATCACCACAAAACTCAGCACGAAGCTGAAGAGCTGGTTCCAGTGCTCCAGAACGGCGTCGACGGCGTCCTTGTGCTCCGCCGCCAGCTCGGGCACCAGATCGGTGAGCGGCAGCACCAGCAACGTCAACGCGATGGCGACCACGGCGTCGCTGAAGAACACGAGCCGCTCGGGCGACTTCGTCCGCGGCACGCTCTGATCCGGGCTTTGATCCACTCCGAGATCCAACCACAGCGGGAAGTCCCGGGTGGCCACTTGCGCCGACGCGGGCCGCCCGGCCGGAAATCCGGCCGAGCGGGGCCGTTCATCCCACGGAGAACTCCGGGGCCACGGTGCCGATCGCTTCCTGGGAGCCGCTCACGATGCGTCGCGGGCGGAACCGTGGGCGAGGCGAGAGAGGTGGTCCCACTTCTCCCAGCCGTCGAGGCGGCGGGCGTACTCCGCGCGGACCAGGTCCAGGCCGCCGGCGCCGAACAGCACGCGCAGGGGCGGTTCTTCGGCGTCGGCGAGTGCGAGGACGGCCTGGCCGGTGGCTTCGATGTCGCCGGCGACGAAGTTCGTGGCCCGGTCGTCGTGCGCCTCGCGAATGTGGGCGTACGCGACGTCGGGCTGGGTCTGCGGGGAGTTGGCGGCCAGGCCGGTCTGGAAGACGATCGGCACGATGAGCGTCACCTTGATGTTGTAGGGCGCGACCTCCGCCGCAAGCGATTGGCTCACGCCCTCCAGCGCCCACTTCGACGCGTGGTAGAGCCCGAGCGCCGGGTAGGCGACCACACCGCCGAGCGAGGAAACCTGGAAAATCCGGCCGCCGCCGCGGGCACGCATCCCCGGCAGGACGGCCCGGGTGGTCCACATCGCCCCGAGATAGTTCGTCTCCATCTGCTCACGGACCTGATCGTCCGTGGCTTCCTCCACCGCGCCGATGAGCATGTGGCCGGCGTTGTTCACCAGCACATCGATGCCACCGAACCGCGCCTCGGCCGCAGCCACGGCTTCCCGGACGGCTGTCGCGTCCTGGACGTCGAAGCCCAGTGGCAGCACCTGGTCGCCGTACTTGTCAACCAGCGGCTTCAACGACGCCGCGTCCCGGGCCGTCGCCGCGAGCCGGTCGCCGCGCTCCAGAACGGCCCGGGCCCACGCAGCGCCCAGCCCGCGCGACGCCCCGGTCAGGAACCAGGCCTTCGGGCTGTGTTCGGTCATGACGTACTCCTTCGTGGCACCGGGGCCGGCACTTCCGGCCCCACCCACGACTTTCCGACGCACGGACCCGGGCAGGCAGAGCGAACCTCACCCTGGGACTGCCGGTCCCTGGCTGGCTCGGGCCACCGGCAGGGCACTGGACCGATGGACTCCGGACAGCTCTCCCACTTCCTGCGGGTGCGCCGCGAAGCGCTCACCCCCGAAGAGCTCGGGATCAAGTCCACCACCCGGCGCCGCACCCCCGGCCTGCGCCGCGAAGAGGTCGCCACCCGCGCCGGCATCTCCACCGACTACTACACCCGCCTCGAACAAGCCCGCGCCCCACAACCAACCCCCTCCGTCCTACGCGGCCTGACCCGCGCCTACGCCTGACACTCGACGAACGCGACCACCTCTTCCGCCTCGCCGGACACACCCCACCCGACCGCCTCCTCGCCGACGACCACGTCTCCCCCGTCCTCCTCAGCCTCCTCGACCGCCTCCACGACATGCCCGCCCAAATCATGACCGACCTCGGCGAAGTCCTCGCACAAAACACCCTCGCCACCGCCGTCTTCGGCGACCACACCCGGCTCGACGGACCCGACCGCAGCGCCGTCTACCGGTGGTTCACCTCGCCGGAGCTCCGGGCGGCCTACCCGCCCGAGGACCAGGCCCAGGAATCCCGGATGCTGGCTGCCGACTTGCGCGCGGCCCTGGTCCGCCGCAACGACCCCCGGGCCCACGCACTGGTCGACCGGCTGCTCGCGGAGAGCCCGGAGTTCGCCGAGCTGTGGGCCGCCCACGACGTCGCCGTGCTGCGCGGCCGCCGCAAACGCTTCCGGCACGCGGAAATGGGGCTGCTCGAACTCGACTGCCAGGCGCTGCTGGAGGAGAACCGGTCCCAGATCCTGGCGCTGTTCGTGCCGGCGGCCGGCACGGACACTGCGGACCGGCTGGCGTTGCTCGGGGTGCTCAGCGCGAGCCAGGAGCACTGACGTCCGACGGTCCACACGGGACACTCAGGACACTCAGCACACGCTGAACGCTCACTGCCGCAGCGCCGTGGCCGCCGCCGCGACGACCGCGGCGGCCACCGTCGCCAGGGCGGGCGAATCGAGTTTCCACTGCTGCCAGTACAGCGGCACGTCGGCGGGGTGGTCCGGGGCGAGGTCCACCAGCTCGTCGGCGCGGTGCTGCAGCTCCGGGACCATCCCCCAGCCCAGTCCGGCGGCCACGGCGTCCACGAAGGACTCCGAGGAGGGCACGAAGTGGCGCACCCCGGTCGCGCCGCGGCGGGTGAGGCCGCGCAGGAAGCGGTCCTGCAGCTCGTCCTTGCGGCCGAACAGCACGGCGGGCGCCGCCGGGAGGGCCTCGGGCAGCGGGCGGTCCATGAGCCACCGCGCGACGAACGCCGGGGACGCGACGGCGCGGTAGCGCATCCGGCCCAGGCGCGTCGAAGTGCAGCCCTGCACGGGGTTCGGCGCCGACGTGACGGCGGCCATCACCAGGCCCTCGCGCAGCAGCGTCGCGGTGTGGTCCTGGTCTTCGCTGTGGAGGTCGAACGCCACGGCCGGGGCGGAGCCGACGCCAGGCACGGCGGCCAGCGCGGGCAGGAACCAGGTGGCCAGCGAGTCGGCGTTCACGGCGATGGGCAGGGTCACCGGCCCGGCCGCGCCGACCAGGCCGAGCTCCGCGCGGGTGTCCTCCTCCAGGCGGGTGAGCTGGCGGGCGAAGCGCACGACGACCTGGCCCGAGCCGGTGAGCCGCACGGGTTTCGTCCGCAGGATCAGCACGCGCCCCAGGCGTTGTTCGAGCGCCTTCACGCGCTGGCTGACCGCCGACGGCGTCACGTGCAGCACGGCGGCCGCGCGGTCGAAGGACTGCTCGTCGACCACGGCGAGGAGCGTCCGGACCTGGTCGAGCGGGAGATCCGACATCACGAGAGCTAATGTTACGTAAGAATCTTTAGCTGGCCTAACGCCGAAACCCCGCCTTACGGTCGAAGGCGTGGTTCCCGCACTCGCCGCCGGCTTCGGCACCGGCCTCTCGCTCATCGTCGCCATCGGGGCGCAGAACACGTTCGTGCTGCAACAAGGGTTGCGCGGTGGGGCGGTCAAACGGCTGATCGTGGTGTGCGCGCTGTCGGACGTCGTGCTGATCGCCGCCGGCGTGAGCGGGATCGGCGCGGTGCTGCGGCGCTGGCCGGCGGCGATCACGGCGATCGGGGTCGTCGGCGGGGCGTTCCTGGTGACGTACGGGTTCCTCGCGGCCAGGCGCGCCCTGAAGCCCGGCGCGCTGACGACCGGCGCGCTCGAGCCCGTGTCCCCGCGGCGCACGGTGCTCACTGGGCTCGCGCTGACCTGGCTCAACCCCCACGTCTACCTCGACACGGTGCTTCTGCTCGGCTCGGTCGCGGCGGGCCAGGGCGGCGGCCGCTGGGCCTTCGGCGTCGGCGCCGCGCTGGCCAGCGCCGTCTGGTTCAGCGCGCTGGGCCTGGGCGCGCGCCGGCTCGCGGGGGTGTTCGCGCGGCCCGCGGCATGGCGAGTGCTCGACGGGCTGATCGCCGTGACGATGACTGCGCTCGGCGTTTCGATGGTCGTCGCGCAGCTGGCGTGAAACGCAAAGCCGACCAACCCGACAATCAGCGTTGCTAATAACTCTGACTCAGAGCTAATCTCGGAGGCATGATCCCACCTCCCGACCTCGCCGAGCGGCTGATGTCCGCCGTGCAGGGCATCCGGCGCGTCGTGCGGCGGCGGGTGCGCGCGGAAGTGCCCGGCCCTCCCCTGCCCGGCGCGCAGGTCGAGCTGCTGCGGGTGGTCGACCGCCTGCCCGGCATCGGTGTCGCCGCGGCGGCGCGCGAGCTGAGCCTCGCCGGCAACTCGGTGAGCACGCTCGTGAACCTCCTCGTCGAAGCCGGGTTGCTGCGCCGTGAGGTAGACCCGGCCGACCGGCGCGCCGCACAGTTGGAGGTGACCGAGGCCGCGCGCGAGCGCATGGCGATCTGGCGCAAGGCACGCACCGGGCTGGTCTCGGCCGCGCTCACGCAGCTGTCCGAAGAGGACACCGCGTCGATCACCGCGGCCCTGCCCGCGCTGGAGAAGCTGATGGACGTCCTGAAGGAGGAGGCATGACCGCCGCCGAAACCGACCGCGAGGCCGGGCCCGCCGTCCGGTGCACGGACCTGCACCACTCGTTCGGCACCACGAAGGCCGTGGACGGCGTCGACCTGGAGATCGTGCCGGGCGAAATCTTCGGCCTGCTCGGGCCGAACGGCGCCGGCAAGACCACCACCATCCGCATGATCACCACCCTGCTGCCCCTCGAAGCGGGCGCCATCTCCGTGTTCGGCGTCGACGTCACGCGCCGCCGCATGGCCGTGCGCCGGCTGATCGGCTACGTGCCCCAGCAGCTCTCGGCCGACGGCGCGCTCACCGGGCGCGAGAACGTGTCGCTGTTCGCGCGGCTGTTCGACGTCCCGCGCGCCCGCCGCGCCGACGAGGTCCACCGCGCGCTCGACCTGGTGGGCCTGCTGAACGAGGCCGAACGGCCCGTCGGCGGCTACTCCGGCGGCATGATCCGGCGCCTCGAGCTCGCGCAGGCGCTGGTGAGCTCCCCGCGGCTGCTGGTGCTCGACGAGCCGACCGTGGGCCTGGACCCGGTGGCGCGCTCGGCGGTGTGGGACCGCATCACCGAGATCCGCGAGCGCACCGGCATGACCGTGCTCGTCACCACGCACTACATGGATGAAGCAGAGCAATACTGCGACCGCGTCGCCCTCATGCACAGCGGCCGGATCCGCGCGCTCGGCACACCCGCCGAGCTGGAGGCCGACCTCGGCCCCGATTCCACTTTGGACGACGTGTTCCGGTCGATGACCGGCGACGCGCTGCAGAGCGAAACAGGAGGGATGCGCAATGTCCGCGCCACTCGCCGCACCGCCCGCCGTCTCGGCTGACCCGGGACCACTCGAACAGCTCCGCATCCTGCTCTCGCGCATCGGCGCGATGTGCCTGGTGGAGCTGCAGAAACTGCGCCGCGACCAGTCGGAGCTGATCACCCGCGCGATCCAGCCCGCCCTGTGGCTGCTGATCTTCGGCGAGACGTTCACGCGGATCCACGCGATCCCGACCGGCTCGATCCCCTACCTCGACTACCTCGCGCCCGGCATCCTCGCGCAGTCGGCGTTGTTCATCTCCATCTTCTATGGCATCCAGATCATCTGGGAACGCGACGCGGGTGTGCTCGCGAAGCTGCTCGTCACGCCGACGCCGCGGGCCGCGCTCGTGGCGGGCAAGGCGTTCGCGGCCGGGCTGCGCGCGCTGGTGCAGGCGCTGATGGTGCTGGTGCTCTCGGCGATCCTCGGCGTCGGTCTCACGGCGAACCCGCTGCGGCTGCTGGGCATGGTCGTGATCGTGATCCTCGGTTCGGCGTTCTTCTGCTGCTTCTCCATCGTGATCGCCGGCATCGTGTTGTCCCGCGACCGGCTGATGGGGATCGGGCAGGCCATCACCATGCCGTTGTTCTTCGGGTCCAACGCCCTCTACCCGGTGGACCTCATGCCCGGCTGGCTGAAGGTGCTCAGCCACATCAACCCGTTGAGCTACCAGGTCGACGCCCTTCGCGGACTTCTCATCGGCACTCCGGCCAACCTCGGGCTGGACTTCGGCGTCCTAGTGGGTGCGACCGCACTGGCGATCGGCGTCGCATCGGCTCTGCTCGGAAGGTTGGCTCGATGACAAGTTCCGCTTTACCCACCGTATTCACACGAGCCCGGTCGTAGGTTGGGGACCGTGGGAAAAGGCAAGGGGGTAGCCCCGTTCCTCGGATTGTGCGTGCTGGCAGGCGTTCTCGTCGCCGGCACGATGGCTCCGGTCGCGATCGGCGCGGGCGTTTTGTCCAATCAGGTCAGTGATTCCGTCGACGCGATCTCCGCGGACCTGGAGCACGCGGACCCGCCACTGGTGACGACAGTGACGGACCGGAATGGCAGCACGATCGCGACTTTGTACGCGCAGTACCGCATTCCGGTCACCGCGGCGCAGATCTCGCCCGCGATGAAGGCCGCGATCGTCGACATCGAGGACCGCCGCTTCTACACCGAAGGCGGCGTGGACCCGCAGGGCATGCTGCGCGCGGCCGTGAACGACAGCTCGGGCGGAGACCTGCAGGGCGCGTCGACGATCACGCAGCAGTACGTGAAGAACTACCTCATCAACGTCGTCGACCGCAACGACAAGACGGCGCAGGAGAAGGACCGCGAAGACTCGCTGGCCCGCAAGCTGCGCGAGGCCAAGATGGCCGTGCAGATCAGCCAGACCGTGCCGAAGGACGACGTGCTGGCCGACTACCTGAACGTGGTCGAGTACACCGGCACCGTCTACGGCATCGGCGCGGCGGCGGAAGCGTATTTCGGGACCACAGCGGACAAACTGACCGTGCCGCAGGCGGCGTTGCTGGCGGGCATGGTGAACAACCCCAGCGTCTACAACCCGTACACGCATCCGGACAACGCGCTCAAGCGGCGCAACACCGTCATCGACTCCATGGTCACGGCCAAGTCCATCCCCGCTTCCTTCGCCGCCACCGCGAAAGCGACGCCGCTCGGCGTGGTGGGCACCCGCCCGGCCGCGCCGTCGAGCACGTGCCTGGGCGCAGCGCCCGACGCCGGGTTCTTCTGCGCGTACGCGGTGAACTACCTCAAGCAGGCCGGGTTCACGGTCGACCAGCTCGACACCGGCGGCTACGTCGTGAAGACCACGATGGACCCGCACGTGAGCCAGGTCGTGAAGGACGCGGTGGACGCCAACGTGCCGACGACGCAGGACGGCGTGGCCAACACGTTCGCCGTGGTGCAGCCGGGCGCGAGCGGGCACCAGGTGCTCGCGATGGTCGCCAACCGCAACTACGGCACCGATCCCGCCCAGGGTGAGACGTCCACGAACATCGTGGCCGACGCGAGCAACAAGTTCGGCGCCGGTTCGTCGTTCAAGATCTTCACCTCGGCCGCCGCGATGGTGGCGGGCAAGGCGGGGCTGAACACGCCGCTGCCCAACCCGTTCAGCAACTGCTTCACGCCACCGAACGCGAACAAGTACACGCCGTGCTACTCGGTGAGCAACGACGGCACCAGCTACCCCGACCCGATCTCGCTTGCCAGCGGCCTGGCGACGTCGCCGAACGTCGCGTTCGTCGGGCTGGAGTCGCAGGTCGGCATGCCCGCCGTGCTGGACATGGCCCGCAAGCTGGGGCTGCGCAACACCCTGGCGACCAACGACGCGGGCAACCCGCCCATCACCGACCCGTCGGACTCTCGATCGAAGAATCCGCAGTACGACGAGCCACAGTCGCAGTACTTCCAGAACCTGCTCTCGTTCACCCTCGGCAACAGCCCGGTGAGCCCGCTGGAGATGGCGAACGTCTCGGCGACGCTGATGAGCGGCGGCATGTGGTGCCCGCCCGACCCGATCCTGTCGGTGACCGACCGCAACGGCCAGGCGGTGCCCGTGAAGC
The DNA here is from genome assembly GCF_042896185.1 of Amycolatopsis sp. NPDC001319. Taxonomy (NCBI): domain Bacteria; kingdom Bacillati; phylum Actinomycetota; class Actinomycetes; order Pseudonocardiales; family Pseudonocardiaceae; genus Amycolatopsis; species Amycolatopsis sp. NPDC001319. The sequence goes on along the minus strand of NZ_JBIAWY010000008.1, from coordinate 333,532 downwards.
AGCAGGGGTGCGAGCAGGTGATCCCGACGGGCGTCGCCAACACGCTGGAGGCCGGGCTCTCTCAGGACACCACCGTGGGCACCTCGGCCGCCGCCGCGCACTCGGCCGGCTGGACGCGCCCGGACATCGGCAAGACGGGGACCACGCAGCTGTCGGAGTCCGTCGCGTTCGTCGGCGGGGTGGACAACTTCGCCGTGTCGTCCATGGTGTTCGCCGACGGACCGCACCCGGAGGAGATCTGCCCGGGCACACCCGTGCACCTCGGCCGCTGCGGCCACGGCGCGTTCGGTGGCACGGTGGCGGCCCCGCCGTACTTCCACGCGATGAGCACGCTGCTGGCGGGCATCCCCGACACCCCGATCCCGCCGCCGGACCCGCAGTACCTCGACGCACGTAACTGACCCGGCCCTGAACACCCCAATGTGGCGTTCGGTGCGCTCAACGCACCGAACGCCGCATCGGGTGCGGTGGACGGGAGTCAGCCGAAGAGCGGCGGCGGCAGTTCCTCCGCCAGCACGATCGACTTCAGCTGCGTGTACATGTCCAGCGTTTCCTTGCAGTACTCCCGGCCGAGGCCGCTGCCCTTGTAGCCGCCGAAGGGCGAGCCGTCGACGAGGTTGAAATACTGGTTGACCCACACCGAGCCGGCGTGGAGGCGGTCGGCCGTGCGCATCGCGTTCTTCAGGTTGGTCGTGTAGACGCCGGCGGCGAGGCCGTACTCGACGTCGTTGGCCTGGTCGATGAGCGCGTCGTAGTCCTTCCAGCGGATGACCGACAGCACCGGGCCGAAGATCTCCTCCTGCGCGATGCGGCTGGAGTTCTCCGTCTCGAACACGGTCGGCTCGATGAACCAGCCGTGCTCGCTGCCGGACACCGTCGCGCGGCCGCCGCCGGTGACGAGCGACGAGTCGGAGCGGCCGGAGTCGATGTAGTCCAGCACGCGCCGGCCCTGTTTCTCCGACACGAGACAGCCCAGCCGCGTGGCCGGGTCGAGCGGGGAGCCGAGGCGGACGCCCTGGAAGCTCGCGGAGAGCTTGCCCAGGAAGTCGTCGTACAGGTCGTCGTGCACGAACAGGCGGGTGCCGGCGAGGCAGGACTGGCCGTTGCAGTAGGTGGCGGCGAACGTCGCGTTGTCGATCACGCGGTCGAGGTCCTCGATGTCGGGGAACACGATGTTCGGGCTCTTGCCGCCCAGCTCCAGCGACACCGGCACGAGCCGCTCGGCGCCGGCGTGGGCGACGAGCCGGCCGACCTCCGCGGAGCCGGTGAAAGCGAGCTTGTCCACGTCCGGGTGCGCCGTGAGCGCCGCGCCGGCCTCGTCGCCGAAGCCCGGCACGACGTTCACCACGCCGGGCGGGAAGAGCTCGGCGAGCTTCGTGCACAGTTCCAAAGTGGACAGTGAAGCGTTCTCGTCCGGCTTGAGCACCACCGTGTTGCCCGCCGCGAGCGCCGGGGCGAGCTTGAACGCCGTCATGATCGCGGGCACGTTCCACGGGATGATCTGCCCGACGACGCCGATCGGCTCGCGCTTCGCGATGGCCCAGCCGCCGGCGACGGGGTGGTTCCAGCCGTCGTGCGTGACGGCGGCCGAGGCGAAGAACCGGTACTGCCCCACAGCGATCCGGTGGTCCAGCGGCGTTTCGAAGATCGTGCGGCCGATGTCCATCGTGTCGATGGCGGCCAGGCGCTCGGCGTTGGCCTCGATCCAGTCGGCGAGGCGGTGCAGCAGCAGCGACCGCTCCTCGGGCCGTGTGGCGGCCCACTTCGGGAACGCGGCGCGGGCGGCGGCCACGGCGACGTCGACGTCGGCCGCGCCGCCGCGGGTGATCGTCGCGAGCTGCGCGCCGGTCGCGGCGTCCACCGCCGGGAACGTCTCGGTGGAGATCGAGCGGAACTCACCGTTGATCAACGGTTCGTAGTGGGAAGCGAGCGCCGGTTCGAGCTGGTCGACGGTCACGGGGGTCCTCCTCCGGCAGTGACGTGGCTTACATCTCCTGCGGAGTATTCGGGAACGCGACGGGCAGTCAACGCGCCGTGCGTTCCCCGGCCCCCGCCGTGCGCGAACCGGCTTTTCCCGGACAGCGCGGCGCGGTTATCCCTTGCCGCGCAAGGTGTCCGACGGCCCACAGCCGTAGAGGCGCCGGTGCTCGGCACTGAACCGCCCCGCGTTGCCGAAGCCCCATCGCGCCGCGACGGACGCCACCGTCGTCTCCTCCGGCGACCGCTCGCGCAGCTCGGCGTGCGCCCGGCGCAACCGCGTCTCCCGCAGGTACGCCACGGGCGACGGTCGGCCCGCGCGGCTGAACGCGGCCTGCAACCCGCGCACGCTCAGCCGCGCGGCGGCCGCGATCTCGAGCAACCCGATGTCCTCGCCGGCATTCAGCTCGATGAACGCCTCGGCCCGCCGCACGGCCGCCGGCGCCGCCGGGCCGGCCGGCTCGGCCTCCGGTTCGCCGAACGTGCTCGGGTACGCCTCCAGCAGCGCGGTCGCCGCGAGCCGGAACAGCTGCGCGGCGAGCAGCGGGCTGTTCGCCATCCCGTCGTCCGACCGCGTTTCCTCGAGCAGCAGCCGGGTCACGGTGTCCCAGCGGCGCGCGGCGGCGGCCGACGCGGGCGCGCCGAGCGCGAACCGGACCGGCCGCGGTTCGTCCCACCCGCGCAGCTCGGCCGCGATCCGTTCGAGCCCGTCGCGGTCCAGCACGGTGTTGAGCACCTCGGCGCTGTCGTACCACCGCAGCTGGTACGAGCCGTACGCGTCCATCACGAGCGCGCCCGGCCCGGCGCCGACCAGCCCCTCCGCGGTCGAGCGGACGGCGAAGCGGCCTTTGAGCGGACGCGTGACGAGCACGAAGTCGTCGAAGGGCACCGGGTCCACGCGCACCTCGGGCCCGCCGTACACGAGGTCGAACAGCCGCACCTTGGCGAACCCGCGCGAGCTCTGCCGGCAGACGAACCCGCGTGCGCCGCCGACGAGGTCGAGCCGGTGCGGGCAGTAGACGTCGCTGAGCCGCGACCGAGCCTCGTCCGGATCGCGCGTGTCGACCTCGGGTTTCACGACCGCACCCATGGCCCGGCCCCCTTCGGCCGCTCTAGCGTCTTCCTGACGATCGTAAATTGTATTACAGTGGCGTTCTCTTGACGGCCGCCACGGGAAATGAGGTCAGCCGTGCAGCTCACGCCCAGTGCCCACTCGGATACGTTCTGCCGGGACAACTTGCCTCCCTTCGACCAGTGGCCGCACCTGCTCTTCGAGCTTCCCGAACTGCACTACCCCGATCGGCTCAACGCCGCAACCCGCCTGCTCGACGGAGCGGTCGCGCAGTGGGGCCCCGACCGGCCCGCGGTGCTCTCGCCGACGGGCAGCTGGACCTACGGCGAACTCCTCGCGCGCGCCAACCAGATCGCGGGCACGCTGGTGAGCCTCGGCGTGGTGCCGGGCAACCGTGTGCTGCTGCGCGGACCGAACACACCGTGGCTCGCCGCGTGCTGGCTCGGCGTGCTCAAGGCCGGCGCGGTCGCCGTGACCACGATGCCGATGCTGCGCACGCACGAGCTGACCAAGATCGTCGACGCGTCCTCCCCTGTCCTGGCTCTCGCCGACCACCGCTACACCGAGGACCTGCTGCCGTTCGCCCTGCCGCTGCTCGCCTTCGGCGGCGACTCCCCCGACGACCTGGCGGCCCGCTGCGCGACGCGGCCCCCGACGTTCGCCGACGTCGAGACGGCCGCCGACGACGTCGCGATCCTGGCCTTCACCTCCGGCACCACCGGGCGGCCCAAGGCCACCATGCACTTCCACCGCGACCTCATCGCCATCGCGGACACGTTCTCGCGCCACCTCGTGAAGCCCGAGCCGACCGACCTGTTCACGGGCACGCCGCCGCTCGCGTTCACGTTCGGCCTCGGCGGGCTGCTCGTTTTCCCGCTGCACGCGGGCGCGGCCACGCTGCTGGTCGAACGCGCGACCCCGGCGGAGCTGGCCGACCTCGCGACGGCCCACGGCGTCACGGTGCTGTTCACCGCGCCCACGGCCTACCGCGCGATCCTCGCCTCCGACCGAAGAGCCTCGCTGTCGGCGCTGCGCCGCGCGGTCTCGGCGGGCGAGGCGCTGCCGGAGAGCGTGGCCGTCGACTTCCACGAGGCCACCGGCCGCTGGCTCATCGACGGCATCGGCAGCACGGAAATGCTGCACGTGTTCATCTCCGCCGCCGACGAGGAAACCCGCCCGGGCTCCACCGGCCGGGTCGTGCCGGGGTTCCGCGCGCGCATCGTGGACGACGAGGGCCGCCCGGTGCCCGACGGCACGCCCGGCCGGCTCGCCGTTCAGGGCCCCACGGGCTGCCGCTACCTCGCCGACGACCGCCAGACCGTGTTCGTGGAGGACGGCTGGAACCTCACCGGCGACACGTATGTACGCGACGCCGACGGCTACTTCCAGTACCGCGCCCGCAGCGACGACATGATCGTGTCGTCGGGGTACAACATCGCGGGCCCCGAGGTCGAGGAAGTCCTCATGGCCCACCCCGACGTGCTGGAGTGCGCCGTGGTCGCCGCGCCGGACGAGGCGCGCGGGTCGATCGTGGCGGCGTACGTGGTGTTGCGCGAAGGCGCGGACAGCGGCGCCGCGATGGTCAAGCAGCTGCAGGACTTCGCGAAATCCGTTGCGGCGCCGTACAAGTACCCGCGCCGGGTGGAGTTCGTGAGCGAACTGCCGCGCAACCCCAGCGGCAAGGTGCAACGGTTCCTCCTGCGCCGGCGGGCGGCCGGGCGGCCCGCCGAACCGCAGCCGGTCAACCCCTGAGCCGTCAGGCCGACCGGGCCGGGGCGAGGTTCCACGCGAGGGTGACCACGGTGCCGTCGACACCGGGCGTGATGTCGGCGTGGTCGGCGCTCGCGCGCAGCAGCAGAAGCCCGCGGCCGCGCAGCGACACGGGATTCGGGTCGTCGACCGGCGCGCGCCAGTGCCCGTGGTCGGTGATCACGACCTCGACCCGGTCCGCCCGCACCACGGCTTCGAGGTCGAGCAGCCCCCGCCCGTCGCCGCCGTACGCGTGGTCGGCGACGTTGGCCAGCGCTTCGTAACTGGCGAGCACGATGTCCTGCGCCCGTTCCTCGGGCACGCCCGCCGCACGCACCCACGCCGTGAGCCGGTGGCGCAGCGCGCGCAGCGCACCCGGCTCGGCCACGACGTCGCGGCAGCTGAGCGGGGTCTGACCCGGCCGCGTGTCCACGCGCGGGCTGTCTTCGGGCAGGGCCACGCTCACGCCTCCGTTCCCGAAGCGAGCGCCTCGTCGACGGTGGTGAACAGGCCGATCCACGTGTCGAGCCCGGTGCTGGTGAGCGGCCGCGTCGTGACGTGCGACGTCGAGACCACGCGCAGCCCCCGCTCCCCCAGCCGCTGGTGCGCCGCGGCCAGCACCTGCAGGCCGGCCGAGCTGAGGAAGGTGACCTGGCGCAGGTCGACCACGAGCGCCTCGGGACGCTCGTCGACCACCCCGGTCACGATCTCGTCGAGCTCGGGCGCGGTGACGAGGTCGATCTCGCCCGCGACGGTCACCACGGCGGCCCGCTCGTGCCACCGCACCGTGACCAGCAGGTCGCCGGATTCGGGCACATCCCGGGGAGAAGACGTCACGAGATCCCATCGTGCAGGATCGCCGCCGAGCGCGCCACTGCCGGTGCTCAGCGCGGCAGCTTCACGACGGTGACGAAGAAATCGTCGATCTGGCGCACGACCTCCACGAACCGGTCGAAGTCCACGGGCTTGGTCACGTACGCGTTGGCGTGCAGGTCGTAGCTGCGCAGGATGTCCTCCTCCGCCTCCGATGTCGTCAGCACCACGACCGGGATGCTGCGCAGCTCCGGCGTCGCCTTGACCTCGGCGAGCACCTCGCGCCCGTCTTTCCGGGGCAGGTTGAGGTCCAGCAGGATCAGGCCCGGGCGCGGCGCGTCGGCGTACTGGTCCTCGCGGCGCAGGAACTGCAGCGCCTCGACCCCGTCGGCCACCACGTAGAGCGCGTTGCGGATCTTGTGGTGCTCGAACGCCTCCTGCGTCATCAGCACGTCGCCGGGGTCGTCCTCGACGAGCAGGATGTCGATGGGGGCCATGGTTTCGGTCATGCGTCCTCGTTCCCGGTCCGGGTCTCGATCAGGGGCTCGGTGTGCCCGGTGTCCGCCGCGGGCTGGGGCGCGGCTTCGAGCACGGGCAGGGTGAAGCGGAAGCGGCTGCCTTCGGTCACGTCGGTGTCGAGCCAGATGCGCCCGCCGTGGAACTCCACGATCTTGCGGCACATCGCGAGCCCGATCCCGGTCCCACCGTAGGCCGACTTGCTGTGCAGCCGCTGGAAGATCACGAAGATCCGCTCGGCGTACTGCGCCTCGATGCCGATCCCGTTGTCCGACACGGAGAACAGCCACTCCTCGCCCTCGCGTTCCGCGCTCACGCGGACGACGGGCGGGGCTTCGCCGTGGAACTTCAGCGCGTTGTTGACCAGGTTCTGCAGCACGGCGGTGAGCAACGGCCCCTCGCCCCGCACCTCGGGCAGCTCGCCGCGCTCGATCCGCGCGCCGGTCTCCTCGATCACGGGCTCGAGGTTGCCGAGCGCGTCGTCGAGCAGCTTCCCGGTGTCCACCACGGTCATCTCCCCCGCGCGGCGGCCCACGCGGGAGAAGGACAGCAGGTCGTTGATGAGGTTCTGCATGCGCTTCGCGCCGTCGACGGCGAAGGCGATGTACTGCTCGCCGCGTTCGTCGAGCTGGCCCTTGTAGCGGCGTTCGAGCAGCTGGCAGAAGCTCGCCACCTTGCGCAGCGGCTCCTGCAGGTCGTGCGAGGCGACGTAGGCGAACTGCTCGAGGTCCGAATTGGACCGTTCGAGCTCCTGCGTGCGGGTGTCGAGCAGCTCGTGCGCGTGCTCCAGCTCGCTGACCTCGCCGACGATCCGCAGGCGCATCGCGTCGACGTCGGCGCCGAGCTCCACGAGCTCCCGCGGGCCGCTGCCGCGCACGGGCCGGTGGATGTCGTCGGCGTCGGACACCGCGCGGACCTCGGCGGCCAGCCGCATGATCGGCACCGTGATCACCCGGCGCAGCCAGATCCACAGCAGCACGAACAGGATCACCACGAGCCCGGCGATCACGAGCAGCAGCACGGTGAGCTGCGTGGCGGCACCGTTGAGGTCGGCCCGGCCGACGTCGCGCGCGGCGGACACGTGCGCGGAGAGCGTGTCGAGGGTGGCCCGGACCCGGTCGAACAACGCCTTGCCGGTGTCGGCCGCGCCGACACCGGGCGGCGGCGCGCCGGGAGCCGTCGGTGTGGTGACCGCCGCCTGCCACGCGCGAGCGGCACGCAGCACGGATTCGAGGTCGTCGCCGACCTGGGTACCGGGCAGGGCGCCGAGGCGGCGCAGCTCGCTCACGGCGGCGTCCTGCTGCGAGCGGCCGGCCAGGTAGGGGTCGAGGAACGAGCGCTGGCCGGTGAGCAGGAACCCGCGGACGCCGGTCTCCTGGTTGAGCAGTGCCTGCGAAAGCGCGTTGGCCTGCAGCAGCTGCGGGCCGCTCTGGTCGAGCAGGCGGCTGCGCGCGTCGTTGAGGTTGCCCACCGCGAGGACTCCGCCCGCGACGGCCGCCAGCAGGAGCACCGCCTCGACGACCCCGACCACCGAGACCCACCGGCGGATCGGCCAGTGCGGTTGCGCCCGCCCGGAGCCGCTCATCGCTGCTCCTCGGCCAGGTGCGTGAGCATGGTGAGGGCGACGTCGTCGTCGAGCGGTCCGGCGTTGAGCTCCTCGACGCGGGTGATGAGCCGGTCGAGCACCACGCCGTGATCGGTGTCCGGGCCGGCCTCGCGCAGGAGCGCGACGAGCAGGCGCGCCATCTCCTCGTGGCCGAGGCGCTCCGCGCCACCGCCGACGCGGCCTTCGAAGATGCCGTCGGTGTAGAGCACGAGCGACCAGCCGGGCTCGAGGGCGACGTCCAGCGGGTCCCAGCGCGCGTCCGGGACGACGCCGAGCGGCACGCCCAGCTTGTCGCCGGGCAGCAGGCGGCCGGTGCCGTCGCGGCTGATCAGCAGCGGGGGCGGGTGGCCGGCGAGGCTCATCCGCGCCGACCGGCGGTCGGGGGCGACGACGACCGTGCACAGCGTCGCGAACAGCGGGCGGATCCGCTCGTGCACGAGGACGCGCTCGACCGTCGCGAGCACGTCGGCCATCGGCATGCCGGCGAGCACCAGGGCGCGCCACGCGATGCGCAGCGCGACGCCGAGGGCGGCCTCGTCCGGGCCGTGGCCGCAGACGTCGCCGATCACCAGGTGCACCGTGCCGTCGGTGAGCTCCACGGCGTCGTAGAAGTCGCCGCCCAGCAGGGAGCCGTTGCGGCCCGGGCGGTACTTCGACGCCAGCTCCAGGTGCGGGTCGGCGAGCAGCGGGGTGGGCAGCAGGCCGCGTTCCAGGCGCGAGTTCTCGCTGGCCAGCAGCTGTTGCTGCAGCAGCTGCTGCTCCACCTGCTCGGTGCGCTTGCGTTCCCACGCGTAGCGCAGCGCCTTGCCCAGCAGCGGGCCGTCGACCTGGTTCTTGCCGAGGTAGTCCTGGGCGCCCGCCGCGACGGCGGCGACCCCGGTGGTCTCGTCGTTCTGCCCGGTCAGCACCACCACGGCGGTGCCGGGCGCGTGCTGGCGCAGCCGCGTGAGCCCGGTGAGGCCCATGGCGTCGGGGAGCTGGAGGTCGAGCAGGATGCAGTCGGCCACGACCGGGCCCTTGAGCGCCTCGGCGAGCGTGCGCGCCCGGGCGAGGGTGGCCGGCACCGACGCGTCGGCCAGCATCTCCTCGACGATCAGGGCGTCGCCGTCGTCGTCTTCGATCAGGAGCACACGCAACCGCGAACCCGGCGCGGCCGGATCGGCTCTGGGGACGACCGGCGAGGCGTCCCGCTCCACTGTGTCAGACAGAACACTCAGCCTTTCGGGAAACGCGCCGACTCCGACCCCGCCCCGCCCACGGGGTCACGGCGACACGAACGAGAGCCCTGGCGCGGACGAATCCACACCGGGGCTCGAAGGCTGCCTTTTCAACCTCCGCCCACCCTAGCCCGGCGGCATCGTGCGGCCTATGCCGGACATGCCGGAGTGTCCCGCTACACGGTGAACCGGTCGGGGTCCGCGGCCTTCCAGTCGACGGCCCACTCCTCGGGCGGCTCGGCGAGCAGCTGCCCCGGCTCCAGCCACTCGTACAGCTCGGCGTAGGAGCGCACCACGTGCGGGTCGAGGCGGCGGCGCAGCTGGTGCGGCGCGAGGTCGGCCGGGTCGGACACGCCCATCGCGGCCATGATCTGCAGCGCCCCGGCGACGGTCGAGTGCTGGTAGCGCTGCACCCGCTGCGACTTGTCCCCGACGTCGAGCGCGCGCCCGCGCCGCGGGTCCTGCGTCGCGACGCCGACCGGGCACTTGTTGGTGTGGCAGCGCTGCGACTGGATGCACCCGACGGCGAACATCATCGCCCGCGCGGCGTTGGTGTAGTCGGCGCCTTGGATCAGCCGCTTCACGAGGTCGGCGCCCGTGGCGACCTTTCCGCTGGCGCCCAAGCGGATGCGGTCGCGCAGGCCGGTGCCGACGAGTGCGTTGTGGACGGTGATGAGGCCTTCGGTCAGCGGCGTGCCGAGGTGGTCGGCGAACTCCAGCGGCGCGGCGCCGGTGCCGCCCTCGGAACCGTCGACGACGATGAAGTCGGGCGTGACGTTCTCGTCCGCCATCGCCTTGCACAGCGCCAGCACCTGCCGCCGCGAGCCCACGCACAGCTTGAAACCGGTGGGCTTGCCGCCCGAGAGCTCACGCATGCGCGCGACGAAGTGCACCAGCTCGCGCGGCGTGGAGAAAACGCGGTGGTACGGCGGGGAAATCACGGTCTGCCCGATCGGCACCTCACGCACCCGGGCGATCTCGGCGTTGACCTTCGACCCCGGCAGCACGCCGCCGATCCCGGGCTTCGCACCCTGGGAAAGCTTGAGCGACACGCACTTCACGTTGTCGTGCTGCGCTTTGTCGGCGAACACGGCCGGGTCGAAGTCGCCGTCGGAGGTGCGGCAGCCGAAGTAGCCGGTGCCGACCTCCCAGATCAGGTCTCCCCCGCCGCGCAGGTGGTACTCCGACAGGCCGCCCTCGCCCGTGTCGTGCGCGAACCCGCCGAGCGCGGCGCCCTTGCTGAGCGCGAGGATCGCGTTGGCGGAAAGGCTGCCGAAACTCATCGCCGACACGTTCAGCAACGCCATGTCGTACGGCTTCGTGCAGTCCGGCCCGCCGATCCGCACGCGCGGCGGCGTCTCGACCTGCTTGACCGGCGCCATGGAGGGCACGAGGAACTCGTAGCCGTCGGCGTACACGTCGCGCTCGGTGCCGAACGGTTCCTCCGCGACGGTGCCCTTCGCGCGCTGGTAGACGATGTTGCGCACGTCGCGGTCGTACGGGCGCCCGTCGAAGTTGCGCTCGATGAAGTACTGCTGCAGCTCCGGACGGATCGCCTCCAGCAGGAACCGCGCGTGGCCGAGCACGGGGTAGTTGCGCAGCACCGAATGCTTGCGCTGCACCAAGTCGTACACCCCGACCACCGCCGGCACCAGCAGCGGCCCGGCGAGGAACCACCACCACGCGTTGCCGGCCGCCGACACCACCGCGCCCGCCGCGACCACCACGAGGAGCGCCACCGCCCCGAACCTCACCGCACTCAATCCACGCACGGGGAAAAGGTAACCGCAGCACCGCCTTTGCGCAGGTCCGGGCTGCCTTTCCGGGCGCTGCGCCAGGTTGTTTCGTCCCGTTCGCGCCCGTTCGGACTACCGGAACCGGACACGGCCGACGCGGGGCACCCCGCGCCGGCCGTGGTTCCGGGTCAGTACGCGAGGTTCGGCCGCAGCCACCGCTCGACCTCGTCGAGGTCCAGGCCGCGCCGGCGCGCGTAGTCCTCGACCTGGTCGCGGCCGAGGCGTCCGACGGTGAAGTAGCGGGACTCGGGGTGCGCGAAGATCAGGCCGCTGACGGCGGCGGCCGGGGTCATCGCGTAGGACTCGGTGAGGCCGATGCCGAGCTCGCGGGCGCCGAGCAGGTCGAAGAGGTCCTTCTTCTCGCTGTGGTCGGGGCTCGCGGGGTAGCCCAGCGCCGGGCGGATGCCGCGGAAGCGTTCGGCGTGCAGGTCTTCCAGCTTCGGCTGCGCGTCGGGCTCGAACCAGCGGCGGCGGGCCTCCAGGTGGATGTACTCGGCGAACGCCTCGGCCAGGCGGTCGGCCAGGGCCTTGACCATGATGGCGCGGTAATCGTCGTGCTCGGCTTCGTAGTGGTGGGCCAGCTCCTCGGCGCCGTGGATGGCCACGGCGAAGCCGCCGAGGTGGTCGCCGGAAGGCGCGAGGTAGTCGGCCAGGCAGCGGTTGGCGCGGCCTTCGGGCTTCTTCGTCTGCTGGCGCAGCATGGGGAAGCCGCGGCCGGCGTACTCGCCGTCCAGCAGGATGTCGTCGCCCTCGGCGTGGGCGGGCCAGTAGCCGTACGCGCCGCGGGCGGTGAAAGAGCCGTTGGCGATGATCTCGTCGAGCAGCGCGGTCGCGTCGTCGAAGAGCTCGCGCGCGACGGGCTGCTCCAGGATCGCCGGGTACTTGCCCTTGAGCTCCCAGGCCAGGAACAGGAACTGCCAGTCGACCATCTCGCGCAGCTCGGCGATCGTCGGCTCGACCACGCGCACGCCGGTGAACTCCGGCACGGGCACGTCGTCGAACGACACCTCCTCGCGGTTCGCGCGGGCCTGCTCGACGGTGAGCAACGGCGTCGCGTGGCGGTTCTCGTGCTGCTCGCGCAGGCGCTGCTGCTCGGCGCGGTTGGCGGCGTCGAGCACGTCGGAACGGTCGGTGTCGAGCAGGTCGGACACCACGCCCACCACGCGCGACGCGTCGAGCACGTGCACGGTGGTGTGGTCGTAGACCGGCGCGATCTTCACCGCCGTGTGCTGCTTCGAGGTGGTGGCGCCGCCGATGAGCAGCGGCAGCTTCAAGCCGCGGCGCTGCATTTCCGTGGCCACGCTGACCATCTCGTCGAGCGAGGGCGTGATCAGCCCGGAAAGCCCGATCACGTCGGCGCTCTCGGCCACCGCCGTGTCCAGGATCTGCGCGGCCGGGACCATCACGCCGAGGTCGATCACCTCGTAGTTGTTGCAGCCCAGCACCACGCCGACGATGTTCTTGCCGATGTCGTGCACGTCGCCCTTCACCGTGGCGAGCACGACCTTGCCCTGGCCGCGGGAGGTGTCGATGCGGCCTTCGAGGCGCATCTTCTCCTTCTCCGCCTCCATGTACGGCTCGAGGTAGGCCACGGACCGCTTCATCACGCGGGCGCTCTTCACGACCTGCGGCAGGAACATCTTGCCGGAGCCGAACAGGTCGCCGACGATCTTCATGCCGTCCATCAGCGGGCCCTCGATCACCTCGAGCGGCCGGTCGAACTGCTGACGCGCCTCTTCGGTGTCGGCCTCGATGAAGTCGACGATGCCGTGCACGAGCGCGTGCGAGAGCCGTTCGGTGACCGGGCCTTCGCGCCACGACAGGTCCACGACACGCTTGGTGCCGCTGCCCTTCACCGTGTCGGCGAACTCGACGAGCCGGTCGGTCGCGTCCTCGCGCCGGTCGAAGAGCACGTCCTCGACGAGCTCCAGCAGGTCCTTCGGGATGTCCTCGTAGACGGCGAGCTGGCCCGCGTTGACGATGCCCATGTCGAGCCCCGCGCGCACGGCGTGGAACAGGAACGCCGAGTGCATCGCCTCACGCACCACGTCGTTGCCGCGGAAGGAGAACGACAGGTTCGAGATGCCGCCGGACGTGTGCGCGCCGGGGCAGCGTTCCTTGATCTGCGGCAGGGCCTCGATGAAGGCCTTGGCGTAGCCGTTGTGCTCACTGATGCCGGTGGCGACGGCCAGCACGTTGGGGTCGAAGATGATGTCCTCGCCCGCGAACCCGGCCTGCTGCGTGAGCAGGTCGTAGGCGCGGGCGCAGATGTCCACCTTGCGCTGCGCGGTGTCGGCCTGGCCCTTCTCGTCGAAGGCCATCACCACGACCCCGGCGCCGTAGTCGCGGATGCGGCGGGCCTGTTCCAGGAACGGGCCCTCGCCCTCCTTGAGGCTGATGGAGTTGACCACGCCCTTGCCCTGCACGCACCGCAGGCCGGCTTCGAGCACGCTCCAGCGCGAGCTGTCGATCATCACCGGGATGCGCGCGACCTCGGGCTCGGTGGCGATGAGGTTGAGGAACGTGGTCATCGCCTGCTCGGACTCGAGCAGGTCGGCGTCCATGTTCACGTCGAGCAGGTTGGCGCCGCCGCGCACCTGCTCCAGCGCGACGTCGACCGCGGCCTGGTGGTTGTCGCCCTCGATGAGGCGGCGGAACTTCGCGGATCCGGTGACGTTGGTGCGCTCGCCGATCATCACGAAACCGGTGTCCTCGCCGATCGTGAACGGCTCCAGCCCGCTGAAGCGCGAGCGGTGCGCCGGCTCGGGCACCTCGCGCGGTGCCAGGCCCTGCACGGCTTCGGCGATCTTCGCGATGTGCGCGGGCGTGGTGCCGCAGCAGCCGCCGACGATGTTGACCATGCCCTCGCCCGCGAACTCGCCGAGCATGCCGCCGGTCTCGTCGGGCGTCTGGTCGTAGCCGCCGAACGCGTTGGGCAGGCCGGCGTTGGGGTGGCACGCGGTGTAGGTGCCCGCGATCTTCGCCAGCTCTTCGACGTGCGGGCGCATCTCGGCGGCACCGAGCGAACAGTTCACGCCGACGACCAGCGGTTCCGCGTGGGCGATGGAGCTCCAGAACGCCTCGACGGTCTGGCCCGAGAGCGTGCGGCCCGACAGGTCCACGATCGTCACGGAGATCCACAGCGGCAGGTGCGGCGCGACCTCGCGCGCGGCCGTGATGGCGGCCTTGGCGTTGAGGGTGTCGAAGATCGTCTCGATGAGCAGCAGGTCGACGCCGCCGTCGGCGAGCGCCTGGATCTGCTCGGCGTAGGAGGCCTTGACCTCCTCGAACGTCACCGCGCGGAACGCCGGGTCCTCGACGCGCGGCGAGAGGGACAGCGTGACGTTGAGCGGGCCGATCGAGCCGGCCACGAAGCGGCCGCCGAACTCGTCGGCCGCCTGGCGCGCCAGGGCGGCCGCGCGCAGGTTCATCTCGCGGACGTGGTCCTGGAGGCCGTAGTCGGCCTGGCCGATGCTGGTGGCCGTGAAGGTGTTGGTGGTCGTGATGTCCGCGCCCGCGGCCAGGTACTGGCGGTGGACGTCGAGGATCACGTCGGGCCGGGTGAGGTTCAGCAGGTCCGGGTCGCCGGTGACGTCCTTGGGGTGTCCCTCGAGCCACTCGTCGCGGTAGTCCTCGGGCGTCAGACCGGCGCCCTGCAGCATCGTGCCCCATGCGCCGTCCAGCACGGCAATGCGCTGGTCGAGCAAGTCTCGCAGCTGCTGGGTCATGCCACCTCCGTCGTAGTCACGGAGGCGCCCTTCGGTTCACGGTGGAGCCGGCCGAGCGTGGCGGACTCACGTGGTCCGTTGCAGCGCCTCTCGACCTCGGTAGTCGAGACTACCGGATCCCCTTGTTACAGGCAGCCACCGTTCACACTCCGGGACGGTCATTCCCCCGGCGGCGCACCCCGCCACTTCCACTCCGCCCGCCGTGACCTGCCCGGCAAGGCGATGCGGCCCGCGCACCACCGGAGACCGTCCCACGGATCGGACGCCGGCGCCTCGCCGGGGAACAGCCGCGCGACGACGTTCGCGCAGACCTCACGCGGCGGGTCGAGCCGGGTGCCCAGGCCGGTCGCCAGGTCCTCGCCGTGCAGCAGCAGCTCGGCGCAGCCCATGGCGGCGAAGCCGGCGGGATCGGCGTTCCCGGTCGGGTGGTAGGCGCGGGCGTCCTCCTTGCTCGCGCTCACGGCCGCTTGGAGCAGGCGGCCGCCGGTGAGGGCGAACTCCAGGAGTTCTTGTGGCGTGGCCCCTTTGTCGGCCTTGGCGAGGAACCGCACGTAGTGGTCCTGCGGCAGGCTGACCACCTGGGCCGCGTAGGACATCAGGACGTCCCCGACGTGCTCCGCGGTCTGGCGGCAGTCCCAGTCGAGCTCACCGGCGCTGGCGGTCCAGTCCCGGGTGACGGTGGGCCGGAGGGTGCTCTCGACGCTTTCCAGCGCCCGGCCGAGCTCGGCGGCGGTGACGGTCATGGGGCCATGGTGCCTCAGCCGGCGTTGAGCGCCTTGCGCAACCGGCCGAGCGCCCGGTGCTGCTGCACCCGGACCGCGCCGGCGGTGAGGCCCAGCGCCTCGGCGGTCTCTTCGGCGGACAGCCCGATGATGACGCGAAGGACGAGGATCTCACGCTGCCGGTCGGGCAGGACCCGCATGGGGTCGAGCGCCTCCTGCCGGGTTTCGCGCCCGACGTGGTCGACTTCTCCCCGCGCGAGGGCACACACCAAACCGAGCAACGAGCGCTCGGCACCGATCTGCGACGGCAACGCCCGCAGCACCGCCGCGCAGACTTCGTTCGCGGCACTGTCGGCGGTCGCGAAGGTGCCGTCCTGCCGCCCGATCCGCGCCCGGCAATACCGCACCGCGACGTGTCGTGCGGCCGACAGAACTTGTCGAACCGCCTCCCGGTCCCCCTTCGCCGCCGCCGCGACGATGTCCGCGCTCCCCGCGCGGAGGATGTTCGCCGACGTGGGGCCGGCCGGCTGCCGCAGTGCATCGCCGAACTCGCCGCCGGTGGCCCCGAGCCGGTCCGGCACGGGCGTCTGCTCCGTCATCCTGCTGTCGCTCCCCCTCCCCTGCGCAAGCCGTTCGACAGTAGGAGCGCGGCAGGGGGCCGAACGTGCAACGACACCGAAAACACCCGCGCGTCGCAGAGCAGATGCGTCAGGGAGTCACGGGGTGTTCGCGTGCCAGAACGGGCAGTGGTGGTCGGTGGCGAAGGCGGGATCGGGGTGGAGGCCGTCGGCGGCGAGGGTGACGACCGAGCCGGCCGGCCACGTCGGCAGGGGGCTGCCGTGGACGAAGGCCGCCCAGGCGTCGACCATCTGGTCGGACAGGGACTTCTGCGCGGGGGTGAGGGCGGCGGGGTGGCCGTCGAGGTCGAAGAGGTACGGGAGTTCGAACGTGTGGGCCGCGCCGAGGGGGAAGGGGGCCGGGACGCCGGTGGCGGCCGGGGACGTGGCGTCGGTGAAGTCGTAGCGCCAGACCGACGGCAGGGAGTGCGACAGCTGGTCGGCGACGCAGGCGAAGGACGAGTCCGTGACGGCCGCCGCGTAGGCGCGGGAGGCGTTGCCGCCGAAGGAGGACGGTGGGTATTCGGCCGCGACGGCCGTCGCGTCGGGGAAGTAGCGGGCCAGGGCGGCGGGGTAGCCGGCCGGCGTGATGGGCGGGGCGCCGGCCGCGAGCTGCTGGGCGAGGAAGTAGGTGAACTCGTCGTGGGTGGTGCCCATGAGCACCGGGACGGGAGCGGCGGAGCCGTGCTGGACGGCCGTGACCGGGTCGGCCGGCAGGACCGTGCCACCGGTGGCCGGGCCGGGGATCCCGATGCCGGCCAGCGAGTAGTAGACGGGGGCGGTGGCCAGCTTCGCCACCGGAAGCGCACGCAGGCAGGCGGCGGCCGTCGCGCGGTCGGCGCAACCGCGGGCCGTCGAATAGTCCACACTGGACTTTTCCGCCGCGGCAAGGCCGGCCTGGGCCTGGCACGGAGCACTTTGGACGATCGCCGCGCGGAAGAGACCGCGGGAACCCGGGGCCACGAGGTGGTCGCACACCGACATGCCACCCGCGGACTCGCCGGCGATGGTCACGGCGTCGGGGTCGCCGCCGAAGGCCGCGATGTTGTCGTGGACCCAGTGCAGGGCCTGTTGCTGGTCGAGGAAACCGTAGTTGCCCGGCTGCGCGCCCAGGGCCGGGTCGGCGAGGAAACCCAGCGCTCCCAGGCGGTAGTTGATCGTCACGACGACCACCCCGCCGCGCACGGCCAGCCGGGTGGCGTCGTAGCGGTCGCCGCCGCCGTCGAGGAAGGCGCCGCCGTGGATCCAGACGAGCACCGGGCGTTTCACCGTGGAAACCGGCGGCGTCCAGACGTTGAGGTACAGGCAGTCTTCACTCGTGCCGGCCGTGGTGCCCTGAGGACAACGCGGGCCGGGGGCCGTGGCGTCGCGCTCGGCGGTCCACGACGCGGGCGGGGCCGGCGGCTGCCAGCGGCGCTCGCCGACCGGCGGCGCCGCGTACGGAATCCCTTGGAACACGCGGTGATCCGGTGTCACCGTGCCGCGGACCGGGCCCGACGCCGTGCGCACGACCTCGCCCAGCCGCCCGATCGCCGCGTCCGAAGCCGCGCACGCCGTCGCGGCCACCGCGAGCACGAGCAGCACCACCGCCAGCCCGCGCCGCCGCGCCCCTGCCTCCGCCACCGCGCGGACGATACCGGCCACCAAGATTTTTTCACGGCCCGGGATCCCCGCGGCAGAGCCGCGAACCGTGTCGGTGCTGGTCCGGGAGTCGGCCACCTGGCCAAAGTAGCTCACCACTAAACAACTTCGACGGATCGCTGACGTACCTCACGGCTAAGCCACCCATTAGGCTGACGGCATGGCCGACCACGTGGATTCCGTGCTCGCGCAGTGGGCTGCGCAGCGCCCGGACCTCGACGTGTCCCCGATGGCCGTGATCGGCCGGCTGAAGCGGGTGTCGCGCCTGATCGACACCGAGCTGGCCCGCACGTTCGCCAAGCACGGCCTCGACGCGGCGTCGTTCGACGTGCTCGCCACGCTGCGCCGCAGCGACCCGCCCCACCGCCTCACTCCGACCGAGCTGATGCGCACGGCCATGGTCACCTCCGGCGCCGTGACGCAACGGCTCGACCGCCTCGAGGACCGCGGCCTGATCGCCCGCAGCCGCAGCGAAACCGACGGCCGCGGCATCGTCGTCGCCCTCACCGTCGAAGGCCGGGCGCTGATCGACCGCGCGCTGCCCGACCACCTCGACACGGAGCACCGGGTGCTCGACGCCCTCGACCCGCACGCGCAGGCCGCCCTCGCCGACGCCCTGCGCGTGCTCCTGGAATCCTTCGGTGACCGCACCGGCTGACCCTGGAGGCACCGCGTGAGCATCGACGACCTGGCCCCGTTCCTCGGCGAGTGGACAGTCGGCGTCCTGTTCCCGCACGCACCCGCCGACCAGCCCCCGCCCGTCGCCCGGTGCGTCTTCGAGCCGATCCTGGACGGCCGCTACCTCACGCAGCGCACCGAAGTCCCGGTGCCCGAGGCCCCGGACAGCTTCTCCGTCATCGCCGCCCACGACGACGGCACGTTCACCCAGCACTACCACGACGCCCGCGGCGTGAGCCGCCTCTACGCGATGACCTTCCGCGACGGCGTCTGGACACTGCTGCGCGAAACCGCCGACTTCTCACCCCTGAACTTCCGCCAGCGCTTCACCGGCACCTTCAGCGCAGACCGCACCCGCATCGACGGCGCGTGGGAAATGGCGATGCCGGGCGAAGACTGGAAGCACGACTTCGAAATGCGCTACCGGCGCGCCTGAGGTTCAGCCCATGCTCTTCGCGCCGTCCAGGGACTCGCGGATGATGTCGGCGTGGCCGGAGTGCTGGGCGGTCTCGGCGATGATGTGCATGAACACCCGCCGCGCCGACCAGCTCGCGTTCGCCTCGAACCAGGGGGCCTTCGGCAGCGGCTGGGTCGCGCCCAGGTCGGGCAGCGTGGCGACGAGCTCGTCGGTCTTGGCGGCTACATCGGCGTAGGCGGCCAGCACGCCGGCCAGCGTCTCGCCCGGCAGCAGGGTGAAGTCGTTGGCGCGCTCGGCGAAGTCGGCTTCGGTCATCTCCGAGAAGTCCGGCATGGCCGACGGGCCCTGCACGATGAACTCCGCCCAGCCGCGTTCCACCGAGGCCACGTGCTTGATGAGGCCGCCGAGGGTGAGCTCGCTGGCCGTGGTCCGCCGGCGGGCCTGGTCGTCGGTGAGGTCGCGCGTGGTGAACCGCAGGAAGTGGCGGTGCTTGCCCAGCATCGCCAGCAGGTCGGCGCGCTCGCCCGTGGTCACGGCGGTCGTCAGGGTCTCGTTCACGGCTTCGTCCTCTCATCGGTGTCTGTGGCCAAACCTAAGGTAAAACCCATTCCGGCCACTTTGTGACCTCAATAGGAGAGAATCTGGATTCATGGCCAACACGAGCTCGCGAACCCTGCGGTTGCTGTCGTTGCTGCAGACGCACCGGTACTGGCCCGGCCACGAGCTGGCCGGTCGCCTGGAGGTGTCGATCCGCACGCTGCGCCGTGACGTCGACCGGCTGCGTGAGCTGGGGTATCCCGTCGAGGCGCAGCGCGGCGTCGACGGCGGCTACCAGCTCGCGCCGGGCGCGACGCTGCCGCCGCTGGTCGTCGACGACGAGGAGGCCGTGGCGCTCGCGGTGGGCCTGCAGGCGGCCGCGCAGGGTTCGGTCGAGGGCATCGCGGAGTCGTCGCTGCGCGTGCTGGCGAAGGTGGTGCAGGTGATGCCGGCCCGCCTGCGCCGGCGCGTCGACGCGTTGCGCGCGATGACCGTGCCGCTCGGCTGGAACGGCACGCCCGGCCCCAGCGTCGACCCCGGTGTGCTCACGGCCATCGCCCTGGCGTGCCGCGACAACGAACGGCTGCGGTTCGCCTACACCGCTGCGGGTGGCCGGCAGACCGACCGGCACGTCGAGCCGCTTCGCCTCGTCCCGGTGGGCCGCCGCTGGTACCTCGTCGCCTACGACCTCACCCGCCACGACTGGCGCAGCTTCCGGGTCGACCGCCTCAGCGACCCCCGCGGCACCGGCGCCCCGTTCCGCCCGCGCGAGCTGCCCGCGGCCGACGCCGCCGAGTTCGTCCGCGCCGGCCTCGACAACGTCGCGCGGCCGTACCGGGTGGAGGTCGTCGTGGCCGCGCCGGCCACCACCGTGCGCGAACGCATCGGCCAGTGGACCACGGTCGAGGAGCTGGACGGTGGGCAATGCCGGGTCCTGATGACCGCCGACTCCCTGGACTGGCCCATGCTCGCCCTCGGCGTCACCGGCGCCGACTTCCGCGTGGTGACACCACCGGAACTGCAGGAACGCGTACACGAATGGGGCGCGCGCTTCAGCCGGGCGTAGGTATCGTGAGTCCTTCGGGAGGCTGCCATGGCCACAGTCAGCGTCCGCTACTTCGTGGACGACGTCGACGCCGCGATCGGGTTCTACCGCGACCACCTCGGGTTCACCGAGGTGATGCACCCCGCTCCGGCCTTCGCGATGCTCGACCGCGGTGAGCTGCGGCTGCTGCTCAGCGCGCCGGGAGGCGGGCCCGGCGGCGGCCAGGCCCTGCCGGACGGGCGGGTGCCCGAGCCGGGCGGCTGGAACCGGTTCGCGCTGCAGGTCGAGGACCTCGACGCCGAGGTCGCACGGCTGCGCGCGGCCGGGGTGGCGTTCCGCGGCCCGGTCGTCGACGGGGTCGGCGGACGGCAGGTGCTGATCGAGGATCCGTCCGCCAACCCGGTCGAGCTCTTCCAGCCCACCCGCGCCGAAGCGCGCCTCCACGCGGGCTGAGCCGGGTCAGCGCACCTTCGCCGGCTCCGTCGGCGTCGGCGCCCAGCCCCACGCGTGCGGCGCCTCCCCCGGCTCCACCACCTCGCCGCCGCGCACGGTCAGCACGGGCACGAACGCGCGGTCCAGCCGCAGCGAAGCGCCCACCGAGTCGGAGACCGACCAGTCGCCGGAGACGAGGTCGAGCACCGACAGGTCGGCCGGGCGCCCGACCTCGAGACGGCCCGCGCGGTCGGCGATGCCGGCGGCCGCGGCCGGGCCCGCCGTGGCCAGGGCGAGCACCTCGGGCACGCTGAAGCCCAGCGCGAGGTAGCGGCTGAGCACCTCGGTGAGGCTGAAGACGATCTCGCCGTGGCCGGTGAGCGTCATGTCCGTGCTCACCGCGTGCAGCGGAATCCCCTGGTCGAGCACCCGGCGGGCGACGTCGAACGACAGGTTCTTGCAGCCGTGCGCCGAGTCGAACAGCACCCCACGCGAAGCGGCGGCCAGCGCTTCGGGCAGCACGACGCCCTCGGCGTCCAGCACCCCGCCGGGGTTGGCGGTGTAGACGTGCGTGACGATGTCGCCGGCGTCGAGCAGGTCGAGCGTCTCCGGGCCGACGCGCGGGCCGGCAAGGCCGCCGATGTCGCCCACGTGCACCATCAGCGGCACCCCCGCCTCCCGCGCCACCGCGCGGGCGGTCCGGAGCATGTCCAGGCCCGGCCCCTGCAACGCGGGCGACACCATGCGCACCTTGATCCCCCGCACCAGGCCGGGGTTCTCGGCCAGCACGCGGCGCACGCCGTCGGGGTCGAGGTCCGCGGCGGTGGTCACGTCGGGTTTCACCGCGAGCCCGCGTCGTCCGATGTGGACGAACGGCACCACTCGCGTGCGGCACGACGGCAGCAGCGCCTTGAACTCCGCGAAGTTCTCCGCGCCGGAGCTGCCCGCGTCGATGACCGTCGTGACACCCGAGAGCACGCCGGCGACGTCCGGGTCCACGCTGAGCGCCGAGCCGGGCGCGAACACGTGCGTGTGCAGGTCGACGAGCCCCGCCGTGACGAGGCTCCCGGTCACGTCCACCACGCGCGCGGCGCCGGAGCGATCGAGGTCGGGCCCGATCGCCGTGATGACCGAGCCGGTCACGGCCACGTCGAGCCGTCCGGAAAGCCCGGCCCCGGCGTCGACCACTTCACCACCGGCCAGCAGCAGATCCGTCACTGTCCCGCCTCGCTCACGACCAGCAGCCCGTCGAGCGCCACCGCGCGGTCGGCGGTCACCGACACCGGGTTCAGCTCCAGCACGAAACCCGGCCACGGCAGGGTTTCGACGAACCGGGAGAACCGCACGAGGAACGCCACCGCCCGCGCGCCCGCGTCCTGCAGGGAAAGCCCTTTCGACTTCCCCGTGGTCCGCAGCCGCCGCAGCAACGCCAGCGCCGCGGCTTCGTCCAACGGCGCCAGGGCGAAGCTGACGTCGTCGATCAGCTCAGTCGCCACTCCCCCGGCGCCGCACGACACGACCGGCCCGAACACCGGGTCTCGGAATCCCGACACGAGCAGCTCCGTGCCGCCGACGGCGGACTGCTGCACGAGCACACCCAGCAGATCCGCGCCCAACGCCTCCGTGCGCGCCGCAAGCTCGCGGTACGTCTGTTCCGCCGTGGCCCGATCGCCGACACTCAGGCGCACCAGGCCGACCGCCGCACGATGCGTGATCTGCGGAGAGAGCGCTTTCAGTACCACGGGGAAGCCGAGTTTCTCCGCCAGCGCCCCGGCTTCCTCGGCCGAGTGGGCGGTTTCACCGCGCAGCACGTCGAAGCCCGCCTCCGCCAGCAGCCGGTGCACCTCGTGCTCCGCCACCACGTCGCCACTCGACACGGCGGGCAGCGTCGCGTCGACGACCGGCGTCACCAGCCCCGGCGCGGCGGCCAGGATCGTCCGCGAAACCTCGTCGTCCGTCCGAATCGGACCCGTGAGCAGGCCCAGCGTCTCGACCGCCACGCGCTGGTCGTCGAACACGTGCAGCCCCGCGTCCGTGTACAGCTTCACGGCCTCGGCCGTCGCGCCGCGCGAGTAGACGGCGACCGCCAGCTCGCCCTTGCGGTGCAGGTCGATCACCGGCCCGGCGATGTCCTCGGGGTACACGATCTCGCCCACACTGAACTGCGTCAGCAGCACATCGGCTTCCCCGGAAGCGGCCACCGCGGCCAACGTGGACGACAGCTGCGAGCGCCACTTCTCCTGCACGTACGCCTCGGGCGTGAGGTCGACCGGGTTCTTCGTCGACGCGATCTCCGGCATCGTCGGCGCCAAGGCGGCCCGCGTTTCCGCCGACAGCGCGGGAACTTCCAGCCCGGCCAACGCGCACTGGTCGGACGCCAGCACCCCGGCACCCCCGCCATGGCCCATGATCACGACCCGGCGGCCCCGCAGCGGCGGCAGCCCCGCGCGGCCGTGGAGGTACCCGGCGGTCTCGAGCAGCTGCTCCACGGAATGCACCTGCACGGCACCTTCCGCCTCCAGCAACGCGTCCCACACCCGCGTCTCGCCGGCCAACGCTCCGGTGTGCGCGGCGATGGCCGCCGCGCTCGCGGCCGAGTGGCCCACCTTCAGCACCAGCACCGGCTTGCCGAGCTCGCGCGCCCGGCGCAGCATCTTCGCGAACCGCCGGCCGTCGCGCACGCCTTCCAGGTACGCCAGCACGATCTCGGTGCCCGGGTCCTCGACCACGGTCTCGAGCAGGTCGACGACCCCGAGGTCGACTTCGTTGCCCGTGCTGATCATGTACCGGAAACCGATGCCGGACTCCTGCGACCACGCGTGCGCGTTGGCCGCGAGCCCGCCGCTCTGGCTGACCATGGCGATGCCGCTGGTCAGCAGCTTGTCGGCGCCACGCAGCCAGGTCGCGAACGTGCCCGTGAACCCGATCGCCGTGTTGACCACGCCGAGGCAGTTGGGCCCGATCAGCCGCACACCGGTCTCCCGGACCGTGGCGGCCAGCTCGGCCTGCAGCCGCTCGCCCTCGGGACCGTTCTCGCTGAACCCGCCGGCCCACGCGATCGCACCGGGGATCCCGGCCTCGTGCAGCTCGCGCACGACCCCGGACACGTTGGCGGCGCCGAGGCCGATGATCGCCACGTCGACGCCGGACGGCAGCTCGCCGATCGAGCGGACGGCCGGGTAGCCGGCGACGGTCTCCGCGGCGGGGTGCACCGGGTACACGTCGCCGGCGAAGCCGAACTTCCGCATGAGGGCCGCCGCCGTGCCACCGCGGTTGCCCTGCCGGTCGCTCGCCCCGACCACCGCGACCGAACGCGGGGCCAGGATGCGTTGCAGCGGCGTCACTTGTTCTGCCAGACGGGGGCGCGGCGCTCGACGAACGCGCGGCTGCCTTCCTTCGAGTCGTCGGTGGCGGCGACGTCGCGGTCGAGCTGGCGGGTGTACTCGTCGAGCGCCGGGTTGAGCGACGAGATCCGGTACACGCGGGTGGCGGCCTGCACGGCGTGCGGCGAACCCGCCACCACCATGGCCGCGAGCTCCTCGGCTTTCGCCATGATCTCGCTCTGCGGGGCGACCTTGTTGACGATGCCCTGGCTGTAGCAGTCCTGCGCGGTCAGCCGGCCGTTGCACAGCGTCAGGAACGCCGCGGTGGCGCGGGGCAGCGCGAGGAACTTCGCCTGCGGCGAGCCGAGGCGCCCGACGTTGGTGTGCTGGTCGCCGAGCCACGCGTCGTCGGCCATCACGCGCAGCTGGCACTGCATCACGAGCGTCAGACCGACGCCGACGGCGAACCCGTTGATCGCGGCGATGAGCGGCTTGTCGAGGTTCGCGTCGTACGGCATCCCGCCGCCGCCCCAGTAGTACGCGGGGTTCGCCGGGTCCTCGTGCGGCGTCTGCTGGCCCTTCGCCTGGTACTCGGCGAGGAACTTGATGTCGCGCCCGGCGCAGAACGCCTTGCCCTCGCCGGTCAGGATGCCGACCCGCACCTCGGGGTCGCGCTGCATGTCGAGCCACACGCGGCGCAGCTCGCGATAGGTGTAGGTGTGCAGCGCGTTGCGCACCTCGGGCCGGTTGATCGTGATGTACGCGACGTGGCCCTTCTTCTCGTACTTCACGAACTCCAGGTCGTTCGGCATGGTCGACGGGTCGTAGGTGCCGGGCATCGGCGTGGCTCTCCTCTTCTTCGGGACTACAGCTGGCTCAGGAAGGCACGGGCTCGGTCCGTGCGGGGGTTGTCGAAGAACTCGGTGGGCGGCCCGGCCTCGACGACCTTGCCGTCGGCCAGGAACACCACCTGATCGCCCACTTCACGGGCGAAGCGCATTTCGTGCGTGACCACGACCATCGTCATGCCGTCGGCGGCGAGCTCGCGCATCACGCGCAGCACCTCGCCGACGAGCTCGGGATCGAGCGCCGACGTCGGCTCGTCGAACAGCATCACGTCCGGCCGCTGCATCAGCGCCCGCGCGATCGCCACGCGCTGCTGCTGCCCGCCGGACAGCTGCACCGGGTGGGCGTGGGCGCGGTGCTTGAGGCCGACGCGGTCGAGGATCGCCAGCGCGCGTTCCTCGGCTTCCTCGCGTTCGAGCTCGCCGTGCAGCAGCGGCGCGAGCGTGAGGTTGCCGAGCGCGGTGAGGTGCGGGAACAGCTCGAAGTGCTGGAACACCACGCCGAAGCGGCGGCGCTGTTCGAGCAGCTTCTTGCGCGGCATGTCGTGCAGCTTCCCGCCGCGCACCACGCGCCCGATGATCTCGCCGTCGAGCAGCACGTGGCCTTCGTCGGGGGTGAGCAACCCGTTGACACACCGCAAAAGCGTGCTCTTGCCAGAGCCGGACGGGCCGATCAGGCACGCGACCTGGCCCTCGCCGAGCGTCACGTCGACGCCGTCGAGGATCTTCGCCTCGCCGTAGCTCTTGCCGACGCCGACGATCTCCAGCAGGTCCGCGCGGGTCTGCTTCGCGTTCTCCTGCGCTTTGTTCTCATGCGCTGCGAGCACCGGCGTCTCCTTCCGTGGCGATGACCGCGTCGGGCGTGCGGACGCGCCGTCGGTAGGCGCCGGCCCGGCGTTCGAGGTAGCGCTGGCCGACGCTGGCGAGGCTCGTCAGCACGAGGTACCAGATCGAGGCGACGAACAGCATTTCCATCGTCGCGAGGTTCTGCGACGCGATCTGCTCGGCGACGCCCAGCACCTCCGTGCCGGCGATCGCGTAGACCAGCGACGTCGACTTCAGCAGCATCACGAACGTGCTCCCGGCGGGCGGGATCATCACCGGGATCGCCTGCGGCAGCACGACTTTGCGTTCGATCTGCCACGTGCTCAGCCCCATCGCCGCGGCCGCCTCGCGCTGCGACTCGGACACCGACTGGGTGCCGGCCCGCACGATCTCGGCCAGGTAGGCGCCCTGTTCGAGCGAGAGCGCGACGCCGCCGGCGACCATCGGCACGAGCACCGAGTTCGTCGAGACGGACCAGAGGCTCAGGTCGGTGAACGGCAGCCCGATCCCGAGCCGCGGCAGGAAGAGCGCGAAGTTGCCGAAGATCAGGATGAACACGATCAGCGGCACGCTGCGGAAGAACCACACGTACAGCCAGCTCGCCGTGCGCGCCACCGGGTTGCGGCTGACCCGCATGTACCCGACGACGACGCCGATGATCGAGGCCACCACGAACGACACCAGGGCGAGCGCGATCGCGCCGAGCACGCCTTCGAGGATCCGCCAGTCGAACAGGTAGCGGCCGATCACCGAGAGGTGGATGTTGTCGTTGTGCAGCAGCGTGTTCAGGATGATCAGCAGCACGACCGCCAGCGCCAGCCAGGAGACGATCCGGCCGACGGGCGAGCGCACGGCGTGCTGCTGCGGGATCGGGTCGGCGCGGGTGAACCGCGGCCCGGGGTGGATTTCGGTGGTCATTTGGTGGCCTGGTTCAGGGTCGCGGTGGACACCAGCTGGTTCTGCGGCAGACCGAAGCCGGTGAGGATCTTGGCGTAGCTGCCGTCCTTGATCATCGCGTTGACGGCGGCCTGGAACGCGGCGGCGAGCTTCGGCTGGTTCTGGGCGATGGTGAAGCCCTCGTCGCCCTCGTCGATCTGCTCGGCGATGGCGTCGTTGGCCTTGGTGGCCACGAGCTTGCCCTGCGACTGCTGCGCCGTGTAGACGACGGTCGGCGTGGGGATCATGCCGCCGTCGACCCGCCCGGACTGCACGGCGAGCACGATGTCCGCGGTCGCCGAGAGGCCGATCATCTGCGGGGCCGGTTTGCCGCCCTGCGTGCAGTGCTTGACGATGTCGTTGAAGATCGCGACGGTCGCGGCCGCGGCCTTGCCGAGCCCGATCTTCTTGCCGCACACGGCGTCGAGCGTCTCGAACTGCGAGGCCTTGTCGGCCGTGGCCAGGATGCCCTGGAGGTTCTTGAACGCGCCGACGACGTTGGCCTTGGCGATGATGTCGGCGTTGGCCGCGCTGGCCGAGCCGCTCACCACGATCTTGCCCGCCTGCATGGCCGGCAGCTGGTCGGGGTAGAGCACCTGCTGCCAGGCGACCTTCAGGCCCATCATCCCGGCGGCGTGCTCCACGAGCTTCACCACCGCGCCGGTGGGCGTTTTGGTGCCGGTTTCGTACATGGCCATGGGGGCGGCCTGGAAGTTCGCGCCGCCGTTGATCGTGCCGGCCGCCGCGATGTCGCCGGGGACGAGCGCCTTGATCGCGGGGTCGACCGCCGCGGGGGCGACGGCCGCCGCGGCCGGCTGGCTCGCGGCGGCGGATCCGGCCGGAGCACCGACCGGGGTGTCTGTGTTCGAGCAGCCGCTCAGTGCGGTCGCCACGGCGACGCCTGCGGCCAGCGAGAGCACCAGCTTCTTCATGGGGACTCCTCAGTCCAACGGCACTGTTGAGCTGCCTGTCGAGCAGCGCTCACAGTGCCCCACCGGTTCGGTATGCGTCAAGTACTTGACTGACCAATTTTGTCTGACAAGTATTTCTGCAGAGCCGGACTTGTCGTACCTCGTCCGGGTGGATCAGTGCGCACTCGCCTACACTGGGGACGCTGTCGTTTCCCGGCCCGACCTTGGCCGGGGCGTGGGGCTGCGGCGCCGGTGCAGGGGGGCGGCGGACACACGAGGGATCAACCACAGGAGGTGCCAGCGGTGTCGTCGGTACTCGGATCACCGTCATTGACCGAGTCGCTCAGCGACGCACTTCGCCAGCAGATCATCCGCGGCGAGGTCGCTCCCGGTCTCCGGCTCACGGAGGCGTGGGTGGCGAACCGGTTCGACGTCGCGCGCCCCACCGCCAAGGCCGGCCTCGACCGGCTCGTCGCCGAAGGCCTGCTCCGCCGTGGCCCGCGGCGCAGCTCGATCGTGCCGCAGCTGTCCACTGAGGACATCCGCGACATCTACTTCAGCCGCGAGCCCGTGGAAACCCTCGCGGTGCGCACGCTCGCCGAAACCAGGACCGTGCCCGCCGAAGCCCAGCAGGCGCTCAACATGATGCGCGTCGCCGCCGAACAGGCGCTGCATTCCGACCACACCGAGGCCGACGTCGCGTTCCACCGCGCCCTCGTCGCGGCCGCCGGCAGCCCCCGCCTGCAGCGCATGCACGGCACCGTGATGGGCGAGGCGCAGCTCTGCATCGCCCAGGTCCGCCGCACCGCCTCCACCGACCTCGTCGAGCTCACGGCCCGCCACGCGGCCATCGTCGAGGCCATCCGCGAAGGCGACGGGACCATCGCGGAAGCAGCCATGCGCGCCGACCTGCACGGCTGCCGCGACATGCTCCTCGCCGACGCGGCCAAACGCGCGGGAGTCGCAGTCTGACTGTCGCCGGGCGGGATTCAGTGCTCGGTGTGGTCTGGACCGCCGGTTCTCGTGGAGTGGCCGCCGGGACGGGAACGCCACCACTGCGCCCGAATCTGCGGCCGGCGACCGCGCTTGAAGAACGCCTACTGGCCACGAGTTCGCCCACCACGGCCGGAAAGCCGGTCCGCATCGGCGGCCCGACGAAACACGGTCTACCGAGCCGACGGCCACTGAAACGACCCGCCTGCCACCGCGGTCCGGCCGCACGCGCCTTCGCGTGCGCGTCGCCCGCTCACGGCAGCCTGGCATGCCTCGCACGCGGCCGCCCGAAGCCAGGCGACCGCGATCACCAGCCCAGGTGGGGAACTCCCTCAACCCATGCCAGGGATTCCTCCGTCGGCACCGTCGGTTTGTATTCGCACGCCACGTTGCCGCGGTAGCCCGACTGCCAGAGGTGTTCCAGGACGCCCGCGAAGTCGACGTCGCCGGTGCCCGGTTGGCCGCGGCCGGGGGCGTCGGCGAGCTGGACGTGGGCGATGAGCGAGCCGTGGGTGTCGATGACGCGCTTGAGGTCGTCGC
The DNA here is from genome assembly GCF_042896185.1 of Amycolatopsis sp. NPDC001319. Taxonomy (NCBI): domain Bacteria; kingdom Bacillati; phylum Actinomycetota; class Actinomycetes; order Pseudonocardiales; family Pseudonocardiaceae; genus Amycolatopsis; species Amycolatopsis sp. NPDC001319. The sequence continues at coordinate 304,595 of NZ_JBIAWY010000008.1, read as the reverse complement.
CGCTGGTGGTGAGGTGGAAGGTGTCGAAGAGGAGGCCGATGGTGTCCGCGCCGATGTCGGCGCGGGCCTGTTCGACGACGCGGGCGCCGTCTGCGGCGGTGGTGAGGGGGTAGGCGCCGTTGAGGCCGCGGCCGAGGGGTTCGACCAGGACGGTGCCGCCGGCCTGGCCGAGGCGCCGGGTCGCGGTGGCGAGCTGTTCGCGGGCGACGGCGTCCTCCTCGGCGGGGTCGCCGCCGGGGGTGCGCTGGCCGTAGAGAGCGTTGAACGCCGGGCAGCCGGTGCGCTCGGCGATGGCCACGACGAGGTCGAGGTTCGCCGCGAACTCCTCGCGCCGCGCGGGGTTGGAGACGATGCCGCGTTCGCCGCCGGGCATGTCGCCGGCGAAGAGGTTGAGGCCGGCCAGAGAGACGCCTGCCTCGGAAATCGCGGCCACGAAATCGTCCACTTCGGACGAAGAAGGCACCGCCGACGGCCACGGCCACCACGTCTCGACCGCGGTGAACCCGGCACTCGCCGCGCGCGCGAAGCGTTGCAGGTAAGGGACTTCCGCGAACAGCAGCGAGACGTTCGCGACGAGCCGCAGCTTCCCGGTCATCGCGCGCTCCACTTCTCGACGCCGGACAGCGCGGCCACCTGGGTCAGCAGCGCCGAGTGGTCCAGTCCACCGGAACCGGTGGCGCGCAACGACGCCATCAGCTCCCCCACCAGCGCGCCGGCCGGGGAAAACACGCCGTTGGACTTCGCGGCCGCGCGGTAGATCTCGAGGTCCTTGTGGTGCAGGTCCACGCGGAAGCCGGGCTCGAACCTCCCGGCCAGCATCGCCTCGCCCTTGCGCGCCAGCACGGTGCTGCCCGCGAGGCCGCCGCCGAGAACGTCGACAGCCGGCGCGAGGTCCACGCCGTGCGTCTCCAGGAACACGAGCGCCTCGGACACGAGCTGCAGCGTGCCCGCGACGAGCAGCTGGTTGGCCGCCTTCACCGTCTGGCCGCTGCCGGGGCCGCCGACGAGCACGATCGTCGTGCCCATCGCCTCGAGCACCGGCCGCGCGCGCTCCAGCGTCTCGGGCGAGCCGCCGACCATGATCGACAGCTTGCCCTCCTTCGCACCGGCCTCGCCGCCGCTCACGGGCGCGTCGAGCATCGGCATCGACACTTCCGCGGCGCGTTCGTGCAGCTCACGGGCGACGTCGGGGCGGATCGTGCTCATGTCGACCAGCAGCGTGCCGGCGGCGGCCGCCGTGAAGACGTCGGCGTACACGGCCTGCACGTCAGGACTGTCGGGCAGCACCGTGACCACCACGTCGGCGCCGGCAACGGCTTCGGCCAGCGACGGCGCGAGCGAGCCACCACCCTCGGCCAGCGGACGGCCTCTGTCCGCGGTACGGGTGAAGCCCACGACGTCGAAGCCCGCCTTGACCAGGTTCAGCGACATCGGGAGGCCCATGACTCCCAGGCCGACGACCGCGATCCGCACTCTGTCTCCCTCCGATGGGCGCCCTGGAACGGACGCCGGTTGGACGGGTGACACCTTTCCTCGTGTCCGGCGCGTCGGTCAAGTACTTTTGTCAGGTGAATTTTGTCTAGCAAGATTACCCTGCGAGGCGACAGAGCGGTACCGCACGAGGAGACGCGGTGATCGTCAGGCAGCCGACCGGGCGGGCACCCGAGCCGGCGCACGCTCCGGCAACGTGGCCGACGCGGGAGCCGCGGTACGGGTCGGCAACGCGGTCGGCGCCACCGGCCGGCGACGCAGCGAGCCGAGCCACTGCACCAGCAGCACCGCCCCGCCCGGAGCCGTGGACACCAGGCCCAGCAGCCCGTACACGACGGCGACGGTCACCCCCTGCTGCGCGCCCAGTCCCACGGCGGCGAACGCCAGCGCCGCGACGCCTTCGCGCGGCCCGAACCCGCCGACGTTGATCGGCAGCCCCATCGCCAGCAGCGCGAGCACGAGCAGCGGCAGCAGCGTAGTCAGCGAAGCGGTGGCACCGGCCGCATGCGCCGCGACCACGAACAGTGTGAGGTGCCCGGCCAGCGCGACCAGCGACAGCGCCGTGACCCGCGGCCAGGTGCGCAGCCCCAGCAGCCCGGCGCGAACGTCCGCCATCGATTCCGCGAACCCCCGCCGCCACTTCGACGCACTGTGCAGCCAGCGATCGCCCGTGCTGCACGCGACCGTCAGCACCACGATCGCGACCAGAAGAACACCAGCGCCTGCGAAAGTCAGCACATCGTGTGCGAACCCGGGCAACACCGCAGGTCGGAAAATCAACACGGCGAGTCCGGCCGCCACCACCACGACCTGTCCGGCTGTGCGTTCCAGAACAACAGCTCGCACACCCCGCGCGACGTCACCGGCCTTCCGCCCGTGTTCCACCGCGCGGTGCACGTCGCCGAGGATCCCGGCCGGCAGCACCCCGTTGAGGAACTGGGCGCGGTAGTAATCCCCCACGGCCTGGCGCAGCGGCAACCGCAGGCCCAGCCGTGATGCGACCACGCGCCAGCGCCAAGCGCTCACGACGGTGGTCAGCAGCCCGATCGCCAGCGCGGCCAGCACCGGCCACAGGCCGATCCCGCGCAGGCCGTCGAGGAACGCGTCGGTGCCGAGGCGCCACGCCAGCACCCCGATGATCGCGAACCCGGCGAGGATTCGGAACCACGACCAGAACGTACGCATCAGGCCACCTTGATCGGGATGGAACGCCAGCGGGAAAGGACTTCGGTGAGGCGGCGGGCCGCGCGGTCCCACTCTTCGAGTGCGCTGCCGCGGCCGAGCGCCGCCGTGCGCAGGTCGCGCCGCAGCTCGGCGTCGGTGACCCAGCCGCGCAGCGCGGAAGCGAGGGCGCCCGGGTCGCCGGGCGGGACGAGCAGGCCGGGCACGGCGCCGTCCGACGAGCGGCCGAGCGCGTCGGGAACCCCGCCGACGTCGCTGGCCACCACGGGGATGCCGCGCGCCAGGGCTTCGGTGATGACCATGCCGTAGGTCTCCGCGTGCGAGGGCAGCAGCACCAGGTCGGCGCGGTCGTACGCCGCGTCGAGCTCGGCGCCGGCCTTCGGCCCGCTGAACGTGACGCGGTCGCCGAGGCCCAGGCGGTCGACGGACCAGCGCAGCTCGTCGACGTACTCCGGCGCGCGCGTCAGCGAGCCGACGAAGTCCACGGTGAGGTCGAGGTCGGGCAGCTGGGCCAGCGCTTCGACGAGCACGTCCTGGCCCTTGCGCGGGGTCACCGCCGCCACGCACAGCAGCCGCGACACGCCGTCGGTCCCCGACGCCAGCGGCGCCAGGTCCACGCCCGGCTCCACGACGGCGACCGTCGACGGCCCGAGGCCATGGCGGCGGATCAGTGTGCGCGCGGCCGTCGGGCTGGTCGCCACGACCTGGCGCACCACCCGCAGCGTCTCGCGCTCGCACGCGTCGAGCTCCGCGGCGTGCACGGGGTCGAGGCCGGTCTCGTCGGACAGCGGCAGGTGCACGAGCACACCCAGGCGCAGCCGCCGCGCGTGCGGCACCACGACCTCGGGGACCCCGCACGCGACCAACCCGTCGATCAGCACGGTCGTGTGGTCCGGCAGCGCCGCGAGCGCCCGCGCCAGCCGCGCGCGCCCCGTCGGCCCCGGCTCGGGCCACGACCCGGGCACGGCGACCTGCAGCACGGGCATCCCCGCGCCCGGCAGGCTTTCGCACATCCGCCGGTCGTAGGTGTTGCCCCCGCTGGGCTCCGTGACGTCGTCCACGTTGCCCGGGAGCACGAACGCGACCACGTCCCCCGCCCGCTGACTCCGCACGTTGCCTCCTCACGCCGCTCTACCCAGCAACACGGAAGCCACGGTCCGGCGGTTCAATCCCGCCGGAAATTCCCACCACGGCGCAGCGCCGGGATCCCCATTGCACGAACCGCCACCCGACCACCCGGCCGTGGATCCGCCCAGCCCCCTCCCGCCACCCCGATCCGAAGCCGAAACACGGGCGGCGGCGGGTTGTCAAGATACTCTTTCCAGCCTTGACGACCCGCCACCGCCCGTAGGCACACTCGACCTTCGGGGTGGCGTCCCGCCGCCCCTCCCGGCCCCACGTTCCCCGGCTCCACCGCGTTCCCCGGCTTCGGATCCGCGGCCTACAGCCACTTCGGCGCGTCCCCCTTTTCGAGCCGCTTCCACCGGCTCACGAACTCCCGCCGCATGCCCGCGCGCACTCCCCCGGCGGTCCCGTAGAGCACGCCGAACGTGAACCCCACGCCTTCGTCGTGGCCGTCGACCCCGAGCCGGTACACGACCGGGCCCGCCACCACCCAGTCCTGGTGCTCGCCCAGCAGCTCCTGCACGTTCTTCACGTTCTTGCGCCACCCGCGCACCTTGCCGCCGAACACGGGCCGCACCACGTCGGCCGCGTAGCGGGCGCGCTTGGCCTTCTTGCGCACGTCGTGCAGCGCGTGTTCCAGCTCCCGCCCGGACAGCCCGTGTGCCGCCTGCTCCGCCTTCCTCAGGTTCCCCGCGGCCTTGCGCACCGGCTTGCGCAGCACGCTCCGGGCGGGACCGGTGTCGGTCGGCACACCCGACACGACGGCGTCGAGCTCCTGCACCAGAACCAGGTACCGCTTGCTGCGCAACGCCTCCAGCACCTTCTTGCGCGCGTCCACGGCCTCGCGGGCGAACCGCCGCGTCAGGAACTGGTCCACCGGCCCGACCACGAGCTCGGCCGGCGCGCCGTCCACCCACCCGCGCACGAGCGCCTCGACGACCTCGCCGTCGCGCGCCGGGCTGAGCTCGCCGCCCAGCCACTTCAGCTCGCGCGTCACGTTCGGGATCCGGTCGTCGTCCACAATGGACGAGAAGGTCCGCAGGGCGCTGCGCAGCTTCCTCGACGCCACGCGCAGCTGGTGCACGGAGTCCTCGACGTCGCGCCGCACTCCGACGTCGGCACGCTGCAGCGCCGCGAGCTGCTCCCGCAGGTAGGCGCCGACGATTTCGCCCGCGTCGGGACGCTTGCCGGTCACCTGCCCGTCGGGCACGCGGTCGCCGATCAGGCGCCGCAGCTTCGACGGCCACCGCGACGTCCGGGCGCCGGCGTCGACCAGCGTGCTCTCCAGCTCGTCGAGCAGTTCCGGTGCGGCGTCGCCCGCGAGCTCGACCTCGATCTCACGCCAGCGGTCCAGCCGCGCCGTCTTCCCGCCGACCTCACCGGTCACGTGGTCGTCGGTGACCGTCGCGACGACCTGGCCCGCCGAGTCGGTGAGCCGGTGGGAGAACCGGTCGGTCTTCAGGTGCGCGATGGGCAGCAGCTTGCGGCCCAGCGTGTGGGCGCGCAGCAGCCGGTTGAGCTCACCCGGCACCTTGCCGGCGTCGGCGTCGGCGTCGGCGTCGGCGTCGAGCGGAACCTGCAGCTCCTCGCGCTCGTCGGGCCCGACCGGCAGCTTCAAGTGCCACCCGGCGTCGTGCCCGCCCACGCGCCGGCGAAGGGTGATCCCGGCGCGCACGAGGGAGAACTCGGTTGTGTCGTAGTACGTCGCGTCGAGCTTCTCCTCGGCCGGGGCGTCCTGGCCCTGCACCGTCCCGCCGCCGACGAACTCGGGGACCACCGTGTCCTGCGCGACCTCGTACTTGCGCTCGCGTTCGATTTCGACCACGGGTCTGTTCATTCGTTCACTCCTCAGGTTCGTTCACGAAAGTCTGAGGCATGAGGTGCGCTCACGGCGCGCGATGCTCCAGCGGCGGGCTCACGTCCGGGTAACTCGCCTCCTGGCTCGGCACCGCCGTGGTGACCGCCGTGCCCCGCTGCTCGGCTTCCCGGCGCGAGATCCTGCGGTTCACCACGGCCTCGCCCACCTGCTCGCCGCGGATGCGGCCCAGGACGGCGAGCGTGATGGCGTGCACGATCGCCAGCACCAGCAGCAGCACGCCGACGCGGCCCACCACACCGGGCAGATCGCTGTCGCCGAGCGGGATCGTGGACAGCAACGCCAGGAGTCCCAGCGTCACGAGGTGGAACAGCACTGTCACCAAGCGGGTCATCGACGCACCCGCGGTCGGGTCGCCGTAGGAACTCTCCAGGTACCCGCGGCCGCTGCGGTAGATGATCTGCCCGTCGATCAACACGAGCACCACACCGATGGCGAGGAACGAGACGTACGCTTCTGTGCTCATCCCGGCACACTCCTTCCGGCCTCTCCCGGAGAACTACCCCTGGACCAGCGGGAGAAAACCCGTTCGGTGGCGGTTCAGCCGCGGAAGGTGTCGGGGTGCGGGCCCGTGCGGTGGTCGGCGTCGAGCTTGCCGATCGCCTCCAGGTCCTCGTCGGCGAGTTCGAAATCGAACACGTCGATGTTCTCCCGGATGCGCGAGGGCGTGGCCGACTTCGGGAACACGATGTTGCCCAGCTGCAGGTGCCAGCGCAGCACCACCTGGGCCGTCGTCTTGCCGTGCTTGTCCGCCAGCCCGGTCAGCACGGGGTCGGAGAGCACGGCCGCCTGCGCGAGCGGGCTCCACGCCTCGGTCGCGATGCCGTGCGCGCGGTGGTAGGCGCGCAGTTCCGTCTGCTGCAACGCGGGGTGCAGCTCGATCTGGTTCACCGCCGGCACGGTGCCGGTCTGGCGGGCGAGCTCTTCGAGGTGTTCCACCTGGAAATTCGACACGCCGATCGAGCGCGTCTTTCCGGCGCGCAGCAGCTCTTCGAAGCCTTCCCAGGTGCGCACGTACTTGTCCTGGTGCGGCAACGGCCAGTGGATCAGGTAGAGGTCCACGTACTCCAGCCCGAGCCGGCGCAGGCTGCCTTCGAGCGCGTTGATCGCGTTGTCGTGCCCCTGGGCGTCGTTGGCGAGCTTCGTGGTGACGAAGACTTCCTCCCGGGGCACACCCGACTTCTCGATGCCCTCGCCGACCCCGGCTTCGTTGCGGTACATCTGCGCGGTGTCGATGTGGCGGTAGCCCGCCTCGAGCGCGGTCCGGACGGCGTCGGCGGTGTCTTCCTCCGGAATCTGGAAAACGCCGAACCCGAACTGCGGGATGCGCACCCCGTTGTTCAGCTCGAGGTCCGGGACGTTCGTCGTGTGAGCAGTCATGATCTCGGCCTACCCGAGGCTCCGGACCCCGAAACTCGATCAGGACGCTAGTGCGGCCGCCAGCGCTTGAGCCAGCGTCCTGTGCACGGCCAACGTGCCGGACGCGCCGGTCACGTCGAGGCAGCGGCGCACGCCGCGCGCACCGTCACACACCACGGTGAACGAAACGGCCCGATCGTGCGCGGTGAACAACGCGCGGATGCCGGCGCAGCCGAGGAACTCGACGCGGGAGAGATCCGCCACCACGGGCTTGCCCAGCTCGACGGCTTCGGTGAGTGCTTCGGCGAAGACGTGGCCGGTGGCGGCGTCGAGGTCACCCACCGGGGTGAGTACGCGGGTGCCTTCGTGGTCGGTGGTCGTGATGGTGAGCTCCGCCGGTATCGAGACCGCGGAAAACGGGGTGTTCATGGAGCGCTCCTCTCGCAGGAACCTGCCGGGGCGCTGACCGGAGCACGTGTCTGAACAACAGCCAACACCTCCGACCGTACGCCGGTGCGCGGTGAGGTCAACCCTCGTCGAACACGCGTCTCAGCACCGCGAGGCCGGCCTCGATCTTCTCCGGGGCCACGGCACCGTAGCCCAGCGCCAGCCCGGACGGCGCCGGTTCCCCGCACAGTCCCACCAGGGACTGCACCCCCACGCCGGCCTGGTTCGCCCGTGCCGCAACGGGTTCCGCGTCCACATCGGACAGTGCACAGAGGTGGAGCCCGGCGGCCGAGGGCACCGGCGTGAGCAGCCCCGCGAACCGTTCGTGCAGCAGCGTCGTGATGTGCTCGTGGCGCGCGGAGTATTCACGCGTCGCCTTGCGGATGTGGCGAGCGAACAGGCCCTCGTCGAGGAACCGGGCGAGCGCGGCCTGCGTGTGGTGGTCGCCGTGCCAGTCGGCCAGCTTCCGGGCGTGGAGCAATGCCTCGCGCAACGAGCGCGGAGCGATCAGGAAACCCTGGCGCAGCACGGGAAGCAGGGTCTTGGAGAACGAGCCGACGTACGCGACGCAGCCGGCGCGGTCGAGGCTCTGCAACGGTTCGAGCGGCCGGTCGGAGAAGCGGAACTCGCTGTCGTAGTCGTCCTCGATCACGATCGCGCCGGTGCGCTCGGCCCAGTCGAGCAGCGCGGCGCGGCGCGCGAGCGACATCGGCGTGCCGAGCGGGAACTGGTGCGACGGCGTGACGTACACCAGGCGCGTGCGCGCGGGGAGGGCCGCGACCTGCAACCCCTCGCTGTCCACGGGCACGCCGACGATTTCGGCGCCGTGCGAACGGAACAGCAGCCGCGCCATGCGGTAACCGGGTTCTTCCATCGCGACGCGGTCGCCGGGTTCGAGCAGCACGCGGCACAGCAGGTCGAGGGCCTGTTGCGCGCCCTGGGTCACGAGGACGTCGTCGGCGTCGGCGCGCACGGACCGGGAAACGCCGACGTGGCGCGCGATCGCCGCCCGCAGCCCGGCGTGGCCGGCGGGGTCGCCGTAGTGCGCGGAACCGATGCCGCGCAGCTCCGCCGACAGCAGCCGGCGCCAGGTTTGCATCGGGAAGAGCCGTGCGTCGGGGACGCCGACGCGGAAGTCGTACTCCGGGTCGGCCCCCTCCGGGTCCGGCTGGGGCAGTGTCCGCCACACCTCGCGCGGCCGGGCCGAACCGGCGGGTGCGTGCCTGGTCCGGCCGGTGGGCAGCTCGGCGGACACGTAGGTGCCGGAGCCGACACGGCCGGCGAGGAACCCGTCGGCGGTGAGCCGGTCGTAGGCCACGGCGACGGTGTTGCGGGACACCGAGAGGCGTTTCGCCAGCTCACGGGTGGGTGGGAGGCGTTCGCCGGAGCGCAGCCGGCCGTCGAGGATCGCGTCGCGCAGTTCGCGGTAGATGCGCGTGCCGAGGTCGCCGCGCCCGGCGAGCGTCACGTGGAAGTCCACCTCCGGCAGCCTACATTGGCCCGGCCGTTGTGCGCGGAATTGGATCTGGTGCAGGGCCAAAGGCGGCTCTAGCGTCGACGGCATGACGACGATCGAGCGCCCCGCCTCCGTGACCGGCTCGCGGCCCGGCCGCCTGCTCGCGAGCGCGCAGCTCGCCGCCTCACTGGGCGATGGTGCTTTTCTCACGTGCTCGGTGCTGTATTTCACGCGCGTTGTCGGATTGACACCAGGCCAGGTGGGGCTCGGTCTCACGCTGGGCTGGGCGGTGGGCACGGTCGCCGGCGTGCCGCTCGGGCACGCGGCCGACCGCCGGGGTGCGCGGGGCGCGGCGGTGCTGCTGTCGCTGGCGACCGGGCTGGCGATCACGGCGTTCCTGTTCGCGGGTTCGGCGTGGACGTTCACGCTCGCCGCTTGTTGTTATGCCACCGGGCAGTGTGGGGTCAGCGCGGTGCGCCAGGCCCTGCTGGCCGCAGTGGCCGAGCCGCAGCAGCGCACGCGGATCCGCGCGCACTTGCAGTCGGCGGGCAACGCGGGGCTGGCCGTCGGCGCGGGCCTCGGCGGCCTCGCCCTGGTGGCCGACACCCCCGGCGCGTACGTCGCCGCGTTCTCCCTCGACGCGGCCGCGTTCGTGGTGTCCGCCGTGCTGCTGCGCCTGCTGCCGGCCGTCGCACCGGTGCCGCGGGCCAAGGGCGAGCCGGCGCTGGCCGTGCTGCGCGATCGGCCGTACGCGCTCGTCACGCTGCTGAACGCGATTCTGTTGCTGCGCATGCCGTTGCTGAGCGTTGCGATTCCACTGTGGATCGTCTCGCGGACCACCGCTCCCGAGTGGACGGTGTCGGCCCTGTTCGTGCTGAACACGATCGTGGTGGTGCTGGGCCAGGTGCGCGTCGCGACCCGCGTGACCGGCCTGCCCTCGGCGACGCGGCTGGTGCGGCATTCCGGGCTACTGCTGGCCGCGTCGTGCGTCGCCTTCGCGCTGTCGGCAGCGGGGTCGTCGGCGACGGTGGCCGTCGCGGTGCTCGTCGTCGGTGCGCTGCTGCAGGTGCTCGGGGAGATGCTGCAGTCGGCCGGCACCTGGGAAATCGGCTTCGACCTGGCGCCCGCCTCGCGGCAGGGCCAGTACCAGGGCTTCTTCGGCAGCGGGACGTCCGTGGCCCGCATGGCGGGCCCGGCCCTGCTCAGCAGCGTGGTGGTCCAGTGGGGAACCCCGGGCTGGCTGCTGGTGGGTGCGGTCTTCGTGGCCGCCGGGTGGGCGATGGGCCCTGCCGTCCGCTGGGCCGGCCGGCGGCGCTGAGCCCGAGAGCGACGCGGGGCTTCGGCGAGGCTCGGTGATCCGGCCGTTCGCTGAGGCAAGCCGCTCAGCGAGTCAAGCCGACCGGTAGCGCCCAGGTACCCGTGCCCTCGTGACGCGGCCGGACGGTGGCGCAAGCCCCCCGGTAGCGCTTGGGTACCAAGGCGCTCATGACCTCGTGACGTGGCGCGGCCGGTGGCGCAAGCCCCCGGTAACGCTTGGGCACCAAGGCGCCCATGCCCTCGTGACGTGGCGCGGCCGGTGGCGCAAGCCCCCGGTAACGCTTGGGTACCAAGGCGCTCATGACCTCGTGACGTGGCGCGGCCGGTGGCGCAAGCCGCCCAGTAGCGCTTGGGTACCAAGGCGCCCATGACCTCGTGACGTGGCGCGGCCGGTGGCGCAACCCGCCCAGTGGCGCAAACCACCTGGCATCGAGGTGTCCCTGATGGCACTGCCCTCGCCGGCCTTGACGCCCCGGTGATGCGGCCAACCGGCGGCTCAGGCACCTCAGCGGTGCGAGCCACCCGGCGGCGCTGAACCCCCAGCGACACCACCAGCCTGTGACACAAGCGGCTCAGTGGTGCAATCCACCCACTCGCGCGGAGTCCCCGACAGTGCCGGGGACTCAGTCGCGCAGCGCGAGCTTCGCGAGTTCCTGGTCGAAGTCGAACCAGAGGGCCTCGTCGCCGGCCGGGACCTCGTCGTAGGTGCGGTCGAGGAAGTCGGCCAGTTCGTCGGCCGGGGCTTCCAGCACGGCGGAGCCGTCGGGGGCGTTGAGCTCGACGACCACGCGGGCGTCATCGGCGGCGGGGCGCACTCGCACGTCGCCGTCGCCGGCGGGCGCGATGAGGCCGTCGGCGAGCAGGTCGCGGCCGAAGAGCCAGCGGACGACACCGGGGCCGGCGTGGTAGCCGACGGAAATGGCGTACGGGTCCGACGGGTCGTACTCGAGGTCAGCGCGCACCGGCAGCGGAACGCTCCCGAACGTGCGCAGCCCGAAGACGATCGTCGCGTGGACGACGGGGGGCTCGGTGCCCATGGCGGTACCTCCTTCATCTCGTTCTCGGGTGGAATCAACTCACGGCTCAACGTGAATGTTCCTCTATGAGTAACGCCCCGTAAGAGTACGAGCTGCCCGACAACCGATCTTTCACCCCTTTGGTGGAGACGGACGTCTCATGCGCTCACTCATCGGAATGAAGGGTGTCCCCGATCGATGACCGCAAGCTGCCGAGGGCCCCCGCGGGCCGCGCTCGCCGACGAGGCCGGGCACGACGGCGGCTGGATCCTGCGCCGCCCCGACGGCAGCCCGCGACGGAGGCGAGCACCCTCGGCGCCCGGCGCGTGCGCAACGGTGAGGTGCTTCACCTTGTGCCACGGGGCACAGACCGGCCGGAACTCGAGTACGACGACCTCGCAGCAACGGTCGCGGCCGCCGCCGCGCGCACCGGCCGGCCGCGGGCTCCCCAGCACTCGCGGAGGCTGGGCCTGGCGGGCGCCGGCGTCAGCGCGAATCCCACGGCCGGCGCCACACGCAGAAGTCTCACCGGGGCATGGTCGCTCCCGGCGCATGACGGTGGCGGCCGCCGGCCGGAAGCGGTCAGCGCGTCCACTCCTCCACGCGCACCCCGAGCAGCTCCGCCGCCACGCGCAGCTCCCGTCGCCGGTCGCCCGGGACGGCGTGGATGTGGTTGGCGCCGAACCCCCGCAGGAACACCGGCGCCTCGACGTCCAGCCGGGCGAACGCGTGCGGCCATTCCGGTGTGGACCGAGCGGCCAGCGCCGTGTTGGTGGCGTCGTCGTAGCACTCGAACTCGCCCAGGACCAGCTGCAGCCGATAGGCGCCGTCGAACCGGGTCAGCCGCGCGAGGGTCATCCGCCCCGGCGCCGCGAAGTGCGCCACGGAAGCTCCACCGGCCGGGAAGAAGAACACCGACGGATACAGGTGCACGCGGCTGAGGTTCTCCACCGGATCGTCGCTGCGGGCGGCGAACCACGTGGCATGTTGTCCGGAATTGCACAAATCCCACACGTCACGATCGGGATGGTGGTGCCGGACGTCCGCGAACAGCACCGGGGTGCCCGTGATGCGGTGCATCAGCTGCATCGTCAGCGCACCGTCCATATCGGACTCCGTGGCGGTGACGTGGACGGCCTTGGGCCCGTTCCAGTCGTACGGGTCGTTGAGCAGCGCCTCCGCCACGTCCATCGTCGCGAAGTTCTCCGTCAGCTCGGGCTGGGCCTTGATGCCGGAGAAGTCCAGGTGCCGCTCGGCCGCGAGGTCCCGCACGGCCAGGTACGTCCGGATCTGCCGCTCCAGCAACGCCGGCGTGAGCTTCTCACCGTCATAGTGGACGGTCGCGAATCGCTCCAGCCACTCGCGTCCGCGCGCGGCCTCGGCGGCGTCGGCCTTCTCCGCGCGCAGCACGAGCTCGTACTGGTCGATCTCCTCGACGTCCACCCCGAACTGCCGCATCCACTCGTCGGTGTTGGCGACGGCCGTGTTCATCCCCATCGGCCGCCCGCCGAACCGCCCGAACGTCGAGCCGCGCAGCGACGCCACGGCACCGGCCGCCCGCGCGTGCACGCCGACGTCGTCGATCAGCGCCGGGTCGTCCGGCGCGCCCCACAGCCGGGTGTGCCGCCGGCCGATCTGGTCCAGCGCCCCGCCCGCGGCGAGCATCCCGACGAGCCCCGGTTCCGCCGGATCGGCCGACGCGACGAGCAGCAACGGCGTCGTCGTCGCGTCGGCCGCCAGCATCGTGAAGTGCGGAAAACTCCACACGGCGTAGTAGAACACCGTCACGTCCACCGAAGCCGCGGCGACGGACCGGGCGGCCGCGGTCGCCGTGGTGTTGGTGGCCACGAGCCCGCCGCTGATCACGTCGTGGCCGGCGGCCGTGAGGGCGGCGCTGAACGCGTCCACTTTGGACCTGATGAACCCGGTGTTGCGCCGGTGCACGTGATCGCGACCGTCGGAGATCGCGATGATCCCGATGCGCGTCATGAGCCGTGGTTGAGCTCTGCGTAGACCTGCGCGGCGTTGTCCTTCGTGATCTGCCGCGTCTGCAGGGTCTGCGTCTTCTGGACCTGCCCGCAGTCGACGAGCAGTTTCTTCGCCGCGGCCACGGCTTCCGCCCCGCCGGTCGGGTAGATGAACGTGGCCGACAGGCGCCCGGCCTCCACCGCCTTGATGCCGCCCTCCGGCACGGGCAGCCCGTCGATCCCGACGATCGGCAACGTCGCCTTGCCCGCGTTCTGCGCCGCGAGCCGGGCACCTTCGGCCATGGGGTCGTTCTCGGAGAAGATCGCCTGCGCGTCGGGGTGGGCCTTGAGCAGCGCGTCGGCCTGCTGCTGGCCCTTGTCGCGCAGCCAGTCGGCGTCGGCCGTCCCGACGATCGTGATGCCCGAGCCCGCGATGCCCTCGGCGAAGCCGTCGGCGCGTTCCTTCGCCGGCGTCGAACCCGCGAGGCCTTTCAGCTCCACGATCTTCCCGCCTTGCGGCAGCAGGTGCTGCTTGAAGTACTGGCCGGCTTGGCGCCCGATGTCCACATTGTCTGCTCCGATGAACGACGTGTACGCGTCACCGTCCACTTTGCGGTCGAGCACCAGCACCGGAATGCCCTGGTCGTAGACCTTCTTGACGACACTGGTGAGCGGCGTCGCCTCGTTGGGACTGATGATCAGCAGGTCGATCTTCTGCGTGAGGAACGTGCTGACCTGCTCCACCTGCTTCGAGTTGTCCTGCGCGGCGTCGGCGAAGTTGACCGTGAACTGCGGGATCGACGCCGCCGCCTTGCGGATGTCGTCGTCCATCCGCACGCGGTAGGGCTCGCCGAGGTTCGCCTGGCTCATGCCGATGGTGAACTTCCCGCCCGGCCCTTTGCACGCCTGCGTGGCGGGCCCGGCGCCGGACGACGCCCCCGGCGCGTTCTCGTGCGTGGTGCCGCAGGCCGCGGCCACGAACGCGACCCCGGCGACCGCGAGCGCCGGCCCGCGGCGAGTGGTGGTGGACATGTGAGCTCCCCTTCCCTGGCCAACGTGGCTACGGCCCGGCCTGCGCGCGGCCCGGACGCAGCCGTTGCAGCCCGGCGGCGAACACGATCACCACGCCGACCACGATCAGCTGCACGTTGGAGTCGATGTTGTTGAGCTGGAGGATGTTGTCGAGCACGCCGACGAGCAGCGCGCCCGCCACGGTGCCGAGCACGGTCCCGCGCCCGCCCGAGAGGCTGGTGCCGCCGATGACGACGGCGATGGCGTTGAGCTCGTAGCCGCTGCCGTCGTTGGGGCCGCCGAAGTTGAGCTGTCCCGCGTGGACGATGCCGGCCAGCGCGGCGAGCAGCCCGCAGATGCCGAACACGAGCACCTTGACCCGCACCACGGGCACGCCGGAGAGCCGCGCGGCCTTTTCGTTGCCGCCGATCGCGTAGATGTGCCGGGAGAACGCGCTGAACCGCAGCAGCACCATGGCGAGGGCGGCGACCACGACGAAGATGAGGGCGGGGATCGGGACGGTGCCGTTGAACGTCCGCTCCCCCAGCAGCGAGAACGGCACCGGGGCCTGGCCGGGGCCGTCGCCGTAGGTGATGGACACGCCTTCGCCGCCGGACCACATGCGGGCGAGGCCTCGGGCGATCTGCATGCCGGCCAGGGTGACGATGAACGACTGGATGCGGAACCGGGCGCTCGCGACCCCTTGCACCAGGCCGAAACCCAGGCCGAGGGCGAGGATCGCGAGCACGGCGGGGACGAGGGCCCAGTCGTTCGTGGTGAGCAGTTCGGCGACGCCGACGGACGCGAGGCCCAGCACCGAGCCCACGGACAGGTCGATACCGCCGACGAGGATCACCAGCGTCATGCCGACGGCGAGGATGCCGATCTCGGAGATGGCGCGGACGACGTTGAGCAGGTTGTCCGCGCCGAGGAACACGAGTTCGCCGTCGTTCGAGGGCGAGAACACGATCGCGGCGGCGAACACCACGACGAGCCCGAAGACGCTCTGGAACCGGAACAGCGTGGCGAGCACCGTGCGGCCGGTCACCGGACGTCTCCCATGGAGGCGGCGAGCAGCTCGCCTTCGCCGGCGAGGGCGGTGTCGAGCTCGTGCACGGTCTTGCCGCCGCGCAGCACCACCACGCGGTCGCAGACGCCCACGAGCTCGGCGGGTTCGGACGACGCGAGGAGGATTCCCACCCCGGTTTGTGCGACTTCTCCCAGGATCCGGTAGATCTCGGCCTTCGCGCCGACGTCGACGCCTCGGGTGGGTTCGTCGAGCAACAGCAGATGTGGTTTTGTGAGCAGAGCGCGTCCGAGAACCACCTTCTGCTGGTTGCCGCCGGACAGCGAGCCGACCGGGTCGGCCAGTGTGCGAAGTTTGACACCGAGCTGTTCGGCCGAGGCCTCCGCGGTTTCGCGCTCCCGGCCGGCGGAGACGATGCCGAAGCGGGCCAGTGCGTCGACGATGGAGAGGACGGTGTTGGCGAGGGTCGAGTGGTCGAGCGAGAGGCCGGAGATCCGGCGGTCCTCGGGGACGAAAGCCACGCCGTTGCGGAGCGCGTCTCGTGGGGATCTCGGACGGTATTCCTTGCCGTTGAGCCGGATTTCGCCGCCGGTGATGGTTCCGGGGGACGCGCCGTAGAGGGTTTCGAGGAGTTCGGTGCGTCCTGAGCCGAGCAGGCCGGCGACCCCGACGATCTCGCCGGCACCGACGCTCAGGCTGACCCCGGCCGGTTCGCGGCGGCCGGCCTTCGGGGTGACGACGAGTTCGTCGATTACCAGAACGTGTTCACCTTCGGACGGTTTGGTTTCAGTGGTGAACATCTGCTGCACCGGCCGGCCCACCATCGCTTCGGCGACCTGCGAGGCCGTCAGCTCGCGCGCGGCGAACTCGGCGACGACTTCGCCATTGCGCAGCACCGTCGCCCGGTCCGCGACGCGTCCGATTTCTTCCATGCGGTGGGAGATGTACACCAGGGCCACACCGGCTGTGCGCAACCGGTCGATCACTGCGAACAATCGCTCGACTTCGCGGGGGGAAAGCGCCGAGGTGGGTTCGTCCATGATCAGGATCTGTGCGTTCAGCGACAGCGCTTTCGCGATGGTCACCAATTGTTGTTCGCCCGTGCGCAACCGCTCGACCGGCGTGGTGGCGTCGAGGTCCACACCGGACTGTTCGAGCAGGGCTTTCGTCTGGCGCACCATGCGCTTGTGGTCGAGCACGCCGTAGCGGGTGTGCGGCTCGCGGCCGAGGAACACGTTCTCCGCGACGGACAGCGCCGGCACGAGGTCGAGCTCCTGGTGGATCATCGCGACGCCGGCGCGCTGCGCGTCGGCCGGGCGGGCGAACCGGACCGGCACCCCGCCGATCCGGATCGCCCCCTCCTCGGCGGCCACCTCTCCGGAGAGAACCTTCATCAGGGTGGACTTGCCCGCCCCGTTCTCCCCGAGGAGCGCGTGCACCTCCCCCGCCCACACGGTGAAATCCACCGAACGAACTGCACGCACTCCGCCGTAGGCCTTGCTGACGCCGGCCAGCTCGACCAGCGCGACGCCGTCGTCGCCCATCCCCCTCGATCCCACCGTTCGAGAAATCGATTACCAGCGAAGGTAAGGGGGCCGCCGGAGTGTGTCAAGGGTCACTGGACAACCGGTTGAAAACGAGGGAAACCGGACCAGGTGGAGCGCGGATGTGCGGAAATCTTCGACTGAGTGGGGCAATCCGCTGCGCCGCTCAGTCCACGACCTGGCCGGTCAGGCACCGGCGACGGAGCGACATCCGCGGGTCGGAAAACGCAGCCCGCGACCACGTCGACACAGACCCGTCGGCCGGCTGCGCCGTTCGACAGCAGACGCCGATCAATCCCCCGCCCCACCCGGAAAATCCACCACCGCGGCACGCTCCGGCTCCCCCGCCAGCAGTCGCGTCCACACCGGACTCGTCGTGAAGTGGTTGTCGAACTGCTCCTGCGTGGCGAGCACCTCGGAGGGGTCCGCCGCACCCCGCCGGATGCGGTCGCCCAGGCGGAAGTAGTCGAAGCGGTTCTCGCCCGGGGCCTTGACGATCAGCACGTCGGCGCCGGACTCGGGCAGGGTGCCCCAGGCGTGCACCACGCCCGGAGGGACCAGCAGGTAGTCGCCGGTGGTCAGGACCACGATGTCGTCTCCGACGAGCACGCGGAGGCGGCCGTCGAGCAGGTAGAACATCTCCGGCGCGAGCCGGTGGTAGTGCGGTGGCGGACCGTCCACGCCCGGGCCCAGCGTCGTCCGCACGACGTTCATCACGCCGCCGGTGTCGGCGGCGTCCGCGAGCAGCCACGTGCGGTTCGACTCGGCGCCCAGCACCTCGGCGGCAGCACCCCGGACCAGTACCGGTTCATTCATCCCGATCGACCTCCTCGAAAGCCTGCCAAGATAATACGGCGCCGAACTATTCGAAGTCAAATCAAACCGGCAGGGTTGAACAACCGGTGACGATCACGCACCGTCCCGGCGACAACCTCGGCCACGCTCCGCACTCTCGCCGTTTCCCCAGTGCGCGCACCGTAGGTTTGCCGGGTGGTTTGTGGCAGACCTCGCGCGAAACGTGTCCCCGGCGGTGTGGCCTGGGCAACTTTTTGGCGGGTTCCCACAATGCAGCGGCTCCGGCATGCGCTATGCACGACATTGGTGTACCCGCCGGTAAGGGAGCAGGGTGTAAGCGAAGACAGGCGACGATCCGGACACGGACGTCGCCTGCTGCGCGTGGGTACTTGGGAGGCTCAGTCCGGTGTTCAGTCGTGTCGCCATCGTGAACCGCGGGGAAGCCGCAATGCGGTTGATCCACGCTGTCCGAGATCTTTCCGCGGAGACCGGTACACGGATCGAGACGGTCGCCCTTTACACGGACGCGGACCGGTCCGCGACGTTCGTGCGGGAGGCCGACGTGGCCTACTCGCTGGGGCCGGCCTCGGCGCGCCCGTACCTCGATCTCGCCAAGCTGGAGAAGGCGCTGGTCGAGACGAAGGCCGACGCCGCGTGGGTGGGCTGGGGCTTCGTCGCCGAGGACCCGGCGTTCGCGGAGCTGTGCGAGAAGGTGGGAGTCACCTTCATCGGGCCGAGCGCCGACGCCATGCGCCAGCTCGGTGACAAGATCGGCGCGAAGCTGATCGCCGAGGAGGTCGGCGTCCCGGTGGCGCCGTGGAGCCGCGGCGAGGTCGCGACGCTCGAAGACGCGCTGGCGGCCGGTGACAAGATCGGCTACCCGCTCATGCTCAAGGCCACCGCGGGCGGCGGCGGGCGCGGCATCCGCAAGGTGTCCTCGGCCGACGAGCTCACCGACGCCTACGAGCGCACCAGCCAGGAGGCACTGCGCGCGTTCGGCAGCGGCATCGTGTTCCTGGAGCGCCTGGTCACGGGCGCCCGCCACGTCGAGGTCCAGGTGATCTCCGACGGCGAGACCGCGTGGGCGCTGGGCGTGCGCGACTGCTCGGTGCAGCGGCGCAACCAGAAGATCATCGAGGAGTCGGCGTCGCCGGTCCTCTCGCCGGCGCAGACGGCCGAGCTGAAGTCCTCGGCCGAGCGGCTCGCGGTCAAGGTCGGCTACCGCGGCGCGTGTACCGTCGAGTTCCTCTACCACCCGGGCGAGAAGCTGTTCGCGTTCCTCGAGGTGAACACCCGCCTGCAGGTGGAACACCCGATCACGGAGATCACCACCGGCACGGACCTCGTGCGGCTGCAGCTGCACGTCGCGTCGGGCGGCAAGCTCGAGGGCGAGCAGCCCGCCGAGCTCGGCCACGCCGTGGAGGCGCGGCTCAACGCCGAGGACCCCGACCGCGACTTCGCCCCGTCGCCCGGCCACATCGCGCGGCTGCTGCTGCCGGCCGGCCCGGGCATCCGCGTCGACACCGGCGTGAGCGAAGGCGACACGATCCCCGCCGACTTCGACTCGATGATCGCCAAGATCATCGCCTACGGCCGCGACCGCGACCAGGCGCTCGCCCGCCTGCGCCGCGCGATGTCCGAGACCACCGTGATCATCGAGGGCGGCGCCACCAACAAGAGCTTCGTGCTCGACCTGCTCGACCAGCCCGAGGTGATCGACGCCAGCGCCGACACCGGCTGGATCGACCGCGTCCGCGCCGAAGGCCGCCTGGTCACCAGCAAGCACTCCGCGATCGCGCTCGCCGCCGCGGCCATCGAGGCCTACGAGGACGAGGAAGAGATCGCCCGCGTCCGGCTCCTGTCGACCGCGCACGGCGGGCGTCCGCAGGTGCAGTTCGAAAGCGGCCGTCCGCTCGACCTGAAGCTGCGCGGCGTCGCGTACCGGGTGAGCGTCGCGCGCATCGGGCCGAAGCGTTTCCGCGTCGGCATCAGCGGTGGCGGCGACGTGCACCCGGCCGACGTCGAGATCGAGCGCTTCGACTCCCACAGTGGCCAGATCACCGTGAACGGCACGCGCTTCCGCCTCGTCGCCGCCACCCACGGCCCCATCCACCTGGTCGAGGTCGACGGCATCACCCACCGCGTGAGCCGCGACGAGGGCGGGGTCGTCCGCTCCCCCGCGCCCGCGCTGGTGGTCGCGACGCCGCTGTCGGTCGGCGACGAGGTCGACGCCAACGCGCCGATCCTCGTGCTGGAAAGCATGAAGATGGAGACGGTGCTGCGCGCGCCGTTCCGCGCCCGGGTGCGGGAGCTGACCGTGTCGATCGGCAGCCAGGTCGAGACCGGCGCCGCGCTGATGCGCCTGGAGCCGCTGGCCGACGACGACGACGCGGCGGAAGCCGCCGACGCCGGCGAGACCGTCGAGATCGAGCTGCCCGCCGAGCCCGCGGCCGCCTCCGCCGCCGACCGCGCGGCCCGCGGGCTGCAGGACCTGCGCGGCCTGCTGCTCGGGTTCGACGTCGACCCGCACGACCAGCGCCGCACGCTCGCGGGCTACCTCGCCGCGCGCGCCGAGCAGGGAGCTTCGCGGCCGCTGGCCGCCGAGGTGGAGCTGCTGGGCGTGTTCGCCGACCTGTCGGAGCTCACGCGCAACAAGCCGGCCGGCGAAGACGTCAGCCCGGCGAGCCCGGTGCACAGCGCCCGCGAGTACTTCCACACGTACCTGCAGAGCCTCGACGTGGAGCGCGCCGGGCTGCCCGAGACGTTCCAGGCCCGCCTGCGCCGCGTGCTCGGCCACTACGGCGTGGCCGACCTGGAGCGCACGCCGGAGCTGGAGGAGGCGGTGTTCCGCATCTTCCTTGCCCAGCAACGGTCTTCGTCGGACGTCGCGATCGTCACGGCGCTGCTGCGGCAGTGGCTCACGGAGGCACCGCCGACCGGCGACCTGCGCGAGGAGGCCGGCCTGGCGCTGGAGCACCTCGTGGCCGCCACGCAGGTGCGCCACCCGGCGGTGAGCGACTTCGCCCGCGGTGTGGTGTTCCGCTGGTTCGCCCAGCCGCTGCTGCGCCGCGCCCGCGCGGAGGTCTACGCCGAGGTCCGCCGGAGCCTGAAGTACCTCGACCACAACCCGGACGCGCCGGACCGCGCGAAGCTCATCGCCGGCATGGTGTCCAGCTCCGAGCCGCTGGTGCGGCTGCTCGGCCAGCGCATCGACCGGCCCGGCACGGATCCCGCGCCGTTGCTGGAAGTTCTCACCCGGCGTTACTACGGCAACAAGAGCCTGTCCGAAATCGAACGGCGCGAGGTCGCCGAGTGTGTGTTCGTCACCGCGGAGCACGCCGAGCCCGCGCGGGTGGTCACGACGGCCGTCGACTTCGCGCGGCTGCCCGCCGCCGTCCGCGCCGCGGGTGAGCTGGCGAGCGACGCCGGCAGCTACGCCGTGGCCGACATCTACGTGACATGGGCCGACCAGCCCGACTCCGACACGATGGCCGCGCGGCTCGGCGAGGTCCTCGCCGCGCAGCCGCTGCCGGAGGCGATCACTCGCGTCACCACCACCGTCGCCGGGGGCGGCGGGGCCGTGATGCATCACCACTTCACCTTCCGCCGCGGTGGCGACGGGTTCGCGGAGGACCGGCTGATCCGCGGCCTGCACCCGCGCGTCGCCGAGCGCATGCAGCTGGAGCGGCTGCAGGAGTTCGACCTCACGCGCCTGCCTTCGGCCGACGAAGAGGTGTACCTGTTCAAGTGCGTCGCGCAGGCCAACCCCGCCGACGAGCGGCTGGTCGCGTTGGCGCAGGTGCGTGACCTCACGCCGCTGCGCGAGGCCGACGGCCGGCTCGTGTCGCTGCCCGCGGCCGAGGACACGCTGGCCGCGTGCCTCGACGCGATCCGCAACGTGCAGGCGCAGCGCCCGGCCCGGAAACGCTTCGACACCAACCGGATCGTCGTCTACGTGTGGCCGCCGAGCGACCTGACCATGGACGAGCTGAACCTGCTCGCCCAGCGCGTGCTGCCGTCGACGGCGGGCGCGGGTGTGGAGGAGATCCAGTTCCTGGCACGGCGGCGCAACCCGGAGACGGGCGAGCTGACCGAGCTGGCCGTGACGATCCGCAGCGAGGCCGGCTCGGGCGTGCGCCTGTCGGTCGGCGAGCCGTCGCAGGAGCCGGTGCAGCCGCTGGACGACTACCGCCAGAAGGTGCTGCGCGCGGCGCGGCGCGACACCGTGTACCCGTACGAGCTCACCGACCTGCTCGCCGGCGGGGGCACGTTCACCGAGCACGACCTCGACGACTCCGGCGCCCTGGTGCCGGTCGAGCGGCCGAAGGGGCGCAACAAGGCCGGGATCGTCGCGGGGGTCGTCTCGACGCCGACCGAGCGGGTGCCCGAGGGTGTCACGCGGGTGGTGCTGCTGGGCGACCCGACGAAGTCCCTCGGCGCGCTCGCGGAGCCGGAGTGCGCGCGGGTGATCGGCGCGCTCGACCTGGCCGAGCGGATGCAGGTGCCCGTCGAGTGGTTCGCGCTGTCGTCCGGCGCCAAGATCTCCATGGACTCCGGCGTGGAGAACATGGACTGGATCGCGGCGGCGCTCAAGCGGATCGTCGAGTTCACGCAGGACGGCGGCGAGATCAACATCGTCGTCTCCGGCATCACCGTCGGCGGCCAGCCGTACTGGAACGCCGAAGCCACGATGCTCATGCACACCAAGGGAATCCTGGTCATGACGCCGGATTCGGCGATGGTGCTCACGGGCAAGCAGTCGCTCGACTTCTCCGGTGGCGTGTCGGCCGAGGACAACTTCGGCATCGGCGGCTACGACCGCGTGATGGGCCCGAACGGCCAGGCGCAGTACTGGGCGCCGAACCTGGCGGGCGCGCGCGACGTGCTGATGTCGCACTACGACCACACATACGTCGTGCCGGGCGAACCCGGCCCGCGCACCGCGGTGACGGCGGACCCGGTCAGCCGCGACATGTCGGACTTCCCGCACGCGATCGTCGGCAGCGACTTCACCACGGTGGGCCAGATCTTCTCGGCCGAGCACAACCCGGACCGGAAGAAGCCGTTCGACATCCGCACGGTGATGCGCGCACTGTCCGATCAGGACCACCCGGTGCTGGAACGCTGGGCCGGCATGGCCGACGCGGACACCGCGGCCGTGCAGGACGTCCACATCGGCGGGCACCCCGTGTGCCTGCTCGGCATCGAGTCGCGCTCGGTGCCGCGCCGCGGCTTCCCGCCCACCGACGGCCCGGACACCTACACCGCGGGCACCCTGTTCCCGCGTTCGTCCAAAAAGGCCGCCCGCGCGATCAACTCGGCCAGCGGCAACCGTCCGCTGGTGGTGCTGGCGAACCTGTCGGGCTTCGACGGCTCCCCCGAGTCCATGCGCAAGCTGCAGCTGGAGTACGGCGCCGAGATCGGCCGCGCGATCGTCAACTTCGACGGCCCGATCGTGTTCACCGTGATCTCCCGCTACCACGGCGGGGCGTTCGTGGTGTTCTCCAAGGCCCTCAACCCGAACATGACGGTGCTCGCCCTGGAGGGCTCCTTCGCCTCCGTGCTGGGCGGCGCGCCGGCCGCCGCGGTCGTGTTCTCGGGCGAGGTCAACACCCGCACGGCGAACGACCCGCGGGTCTCCGCGCTACAGGCCCGCCTGGGCGAACTCAGCGGCGCCGAGCGCGCGGCCTGCGCGGCCGACCTGGCGGAGGTGCAGTCGTCCGTGCGCGCCGAGAAGCTGGGCGAAGTGGCCGCCGAGTTCGACCGCGTGCACAGCATCCAGCGCGCCGTCGAGGTCGGCTCGGTCGACGCGATCGTCAGCGTGGCGGACCTGCGGCCGCGGATCGTGGAGGCGATCGAGCACGGGTTGAAGCGCTGAGGTTTGTGGGAAACGCCGGACTCCGGGTGGGGTCCGGCGTTTTTCTTTGTCCTCAGTAGACGGAGGTGCCGCGCGGTTCGGCAGCCGGTTTTGTCCTTAGTAGACGGAGGTGGCACGGCCGGGCGCGAAGGCGGCGCCTCCGGCTCGCTGAGACGCGGCGCCTTGCGGGTGCGGCCTCGACCGGAGGCCGGCCTTCACCTCTCGGCGGCGCTGCAAGCCGCGACCACCTCTAAGGCGGATCGGTGCAGCGGTTGGATGCCCGACCGGCACGTCCTCGGTAGACGGAGGTGCGGCGGCCGGACGCGAGGACGGCACTTCAGGCTCGCCGAGACGCGGTGCCTTGCGGGTGCGGCCTCGACCAGGCGCGGGCCTTCGCCCCTCAGTGGTGCCGCAAGCCGTGCGCACCACCAAGGCGGATCGGTGCGGCCGTTCGAGGTCCGGCCGGGTTGTGCTCAGTAGACGGAGGCGAGCAGCTCCTCGACCTCGGCTTGGTGTGGTGGGCGGGGAGCGTTTTTCGTCACCGCGTCGGCCAGGGCGGTTGCGGCCAGGGTGGGCAGGTCGGCGCGGGTGAGGCCGAGGTCGCGGAGGGGGCGTTTGAGGTGGACGGCCCTGGAGATCGCGTGGACGGCGTCGAGGGCGGTCGGGGCGCCGAGGGAGGCGGCGACTTGGGCGTAGGCGGTGGCCGCGAAGGGGGCGGTGTAGGTCATGACCTCCTCGAGGACCGCGGCCAGCGCGACGCCGTGCGGGGTGCCGGTGCGGGCGGTGATGGCGTGGCCGAGGCCGTGGACCAGGCCGAGGCCCGAGCGGGTCAGGGCGTGGCCCGCGAGGTGAGCGCCGAGCATGAGGTGGGAGCGGGCTTCCAGGTTGGCGCCGTCGCGGTAGGCGATGGGGAGCCAGGTGCCGACGAGGGTGAGGGCGCGGGCGGCGTCGGCGCGTGACGTGGCGTCGGAGCCGAGGGAGGCGAGGGATTCGACGCCGTGGACGAGGGCGTCGAGGCCGGTGGCGGCGGTGATCGGGGCGGGGAGGCCGAGTGTGAGCTCAGGGTCGAGCACGGCGATGCGCGGGCGGACCGAATCGTGTCCGATGTAGACCTTGCGGCGGGCGCAGACGTCTTCCACCACGCCGAAGCCGTTGGTCTCCGCGCCGGTCCCGGACGTCGTGGGCACGGCGATGATCGGCAGACCGTCCGAAGCGGACCACAGCGTGTCGGCGTCGGCGGCGAGCGAGCCGGGGTTGCCGGCCAGCAGTGAGATGCCCTTGGCCGCGTCCAGCGCGGACCCGCCGCCAAGGGCGATCACGACGGGCGCGCCGTGCTCGCGCAGGCGGGCGGCGCCGCGGTCGAGCTCCGTCGTCGCGGGGTTGGGGCCGATGTCCTCGTGCACCACGAATTCCACGCCGGCGGCGGAGAAGATCTTCTCCACGCGCCCGACGATGCCCGTCGCGCGCAGGCCGCGGTCGGTCACCACGAAGACCCGCGATCCGCCCAGCTCAGCGGCGAACTCCGGCAGCCGTTCGACGAAGCCGGGCCCGAACTCGGTCCGCACCACGCGTGCCCCTTCCCGTTCGAGGTGGACAAGTCGACAACTCAGGCGAGATCGAGCCAAGTGGTCTTCAGCGCCGTGTACGCGTCGAGCGCGTGCAGCGATTTGTCGCGCCCCGCACCGGTCGCCTTGAACCTGCCGAACGGGGTGATGACGTCGTTCGCGTCGAACGCATGCCGGACAACGGGTCCACGAACCCGCCGGCGATGAAGGGCCGGGTCTCAGGGGTCAGGTTGCGCGCTGCGGCGAGCCAGTCTTCGTAGGTCAGATCCGCCATAGGTCCACCGCCTCCTCGTCGAGTTCGACGCCGAGCCCGGGCCGCGGCGGCACGGTGAGCTCGCCGCCCGGGGTGATCGTCAGGGGTTCGGCCAGCATGAAGTCGCGACGCTGCGGGGTCCAGCCCGGCGGGTCGTACGGGAACTCCAGGTACGGGCCGGCGCCGACACCCGCGGCCAGCGCGAGGTTCGCGAGCAGGCCGATGCCGTTGGTCCAGCTGTGCGGGGTGAACGCGCGGTGCTTCAGCTGTGCCACCTCGGCGAGGGTGCGGGCGCGGTGCATTCCCACCGCGAGCACGGCGTCCATTTGGTAGACATCGAGCACGTCCTGTTCGAGATAGCGCAGCAGGTCGGGCACGGAGTGGTGCATTTCTCCCGCGGCGATGCGAAGTCCGGGGTTTTCCGAACGCAGCGTGCGAAAACCTTGAACATCGGCGTAGGGCAAGGGTTCCTCGACCCAGAACACGTCGAGCTCGGCCAGGCGGCGCACGAGCCGGCGGGTCGCGGCGAGATCGGTGGCGGGCGCGGTGTCGCCGGCCATGCGCCAGGACTGGTTGAGATCCACCATGATGTGAAAATTCGAACCGAGAGCATCACGCACGGCGGCGACGGTCTCCACGCCCTCGTCGGCGCGGTCGCGGTCGATGCGGATCTTGAGCGCGCGGAACCCCGCTTCCCGGGCCTGTTGCGCGGCTTCGACGCGTTCGGCCGGCGGTTTGAGCTCCGCCGAGGAAGCGTAGACGGGCAGCGACCGGGCGGAGTTCCCGAAGAGCGTGGCGACGGGCAGGCCCGCGACCTGGCCGATGACGTCCCACAGCGCGGCTTCGAGCGGCCAGTAGCGGCCGCCGTGGAAGTTGGCCGTCTCAATGGCCTTGACGTGGCGGACGATGTCGAGCGGATCGGCGCCGACGAACAGGTGCTCGACGGCTTCGAAGCCCGCCATCGTGTCGCCGGAGCCGATGCCGGTGATGCTTTCGTCGGTGTGGACGCGCACGATCGTGGCGTCGAAGTGCCGCCGGGGCTCGGGGTCCCACGCCGCGTGCAGCGGGGGGTCGAGCGGCAGGCGCAGGCGGTCGAGGGTGATCGCGGTGATCTTCATCGGCTTCGACGCTACGAGCGCGCCGGGCGGGCCGACAAGGGTGCGCGGGACATCGCAACGTGTGTTGCGCTCAGGCCAACTCGGTTTAGGGTTCGGCCATGACTGCGTCGGGGTACGGCCTGCGCCGCGACCTCGACCTGCTCGAGGCGCTGGCGTCGGCCGAGGCCCAGCGCGCGGGCGGCCTCGGCGTGGTGCGGCTAGCCGCGGTGACCGGGCGCGAGAAGAGCCAGGTTTCGCGCGCGCTCAAGGCACTGGCCCTGGAGGGCGTGGTCGAGCGCGACCCCGACACTCTCCGCTATCGCATGGGCCGGCGTCTGTTTTCGCTGGTCGCGCGCAGTGCCGAGGACCGTCTCGTGCGGGCCGCGGAGCCCGTGATGCACTCGCTGTCGGCGGATCTGGAGGAGACGAGCCACCTGTGTGTGCTGCGCGACCGCGAGGTGCTGACGCTGCTTTCGGTGTCGGGGCACTCGTTCCGCGTCCACGAATGGGAGGGCCGCGGCGTCCCGGCCGCTCGCACCTCCGCCGGGCGCGTGCTGCTGTTCGACGCGACGCCGGACGAGCTCTACGTGCGCTTCCCGGACCACCCGGCGCTGCCCACGTTGTGGACCACGATCCGGGCCGCCCGTGACAAGGGGTTCGCCCGGGTGGTGGAGGAGTTCGAGCCCGGGCTGTCCGGCGTCTCGGCTCCGGTGCGGGACTTCCGGGGTCGGGTGGTGGCGGCGTTGAACATCTCGGCGCCGCACGCGCGAATCGGTTCACGGCTGGACGAGGCCGGGGCCCGGACCGTGGCGGCGGCGGATGTGGTTTCGGCGCACCTGGGCTGGGATCCGGAACCCCCGCCGGGCCGGATGACCTGAGGTGCACCGGAGTCTCGGCGGTGGCATCGAACCCCGGGTGGTTCAGGAGGGTGCTTCGATGGCGGGCAGTTGTTTCGGGGCAACGGAACGAACCGGCACTCGTCCGCCGGTCAGGCCGGTGGCGGGTGTCGATGCGTCACCACGAGCGGCAGGCGACCAGGACCGGGTCGAGCGTGACCCGGTCCTGGTGCCGGCGTGGCGGACGGGCGCCGAGTCCAGTGTGGACTCGACGCCCGTCCGGCGGTCAGTCTTCGGAGTCGTCCTGGTCTTCGGCGAGGAGGGCGTAGAGGCGGCGGCGCGCGTCGGCGAGGATCTTGCGCATCTCGGCGGCCTGGGAGTCGGTGCCGGTGTACGCGACCTGGCCCGCGGCGGCCCAGAGGTCGCCGAGCTGCTTGTGCAGGGCGGCGAAGCGGTCGGCGGCCGGGTCGTCCTCGGGAGCGTGGGACGCCCAGAGCGCCGCGAACTCCTCCTCGCGGCCCGCGACGTGCTCGCGCCCCGCCTCGGTCAGCTGCGCGACGCGGCGGCCGCCTTCCTCGGCCGAGCGGACGAGACCCTCGTCCTCCAGCTGCTGCAGGATCGGGTAGATCGAGCCCGGGCTCGGACGCCACTCTTCGTTCGAGCGACGGCGGATTTCCTGCATGAGCTGGTAGCCGTGCATCGGACCTTCGGCGAGCAGGGCCAGCACCGCCGGGCGCACGGGCCGCGCCGGTCCCCGTGACCCGCGGCCGCCCCACTGACGGCCGTCGAACCAGGCGCGCGGACCGCCGGGGCCGCCCGGGAAACCTGGTCCGCCGGGGAAACCCGGTCCACCGGGAAACCCGGGCCCCGGCGGAACCGGCGGCATCGGCGGCGGCGGAGGAAAGCCGCCCGGCCCGCGCGCCGCATCGGGCGCAAAGCCGAAGGGCTCACCGGGGCCGTGGTGGGGGCCGGGCCCGTGATGGCCGCCGAAGAACTCGGGGGCGCCGGGGCCGTGGTGCTCGAATGCGTGGTGCTCGCCGTGGCCGGGGGCGTGGTGTTCGAAGCCGAAGTGGGCAGTGTGGTGGTGGCCGTGGCGCTCGGGGCCACCGAAGCCGCTGAACATGTGGTGGGCGCCTGCTGTCCTGGTCATGAGAATCCCTTCGTGTGCTATCGCCGACATAGCCACGATATATCGGCGCACTATCGTCGGCAACCCCGCAGGTCAGAGCGTTGAAGGGTGACTTTGAGGCCGTCCGGGCCACAGATCGGCGCCCGCCGGCGTGCGGATCAGCATGGTGATCCGCACCGGTGGGTGCGCCCGGCTGACGGGTCGCGCGTTGGACGCGAGCGGCGAAGGGGCAGCCGCAGCGGAACCGGCCTTTCCGTGCTGCCCGAGAGCCGGGCAGCACGGGAAGGGCCGACCGGTACTACTGCACGCTCGTCGCCGGCGCGGTGGTGGCCGCTTCGCCGCCGAAGCGGATGGACTTGGCTTCCTTGCCGACGGCGGTCAGCACGGCGACGCCGACCAGCGCCGGAATGACTGTCCACAAGAGAGCGGCCGAATAGCCCTGCGACTGGGCGATGGCTTCCTGGATCGGCAGGTTCAGCGCGGCCAGCAGGTTGCCCAGCTGATACGTGACGCCGGGGTAGAAGCCGCGGATCGCGTCGGGGGACATTTCGGTGAGGTGGGCCGGGATGACGCCCCAGGCGCCCTGCACCATGATCTGCATGAGGAACGACCCGAGGGCCAGCATGCCGGCGCCGTGGTCGAAGGCGAAGATCGGGATGATCGGCAGGCCCAGCACGGCGGCGCTGACGATGGTCACGCGCCGCCCGAAGCGTTCGGACAGGGCGCCGAACGTGAGGCCGCCGATGATCGCGCCGATGTTGTAGATCACGGCGATCCACGTGCTCGTCGACGCGCTCAGGCCGGCGCCGCCGTGGTCGGTGGACTTGAGGAACGTCGGGTACACGTCCTGCGTGCCGTGGCTGAGCCAGTTGAACGCCGTCATCAGGATGATCAGGTACACAAAGCGGCGGATCACCTTGCCGTTGAGCAACACGTCCTTCACCGACGTACGGGTGACCCGCATCTTCTCCTGCGCCGCCTCCCACACCTCGGATTCCTTGACGCGGGCGCGGATCAGCAGGCTGATGAGCGCCGGGAACACGCTCAGCACGAAGATCCAGCGCCAGTCCAGGTCGAGCGCGGTGTGGAACAGCAGGTACGCCAGCGCGGCCACGAGGTAGCCGCTCGAGTAGCCGGCCTGCAGCACGCCCGAGAAGAACCCGCGCCGCTGCACCGGAATCTTCTCCATGGCCAGCGCCGCGCCCAGGCCCCACTCGCCGCCCATGCCGATGCCGTAGACGAACCGCAGGATCAGCAGCACGGTGAAGTTCGGCGCCACCGCGCAGAGCACGCCGGCGACCGAGTACAACAGCACATCCACCATCAACGGGATCCGCCGGCCGACGCGGTCCGCCCACAGCCCGAACACCAGCGCCCCCACCGGCCGCATCACGAGCGTCGCCGTGGTGATGAACGCGAGCTGCGTCGCCGTCGCGCCGAAGGACTTGTCCTTGGCGATGTCGGCCAGGATGAACACGACCAGGAAGTAGTCGAACGCGTCCATGGTCCACCCGAGCCAGGCGGCGATGAACGCGTTGCGCTGGTCGGAGGTGAGTTTGGGTTTCTTGCCCGCCGTGGCATCCGGCACCGGAGTCCCCCTGCTCGTTGGTGAGTTTCGAGGTGTCGCCGGTGTTGGTCTACACCTGAGTGAGTGACCGGGCAACCGATGTGGTTTGGCGGTTTTGGTGTCATTCAAGGGGTTTGCGCGGATTCCGGCACGGCCGGAGCAGGGCGCGCGACGATCGGGAAGACGCTCGTCACAGTTGAAACGGGCAGGTGGTCAGAGAGAAACGTGCGAGCTCACGTGGTGGCCGACATCGCGGGCCCACGTGCGGATTCGGGCCCAGTCACGGAAATCGCCGGCACGGGACCCACGCGCCATCAGCCGCGGCAGAATCCCCCGGACTAGCGCGGGGTCCAACCGCCCGCCGAACGTGGTGGTGCGTTCCGCGTCGATGCTCGCCGCCAGGAGGGCCACGGACGCGGGCAGGCTCACGTGCACGAGGGACGCGCCGGGGCCGCACGGGCCACTGTGGAAGAGCCAGACCTGGCGTTCACGCAAGGCTTCCACGTTGCGCTCCAGCAACCGCACGGCCGACGGGCGCCAGCGCGAGTAGTACAGCGCGCTCCCGACCACCACGGCCGCATAGCCCGCCACGTCGGCGACGTCGGCCGCGTCCCGCGTGTCCACGGTGTGGCCGAGGGCGCGCAGCTCCTCCGAGACCACCTCGGCGATCTCGCGGGTGCCGCCGTTCTTGCCTGCGTGGGCGACGAGCACTGCGGTCATGTCCCCATTGTCCGCCCTCCGCGGACCGTCGGCGCCCCCAGTTCGCAGGGATCCGCCGAACGGCTGTTCTCATTGACCAGGGAGCAGGAACGCCGGCCGCGTCGCGGGGTCGGGTTCGTCGTAGTAGCGGTGGAAAACCGGCGTCTGCGCGCCGGAAATCGGTGGCACGAGCCAGCTCCAGTCGGCCGGGCACGACCGGCCCGCTCGCTCCTCGCGCTCGAGGTGCGTCAGGAACCGCTGTGACTCCGAGTGGTGGTCGGCGATGGTGACCCCCGCTTGGTCGAACGAATACTGCACGGCCAGCGTCAGCTCCACGAGCGCACGGTCGCGCCACAGCGTGCGGTCGTCGTCCGTCGCCAGGCCCATGAGGCCGGCGATGACGGGGAGCAGGTTGTAGCGCGCGACGTCGGCGAGGTTGCGCGCGCCGATCTCCGTGGCCATGTACCAGCCGTTGAACGGCGCCGCGGAGTAGCGCACGCCGCCGATCTCCAGCGGCATGTTGCTGATGGCGGGCACGGCGTGCCAGCGCAGGCCGAGGCCGGCGAACCAGCGGTGGTCCGGGTGCGTGAGCGGCACCTCCAGCACGGCGTCGGCGGGCAGGCCGAACAGCTGCGGCGAACCCGGTTCCGCCTCGACGAGCAGCGGGAGCACGTCGAACGAACCGCGCCGCTCGGGCGGGCGCCAGCCCAGCTCGCGCACGGTGTCGGTGAACTCGACGTACTGCGGATCGCCCAGCACGGAGCCGTCTTCGAGGCGGTAGCCGGCGTAGCGGATGAGCTGGTCGTTGTGGATGCGCGGGCCGGGCGTGGTCGGGCTGTCCGGCGCGAACACCGTGAGCGTGGGCCGGATCCGACCGCCGCGGGTCGCTTCGCGCAGGTGCGTGACGCATTCGGCGGCGACTCCCGCGGCGTCGCGCACGTCGCGCCGGTCGCGCACGCGCAGGCCGCGCCAATAGAGCCGGCCGATGCAGCGGGCGGAGTTGCGCCACGCCACGCGCGCGCCGTGGGCCAGTTCGGCGTGGGTGTGCCGGTAGGAACCGGTTTCGGCGATCTCCTCCTTGATCTGCGCGAGCCGCTCGTCGACGCGCAGGCCGGGCACGGCGGCTTCCGCGTGGCAGAGCCGGATGAATTCCTCGGCCTCGCCGTATTCGACGGTTGTCACCCTTTCGGGCGCCAACGGTGCGTCGAAATTCACTCGCATGGACGCAATGGTCACCGGGCTACTCCACTGGCAGAAAGCACAACCCGCGACACGCAGGCAAGACCCACTGTTCCTCCGTCATTCGGTGCTGATCCGAGCCGGCGGCGACAAATCCCGTAGCCCCAAGGGTTTCGCCAGAACGGGAAGCGTACCCGAAGCGGCGTTCCAGGCAACCGCCGAATGTGCCGGGCACCGCCCGCGAAATGCGGAATTCGCAGGTAGGCGGCGGTGCTGCGGGCGCGGAAATAATTGCGTCACCTCGACCTTGCACAATGTGTCCGGAAATTGATCACGACCTGGAAGCGGTTCCGTGATCACTTGGCGGTAAGGTCGGTGCGACGGCGGGAGGGGTGTGATCGTGGCCAGGCAGCGGATCCCGGTGGTCCTCGTCACGGGGTTCCTCGGCTCGGGCAAGACCACGATGCTCAACCACCTGCTCGCCAACCGCCAGGGCGCGCGGGTCGGCGTGGTGGTCAACGACTTCGGCAGCGTGAACATCGACGCGCTCGCCGTGTCCGGCCAGGTCGACACCATGGTCTCCCTCGGCAACGGCTGTCTCTGCTGCGCCGTCGACGCGAGCGGGCTCGACGCGATGCTCGGGCGGCTGTCGAGCTCCGAAGCCGGCATCGACGTGATCGTGGTCGAGGCCAGCGGCATCGCCGAGCCGCGCGACCTGCTGCGGCTGATGATCGCGAGCGAGAACCCCGACATCCGCTACGGCGGCCTCGCCGAAGTCGTCGACGCCGCGGAGTTCGAGAGCACCCGCGAACGCCACCCCGAGCTGGCCGACCACCTGCGCATCGCCGACCTGGTCGTGGTCAACAAGGCCGACCGCGCCACGGCCGACGAGCTCGCCAAGCTGACCGCGACCGTCGAGGAGTTCGCGCCGGGCGTGCCGGTGCTGGTGACCGACCACGGCCGGGTGGACCCGGAGCTGTTCTTCGACCCGAAGCCGCGCGAACGCTTCGGCCAGCTGTCCTTCGACGACCTGCGCGAAGACGACCACGACCACTCGCAGCACCTCCACGCGGCCTACGAGAGCGTCACCTTCACCGCCGACCGCCCGCTGTCGCCGCGGCGGCTGCTGGCATTCCTCGAACAGCGCCCGCCCGGCCTCTACCGCGTCAAAGGCCACGTGGACCTGGGCCCGCGCGCGCGGTTCGGGCTGCACACCGTGGGCGCATTCATCCAGCTCGACCGCTCCCCCTGGCCCGCGGGACGGCCACACCGCACCGAGCTCGTGCTGATCGGCGCCGGCCTCGACGCCGACGACGTCACGCGGCGCCTCACCGAGTGCGTGGCCGAAGCCGACGACATCGACGAACGCGGCCTGCTGCGGATCTTGCGTTACCTCAACGAACCGGCGCCTGACCAGGCAGAAGAGTCTCCAGAGGACTGAGCGCGCCACGCCGAACACCGCCAAACGCACGGATTCCCGCACCGCGCGACGGAAGATGGCTGTGACGAAGGAATGAAGCTGAACCGGCCTCCCAGGAGGACAGTTCCATGGCGACAATCCCCACAGTCCACACCGCGACGCGCTGGTACCTCGTCGGCGTCCTGCCCGACGACGCGCCCGTCGCCCATCTCATGACCCGCGCCGGCGACCTGCGCTACCGCCGCTCGGTCTGCGGCGAACGCGAGTCCCGCACGTGGACACCGGTCGACCTCACGGCCCCGGGCACCGGCGACGTCACCCCGTGCCCCACCTGCGCCGCGACCCTGTCCGGCGCACCACCAGGAGACGGCGACGGTCAGCTGGCGTTCGACCTGCCGTTCGCGTGACGCGCGAGGTCTTCGACGGAGCAGCCGCTCTCCGGGTCGTTCTCGTGCGCCGGGAACGCGGGGATCCGCCGGTCGCCTTCGCGCTCGTACAACCGCCTCGCTGCGGGCTGCCGCAGGCCGGTCTCGAGCCGCAGCCGGCTCAGCTCTTCTTCGCGCGGCTCGGCGCCACGCGCGGCGGCTCGCCCGGCATCTTCGGGTACACCGGCGGCCAAGGGGCGTCCATCAGGCCCGACGCGAGGTCCGTGCGGGACAGCTCCAGCAGCGGTTCGATGGACTGCGGCCGGTCGTTCGCGCCGGCCCAGGGGTCGCCGTGCTCGGCGACGAGAGCGGGCACCGAGGTCAGGGTGAGCGTGTCCGGGATGACGGTGGCGAGGTCGGCCCACGAGATCGGCGTGGACACCTGGCCGCCGACGCGCGGGCGGACGCACCACGCGCCGAAGACCGTTTTGTGCGGGGCGTTCTGGTTGAAGTCGACGAAGACGCGCGCGCCGCGTTCCTCCTTCCACCACTGGGCCGTGATGAGGTCCGGGTGGCGGCGTTCGAGAGCCCGCGCGAGGGCGACCGCGGCGGCGCGGACCTGGTAGCCGTCCCAGCGGGGTTCGAGGATGGCGTAGAGGTGCAGGCCGCGCGAGCCGGAGGTCTTCACGTGGACCTCGATGCCCAGCTCGGTCAGGAACTCGCGCACGAGCACCGCCGCGTCGCGCAGCTGCGGGAAGCCGATGCCGGGCGACGGGTCGAGGTCGATCCGCAGCTCGTCGGCGATGTCGAGCGACGCGGCACGGTTGGGCCACACGTGGAAGCCGAGGCAGCCCTGGTTCACGGCCCACAGCACGTGGGCGAGGTCGGCGGCCACGAGGGCGTCGCTGGTCGTGCCGTTGGGCGTGGAGACGACGGTGGTGGTCAGCCACTTCGGGGCGGTCTTGGGGACGCGTTTCTGAAACCAGCTCTTGCCGCCGGCACCGTCCGGGTAGCGCTCCAGCAGCAGCGGGCGGCCGCCGAGGCGGTCGAGCAGCGGGCCGGCCACGGCCTGGTAGTAGCGCACGAGGTCGAGCTTCGTCTCCCCGCGCTCGGGGAAGTACACCTTGTCCGGGCTCGAGATCGTCAGCTCGACACCGTCGAGCTCCAGCACCACGCCGCTCATCTCGTCTCCCCGAACAACGTCGCCAGCTCGGCCGGCGGCGCCTCCTCCAGCTGCGCGTACGTGCACGAAGCCGGGTCACGGTCGGGGCGGAAGCGCACGAGCCGCCCGCCGTGGCGGAACCGGCCGCCCTGCAGGTGCTCGTAGCGGACCTCCGCGACCCACTCCGGCCGCACGGCCTCCCACGACAGGTCCTTCTGCGGCGCCCACCGGCTGTTCGCGCCGGGCCGGCGGCCGGGCTCGGGCTCGTACTCGGCCCAGGTGCGCCACGGGTGGCCCTCCAGCGCGTTCTCCCGCAACGGCGCCAGCTCCTCGACCAGCTCGCGGCGCCGCTTGGCGGTGAAACTGCTGGCCACGCCCACGTGGTGCAGCGCGCCGGCGTCGTCGAACAGGCCGAGCAGCAGCGAACCCACGCCCTGCCCGTCCTTGTGCCAGCGGAACCCGGCGACGACGCAGTCGGCCGTGCGTTCGTGCTTGACCTTCCACATCACGCGTTTGTCCTGCTCGTACGGCTGATCGGCCGGCTTGGCCATCACACCGTCGAAGCCGGCGCCCTCGAAGCGGGTGAACCAGTCCTCGGCCGTGTCCGGATCCGTGGTCAGCGGCGTCAGGTGGACGCGCTGCAGGCCGCCGGACGGGTTGTCGCCGAGCAGGTCTTCCAGCATCCGCCGGCGCGTGCGGAACGGTTCCCCGGTGAGATCGCGCTCGCCCAGGGCCAGCAGGTCGAACGCGATGAAACTCGCCGGCGTCTCCTCGGCCAGTTTCCGCACGCGGCTCGCCGCCGGGTGCAGCCGCAGCTGCAGCGACTCGAAGTCCAGGCCCCGCGGCGTGACCAGCACGATCTCGCCGTCGACCACGCACTTCTCCGGCAGCGCGTCGCCCAGCAGCTCGACCAGCTCGGGGAAGTAGCGCGTGAGCGGGCGGTCGTTGCGCGAACCCAGCTCCACCTCGGCGCCGTCGCGGAACACGACGCAGCGGAACCCGTCCCACTTGGGCTCGAACCAGAGCCCCTCGGTCCTCGGGACCTCGTGCACGGCCTTGGCGAGCATCGGCCGCACGGGCGGCATCACGGGAAGCTCCACGCGCCGATCCTAGGCCGAGCCGCCGCTGACCAGCACCGTTTTGACCTTCCTCGCCCGTTCGGGAAGAAGTTTCCCCGCTGCGGCGAAGACGTGGTGAAAGCTGTCCCGACTGGGAGGAACCCCCCGCGTGAGGAGAGGCAGAGAAACGACCGCACCGGTGGGCGACGCCGGGCCGGCCGCGCGGTTCCGGCTGGAGCCCGAGGCGTTCACCGAGGTGCACGACCGCAGAGTCCGGTGAGGGCCACGAAAGCCGCGTGGTCTCGGCGATCACGGCCCGCGGCACGCTCGCGGCCGCGCCGGCCGAGCTCCCGCACGGCGAGCGCGATGTGCTGTTGCTGCTGGCGCTCGCGCAACTCGATTACAACGAGGTGGCCCCGGCCCCGCCCGCCACGCCGACCGTCGTCCAGTCTGGACAGCGGGTGCTGCCCGCCGCCGCGACCGTCGCCGAGCGCACGCCCGACGCGACCGGCACCTGCTGGCACGTGCCGCAGTAGGTCACGGGCGGGCGCGGCCCGCCGGGAACACCCGCGCCGGCCCGCCCGCCAGGGCCCGGCCGATGCCGCGCGCGGCCGCCATCACCAAGGGCGCCAACGCGGCCGGCTGGGCACTGCCGGCCCGGACCACAAGGGACACTGCCGCCGCGACCGTGCCGTCGGCGGTGGACACCGGGGCGCCGACCGACAGCGCGTCGACGGTGACCTGCCCGTCGCTCACGGAGTAGCCCTGTTTGCGGACGTCGGCGAGCACGCGGCGCAGCCGAGCCGGATCGCAGACGGTCTTCGCGGTGTAGCCGTGCAGGGGCCCGCCGAGCACTTCCTCCTGCACGGCCGCGGGCGCGTGGGCCAGCAGCACGAGGCCGACGCCCGTGGCGTGCAGGGCGAACCGGCCGCCGACCCGGGTCCAGACCGGCACGGCGTCGCGCCCGGCGATGCGTTCGACGAACACCACCTCCAGGCCCTCGCGCACGGCGAGCTGCACGTTCTCGTGCGTGACCTCGTACAGGTCCTCCAGGAACGGCATCGCCGCGTCACGCAGGCCGAGCCCGCGCGGCGCGAGCGACGCGACCTCCCACAGCCGCAGCCCGATGCGGTAGCGCCCCGCCGCGTCGCGTTCCAGCGCACCCCATTCGACGAGCTCGGCCGCGCGCCGGTGCGCGGTCGCGAGCGAGACACCGGACCGCCGGGCCAGCTCGCTGAGACTCAGATCCGCGGCGTCCGGGGTGAAAGCCTCGAGCAGCGCCAGCACCTTGCTGGTCACGGAGGTGCCCGTCGCCGGGGCTTGCCGGGTCATCGCCTCACGCTACCCGCGGGGTCAGAGATCCAGAACCAGTCGCGCACCGGCGCAGCGCGACACGCAGATCATCATCACGTCGCCCGCCTCGCGCTCCGGGCCGGTGAGCACGGAGTCGCGGTGGTCCGGCACCCCGTCGAGCACGCCGGTCTCGCACGTGCCGCACGTCCCCTCCTGGCAGGAGGACAACACGGGCACCCCCGACTCCTCCAGCACCT
Organism: Amycolatopsis sp. NPDC001319; assembly: GCF_042896185.1. Classification (NCBI taxonomy): domain Bacteria; kingdom Bacillati; phylum Actinomycetota; class Actinomycetes; order Pseudonocardiales; family Pseudonocardiaceae; genus Amycolatopsis; species Amycolatopsis sp. NPDC001319. Next base: position 267,245 of record NZ_JBIAWY010000008.1, on the reverse strand, counting down.
GGAGGATCGAGCGGTCCGCCGGTACCTGCACCGTCCGGCCCGACTGGGCGAGTTCGACCTCGAACGCATCGCGCGGACCGGTGTCGGGCAGCGCCGTGAACCGCTCGAGGTGCAGCAAATCGGGCGCACACCGCTGTTCGACGGCCGCCAGCAGTGGTTCCGGGCCGCAGCAGTAGACGGCCGCGCCCGGTGCCGCGGCCAGCGCCGCGTCGAGGTCGAGCAGGCCGCGTTCGTCCTGCGGCACCAGCTCCACGCGGTCGCCGTAGCGTTCGCGCAGCTCAGCCGCGAAGGCCATCGACGCGCGGGTGCGCCCGCCGTAGAGCAGCCGCCACTCGGCCCCCGCCGCCTCGGCCGCGGCGAGCATCGGCACCAGCGGCGTGATGCCGATGCCGCCCGCCACGAACAGGTAGCGCGGCGAAGGCACCAGCGCGAAGTGGTTGCGCGGACCGCGCACGCGCAGCCGCTCGCCGCCGGTCAGGCCGTGGACGTGCGCCGAGCCGCCGCGTCCGGCCGGCTCATGCAGCACGGCCACCTGCAGCACCGACCGGTCGGCCGGATCGCCGCACAGCGAGTACTGCCGCACGAGATCCGGGCCCAGCACCAGATCCACGTGCGCGCCCGGCTCCCAGGCCGGCATCGCCGCGCCGTCCGGGTCGCGCAGGGTCAGCCGGACGACGCCGTCGGCCAGCCGTTCCGGGGCTGCCAGCACCACGTCGAGCTCCAGCTCCGTGGCCAGGACGCTCATCGTCTCCTCCTCATGAACCGGTCAGATCTCTCAGACCGCTCAGACCGCGACGGCCACGCGCTCCGGCGGGACCACCGGCACCGCCGGACCGCCGTGCCCGACGGGGTGGGCCAGCAGCCAGTCCCACAGCTCCACCGGGTCCTCCGACTCGTGCTCGGCCCCGCAGTGGCACACGCCGACGAGCACGTCGGTGCCGAGCTTCCAGTGGATGCGCACCACGTTCTCGCCCCGCAGCATCGCCACGCGCTCGCTCACGACGACACGACCTGCGCGCTCTCGCCGGCCGCCAGCCTCTTGAGGATGCGGCGCGCGGCCAGCCCGCCCGTGTCGATGTTGACCGAAAGCTCCTGGTATCCCTCGGGTTCGGCCTCGATGACGCGTTCGAGGATGTCGAGCGCCCGCACGTCCTGCAGCACGACCGTGCGGTTGTTCTCCGCGAGGAAATCGGACACGGCGGTGTCCTCCAGCGCGAAGTCCCTTGCCACGGCCCAGAAGTCGTGGGTGCTGTGCTCGGTCTCCGGGGTGATCGCGTAGACGACCTCGACGTGGAAGCCGTCGGGATCGGTGCCGTCGGAGTTCGGCAGCACGCCGACGGGCGCGATGCGGCTGTGCAGCAGGTACAGGCACGGCGGGTGGTACTCGATGTCCTGCCAGCGCGTGATCCGGCCTTCGATGCCGGTGGACTTCGCGTAGAACGACGGGCACTCGGCGTCGGCCATGTGGCGGCTGACGTAGATGATGCCGCGGTCCTCGTCGACCTCCGTGGTGATCGGCGTGTTCGCGACCTCCGGCGTGCCGATGTAGCCGCCGTGCAGGTAGGTCTCGTGCGAGAGGTCGAGCAGGTTGTCCACGAGCAGCTCGTACCGCGCGGCCAGCGGTTCCATGCCGCTCACGCTGGTGTACGCCGGGTCCGCGAGCCACGGCGCGCGCGGGATCGTGGACTCGTCGGCCAGCTCGCGCTCGCCGATCCACACCCACACGAACGAGTCCTGCTCCACCACCGGGTACGAGGGAACCCTTGCCGTGCGCGGAATCCGGGCCTGGCCGGGGACGAAGACGCACGAACCGGCGCTGTCGTAGGTGAAGCCGTGGTAGCCGCAGACGATCTTGTCGCCGTCGAGCCGGCTCTCCGAGAGCGGGTAGCGGCGGTGCACGCAGCGGTCGGCCAGCGCGACGACGTCGCCGGATTCGGTGCGGTAGAAGACGATCGGCTCGCCGAGCACGGTCCGGGAGAACAGCTCCCGGCCCACCTCGCGGCCGTATGCGGCGACGTACCACTGGTTTCGGGCGAACGCTGCCATCGACGCCTCAGAGCTCCTTCGGTCGGGGTCGGTTTCCGAAGCTCTCACCCGCGGTGCGCCGGGGACCATCCGGGTTTTCACCCACTGAAAGACTCTCGTCGTCACGAAATCACCCCTTCCCACAGCGCGGGGGCGGACGTACAGTCGGCGGCATCGTTATTTCGGGTACCGGAACGTACGGGGACCAAAATGACCACCACCGACACCGAGACCTTCGACGAACTGGGCCCGGAAGCGGGCCTCGGCGAGGTCCTGCTGGCTCTGGGCGGGCGCTTGACCCGGCTCCAGACGGAGCTGCTCGCCGGGCTCGAGCTGCCGCTCACCATCCGGCAGTACCGGATCCTGTCGAGGGTCGGGAGCGGCCACACGTCGCTCACGGCGCTGTGCAAGCTCGCGCACCGCAACCCGTCGACGATGTCGGAAAGCGTCGACAAGATGGTGAACCAGGGCCTACTCTCGCGCCGTCCCTCGGCCACGAGCCGGCGCACGATGCAGCTCGAGCTCACCGCCAAGGGCGTCACCGCGCGGGACACCGCCCGGCGCACCCTCGACAAGTTCGCGGCCGAACTGACCGCGGGCCTCGCCCCCGAGGTGCGCGACCAGCTGCTGCCCGCGCTCTCGCAGATCTACTTCGACGTCCAGGGCAACCTGGACGACCGGTGACGGAAGAAGACCCAAGGGGGGTCAGCACCACCGCACGACACCGGATCGGAACCGTTTGACGCCAGGCCATCCGGCCCTGCGCCACGGGTTTCGAACCGGACGGCTTCGAGCCGCCGGCCGACATCCCTCGGCCTCCGCACCGCCGGGCTTTCGAGCCGGGCCGCTTCGGAGTGCCGTGGTGCCGGAGTCTCGAAGCCATCGGGTGGCAACCGATCGGTTCGACACGGCCGGACGCACGCCGGTGGCCCACAAGGCCGCCGACCGGCGAACCGGACCGCCGATGGGTTGCCGGCCAACGGGTTCCACGCCGTTCGACCACCGCGTCGGGCGGCGAGGAGCCACCGGGTAGCACCAGCCGCCGTCCTACGAGCTGCTGGGTTTCACAAGCCCTGGGTTGTTCCAGCCACAAGGAGGTGGCCCCACATGCCCCCGTCCCCCGCGACCTCGTCCCACTCCCTGCTCTCCCGCCTCGACGAGTCGGCGTTCACCGCACGGCACCTGAGAATCTACGTGACCGTCCTCATCGGACATTTCCTGTGCGGGTTCGTGATCAACCTGACCGGCGTGATCCTGCCGGGTGTCATCAAGACCTTCCACCTCACCAGCGAGTCGGCCGGCGTGTTCTCCTCGGCGCTGTTCGCGGGCATGCTCGTGGGCGCGGCCGTCGCCGGCACGGTGTCCGACCGGTTCGGCCGGAAGGTGCCGCTGTCGATCACGGTGATCGTCTACGCCGTGTTCTCGCTCGCCGCGGTGTTCGCGCCCAGTTTCGGCGCCCTCGTCGCGTTCCGCGCGCTGCAAGGGATCGGGCTCGGTGCCGAGATCGCCGTGGTCCTGCCCTACATCGCCGAGTTCGTGCCTTCGCGCCACCGCGGCCCGCTCGTCACCGCGGCCACGGCGGCGTGGCTGATCGGGCTGCCGACGGCGGCCGCGGTCGGCACCGCGGTGGTGCCGGCGTTCGGCTGGCGCGCGATGTTCGTGATCGCCACCGTGCCGGTGGTCGTCGGCGTGTTCATGCTGGCGACGCTGCCGGAGTCGGTCCGCTACCTGCTGCGCCGCGATCGTCTCGCCGACGCCGCGGCCATCGTCAGCGGCCTGTGCCGGGGCGGTAACCCCACCGAAGCCCCCGCCGGCCGGCACGCGGCACCCGAGAGCGGCGGCACCGTGCGCACGCTCGTCGCCCGGCACTACCTGCGCTACACGATCGCCATCTGGTTCATGGAGGTCTGCGCCGGCGCATTCCTCTATGGGCTCTCGAGCTGGCTGCCCTCGGTCCTGGAAGACCAGGGCGTGGATCTGCTCAAGAGCTTCGGCTACACGGCGATCATCACGGCCGCCGGCGTGGTCGGCGCGATCCTCGCCGGGCAGCTGATCAACCGGATCGGCCGCCGCGTGGTGCTCGGCGGGGCGTTCGTCCTCAGTGGAGTGTTCTGCCTCGCCTGGGGCACCACGTCGGCGACCGGCGCGGTGATCGTGCTCGGCTCGCTGGCCACGTTCTTCGGCAGCGGCCTGGCCGGCAGCACGCTCTTCGCCTACGCCAGCGAGCTCTACCCCACGGCCAGCCGCGCGACCGGGCTCGGCTGGGCGGCGGCGTGGCAGAAGGTCGGCGGCCTCATCATGCCCGTGCTCGTCGGGTTCATCCTGGCGGCACACGCTTCGCAGTTCCTGTTCTTCCTGGTCTTCGGGATCATCTCGATCCTCGCCGGGATCGCCGCGCTCGTGGCGACCTTCGAGACCCGCGGCCGCACCGTCGAGCAGATCACGAGCGAGATCACCGGCGAAGGGGCGCCCGCCGCCCTGGCCCCGGCGCGCTCCTGACTGCCCGAGTCACCACCGGAAACCGACCCCACCACAACCACAGTGGAGGTACCCATGACGATCGACCACGCCCCGGCACCCGCCGGAGCGGGCCTGTCCCCCGAGGACCTCGCGGAGCTGCAGCTGCGGCACCGCAAGATCCGCGACGCGATGGCCGAGCAGGGCCTGGACGTCGTGCTCGCCTACGGCCCCGCCTGGCGGCGGGAGAACATCCGCTACTTCACCGACGTGACCCCGGCCGGCAGCGCCGCGCTCGTGGTGTTCCCCGCCGAAGGTGACGCGGTGGCGTTCTCGACCCGGCCTTCGGACCTCGCGGCCTTCACCGCGCAGGGCTGGGTCGGCGAGGCCCGGCGGCTGGACCCGGCGAACCCGGCCGAGCTGGGCGTGGTCCTCAAGGAGCTGGCGCCGCGGCGCATCGGCATCGCCCACCACGAGCTCGTGCCGCTCGTGCTCATGGAGACGATCCGCGCCGCGGCGCCGGGCGCCGAAGTCGGGTCGGCCACGAAGCTGCTCGACACCGCGCGGCTGGTGAAGAGCGAGTGGGAGCTGGCGCGGATGCGCCGCAGCGCCGTCGTGTGCGCGGCCGGCTGGGAAGCGTTCGTGGACGTGCTCGAACCGGGGCTGCCGGAGTACCGGATCGTCGCGGAGGTCGAGGCGCGGCTGAAGAACCTCGGGGCCGAGGACAACTTCATGCTCATCGCGTCGGGCCGCGACGAGGTGCGCGGCATGACCCCGCCGGGCGACCGGCTGCTCGAAGCCGGCGACATGGTGCGGACCGAGCTCACGCCCAAGATGGACGGGTACTGGCTGCAGATCTGCCGCTCCGCCGTGGTGGGCAAGGCCGACGACGGGCAGCGCAAGTCGTTCGACCTGTTCAACGAGGCCGTCGAGGCCGGCATCTCCGTGGTGCGCCCCGGCATCACCGCCCACGAGGTGGCGATGGCCGAGAACGACGTGTTCCGCAAGTACGGCTACGGCGAGTACTGCAGCAGCAACTACACCCGCGTGCGCGGCCACGGCCACGGCCTGCACCTCGACGAGACGCCGATCATCGAGGGCAACCACACCGCGCTGCCCGAGAACTCCGTGTTCATCATCCACCCCAACACCTACACGCCGCTGGCCGGCTACCACGTGCTCGGCGACCCCGTGCGCGTGACCGCCGACGGCTGTGAAGTGCTGATCACGACCGAACGGAAGCTGTTCGAGACAGGAGACGTGGCGTGAAACGAGGTCTGCACGTACTCGACCCCGCGGAAACCCCCGACCAGGAGTGGGGCGACCGCGTCGCCGCGCTGCAGAAGGCCATGGCGGCCCAGGGCATCGACGTCGCGTTCGTCTACGCCGACGTGTCGCGCTCCGACGACCTCGCCTACCTGACCAACCTGTGCCTGTACTGGAACGAAGGTGTGCTGGCGATCCCCGCCGAGGGACCCGTCACGTTCCTCACCAAGCTCTCGCTGCGGGTGCAGAACTGGATGAAGGCCTCGTCGAAGGTCACGGAGTTCAGCGGTGGCAAGAACTTCGCCGACCTCGTCGCGAAGTACCTGCTGGGCAAGAAGAACGGCACGATCGGCCTGGTCGACGCCGCGCTGTGGCCCGCCGACGTGGCCGACGAGATCGTGGCCGCGGTGCCCGGCTGGCAGGTCGAGCGCCTCGGCGGGCTGGTGCGCGAGCAGCGCCTGATCCCGTCGGCGGCCGAGACCGAGCTGCTGCGCGCGGCCGGCCGGATCCTCGACGACGCCGCGGCCAAGGCCACGGTGGAGGGCAGCACCGCCGGCAGCCGCGTCGAGACCGTGGAACGCGCCCTGCGCGGCGGCGGGTTCCTCGACCTGTACCCGAGCTCGCTGTCCACTTCGGACGGCGTGACGTCCTTCGGCGTCACCGGGCAGTACCGGATGAACTGGGTGTACTCGAGCCGCGTCCTCGGTGACGGCGCCGGCTGGCCGGGTGCGCTGAAGGACGCTCTGACCGCGGCCATCGCCTCGGCCAAGGCCGGCGCGAGGATCGGCTCGCTCGCCGAGGCCGCCGCACCCGCGCTGGCGAAGCTGCCGGAGGGCGCCAAGGCCGAGGTCCGCTGGGTCAACCAGGCCGACCTGTCCACCAGCGGCGAGTTCCGCGCCCAGGACCCGGCCGCCGTACTGGCCGAAGGCGAAGCGGGCGCGGTGTCCGTGGAAGTCGCCTTCGCCGACGGCGGCAACGCGGCCGTGGCCGAGACCGTCCGCGTCACCGCGGGCGAACCAGAACACCTGACAGGAGCACAACGGTGAGGATCCTTTCCAACGGCGACATCGAGCAGGTGCTCACCGCCGGCGAGACGCTCGACGCGCTGGAGACGGCGTACAAGGAGCTCAACTCCGGCCAGGGCGCCAACCGGCCGCGCAACCACACGTACTTCCCGGTCGAGGACAGCCGTCACCCCGGCTTCCGCTTCCGGTTCAAGTCGCAGGAGGGCGGCAACGTCTCCAGCGGCGTGTGGGCGCTGCGGATCACGTCCGACATCGCCGGCGTCGAGACGCTGCCCTCCGGGGTGCAGCGGCGCCGGCTCATCCCGGCCGCGCCCGGTGGCCGCTACGTCGGGCTCGTCACGCTCTACAGCCTGACCACGCTCGAACCGCTCGCCATCATGCACGACAGCTTCATCCAGAAGATGCGCGTCGGCGCCACCTCGGCGCTCGGCATCCGCGAACTGTCCAACCCGGACGCGACGGTCGCCGGGATGTTCGGCTCGGGCTGGCAGGCCGAGGCGCACCTGGAGTGCCTGCTCATGGTGCGGCCGAACATCGAAGAGGTCCGCGTGTACAGCCCCACGCCCGAGCACCGCGAACACTTCGCGAAGGTGTGGAGCGAGAAGACCGGGCGCAAGATCGTGGCCGTGGACGAGCGGCGCGACGCGGTGGCCGGCTGCCAGATCGTCACCTGCGCCACCGCGGCCATGGAAGCCTGCTTCGACGGCGCCTGGCTCGACCCCGGCACGCACGTCACGGCCATCACCTCGCCCGACGGCACCGCCACCCGGCGCGAGCTGGACGACACGACGTTCGACCGCGCCGCGCCGCACATCACCGTGCTCTCGCGCGAGCAGGTGCACCACGACAAGCAGTACGACATCCTCGGCCCGGTCACCCGCGGCCTGATGGAGTGGGACGCCATCCGCGAGCTCGGCGACCTGCTGCTGGGCGAGGCGCCGGGCCGCACGAGCCCCGAGGACATCACGGTGTTCACGAACAACACCGGCATGGGCGTGCAGTTCGCGGCCGTCTGCGCGCGGGCGCTGGCCCTGGCCGAGAAGCGCGAGCTCGGGCACACGGTGCCGACCGACTGGTTCCTGGAAGAGACGAGCCCGTGACCGGAAACCGCCGCACACCAACGGATCCACGAGCGGAGACTTCCCATGGGCAGTGATTTTCGTGTCGGAGGCCAGGTCATCACCTTCGGCGAGAACGTGAACACCGACGTCATCATCCCCGGCCGTTACCTCGTGAGCATCGACCCGGCGGAGCTCGCCGAGCACGCTTTCGAGCCACTGGGGCCGGAGACCCAGGCGCGGCTGCGGGCGAGCGACGTCGTGGTCGCCGGCCGTAACTTCGGCTGCGGCAGCGCGCGGGAGCAGGCCGCCACGTGCCTGATCGGCGCCGGGATCAAGGCGGTCGTCGCCGCCTCCTTCTCCCGCGTCTTCTTCCGCAACGCCATCAACACCGGGCTCGTCGCGGTCGAGTCGCCCGCCGCGGCCGAGGCCGCCACCGACGGTGGCGAGATGTGGGTCGACTACGACGCGGGCACGGTCGAGGTGGACGGGCAGACCTTCCCGTTCAGCCCGTACCCGCAGGTGCTGCGGGAGATCATGGCCGACGGCGGCCTGATCCCGCACCTGATGACGAGCTTCGCGGGAGGAAAGCAGTGACCGCCAAGACCTTCGCGCAGAAGGCGATCGAACGCGCGTCCGGGGTCGCCGACCTCGTGCCGGGCCAGATCGTCGACGCGTTCCCCGACCTGTACATGAGCCACACCGCGAGCTGGCGGTGCATCCGGACGCTCGAGAAGATGGGCGTCGAACAGCTCTACGACGTGAACCGCGTCGCCATGGTGATGGACCACCTGTCCCCCGCCATGAACGCCAAAACGGCCGCGGACCACGCCCTGTGCCGCGAGTTCGCGCAGAAGATGGGCGTGAAGAACTTCTTCGACGTCAACAGCGGCATCGCGCACATCGTGCTCATGGAGCACGGCCTCGTGCGGCCCGGCCAGTTCATCATCGGCACCGACTCGCACTCGACGATCTACGGCGCGCTGGGCGCGTTCGGCACCGGCGTCGGGTTCAGCGAGATCACCGCCGCGTGGGTCACCGGCAAGCTGTGGGTCAAGGTGCCCGAGTCGGTGCGGATCGTGATCGACGGCGACCTCGCGCCGGGCGTCTACGCCAAGGACATCATGCTCAAGCTCATCGGCGACCTCGGTGCCGACGGGCTGACCTACGAGTCGGTGGAGTTCTCCGGCTCCTACGTCGAGGGCATGTCCGTGTCCGAGCGCATGACGTTCTGCAACCTGGCCATGGAGATGGGCGCCAAGAACGCCTTCGTGGCCCCGGACGACACCACGCTCGCCTACCTCGACGAGGCCGGCGTGCCGCGTGACGAGCTGGACATCCTGCTGCCGGACGAGGACGCGACCTACCGCGCCACCGTGCGGCTCGACGGGCCGACGCTCGCCCCGCAGATCGCGGTGCCACACACGGTCGACAACGTGGTGGGCGTCGGCGACGTCGCCGGCACGAAGCTCGACCAGGTCTTCATCGGCTCTTGCGCCAACGCCAAGTACGACGACCTCGTGATCGCGGCCGACGTGCTCGCCGGCCACCGCGTGGCCCCGGGCCTGCGGCTCATCGTCACGCCCGCGTCGGCGAAGATCATGGCGCAGGCATCGGACAGCGGCGTGCTCACGAAGCTGATCCAGGCCGGCGCGATGATCACCAACCCCGGCTGCGGCGCGTGCGCGGGCAACGGCGGCGCGATGGCCGACGGCGAGACCACGCTGTCGACCGCCAACCGCAACTTCCAGGGCCGCATGGGCAGCTACGACTCGAAGATCTTCCTGTCGAGCCCGGCCACGGCCGCGGCGTCGGCGATCCGCGGCGTCATCACCGACCCGCGCGAGATCGTTGCGACGGCGGTGGTCGCGTGAACCTCGTCGAGAAGATCCTCGCCCGCGCCAGCGGCCGCGAGTCCGTGGCGCCCGGCGAGATCGTCGTGGCCAAAGTGGACCGCCTGATCATGCACGACCTGTCGGGGTACCTCACCTCGCAGGTGTACGAGAAGCGCGTGAACGTGCCCATCCCCGACCCGGAGCGGGCCGTGATGGTGTTCGACCACCACTTCGCGCCGCCGACCGAGCAGCAGGCGGACGTGCTGCAGCACAACCGCCGGTGGGCCCGCAAGCACGGCCTCAAGCTGTACGACTGCGGCAACGGCAACCTGCACCACGCCGTGGTCCGCAACGGGCACATCAAGCCCGGCATGATCGTGGTCGGGTCCGACAGCCACACGCCGGTGCACGGCACCATGGGCGCCCTGGCTGTGGCGCTCGGCAACGACTCGCACGCCGGAACCGTGCTGCCGTACGGCAAAGCGTGGTTCAAGGTGCCGGAGACGACCCGCATCCACCTCGAAGGCACGCCGAAGCCCGGCGTCACCCCGCGCGACATCGCGCTGTGGCTGGTCGGGCGCATCGGCGAGGGCGAGCTGAACTACCGGGCCGTGGAGTTCGGCGGCCCGTACGTGCGCGGACTGTCCTTCTGGGACCGTTGGCTGTTCCCGCTGCTGTGCGTGGACCTCGGCGCCAAGTGCAGCTTCGTCGAGCCGGACGAGATCACCGAGGCGTTCGTGCGCACGCTGCCCGGCGGCGACGCCGGCCTGCTCGTGCACGGCGACGGTGAGGAAGCCGCGCAGGTGCTGCGATTCGACGTCGGCGAGGTCGACCCCACGGTCGCGTGCCCGCCGACCGTCGGCAACGTCAAGCCCGTTGCCGAGGTCGCCGGCACGCCGGTGCAGTACGCGGAGCTGGGCGGCCACGGCGGCGGCCGGCTCGAGGACTTCCGCGCGGCGGCCGAGGTCCTGGCCGGGCACAAGGTGCACCCGGACACGCGGTTCCACCTCGTGCCGTCCAGCCGCGAGGTGTTCGCGGAGGCCGCGCGCGAAGGGCTTGTGCTCGCGTTGCACGAGGCCGGTGCCACGTGGTTCCCGCCCAGCACGGGCTCGAACCAGGCCTACAACATGGGCGCGATGGCGTCCGACGAGACGATGATCTCCACCCACGCCCGCAACTTCCCCGGCCGCAACGGCAGCCCGGACGCGTCGATGTACCTGGCGTCTTCGGAAACCGTTGCCGCGTCGGCCGTCGCGGGGGTCATCGCGAGCCGTGCAGGAGGGAAAGCGTGAAGTTCGAGGGCCGCTGCTGGCGGTTCGGGGACAACATCCCGACCGACCGGCTCGTGAAGACTCAGTACGTGTTCGAGCCGATGGAGATCCTCGTGCAGCACGTGCTCGAAGACCTCAACCCGGAGTTCCCGAAGCAGGTGCAGCCCGGTGACATCGTGTTCGCCGGCAAGCACTTCGGGCAGTCCTCGGGCCGCGCCATCGCGACGAAAGCGTTGCAGGCCACGGGAATCGGGTGCGTGGTCGCGGAGACGTTCGCCCGGACGTTCTACCGCAACTGCTTCGAGGTCGGCCTGCCGGCACTCGAAGTCGGCCTCAACCCCGACTTCGCGGCCGACGGCGACCGCGTGCGCGTGGACCTCGCCACCGGCGAGTTCACCAACCTCACCACACAGACGACGATCCGCGGTGCCGCGGCCGACCCGTTCCTCGTCGACATGCTCGAGGCGGGTGGGCTGATCAGCCTCGCGAAGAACCGGCCGGAGGTGTTCCGCTAGGACGGACGTGCACGGTGAAACCCCCTGGCGGACAAGGACTTCGCGTCCGCCGGGGGTTTCGTCGTGCCCGCGGCGCGGACCGGAAACCCGCGGAAATCGATGTTTCTCAGCTTCTTGACGCGCGTCGAGATCGAGAGTCACACTGACCGGAGCACAAAGAGGTGCACCTCCCGATGCTTCTCATGGTCGACACCTCGCCCGATTCCAGACCGGGGCGGAAAAAGCTCCCCCGCGTCCCGGTCTCCCCTCTGGACACAATCGAGGTCTCCCCCGTGCCATGGAAAACTCTCCGCCGGACCCGGCTCGCGTTACCGGCTCTCGCTCTCGCCCTCGTCGCCACCGCGTGCGGCTCGGGTGGTGGTGGCGCCTCGGGCGGCGACACGATCACCCTCGGCCTGCCGGTGCAGGCCACCACGCTCGCGCCGGTCTACCTGGCCGACGACCTGAACCTCTGGAAGCAGCACGGTCTCACCGTCAAACCCGTCACGTTCAAGGGTGACGCCGAGCTCGCCAAGGCCGTGCTGTCCGGCGACGTCGACGTCGCGGTCGGTTCGCTCACCGGGCCGCTCACGGCCGAGGAAGCCGGCCAGGACGTGAAGGTCATCTACGGCGGTTTCGACATGACTGCGTTCGCCTGGTACGCCGTGCCCGAGATCCACACCGTGGCCCAGGGCAAGGGAAAGAACTGGGGTGTGACGACCATCGGCTCGTCCACCGACCTGCTCACGCGCTTCGCCGCGGCGAAGGCCGGCCTGGACCCTAACAAGGACATCAAGGTCGTGCAGGGCGGCGCCTCGGCGGCGCGCCTGGCGGCCATGAAGGCGGGCCAGCTGCAGGCCAACATCTTCACCGAGCCGCAGACGGTCTACGCGCAGAAAGAGGGCTACAACAAGATCCTCGACCTCAAGGATCTCGTCGACAGCTACCCGATGCACGTCACCTGGAGCAAGCCGGGCTTCGTCAACGACAACCCCGACCGCGCCAAGAAGTTCGTCGACACCCTGTCGCAGGCCATGAAGATGACCAAGGACCAGCCCGACGACGCGGTGAAGTCGATCGCGAAGAACCTCAAGATCAGCACCGACGACGCGAGGGCCAGCATGGCCGAGTGGATCGACCAGCTCTATCCCGACGGCCGCATGCCCTCGGCGAAGGCGATGGACGACTTCTGGCAGATGGGCCTGCAGGGCAAGGTGTTCGCGAAACGCCTGCCCGACTCGCAGTGGCTCGACACCCGCTTCCTGCCCAAGACCAGCTGAGCGGAGCACGAGATGGCAGACATCACCTTCGACCAGCTGCAGATCTCCTACGCCGGCAAGGGCGAGCCGTTCGTGGCGGTGAACGGGTTCGAGGCGCACGTACGCGACGGCGAGTTCGTGACGATCGTCGGCGCCAGCGGCTGCGGCAAGAGCAGCGTGCTGCTGGCCGCCGACGGCCTGCTGAAGCCGTCGGGCGGGCAGATCCGCATCGGCGAGAAGATCGTGACCAAACCCGGCCCCGACCGCGGGGTCGTGTTCCAGGACGCGTCGCTGATGCCGTGGCGCACGATCCTCGCGAACGTCGCGTTCGGACTCGAGATGCAGGGTGTCGACAAGGCGACGCGGCTGGACCGGGCGCGGCACTTCATCGAACTGGTCGGCCTGGGCGGGCGTGAAGAGGCCCACCCGCACCAGCTCTCGGGCGGCATGCGCCAGCGCGTCGGCATCGCCCGCGCGCTGGCCACCGACCCCGAGGTGCTGCTGATGGACGAGCCGTTCGGCGCGCTGGACGCGCAGACGCGCGAGCTGATGGCCACCGAGCTGCTGCGGATCTGGGACCTGGACCGGAAAACGGTGCTGTTCGTGACCCACGGCATCGACGAGGCGGTGTTCCTCGCCGACCGCGTGCTCGTGATGGGCGGCAGCCCGAGCCGCGTGGTCGAGGTGATGGAGATCGACCTGCCGCGCCCGCGGGACGCCGCGGTGCGCGCGAGCGAGGCGTTCGGCAAGTACCGCACGCACCTGGCCGAGTTGCTCTTCGGCGCGCAGGCCGGGGCGGCGGTGCCGTCATGACGCAGGGCTTGCGAACGCGGCCGCCGCGCCCGGTGGCCGCGGCGCCGCCGAGCCGCGCGGTGGGCCTGCGCTGGCTGCCGCCGGTACGGGCGCGGTTCGTGCTCGGCAGCGTCGTCGTGGTGCTCGCGCTGTGGCAACTGGCCGCCTCGACCGGCCTGGTCGACGTGCAGTTCACCAGCACCCCGGTCGCGATCGTCCGAGCCGGCGGCGACCTCCTGAGCTCGGGTGAGCTGTGGGACAACGCGCAGACGACGCTCGTCGAGTTCTTCACGGGCTTCCTGCTCGCCGTCGTGGTCGGCGTGCCGGTGGGCATGCTGATGGGCTGGAAGCTGCGGATCCGCCAGACGCTGGAACCGGCGCTGATCGCGCTCTACGTGACGCCGTCGCTCGCGTTGCTGCCGCTCGTGGTTCTCGCGCTGGGCATCGGCGAGGCGTCGAAGATCGCGATGGTGTTCATCGAGGCCGTGATCACGATCGCGGTGAACGCGATGGCCGGCATCCGCGAGACGGACCCGAAGCTCGTGCAGGCCGCGCGGGCGTTCTGCGCCGGTGGCGGTGCGATGTTCGGCAAGATCCTGTTCCCCAGCGCGCTGCCGACGATCATGGCCGGCCTGCGCCTGGGCGCCGGGCGCGGCGTGATCGCGGTGATCGTGGCCGAGCTCTACGGCGGCACGGACGGTGTGGGCCAGCTGATCTCCACGTACGGCCAGAACTTCGACGTCGCGCCGCTGCTGTTCCTGACGCTCGTGGTCGGGATCTTCGGGTACGTCGTGACCGCGCTGCTGCGCGTGCTCGGCACGGCCGCCACGGCTTGGGAGAGGTGACCCGATGACCACCACTGTCAGTCCCCGGAAGCGGCGGGTGCCGGAGAAGGCCATGCCGATCGTGCTCGGCGGCGGGTTCCTCGTGCTGGTCGCGATCCTGTGGCAGATCGCCGCGTGGGCCGGCCTCGTGAACCCGTTCCTCACGTCCTCCCCCGTGCTCATCGCGGGCTCGCTCGGCGACCAGATCGGCTCGGGCCTGCTGCTGCACAGCCTCGGCACGAGCGCGCTGGAGCTGGTGATCGGCTTCGGGATGGCCGCGATCGTCGGTGTCGCGGTGGGGCTGCTGATGGGCCGCTACCGCTACGTCGACTACGTGGTCGAGCCGTACGTGTGGCTCCTGTACTCCGCCCCGATCGTGGCCCTGTTCCCGTTGCTGGTGCTGATGTTCGGCCTCGGCAGCCCGTCGGTCGTGGCCATCACGTTCCTGATGTCGGTGATCCCCGTGATCGTCAACTCCGCCCAGGGCGTGCGCAACGTCGACCCGAAGCTGATCCGCACCGCCGTGTCGTTCGGCGCGGGCGAGACGGCCTTGCTGCGCAAGGTGATCCTGCCCGCGTCGGTGCCGACGGTGATGGCCGGGCTGCGCCTGGGCGTGGGCCGCGGGCTCGTCGGCGTGGTCGTGGGCGAGTTCTTCGCGGGCGACGGCGGGATCGGCTACAACATCAGCTTCTTCGCCGGCCACCTCGGCACCACGGAGGTGCTCGCGTCGGTGTTCGTCGTGATCGTGGCCGGTGTCCTGCTCAACGTTGGCGCCCGCAAGCTCGAATCCCTCGCCGACTCCTGGCGCACCGAACTCCCCTGACCGCTTTCGCAGAAAGAGGTACCCCGTGAAGCAGATCGCCGCCGACATCGGCGGGACGTTCACCGACCTGACCGCCGTGGACGAGCACGGCGTCTTCAGCACCGCCAAGACCCTCACCACCCCGCACGACCACGCGGAGGGCGTGCTCGACGGCCTCGACAAGCTCGGCGCGCACCTGCCCGACACCGAGCTGTTCCTGCACGGCTCCACCATCGCGATCAACACCGTGCTGCAGCGTGCCGGCGCCGCGACCGCGCTGATCACCACCGAGGGGTTCCGCGACGTCTACGAGATCGGGCGCGGCAACCGGTCCGAGCCGTACAACCTGTTCTTCGGCAAGCCCGACCCGCTGGTGCCGCGCCGGCTGCGCCGGGAGGTGCGCGAGCGCGTGCTCGTGGACGGCAGCGTGCGCACGCCGTTGGATGTCACGGCCGCGCGCGAGCTGATCACCGAGCTGAAGTCGTCGGGCGTCCAGTCCGTCGCGGTCTGCCTGCTGCACGCGTACGCCAACCCGGAGCACGAGCTCGAGCTGGGCCGGTTGTTCACCGAGCTGTGGCCCGAGGCGTACGTGACGCTGTCGCACCAGATCATGCGCGAGTACCGCGAGTACGAGCGCACGTCGACCGCGGTGCTCAACTCCTACGTCGGCCCGGTCGTGTCGCGCTACCTCGACTCGCTGACCACGCGCCTGGAGGCCCGGGGCTTCCGCGGCCGGCTGCTCATCATGCAGTCCAACGGCGGCATCATGTCCGTCGAGACCGCGCGGCAGAGCCCGGTGCGCATGATGGAGTCGGGTCCGGTCGCGGGTGTCATCGGCGCATCGGCGCTGGCCGCCGGGCTCGACCTGCCGCGGCTGATCTCGTTCGACATGGGCGGCACCACGGCCAAGACCAGCCTGGTCAAGGACGGGCAGGTCGACATCAGCCCGGGCTACTTCATCGGCGGCTACGCGACCGGGCACCCGATGGCGCTGCCCGTGGTCAACATCGTCGAGGTCGGCGCGGGCGGCGGCAGCATCGCGTGGGTCGACCCGGCGGGCGCGCTCAAGGTCGGCCCGGTCAGCGCCGGCGCGGCGCCCGGCCCGGCGTGTTACGGCCGCGGCGGCGACCGCCCGACGGTGACCGACGCCAACCTCGTGCTCGGCCGGCTCGGCGCGAGCCGGTTCCTCGGCGGCGAGATGCCGCTGGACCGCGCGGCCGCCGAAGCCGCGATCATGACGCACGTGGCCGAGCCGCTGGGCCTCGACCTGCTGGCCGCCGCGCGCGGGATCGTGACGATCGCCGACGCGCAGATGTCGCTGGCCGTGCGCGCGGTTTCGGTGGAGAAGGGCGAGGACCCGCGCAGTTTCGCGCTCGTGGCGACCGGCGGTGCCGGACCGCTGCACGCCGTGTCGATCGCGCGGGAGCTCACCATCGGCACTGTGGTCGTCCCGGTCCTGCCCGGGCAGTTCTCGGCCAAGGGCATGCTCTACTCCGAGGTGCGCCACGACCTCACCCGTACGCACCTGGCCAAGTTCGAGTCGTCCACAGTGGAGCAGTACGCGATCACGCTCAAGGCGCTGGGCGCCGAGGCGTGGGCGCGGCTGCGGGCCGACGTCGGCGAGCCGGCGACCGCGCCCGTGTTGCAGCACTTCCTCGAGCTGCGTTACCAGGGCCAGGAGTTCACGATCCCCGTTCCGGTGCCCGAAGAGGGACTGTCCACTTCGAACCACGCGGCCGTGCGCGCGCTGTACGACGAGATGCACAACCGCCTCTACGGCCACCACGCGTCGGACGAGACGGTGGAGGCCGTCGGTGTCCGCACGGTGATCTCGCTGCCGCTCGAAACGACCGCGGGCACCGCGGCCGAGGTCGAGACCGCGTCGGGCGACCCGGAACCGGTCGAGCACCGGCCCGTGGTGCTGCACGGCGGCGGCCCGGAACCCGTGTCCTGTCCCGTCTACGACCGTGAGGCGCTGCGGCCCGGCCACCGGATCACCGGTCCCGCCGTGGTGCAGGAAGCCACGTCCTCGGTCGTCTTCTATTCCGGTGACGTGCTGACCGTCGCCGCCGACCTGTCACTCGTCGTCTCCGTGGGGAGCCCCGCATGACCATCGACCCCGTCACGCTCGAAGTGGTGCGCTGCGCGCTCGTGGCGTACTCCGACGAGATGGCCACCGCGCTGCGCCGCGCCGCCTACAACCCGATGATCTTCGAGGTCCAGGACTACTGCGTGGGCCTCGTCGACACCGCGGGCGAGCTGATCGCCCAGAACCTCGGCGGCCTGCCGATCTTCCTGGCCGACCTCGGCGTCTCCGTGGCCGACGGTATCGAGCGCCACGGCCTCGAGGGCTTCGAACCCGGCGACGCGCTGGTGATGAACTACCCGTACGTCGCGGGCCAGCACCTCAACAACGTCGTGGTCTACACGCCGATCTTCGTCGACGGCAAGGTGGTGGCGTTCCCCGCGGTGCGCGCCCACTGGGTCGACATCGGCGGCTCGCGCATCGGCTTCGGCTCCACCGCCACCACCGACATCTACTCCGAGGGCCTGCAGCTGCGCTCGATCAAGGTGATGAAGGCCGGCGGGTGGGACGCCGACGTGATGCAGATCCTCAAGGACAACATCCGCATCCCGGAGTCGTCGCTGGGCGACCTGCGCGCGGCCATCGCGGCCTGCCGGCTGGGCGAGCGCCGCATCGCGGAGCTGTGCGAGCGCTACGGCCTCGACACGGTGATGGCCTGCATCACCGAGATGCGTGACCAGTCGGAACGCCTGTCGCGCCACGCGGTCGCGCAGATGGCCGACGGCGAGTACACCGCCTCGGCGTGGATGGACAACGACGGGCAGGACCTCGACAAGCGCATCACGCTCGACCTCAAGGTGATCGTGAAGGGCGAAGAGCTCACGATCGACTTCTCCGACATCAACGAGCAGGTCAAGGGCCCGCTCAACTCGGGCAAGTCGGGCGGCGTCGCGGCGGCGCGGGTGGCGTTCAAGATGCTGACGCTGCCGACGCACCCGGTCGACGAGGGATCCTTCCGCAACCTGCACGTGGTGCTGCCGGAAGGGAAACTGCTCAACGCGAAGTCGCCGGCCGCGCTGGGCCAGTGGAGCATCTCGCTGCCCACGGTGGTCGACACGATCATCCGGGCGCTGGCCGACGCGCTGCCCGACCAGGTGCCGGCCGCGCACAAGGGCGACATGTCCGGGTTCACCTTCCACGGCATCGACGAGAAGACCGGCTCGCGGTTCGTGTGCCTCAACATCAACGGCGGCGGCTGGGGCGGGCGTCCGGTCGGCGACGGGCCGAGCGCGTGCGTGTCGGTGTGCCAGGGCGACGTGCGCAACATCCCCATCGAGATCCAGGAAGCGCGCTACCCCTTGGTGTTCACGCGCCACGAGCTGCGGGCCGACAGCGGCGGCGCGGGCCGGCACCGCGGCGGGCTGGGCCTGGAGATCGACGTGGAGCCGCAGCAGGCGATGTTCACCAACATCGCCAACGAGCGCACGACCTGCCCGCCGTGGGGCCTGCGCGGCGGCCAGGCGGGCGCGGTGAACGACACGATCGTCACGCAGCCGGGCGGGCAGCCGGAGCACGTGAAGAAGCACACCGGGCTGGCGTTGCAGAAGGGCTCGAAGGTCACCTTCCGCACCGCGGGCGGCGGGGGCTGGGGTTCGCCGGCGGAGCGGCCGGCCGCGGACGTGGCCGAGGACGTGCGCGACGGCTTCGTGACGGCCGAGGCCGCGCGTGAGCTGTACGGCGTCGCGCTCACAGCCGACGGGCGGGTGGACGAGCCGGCGACCGGCCGGCTCCGGGCCACGCAGGCAGATGTCGCTCGTCGGTGAGCTCGCCGCGCGGGCGCACTCGGTCGGTTCCCGGCCGGTGCCGCCCGCGGTCCGGGTCGCCGCCCGGGCCCACCTGACCGACGCCATCGGTGCCCTGATCGCCGGCCACACCACGCTGGCCGGCTCCGTGGCCGGGCTCGCGCGCACCCTGTCCGCGGAGTACGGCGCCGCGCGGCGGACCGCGTTCCTCGGCGGGGTGTACGCGCACGGCTGGGAAGCGGGCGACATCCACCGAGGTTCGGTGCTGTGCCCGGGTTGTGTGGTGTTGCCGGCGACGCTGGCGGTGGTGCCCTCGACCGCGTCGGCCGAGGATTACGAGCGCGCGTTCCTGGCCGGCTACGAGGTCGCGCTGGCCGCGGCGGCCGCGATCGGGGGCGAGGCGCTGATCCGGAACGGGTGGTGGCCGACGGCGCTGCTGGCCCCGCTCGGCGGTGCGGCCGCGGCTTCGGTGCTCCTCGACCGGCCGCTCGCCGTCACCGCGTCGGCGATCGCGCTGGCCGCGCAGCACGCGGGCGGATCGATCGCGGGCGCGACGGACCGGGCCGACGGCAAGTACCTGCTGGCCGGGTTCGCGGCGGAACGCGCGGTGACGGCGTTCCTCGCGGCCGACTCCGGCTGGACGGGCCCGCTCGACATCCTCGACGACCCGCGTTCGCCGCTGCGTCGTTCGGAAGCCGCGGTGCCGGAGCCGTTCCTGCTGCCGGAGACGAGCCTGAAGCCCCACGCGGGGGCGAAACACCTGCAGGGCGCGATCGACGCGGTGCTGTCGTTGCGTCCCGCGGGCGGCTGGGCGCCCTCGTCGGTGCGGCGGCTGAGGTGCCTGTTGCCGGCGCAGCTGGCCGGGATCGTCGACCGGCCGCCGCCGTTCGGCTCGGCGCTGAGTGCGTTGGGCAGTGCCCAGTTCGTGCTGGCCGTGTCGGCGCTGCGGGGGCACTGCACGCCGTGGGACTTCGAGGACGGTGCGCTGCGCGACGAGGCCGTGCTGGAGCTGGCGCGGGTCGTCGAGGTCGGGTCGGCGGACGATCTGACGGCCGCGTATCCCGCCAAGTGGGGCGCGCGGGTGGAGATCACCACCGCGTCGGGGGCCGTCTCGGCGGATCGGCTCGACGCGCGGGGTGACCCGGGGAACCCGTTGCCGGACAACGAGATCGTCGGCAAGTTCACCACGCTGGCCTCGCGGGAGCTGGGTCCGGTGCGGGCGCGCGAGGTCGCGGAGTCCTTGCTGGGCCCGGATCCCTCGACGGTGTCGGTGCTGCGCGAGCACGTGCTGCCGTTGCTCGGGGGTACGTTCGTCAGGTCACCGGAGAACGCCGCGGCGGGCGTGAGAACAGGGGGTTCGTCCTGACCACCGACCGACCCGCACCCGACCTGAGCCGCGCACCGACGCCGCAGACGGTGCTGATGACGATGCTCGGCCGCTACTGCCTCGAGGAGAACCCCGAGATCGCGACCGCCGGGTACATCGACGTGCTCGCGCGGATCGGCGTGTCCGCGCACGCCACGCGGCTCACCGTGTCGCGGATGGCCGAGCGCGGCCTGCTGGAGCGTTCCCGGCAGGGCCGCGCGGCGTACTTCCGCGCGTCGGAGGTCGGGCTGCGGGTCGTGCGCGTGCAGCAGCAGCGGACGTTCCACGACACGGGTGAGGAGCCGCAACCGCCCGGTGCGTGGACGGTCCTGTGCTTCTCGCTGCCGGAGTCGCACCGCAAGGAACGCCACCTCCTGCGGCGCAGCCTGGCGTGGGAGAGCTTCGGCCTGCTGCGCGACGGCGTGTGGCTCGCGCCGGGCGAGCGCGACGTGTCGGCGATCCTCGCGCAGCTGCCCGGCGCGGGCGTCGACCAGCACGTGGAGGTGTTCACGGCGTACCCGAGGTTCGACGACGTGCAGGGGATGATCTCCCGCACGTGGCACCTGGACGAGCTGGCCGCGCGCTACGACCGGTTCCTGCGGTCGTGGGACGTGCCCGATCCCGTGCCCGAGGCGCTCGACGACCTGGGCCGCGACCTGATCCTGGCGTCGGCCTGGCGCCAGCTGCTGCGCGAGACCCCGCGCCTGCCCGCCGAGCACCTGCCGGGCGACTGGCCGGCCGCGCGCTGCCACGAACTGTTCCGCACCCTGCACGAGAGCTACCGCCCCGATGCCGACCGCCTCTTCGCCGGCATCCTCGCCGAACACCGGATGAGCTGAGGAGAATTTCGATGCGCGTGGTGGACACCCACTTCCACTGGTTCCCCCGGTCCCACTTCGAAACCATGGCCGCACGGGCGGCGTTTCCCCGCACCGAACGCGTCGGCGACGGCTACCGCTACCTGTACAACGAAGGCCGCGGCTTCATCCCCCTGCCGGCCGTCTGGTTCGATCTCGACGCCGGCTTCCAGGCGGCTTTTGCCGCCACCGGCCCCGACACGGTCGTGGTCTGCACCACCGGCGTCCTGGCGGGGATGCTCGACCAGATGCCGGCGGACGAGGCGCTGGACGAGGCGTACGCGTACAACGAGGAAATCGCTCGCGCGCAGCGCCTGAACCCGGGCCGCTTCTTCGGCACGGCCGCGATTCCGTTGCAGGACACGGCAACGGCGCTGAAGGTGCTGGACCACGCGGTGGGCTCACTCGATCTGCGCGGGGTGAGCTTGCCTTCGATGATCGGCTCGGAAACCGTCGATGTCTCGCGGCTGGAGCCGTTCTACGCACGCGTCGCGGAACTTGATGTGCCCCTCATCGTGCACCCGACGGACCTCGCCTTCAACGAAGTCCTGACTGGTTACCAGGACGGCATCCAGCGATCCATCGGCCGCCTCCTCGACTCCAGCGTCACCGTGCTGCGCCTCATCTTCAGCGGCATCCTGGAACGCCACCCGTCGCTTCGCGTCGTCCAGACCCACGCCGGCGGCCTGCTCCCCTACCAGGCCGGGCGCATCGACAAGAACGCCCGCATCGAAGGCCTGCCGCGGCTTCCTTCGGAGTACCTGAAACGCATCTTCGTCGACACCGTCGCACCCCAGTCCCTGACCATCCGCACGGCCCTGGAGTACTACGGCCCCGACAACATCCTCTACGGCACCGACCACCCCTGCTGGAGCCCCCACGCGGCGGTCTCGGTGCTCGACGAGTCGGCGCTGTCGGACGAGGTGCGCACGAAGATCTACTCGACGAACGCGGAGTCGGTCTTCAAGCTGACGTGACATTCACGGTGAACCCTCGACGGTGAATTTCTCATCGGAAGGTGGTCGCATCGGGTGAACACGGCGCCGAACTTTCCGGAGAAAAATCTTCGCGTGCCAGAATTCTGACCCGTTCTGCGCACACGGGGCGCGGAACGGGTCAAGGTACCGACTGCGCCCGCCACGGAATTTGCGAGGTCGGCGAATTCTGTGTGTACCACGGCTATGACCTATCCGGATCATTGTCGGACTTCACCACGTCGATTCCGAATTACGGCAGTTCCCAGCCTGGCTGCGACGAATTCAAGAGCCGCGGCGTCGACCAGTATCAGTGTGTGAAGAACAATGCGCTTTCGGTCTACAACCAGCCCAACCATGTGGTCAAGATCTTCTACAAACAGCAACTATGGGGGCATCTCCGTGACCTTCCAGTCCGGTGAAGCTCGAGACGGAGGCCTGGGCCCGCTCGACGGGGAGAACGCCTCGCACGAGTTCTTCTGATGAGGTGAATCAGTCACTGCGGGAGCCGTAACGCCGACGGTCGGTCGCGCAGAGCCATCACTCCCCCGGTTCGACGACTCCCTGGCGTTCGCCGCCGGTGTCGAAGAAGCGGGTCACGTAGTCCTCCGGTGCGAGGGGGCTGTCGCGGAGCAGGGAGAAGACTTCGGTGCCCGGGCCGAGCTCGTGGGTCTCCGCCAGGGCATAGGCCTGGGCGAAGTCCAGGAAGGTCACCCCGTTCTCCGAGGCGTAACGACGAGCCTCGCGCTCCGCGCAGTCGAGGGCGGAGGCGAGGCTGGACGCGCGCCAGAGGGTGATCCGCTCCTCGAACGGCGCGCCGGCCGCCCGCTCCCACTGGAACACGCACCGGACCGCGTACCACTCGAACATGCCCGCTCCCTCGGATCCCGGCCAGAACGACACCGAGCACCACACCACATCGATCAGGCGGGCAAGCCGAGCGCCACTCGGGTTTCGGTGTCGAACGTGATCGTGGCGGCCGCCAGGTTGGCTTCGAGGTGGGTCTTGTCGGTGGTGCCGGGGATGAGCAGGACGTTCGGCGCGCGGTGGAGCAGCCAGGCGAGGCCCACCTGCGCGGGCGTGCGGTCCAAGGCGGCCGCGGCGGCGAGGACGGACGGCTCGTCGGTCACCTTCGGCAGGTCCGGACCGGCGCCGCCGAGGGGGAAGTAGGGCACCCACGCGATGCCTTCGGCGGTGCAGATGTCGAGCAGCTCCTCGTCGTCGCGCGCGGCCAGGCTGTAGGCGTTCTGCACGCAGACGATGCCGGCCGGCAGGGCGCGCCGCAGTGTCTCGAGGGACACGGCACTGAGGCCGATCGCGCCGATCTTCCCCTCGTCGCGCAAGGCCACCAGCTCGGCGATCTGGTCATCGACATCGACGACCTGATCACCCTGCGCACGCATGGGCGCCGGGCCGGTGTCCGTACGCCGCAGGTTGACCACCGGGACCTGCTCCAGACCCAGGCCGGCGAGGTTTGCCTCGACGGACGCCCGAAGCTGTTCCGGCCGTTGCGCGACGCGGATCGGGTGCGGCCCGGTCGGGTCCGGGTCGGCACCGACCTTGCTGACGATCAGCACCCCGTCCTCGGGGCGCACCGCCTCGCGCAGGAGGTCGTTGACGAAACCGTCGCCGTAGAAGTGGGCGGTGTCGATGTGGGCGACACCGAGGTCCACCGCGTGGCGCAGCAAGGCGATGGCGGCGGCACGGTCGTCGCGCAGCCCGCGTAGCTGCATCGCGCCGTAGCCGATCCGGGAAACGGCGCGGCCGGCCAAGGGGAAAGCCATGGGGAACCTGCCTCCGTGACAGAATGCCAGAAGCGGAAGGTCTTCCGCTTCAGTTACGCTAGCAGAAACGGAAGGGCTTCCGCTTGACTGGATCGGCAGGTCGCGCCGACGCGCGCCGCAACAGGGACAAGATCCTCGCCGCCGCCCGCGGCATGCTGGGCGCGGACGGCGGGTCGCTGGCGATGGAGTCCCTGGCTCGCGAGGCCGGGGTCGGCGTCGGCACGCTCTACCGGCACTTCCCGAACCGGGAAGCGCTGATCGAAGCGATCTACGCCGCCGAGCTCGACGACATCACGACCAGTGCCGCGGAGCTGCTCGAACACCACCCACCCGAGGTGGCCCTCCGGCTGTGGATGGACCGCTACGCCGCGTTCACCGCCACCAAGCGGGGCATGCTGGACACCCTCCGCGGCAGCTTCGCCGCCGGACGCATCGCGCCCCACACGCGAGAACGCGTCACCGCCGCCTTCCGGACCATCCTCGAGAGCGGGGTGCGGGCCGGCACCCTCCGCGCGGACGTCAACCCCGAAGACGCCACCACCCTGCTGCACGGCGTCTTCCTGGCGACGGTCGACGGCGACGTACCTGAACGCTCCCACCGCCTGCTCGACCTCATCGCCGACGCGGTGCGAGCTCCGGGCGTCACCCGCGGCGCACCGGATCGCGGCTGAGGCGTTCGCACACAGCCGCTTCGCTCTCGAACGCTCAGATCTCCGCCAGAACCAGCCCGCCCCGAGGTTTCGGGGTGAAGTACGTCGCCTTCCGGGGCATGCGCAGGCCGGCCGCGTGGACCTTCAGGACCGTCGAGAAGTCCACCGGGGCCAGTTGCAGCACCGCGTCGGCGTCGGCCGGTGCGGGGCGGCTCGCCGGCAAGGGCTGCACGTGCGGGCCGTCCAGATCCAGGCTGAGGGCCTCGCCCAGCAGCAGCTGCTCGACCACCGCGTGATCGATCGTCAGCTCGTCGGCCGGCGGCAGCACCACGCGCAAGAAAGACGGCCGGGCCAGCACCACCACCGAACCCGGGACCGCGGGCGGGGTGCCGTCGGCGACCTCCGAAACGTCCAGTCCGACCCGGCGCCAAGCCGCGGCCAGCGTGTCGGACGTCAAGCCCGTGCCGGTCAGCACCCGATGGATGGCCCCGATCCGCAGCCGCGGCCCGCCCGTCACGAGGGCCAGCAATGAGCCCGTCTGCGCGGCCGCGGCGACCCGGTGGTTGCCGTCGGCCACCAGCAGGTCCGCGGCCGACACGGCCCCCACCAGGCGTTCCTGCAAAGTCCCCGAAGGAACCACCCACAGCTCGTGCCGGCGGCCCGACTGGTCCACAGTGGACACATCCGGCGGTCCCAGCCCCGCGCACGCCGCCTCCACGGCCTCGGTCAGCGCCTCGCCGCCGGAGGACGGCACGAGCAGCGCCGCGCTCGTGGCGGTGCCCAGCCCGGCCAGCACGGCGGCGCGCTCGGCGACCACGTGCGGGTACACCTCCTCTGTGTGCCGCACGTGGGACCCGCCCGCCGTCAGCTCGCGGACGTCGACCAGGCAGAGCACGCCCACCGCCACGCCGTCCGGGCCCGAGATGCGGTAGGGCGCGACGAACCCCGCCACCGACCGGTAGTGCCGGGCCCGGATGCGGGCCAGCGCGGCGCGTGCGGAAGGCAGCGCCGCGGTCAGGTCGAGGCCACGCGCCAACGCCGCCGGCGTGCGAGCCGGGTGCTGCACCGCCAGCAGCGTGTCGCCGGCCGCGCCGGGGGACGCGAGGGCCGTGACCACGGCGTCGGGCTCCGCGAACTCGTCGACGTCCGGGCCCGGCACCTCGCCGCGCACCACCCACCCGCGGCGGATCGGCCGCACCCACGTGTCCATCCCCTCATCATGGCTGGCCCGCCAAGACTGTCCGACAGTCACTCTTTCGTGAAATGCTTACCGTTGCGAAACAGTTGTCCCCGGCCCCAGGGAACCCCGAGGAGAGCCCGCCGATGAGCACCCCCGCCGAGACGCCGGCGCCCACGAAGAAGGCCGTCGGCCTGCGCTCCGAACGCGGGCCGGTGCTCGCGGCGGTGATGCTGAGCACCGGGCTGGTCGCGCTCGACAGCACGATCATCGCCACGGCCGTGCCCTCGGTGGTCGGCGACCTGGGCGGGTTCTCGCAGTTCCCGTGGCTGTTCTCGGTCTACCTGCTCACCCAGGCGGTCACCGTGCCGCTCTACGGCAAGTTCGCCGACGTCCTCGGCCGCCGGCCGGTGATGTTCTTCGGCATCGCCGTGTTCCTGCTCGGCTCGGTGCTGTGCGGCGCGGCCTGGAGCATGCCGGTGCTCATCGCCGCGCGCGCCCTGCAGGGCGTCGGCGCCGGGGCCGTGCAGCCGATCAGCATGACGATGGTCGGTGACCTGTACACCGTCGAGGAACGCGCGCGCGTGCAGGGTTACGTGGCCGGCGTGTGGGCCGTCGCGTCCGTGCTCGGCCCGGCGCTGGGCGGCGTGTTCTCCGAGTTCCTCAGCTGGCGCTGGATCTTCTTCGTGAACCTGCCGCTGGGCGCGATCGCCGCCTGGATGCTGTACCGCAAGTTCGCCGAACGCGTCGAACGCACCCGCCACCGCATCGACTACGCCGGCGCCGGCCTGCTCATCACCGGCTGCACGCTGCTGATCCTCGGGCTGCTGGAAGGTGGCGTGGCCTGGGGCTGGGGCTCGGTGGTGGGCGTGCTCATCTTCGTCGCCTCCGCGGCGGCGCTGGTCGGGTTCGTGCTGGTCGAACGCCGCGCGGCCGAGCCCGTGCTGCCGCTGTGGGTGTTCACGCGGCGCACCCTCGTGGGCGGCACGCTGGTGGCCCTCGTGGTCGGCGCGACCCTGATGGGGCTCAGCTCGTTCCTGCCGACCTACGCCCAGGGCGTGCTCGGCCACGACGCCCTCACGGCCGGCTTCGCCCTGGCCGCGCTCACCGTCGGCTGGCCGATCGCTGCGTCGCTTTCGGGGCGGCTCTACATGCGGATCGGGTTCCGCGACACCGCGTTCATCGGCGCCGGGCTCATCGTCGTCGGCGTGGCGCTCACCACGCTGCTCGGCGAGAACACCTCGCTCTGGAGCGTCGCCGGCGCCGCGTTCGTGGTCGGCGCGGGCCTCGGCCTGGCGTCGAGCCCCACGATCGTGGCCAGCCAGTCGAGTGTCGGCTGGGAACGCCGCGGCGTGGTCACGGCCACGAACATGTTCGGCCGGTCACTGGGCAGCGCGGTCGGCGCGGCGGTGTTCGGCGCCATCGCCAACGCCACCCTCGCCGACCGCTTCGCCCACCCGCCCGCCGCCGTCGCCGGCCACCTGCCCGACAGCGCCGACGCCACCAGCCTGGTCCTCGGCCAGAACGACCACTCGGCGGCCGCGGAGTACGTCCGCGACTCGCTGACGGGCGCCACGCACAACGTGTTCGTGGCGATCGCCGCCGTCGCCGCGCTCAGCATCGTCGCGCTGGCCCTGATGCCGCGCAAGACGGAGCAACTGAAGTTCTAGTTCTGCAGCGGCAGCAGTTCGCGGTGCAGCCCGTCGAGGAACCGCCGGTAGTCGCCCGAATGCCCGGGCCGGATCACGAACTTCGACAGCCCCGCGTCGATGTGCTGCTCCAGCAGGCGCCGCGCCTCGGCCCAGCTCGTGGCCACGAGCTCGGTCACGGGCGTGCCGGGCCGGCGCTTCGCGGCGACCTCCAGCATCCGGTCGGGCATCCCCTCGCTCGCCACCAGCAGGCTGAGGCCGAAGTGGTCGGGCTCGATCTCGCGCCCGGCCTCGGCCGCGGCGTCCTGGATCGCGATGCGCGCGGCCCGCGCCTGCTCGGGTGAGTGGAAGCTGCCGAGCCAGCCGTCGGACAGCCGCCCGGCGCGGCGCAACGCGGCGGGCGCACTGCCGCCGAGCCACACGTCGAGGCGCTTGGCCGGGCGCGGCCCGATCGTCACGCCGTCGACCTGGTAGAACTCGCCGGCGAAGTGCACGTCGTCCTGCTCCAGCAGCAGCCGCAGCAGGGTCAGAGCTTCGTCGAACACGGCCGCGCGCGGGCCCGCCACGGGGAACAACGAGTGTTCGGCCGCATTGGCCGGCCGCAACCCGAACACCGGCAGCACCCGCTTCGGCGCCAGCCCGGCCAACGTCACCAGCTGCTTCGCGACGAGCACGGGGTGGCGGCCGGGCAGGATCGCGACCCCCGTGCCGACCTTGAGGTTCGTCGTTCGCGCCAACGCGTGCGCCATGCCGACCAACGTGTCGACCTCCGGCGCGTACACGAGCTCCGAAAGCCACAGCGAGTCGACTCCGGCCGCCTCCAGCGTCTCCGCCAGCCCCGCGAACTCCGCGGGCCCGGTCCCCGGCGCCGGCGCCACCCCGATCCGGATCTTCAGTTCCTCGCCCACCCGTGCTCCTTCCGCAGCCGTCCCTGTGCGCAACGCCCTCGGGACCGCCCGGTATGCCCGCAAGACGAAGGCCCCCTCCCGGATGGGGGCCGGAAGGAGGCCTTCTGCTCGCGGCGGCCGGTGTCCACGCCGGCCGGATTCCGCGCCCGCTCATCCTGGAAGATGGGCATACAAGAGCTGTATATATTGCCCCGGCTCCGCCGGGGCGTGCGAGATCGCTGAGTCTTTGGCCCCGGCTCCGCCGAGGCGTGCGAGATCGCCTTTGAGCCGGCTTCCGGATGGGGCGGTCGGATCGGCCGGGGCCCGATCGCACCGCCCCATCCGGAAGCCGGCGCGAT
>NZ_JBIAWY010000008.1:0-238596 GCF_042896185.1 Amycolatopsis sp. NPDC001319 | reverse complement strand
GCGCGGCCGCGCCGTGTTCGGGCCCCGCGCCCCCGCGCGCGGGACCCCGCCCTTCTGCCCGGGGGGGGCGGGGGGGGGGGGCGGGGGGGGGGGGCCCCCCCCCCCCCCCCCAACCGGCAAGCCGGCGCGATCTCGCGGTGGGTCGCCTCGGCAGGGTGGGGTTGGGTGGGAATGTGCAGTTGGTCGTGGGTGGGCAGGGAGTGAGCGGGCAAGAATAAGTGGGCAAGGTTGGGCGGTAAGGGGTGAGCGGGCAAGGTGGCCGAAGTGGCGGGGTGGTTGGTTATCCACCGCCGCGGTGGGTCCAGGCGGCGATCTCGGTGCGGTTGGCCAGGGCGAGTTTGGCCAGGATGCTGCGGACGTGGCTTTCCACCGTGCGTTCCGACAGCACGAGCTGCTCGGCGATCGCGCGGTTCGCCAGGCCGTCGGCGACGAGGTCGGCGATCTCGCGTTCGCGCGGAGTCAGCGGGCCGGTCGTGCTCAGCCGGGCCAGCAGCGCCTGGGCCGTGACCACCGGGCCCGGCATCACGAGCCGGCGCGCTTCGTCGAGGGCCTGGCGCGCCAGGGAGCGCGCCTTGCCGGTCTCGCCGAGGGTGGCGAGCACCGTGGCCAGCCGCAGGCGGTTCTGCGCGACGAAGGGGCGGGCGCCGACCCGGACGTTCGCGGCGATCGTGGTCTCGAACAGCCGCGCGGCTTCCTCGGGCCGGCCGAGCACCACGGCGAGACGGGCCGCCCAGCTCGTGCCGCAGTCGCTGCAGTACACGCCCGCGCCGGATGAGAGCACGTGCTCGTCGGCCCGCAGCACGGGCTCGAGGAAGCGAGCCGTCTCGACGTCGCCGAACGCCTCCACCAGCACCACCAGGTTGGGCCCCACTCCGCTGGACCGCAGGTCGAAGCCGTCCTGGCGCGCGAGGTGGCGCACGGCCTCGTACCCCGCGAGCGCCGCCTCGCGCTCGCCGAGGACGACGTGCACGAGCGGCCGCGACACCACCGCGATGGGCAGGGTCGGCACGGTGGCGAGCACGTCGTCGTAGTGCTCGTCGATCTCGGAGATGTCACCGGTCACGAGCGCGAGCTGCAGGCTGAACGCGGACGACATGCCGAGCGCCGAGCGATCGTCCGCCAGCTCGGCCTGGGCCAGTTCCCTGGCCTGCCGGTTCAGCTCACGCGCCTCGGCGAACGCGCCGCGGAACGCGAGCAGCGACGTGCGCAGCCGCAGGTCGTGCCAGCGGACCAAGGGCAGCCGGGTCGTCGCCGCGAGCGCCGTAACGGCCGTGATCTCGTGGTCGACGACGGCCATCGCCCCGGTCTCGAGCGCGGCGTCGATGCGCCACTTGTGGCCCCACAGCGCGGAAAGCGGCTGCCGGTCCCCGAAGCGCACGGCCAGGGAGCCGAGCCGCAGCCGGGCGTCGAGCGGCAGCTCGATCGGGAGGACCTTGAACCGCGCGCGCACGGCGTCGAGCAGCGCCTCGTCGTCGGTACCGCGTTCGGCGAGCGCGAGCGCTTCGTCGGCCAGCCTGCGGGCCTCGTCGGTGTGCCCGACGTCGGCGGCGACCGACGCGGCTTGCGCGAGCAGCCGGGCGCGAAGGGCGTCGGGCAGTTGTGCGCCGAGGGCCGTGTCGGCGAGTTTTCCCAGCCGCGGCAACAGTTCCGGCGCCGAGAGGTCCCGCACGACGAGGGCCGCGGCGGCGAACGTCTCCGGAGTTTCCGCGCGCTCGGCCGCCTGCTCCGCGTGGTCGAGGGCCGGGCCGAAGCGGCCCGAGCGATACTCCGCAGTGGCGAGGTCGACGAGCAGCTCGGCGAACCCGTCGGTCCGGCCCGCTCGCCGTCGCGCATCCACGGCGAAGGTCAGAAACCTTGCCGCCTCGGCGAAAGCCAGCGCGCGCGTCGCCTCGCGCGCGGCGACCACGGCCCAGTCTGCGGCGCGGCCCAGGGTCACCGGGTCGGCGGCCGACCGCAGCCAGTGCACCGCGACCACCCCGGCGTGGGCGGGATCGGCTTCGGCTCGCGGCGTCAGCGCCCGCGCCGCCTGGGCGTGCAGGGCCTCGCGAACGCCCTGGTCGAGGTCCTCGTAGACGCCGTCGCGCACCACGGCGTGGGCGAACCGGCGCCGCCCGGCCGCGACGGGCACGAGCACCCCGGCGCGCACGACGTCGTCCAGCAGCGGCACGACCTCGGCGACCGGCCGGCCCGCGACGTCGGCGACCACGCCGCAGTCCACCTCCTCCCCCAGCACCGCCGCCACCGCGACCAGCTCCCGGACCTCCGGCGCGAGCCCGGCCACCGACGTCCGCACGAGGTGGCGCAGCTCGGCGCGTCCGCCGCCGGACCCGGCCGACCGCGCGACCGCGCGCAGGTACAGGGGATTGCCGCCGGAGCGGCGCAGCGCGTCGCGCACCTCGGCGTCGCCGACGGCCGCGCCGGCCACCTCGGTGAGGTACCTGCGCACATCCGGCTCGGCCAGCGGCGCGACCGTCACGGCGTGCGTGGCGGGGCCGCCGAGGAGTTCGGGCAACGTCTCGTCGAGCGTGGGGCCGGTGTCGCGGTAGGTCGCGAGCACGACCAGCCGGGAGCGGCGCAGCTCCCCCGCGAGGTGGCGCAGCAGCCGCAACGACGCCTCGTCGGCCCAGTGCAGGTCCTCCAGCACCACCACGAGACCACCGGGCTCGGCCGCGGCGACGAGGGCGTCGGCCGCCGTGGCGACGAGCCGGAACCGCGCCGCGACGAGGTCCGTACCAGCGGGTCCGTCCAGGTCGGCGACGGCGCGGGCGACCTCGGCGCCCGCCGTGGGCAGGGCCGAGAGCACGCGCCGCCACGGCCACAGCGGTGGCGCCCCAGGATCGTCCACGCAGCGGCCCCACACGGTGGCGAGGCCCTCGGTGGCGGCCTCGGCGAGCGTGGTCTTGCCGATGCCGGCGGGCCCGCCGAGCAGCACCAGGGCACCCGTGCCCGCCGCACCGGCCGCGAACCGGCCGCGCAGGTCGGCGAGCACCCCGGCCCGGCCGACGAACGGCACGGAGCCTGTCACGCAGGCCAGTATGCGCCCGGTTTCAGTGGTCCGTCTGCGTACTGGCACTGATGTCCGCAACGCCCGCGCCGCCGAAGGTGGACCTCGTCGAACTTCCCACCCCAGGCCGAAGGAGCAGCATGTACGCCACCGTCCACCAATTCCGGCGCGCCGCCGCCGACGAGAGCGGCGACTGGGGCCGGGCCCTCGCCGCGGACCTGCACCCCGGCCCGGCGCCCCTCGGCGGGTGCGTGCTCGGCCAGGTCGCCGGCGTACTCGGCGCGGCCGTCGCGTTCTGGCCCGACGCCGCGTCGGCGAACGAAGCCGCCGCGCACACCGGCCCCGGCACCACGTGGCTCGACACCGACGTCTACGAAGTCGTCTCCGCCGAGTTCGCCCCCGGCTCGCCGCGCTACGCCCAGGCCAGCCGGTTCGCCGGTCCGCGCGACGAGGCACAGGTCCGTGCCGAGGACTTCGCCGGCCGCGAGCGCATCTGGCCCGCCGCCCGGCAGGTGCCGGGCATCGGCCCCGTGTTCGTGCTGCGGGCCGAAGACGGCGCGGGGCTCGTGCTCGGGTTCGCCGAGTCCGTCGCCGCGATCGAAGCCGTCCAGAAAGCCGTCCTGAACACCGAGCTGCTGCCGGGCGAGGACCCGGCGCTGCTCACCGGTCCCGAGCGGATCGACCTGCATCGCGTTTTCCACCACACCCTGCCCGCATCCGTCACCACCGGAGGTACCCGATGAGCACCCCCACCACCACCCGTCTGCGTCCCGGCACCTGGACCGTCCACACCGGACGGACGTCGGCCACGTTCACCGTGCGCAAGCTCGGTTTCCACCTCGTGCACGGCGCGATCCCCGTGCGGTCCGCGACGGTGCACGTGAACACCGCCGGCACGCCGACCGCCCTGCGCGCGGAGCTCGACCTGTCCGCGATCGACACGGGCAACCGCCGCCGCGACCGCGACCTGCAGAAGGCCCAGTGGCTCGACTGCGCCGCGGAACCGACGATGACCTTCGCGTCCGGCGACATCAGCACCGGCCCGGAAGGCTGGACGGCGCAAGGGTTCCTGAGCCTGCGCGGCACCACGTGCCCGCTCACGCTCACCGTGGAACAGCCCGCCGACACCGGCCGCGACTCGGTGCGCGTCCAGGCCCGCGCGACGCTCGACCGGGCACCGCTCGGCATGGGCGCGCCGCGCGCGATCGTCGGGCGCTACCTGGAAATCGGCATCGACGCGGTGCTCGTGGCACCGCACTGAGCGCTCAGCCGGTCGCTTCGATCACGCGACCCAACGCGGCGTGGAGGGCCTCCAGCTCGGAGACCTCCATGCCGAGCGTCTCGACCACGCGGTACGGGATCTTCTCGGCCTCGGCCCGCAGCGCGCGGCCCTTCTCCGTGAGCTCGACGGTGAGCTGCCGCTCGTCGGAGGCCTTGCGGCCACGGGTGACGTAACCCATCGCTTCGAGGCGCTTCAGCAGCGGAGACAGCGTCGCGGGTTCGTGGCGCAGCGCGGCCCCGAGGTCCTTCACCGACCTCGGGGCTTTCTCCCACAGCGCGAGCATCACGAGGTACTGCGGGTGTGTCAGCCCGTACGGCTCCAGCAGGGGCCGGTAGACCGCGATGACGCTGCGCGAGGCAACCGACAGCGCGAAGCACACCTGGCGGTCGAGCTTCAGCGGGTCGTCGCCCAAGTCGATCTCTGCCACGGGGTCCTCCTCCTGGTCCGGGCCACCCTAACCGCTCCGGGTGTGTCCTCGGCTACCTCATCGATTAGCGCACTAATGATTAGTGTACTCTACTGGTAGCCGACAAGGAGGCGTGATGAACCGTCCAGGAGTCTTCCGCTGGTTCTGGTACGCAGTGGGCGGGCGGCTGCCCGAACGCTACCGGGACTGGATCCTGCACGACACGACGTCGAAGCACTGGAAGGCGCGGCACGTGCTGCGCAGTTCCGTGGGCCTCATCCCGCTGTGCCTCGTGTGGCTGCTGCTGCCGGGCCCGCTGGCGCTGCGGCTCGCGATCGTGCTCATGGCCGCGCTGGTCGCGTACTTCTACTCGTCGGTGTACATGGAGGAGAGCATCGAGCACCGCCTCACGCGCAACGGCTTCCCTCCCGGCACGGGCAAGCGCATCCGCCGCGAGGCCGCCGAAGCCGCCGACGCCGAGGCGAAGGCGCGCTACATCGCGATCTACCGCCAGAACACGGGCGAGTGACCGCTCCCGGCAGCGGTGCCGCAGGCCCACTACCGGAGCACGACTAGAGTCGGCGTCCGATGAGACGCAAGCTTCGCGGCCCGCTGCCGCCGCGCCACGGGCTCGACCCGGCGCGGCTGAGGATGCCCGACGAAGGCCCGTGGGCCACGTTGCTGGAGCACCTCGTGGAGCGGCTGCCGCGGCTGGACCCGGTGCGGATCGAGCAGATGCTGCGCGAGGAACGCATCTTCGGCCTCGACGGGCCGCTCGGGGTCGACGCGGCGTTCGTGCCCGGCTCGTTCATCTGGTTCCACCGTGACCTGCCCGACGAGGTGCCGGTGCCGTTCGACATCACCGTGGTGTACCGCGACGAACACCTGCTGGTGGTCGACAAACCCCACTTCCTCGCCACAATCCCCCGCGGCAAGCACATCCTCGAAACCGCGCTGGTGCGGCTGCGGCGCGACCTGGATCTGCCGGCGTTGTCGCCCGCGCACCGGCTCGACCGCGTGACCGCGGGGCTGGTGATGTTCGTGATCACACCGGAAGTGCGCGGAAAGTACCAAACGATGTTCCGCGACCGACGCGTGCGGAAAGAATACGAAGCGATCGCACCGTACGATCCGACGCTGGAGCTGCCGCGCACGGTCCGCAGCCACATCATCAAGGAACGCGGAGTGCTTGCGGCGCAGGAGATCGAGGGGCCGGTGAACGCCGAAACCCGCGTGGAACTTCTCGAACACCGCGACGGGCTCGGCCGCTACCGCCTGCTGCCCGCCACCGGCCGCACGCACCAGCTGCGCGTGCACCTGGCCGGCCTCGGCATCCCGATCCTCGGTGACGACTTCTACCCCGTGCTGACGGAAAAGCCGCTCGACGACTTCACGAAACCGTTGCAGCTGCTGGCCAAAGTGCTCGAGTTCGACGACCCCGTGACCGGCGAGCACCGCCGGTTCACCAGTTCCCTGCGGCTGACGGCGTGGGACTCGCCGGACAAGTGGGCGGCGCCCCCGGCTCGCTGAGGCCGAGGACGCCGCGCCGAACTCACTTCGTCCAGAACTTCACACCGCTCCACTGCACGGTGATCGGTCCCGCACCGCTGCTGGTGCGATACGAACCGAATTTGTCGTAATAACTACCACTCGGGCTGTCGATCGTCTGCTTGAGCGAGCCGTTGATGTACACCTTGTGCGTGCTGCCCACCTGGTTGATGGTGTTGACCCGCACGGACGTGCCCACGGTGGCGCCGCTGGCGAGCGTCTGACCGCCCTCCACCGCGTACATCCGGCCGCCCTTTTCCACCGCCAGCAGGAAGTACGGGCCGGCGTTCGACCCGTCGCGGAAGGTCTGCTTCACGCTGATGCGCGTGCCGCTCATGCTGGTGACCTTGAAGGAACCCTCGAACTGGTGCGTGCCGCCGGTGTAGGTGTCGTAGCGGCGCTCGGCGCGCTGGTCGCCGCTGCCCGTGGAGCAGGTGAGCTGGAACGTGAGCCCGTTGATCTGCCCGCACCCGCGCTCCTGCTCGGAGAACCCGGGCGACCACGAGTTCCACGGACCGGTGCCGACCTGCGCACTGGCCACCGGAGCCACCACCGCGAGCCCGCACACGACCCCCGCGAGCACCCCACCGAGGCGTAGTCTTCCTCGCACTTGCCAACCTCCGTACAACTCAGGGCGGCGGTAGTGGGACAGGTTCAGACCACTGCGTCGAACCTGGGTGATCACTGTACGAGCACGGGCGAAAACAGACAAGAGCCGGATTCACGACTCTTGACAGCTTTGTTTGTCAATGCTTGACTCGGCGAATGCAGGCCGTCGAGGTGATCGAGGACCCGGCCGCGGCGGCGGCCGCGCTGGACCCGGTCCGAGCACGCCTGCTGGCGGCACTGGCCGAACCCGCGTCGGCGGCCTCGCTCGCCACGCGCGTCGGGCTCACACGCCAGAAGGTGAACTACCACCTGCGCGCACTGGAGTCCCACGGCCTCATCGAGCCCGCGGGCGAGCGGCAGTGGGGCGGGCTGACCGAACGCCTCTTCGCCGCCACGGCCGCGTCGTACCAGGTCTCCCCCGCCGCGCTCGGCGACGCCGGCACGTCGGCGATGGAACCCGACCGGCTCTCCTCGGCCTACCTGCTGGCCGTCGCGGGCCGGACCGTGCGCGAGGTCGCGGGGCTCGTGCGCCGCGCCGCGCGCGCCGGCAAACCGCTGCCGACTTTGGCGCTGGACACGGAAATCGCGTTCCGCTCGGCGCGCGAGCGGGCGGCGTTCACCGACGAGCTGACCACGCTCGTGGCGGGGCTCGTCTCGCGTTATCACGACGAATCAGCTCCGGGTGCGCGGACGCACCGCCTGGTGGTCACCGCGCACCCGAAGCCGGCCGATCCGCCTACGCCGGCTGGATGATCACCTTCAGCGCCTGGTGGTCGGCGGCGTTGCCGAACACGTCGTAGGCCTGGTCGAGCTGGTCGAAGGTGAACGTGTGCGTGCCCATCTTCTCCGCGGGGATGCGGCCGCTCGCGACCATCTTCAGCAGCGTCGGGATGGACACGGTGTCGACGAGCCCCATGGTGAGCGTGATGTTGCGGATCCACAGGTCCTGCATGGGAAGTTCGACGCCCACGCCGTGCACGCCGATGTTCGCGACGTGCCCGCCGGGCCGCACGAGCGCGGCCGCGGTCTGCAGGGTCTCGGGGTAGCCGACGGCTTCGATGGCGACGTCGACTCCGAGCCCGTCGGTGTGCGCGAGGACCTCCGCGACGGTGTCGGGTCCGACGGCGACGGTGTCCGTCGCGCCGAACTCGAGGGCCTTCTCGAGACGGAACTTGTTGGCGTCGATGGCGATCACCTTCGACGCGCCCCACAGGCCCGTGGTCAGGATCGCCGCGAGCCCGACCGCGCCGGAACCGACGACGGCCACCGTGTCACCCGGGCGCACCTCGCCCGCGAGCACGCCGACCTCGTAACCGGTGGGCAGGGAGTCGGCGAGGAAGATGGCCTGCTCGTCCGTGACCTCGGCGGGCACGTGGTAGAGCGAGGTGTCCGCGAAGGGCACGCGGACGTACTCGGCCTGGGTGCCGTCGATGAGGTGCCCGAA
The DNA here is from genome assembly GCF_042896185.1 of Amycolatopsis sp. NPDC001319. Classification (NCBI taxonomy): domain Bacteria; kingdom Bacillati; phylum Actinomycetota; class Actinomycetes; order Pseudonocardiales; family Pseudonocardiaceae; genus Amycolatopsis; species Amycolatopsis sp. NPDC001319. The sequence goes on along the minus strand of NZ_JBIAWY010000008.1, from coordinate 230,303 downwards.
GATCCAGCCGACGCCGCCGACCGTGCGGCAGTGCGAGGGCATGCCCCGCTGGCAGTAGTCGCAGCGGCCGCAGCGCGTGACGGCCGGCACGAGCACCCGGTCGCCGACTTTGAAGCTGCCCACCGCGTCGCCGACGGCCGTGACCGTGCCGACGGCTTCGTGGCCGAGGATGCGGCCGTCGGTGACCGCGGCGACGTCGCCGTGGAGGATGTGGAGGTCGGTGCCGCAGATCGTGGTGGTGTCCACCTTCACCACTACGTCGGTCACCTCTTGGATCGTCGCGTCGGGAACGTCTTCCCACGCCTCGTTTCCGGGTCCGTGGTACACCAGTGCCTTCATCGCCACCTCCGGGTCGGGACCGACCTTCGACGCTACGACGGGTCGGCGGCGCCGCCGGTCTCAAATTCAGACACCCGAACAGGTGTTCGATCGTCGTGTACGGTGGGGGCATGAGTCACGCACTTCAGGGATCGCTCTTCGGGTCCGGCTTCGAAGGCGCTACTTTGGGCCCCCTCACCGGAATCCGGCGCACCGACCTCGGCCGCGGCGCGTGGGTGGACGTGCTGCCGGGCTGGCTGTCGGGGTCCGACGAGATTTTCACGCACCTGGCCGAGGACGTCCCGTGGCACGCGGAACAGCGGCAGATGTACGACCGCGTCGTCGCCGTGCCGCGCCTGCTCTGCTTCTACCGCGAAGGCGAAACACTGCCGCACCCCCTGCTCAGCGCTGCCCGCGACGCGCTCTCCGCGCACTACGCCGCCGAACTCGGCGAACCCTTCCGCACCGCCGGTCTGTGTTATTACCGCGACGGCCGCGACAGCGTCGCCTGGCACGGCGACACCATCGGCCGCGGCAGCTCCGAAGACACCATGGTCGCGATCCTCTCGGTGGGCACCGCCCGCCACCTGGCCCTCCGCCCCCGCGGCGGCGGCGAATCCCACCGCTACCCCCTGGGCCACGGCGACCTCATCGTCATGGGCGGCTCCTGCCAGCGCACCTGGGAACACGCGATCCCGAAGACCGGCAAGGGCGTGGGGCCGCGGATCAGCATCCAGTTCAGGCCGAAGGGGGTGCGTTAGTCGGTTGGCCGGCCGGGTGGGAAAAGTCCCGTGCGCCACGGGGTTCCCGGCGAGAGCGAGGGCCGCGAACGGTCGGCCGACGGCACCGCCCCTGCCCTACGTGAACGGTCCGCCTACGAGACCGGCCGTCGGCGAACGGACGACCGCGCCACCCGACCTCCCATAGGCTCGGCGAAGCCGGCCGCGAGAAGCACCGGAGACATCAGTTCTCGCAGGTGTCCCCGTAGCGCTGCTGTAGTCCGACAACCGCGCGCGTGAACCGTTCGCCGGTCAGCCGAAGCGGCGGAAAAGCGCCGCCTGAAGCCGTTCTTCGTCGAAGCACACCGAGAGACCGCCCCTCGGCGCGGCCTGGCGTCAGCGGACCAGAACCGGCAGTGAGTCGAGGCCGTAGACGATCGAGACCTTGCGGAAGGCCAGTTCGTCCGGGGAGACGGCGAGGCGCAGGTCCGGGAATCGCTTCACCAGGGCCGGGTAGGCCGTGCGCAGTTCCATGCGGGCGAGTTCCGCGCCGATGCAGCGGTGGATGCCGTAGCCGAAGGCCAGGTGGGAGGACGGGTCGCGTTTGGGGTCGAAGCGTTCCATGTCGGTGCCGAGGGTGGCGTCGCGGTTGGCGACGGAGAGGGAGACGAGCACGATGTCGCCCTTGCCGATGTGGACGCCCGCGACGTCCATGTCTTCCTTGGCGAAGCGCGGGAAGGCCATCTGCACCACGGTGAGGTAGCGCAGCAGCTCCTCCACGAACCGGTGCACGGAGTCGTCGTCGCCGCGGACGGCGTCGAACGCGGCGGGGTCGCGCAGCAGCACCAGGGCGCCGAGGGCGAGCATGCTGGCGGTGGTTTCGAGGCCGCCCGTCAGCACGCCGTCGGCGAGGCCCGCGAGCTCGAGGTCGTCGATCTCGTCGCCGTGTTCCTTGATGAGCATGCCGAGCAGGCCGTCGCCCGGTTGTTCGCGCTGCTTCTTGACGATGTCGAGCAGGTATGTCAGCGACTCCGAGATCGCGCCGAGCGACGCGCCCGCGCCGCCGAAGAGGTCGAAGCGCGCCGTGCTCAGGCGCTGGAAGTCGGCGCGGTCCTCATAGGACACCCCGAGCAGCTCGCAGATCGTGAGCGAAGGGATCGGGAGAGCGAACGCCTCCCACAGGTCCACGGGCCCCTCGGCGGCGGCCATTGCGTCGAGCTGTTCGTTCACGATCTCGTCGATGCGCGGCGTGAGGCGGTTGAGCCGGCGCATGGTGAACTCCGGCGTCAGCAGCTTGCGCAGCCGCGAGTGCACCGGCGGGTCGGCGAAGCCCAGCCCGCCCGGGTTCTGGTCCTCGGTCACGCCCGCGTTGCCGACGAGGTTCGTGAAGTCGTTGCTGAACTCCGAGACCTTGCCGAGGACGGCCTTCGACTCCTCGTAGCCGGTCACGAGCCAAGCGTTCATGCCGAACGGCAGGTCGAGCTTGCTGATGGGCGCCTCTTCCCGGCGCTGTCCCAGCGACGGCACGGGGTCGAGCCCGACGCGCCGCAGCGGTTCCAGCGCGGAGTCGGGCAGAAATGCCATCTTCTCGAGGTCGAAACCCTTTTTCTGCTGCCGGGCGATGTACCGGCGACCGGCCCAGGCGAGGACACGCGAGCGGAGACTCCCCATGGCGGCGACACTACCCCACCCGCCGTTCGGGTGATCCGGGCGGAGACAGCTGTCACCTGCGGTTCACCCGGAGATTGTCGGTGCCGCCGTCCAGAATGGGCGCGACGAACGACGCCGGGCCGTGAGAAGCTCGGCTCAAGAACCCGGAGGAAACGGACATGACTGCGGCGCTCATCGGACGGGAGCACCCCGCCTCGGTGTTGCGCGCGGAGCTGGCGCGTGCGACCGCGAGCCACGGCGGCCTGGTGCTGGTCACGGGCGAGGCCGGCATCGGCAAGACCACGCTCGTCACCGGCTTGGCCGACGAGGCCCGCGAACGCGGCGCGCTCGTGCTCGCCGGCACGTGCTGGGAGTCGGGCAGCGCGCCCGGTTACTGGCCGTGGGTGCAGGTCGTGCGCGCGCTGCGCCGGGCCGCGGAGCCGCACGAGTGGGCCGCCGCCGATTCCGCGACGCTCTCGGCGCTGCTCGGCGAATCCCCTGAACCCGGCGACGCGTTCCGGCTGCACGACGCCGTCACGAGCGCGCTCATCACGCTCTCGCACGACCGGCCCGTGGTCGTGGTCCTCGACGACCTGCACTGGGCCGACCCCGCTTCGCTGCGCCTGCTCGACTTCGCCGCGCGCCACACGTGGTTCGAGCGGCTGCTGCTGATCGGCACTTACCGGGACGTCGAGGTCGAGGCGCCCGGCCACCCGTTGCACCAGCTCGTGCTGCCGCTCGTCGCGAAGGCCACCACGGTCACGCTCACCGGCCTCGACCCCGCGCAGGTCGCCGAGCTGATGGGCCGCACCGCGGGCACGGACCCGGGCGCCGAGCTGGCCGCCGACGTGCACCGCCGCACCGGCGGCAACCCGTTTTTCGTCGAGCAGACCGCCCGCCTTTGGCGCAGCGGCAGCCCGGTCTCGGCCGTCGCGCCGGGCGTGGCCGACGCGTTGCAGCGGCGGCTGTCGCTGCTGCCGGCCCAGGTGGCGGACCTGCTGAGCGACGCCGCCGTGCTCGGCCGGGAGTTCTCGCTGCACTTGCTGGCCGCGGTCGCCGGCGCGCCCGTGCCGCAGGTCGACCACCTGCTCGGCCAGGCCGTCGCGGCGCGGCTCGTGGTCGCGCTCGGCGAAGGCCGCTTCGCGTTCGCCCACGACCTCGTCCGCGAATCGCGCTACGCCGGCCTCGGTGCCGAGGGCGCGGCCCGCCGCCACGCGGCCGTCGCCGGCTCCGACCTGGTCGGCCCCGCCGAACGCGCCCGGCACGCCTACCTGGCGGGCGCCCTCGTCGAGCCGGCCCGCACCGTCGAGCTGCTGCTGGCGGCGGCCCGGGACGCGAGCGCGCGCCTCGCCATCGAGGAGTCGATCGGTCACCTGCGGCGCGCGCTGGACCGCGCGCCGACCGTGCGGACGCGCGCGGTCGTGGAGCTGGAACTGGGCACGCTGCTGTGGCGCGTCGACGACAAGGACGAGGCTTGGGAGCACTTCGAAGGCGCCGTCGCGGCCGTCCGCGAACTCGACGACGCCGAGCTGCTCGCGCGCGCCGGCCTCACCCTCGCCCGCGTCGACCCGGGCGGCGCCCGCCACGAGCTCGTGTCGGGTCTGCTGCTGGAAGCCCACCGCCGTCTCTGTGCGGGAACGCCGACCGAACAGCTGTCCCTCGACCGCGTCACACTCGAGCTGACGGCCCGCGCCGCCATGCTCGCCCGCGACGACGAAGACGACCACGCACTCGCGTTCTCCCTGTGGGCCCGCCACGACGCCATCTGGGGCCCCGGCAGCGGCGCCGAACGCGAACGCTTGACCGACGAGCTCGCGGCCGTCGCCCGCCGCACCGGTGACCGCGAAAACGAATACTTCGCGTCGTCGCTGAAATGGGTCGCCCTGCTCGAACAGGGCGACCCGCGTTACCTGGAGCAGTTCCGCTCCTTCCAGGCCCTGACGGAAAACAGCGGCCTGCGCGGCGCCGAACTCGCCGCGAAAATCGACCGCAGCATCATCTGCGCCCTGCACGGCCGCTTCGCCGAGTCGGACGCCGCGCTGCAGCAAGCGCTCGACGCCCACCTCGGCCTGAGCGAACGCGAGTTCGGCTTCATGGGCGACCAGCTGCGCTGGAGCACCTTGCTGCTGCAAGGCCGTTTCGCCGAGCTGGCCGACCTGCCCGCCCGCATGAGCGACGCCGGCCACTCCCACCCCGGCCTCCTGCGCGCCCTCGCCGCCGCCCACGCCGGCGACGAGGCCGCCACGCGCGCGCTACTCGTCGAGGCCACCGCGGAAGCCCCGTACTCCCGCGAGTTCACCCCGCTCTGGCTGCGCTGCCAGGCCCAGGCCGCCGCCGTCCTGGGCGACCGCCCCGCCGCCGAACGCCTCCTGGCCGAGCTCGCCCCGTACTCCGGCGAATGGCTGGTTTCCTTGTACGGCTGCGATCTGAGCGGTCCCGTCGACCTCTGGACCGGCCTCCTCGCCGCCACCCTGGGCGACCACGACCTCGCCGTCGACCTGTTCACGGCCGCCGCCCGCTCCGCCGACCGCCTTCGCGCCCGCCCGTGGTCGATCGAAGCCCGCAGCCACCTCGCCACCGCCTACCAGAACCTCGGCGACCCGACTCGTGCGGCGGAACTCTTCGACACCGTCACCGCCGAGGCGACGTCACTCGGCCTGCACCACATCCCCGCCCGCGTGCGCTCAGCGCGAACGGAACCGTTACCCCTCAACGAGTTCCGCCGCACCGACTCCGTCTGGTGCCTCCGCTACGCCGGCCACGAAACCCGCGTCCCCGACTCCAAAGGCCTGCGCGACCTCCACTTCCTCCTCGGCCGCCCCGGCACCGACGTCCCCGCCGTCCGCCTCCTCTCCCCCGAGGCTCCGGTCGTTCCCTCCTACACCGGCGACCCCCTCCTCGACGACACCGCCAAAGCCGCCTACCGCCACCGCCTCACCGAACTCGACGCCGCCATCGACCACGCCACCACCCTCGGCGACGACACCCGCGCCGCCACCCTCGACACCGAACGCGCCGCCCTCCTCACGGAACTCCGCACCTCCTCCGGCCTCGCCGGCCGCACCCGCCGCCTGGGCGACGAATCCGAACGCGCGCGCAAAGCCGTCACCGCCCGCATCCGCGACGCCATCCGCAAACTGGCCGACCTCCACCCCACCCTCGCCGACCACCTCCACACCACCATCACCACCGGCTCGAGCTGCTCCTACCACCCGCCGGCCCCGACCCCCTGGCGCCTGTAACCCGCACAGCGCACCCACACCGCCGGCCGTCCACACAACCCACCCCGACGTTCTCTTGCCCCTCACCAACCCCCACCCGGCAACGCGGGTGAAACTCCCCCAACCCCTCCCCGCACCCTTCCCCCGGCCGGCCCCCGATTCGTTTGCCCCACACGGTCTGGACCGGTTGTCAAGGTACGCTTTCCCGCCTTGACAACCGGCCCAGACCGTAGTGACACTCGAAAATCGGGGTGCCCCACCACACTTCCTCGAATGCAATGGTGCGCTCCGCGCGCCGAGCACTTCACTTCCGGTTGTACAACCGCATAGTCCACGTCCCGAACACCACCGTCAGGGCCCCGGCCGCGATCAACGTCCACATGATCGCCCCGAAGTCCCACGCCCCGGCCATCATCGACCGGACCCCGCTCACCAGCTGGGTGATGGGATTCAGCTCCACAAAAACCTGCAACCACCCCGGCATGGTCGACGGATCCACATACACATTGGACAGAAAAGTCAGCGGCATGATCACCATCATGCTCACCCCCATCACCGACTTCTCCGACCTCAGCAACAACCCGAACATCGTCCACACCCACGACAGCCCGAAAGAAAACACCAGCAGCAGCACAACCCCGGCCACCACGCCCCCGAACCCGCCAGGCGGCCGGAACCCCAGAATCAACCCCACCACCATGATCACCACGGACGCGATCACATACCGCAACGCGTCCCCCAGCAAATACCCCACCATCGCCGACGGCCGCCAAATCGGCAACGTCCGAAACCGGTCGAACACCCCCTTCTCGATATCCGTGTTGACCGCCAACCCGGTATACATCGTGATCATCACAACACTCGACGCCAAAATCCCCGGCAGGAAAAACTGCAGATACTGCGAAGGCGAGCCCGCCAACGCCCCACCGAACAAATACGTGAACATCAACGTCATCATGATCGGAAACGCCGTCACGTCGAACAGCTGCTCCGGCACGTGCTTGATCTTCAGCACCGCCCGCCGCCCGAACGTGATGGACGTGGACAACGCACTGGGCCGCGGCGGCCGCTCCACCGCCACCAGCAACGCCGCCAAATCCTCGACCTTCGGCGCCGCCAACTCGACATCAGCCTCACGTACAGTCGTCACACCGCCACCTCCTCAGCCGGACGATCGGTCAAAGCCAGGAACACCTCGTCGAGACTCGGCTGCCCCAGGGAAAACGTGTCCACCGTGATCCCCGCCCGAGCCAGCTCCGCCAACGCCCGCGACGCCCGGTCCGCCGCACCGAGATGCGCATCGGCCGACAGCCGCGCCGTCAACGCCACTGGATCAGGCTCCAGTTGCACAGCCGCGTCGAGCGTGCGCCCGAGCACTTCAGCCGCAGCCGCGCGCTGGTCGGAATCCCGCAGCCGAAGGTGCACTGCCCCCACCCCCACGGAAGCCTTCAGCTCCCCCTTGGTCCCCTCCGCGATCACCTTCCCGTGATCGATCACCGCGATCCGCGACGCCAGCTGATCGGCCTCGTCGAGGTACTGCGTGGTCAGCAGCACCGTCGTCCCCTGCGCGACGATCGCCCGCACGATGTCCCACACCTGGTTGCGGCTACGGGGATCCAGCCCGGTCGTCGGCTCGTCGAGGAACAACAGATCGGGCGTGTTGAGAATGCTCGCCGCGATGTCCAGCCGCCGCCGCATCCCACCCGAGTAGTTCTTCACCTGACGCGCCGCCGCGTCGGTCAACCCGAACGCCTCCAGCAGCTGCGCCGCCCGAGACCGCGCCGCGGGTTTGCGATGCCCCAGCAACCGAGCCAGCATCACGAGGTTCTCGGTCCCGGTGAGATCCTCGTCGACCGACGCGTACTGCCCCGTGAGGCTCACCCGGCTGCGCACGGCATCGGCGTCCCGCACGACGTCCTTGCCGAACACCCGTGCCTCGCCCCCGTCGGGTCTGGTCAGCGTCGCCAGCATCCGCACGGCCGTCGTCTTGCCCGCGCCGTTGGGGCCGAGGACGCCGTAGACGGTGCCGGCGGGCACCACGAGGTCGATGCCGTCGACTGCCCGGGTCTCCCCGAACACCTTCACGAGCCCGGCGGTCTCGATCGCCGGCTCGGCGGTGGCACTGCTCATGTCTGTCCTTTCCCCGTCACAGTCGGTTCACGCGCAATACGGCCGCGCCCGCCGCCCGTCGCGCAGGGCGAGCCCCCACCAGACGAGCTCGTCGAGCAACGTCGTCACGGCGTGCGCGTAGCGCTCCGGATCGGGCCGGAACCCGCCGTCGGCGACGCGACCTTCGAGCAGGTCGAGGCACACCGCGTCGCGCAATGTCGCCGTGTGCAGCTCGGTGAACACCCCGCGAAGCTGCTCCACCGCGTACCGGCCGGCGGCGCGGTAGCCGTAGGAGACGAACCCGACCGGCTTCGCCCGCCACTCGTCGTACGCGCAGTCGATGGCCTGCTTCAGCGACGCCGGGAAGCTGCGGTTGTACTCCGGCGTGACGACCACGTACGCCTCCGCCGCCGCGATCCGCCGCGCGAACCCGGCCATCGCCGGCGTCGGCCGCGCGGGGTAGCACGCCGGGATCGCGAAGTCGGCGAGGTCGACCACGTCGAGGTCCAGCCCGGTGCGCGCACCGGCCCGCTCGACGAACCACCGGCCGACGCCGCCGCCCACCCGGCCCTCCCGGGTGCTGGCGACGACCACGGCCACCCGCAGCTTCTCCTGCACACAGTGAAGGCGCCAGATCCGCGCGAGCCGCCGCCAGATCGAATCTGGCAGACGTCAGGCGAGGAACGGGTGCAGCCCGTAGATCGGGATCACCGACCCTACGAGCCACGCGGCACCCGCGCACCGTTGAAACGTTTCATCATCGTGTTAGGCTGGCCGTCCCAAGGGGCGAGGGAGGGCCGTGGTCGGCATCAAGGACGTCGCGAAGCGCGCGGGCGTTTCGATCGGCACAGTGTCCAATGTGGTCAATCGGCCGCACGTCGTCGCGACGGCCACGCGCAACCGGGTGCTGTCGGTCATCCAGGAGCTGGGGTACGTGCGCGACGAGTCCGCGCGGCAGCTGCGGGCGGGGCGTTCGCGGATCATGGCGCTGCTCGTGCTCGACCTCGGGAACCCGTTTTTCGTCGACGTCGCGCGCGGCGCCGAGGAAGCCGCCCACGCGCAGGGGATCAACATCATCACGTGCAACAGCGGGCAGCGGGTGGAGACCGAGGCGTCGTACCTCGCCATGCTCGCCGAGCAGCGGGTGCGCGGCGTGCTGCTGAGCCCGGTCGACACCGCGGGCGACGCGATGAAGGCGTTCCGGCGCAGCGGGATCCCGTACGTGTTCGTGGACCGCAAAGTGCCCGCGGACGAGGCCAGCTCCGTGTCCGTCGACGACGTCGCGGGTGGCGCGCTGGCCGCGCGGCACCTGCTGGAGACCGGGCACCGGCACATCGGGTTCGTGAACGGTCCCACCATCCTCACGCAGTGCCGTGACCGCGACGCCGGCGTGCGTTCCGTGCTCACCGGCTCGGGCGCGCAGTTGTCGGTGGTCGAAGCGATCGGCCTCGACGTCGCGTCGGGCCGCGACGCGGGCGCGCGCCTGCTCGGCATGAGCCCCCGGCCGACGGCCGTGTTCTGCGCCAACGACCTGCTCGCCCTCGGCGTGCTGCAGGCGATGGTCGGCGCCGGCGTGCGCGTGCCCGACGAGATGGCCATCGTCGGCTACGACGACATCGAGTTCGCGGGCGCGGCGGCCGTCCCGCTCACGTCCGTGCGCCAGCCCGCGTTCCGGCTCGGGCGCACGGCCGCCGAGCAGCTGCTCGCGGAGACGGACGAGAACCCGCCGCCACACCGCGAAGAGGTCTTCACGCCGGAGCTGGTGGTGCGGGAGTCGACGCGCGTTCGGCGATAACTGTTTACACCGGAGTGTACAGAGAGCTATAAACACTCTCGTGGACACCGGCCGCAAGCTCCTGCCCCGCGCCGAACGCCGCGCGCAGATCCTCGCCGCGGCGCGCACGGCCTTCGCTCGCGACGGATACGCGGCCACCACCATCGAGCTGGTCGCCCGCGAGTCCGGCGTGACGGCAACGATCATCTACCGCCACTTCGCCGGCAAGCCCGACCTGTACCGCGCCGTCCTCGACCACGTCCGCGACCGCCTGCGCGCGGCCACGTCGGACCGTCCCGACCCGGTGCGCGCGGCGGTCTCCGCGGCGGCCGCCGACCCGGACGGCTTCCGCCTGCTGTTCCGCCACGTCGCACGCGAGCCGGAGTTCAGCGAATGGGCGGCCGACTTCCGCTCGCGCAGCTCCCTGGTCGCGGAATCGGCGCTGCCGGCGGAAATCCCCGACCCGGCACGCCGGGCCTGGGCCGCGACCTTGCTGACCACCCTCTCGGTGGAAACGATCCTCACCTGGCTCGACGCCGGCCGCCCCGCTTCCGGGGAGACGGTCGCCGCCGCCATCGACGCCGCCTCCGCCGCCTTGATCACCACGATCGGAGCACCATGACCTACCACGACGTCGGCCGCTTCGACGCCCGTGCCGACACCTACGACAAGCCGGCCCTGCAGGGCTTCTTCGGCGCCGTCCACCGCGCGACGCTTTCCTTCGCCACCCCTGACGCACCGGGTTCGGTCCTGGACGTGGGCGCCGGCACCGGCGAACTGCTCGCGCTGGTCCACGCCCGTTTCCCGGACGCCGCTTTGTCCGGTGTGGACCCCGCGGCCCGGATGCTCGCACGGGCACGGGAAAAGCCTTTCCCGGCCGAACTTTCCGTCAGCACCGCGGAGGCTCTCCCCTTCCCGGCCGAGCACTTCGACCTGGTGCTGTCGACGATGTCGTTCCACCACTGGGCCGACCCCGCCCGGGGCCTCGCGGAAATCCACCGCGTCCTCACTCCCGGCGGCACGGCGGTCGTGGCGGAACACTTCACGCGAGGCTGGCTACGCGTTGCCGCCCGCCTCCTGCCGCGCCGCAACCGCACGGAAAGTGTCGAGGACGTCGTCTCACTGGCCCACAACGCCGGCCTCGACTTCGCCGGTCAGGCCACCGTCTTCCGCTTGGCGGGACTGCCTTTCGTCACCGCTCTCCGGTTGCGCAAGCCCGGAAACGCCTGAGGGCGGAACCGAAATGGCACCGCCCCTCCGGACGTGGGTACCCGAAGCTGTGCCGGGTCGGGGCACCGGCACACCTTCGGGCAGCTATCCCCCGGTACTCAGCCGCATGGCCAGAGCCACCGCGCCGAGCAGCGACGCGTCCTGGTCGAACCGCGCCGCCACCAGTTCCGGCGGGAACGGCACCGCCCCGGCCAAGCGGTCACGCAAAGCCGGCAGCAGCACGTCGGCCGAGCGGACCAGCCCGCCGCCCACGGCGATCCGCGAAGGATCGAACGCGATGGCCAGATTGGCGACGTGCATGGACAACTCGTCCAACGCCGAGGTGACCAGTTCCTTCGCCTGCGTGTTCTCCCGAGCCAGCTCGAACAACGAAGCCGCCGTCACCGGACGGCCCAGCAGCTCCGCGGCCCGGCGGCCCAGCCCGCGCCCGCCGACGGCCTCCTCCAGCGGCGCCGAGCCGCTGGCAAAGCCGTCGGTGTCCTGGGGCGCGAGCAGGTTGTAGCCGATCTCGCCCGCGGCCCCGTTGGCGCCGGTCAGCACGACACCGCCGACCAGGACCGCGGCGGCGATGCCGGTGCCCAGCGAGAGGAACACCGCCGGATCGGCGCCCGCGAGGGTGCCGAACTCCCATTCCGCCAGGGCGGCCGCCTTGGCGTCCGTGCCGGTGGCGATGGGGACGCCGCCGAACTCGGCCGCGACCAGCGAATGCAGGTGCAGCTGTTCCCACCCGGGCACGTTGGGCGCGAGCAGGATCCGGTCCTCCAGGACGATCCCGGGGCTGACGACACCGACCGAGTCGACGCACGCGCCCTCGTCGGCCACCAGAGCCCTGGCCCCGGCGAGCGCGCGCGTCACCACCTGCTCGGCCCCCGCCTCGGCGTCGGTGTCCAGCCGGCGCGTCGCCAGCAGGGTTCCGGCGTCGTCAGCAAGCCCCAGCGCCACTTTCGTGCCGCCGAAGTCGATACCCAGGATCACTCGCGAGTCCCCTCGATCGCCGGCGGGCGGACGGCGTAGCCGCCGTGGTGACCGCGCGAAGCGGGCACCACCACGTTGCCGGTGTTGAAGCCGTCGACCGTGATCACGGCGGGTGCGCCGTGCAGGTCCGCGGCCTTGTAGGTCACCGTCAGCGTCTGCGACTCGCCGGGCCACAGCGTGATGTCGTTGTCGTCCCACGTCGCCGCGGCAAGCTGGCTGTCGCCGGACGCGACACCACCGGAAGCGGTGCCCCGGCGGACGTCGGCGCGGAGGAAGAACCCGACGGCCGGCGTCTTCGACGTGTTGGTCACCGTCACCGTGGTCGCCGTGTCGGCCCCGTCCGGACCCGCCACGCGCTTGGTCGAGCTCTCGACACCGATCTGCGCCTTCGGCAGGTCACGCAGCGCGGACATGTCGCTGTACTGGCTGAGCGTGGCCTGCGGCTCGCCCAGGGTCTTGTTCCAGTCGACGACGTCCTTCTGCGTGGAGAGCCAGTAGACGTTGCGGTCCACGACCTTCGCGCCCTGCTTCACCTGCAGCTCCACGAAGTACACCTGCGCCTTGGCCGGCGGCTTCGTCTCGGCCGGCACCTTCGGCTTGAGCAGCCCGGTGACGACACCCTGCGAGTTCAGCGACACGTTCTTCGCCGTCTGGTCGTCGAGCACCTTGCCCGCGGTGTCGTACACCCTGGCCTGCACCGAAACACCGGACTGCGTACCGCCGCCGAGGTTGGCCAGGGTCACGGAACCGTTGTCATAGCCGTAGATCGCGTGCAGCGGCTCGTTGGCCTTCTTCGCGCCGAAGAACGCGCCCGGCTGGTCACCGTCGTCGTTGTAGAGCGACCACAGCAGCGTCGGCCAGCCCTTGTTCAGCTGCCAGTACACGACCCCGGTCGACGGGTTGTCCTTGTCCGTCGAGTGCGCGATGAACGACTCGAACTGCGACCGGGTGTTCTCGTAGTTCGCGACCTGCGCGGACTCCACATAGGACTCCAGCGAGTTCCACTTGCCGTAGCGCTGGGTGATGGAGTTGTCCAACGTGTACAGCGTGCCGAACGCGTAACCGCCGTGATCGGGCTCGAAGTTGGCGTGGTACTGGTTGTACGCCGGGTCCTGCCACAGTTTCGCCTGCTCCCCGGGCGAAAGGAACCGCTTGATGGAGTCCAAAGTGGGCACGGTGTGCCCGGCGCTCTGCTCGCTCGCGAAGCCCCACGAACCACCGGCGTTGGTGCGGCTGGAGTCACCGGAGTCGAAGTGCGACGTGTCATACCAGTAGGCCGGCGGGACCCAGTCGTACGGGCCCTCCTTCTCACCGGAGACACCGAGCGTCGGGGTGCTCTTGTACTCCGCCGAAGCGATCACCGGCACCTGGAAATCGGCTTCGGAGAACGCGGCGAGCGTCTCGGACTCCTGCCGAGCGACGGGTTCGTTGTCGCTCCAGCCGTAGTTGAAGACGCTCGGGTGGTTGCGCTCGCGCTGCGCGATCGAGTACGCGGAGTCGTGCATGATCCGGTAGTCGCGATCGGTGAGCTTCGAGGCGTCCTCGGGCTGCCAGGCGTCGCAGCACAGGAAGCCGCCGATCACCAGCAGGCCCGCGCGGTCGGCCTGGTCGTAGAAGTCCTGCGGCATGTCGTGGCCCTCGAGCCGCACGCCGGACAGGCCCATGTTCTTGATCAGCGCGATCTGGTGCGCGGTGTCGGCCTTGTCGTAGCGCAGGAACAGGTCCGGCGCGAAACCGCCGCCGCGGAACACGAAGTCCTTGCCGTTCACGGCGAACAGCCGCGAGCCCTGCGGCAGCGGCGCCGACTTGCCGACGAGCTTCGAGGTCACCGTGCGGATGCCGAAGGTGTCCGAAGAGGACGTGGACACGACGCCGCCCTGGCTCACCGAGGTGTCCAAAGTGTACAGCGGCTGCGCGCCCATCGAGTACGGCCACCACACCTGCGGCTTGCGGATCTTCAGCGCGGCGAACTTCGCCGGCGTGAACGTCACCGTCTGCTTGGCGTGCGCCGCCACCTTCACGCTCTGCTTCACCACGATGGGCGCGCCCGACGGCGGGTTCACCGTGGCCGTGACGTCACCGGTCTGCGCCGAGCCGGCGTTGTTGGTGACGTCGACCTTCACCGTCAGCGAGGAGGTGGACAGGTCGGGGGCGTTGTCCTGCACCACGTGGGCGTTGTCGCCGGTGAGCGCGTCCGACAGCTGCAGGGTCGGCGGGTACTGGATGCCGGTGTTGTTGTCCGGCGGGATCTGGCCCCAGTCGACCTGGTCGAGCGTGTACATCGTGAGCGGGTTGTTCGGGTAGACCTTGATCGCCAGCGTGTTCTTGCCCGGCTTCAGCAGCTTGGTCACGTCGAAGGTGTGGCCGGCGAACGCGCCGCTCACCACGTCCTTGCCCGCCACCAGCGTGCCGTTGACCCACACGTCGCCCTCGCCGACGATGCCCGGGATCGTGAGCTTGCCGTTCTTGCCCTTGGCGAAACCGGGGTCGAAGTCCGTGCGGTACCACCACGGGTCGGAGAACGGCTTCGTGGTCACGGGGCCGAGCTTGTCGACGTACCCGAAGCACTTGCGCATGTTGTCGGAGTAGAAGACGTCCGGGCACTTGCCGTTCTGCACCAGCGCGTTGATCTCGGTGCCCGGCGCGCCCGCGTCGTCGGCCTTGACCGGCAGCCAGCCCTTCGTCGAGTACCCGGGCTGCGAGACGCGGTCACCGCCGTCCTTCACGCTCGCGGTGGTGAGCACCTGCCAGCCCGACGTGCCGATCGTGGACAGCCCCTGCTCACGCGGAGCGTGGTGCTGGGGCGACGCGGCGGGCGCCTGGGCCGACGCCGTCGCGCTCACCACCCCCGGGACCAGGATCAGCGCGGCGGCCGCCGCGATCCCGGCGACGAGCGGTTTCCTCATGCCTCAAGCCCCTCTTCGGTCGGCTGCTGCTGCGCGAGGACGAACTCCTCGCGGATCTCCTTCGGCCCGAACGGCCACGTCTTCTCCGCCGCTGCGTAAATTCCGAACGCGACGACGCCGAGCACGATCCACGCCACGGAAAGGACGATCGAGAGCAACGTGGCGGAGATGTAGATGTACACCCAGCCGGCGAGCGCGATGATCGTCGGGATCGGGTAGAGGAACTGGCGGTACGGCCGCTTCAACGTCGGCTGGCGGCGGCGCAGCACCCAGATCGCGGCGACCTGCGCCAGCGACTGGATGATCACGAGCACGGTCACGGCCGCGTTGATCACGTCGGTCAGGGTGAACAGCGAGCCGATCGCGGTGATCACGCCCATCGTCAGCACGCCGGCGGTGGGCAGGTTCAGTTTCGGGTGCAGCTTGGCGAACACCGGCAGGAACACCTTGTCGCGCGCGGCTTCGAACGGCACGCGCGAGCCGCCGAGCAGGCCGGCGAAGACGGAGCCGATGGCGGCGATGCCGATGAAGACGGTGATCACCTTCGCGGTGACCGTGCCCCACGCCTGCTCCAGCACGGTGGAGGCGACCGACGTCGCGTTCTTCAGCTCGTCGAGCGGGATCGAGCCGAGCACGCCGACCTGCAGCAGGAAGTAGAGCGCCATGATGCCGAGGATCGAGAAGATGATCGACCGCGGGATCGTGCGGCCCGGGTTGCGGACCTCACCGCCGAGGTAGGCGCTGGTGTTGTAGCCGAGGTAGTCGTAGATGGCGATGACGAGGCCGGCGCCGAGGCCGCCCCAGAAGGCGCCGCCCGAGCCGAACGCGCCGGGGGTGAAGGCGAACGCCTGGCCGCCGCTGAAGTGCGAGAAGGCCGCGACGATCACGGTCAGCACAGCGAACAGCATGATCACGAACAGGACGGTGGTGAGCTTGCTGATCTGGCCGATGCGCCGGAACAGCGCCAGCACGATCACCACGACGATCGCGATGCCGATGATCTTGCCCAGCGGCGTCACGCCGCCGTCGTCGACCACGCCCGGGATGAGGTAGCCGAGGTACTGGACGAGGCCGATGATGCCCGTGGACATGATCAGCGGGATGAACAGCACGGCGCTCCAGGCGAACAGGAACGGCATCAGCCGCCCGGTGCGGTACTGGAAGGCTTCGCGGAGGTAGATGTAGGTGCCGCCGGCGCCGGGCAGCGCGGCGCCGAGCTCGGCCCAGACCAGGCCGTCGGCCAGGGCGATGATCGCGCCGATGATCCAGCCGAACATCGCCTGCGGGCCGCCCATCGTGGCGACCATCGCCGGGATGGTCACGAACGGGCCGATCCCGCACATCTGCGTCATGTTGATCGCGGTCGCCTGCAGCGGCCCGATCTTGCGTTCGAGACCGGTCCGTGGAAGATCCGCCGTTCCGGAAGCCCCCGAACGGGTGGGTGAGCTCACGTCGCGCCTCCGTCCAATAGTTAGTAAAGCTTCTTAACATAAGATTTGCGGGGTCGGAAGGGCCGCGTTCGTAAAGTTGTGGAAACGGCGAGGGGTGAGCATGGCGGGACCGCGGGTGGGCACACCGGCGAACATGCGCGAGCTGAACCAGCGGCTGGTGCTGGACCGGTTGCGCGCCGGCGGTGCGGCCACGCGGCCCGGGATCGCCGCCGACACCGGGCTTTCGAAGCCGACGGTGGGCCAGGCGCTGCTCGATCTGGAGCAGTGCGGATTGGTCCGGGCCACCGGCCACAGCCCGTCGGGGCCGGGGCGCGCCGCCGTCGTGTACCGGGTGGCGCCCGAGGCCGGGCACGTCGTGGGCGTGGACATCGGCCGGCGTTCGATCCGCGTGGCCGTGGCCGATCTGGACGGGAGCATCGTCGCGCGACTCGACGAGCCGAACCGGTGCCGGTCGGGCAGCGCGCTGGTCCGGACGGTCGGCGACGCCGTGGGCCGCGCGGTCGCGTCGGCCGGGCTGGCACCGGCCGACGTTGTGGCCACCGTGGTCGGCACGCCGGGCATTCCGGACGCGCGCACCGGAACCGTGCACCGGGCGCCGAACCTGCCGGGGTGGGAGCGCAAGGGGCTGCTGCACTCGCTGGCCGAACGGCTGTGCGCGCACGGTTCGGACCTCGTCGTGGAGAACGACGCGAACTTGTGCGCGGTCGGCGAGCACGCGCTGGGCGCGGCACTGGGGGTGGACGTGCTGGTGTGCCTCACGGTGGGCACCGGCATCGGGATGGGCGTGCTGGTCGGCGGGAAGCTGTTCCGGGGCGCGCACGGCGCGGCGGGCGAGATCGCGGACCTGCCGGCGGGCGCCCGTGCCTCCGGGGCGCGCGCTCACCGGCCCGGGCCGATGGAGGACGTCGCTTCGGCGCACGCGATCGTCGCGCGGGCCCGCGCGCTGGGGTCGACCGCGCGGAGTGCTCGGGAGGTATTCCGGTCTGCCGCGGACGGGGATCCGGTGACGCTGCGAGTGGTCGAGGAGGAGGCCGAGCACCTGGCGCACGTGGTGGCCGCGGTGACGGCGGTGCTCGACCCCGGGCTCATCGTGCTGGGCGGTGGCATCGGGAGCAACGCGGCGCTGCTCGCCGGGCCGATGCGGCGTGCCTTGGCCGCGACGACGCCGTTCGCGCCGGAGATCGTCGCCGGGCAGCTGGGGCCGGAGGCTGTGCTGGCGGGCGCGGTGACGACGGCGCTCGGCACGGCGCGGGAGCTGGTCTTCGAACGGCGCGAGCCGCGGCGGACGGCCGCGCAAGCCTGAGCGTCACCGCGCGGCGGCTTCGACGATCGTCAGCAGGTCTTCGAGGTCCTTCACGAACTCGGCGTCGCAGTCGACGCGGTGCGGCAGCGAGCCGAGCCGGTGGTGGGCGGGCAGGTCCGCGGGGCCGAGCTCGACGCGGCGCGAGCGGGCGAGGCGGGTGCTCGCGGCGAAGCGGCCTTCGACCTCCGAGAGGACGTGGCCGAAGACGAACGTGGACAGCAGGCGTTCCAGGCGTGGGACTTCGTTTTCGGGCACGCCCGCATCCAGCAGCGCCTGGTACACGCGTTCGGCCGGGAGCAGCGACTGCTCGCTCGCCGCCGGACGGGTGAACAGAAGGCCGGCCACGGCGGGGTGCTCGCGCGCGACCGCCCGCGCGCCCGTGGCCAGTTCACGCAGCCGGGTGAAGGGGGCGAGGTCCGCGGCGGGGGTGGGCAGCAGGGTGAGCAGGTGGGCGGCGATGCCGTCGAGGAGGTCGTCCTTGCTGCGGAAGTAGCCGTACAGCGCCATGGGCGTTAGGCCGAGCCGGGCGGCGACGCCGCGCATCGACAGGGCGGGCAGGCCGCGTTCGGCCGCCAGCTCCAGTGCCGCGCCCACGATCTCGGACCGCCGGGCGGTCTTGAGTCTGCGCACCCCGCGCAGTCTGCACCGTGAACCCGCGAGTCTACGGCGTAGATCACGCACCGGAACCCGATCGAGCGACAGTACGCAGCCAGCACGGGGTCCGCACTGTCCACTGTGGTCACCGGCGCCGGACGATGAACGGGGTTCACCCCGGCGCGCCGCGGAGGCGGTTGCCGATCGCGATCACCGACCCCATATCGTTGCGCGGCAGCCATTCGGAGGTGGAACGCGAACGTGCCCGAAGTCGACTACTACGCGGTGCTCGGCGTGGGGAAGACGGCGTCGCCCACGGAGGTCAAGGCTGCCTACCGCAGGCTGGCGAAGACGCTGCACCCCGACGCGGGCGGCACCGTCGGCACGTTCCAGCTGCTGCGCGAGGCCTACGACACGCTGAGTGATCCCCGCGCTCGCGCTGCGTACGACGCCGGCATCCCGACCGTGCACGCGCGCCCGCCCGCGAAGCCGAAGCGCCGCCGATTCAGCGAAGAGCCCGGGTTCGTGCCCGAGCCGCTGGACCTGGAGCCGGACGAGCTCGAGTGGTGGGAGTTCGCGGCGCAGGACCCGCGCGTGCGCCACGGGCGGCGACGCGGACCCGGGCACACGCCGGTGGTCGCGGCCGTCACCGGAATGGTGCTGGTGCTGGCGCCACTGGTGCTGGGCGTGGACTTCACGCCGCCGGTGCTCATCGTGTGGCTCGCGCTCACGGCCGCCACGGCGCTGCTGGTGCAGCGCCTGGCCCGCGGCTACCTCGCCGCGCGGCGCGCCCGCAGCGAGTTCGCCGCGGAGTTCGGCGGCGGCTCGGTGTTCGGCAGCCCCGGCGTGGAAGCCGACGAGCTCGCCGAACGCCTCACCGCCGACCTCCTCGAGCGCTACCTGACGCGGCTGCCCGCCGCCCGCATCTTCCACGGTCTCGCCTGGCCGGGCTCCGTCTTCGCCGACGTCGACCACGCCGTGCTGTGCGGCAAACGCCTCGTGCTCATCGAGTCGAAACAGTGGCTCCCCGGCCACTACGAAACCGCCGACGACGGCCGCCTCCTGCGCAACGGCCGCCCCTTCCGCGGCGGCGGCTCCCGCCTGGCCGAAAGTCTCGACTCCTACCGCGACCTCCTCCCCGGCATCGCCCTGCGCGGCGCCATGATCGTCTACCCCAGCCGCGCCGGCGCCATCACCACGGCCGACTCCGACCCCGCCCTGGACCCTGCCGCGCCCATGACGCCGGAACAGTTCCTGCACGAAATCGGCGGCTGGCTCTCGGCGGAACCGTCTACTGTGGACCACAACGCACTGCGAACGGTGCGGGGCCAGGTCGTGGGGAGCGGGCGGGCCGCGTAGGCGAGCGAGGACGCCGAGAGATCCTGCCTACGCCTCGCGCCGGCGCGGTGGTTGCACCGCTGCGGCCTCGCCACTCGGCTCGCACGGGCGAAGCGGCAAAGCTCGACCTGACTCCGAGCCGACCGCGGGAGTGAAACCGCGCGGCACCGCCGCTCCTCGCCGGTGCCGGAAGGCACGAGCCGAGCAGCCCACGCGGCACCGTGTTCCCGGCCGTCCCCGCCCGTCGTCCGGCGGCCCGCGCCCACGCGGGAGGATGACCACGTGAACACCGCGGCCACCCTGGGCACCGTCCTGCTCGTCTACGCGCCCGCGGCGGTGACGCCGGGGCCGAACTTCGTGCTCATCGCGCACACCGCCGCGGCCGGGTCGCGCCGGGCGGCGGTGGCCGTGGCGGCCGGGGTCGTGGTGGCGGGTGGGCTGTTGGCGACGGTGGCCGTGTTCGGGTTGGGCGCGCTGCTCGCCGCGACGCCGTGGCTGGCGACCGCGTTGCGGATCGTGTGCGGGCTTTACCTGGCGTGGCTGGGGATCAGGCTGTGGTGGAAAGCGCGGGCACCCGACCAGGAGCCGCTGCCGGAGCGCAAGAACGCGTTCGGGCAGGGGATGCTGAGCAACGTCACCAACCCCAAGGCCGCGGTGTTCTTCGGGAGCGTGCTGACGGCCACGCTGCCGCCGACCGAGCCCACGGCGACGAAGGCGGCGGCGATCGGGCTCATCGTCCTGGCGTCGGCGACGTGGCACCTGTCGGTGGCGCTGCTGTTCTCCTCCCCCGTCACGCAACGCTGGTACGACCGGGCGCGGCCGGTGCTCAACCGGGTCGTCGGGGTGGTGCTCGTGGTGCTCGGGGTCGCGTTGGCCGTCACCGGCTGAGAAAGCCCGTGAAGGGCCCCGAGACGGAGCCCTCCACGGACCGGAAAACTCAGCCGTGCGAGCGGTTCTTCGCCGCGCGCGCCGAGTTGGTGCAGATCTCGCCGACGTCGATGGTCTGGCCGCGGTCGAGGTACACGTCCGCGATGCCCGCCAGCTTGCCCTTCGCATTGGCACAGGTCAGCTGGTAGGCCTCCTTCGGCCCGTACGTCGGCGGCACCGGCGACGCGAACGACACGCCACCGGTCCAGTCGTCCACCTGGGCCGGGTCGGCCTGGGCGTAGTTCACCAGCACCGCGCGGTAGTCACCGGCGGGCGGGTCGAACAGCACGGCGTGCTCCGAGGTGGTGCCGCCGTTGGCCGACGACGTCACGGCGTTGCCGGCGGCGTCGTACACGTACAGGTCCCAGTCGGTGTCCGGGTTCGCCCAGTTCACGTCCACGCTGAACTTCCCGTTGTCCACCTTGGGCAACCCGTCGACGTGGAACGTGAAGCTCTCCGACGCCGGGTTGTCCGGGTACGACTCGTTGATCGGCGGCACGCCCGCCGGGTTCGCCACGGCGTACCCGGCCTGCGCCGGGCCCTGCGGGTCACGCCCGTAGCGGCCCGCGACGTACGGCCGCGTCGACGGGTTCACCGACCACGCGAAGCGGCCGCCGGTCGAGGTGTAGGTGGAGTTGAGGTCGTCGGTCACGTACACGGGCGGCTTGGTGGAGCCGTCCGGCTGCAGCACGGGGGACGTCGGGGTCTGGAACGTCTTGTGCAGCTTGAGCTGGTAGCCCTTCGGCGCCGTGCCGATGAGCGTCGAGTGCGCGGCCGGGTCGGCGGTGTTGCGCAGCATTTCCAGCAGCGCACCGCTGTTGCCACCCTTGCCGGCACCGGTCGACGGGGCCAGGCCCGCGTACTCGGCGACGACCCCGACCTCGTACGGCGTGTGGAACCCGGCGCCGCCGATCTCGATCGTGAAGCCCCAGCCGCCGGTGGCCCAGTACGACCAGTCCTCCGTGGTGCCGGTGGTGTCGTACAGCGCCCAGCTCGGTTCGCTCGTGTAACCGTTGTGGGAGGCCAGCTTGTCGCCCAGCGCCTTGTACACCGGGTCCTCGAGCGGCGGCCGCACGTCGGCGACGCCCGGCGGGCGCAGCACGAGCGCCGCGTTGGTGTGGAACGTGATCAGGTTCGTCACCTGCCGCGACGACACGACCGAACGGATGTTGCGCGACTCCGGCTCGCTGAACGGCGCCGAACCGCGGAACGTCTCACTGCTCCACGACAGGCCCGCTCCCCCGCCGCCCCAGAAGCCGGCGTAGTTGCGGTTCGGGTCGGTGCCGCGCTGCGCGCCGCCCGGGTTCGCCTTGCAGACGCCGGTGGCGAACTGCGGCGGGGAGTCGGCGGCGTTGCAGTTCTTTCGCTTCATCTCGTAGTCGAATCGCGAGAAATCACCACGGGGTTCGGCCTCGCGGGAGATCGAGAAGCCGTCCGGGTTCACGATCGGCACGACGATGTTGCGCGTCTTGCCGACCAGCCCGCGGATCGTGGTGTCGTGGGCGTAGCCGTTGATCAGCTGGTACGCCCACTCCATCGTGGTCTCACCGGCCGGCCATTCGCGCGCGTGGTGGACGCCCATGGTGAAGTCGACGGGCTTGCCGTCGGCGGTGTTCGCGACGTCCGTGGCGATCTCGAGCCCGACGACGTCACGGCCCTCCCACGTCGGCTCCGGCAGCGTGAACGCCGTGACCAGCTTGGGGTTCTTGCGCGCGAGCTCCTTCATCTCGTACTCGTAGTCGTACAGGTGGCGGTAGCTCGTGCGGCCGGACGGCAGCACCGAGGACGCCGTCTTCGCGGCGTACTCGCGGTCGGTTTTCGCGTCGCGGATCGACTTCGCCGACAGGTCCGGCTCGACGACGGTGGACTTCAGCCCGCTCGCGGCGAGCGTGCGGCGGTCGGCGTCGCCGGCGAGCACGACCTCGACGCCCGTGGCGTCACCCTTTTCGGTGACGTCGAGGCCGAGTCCGAGGAGCTTGTTCTTGTCCGCGCGCGAAGGCGTGTGCACGCGGACGAGCTCGGCGCGCTGGGCCGGCGCGGCGGATCCGGTCGGGGTGCCCTGCGGGGTCAGCGCGAGGAAGTCGACGCCGAGTTTCGCCTCCTTGGCGTTGCCCGCGTACCGGCAGCTCTGGATCACGAGCTGCTGGCCCTTCTTCACGAAGCTCTCGGCGAGCTCGTGGCTGCGCAAGGCCGCCGAGGCCGCGACGAGCGCCCCGGTGGCCTTGTCGAACACGGCGAGGTCCCAGTCGCCCTCGGCGCCGGCACCCGGCGCCAGACGGGCCTGGACCAGGCCGTCGACCGTCGAGACGACCTCGCGGCGGTCGGTGCCGGCCGCGCCGGGCGGCTGGAGCGCGGCGAAACACGACCGCACGACCGAGCGGTCGGCGTGCACCACGTTCTGCGCGGCCGTGGCCGACGTCGGCAGGGCGACGAACGTCCCCGCCAGGACGCCGGCCGTGGCCAGCAGAACCCACGGTCTGGATCTTCTGAGTGAGAGTCTGGATGAAAGCGGTGAATTCCCCACGTTCGCGGACCTCCCAGGGCCGAGCCGGGAGCAGGGACGCTCCGGCAGCGAACGACCATATCGACGCAAAACGCCCCGGGTAACCTTCGGAAGTACGGGATCATCCACTCACAGCGGGCACATACCCGTCCTGGCTAATCTCGAAGGATGACCGCCCTCGCCGAGGACCGCCGCCCCGCTCTGCTGTCGATCGCCGGCATCGCCGCGTTCGCGATCGGCGCCGCGCTGGTCCTGCTCCTGCAACTGGTGCCGCCCACCGACGAGATCAGCGTGACCAGCCGGACCATCAGCGAGTACGGGCTGTCGGACAACAAGTGGGTGTTCGACCTCGCGGTGGTGCTGGTGGCCGTGGGCTCCGCCGTGACGCTCGCCGTGCTGCGGCTGCAACGGCGGTTGCCCGTGGTCTCGGCCGTGTTCGGTGCACTGTGGACGATCGGCTTGCTCGTGATCGTGGCGTTCCCGAAGACCAACTGGGCCACGGCCACCGGCGGCGCCGCGGGCGGCACGCTGCACCGGGTGGCCAGCGTGGTCGCGTTCGTCTGCCTGCCGCTGGCCATCCTCGTGGCCGCGCGCACGACGTTCCCCCATTCGCCACGCCGCCGGTTCGCCGCGCGGCTGCTCGCCGTGCTGTCGCTGGGCTGGCTGGCGATCATCCTCGGCGCCGTGGCGGTCGCCGCGGTCAACGACGAACGCTGGTGGCTGCTCATCCCGCTCGGCCTGGTCGAACGCGGGATGGCGCTCACGGAGCTGGTCGCGCTGGCGGTGCTGGCGGCGCCGGTGCGCGCGAAGAAACCGGCCGGCGTCCCGAGCTGAGGCCCGGGCCGACGATCAGAACTCGTCGCCCTGCCCGAGCTCGTGTTCGAGCTGGTCGGCGCGGGCCACCAGGGCACGCAACGGCCGGTCCAGCTCGTCCTCGATGTCCAGCGAGGCGAGCGGCACGGCGTGCTTGATCAGCGCCACGCCGTCGACCACGGCCGCCCCGCCGACCCCGGACTCGCCGACGAGCTCCAGCAGCCGGCGCAGGTCCACGCGGTCGGCCCAGCCGACGGGCGAGGACAGCTCGGCCCACGCCACCCCACCGTGGTCGGGCAGCAGGTGAACGGTCGCCTGCTGGCTCCGGCCGTCCTCGGTGGGCAGGCGGAAGCGCAGCCAGCCGTCGTGGTCCTCGAGCACCTCGTACCGCAGGCGCACGAAACTGATCACGTCGTTCCAGATCGTCACGGTCGACACCTCTCGCCCCTCGGCCACGGCGCCAGCTTATCGGTCAGCCGCGCCGCCCCGCCCGGCGCACGCTCCGGGCGAACCGGACGCGCCGCCGGTTGCCGCGGCCGTCGCCAGGAGAGCTTGATCGGCCGACGCCGCCGCAGCGCGCGGACCCAGGCCGCCACCGGCGGGTCGCGCTTCTTCCCCCGGCGATCGGGCGCGCCGCAGCACCGCGGGCAGCCTGGCCCGAGCACCCGGTCGGCCGGTCATACCCAGCGGCCGACCGGGCCTGCGAACGTGGCCCGCAGGTGGGAGTGGACCCCGCTTCAACCGGCCGGACGACCGCCCTCGGCAGCCGCGCCACCCCGCCCGGCGCACGCTCCGGGCGAACCGGACGCGCCGCCGGGAACGGGGTGGCGGCTTCGCGGGACGGGAGGGTCAGCGGGCGGCGGACACCGCCGTCAGCACGGCGTCCAGGGCGCCCGGGTCTTCCATCGCGCTGGTGTCACCGCGCGGGGCGCCCTCGACGAGGACGTCGCGCAGGAGGCGGCGCATGGTTTTGCCCGTGCGGGTCTTGGGCAGGGCCGTGACGGGGTAGACCTTGGCCAGCCGCGCGTAGCCGCCGAGTTCGTCGCCGACGCGGCGGATCAGCTCGGCCGACACGGAGTCGGCGTCGGCGCCGGCCAGGAGGGTGACGAAGGCGATGGGGACGGTGCCCTTGGTCGGGTCGGGCACGCCGACCACGGCGGCCTCGGCGACGCGCTCGTGGGCGGTCACGACGCCCTCGATCTCCATCGTGGAGATGCGGTGCGCGGCGACGTTGATGACGTCGTCGGCGCGGCCGAGCACCCACAGGTGGCCGTCGTCGTCGAGGACGGCTTCGTCCTTGGTGTTGTACTTGCCGGGGTACTGGGTGAAGTACGCCGACAGGTACCGCTCGTGGTCACCCCACACCGTGCGCGCCAGCGTCGGGAACGGGCGGGTGATCACCAGGTTTCCCTTGGTACCGGGGGGAACCGGCTCGCCGTCGTCGTCCACGATCTCGCAGTGGTGGCCGGGCAGCGGGCGCCCGGCGGAGCCCGCCTTCAGCGCGTCGACGCCGGTCACCGGGTAGGTCCAGGTGGAGCCCGTCTCGGTCTGGCCGTAGGCGTTCACGATCGGCACGTCGAGGTGCGCGGTGCCCCAGGTGAACGTCTCGGCGTCGAGCGGCTCGCCCTGCACGGTGATCAGCTTGAGGTGCGGCAACGGGTGCGCGGCGCACAGGTCCTCGCCGAACGAGCGCAGCATCCGCAGCACGGTCGGCGCGGCCAGCACCTGCGTGACCTCGTGGCGTTCGCAGAACTCGTAGAACCGTTCCTTCGTCGGGGTGTCGAGCGCGCCCTCGTAACACGCGATCGTGGTCCCGCACGCCAGCCCGCCGATCACGGCCTGGATCGGGAAGGTCAGCCAGCCGACGTCGGCGGCCACCCAGTACACGTCGCCTTGTTCGAGGCCGGCCTGCCAGTAGGCGTTGGCCCACGTGCCGACCAGGAACCCGGCGACCGAGTGCACCACGCCCTTCGGCGTCGACTCCGTGCCGCTGGTGAAGATCAGGAACGCCGGGTCGTTCGCCTCCAGCGGCACGGCCGGCGTGCCTTCGGGGTGCCGGGCGACGAGGTCGGCGTAGGAGACCTCACCGGCTTCGAGCGGCAGGTCGCGGCCGGTGCGGTCGAGCACCACGACGTGGCCGAGGTCGGGCAGGCCCGGCCGGGCCGTGCGCAGGGTCTCCAGCAGCGGCACGAGCTTCCCGCGCCGGTAGGACGCGTCGGCGACCACCACGGCCTTCGCGCCGGAGACCTTGAGCCGCGCGGCCACGGCGTCCTTGCCGAAGCCGGAGAACAGCACCGTGTAGATCGCGCCGATCCGGTTGCACGCGTGGATGGCCGTGAACGCCTCGACGAGGTTCGGCAGGTAGATCGCGACCACGTCGCCTTTGCCGACGCCCAGCTCCAGCAGCCCCGCCGCCAGCGCCGAGGTCTCGCGGGCGAGCTCGGCGTAGGTCACCGTGCGGGTGTCCCCCGGCTCGCCCTCCCACACCACGGCGGCGCGGTCGGCCGTCGCGGGGTCCTCGGCCCAGCGGTCGACGCAGTTGTCGGCGACGTTGAGCAGCCCGCCCGTGAAGTAGCGGAACTCGGGCAGGTCACCGCTGCGGACCTCGTCCCACGGCCGCATCCACCGCTGCTTGCCCGCGGCCCAGGCCCAGTACTCGTCCGGGTCGCGGTCGTGCAGCGCCCGCGCCTGCGCGATCTCCTCGGCCCGGCTCGCCGAGCGCCACCGGTCCGGAAGTTCCTGCAACGGAACGGAGATCAGCTGTTCCACACTGTCGGCCACGGCACACTCCCTTGTGTGTTCGATCGATCGGCACCTGCTCAGACGGCCAGCCCCAGTGAACGCGCGATCAGCATCCGCTGCACTTCGGACGTGCCCTCGCCGATGGTGAGGATGCGGGCGTCCTGGTGGTGGCGGGTCGCGGCCGTCTCTTCGATGAAGCCGTAGCCTCCCTGCAGCTGGGTCGCCAGGTAGGCGGCCTTGTTCGCGGCTTCCGACGCGACCAGCTTCGCCGTGGCGGCGGCCTCCCTGATCGACAAGCCGTGATCGTACTTCCACGCGCCGTCGTACGTGAGGGTGCGGGCGGTGGCGGCGAGCGCGGCGATGTCCGCGGTCTGGAACGCCACGGCCTGGTGGTGGCCCAGCTGCTTGCCGAACGACGTGCGCTCGGTGACGAAGCGCAGGGTGTCGGCCAGGCAGCCGCGGGCGAGCCCGGCGCTCATCGCGGCGATCGGCAGCCGCGCCCAGGTGAGGAACTCCAGCGCGTCGCGGTAACCGCGGCCCGGTTCGGACAGCAGCGCGTCGCCCGGCACGCGGACGTCGTCGAAGAACAGCGGGTGCGTGTCGGAGGAGCGCCAGCCCAGCTTCGGGTACCCCTTGCCGACGGTGACGCCCGGCGCGTCGAGCGGCACGAGGAACGCCGAGACCGGCGGCCGGCCGCGCTCGTCCTCGCCGACCGCGGCGAGCAGGATCACGTAGCGCGAGAACGGGGTGCCGGAGTTCGTGATGAACTGCTTGGCGCCGTTGATGATCCAGCCGTCGCCGTCCTGGCGCGCGACGGTGCTGATGTTGCCGGCGTCCGACCCGCCCGACGGCTCGGTGAGGCCGATGGAGACGAACGTCTCGCCGGTGGCGGCCGAGGGCAGGATCTCGCGGCACAGCTCGGGCCGGTCCTGGGCCAAATGGGCCAGCAGCGCGGCACAGATCGCCTGGACGTGCACGGTGACCGCCAGCGAAGAGTCCACTGTGGCCAGTTCCTCGATCGTCAGGCAGAGCGTGCGCAGGTCGGCGCCGGCGCCGCCGAACTCGGCCGGCACCATCAGGCCGAAGACCCCGAGCCGCCCCGCCGCGCGGACCAGGTCCGCGTCGAACTTCGACTCGATGCTGCGCCGGGAGGCCTCGGGCGCCACCACTTCGGCGGTGAACTCCCGCACGGTGTCGCGCCACTGCAGGTGCTCGGGGGTGAAGGCCCAGGGCAGCTCGTACCCGTGGTCGGCGAGCTGGCCACCCCGCACGGAGTTCGTGGTGGTCGCGGTCATTCGGCATCACCTGTTCTCGGGGGTCCCCGCCTCGGGGCGGCGGGAGCACGGGATCGTCGGGCCCAGCCGGGGACTGGGCCATCCGGACCAACGGTAGGTGCGGCGCGGTCGCGCGGATACCCACGAGTGGGGGTGGTCAGCCGCCCGTGCCGAGGAACGGCGCGACGAGCAGTTCGGCCAGCTCGTCCGCCAGCTCCGCGGGACCCACCTCACCGGCCGGGTCGTACCAATCGGGCAGGTAGGCCAGCGTGCCGTACGCGATTTCCAGGCACAGCCGCGCTTTCCGCGGGTCCGTGCCGAGCTCCAGCGCCGTTTCCTCGAACACCGTCGCGTGCTCGCGCCGCAGACTCAGGACGGCTTCCTGCAGCGCGGGCACGCTCACCCGCGCCTTGAAGAACAGCGGGACGTACTCGGGGTAGTCGCGGACCTCGATCAGCACCTGTTCGCGGAACAGCCGCCGCAGCCGTTCCCGCGGCTCGGGTTCGGCCTCGACGATCGCGCGCAGCCGGGCGGACACGTCGGCCGCCGACTGGCGCAGGCAGCGCAGGAAGAGCTCTTCCTTCGACGAGACGTAGTAGTACAGGCTGGCGCCGCGCAGGTCCAGCTCGGCCGCGATGAGGTCGAAGTTCGCGCCTTCGTAGCCGTGGAGGGCGAACACCCGCGCCGCGGCGCGTTCGAGCCGCGCCACCCGTTCGGCCCGCTTGCGCTCGGCCCGGGTCACCGGTGCTTCTCCGGACCCGCCGGCCGTCACGCTCCCCACCGCGGTCACGGTAGCAAGCCGGCCATCCGCGCGCGGTAGACGGCTTCGCCGCGGGTGTGACTGTCCAATTTGGCCATCGCGCTCTTCAGGTACGACTTCACGGTCTGCACGGTGAGGCCGAGCCGCCGGGCGACGTCCACGTTGGCGTGGCCCATCGCGACGGCCGTGAGCACGTCCAGCTCACGCGGCGAGAGCCGGATCGGCAGGTCGTCCTCCGCCGGTTTCCCGGACAGGCTCGCGCCCAGCTCACGGAGCCGCCGACGCACCTCGGGGTCGGTGACGGCGGCCGCGATGTCCTCGAGCTCGGCGGCGATGTCACCGGCCGAACGCCGCGGCGGGCTCGGCGGTTCTTCCACGGCAGAGCGCTTCACGAGGTCGACCGCCCGGTCGATCAGGCCCTCACCGAACTCCACCGACGTGCGCGCCGCGCCGTACACGACGTCGCGCACCACCCCGTCGGTCTTCACGGGCACGGCGAACATCGCACTCAGGCCCTCCCCCGCCACGGCGCCGTCGAACCGGTGCGTGATGCCCTTGGCCGCCACGTAGTCCCGGACGAACACCGGCCGCTCCAGCGCGATGCACCGGCCGCCGACCCCCTCGCCCCGGGGAATGACCAGGTTGCGCAGCAAATCGGTGCGCGCCCCGTCGAACCGGTCGAGCACGAACGTGCCCGTGCCCCGGTCCACCCGCGCGGCGAACGCGACGTCCACGGGCTCGAGCGCCCGGACGGCGCGAAGCACCCCGTCGACGCGGGCTCGCGGTGTCGCCGTCGACATCCGCGCCTCCTTCCGCCACGTGCTGAGACCCAGGTCACTTTACGCAGGGGGTCCTGGAATTTCTAGTCGAGCCTTGAAATCCGGAGGCCGGGAACCCCGCCCCGACCGGGCGAAAATGAGGCCGGTCACAGTGGCCTGCCGAAGGGCCCCCGGGTATCTTCGCCTAAGCAATCGCTTAGCCGGGCAGAGTGCGTGCCCGATCGCTGTTTCTCAACGATGAGGAGGGTCCTCGTGACCGATTCCCCCGCCCGGGTTGCCATCGTGACGGGAGCCGGCCGCGGCATCGGTGCCGCCGTCGCTCGGCGCCTCGCCGCCGACGGGTTCGCCGTCGGCCTGCTGGACCTCGACGAGTCCGCGGTGAAGGCCGGGGCCGAGGCGATCGTGGCCGAGGGTGGCCGGGCCGTCGGCGTCTCGCTGGACGTCAGCGACGCCGACCAGGTCGAGGCCGCCGTCACCCGTGTCGCCGAGGAGCTCGGCGCGCCGACCGTGCTGGTCAACAACGCCGGCATCACGCGCGACAACCTGCTGTTCAAGATGACCGAGAACGACTGGGACTCGGTGCTCGGCGTGCACCTCAAGGGCTCGTTCCTCATGACGCGTGCCGTGCAGAAGTACCAGACGCAGGAGAAGTGGGGCCGGATCGTGAACCTGTCCAGCACTTCGGCGCTGGGCAACCGCGGCCAGGTCAACTACTCCGCTGCCAAGGCCGGCATGCAGGGCTTCACGAAGACCCTCGCCATTGAGCTGGGCAAGTTCGGCGTCACCGCGAACGCGATCGCGCCGGGCTTCATCGCCACGGACATGACCGCGGCCACGGCCGAGCGCCTCGGCATGGACTTCGAGGACTTCAAGAAGGCGGCGGCGTCGCAGATCCCCGTGCAGCGCGTGGGCACGCCGGACGACATCGCGAACGTGACCTCGTTCCTGGTGAGCGAGGGCGCGGGCTTCGTCTCGGGCCAGGTCATCTACGTCGCCGGCGGACCGAAGGACTGATGGCCATGCGCGTGTTCACGAACGTCGACGAGTTCGCCGCCGCGGCGGGCGAGCACCTCGGCGAGAGCGAGTGGCTCACCGTCACGCAGGAGCGGGTGCAGCAGTTCGCCGACGCCACCGACGACCACCAGTGGATCCACCTCGACACCGAGAAGGCCGCGGCGGGACCGTTCGGCACCACGATCGCCCACGGGTTCCTCACGCTATCGCTGCTGCCGCACTTCGGCTCGCAGGTCTACCGCGTCGACGGCCTGAAGATGGGCATCAACTACGGCCTCAACAAGGTGCGGTTCCCGCAGCCGGTGAAGGTCGGGGCGAAGGTGCGCGGCAGCGCGGACCTGCTCGAGGTGACAGACGTGCCCGGTGGCAAGCAGGCTGTGGTGCGGTGGACCGTCGAGATCGACGGCGAGGCCAAGCCGGCCTGCGTCGCCGAGTTCGTCGCCCGCATGATCGCCTGAACCACCCACGACACCGCCCGACAACCCGCCTGACCACGCGAAAGGCACCCGGCCCGGGGACACCCGGGCCGGTGGCTGTACGACATACCGACTAGTCGGTAGCGTGGCCCGGTGACCCCCGAGGAGGCCCGATGACCCCGTCCGACCCGCCAGGACTCGACCTGGCCCGCCTGCGCGCCTACCTCGACGAGCAGCGGCCCGGCCTGGTCACCGGCGAGCTGACCGCCGAGGTGGTGCAGGGCGGCCGCTCGAACCTCACCTACATCGTGGGCGACGGCACGCACCGCTGGGTCGTCCGCCGGCCGCCGCTCGGGCACGTGCTGCCGACGGCGCACGACATGGCGCGCGAGTTCAAGGTGATCTCCGGCCTGGCCGGCACGGCGGTCCCGGTGCCGGGCACCGTCGTGCTGTGCCAGGACGCCGACGTGCTCGGCGCGCAGTTCTACGTGATGGAGTTCGTGGCCGGCACGCCGTACCGCACCGATTCCGAGCTCGAGAAGCTGGGCACCGAGCGCACGCGCGAGATCGGGTTCCGGCTCGTGGACACGCTCGTCGACCTGCACGCCGTGGACCCGCAAGCGGTGGGGCTCGGCGACTTCGGCCGGCCCGACGGCTTCCTCGAACGCCAGCTGCGGCGCTGGAAGAAGCAGCTCGACGGCTCCCGCAGCCGCGAGCTGCCCGGCGCCGACGAGCTGCACGACAGCCTCGCCGCGAAGCTGCCGACGTCGGGCCCGGCCACGATCGTGCACGGCGACTACCGGCTCGACAACGTGCTCGTGGACGGCGACGACCGCATCACCGCGGTGCTCGACTGGGAGATGTCCACCCTCGGCGACCCGCTCACCGACCTCGCGCTGATGGTGGCCTACGCCGAGCGCGACAAGGTGTCGCTGCAGATGGTGTCCAACGCGAGCTCGGCGCCGGGCTACCCGAGCCCCGACGAGGTCGTCGCCCGCTACGCCGAGCGCTCCGGCCGCGACGTGTCGGCGCTCAACTGGTACGTGAGCTTCGCGTTCTTCAAGCTCGCAGTGATCCTGGAAGGCATCTACTTCCGCTACAGCAAGGGCCAGACCGTCGGGTCCGGGTTCGAGGGCATCGGCGACGCCGTGGCCCCGCTCGTCTCGCACGGCTACGAGACGCTCAAAGAGGAGAAGTAGTCATGGATTTCGCGTTCGACGCGCGCACCGAGGAGCTGCGCGGGCAGCTGCTCGAGTTCATGGATTCGCACGTCTACCCCGCTGAACCGGTCTTCGAGGAGCAGCTCGCCGAGCGCGAGAACCCCTGGTCGTCGGTGCCGGTGGTGGAGGAGCTCAAGGCCGAGGCGCGCAAGCGCGGCCTGTGGAACTTCTTCCTGCCCGGTGCGGACGGCGCGGGCCTGACCAACCTGCAGTACGCGCCGCTGGCCGAGATCACCGGCCGCAGCCCCCGGCTCGCGCCGACCGCGGTCAACTGCGCCGCGCCGGACACCGGGAACATGGAAGTGCTGCACATGTTCGGCAGCGAGCAGCAGAAGAAGCAGTGGCTGCAGCCGCTGCTCGACGGCGAGATCTGCTCCGCGTTCGCGATGACCGAGCCCGACGTGGCCTCGTCCGACGCGCGCAACATCGCCACCAGCATCCGCCGCGACGGCGACGAGTACGTGGTCAACGGCCGCAAGTGGTTCATCTCCGGCGCGATGAACCCGAACTGCAAGATCATGATCGTGATGGGCAAGACCGATCCGGACGCCCAGCCGCACCAGCAGCAGAGCATGATCCTGGTGCCGCGCGACGCCGCGGGCGTGACCATCAAGCGCGGCATGCACGTGTTCGGCTACACCGACGGCGACCACGGCGGTCACGCCGAGGTCCTGTTCGAGGACGTGCGCGTGCCGGCCGAGAACCTGATCGCCAACGAGGGCGCCGGGTTCGCGATCGCCCAGGCCCGCCTGGGCCCCGGCCGCATCCACCACTGCATGCGCGCGATCGGCATGGCCGAGCGGGCGCTGGAGCTCATGTGCCGCCGCACGCTTTCGCGCGAGACGTTCGGCAAGCCGATCGCCGAGTCGGGCGTGGTGCAGGACTGGATCGCCGAGTCGCGCGTGCGCATCGAGCAGCAGCGGCTGCTGGTGCTCAAGACCGCGTGGCTGATGGACACCGTGGGCAACCAGGGCGCGCACACCGAGATCCAGGCCATCAAGATCTCCACCCCGATCACGGTGGAGTGGATCCTGGACAAGGCCGTGCAGGCGCACGGTGCCGGTGGCGTGAGCCAGGACTTCCCGCTGGCCGAGCTGTGGGCGGGCGTGCGCACGCTGCGCCTGGCCGACGGCCCGGACGAGGTGCACAAGCGCTCGCTGGCGCGGCGTGAGCTCAAGAAGTACCGGGCGGAGGCCGGCCGATGACCCCCGACGACCTCCAGGCCCAGGTGGCCGGGTTCCTGGCCGCGCACGACCCGAAGACCACCGACCGGCTCGAGTTCCTGCGCGCCCGCTACGACGCGGGCCTGGCGTGGGTGCACTTCCCCGAGGGCCTGGGCGGCCAGGGCGCGCCGCGCGCGCTGCAGCCGGTGGTCGACCGCGCGTTCGCCGCGGCCGGCGCGCCGGACAACGACCCGCGCCGCATCGGCATCGGCCTCGGCATGGCCGCGCCGACGATCCTCGCGTTCGGCACCGACGAGCAGCGCAGCCGCTACCTGCGTCCACTGTGGACGGGCGAGGAGGTGTGGTGCCAGCTGTTCAGCGAACCGGGAGCCGGCTCCGACCTCGCCGCGCTGGCCACGCGCGCGGTGCGCGACGGCGACGACTGGGTCGTGACCGGGCAGAAGGTGTGGACCTCGGGTGCGCACAACTCGCAGTGGGCCATCCTCGTCACGCGCACCGACCCGGACGTGCCGAAGCACCAGGGCATGACGTACTTCCTGTGCGACATGACCGCGCCCGGCGTCGAGGTGCGGCCGCTGCGCCAGATCACCGGCGAGGCCGAGTTCAACGAGGTGTTCCTCACCGGCGTGCGGATCCCGGACACCCAGCGGCTCGGCGCCGTCGGCGAGGGCTGGAAGGTCGCGCAGACCACGCTGATGAACGAGCGCGTGGCCATCGGCGGCAACGCGCTGCCGCGTGAAGGCGGCCTGATCGGCATGGTCGCGAAGACCTGGCGCGAGCGGCCCGAGCTGCGCACGCCGGAGCTGCGCGACCGGCTCGTGCAGCACTGGGTGGAGGCCGAGTCGTTGCGGCTGGCCGCTTCCCGGCTGCGCCAGCAGCTCACGGCCGGTGCGCCGGGGCCGGAGGGCTCCGCGATGAAGGTGGCGTTCTCCGAGCTGAACCAGAAGCTCACCGGGCTGGAGATCGAGCTGCTCGGCGAAGAGGGCCTGCGCTACGACGACTGGACGCTGCGGCGGCCGGAGAAGGTCGACTTCCTCGGGCGCGAGGCGGGTTACCGCTACCTGCGCGCGAAGGGCAACTCGATCGAGGGCGGGACCTCGGAGGTCCTGCGCAACATCATCTCCGAACGCGTGCTGGGGCTGCCGTCCGAGCCGCGGGTGGACAAGGACGTCGCCTGGAAGGACCTGCCGCGATGAGCGAGCTGCCCACCCCGGACCTGCTGTACTCCGACGTCGAGGAGGACCTGCGCGCGTCGGTGCGCGACCTGCTCACCGACCGGGCCTCACCCGCGGCGCTGCTGGCGCGGGTGGAGACCTCGGAGCCCTACGACCTGAAGCTGTGGAAGACGCTCGCCGCCGACCTCGGCGCGGCCGGGCTGATGGTGCCCGAGGAGCTCGGCGGGCACGGCGCTTCGGCGCGGGAGACGGCCGTGGTGCTCGAAGAGCTGGGCCGCAGTGTGGCGCCGGTGCCGTTCCTCGGCAGTGCGGTGCTGGCGACGTCGGCGCTGCTGGCCGCGGGCGGTGATGTCGCCGCCGAGCTGCTCCCCCGGCTCGCCGCCGGTGAGCTGACGGGTGCGCTGGCCGTGCCGCTGTCGACCGCGCCGGGTGCGGCGTTCCCGGCGACCGTGTCCGTGAACGGTGACGGGACGCTGAGCGGGCGGGCCGGCACGGTCGTCGACGCGTCCGTGGCCGAGCTGCTCGTGGTGCCCGCGACCGGGCCCGACGGGCCGGGGCTGTACGCGGTGGAGGCCTCGGCGGCCCAGGTGACCGAGCTGGTGTCGCTGGACCTCACGCGGCGCGTGGCCGACGTCGAGCTGACCGACGCCGCGGCGCGGCTGGTCGTGAGCGGCGCGGCCGCGGAGGCGGCGCTGGACACCGCGCTGACCACGGCGGCGGGGCTGCTCGCGTCGGAGCAGACGGGGCTCACGGAGTGGGCGCTGACGACCACCGTCACCTACCTCAAGGGCCGCTACCAGTTCGGGCGCCCGGTCGGCGGGTTCCAGTCGCTCAAGCACCGGCTGGCGAACCTGTACACCGACCTGGTGAACGCGCGCGCGACGGCGCGGTACGCGGCCGACGCGCTCGCCGGCGGCTTCGACGTGCCGATCGCGGTGGCCGTGGCGCAGGCGCGCGTCGCGCCGATCGCGGTGCACGCCGTGGAGGAAGCGATCCAGCTGCACGGCGGGATCGGCATGACGTGGGAGCACCCCGCGCACCTGTTCCTCAAGCGCGCCAAGAGCGACGAGCTCGCGTTCGGCACGCCGGGCCGGCACCGCGCGCGGCTGGCGGATCTCGTGGACCTGCCTGCCTGACGTCGTTTTCCGGGCCCCGCCCGCCGTTTCGGCTGGCGGGGCCCGCGCCCGTGGTGGACACTGTGGACGGTGGTGCCCGGCACGTACGAACAGGCGGCAAGAGTGCACTTTTTCCTGTGGTGGCCGGAAGCTTCGGCTTCCTAGCCTGGTGATCATGGTCCCGGGCACCGAGCAGCTGACGATCACCGTCGGCACCCACCGGCACAGCGCGCTCGCTGCCGGCCCCGAGTCCGGGGAGCTCGTCCTGTTGCTGCACGGATGGGCGGAGTTCGCCGATTCGTGGACCACGGAACTCGCGGCGCTGGGCGCGGCCGGCTACCGCGCCGTCGCGGTCGACCAGCGCGGCTACGCCTCGGGCGCGCGGCCGCTCGACGTCGACCAGTACTCCGTGCGCCACCTCATCACCGACGTGATCGCCTTCGCCGCGGCGCTGGGGTCCGACCGCTTCCACCTCGTCGCGCACGACTGGGGCGGCATGGTCGGCTGGGCGTTCGCGAGCGCGCACCCCGACCAGTTGCGTTCGCTGACGATCCTGACCACCCCGCACCCCGCCGCGCTGCACCGCGCCGCCACCGACGACACGCGCCAGTTCCGCGACCTCGGCTACGTCCGCTTCTTCCGCCACCTCGACGGCCGCGCCGAGGCCTCCCTCCTCGCTGACGACGCCGCCGAACTACGCGCCGCGTACGGCGACCGTGTGCCCGCCGACCTGGTCGAACGCAACATCACGCGCCTGACCGAGCCGGGCGCTTTGACGGCCACGCTCAACTGGTACCGCGGCCCGGCCGCCAGCGAGTTCGACATCCCCGCCGGGCGCATCTCCGTGCCGACGCTGTACCTGTGGGGCAGCGAAGACCCGTACCTGGGCCGGACGGCCGCCGAGCTGACCCGCTCGTACGTCGACGGCGAGTACGAGTTCGAGGTGGTGGAGGGGGCCAGTCACTGGCTGCCGGAGGAGGCCGGGGAGTTCATCGTGCCGCGGCTGCTGGACCACTTGAAACGGTACTAGCTCACCTCACAACCCGATCGCACCCAGTCACCTTCGGCGAGGCACCGCAGCCGGCTGAGCGGCAGGTCGAAGGCCTGTTGGCCGACGACTGGTGAAGTCGGCCTGCGGGTTTTGCGAACGGTGCACGGACGCCGATCCCGCCAGCGTGGCAGGCCTGGCCGGCCAGTGTCGGCAGGCCCTGGCCGGCCGAGCGGTCAGGGGGCCGGCGATGCCGAAGGTCGCGGGTGGTGGAACGGGTCGTCGCGGGAGCGACCGGGGACACTCAGCGCGGGAACCGGTCGGCGCTGACGAGGACCTGCACGTTGCCGCCGAAGGCACGGTGTTTGCCCGAGCAGGCCGGACCTCACGGCACCACAGTCCGGTGTGTCTGAACACGAAATGTGCTCGCAATACACGAAAACTCGCCCGCAACCAGGGGGTCCTAGCGTCTCGCCTGCCCTTCCCCACCGGTTCAGAAGCGAGGCAGTACGTGGCACAACCAGGAAGACTCACGCGGAGATCCGTGCTCGGCGGCGCAGGCGCGGCGGTCGCCGGCGGCACCCTTTCCCTCACGCTGGGAGCGGCGCCGGCGAGTGCGGCGCCGGCCGGCGGGCCGGCGTTGCCGTCGGTGAGCCAGATTCCCCACCGTGGCCGGCTCGTGGACTACGAGATCACCGAGCTCGCCGCGCTGCTGCGCGCGGGGCGCACGTCCAGCGTGGAGATCACCCAGGCCTACCTCAGCCGGATCTCGAAGCTCAACGGTCCCTTCGAGGTCTACGGCGACAACGGCGCGTACAACGCGTTCGTGCGCGTCGACACCGCCGGCGCGCTGGCCGCCGCGCGAGCCGCCGACCAGCGGATCTCCACCTGGCGCCGGCACGGTGGCGACCTGTCGCCGCTGTGCGGGATCCCCATGGGCATCAAGGACTCCGTGGGCATCAAAGGCCTGAACGCGCAGGACGGCAGCCCGGCGTTCACCGGCAACAAGGCGCTGCAGGACGCCACGGTCGTCGCGCGCCTGCGGGCGGCCGGCGTGGTGCTGCTGGGCAACACCATCTGCTCGGCCTTCTCCGGTTCGATCACCGGCACGTTCGCGGGCAACGCGTGGAGCCCGTCGCACGTGCCGGGCGGGTCGAGCCAGGGCTCGGGGGTCGCGCCCGTCGCGCGGCTGGCCGCGGCCTGCATCGGCGAGGAGACGGGCGGCAGCATCATCATGCCGTCGGCCGCGAACGGCGCCAGCGGGATCAAGCCGTCGCTGGGCACGGTGTCGATCGCGGGGCTCATGCCGCTTTCGCCGGGCTACGACGTGCTCGGCCCGATCTCCCGCAGCGCCCGCGACTCGGCGCTCATCCTGAGCACGATCCTCGGCCCGGACGCGGTGAACGACCCGCAGACGCTCTCGGCACCCCTGCCGTTCCCGGCGATCCCGTCGTCGCCGCGGCCCGGGCGGGCTCCGTTGCGGGGCTTGACGATCGGCATCCCGCAGACGGACTGGATGAACGTGGGCGGCACCATCAAGACCGGCGTCAGCCCGCAGGACACCTACGGCGCGGAGCACCTGAAGGCGTTCAACCGGCTGGTGAGCCAGCTGAAGAGCCTGGGCGCGCAGGTGAAGGAGTTCCCCGGTCTGGACATGACCGACCCCGCGCAGAACCCGTACTTCGCGTCGGCGGACGTGCTGGCGACGGTGGACGGCTCGCCGGTGTCGCCGTCGGCCGCGGTGGTGAACGCGAACCGCTACGAGGTCCGGTTCGTCGCGGCGGTGGCGGACTTCTGTGCGAGCGGCATCCCGACGGCCGACGCCGTCGCCACCCTGACCAGCCAGTACGGCCGGCGCGCCCCCGGCGAGGCGGCGGCGAGCTTCGCCAGCGCCGACCGCTTCAACGGCGGCATCCCCGCCTCCGTCCGCTACGAGGGCGAACAGCGGCGGCGCCGGCTCATCGCCAACTACACCAAGGCTTTGGAGGACGCCGGCGTCGACTTCATGCTCGTCCTGGCCCTGGGCGACGTGATCGGCCAGCGTGCCGGCGGTGGCCCCGGCTTCCCGGTGTACCGCGCGTACTACCAGGTGCCGAACGCGCTGGGCTGGCCCATGGTGAGCTTCCCCGTCGGCTACACCGCGGGCCTGCCGATCTCGGCCCAGTTCTGGGGACCGCGCTTCGCGGAGCCCGCCCTGGTCCAGTCCATGGTCGACTACCAGGCCCACTTCCCCGAGTACCACACCGCGGCCCCGCCGGACCCGGTCTTCGGGACCCTCACCCCGAAGCTCGCGCCGCGCGCCCTCGCCCCGGCGGCCGAGGACCCGACCAACGACCCGATCCTGGGCGAGGAAGCGATCCGGAGGGCACTCTCGTGAGCGTCACCGAACCCACCCGGTTCCTGACCGTGGACTTCTCGACCCCGGTGGACATCGGGTTCCTCCCGCAGCACGCGGAGACCCCCGTCGTGCCGCCGCTGACGATCGGCTGGGCGCCCCGGCTGGGCACGACCTACCTGCCCTTCGACCCGGCGGATGAAACAGTGCCGACCGACCGGACGCCACCTCGCCCGTGAAACCCCCGGCGGGCACCGACGGAAACTGTCGGTGCCCGCCGGTAGCGTGCCGGCTGTGAGTGAACCTCCGGCCTGGGCGTACGAGAAACCGCACGTCACCGCACCCGACCCCGCGTGGCCGGCGCGCGGTGCCGAGCTGTGCGCGCGGCTGGCTGTGGTGCTGCAGCCGTGGCTGGTCGACGGAGTGGAGCACGTCGGGTCCACGTCGGTGCCCGGGTTGGCGGCCAAGCCGGTGGTGGACGTGATGGCTTCGGTTTCGGACATCGACGTGGTGGTCACTTCCGCCGGCGCGGCTCTCGCGGCCGACGGCTGGGCCTACGTCCCGCCTTCGCTGGACGTCGCCTCACCGTGGCGGCGCTTCTTCGTCCTGCCCGACGCCACCGGCGAGCACCGAGTGGCCCACCTCCACGTCCTCCCGGCCGGCCACCCGCGCTGGCACGCCCAACGCACCTTCCGCGACGCCCTGCGCGCCGACCCGGCCCTGGCCGCGGAGTACGCCGCCCTGAAACACCGCCTCACCACCGAAACCACCGACCGCGAGGCCTACACCGCCGGCAAAACGGCCTTCGTCACCCGCGTCCTCACACACCACGGGGTGATTCTGCCGACGGAGTGAAGTGCCCACAGCGCGACGGACGTCGGCAGCAGGCCCGCTGACGTGACCCATCGTCGCCGACGATGTCCGTCGCGGACGCCGGCCGCAACCCCGGCGGCAACGGACCCGGCCAGGGCGGCAGCCGGCCCGGCACCAGCGGGTTCGGTTGCGGCGGACTCGGCGGCAACCGCCCAGCCACAGCCAACCCGGCAACAGCGATCTCGGCGGCAACCGGCCCGACCGCAGCCAACCCCGCAACAACCAGCTCGCCGGCAACCCGCCCGACCGCAGCCAACTCGGTGGCACTCGGCGCGACCGCAGTGTCGGCCCGGCAACAGCCAACTCACCAACAGCCGGCGCGACCGCAATGCCGGCCCGGCAACAGCCAACTCACCAACAGCCGGCGCGACCGCAATGCCGGCCCGGCAACAGCGAACTCGGCGGCAACCCGCCCAGCCACAGCCAACCCCGCAACAGCGATCTCGGCGGCAACCGGCCCGACCGCAGCCAACCCCGCAACAACCAGCTCGCCGGCAACCCGCCCGACCGCAGCCAACTCGGTAGCACTCGGCGCGACCGCCGTGTCGGCCCGGCAACAGCCAACTCGCCAACAGCCGGCGCGACCGCAATGCCGGCCCGGCAACAGCGAACTCGGCGGCAACCCGCCCAGCCACAGCCAACCCCGCAACAACCAACTCGCCGGCAACCCGCCCGACCGCAGCCAACTCGGTAGCACTCGACGCGACCGCAATGCCGGCCTGGCAACAGCCAACTCACCAGCGACCGGCGCCGCGGCAGTCGGCCTGGCGGCGGGCAGGGCGAAGTCGTCGCCGGCCGAAGGATCCGCAGTGCGCGGGACTCCGGCACAGCACCTTCGTGGTGGACGTGCTCGAACCCGGCACAGCGCGAGATCGCGCCGGTTTCCGAATTCAGTGGTGCGATCGGCCCCCGGCCGATCCGACCGCTGAATTCGGAAGCCGGCTCCAAGGCGATCTCGCACGCCTCGGTGGAGCCGAGGCAGAAACTACGGCCGGAGCATTGACAGCAGCAGGTCCGCGAATTGGTCGCCGACCTCGCGCGCCGACAGGGAGCCGCCGCGGCGGTACCACGTGCCGAGGTGGTGGACCGAGCCGAAGAAGAAGTCCACGACCAGGTCGGCGGGCTTGTCGGCGCGGAACTCGCCGGAGGCCTGGCCTTCTTCGATCAGGCGGCGGAACCGTTCGTGGTACTTGCGGCGTTCGGCGCGCACGGCTTTGCGCTTGTCGGCGCTGAGCTGGTGCATGGACTGCAGGAAGATGGTGTTGTCGTCGAGGTTGTCGATGCTGCTGACGACCACGTCGGACGCGGCGGCGGCCAGCCGTTCGCGCAGGGGCGCCGCGCTGGAGGCGACGCGTTCGAGCTGGGAGGTCTGCTCGCGCAGCACGCGGGCGTAGATCTCGTAGAGCAGGTCGTCCTTGGAGCCGAAGTAGTGGTACATGGCGCCCTTGGTGACGCCCGCGGCCTCGACGATCTCCTGCACCGATGTGCGGTCGAAGCCCTTTTTCGCGAAGAGCTTCGTCGCGTGCTGAAGCAGGCGGCGAGGCACCGCGGGCGACTCGTCGGAGACGACGGCCTTGCGCGTGCCGGCCCGGGTCATCGCCACACCCCCTCCGGGAACTCAGAGAACAGCCAGCCTACCGGCCGTGGCCGGTCAGTACGCGCCGCCGTGGTCGAGCAGGCGGCGCGGGTTGTCGACGAGCATCGTGGTGAGGTCGGCTTCGCTCACGCCGCGTTCGCGCAGGGCGGGCAGCACGTCGTTGGTGATGTGGAGGTAGTGCCAGTTGGGCAGCACGGCCTCACGCACCGGTGCCTCGAGCCAGTCGAAGTAACACGACGCGTCGTGCGAGAGCACCATGCTGCGCGCGTACCCGCGCTCACACATCGCCGCGACCGTCGCCACCCGCTGCTCGAACGGCAGATACACGTCCACGCCGAAGCGGTCCATACCCAGCAGCGAACCGCGGTCGGCCAAGGCCGTGAGGTAGTCCAGGTCGGCCGAGTCGCCACTGTGCCCGATCAGCACCCGGGCCAGGTCCACGCCCTCGGACTCGAACACGTCCTGCTGCTCCAGCCCCCGCCGCGTACCCGCGTGCGTGTGGGTCATGATCGGCACACCCGTGGCCCGGTGCGCCTTCGCGACCGCGCGCAGCACCCGCTCCACACCAGGCGTCACGCCCGGCTCATCGGTGGCGCACTTGAGCACTCCGGCCTTCACACCCGTCCCGGCGATGCCCTCGGTGATGTCGCCGACGAACATCGCGACCAGCGGATCGTCACCACCGAGCATCGTGCCCGGCCCGCGCAGCGAAAGGTAGTGCGGCAACTCGTTGTAGGTGTAGAGCCCGGTCGCCACGACGATCTGCAGCCCCACCTCGGCCGCGACCTTCTGCACCCGCGGCACGTAACGCCCGAGCCCGATCACGGTCGGATCCACGATCGTGTCGATCCCCGCGTCCTTGAGCGCCTGCAGCTTCGCGATCGCCTCCGGGACGTGCACGGACTCGTCGAACCCGTCGTGCTCCGGATAGTTCGCCACGAACTCGGGACTCAGCACGAAAATGTGCTCGTGCATCAGCACCTTGCCCAGCGCCGCCGGCTCCACCGCACCACGGACCGTCTCGACCACCGTCACGTCCTCCCTAACCTCGGGCGCGCAGCTCGCGCCTCAGGATCTTCCCGCTCGTGGTCTTCGGCAGCTCGGCGAGCACCTCGACCGATCGGGGGTACTTGTAGGCGGCCAGCCGCTCCCGGCAGTAGGCCACGAGCTCGTCCGGATCGGGCGTCGCGCCCGGCGCCACGCTCACGTACGCCTTCACCGTCTCGCCGCGGTACTCGTCCGGCACGCCCACCACGGCCGCCTCCCGGACGCCGGGGTGCGTGTACAGCACGTCCTCGACCTCGCGCGGCCACACCTTGAACCCGGAGGCGTTGATCATGTCCTTCTTGCGGTCCACGACGTAGACCCAGCCGCGTTCGTCCATGAACCCGATATCGCCGGTCAGCAGCCGCCCGCCCGGCAGCGCCTCGGCTGTGGCGTCGGGCCGGTTCCAGTAGCCGGGCACGACCATGGGCCCTTCGACGGCGATCTCGCCCGCCTCGCCGAACGGCAGCTCCGTGCCGTCGTCGGCGAGGATCCGCACGATCACGCCCGGCACCGGCAGCCCGATCGACAACGTGCCCGAAGCCGGGTCGACCGGCGCCTCGACACCGCTGGGCACCACGACGCAGCCGGCCGTGGTCTCGGTGAGGCCGTAGCCGTTGTGGATGTACTGGCCGAACCGGTCGCGGAACGCGTTGACCACCGCCGGGGGCAGCGCCGCGCCGCCGGAGTACAGCGCGTCGAACGAGGCGAAGTGCTGCGGGGTGACGTCCGGGTGCGCCATCAGCGCCATGTACGCCGTCGACGGGCCGACCATGTACGCGGGCTTGTGCTCCAGCAGCGCGCCGAGCACCACGCCGGCTTCGAAGCGGTACGCGAGCGCCAGCGTGCCGGCGATCTCGATGGCGTAGGCGACCTCGCACACCATCCCGGTGATGTGGAACAGCGGCGCGAGCGCGAACACCGTCGCCCCCGGCTCGACGCGGCCGGCGCCGGCGAGGATCGCGGCGTTGGTGCCGAGGTTGCCGTGGGTGTTGGTGGCGCCCTTGGGTTTTCCGCTCGTGCCGGAGGTGTAGCTGATCAGCGCGACGTCGTCGAGGCCGAACGCCGGGTCGGGCGGCGGGTCACCGGGCGTCGAGCGCAGGACGCCGAGCAGGTCGGCCGCACCGGGCGTCGCCTCGCGGCGCACCTTGCCGAGCACGCGCTCGTCGTCGCGGGTCTGGAGGTCGAGCTCGCTCGTGGTCACGGCGATCGTCACGGAGCTGTCCGGTACGAGGGCGCCGATGTAGTCGTGCCAAGCGGTTTGCGAGCAGACGAGCGCTTTCACGCCGGCGTCGGTGAGCACGTGGCCCAGCTCGCCCG
The DNA here is from genome assembly GCF_042896185.1 of Amycolatopsis sp. NPDC001319. Classification (NCBI taxonomy): domain Bacteria; kingdom Bacillati; phylum Actinomycetota; class Actinomycetes; order Pseudonocardiales; family Pseudonocardiaceae; genus Amycolatopsis; species Amycolatopsis sp. NPDC001319. The sequence goes on along the minus strand of NZ_JBIAWY010000008.1, from coordinate 186,636 downwards.
CGCGGTACATCGGGTTGACCGGCACCACGATCCCGCCGGCCTTCCACGCGCCGAGCAGGGCGATCACGAACTGGGGGATGTTCTGCAGCACCAGCGCGAGCCGCTCACCGCGGCCGAACCCGGACGCGGTGAGGTGGCAGGCGAAGGCGTCGGAGAGCTCGTCGAGTTCGCGGTAGGAGATCCGGGCGTCGAAGTAGGCCAGCGCCGTGGTCTCCGGCGCCTGCGCGACGGTGCGGCGGAACGTGACCAGCGGCGTGGTCGGCGTGAACTCGCTCGCGGCGGCGCGCTGCTCGTCGTAGCTCGCGAGCCAGGGCTTCGCGTCGTACCAGCTCATCCCGCGCCCTCCCTTGGACACCGACCAGTCGGTATGGCGACGCTAGAGACCGCGCGGGCTGCGCGTCAACCCCGCGCACCCGGAACGGGCACACCGGCGGGCACGGCCGGGCAGCCGACGCTCGAAGCACCCCAATGTGGCGTTCGGTGCACTCAACGCACCGAAGGCGAAGTCTTATTTGGTTGCATAAGTGTTACATAGCACTGGTAGGACGGGTCGGCGTCGAGCACGTGACTCACCTGTCCCGCCTTGGGACAGGCGCAGCTAGCCTTCTACCAGGGGAACGTCGATGGGACGGGGTGGGACGGGTTGTCGAGAACCCGTCCCACCCCTGCGCTGGAACCCCGGAGCAGGGTGACCTGAGCGAGCCGGCTCGGGTGCCGTCACCCGTCCCGCTCGCCGGTTTCAAGGGCTCGCCCGATCCGAAGTCCGCGCCGCAGCTGGCAGCAAGTCGGGGTGGCAACTCGTCTTCAGACGGCACGAAAAACGTGCACGACCCGACGCGTCTCGCCTACAGTGCCGCGCACGGGGCGAGCAAGAAAAACTCGCGCCCGTCATCGCCCCCCGGGGATACAGGGGCCGGTTCGAACCGCTGGTGCCCACGCAATCGACACCGCAGCGACACGCTGCGCTGCCGAGTTCGCCGTGGCAACGGCAACGCCGCCCGCGTGAACACAACGGCATGGCACGCCGCGCACGGCGTGCCATGCGGATGAAGCAGCCAGCAGACCTCCTGACGAGATGTCCAGGTCAATGCCCTTGTGAACACCTCCGGCCTGGTAGATAGGCTCGGGGATGATCGTGCCGCACCGCCGAGATGTCTTCAACTACCAAGATGATGTTGTACGACATCAGGGCGAACTACCAGCTCAGCGTAGCCTTGGCCATCAGTCACAGTGCAACAATCGCACCCGACGACCTGATTTGGTGCGGCAGGGGGACCCGTGTGAGCTGGCAGATCGCCATTGTTCTCGGTGCCGTTGGTGGCCTTCTCGTCGAAGTGATCAACTTCTTCGGTCGCGCCATCGGTTGGCAAACAGCGCGACGAAGGGCACTCGAAGCGGGGAAACGCAGGTTACCTAGCCTTTCACGACACATCGATCTGCCCGCCGATGGCCTGGTCGCATTGACGCGACTCGCTATCGGTGGCAGCGCAGCACTGGTGCTTCACACGCAGATTATGGGACCGGCTGCAGCGATAGCAGTGGGGGCAGCCGGCCCGGCGATCTTGGCGCAACTCGGCCGGATTCCGAGCGTTCAAGAGACAGTCCAGTCAGGCGGGCAGCACGACCGAGTGGTAATCCCAACCACCAATGAAGCGCAGACCGAATCCATAATCTCACGGCAGAGTGATGGGGTGTCCCAATAGTGGGTAGGAGCCTCACGTCCCGATACCTGTCGGCCTTACTGGGATATACGTCCGATCCCGAAGTCATTCCTAAAGATCCCGTGGCAGGGGTACAGTACTCACTACGTCGCCGCTATCTGGCCAGCCTGCTCGGAGCGGAACTCGCCACCGCGGTGGCGAGTTCCAGTGCCCCGGACGAGCAGGTTGAGACAAGCCCGGTGGAACCAGCTCTCCACCGAGCTCATCTCGATCTGGCGGCCCCGCGGTCGATCATACTCAACGAAACGGACCTGAGCCATGCAGATCTGAGCGCAATGGACCTTCGCTCTGCGGACATGTACAGAACGAATCTTACCCGCGCTAACCTGAACCAGGCGGACCTCCGTGCCGCGAATCTGAGTCACGCGATCCTGAACGAAGTCGATTTGAGTGAAGCGAATCTCAACCGGGCTGTCCTCCGGCGAGCGATTGTGAGCAAGACCGATCTGCGGAAGGCGAGGATGGTAGAGGCGGACTTGACCTGGGCGTTCTTCCGTTGGACGGACTTGCGGGAGGCAGACCTAAGCGCGGCAAACCTCCAAGGAGCCGACCTGCGTAACGTCGATGCCAGCGCGACTACCTTCGCTGGCGCCGACCTGCGTTGGGCGGATCTACGCAACACCAATCTCCGCGGTGCAGATCTGCGACGAGCACGTCTGGACGGCGTAGTCCTTAATTCGGCACGTTGGTCGACACAAACTCGCTGGCCCGTCGAGTTCGCGGAAAAGATCCGGAACGCATCTGTTGAGGAAAGCCCCGGAGTCTTCCTCTACGGCCCCGGACGAGCCGACGACCACGCCCAGTCGGAGCCCGTGCCAGTATGAGGCAACAGGCGATAGCCGCACTGATCCCAATCGGATAGATCACCACCGTCGGCGCGGACTGAGGCGCCGGACTGCACTGGGCCGGGTTGGGTCGCGGCGTCACAACCCGTCCCAGCCCTGGGACGGGTCCGGAACGGTGTCTAGCAGGCAAAACGCCGGTGGGACGGGTGGGACGGGTCGTCGGGGAACCCGTCCCACCCTGCTTTGTGCGCCGATTGCGCGCGTAGGAGAGAGGCGCCCCGCCTGCCCTGTCCCGGCCAGCCCGGGGCACTTCCTCACGGCTGGTTGTGTGCCCGCGCGGATCGGACGGCGGACGAGGCCAGCGCCGTGAGATGTTCCCAGCCGGTGAGGTGCATGGCCAGCCGGTCGAGACCGTGGTCCGCGATCTGCCACGACGATCGCCTTCCGTCGGATGACGGCCGGGTGTCGAGGTAGCCAGCTGTGCGCAGAGTGGCCAGTTGCTTGGACAGGACTTGCGGACTCAACCTCAGCGACGCACGCAGAGCGGAGAACTCGTGCCATTGCTGGTCGACAAGCATGGCCATTATGAGCAGCCGCACCGGCGGAACGAGGACCGGGTCGATTCCGCCGGTGAAGCCTTCAACGCGGACGAATCCCGCCATCAGGCGCCCGCCGTCAGCTCGGGGGCAGTCGGTGTCTGGCGTAGGCAGTGCGTGCAGGGCATGCCCCGTAGCGCGTTCATGAGTTCGAGTTCGTCAGGGCCGAACTCCGCGCCGCAGGCTGCGATGAGCCGGGGTGGGGTTGCGCCCGAGGGAGGAACGGTGAACAGGTGGACCACCCGGCGTGTTTCTCCAACGGTTCCGGGCAGCGGCCGGGCCAGGAACACGGGCCCGGTCACTGCGCACCGCCCGTGGCGGCCGAGGTTGTGCCGAGAACACGCGCGGCATGTTGTCCCTTGTGGCGAAGCCGACACCACAGCGAGGCTCTGCGGTGTCGAGTTCGTCGGGGCGGCCGCACTGGCGACGGGACCAAGGCCCGACCGGAGACGTAGGTCCAGCAAGCCCTGCACGGCGAGCCGGGCGCCAGCAGCATCGAACCCACGACTACAACATGGCCGCAGACCGCCCGATAGCAGCCCGCGGACCCCGTACGCCGTCCGCGCGCGAACTCCTCGTCCGTGATCGCGTGGTCGCGTCCGTCACGGGCGCAGAGATGCCAAGCCACGTAGAGCCGGTCCTCGTCGGTTGCCACTGTTCGGTCCCTTCCGCCGGCCGCACCCACCAGCGCCCCATTACCAGTTTGAGCTGATATAAGCGTGTATGGTGGAGCTATTTCAGCGAAGGCCACACGTGGGCCGGAGCGGGGCCATTGCGGGGACATGGGAGAGGGCATGGCGGCTGGCGAACGCGCACGACGACCTCGGACGCTGCTTGAGCAGCGGATCTGGCAGCGCAATCAGTCGCTCGCGGAGTTCACGGAGGCCGCAGAGGAGTTCGCCCGCCGTTCTGGAGAATCCGGCACGCTCAGCGAACGGAACCTCAAACGTCTCGTCGCCGGGCTCCGGACGGACGGCACTCGGGTTGGCCGCCCACGCCCCGCGACGGCAAGGTTGCTTGAACGGATCTTCGACACCGGCATCGACGAGCTATTGACCCCGCTCGAATCAACGGCCCGCGAAGCGACAAGCGAGCAGGAGCTCAGCGCTGCCCTCGCCACTTCCCGCCGGGTCACGCCTGAGGTGGTCACCCTCTTGCACGGCCAGCTTGAGGCGGTGCGGAAGCTGGACCGGCAGCTCGGCGCCATCACCGCCTATGACGAGGTGGCAGTCAAGGTCGACCAGGTATCGCGATTGCTCTCCTACAGCGTGTCTGCCGGGACGCGCCGGAACCTTGCCGCGCTGCTCGCGGAGTTGAGCGCCCTCGCCGGGTGGCAGGCGCTCGACCGTGGCCAGATCTCCACGGCGTGGGACCACTACGAACGCGCAAAGCAAGCCGCGAGTCAATCCGGTGATCTCGCCCTTGAGGCGCACACAGAGGCCGAACAAGCTTTCGTACTGCTGGATCTCGGGCAAACGAACGAGGCCGCCGACATGCTGGCGACGGCCGAAGAGCATGCGCGAGGAACCACCGGCCCGACGCTGCGCGCCTGGCTCGCCGCCGCGCACGGTGAAGCGCTCGCCGCGTGCGACCGCCGTTCGGCAAGCCTGCGTGCCTTCGATCGCGCAGAATCGCTGCTACCGCCTCGTCCCGGTCCAGATGACGGCCCCTATGTCGTTCTTGACGACGTCCACCTTGCCCGGTGGCGTGGGAACGCACTCGCCCGCATCGGCGAGCCGGAAGCCGTCAACGTCCTCACCGAGGCCCTGCATGAGCTGGACCCCACGTTCACCCGCGCCGAGGCGGGACTACGTGTCGATCTGGCGACCGCGCTGACCGCGATCAGCGAACACGACGAAGCACACACCCACGCTGCAAAAGCACACGCTCTGGCCACAGAGATCGGCTCAGCTCGCCACCTACGCCGAATCGCACGGTTACCTGCGGCGCGAATCTGACGTCAGGCCCGCAGGCCGCGCATCGTGTTGTCCAGGGTCCCGCTGATGTAGTCGGCGCTACCGGGACCAGCGGTGATCACGTCCTCGCCATCGGGACCATTCTGCAGAACTGTGAGAACTCGCCCCTCGCTGATCGTGTCCACCACAGTCAGCGGAAGACTCGACGACCGCACCCCATCGGTCCTGTTGGCCACGTAGAACTGATGCACAGCACTGCGCGGGGCAGCCATCAGCGCGCGAAGCCGCTCAGCCGGGTCGGGCACGGTGTAGTCGCTCGTCACGTCCAAGTCGTAGTAGTCAGCGACCCGACTCGACCCGTACTCCGATCGACGCACGGCAATCTCAGCAATGCCGGCCGGGCGGACCTCGGGCAGCGTGCCGACGACGGCCTGGCAGACCCTGCCTGCCGAGATCCGCGCTAACGTCACCTGGTCATCGTCCACAGTGAACAGCAGCCCCGATCGGCCGGTAACGATCGCGAGCGCGGCCGACTTGCGCCCGCTGCGATCACCGGAGATGCGATAGCACTCCGCGTCGGCAGAGGACACACCCCACAACACGTCCCGGAACTCCCCGGTAAGACGGTTGCGGCGCAAGTCGTAGAACCCGGGCTCGGCAAGCGCCTGCCGGATCAGCTCGTCGAACTGGCCTGACACATCGTCTTCGAGCCACCACTCCACAACGCCCAGCACAGGATGCGCCGGACCGACCTTTTCCCATTCCCACGCCCTGGCCAGCGCCACGCGCGGCACCGTCACCGGTTCGTCCATGAACATGTCGACGTCCGAAAGTGACTACTTGCCGATCACGGGCGGGGTGGCCTTGCCGTCGTAACCGAACAGCGCGTTCGGGTCCGGTTCCAGCAAATAGGAAGCGGACTTCTTTTCCTTGTCCTCTTCCTTGGCGCCTTTGCCGCCCCCAGCGCCCATCGGCATGCCGTTCGCGCCGCGAGAACCGGCAGCCCCGGTGCCGCCGCTCCGTCCGGCAGAAGTCTCCTCCGCCGGGCCGAACCGGCCCGCGCCCGTCGACCGCCCCGGCCCGGCGAGATCGCCGGAACGCGAACCTGCTCCAGGCATCCCCGCTCCGCGACCACCAGCGCCCGATTCCCCGGAACCGGGGCCACCGCTCGTGAAGCCACCGGCAAAACCGGGACCGCCGAAACCGGGGCCGCCGGATCCGGGGCCACTTCCCGGGCCGAACGATGAGCCGCCACCCGGGCCGCCCGGAGTGAATCGTGTCGCGTCACCGCCACCCCGGAGCCCCCCAGCCGTGGGATCTGCGGAAGGGACAAAACCGGCCGTGTTCGTGCCATCTCCGCCAGGCACCTGAGCGGCCGGAAGCTGCGCGTAATTCGACGAACCGGCGCCGCCACTGGACGGCGACGACTGCCAGGACGGCGAGGTCACCGGAGTGCCGTGCCGACCCGGCTGCGAGACCCCACCGTCGATATCGCCGGAAGAACCCCGCGGCTGGAACGTGGAATGCTGCGCGTTCGTCGCATGCTGATTCGTTGCGGCAGAGGGGGTGTCCACCGTGAAGTCGCCTTGCGCGTCAGACAGCTGGCCGTAATCGTTCGGCATCCTCTGTGCGTGGCCGTCGCTCGTGGATGTAAAACTTTGGTAGATCTGGTTGTTTCGATCGATCGCGGCGTTACGCGAGTTGATCTGGTCCTCGACATCGGTGTCCCACGGCGTCACCACGTCGACCAGCCCCCGCTCCGGCGGCGAGTCCGACACCTCCTGAAGCGAGTCCCGAGTGGACTGGAAGGCATGAGCCTGATCCGTCAACGTGTTCTGACTCGTGCCCAACGCCGTCGAAGACGCGGTAGCAGCGTCCGCCAGCGGCCGCAACCCGCCCCGGGCCGCGTCACCACTCTGCCCCGACCACGCGGACTCCAACCGGGACACGATCGACTGCGTGTCCGCCTCGATTCCTTGTTGTACGGAGGCTTGAGACATGCTGATGTGCTGAGCCTCCCCGAGGCTGCCCAGCCCAGCACCGCCCCGGACCCGGCGCACCAGCTCACCAGGCAAGATCAGCTTGCCCTGAGCCTGCTGCTGCTCCATCCACGCCTGCACCACACCAGCCGGACCCGACGCCATCACGCACCCGCCTTCAACGTGGTAACCGCAAGATCGGCGACCTTTCGCGCGTCATCACACGGATCCCCCGTGCCCACAGCTGAGTTGGCGAACTGAACGTCAGCCTCGAATGCTGCATTGTCGGCGATCCCGACAGCGACATTGCACATCCCCTTGGAGCGTTGATCCGACGGACCGTAGGCGACCACCGGATACCCCTGCACGGGACTCAAGACCTTGAAGAAACCACGACCCTGGGTCGCATACACGTCGGCCAAGCCGTGCTTCCACGCATACACGAACTGAATACCGACCAGAGAACCCCGGGCGTCATCACCCCATGAGCATGACTTCGCAGCTCCGGTGTCTTCCGCTGCCGGGCTACGCGTCGGCGTGTTCGAGAAAAGGCTATCGACCTGAGCAGAAGTGAGTGCCGCGCATGGATCGCCCTGGACCAGAGTCGCAGGCAAGGGCGAATCAATCTTGGGAGCCGACGGACCGGCACTGGACGGTGACTGAACTGCGCCCGGCTCGGGGTTGCCCTCTGTGGCCCCCGAACAAGCTGTAAGCATGCACGCAACAGCCAGACCAGCGACGACGCCAACGAACCTAGGTACACCAGCCATTAGAAGTGGCCTCCGTCACCCGCAGCGCTGACATCCTGTGCAGCTTGTTCGTCCTTGGCTCCGTAGATCCCGAGCGCAGTCTGGATCTTACCGATGAAGACACCCACGAAATCGCGTTGCCTGATAAGCGCGTCCTGGTAGGCGCGACCGGACTTGTTGGAAGCGTCGGTGTTTCGCAGCGACGCGGGATCATTGCCCGGAGACTGGATAGACCACATTGGCACCGCAGCGCGAAGCTGATCGGCTATCCGCCTCTGAAGCTGCTGCAGGTTTGCCAACTCGGTAGTCATGGCGTCCCGGTCTAGTGCGAAGGCACCGTTAGCCGAACCACCGGAGGCGCCTCCGCCCCCTCCGCCGGCCACGACGAACCTGACAGCGTTGACCGCCGCCTGCTCCTGCCCAGCCACTTGCAGCCTCCCCTGACACCATGAGCACCTCTATCGCACCGATAGTAGCCAACCGGCAACAAACTGTCCGCAGAACGCCGGAGATCACTCCAGTGAGCGGCAGCACATGGCCTGACCTGGCCCTTTAGGTCTACGCGAGGGTTGGACGGAGGCATCCAACAGGCCCGTTCCATGTCCATCGGATGGACGTGGAACGGACGTTGACGCCCCCGTAGGGTGCTGGGCGTGGCTGACGAGCATGGAGCATGGAAGACCTTCGGCGAGCGGACCGTCTACGACAACAAGTGGGTCCGGCTGGGCCTGACCGACGTGCAGGCGCCGAACGGTGAGCGGTGGGAGTACCACGTGGTGCACCTCGCCCGCATCGCCATCGGCTTGATCGTGGACGAGCAAGATCGGGTGCTCATGCTGTGGCGCTACCGGTTCGCCACGGACCAATGGGGTTATGAGCTGCTCGGCGGCCTGGTCGAGGAGGGCGAAGAGCCCGAAGTGACGGCGGCGCGCGAGATCCGGGAAGAGAGTGGCTATCAGCCCCTCGGCGAGGCCGAGCACCTGATCGGCTTCGAGCCGCTGCCAGGGCAGGTGACCGCGCAGACCGACGTGTACCTGTGGCGCAAGGCTGAGAAGGTCGGCGAACCGACCGATACCGAGGAAGTCGGGCGGCTGGAGTGGGTTCCCCTCACCCGGATTCCTGAGCTGGCGCTGCGGAAGGAAATCCTCGGCGCAGGTGCCTTGGTGCCGCTGCTGTACTACATCGCCTCACGCGGCACCGGGGGCGCTGCTGCCGGGCAGGATCAGACCGTTGAGACGCCGTAGCTGCCGATCGGACTTGATCTGCATGGCCACTCGCCGCGCCTGCCGCGCGTGGGCGAGTGCCGCGTCGCGGTCTCCCGCTGCTGCGTAGGCGAACGCCAGGTCGACCAGCATTCCCGTCCTGGCCCGGACGAAGTCCGGTGGCAGGCGCGGTAACGCGTCGGTGAGATGCTGGATGGCATCTGATTCGCCGAGCTTGCTCAACGCGTTGCCGCGCCACCGGTCGAGATGGGCTCCACCCAGGAAGAGAAACGGCAACGCCGGGTCCACGGGGTCGGTCGGCAGAAGCGTGCCTGCCGCGTCGAACGCGCGTAGCGCCTCGTCCCGTCGGCCTGCTGCGGCGAGGCCTTCGCCGTGCGCGGCCGCCATCCATGACCGCAGCAGCGGTGGTGCCGCCCGCTCGGCCAGCGCGCGTGCTTCCGCGAGCTGCTCGATGGCCATCTCGACCTCGCCGAGGTCGATCAGGATGAACGCCTGCTGCGCGGTCGAATGGGCGAGCAGGATCGCCGACTCTGCCTCGCGGGCAGCCGACTTGGCGGTTTCGTGGTGCTCCCACGCCTGCCGGATCGCATTGCGGTCGAGCGATTCCCATCCCGCCAGGGCCGAGGCCTCGGTCAGCACCACTGCCAACGCCTGGCGCTGTCCGCGCAGGGTGCTGAACCCGAGCAGACGCTGAAGCTGATCGATGTTGCTGCGCAATTGGTCGAGCAGCGGCACCCCGCCGAGCTTCCGATCAACGTGCCGCGCCTGGTCGACCTGGCGCCGGAAGATGTCGACAGACTCAGCGTCGACCGAGCGGGCGCGCGCCAGCCGAGACACGAGTTCCTCGGCCTCGTCGTCGGTTTCTTCCGGTTCGAATCCGAGTTCTTCGTTGGTGCGGCCGTAGATGTCGCGGAAGAGACGCCGGTAGGGCTGGCTGACGGTCTCGTGCCCGTTTTCCCAGCGCGACACCTTGACCTTGAGGCTTGTCGCCGACATGACGGGCACGGCGAGCGCGTCGGCGCGGCGGAGCAGCATCTTGATGACCTCGTCGGCCTTGTAGCCAAGCTGGCGGCGCACGGCCTGGAGCCGCGTTTCAGCCATCGGCCACACCTCCGGGATAACCGCTCTGACCTGCGCGGTTAGTGGAAGTTAATGGAATCGTCGTTAACTTCAGCCACCTGCGGAAAGGTGTCTCGTTGCCGTTTCCTTGAGGCATGAACGCAGACGGAAACCAGCAAATCCAGCCCGCGCCATTGACCATCGGACGCCTATTGCTCGTCGCGGCGGCTCAGCACGACAGCGAGGTCCGCCCTCAGCTCTGCCAGGTGTTCGGTGATCTCGGAGAGCCGACGCTCAATCACCGCCAGCCGCGCCGATACCGCATCCTCCATGTCTTCCCGAGGCTGGCCCGGGGCCGGCGGAATGCGGCCGTGCAGCACGGCCAGCAGGTGCTGTGGGTGCAGCCCGAGCGCCAAGGCCAACGCTTCAAGCGTGCGGTCGCTGCGCTTGCGCTCCACGGTGTGGTTCTGAATTTCCCGGACGATCGCCTGGGAAACCTGCGAGCGTTCGGCCAGCTCGCGCTGCTTCCACCCGAGCGCCTGCACGCGCTCATTGATGGTCTCCGCGACCGCCGCCCAGTCTTCCGACACCCATTCCTCCGTGGTCCGCCTCAGCGCCGACATTAGCGCTCAACCGGATTCCGCGGCCCGCGATCAAGACCGAGTCACGCACCCGGGGCATTCCCATGCCTTCGAACGACTAAATCAGCTCATATATTGCGATCAAATCATCTCTTCTCGGAAAGGTCTCATCCATGCAAAACCACATTCCGAACGCCGGTGGACCGGCGTTCTACTCGACAACCGACGCCGCGTGGATTCTCGCTGTCGACCTCAACGCGATCCATCGCGCGATCCGGGTCGGAGAGATCCGCACCGTGCAGCGCCGTTCCCGGCTGGTCATCCCGGCCGCCGAACTGCGGCGCGTGCTCAACGGGGGTGCGCGATGACCGAACACAAGTACACGGAGATGGCCGCCCGTCTCGACCGGTACGCCGACGTGCCGGACGATGTGCTCACGAACCTGGTGACCAGGCACGGTCTGTGTTTCTGGGCGTTCGACCGGGAGAACATGCCCGAACTGATCGGGGACGACCCGCCAGACAGGGAGCTTGCCGCCCGGTTGTGCGCCGGATGCCCGGTGATCGACGAGTGCCTTGAACTCGACCTGCGCACCGCCGGAGCGAACACGCTCGGGGTCTGGGGCGCGCTGCCGGAGACCGACCGGCGCGCGCTCCACCCGGCGTGGCTGCGCCGCCGGGGAGGTGCGGCGCGATGACGCTCTCCCTCACGCCGATGCAGATCCTCGCCGGAGCTGGTGTCCTGTTCGCGCTGCTCGTCGTGTGGCGGTTCGGTGCACGGAAGGCACGCCGAACCGCCGATGCGGCGAGAGCCGGCGCCCGGGTGGTGTCACTCGCCGGGCGGGTGCTGTTCACGGGAGCGGCGTTCATGGGCGTTCAGTGGCTGGTGATCACGCATCCGGGTAATCCGACGCTGCTGCTCGTGGTGCTCGGTCTGCCGGACCTGATCGCCGCGCACGTCCTGACGCGTGCCCTGACGGTCACATCGCAGGACACCCCGCGCCGGGGCGGTGGTCGCCGATGACCGCGACCCATCAGAACCCGGGAAGGGTGGCCGCCGCCCGGCGACTGCCCGCCCCGGCCGCGCCGAGCCGAGCGCAACGGCTCGCCGACGATGCTGCCGAGGCAGCCAGTGTCCGGCGCTGGCAGACGCATCCGGACGTAGTGGCCTTGCAGGTCGAACGCGCCCGGACGCAGGTGGACCGGCTGTGCTGGGCCGGGATCATCCTTGGCCTGGCCTTCACCACCGCCAACGTCCAATGGTTCGCCGCGTCCGGGGCCGCGTTCGGCTCGCTGCCGTGGCTGACAGCGTGGCTGCTCGATCCGACGGTGTGCCTGGTCCTGCTCGCGATCCTGCGAGCCGAGCAGGTGACCGCGCGATACCAGGTCCACACCGGACCATGGGTTCGGACGGCGAAGTGGCTCACGTTGGCAGCCACCTACGTCATGAACACCTGGTCATCGTGGGCGGCCGGGTCGCCGGCCGGGGTGGTCCTGCACTCGGTCCCCCCGCTGGTGGTGTTCGTTGCCGCCGAGGCGGTCACCGACCTACGCGACAAGCTCACCGACGCCATGCAGGTGGCGTTCACGAACGCCACGAACCCGGACGGCGGTCATGAACCGGCCGCGCCCTGGCGTGAGCAGCCGGTCAAGCGGCGATGGTTCGCCGACTATCTCGCCGATGCTCGGCGAGCGTGGTCACCGGACATCGTCGTGACCCCGGCGTGGGTGCGAGAGGTCACCGGCTGTTCGCGCGGCCTGTCCTCCCGGCTCGCAGCGGCCCTCGTCGCCGAGGTGGTCAAGGGGGCACGCGATGAACACTGAACAGGAAGGTGGTGCCGAGCTGGCCCGGATGGGTTCGCACGAAGTCGAGCACGTCGGGCCGGTGCTCGATGGCGAGTTGATCGATGACAGTTTGCCGCAGCCGTGCCATCGGACCATGCGGCGCCGGTTCGCGCGGTGGTGGCGGCACTCGCCCCGGGTGCCGCTGTGGCTCAAGAGCAAGCCGCACGCGGTGCAAGCCGCCAAGGACGGCGTGGTCTGGGTGCTCAAGTCGCCGTGGCGGTTCGTCGGTGCGGTGCTGCGTGGTGTCGTCGTCGGCGCGCGGTGGTGGCGAGGCTGGGTGAAGGTGCGCGACTACCGCACGGCGGCCGAGGAGTCGGACAAGCTGGCCGACAAGTTCACCGAGATCCGTGAACTCACTCTGTTCCGGTGGAAGGTCACCGGCGCTGTTCTCGCCGTCCTGGCCTTGGCGGTCGCCGTGGTCGATCTCGTGTACGGGTCCGATCAGTTATGGATGGCCGGTGCCGTCGCGTCGGTGACGCTGGCGATCCTGGGGCGTCGCAAAGACGGGAGCCCTGGACGGAAACCCGCGCTCGCCGGGCCACGAACGCTCACTTGGACGATGGACCCGCAAGTCCTGGTAGACGCGTTTCGGGACGCGAAGCTGATCGGCAAGGACGAAACTCTTCGGCTCGTCGAACGGGCTACCCATATCGGGAACGGATGGGCCATCACCGTCGACTTGCCCGCAACTCGCAAGGCAGCCGACGTGGTGAAGAACCGGGAAGCGCTCGCGTCGGCCCTCGCGGTGGATGAGGTTCAGCTCATCGTGGAACGCGTGCGCGGCAACGGCGGGCACGCCGGGCGAGTGTCGATGTGGGTCGCGGATGAGGACCCGTACGCCCGGCCACCGCTACCGACACCGCTGCTCGGCGTCTCCACGTGGGACGCGTGGCGTCCGGTGCCGTTCGGGCGCGACGCGCGAGACCGCCGGATCGATCTGCCGCTGGTCTGGACGTCACTTCTGGTCGGCGCGATCCCTCGACAGGGCAAGACCTTCGCTGCTCGGCTCGCGGCGGCCGGTCTCATCCTGGACGCGTGGGTCCGGCTGTACGTGGCCGACTTCAAGGCAGGCAAGGACTGGGACGCCGCCAGCCAGGTGGCGCACCGGTTCATGTCCGGCGACGAACCCGAACACGTTTTGGCTCTTGCGGACTGGCTGGTTGAGCTGGTCGCCGAGGTTCAAGGACGGTTCCGGCGAATGCGGGACCTCGACGACCTGACGTGCCCCGAGTCGAAGGTGACGCCGGAAATGTCCCGAGACAGCGCGTTGAACATGCCGATTACGGCGATCTTCATCGATGAGGTCCAAGTACCGCTGGAAGACCGGACACCCGTGGAGGTACAGGGAAAGAAGCTGACAGCTGGCGAGTACATCGGCGAGTTGCTGACCTGGTTGGCCAAGAAAGGACCGGCAGCCGGGATCGTGCTGGTACTGGCCACGCAGCGGCCGGACTCGAAGACGATCCCGTCCGGGCTGCGGGCGGTCCTCGGCTCGCGGTTCGCGCTGCGGGTGATGGACTGGCGCGACTCCAACATTGTGCTCGGCGAACAGATGAACACGCGAGGATTCGACTCCAGCCGGCTACTGCCGTCGCACAAGGGCGTCGGCATCCTGCGCCCAGACGGCCACACCGCTGCCGGAGCCGACGTACTCGCAATGACTGTCCGGACCTACTACATGCCGAACGAGGATTGGCAGACCATCTGTCAGCAGGGCAGGGCGCTGCGCGAGTCGGCTGGGACGCTCAGTGGTCACGCGCTCGGGCAAGACAGTCCACCGTCGCTCGACCGCGCGGCCGTCGCACAGGCTCTCGGCACGGGCAGTCCCGTACTGCAAACGGTTGAGCCGGTCACCCTGCCTGAGCCGCTCGCGCTGGTGGTCGACTATCTCGGCGACGACCTCGACGAACGGGAGTTCATTCCGAGCGCTGAGCTTGTCGATGCACTCGACGTCGAGCCCACCGCTTTTGGGCGGCAGATGGGCGAGTTGGGATGCCGTCCAACCCGTGATTACATCTTGGCGGAGGATGGCCAGACCAAGCGCGTGCGCGGGTACCTCGCCACCGACATTCGCGAGGCCGTCGACCGCGCACTCGCTGGTGCTCTACCGGATGCGACCGCAGACGGTGAGCCGGGTGTGGATGATGGCTGACCGGGCTACGGACACGACCGGACGCCGCACAGCCCAATCTGCAAAGGAAGACCAAGCCGAACTGGCCGAACCAATCGATGCTGAAGGATTGGAGTACTGGGAGCAGGTGTGCGCTGCATGGCCACCGATGACGGCAGACGAGGTTGAAACTCTTGCCGTTGTGCTTCGCAGGATCGACCAACGCACCCACCCATGATTAGACGAGGACCGGGGCTGCCATGCCCAAGGCCGGCCCGGTCCTCGTCGACGCTATGTCGGCCACCTGAAGGGACGACCTTCGGCGGCCAATACGGGTTCTATCCACGTTTGGTTCTGATTTGGAGCTATTGGATGCCCAGATCACGTATTCGACTGTTCATCGTGAATGCTGTATCCGAGTTCATTTCTCATGCACTGGCGAAGCTTGTGGCGAGAAGTGCGCGTTTCATCTTCGGCGGAACGAAATACTACAATATTTTGATCGGTGGCAGCGTTTACCATATTCCAAAGTGCTGCGCTTGCTTCGCGCGCAGCATTGAACGTTTCACCCAACGCGGCAGTTATGAGCAGTTCTTGATAGGCACGGCTGAACAACTCGCGCTCCTCGTCAGCATACCTAGCCGACTTCTGGCCATAACTAGCCTCTGTCTGCGCGGTGCTAGGTTGGGTCGCGTGCGTGTTCGACTCGGCGAATTCGATCGCACGGCTCGCCAAAGCCTGATATGCAAGAAAGTACCCGACAAACACCGTGCGCCGCTCTTCTCGAAGCTTGTTGCGAGATTCATGATTTCGCTGCGCGCGCAGCTTCGCGCTGACTTCTAATGTTCTGCTTCGCGCTGACGAAGCTCGCGACCGCAGTTAACGCAACGCCGCTGAGCGTTCCCACCACAGCAATCCACGGATTCATCCATAACCCTATCGGTAAATGACACGCCTCTGTGAGACAGTGTCGTCCACCGCCATGATATATTTCGCGTCGCTCAGGAATTGACGTGCAGCGTTCAACCCCGTGCCGGCATGTCAAGACGCATGCCGATCAGAAAACATGCAAACCCTTCTCACGCGGCTCCGACGCCGGCGGCGAGAACTTTTCGGCGACTCATTCAGCGTCAACCCAGTCAACTGGAATAAGTGCAGCACCTCTTCTCCAGTTATCCACGACCGCTTCCTGAAACCATTCTTCGCCTAGGTTTGCATGGTCGCAGACGATTATTTGAAGCTCATTTGAGAGGGTATTTACTACTTCATGCATCAGGGAAAACTGACGACGCACAGCTTGCCAGTCTGCATCTTCTATTTCCGCAGCATCGGCGACTTTTTCTGGAAAGAATGCTTGGGTTGGCTGGTCGAACATCACGAAGCGCGGTACGGGTCGATCATTTAAGACAAACCATTTATGCAACGCAAGGTGAGCCGCCAAATGATATCCAATCCAGTTCTCAGCACTGCCGACGCGAGCTAATGGTCGAACGCCGCCAGGGGTCACAGCTGCGACAGTAAGGTGGTCGGGATCGAGACGGATATAGTGCTCAGAGTTCTCTAGCTGTAGATATCTAGAGTAATCAGTCAAGTCTACGCCAACCTGGCGCATTATTTCGTCCATTTTCGAGTCGACACTTTCATCGTCCATGTTGGACTGGAGCGATTCTACGCGAAGCCGAGCGACCTCTTCCGCTTCAACCAATTCCGCGATCCGATCAGTGCCAAAAACCCCCAGATTAAGCTCTTGGGCAATACGCCCCTGCAGGAAGGCCCGCTGAAGGGAGGTTGAGTCAGCGTCCGAGACTGAGTTCTCCGATATACTCAGACCATCCAACTGCGTCAAGTTCACCTTAATCTCTTCGCGTAGTTGTTCTCTACGTTCAACAAGACGCCTGAGTTCCGTCTCGCGTCGAGGCCGGATATTGCTCGAAGTTTCTAGCCTGCGCCCTATATCGTCACGCAAAGAATTAAGGAGCGTAAGGCTCGGATCAGGGTTTGGAACTTCCTGCAAACAGAACGGGCAGGTTTCCTCCAGATCCTCGCCATCACGTGTTCGCTTGGGAAGAAGATCTAATGACTGCAAGCGCTGGAACTGATAACCCAACTCGTTATCAAGATCTTGCTGCTCTCGGCGAATGCCTTGAAGAAGATCTATGCTGTCTGCCACCTCGCGAAACTCTACGCGCAAACGGCGGCGCTGATCCAGCAATTCGCGTCGCCTACTTACGCCACCGCTAGTATTAACCTCATTTTCAGAAGATGAGACATCTATCGGCGATTGAGCGCCATTCAAGGCTAGCTCTAGCGCAAATCGAACATCATCCACTGGTCCCTCCGAAAATTCGGAGGATATCAGGCCGAGAGCAGATGCATCTCTAATCAACGCGATATGACGAGAATCCTGTTCTTCCATCAGCACTCGTGCGTCGGACAGCTCTCGTTGCGTTCTACGGAGGATGCGGCGTGCCTGGAGAAATTGCTGACGCAATACTACTTGCTCCGGGTTAACCGCCCCGAGAAAGTAGGGAAGCGTCTCTCTAATTGTAGCGGCGATGCCCTCTTCGCCCTGCCTGTGAAACAAGAACTGCTGACTAGCAATCTCTGTCTGCTTCTGAAAGTTATAAAATACAGCGTGCCGCACTGAGACATCAAAGCTATTGCGAAGAGAAGTTCTTTGCTCCACCCTGAACGACTCAATTCCTAGTCGCTCACTGAGCAGTTCTCGAATAACCGTCGTGTCGGCATTTACTCTGAGGCTGGAATGATCTGGAAGGTCCAGAGTTCTATCGCCGATCAAAACCATCGCGCGACTCGTGGTCGCCGTCTCGGGATTCGGTCGAGCTAGCACCAAGTGAGCGTCACCGATTTGCACCAAGATGGCATACCAGCTAACCGTCTCCGAAATAATCCCTAATGGGAGTGTGATCTGGTCGCGTCCAAGGCAGAACTCTACAAGGTCCAGAACCGCAGACTTACCGGTTTTAGATCGCCCTGTAAGGACATTAAGTCGGCCGGGCCTGAGACGAATGTCACGCCTTTTGCCGTTGTGGCTATAAACTGATACTGCCAATATGTGCATAGCTCTACGGTTTCACTCCAAGTAGGGAAAACGCCGTTACAATGTCGGTCGAGGCGAACCATTTCCCACAGGTTCGTGCTGCGGATACAATTTCTCTTAGCTCATCTGGATGCGATCGATTAACTCGCCTGAGGCGACGTTTTACATGCAAGCTGGCATTTCTGACCTCAAGTAGATCATATCTCAAGCAGTAGCGCAGAGCTCGTCTCGTCGTCGGCACCAGAATCTCAGCAATGTGCGGGTACTGCGCATGCAGTGCCGGGTTTGACACCGACCACGAGGCTAAAGTCCTACGACTACTCGCGCCCACAGACTTGCGCAACTCTGGATTCAGCGTAAAGGGCAAGATTAGAAACGAGAAGAAGAATGGAAGTCCATCTATATTTGCGCCTTGATAAGATTCGACAGCATAGCCAAGTGCTGCTCCGGTAATAGCCGGATTGAACAGGGCCAAGGCTTCCGGCGAATGGGATTCAGGAGCTAACATCAGCAAGCATACTTTCGAGCTTCATCTGAAAGTCTGGGTGCCATCCAATTCTGTATCCGGCATACCCATCGGCCACTGCATGAAGCATTCCACGAGTGAACCAAGGTTGATCGAAGCGCTCACGTAGGCGCGCGCGTGCGTCTCGCGCCAAGAGGGAAAGAACCTCACGCCCAGCTTGAGCGTCGTTGATTTCACCGCTGGAGAATTGCTCCACCTTCTCGTCGAAAATCTGCTCCCATTCATCATGTAGTGCGCAGGCAAATCGATCCAGCTCGATCTCGGAAATCAAGTTGTGCCGCAACCATTCCGAACGTTGCGCGTAGGATCTATGGTAGTCGCGAACGGCCTTCCACAGTCTTCT
This sequence comes from Amycolatopsis sp. NPDC001319, assembly GCF_042896185.1. NCBI lineage: Bacteria > Bacillati > Actinomycetota > Actinomycetes > Pseudonocardiales > Pseudonocardiaceae > Amycolatopsis > Amycolatopsis sp. NPDC001319. The sequence goes on along the minus strand of NZ_JBIAWY010000008.1, from coordinate 168,143 downwards.
GTTGTCAAGAGCTATCCAGAACAGCTGCTGAACGAACTCGCGGTCGTGAAATTCTTTTGCATCCCCCTCAACGAAAGGGGAGTTCTGTATTTCGAGGGACACGGGAAGATTGTCGGCGCGGTGCTGGTCCACCAGGTCTTCGACGTAGCTCTGCAGGTCATGTCCGGTTATTGCGGGAAGCGATCCATCGAGCAGTCGAACTGCGATGCCTGCCCACCATCCTTTGAGCTGCTTCAAAAAGCTATCTTCTTGCCCTCTAGTAATAGCGTAACGAAAAATGCTTAAGAGGGGCTTATCGATGTCGCGTGCAACGGTCGAACCGTCTTCGACCACGACATTTTGAAGGAGACTGAGACGGTCATGCTCCGACAATTGCAGAAACTTCATCCTCCATGGCGCCGTCTTCTTGCTCTTAGAGCTCTCGGCAGACGCTGTAAGCGACTGTATAGCAAATGGTACGTCTCGCCTCGAATCTGACCGCAAAAAGGAAAGAGCGCTCTCGTCGGGCGCCGTAGCCGTGGTGATTAGACGGAGAATTGGTTTGGCACCGCTCCGGTTGTTATAGCCGTCTATCCAAACGTTGAGCGTGCGCCAGACGTCCGAACTGCTAGCGGTAAGGTCTGACGCTGGTTGGACCTGATGTTTCGTTTGGAGGAGTTCTGTCGGGGTGCCATTGATTCCGAACTCAATGTCATCGAGTGCCTCAAGTCGTAGCTCAGATTCAGGATCCTCGCTGGCCCGCTTCCCTAGCTCAACCAGCGCCCACATGCACTGATGAAGGTAGCCCAGCGCGTTGCCCGCCGCGCCGTGCGAGCTATTAGAGGCCATAGTAGGGGAACTTACGGTGATCGTTGTTCAACGGCAAGACGTCAAATGGGCGTGGTCCGAGCAACTTTGCCCTGCTTCTTGCTGACGCTGGTCGTGGCACAGACGTGGAACCTGGCCTACGACTTCGGGCTGCCCGACGTGCCCGACGCCGGCTGGATTGACGCAGCGGAGCGGAGCCACTTGGCTCGGCATACTTGCACTCGGCAGAACAAGGCGAGTCATGCGCGAATCGGACGGGCGTACGAAGCGGCGAAGCGATGATCGTCGTGGGCGGTTGGAGGGCGATACCTCGCTGCGGCCGCCGAGAGGCCAATGCATGGTCAGGCTTCATCGCCCTCGCCTGGCGTCGATCACGCCTTCGGCCATCGACTCGTGCGCGCACAGTCACGTCTCGTAGTCGACGATAGGCGGCGATCAGTTACAGGCGCTGACGGCGCTTGGCGGACCTATGCGCGACTTTAGATCGCGAAACAATGACGATCAGCCGGAGCGCACCCCTCTGACCAGCGTCGATGGATCTATTTTGGCCCTAGCTGTTGACACCTAATCGTGACGTCAAGGCCGGGCGCAACCCGAACGGCGCTGGTTAGATCGGTGCGCAGGCGGCACGCCGCGATCCTGGCCTTCGTTATGTACATGCACCAGGGCACACCGAGTAGTCAGCTTGGCTCGCATCGTCTCGTGACGCCGAGCAGCGTCGTCAAGGAACCTGAAGTGATGTGGTTAACGTGCGAGTCGACCTCGGATACGCAATCAGGCGGAAGCAGCAGACGACGACCTGTCAGGCTCGACCGGTCGCAGGCGTTTCCGCTCGAACGCCCGCGCACCGGCGCGCGTGGCCGGGTCCAGGTAGAGCAAGGTCTTTCCCAGAGCGGAAACCAACATGGTGCGACGTTCGCTGACATCGCCGTTGTCCCACTGCTTGGCAACCTGCGCCGGATTCTGAGCCTTCACCGGACCGTCAGGGTTCCCGCCAGACAACTCCTCGCGCTCCGCTCGCAGCTTCGCCAGACGTGCACTGATCGGCTTGTTGCCACGGTCGAACGCCTCGACGTCGATTTCCAGCAACCCGAGTCGCTCGGACAATGCGGTCTGGACGTCCTCGCATTTGGTGATCTCCTCGCGCAACTGGGCGAGCCGGTCCGCCACCCGTGCACGCGCGGCCGCTACCGCCGAGGCGTGACGCGAGTCGGACTGGCGCGCGATCACCAACAACCGCAACTCGTGATCAACCGCGCGCCGGTCGCCATACACTTTCCCGCAGCCGCGCCGCTGCTTGTTGCAGAAGTACACGGCGCGTCGCTCCCCGGTGTCCTTGTACACGGTATTCTTGCGGCTCGCCGACAGCTTGACACCACAGCCAGGCGCTCCACACCGCAGAATGCCCGTGCCGACGTAGCTTTCGCCGACGACCCGGCCGCGCCGCCGGGCCGCGAAGGTTGCCCGCAACCGTGCGAACTTCTCCGGGTCGACGATCGGATCACCGTCGATCCGTCCCGCTAGCTTGCCGTCATGCTCGATCAATCCGGCGTTAGTCGGTCGCGCGAGGACCGATTTCACCGTCACCGCGATCCACTCGCGGCCCGCTGCGGTCCGGATCCCCTGTTTGTTCCACTCGGCCGCGATGGTGCCCTGACCGATGCCCGCTAAGTGAGCGTCGGTCGCTTCGCGCAGCGCCGCCCGCTCCCGTTCGACGAGATCCGCAGACACGTCCGGCCGGTCCTTATCCGTCTCACCAGGTCCAGGCGCCCACATCATGTCCTTGCCCGGCCAGCCGAACCGCCGGGGACCCCCGAGATGGCCAACGCCCTGCTCGCGCTTGGTGGCGAACCGACGCTTGATCCGGCGGGACGTGTCGTCCGACGAGCGCGCCGCGTGGGCAACCTCGATCCGTAGAATGAACCGGTCGTCAGGATCGGCCAAGTCCCGCTCGCCATGCGCCGAGTAGACCTTGAAACCGCGCTCACCGAGTTCGATCAGCTTTTCCAGGTCACGCGGCTGCCGGAACAGCCGGTCGGTGTGCCAGACCACGATCCCGTCCGACTCACCGGACTCCACCCGCTCCAGCAGCCGTGTCCAGCCGGGTCGGCGCACGCTGCGCTTCCACGCCGACAACCCATCCTGTAGCTCCTCGCCCAGCGTGCCCCCGACCCGCTCGATCACCTTGCGATTGTCAGCCCACTGGGTCTCGATCTTCTCCAGCTCGCCCGTCTCCGGCACCCGCGACAGGCGGCCGTACGAGTCGAGCACGAGCGGCCGATCAGACTCCTGACCTGGGGTAATATCCCGTTTGGCGATCATGCTCCGAGGTTATGCCAGCAAATGGGACATCGCCAACGCCGCATTGGGTGCGTTGGGCGCAACCAACGCCACATCGGGGTGGTCCGGGCCGGTCAGTCCTCCGGCAGGGCCTCGATCTTGCGCTGCAGCTTGTTCATCCCGCCGAGCCAGCGGTCGGTTTGGGTGGCGCGCAGGGCGTAGTACTCCGCGACCTCCGGGTGCGGCAGCACGAGGAACCGGCCTTCGTCGATGGCGGTGAACAGCGCGTCGGCCACCTGGTCAGGGTCGATCGCCGACGCGCCCATCAGCAGCTGGCCGCGCGGGCCGCTGCTCTCCAGCATCGCGGTGCGCACGCCCTGCGGGCAGATGGCCTGCACCGTGATGCCGCGGTGGCGGTAGGTCGCCGAAAGCCACTCGGCGAAGGCCAGCGCGCCGTGCTTCGTCACGGAGTACGGCGCCGAGCCCAGCGTCGTGAGCAGGCCGGCGGCCGACGCGGTGGCGATGAAGTGCCCCTTGCCGCGGTCGAGCCACGCGGGCAGCAGTTGCTTGGCGGCGCGGACGTGGGCCATCACGTTGACGTCCCAGGTGCGGGCCCAGTCGTCTTCCGTCGACTGCTCGTCGCCGAAGGGGGCGACGCCCGCGTTGGCGCAGAAGACGTCGATCTCGCCCAGCGTCTCGCGGGCGGCCGCGAGGAGCTTCGCGACGCCCTCTTCGCTCGCGACGTCGCCGGCGAACGAGGTGCCGCCGACCTCGGCGGCGACCTCCGCCGCGGCGTCGCCGTTGAGGTCGGCCACGACCACGCGCGCGCCGTCGGCCGCGAAGCGCCGGGCCAGCGCCCGGCCGATCCCGCCGCCGCCACCCGTGATGACGACCCCGGCGCTCACAGGCCACCGCCCAGGGTCACGCCGCCGTCGAGGACCACGGTCTGGCCGGTCATCCAGCCCGCGTCGTCGGAGAGCAGGAACGCCACCGCGCCCGCGATGTCCTCGGGCACACCGAGGCGCTTCATCGGGTAGGCCGCCGCGACCTCCTCTTCCTTGCCCTCGTACAGGGCGGTCGCGAACTTGGTCTTGACCACGGCCGGCGCCACGGCGTTCACGCGGATCTTCGGCCCCAGCTCGGCGCCGAGCTCCTGCGTCAGGCGGATCAGCGCCGCCTTGCTCACGCCGTACATGCCGATGCCGGGCGACGCCCGCAGGCCGGCGATCGAGGCCACGTTGACGACCGAGCCGCCGTGCTCGCCCATCCACGCGTCGCGGGCCCGCCGGGTCCAGGCGATCGGCGCCAGCACGTTCACCGCGAAGATCTTCGCCGCGGCGGCCGGGTCGATGTCGAGCGTGGACCCGTAGACCGGGTTGATGCCGGTGTTGTTCACGAGCATGTCGAGCCGGCCGAACCGCTCGATCACCTTGGCGACCGCCTCGTCCTGGTGCCCCGTGTCGTCGGCCTTGCCGGGCACGGCGATCGCGAAGTCCTCGCCCCCGAGCTCGGCGACGGCCTCGGCCAGCGGCTCGGGCTTCCGCGCGGTGATGCACACCTTCGCGCCCCGCTCGACCAGGCCCTTCGCGATGGCGAGGCCGATCCCGCGGCTGGCGCCGGTCACGATCGCCACGCGGTCCTTGAACGAGTTCACAGCACTGGCCTCCTGTTCTGCCGCGCACCCCGGCGGCTAAGCGGTCGCTAAGTGGAGGCTACCGCCGTCCGGGAATCGGGTCGCCGCGATCACCGCCGGAGGCGCCGGACACGCGTTCACCGGCCGAGCTCCTCCACCAAGGTGGGCGCTGGTCAACCGCAGGTTGACCAGCATCCTTGCCGGCGCCGCGGGGCCGGCAAGGATGCGGCTGTTCAGCAAACGGCGTTCGCCAGCCAGCTTCGCGCCTCGATCCAACTGTGGTGACTCGGATCGATGAGCTCGAAGTGACCGACGTCGGGCAGCTCGAGGTAGTCGACGGCGTCCCCCGCGTGCCGAGCCGCGGCGACGTAGTCCCGGCTGTGGTCGACCGGGACGCGTTCGTCGGCGTCTCCGTGGACGACGAGGTGCGGCTTGCCGAGCGGCAGGCGGAACCGGGGCGAAGCGGCCCGGTAGGAGCCGGGGTCGGCTTCGGGTGTGGTGCCCATGAAAAGCGGGGCCGCACCCTCTCCGAGGCCCGCTTCCGCGGATCGTGGCAGGTCGGTGACCGGGGCGAGGGCCACGGTCAGGTCCACGGCCGCGGACGCGGCGGCCAGCAGCGCGAGGTGCCCACCCGCCGAGTGTCCGATCGCGACGACCGGCCCGCCCGGATCCCGGTGCTGCCGCACGGAATCGATCGCCTCGAGCACGTCGGTGAGTGTGCCGGGCCAGCCGCCGGCGTCGCCGTCGGTGCGGCGGTACTCGACGTTCGCCACGGACCAGCCCCGCTCCGCCAGGTCCGCGCACAGGGGATCCATCTGGTCCAGGCCGTGCCGAGCTCGCCAGAACCCGCCGTGCAGCAGCACCGCGAGCCCGCGGCTGCGCGGCGGAACGGGCCAGAGCTCGACGAACTGGCTGCGCGAAGAGCCGTATCCGAGCACGGCCTCGGGCTTCACGACCACGGACCGTGCAGGGCCGCGCGGATCACGTTCTCCGGGCGGTCGGTGTTCACGCGGAACGCCTCCTGCGCCTGCGCCCACCCGAACCGGTGCGTGATCACCGCTTCCGGGTCCAGCACACCTTCCGCCACGAGCCGCACCGACTCGGGGTACTGCCCGGGACCGCCCTTGACACCCACCACGGTGAGCTCTTTGAGCAACACGCTGGCCGGCTCCATCAGCTGCGGCGCGCGGCCCACCAGCGCGACGACCGACCCCGGCGTCGCCAGGTCGTCGGCCAGCGCGACACCGGCGGCAGCCGCGGAAGTCTCGACGATCAACCGCGAACCCGCACCGACGTCGACGGCCTCCGGTGCGTGCGCCGGCAGCCCGACCGACGCCGCGAGCTCGCGGCGGGCCGCGTGCGGCTCGAACACGTGCGGCGCGTAGCCGTGGTGCTTGAGCACCAGACCCAGCAGGATCCCCAGCGGACCTCCGCCCACCACCGCACACGGCAGTGGTTCCGGCACCACCGGCAGTACCCGCTTCAGCAGGTGCAATGCCACCGCGACCGGCTCCAGCACCGTCGCCGCGAGGTCGGAAACCTGGTCGGGCAACGGAACGACGAGGCGTTCGGGCACGCAGACGTACTCGGCGAGCAGGCCCGGACCGAGCATGCCCAGGTACCCGCCGTCCGGGCACAGCTGGGTACGCCCGGCGACGCAGTGCTCGCACTGTCCACAGTGGGCGACCGGGTCGATCGTCACCCGTTGCCCGACCGACACTCGGGTGACGCCGTCGCCCACCGCCGCCACCTCGGCGGCGCCGTCGTGCCCGACGATGTGCGGGTAGCGCGCCGCACGCCCGCTGTACATGTGCAGGTCCGTGCCGCACAGGCCGAGCGCCCGCATCACCACGACGACCTCACCCGGCTCCGGCTCCGGCACCGGGCGCGGCCGGGTGGCGAACCGCTTCGGTTCGACCAGCTCGATGACGCGACCGCCGGCGCGCACGTTGACCACGGCCATCAGATGACCCGGTACTTCCCAGGCGCGACAACCATGAATGCTCCTCCTGAGGTGTGGTTCCGTCCCTCGGCCACGGTGGCCGGCAGCCGCGAATCTATAGCGTTGTCGTGACGGTCGTCAACTGTTCGCCATATGCAACCTCGGCTTCACGTCACCGCCGACCTGGTCGACCTGACCTCATATGGCGTACTTGTGACGGTCGACACGAGTGCTATATCCTTCGCTGCGGTCAACGCGGACCAGTTGCCGGGAGGTTGACGTGTACGTAGCACTTTTCTGGGGCAAGGTCTGTCCTGAGTGGCAGAACGACGAGTACGCCACGATCGGGGCGCGGATGTTCGAACGGGCGTCGTCGATGCCTGGTTTCGTTTCCTTGCACAAGTTCGACGTGCCGGACGGCCGGGAACTGGCGATCGCGTACTTCGAGACCGAGGAGCACATGCGGGCCTGGTACAACGATCCCGAGCATCGGGCCGTCGAAGCCTTGGGGCACCGCGAGATCCTCGACGACTACACCATCGAAATCCTGCAGATGACCCGCTCGTACACGAAATCGACGTCGACCTTCGCGGCAACCACAGAGGAAACGTGTGCTGCTGACGCCCTCGTCGTGAGCGCGCGGCAGCCGATCACCTCGTAGCGGCTCAGGCGGCAGCACCCGGCCGCTTCGAGGGAAAACCGTGTGTGCCGGCGGTGATCACAGTGACCAGTACCGGAGCGAGGAGCACGAGGACGGCCCAGGGGAAGGATGCGGGGCCGAAGCCGTCGAGGAGCAGACCGCCGACGACCCCGGCGACCGCGATCGCGGTGTTCCACAGGGTGACGAGCATGGCCTGGGCGATGTCGGCAGCGGCACCGGCCGCGTCGGCCACGGCCGTTTGCAAGAGAGTGGCGACGCCGCCGAATCCCAGTCCCCACAAGGCCCCCGCAGCGTAAACCGCGACAGCGCTGTCGGCGAGCACGGCCAGGACCGTGGCCGCCGCGGCGAACAACACGGTGCTGGCGACGGTGAGAGTGCGCAGGCGACGATCGATGAGCACGCCCACCACCCAGATGCTCAGCACCGACGCCGAGCCGAAGACGAACAGCACCAGGTCGACGGTGCCGCCCATGCCCAGCCCGCCGAGGAAGGTGGCGATGTAGGTGTAGAGGATGTTGTGCGCCAGGACGAAGGCCAGGACGACGAACAGGACCGGCGCGACGCCGGGGAGCCGGAGCGTCCGGGCCATCGGAGCCCGGCCGCGCCGGGCCTCCCCGGGCAGGTCCGGGACCGAGAGACGGATCCACCCGAGCAGGACGAGCGCGAGCGCGGTCATGGACCAGAAGGTGACCCGCCAGCCGAGTGCTTGGCCGAGAAGGGTTCCCGCGGGAACCCCGAGCGAGAGGGCGAGCGGCGCGCCCGCCATCGCGATAGCCGTCGCCTTCCCCTGGAGCGGGCCGGCCACCATCTGCCGCGCGTATCCGGCCATCATCGCCCACACCAGCCCGGCGGCCACTCCGGCGATGAACCGTCCGGCCATCGTCAGCACGTAGTAGTCGGAGACGGCCGTGACGGTGTTGGCCACGGCGAACCCGGCGACCGTGGCCAGCAGCAACCGTTTGCGCCGCCACCTGGACGTCGCCGCGGACAACGGGATCGCCGCGACCGCGGACCCGATCGCGTAGATCGTCACCGCCTGCCCCATCGCCGATTCGCCGACCCTCAGGTCCGCGCTCATCGCCGGCAGCACCCCGGCCGGCAGCGCCTCGGTGAGAATGGTGATGAACGCGGCAGTGGCCAGCGCCGCCAGGGCCCCCCACGGGAGCTTGTGGTGCACGCTCGCGTCCGGGGTCTCGACCGGTCGCGGGGTTTCGTATCGCATGCCGCCAGGATCGAACCTTCACACGGATGTCAAGGTCAACGCGCCCCTCGGTGAGGTCGGGCACACGCGTCCGGGCCGGACCTCACCGCCCGACACCGAGCCGCCGGGACGTCAGCGCGGGAGCACCCTGACCAGCCCGTGGTCGGCGTCGACCTCGACGAGGTCGCCCGTGGTGATGCGGGCGACCGGGTCGTCGTCGAGGTCGGTGACGGCGGGAACGCGGGTGACGATCGCGCCGAGTGCGGCCTTCGTCGTGAGGCGGGTGAAGACCATCGCGAGCGGCGCGGTGCCGAGCAGCCGCGTGGACTGGAAGAAGCCCGACCACCCCGACGATCCCTTGGCGCCCGGGAACACCAGGACTTTCCCGGTGAAGCACACGCCGAACAGCTCGTGGCGGCGTTCGATGATCGTGCCCGTCGCCGGGTCGATGCCGCCCCAGCCAGAGATCGTCTCCCGGGAAACGAGCGCCTCGCCGACGACGCGGCCGGGCACGATTCCGCGGCCGCGCAGCAGCACCCCGGGCGCCGTCATCGGGCTGCCTTCCCCAGCGAGCCGCGCCACCGGCCGGTGACGGCGGCGTCGACGCAGTCCTCGAGGGTGCCGAACCACGCCTCGATCCCGAGGATCGCGGGCAGGTAGTGGGCTTGCTTGGCGGAGTCGGTCGCGAACACCCTCGTGCCTTCCGGGGCGACGCGCGACATCGCCGGGCAGGAGTCGGTCAGCACACGCCCGCCGGCCCGCCGGATGGTTTCGGTCCAGCCGTTGCGGTCGGCGACCGTCCGCAACGCGCGGGGCGTCATCAGCCACAGTTCGCACCCGGCGGAGAGCTTGCGCCCCTCCAGCGCGCGGGCGACCCGGCCGACTTGCTCCAGCGAAGCGTGCGGGCAGCCCAGGAGGATGAAGTCGACGTCCTCGCTGTCGCCGATCGAGTTCAGCGACTCGTAGACCGCCCGGCGCTCGGCCTCGCCGTACCGGATCGGTTCGGGGATCGAGCGGCCCCCGAAGGCGGCTTCCAGCGTCGGCGCGTCCGGGGTCCGGCCCGGCAGGTGGTACATCTCCACGCCACCCGAGGACGCGGCCGCGGCACCGAAGTGCTTGAGGTCCGCCAGATCCGGGCGACCCAGCTCGCCGATGACGACCGGGCGCTCCTCTTGGACGACGTCGCCGGCGAAGTAGCCGAGCATCCCCCAGTCCTGGAACCCGTCCGGCACCAGCGTCGTCTCGATGAGGTGCGTGCCGTAGCGGTTTTCCCGGTGGTGGTTGCCCCAGCACGGGATCCGCCCGGTCAGGCTCGCGGCGCCCGTGGAGGCACCACCCTCGCAGTTGGTGCGCGCGCCCAGGACGGAGTTGGCGTAGACGACCGCCGAAGACTCCATCCACGCGACGTGCTCGCCGTAGGTCGGGAGGTTGCCGACCTGGTACGGCGTGCACGTGGCGAGCACGTTGACGCCCCGGCTGCTGGCGAACGACTCGGCCTCGGCCTGCAGGTCGATCTTGTGCCCCGGGTAGGGCATGATGCCGCGCGCGTCTTCGCCGAACCCGTGCTGCAGCTGACACGTCGGGACGCGCATCGGCGGGATCTCGAGGTCGTCGTCGCAGTCGAGGCTGATCACGGAGAACGCCTTGGCCCAGCCGCCCTCCGCGACCAGTTTTTCCTTGGCCGGCGAAGGTTGTGTGGTCGTGCCCGCGACGTTGCGGGTTTCGCACAGCCGCTCGGCGCCGAGCGCGTCGGCGTAGCGGATCAGCAGATCCATCGCCGCCGCGACCGCGTCGCCTTCCGCGCCGTCGCGCATGCGCTTCTCTTCGTCGGTGAGGCCCACCATCGCTCAGCCCTCCACGTTGTCGCGGATGCGGTCCCGCAGCGCGGTCAGATCGACGTCGTGGACATCGCCGCCCAGGGTCAGGTCCAGCGTGTGCGCGGCGGCGCGGCCCATCGCCGAGCACGGGCCCATCACCCGGACACTCGACAACGCCGCGGCGTCGCCGTCGACACACCGCCCGGCCGCGACCAGGTTCCGCGCGCCCGGTGAGGTCAGGCTGCGCAGCGGGACGTAGTGCACGTGGTCCGGCCCGAACGTCTCCCAGACGTAACCCGACACCCGGTCGTGCAGCTCGACCGGCCACGCCGTGCGCGCCACCGCGTCTTCGAAGGCGGTGCCGTGGCGGACCTCTTCGAGCGTGAGCTGGTGGTCGGCGGCGAGCCAGCGGGTCTGCCGCCGGCCCGGAAAGCCGTACGCCAGCACGGAAGCGTCCTTGAAAGCCGCCGGGAACTCGGCGCGCAGGAACTCGACGACCCGGTCGGCCTGTGCCCGTCCGCGCAGCTGCGCCTCCGCGGCCTCGACCGCCGTCAGCGGTGCCTCGACGTGCGTCATGTTCATCACGGCGGTGTCGCGCCCCGGGAAGAAGAAGGCGAGCCCGTCGCGCCGGACGAGGCCGTACTCGTCGGCTTTCTCGTCGACGCGGGCCACCAGTTCGGCCGGGTCGGGCTTGGCCGACTCCACCAGGCCGGTGAGCCGGATCTGCTGCGAGCCCCACACCGTCCGTTCCGGCACCCGGCACGGCAGCCCGGCCTCCCACGCCAGTGCGGCGTCGCCGGTCGCGTCCACGAATCCCTTGGCGCGCACCGAAACCGGACCGTACCGGGTCGCGAACTCGACCCGCTCCAGCACGCCGCCGTCGAGGGCGACCGCGCTGATCGAGGCGCCCAGGACGACCCTGATCCCGAGCTCGGACACGAGGTTCTCGAACCACCGGCCCAGCACGACCTCGTCGTAGGGGACGGTCTGGGTGTGGGTGCGGTTGTACGCGATGTCCCCGGAGCGTTCCAGCGCCGGGAACATCTCGTCGAAGATCCCGTGCGTGAGCTGGTGGTACTCGGGAGCGTTTCCGTAGATCCCGCAGAACAACCCGATCATGGAGTTCACGCACTGTCCACCCAGGACGGGAAGCGCGTCGGCGAGCACGACGTCGCGGCCGCAGCGTTTCGCGTCGATCGCCGCGGTGAGGCCGGCGATGCCCGCGCCGACGACCAGGACGTCGGCTTCGAGCGATTCCGCGGCGCGGTCGGCGGGCCGGGTGACGGTGTTCACCCGCAGATCGGTCAGTGCGTGAGGCAACAAAACTCCTTAGGACGAAGAAGAACGGCGCAGGGTCGCGCCCCGGTCGAGCGGTTCCACGACGCCGGCGTAGACACCGAGCCACGAACCCGGGCGGGCCGGCCAGGTTTGCGGAGACCGGGTGCGGGGGTAGTCCGAGAGCCGCTGCTCGAGCTCGGCCGGTGCCACGAGCAGCTCGACGGTGCGGGCCGGGACGTCGATCGCGATCGCGTCCCCGGTGCGCACCACACCGAGCGGGCCGGGCACCCCGCCTTCGGGCGTGACCTCCCCGACGACGATGCCCTTGTTGACGAGCCCCGAGAGCTGCCCGTCGGTGACGAAGGCGACCTGCTCGCTCAGCCCGGCGCCGTTGAGCGCGAAGACCACGGCCGACGCCATGCCCATGCCCGGGGTTCCGGTGACACCGAGCCCCCTCAGCACCAGCACCTCACCGGACCGCACCTCGCCGCGCTCGATCGCCTCGATGGCCGCGGGCGCGGACTCGTAAACCCTTGCCGGGCCACGGAACGCGCGGGCGCGCGTCTCGGTGACCGACAGCTTGACGATCCCCGTGCCGGGGCACAGGCTGCCCCGCATCAGCACGATCGTCGACTGCGGCCGGATCGGTTCCGCCCTGATCACGGCCGGGTCGACCGCCGCGCCGGCGAGGTTCTCGGCCATCGTCCGGCCGCTCATCGTCGGCACCGAGCCGTCGACGACGTCGCCGAGCTGGGCCAGCACGGCGCGGGCACCGCCGGCGTCGTCGAACTCCTCGATCGACGCCGGACCGTTGGGCCGCACCGCCGCGAGCGGGCCGACGTGGTGGCCGAGCTCCTCGAACAGGCCGTGCACGTCGAGGTCGCCGGGGAGCTCGGCGGCGATCGCCTCGAGGTGCTTGACCGCGTTGATCGACCCGCTGACGGCGATCACCGCGGCCACCGCGTTGCGGACCGCGCCCGGCGTCATCACCGTGCTGGGCCGCCGATCGGCCTCGACCGCGGCGATGATCGCGGCGCCCGAAGCCCGGACCGCCGCCCACATGGTGTCGCTGTTGGCGCGGGTCGGCGCGGTGCCGGGCAGTGCCATGCCCAGCGCCTCGGCGACGATGTGCATCGTGTTGGCCGTGCCCATGCCGGTGCAGACGCCGGGGCCGGTGATCGCCCGGTCCGACATGGCACACAGGTCGTCGAAGCCGATCGCGCCCGACGCCAGCTTCCCGGCGTCGACGAACACGTCCTCGATGTCCACGCGGCGGCCGTCGTCGAGGGCTCCGCAGCTCTGGTAGCCGCAGGCGATGACGAGCGTGGGCACGTCGGTGCGCGCGGCGGCCATCAGCTGGCCCGGTGTCGTCTTGTCGCACGAGGCCAGGCAGACCATCCCGTCGAGCTGCGCCCCGTCGACGACGGCTTCGATGTCGTAGGACACCAGGTCCCGGCCCGACAGGACGTAACCACCACCACGGCCGGCAGCCATGATGAAGTCGGTCGGGGCCACGGTCCGGATCTCGAAGCCCAGCCCGCCCGCGGCGTCGATCGAGTCCTTCACCGCCGCGGCGATCGCGTCGAGGTGGGCGAAACAGGGCGCCAGCCCGGAGGACGAGTTGACGACGGCGATCTTGGGGCGCCTGATCTGCTCGTCGGTGTAGCCCATCGATTTCCACTGGGTCCGGGTCGTCGCCCACCGGGGCGAACCGACCGGGTGGTTGCTGCGCGGCTCTGGGTTGGTGATCGTGACCTCCGGGTTCGGGTGCGGGATCATTCGGACGCGGCGTCCGCGTGCGGTGCGGTCGCCCCGGCCGGCTCGCCGAGCAGCACGGTGCCCCGCGTCTCCGGGCCGATCCACGCGCCGGCGAAGAAGAGCACGCCGCCGAGGACGATCAGGACCACGGCGGTGTACTCGTAGGGCAGCACGGCCTGCAGCACGGTGATCCAGACGCTGTACAGCGCGGGCAGGATGAGGCTGAGCGTGTAGACGGTGCCGTAACCCGAGGAGCGGACACCGGCGCCGAAGCGTTCGTTGAGGTAGACGACCAGACAGCCGAGCGGGGCGTTGGGCAGCACGAAGGCGACGACCGCGACGATCCCGATCGGCAGGAACCCGGCCCCGGAACGGGCGAGCAGGACGAGGAGCACGTACGCGAGGGCGGCCCCGAAGGTGATGGCCACGGCGCAGCCGAGCAGCAGCTTGCGGCGGCCGATCCGCTGCCCCCACACCCCGGCGCCGATCATGCCGAGGATCGTCGCGACGTTGGCGATGATCTCCAGGGTGCTGACGTCGGAGGGGTTCTGGTGCAGGACCCCGACGAGCAGCCCGGGCATGAACGACAGGACGATCTGCGCGGCGAACCACATTCCGGTCATCAGGAGGAACACCTGGCCGAAACCGCGGATGTTCTTCCGGTTGAACAGCTGGAAAAGCGGCGCGCGATTTCCGTCGCGGGATTTCTTGAGCTCCTCGAGATCGACCTCTTCGACGCGCGAGTAATAAACGACGTAGGCAATTCCGAGCAGGACCCCGAAGAAGAAGGGAATGCGCCAGCCCCAGGATTGCAGTGCCGGGGTGGAAAACCGCTCCAGCACGACGAGCTGGATGATGCTGATCAGCGTGATGGCCGCGGGCGCTCCGGCGGCCATCACGCCGCCGACCAGGCCGCGGCGGCGCATCGGGGAGCGCTCGATGGCCAGCGGAACCGGCCCGGCGTAGCCGCCGCCCAGGAAGATCCCGCCGATCAGGCGGAGCAGGATCAGCCCGACGATGGACCCGTAACCCCAGCTCGCGTAGCCCGGCATGAGGGCGATCAGCAGGGTCACGACCGTGAACCCGATCCCGGTGATCAGGGTGACGCGCCGCCGGCCGATCTTGTCGGCCAGGTTGCCGAAGATGGGGCCGCCGATCGGCCGCCCGAGCAGGGTCACGACGAAAATGACGGTCACGAGGGTGACCTTCGTCGTGGCCGACATCGAGTCGGGTTCGAAGTAGTCCATCACCGCCGGCAGCACGAGTGCGGGCAGGTAGATGTCGAAGCTGTCGACGAACAGGGAAAGGATGCCGCCGACGACCGATCGTCGCGCTTCCGGAGTCAGTCGCTCGTCTGCCATGGGTACGGTCGTCGACATCCAGGAAATTCCTTCCGATCACGAATACCGCTCCGCTGCGATATATCGCTTGTCCCGGAAGATTCTAGGAATCCCCGCCGAGGGCCGGAAGTCAAAAATCCTGATCCCGGGAATCAGTCTGGATTATGGTTGCGCCGCGATGATCAGCTGAGCCCTTCGCCGATACCGCGCAGCGCCTCGCGCAGCCAGGCGTGCGCCGGGTCGGGGTCGAGGTCGTCGTGCCACCACAGGCTCTCCACGATGCCCTCGGGCTCGCCCGGGCACTCGAGGACCTTGAGGTCCAGCCGCTTCGCGAACTCGACGGCCAGCCGGCGTTGCACCAGCGCGATCCGGTGTGTTCCGGCCACGAGCGCGGGCACGGCCTGGTAACTCTCGACGCTCAGCGCGACCTGCGGCGCGAGCCCCAGCTCGGCCAGCCGCCGCGGTACGGGCGGCAGGGCCACACCCGGCTCCCGGTGATACGGCACCACCCAGTCGAGCCGCTGCAGGTCGGCCAGGGTGAGCCCGTCGTCGCCGACGTCGTGGCCGGCCCACACGACACACACCCACTCGTCGCGGAACAGCTCGGCCGAGCGGAGCCGGGGCAGGTCGTCGAGCTCGATCGGCGGCGCGACCACCCCGTCGACGAACCGGGCGATCCGGGGCAGATCCGCACTCAGCGCCTCGCGGACCAGCCGGATCCGCAGCCGCGCGCGGGGCGCCTCCCGTTCGAACAGCTCCGCCAGCGGCCGGCCGATCACGGCGAGCGTGTAGTCGGCCATCAGCAGCGTGAACTCCCGCACCGACGTGCCGGGAGCGAAACTCGACCCGGTGGCGAACAGCTGCTCGGCGGCCGCGCAGACGTCCTCGACCTGGCGCACGAGCTGCCGGGCCAGCGGCGAGAGCACGTAACCGCGGCCGCTGCGGACCAGCAGGTCGTCCTCGAAGTGGCGCCGCAGCCGGGCGAGAGCCGCGCTCAACGCCGGCTGGCTCACCCCGACCCGCTCCGCCGCACGGGTCACGTTGCGCTCCCGCAGCAGCTCCCGCAGGACGACGAGCAGATTGAGGTCGAGCCCGGCGAGCTGCGTCGCACGGCGGCTCATCCCGCCCCGCCGTCTGTGTGCCCGACCATTCCCGTCACCTTACGGGGCCGGGCGGCCGTCATCCCGGGCCGTCGGGATGGGCGAGGTCGTAGGCGCGGGAAACCTTCTGCGGGACCACCATCCGCCACGCGTCCACGACGAGCTCGCGAGCCTCGGCAGCGTCCAGCGCGGCAAGCTCGGCGTCGACCCAGTTGAACCGCAGGTCCGACTCCGACGGCAGCCGGAACTTCTCCGGCTCGCCGGCGACGAGCGCGGCACGCTCCTCCTTCGGGAACGCGAACCCCATCACCGCCTCGTCGAGGGAGAACGCGACATAGACGATCTGCTTGACCCGGAACTTCAACCGGCCGCGCACGTACACCGGATAAGAACGGTCGAGCTCCGAACCCAGGCCGCGAACATCGTCGACCACCGCCACGACACACCTCCTCACCCAGGACGAAGGCTGCCATGTCAACGCTGTACAACGCGACCGGTATGGCGCAAAGTGCTCAGCAGAGGTGACCATCGGCCAGGAGGTGTGATGACCGGCGAGGAAATCGTGCTCGGTCCCCTACCGAAGGGGATCACTCCCGCCCAC
Source organism: Amycolatopsis sp. NPDC001319 (assembly GCF_042896185.1). Classification (NCBI taxonomy): domain Bacteria; kingdom Bacillati; phylum Actinomycetota; class Actinomycetes; order Pseudonocardiales; family Pseudonocardiaceae; genus Amycolatopsis; species Amycolatopsis sp. NPDC001319. The sequence continues at coordinate 151,725 of NZ_JBIAWY010000008.1, read as the reverse complement.
GAGGGCATGCGGAAGAAGGTGTGGAACGTGCTCGGGCACACCTACTCCATGAAGGCCGCCAGCGAATCGAGCTTCGCGTTCGAGACGCTCGATCCTCCGGGCACCGGCGTACCGCCGCACGTGCACCCGACCCAGGACGAGCACATCTACATCCTGGAGGGCGTGTTCACCCTCTACCTCGACGGCAAGTGGGAGACCGCGGGCCCCGGCGACACCGTGCGGATGCCGAAGGGCCTCCCCCACGCCTACTACAACCGCAGCGAGGACATCAGCCGAGGGCTGTTCTGGGTGAGCCCGGCCGGGCGGCTCGCGGAGCTGTTCGACAAGCTGCACAACCTGGAGGACCCGGCCGAGGTGGTCCGGCTGTCGGCGCTGCACGACGTCGACTTCCTGCCGCCCGGTTCGGTGGAGGGCGCCTGAGGTTCACCGGCCGGGGTCGTTCACCTGCTGCTGCGATGCCCCGGAAACCTGGGCGTAGCCGGTGACGACGGCCTCCAGTTCCGCCGCGTCGATCACGTCTTCGAGGCGGGAAAAACCGTCCGGAGCGCGGCGCTCGACCTCGTCGATGACATTCTCCGGCCCGCCCTCGCGATTGCGGAGCACGATCTCGCCGGTGGCCGCCAGGCGGTCGTCCTGGTAGGCCCGAAGTGCTGCGGTGGGGTCGGAGTGCCGCGCCAGGTGCCCGGCGAGGCTGGTGGCGTCGAGGATCGCCTGGCCGGCGCCGTTGGAGCCCATCGGGTACATCGGATGCGCGGCGTCGCCCAGCAGCGTCACGCGCCCGTGCGACCAGGCGGGCAACGGATCGCGGTCGCACATCGGGAACTCGAAGATCTCCTCGGTGGCCTCGACCAGCGCGGCGTGGTCGACCGTGGGCAACCGGAACCGCCCGACGTAGCGGGCCAGCTCCGCCCGGTCGGCGGGCTTGGCCCAGTCCTGGCGCTCCGGCGGCGGATCACCGGGTCGCCCGGTGCGGATGCAGATCGCCCAGTTGGTGAGCCGGGTGCCCGCGCTCCGGCCCGGCGCGATCGGGTAGACCACCAGCTTGGCCGCGGTGCCCCCGGCGACGATCATCGAACGACCGCCGCCGAACTCCGGCCAGTCGGTGGCACCGCGCCACATCAGGACGCCGTTCCACCGCGGCGGTCCCTCCGCCGGGAACAGCAGGGACCGCACGGTCGAGTGGATACCGTCGGCCGCCACCAGGACGTCGCCGCGCACCGTGGCCGGCGCGCCACCGTGCCGGTCGGCGAAGTGCGCCTGAACGCCACTGTCGTCCTGGTCGAACCCGACCAGCCGGTGCCCGGTTCGCACCGCGTCGGCACCGAGCCGCTCCCGGACCGCCCGCAGCAGCATGCCCTGCAACCGGCCCCGGTGCAGGCAGAACTGGGGAAGCGTGAACCCGGCGTCCAGCCCGCACGGCTTGCGCAGGATCACCTGCCCCAGCCGGTGGGTGTAGAACAGCTCGCGGGTGCGGATCCCGACTTCGTCGAGCGAGTCGAGCAGGCCGAGTGCGGCGAGCTCCTTGACCGCGTGCGGCAAGGCGTTGATCCCCACGCCCAGCTCGCTGATCCGCTCGCTCTGCTCATGGACGACGCACTCGATGCCTTCGTGGTGCAATCGCAGGGCCGCGGTGAGCCCGCCGACCCCCGCTCCGACGATGACGACCTTCATCACGGCCACCTCCTGTCCCGACCTCGCAGCATCGCCGAGACGCGCGGTTCACGCCACCCCCGATCGGTGGCACCGCGAATCGGGCGTTTCCTCTCGGGCAGCGTCTTGCGGCTGCCGGTGCACGCTCATCGCGGCACGGGCGCGGCCTTCAGCATGACGGCGCGCAACCGGGCCAGCTCGCGCGGAGCGTTGCACGCGAGTGCACCGGTGAGGGTGCCGCCCTGGTCGTAGGTGGCGGTGAACGTGCCCCGGCCGAATGAGACCCGCACGTGGTCGGCGGGGTCAGGCGTGCCGAGGCAGTGCAGTTTCCGGTCGTATTGGTCGGACCAGAAGTACGGAAGCGCCGTGTACGGCGTGCGGTCGTCGCGGACGAGGGCGCGGGCGGCGTGCCGGGCCTGTTCGACGGCGTTGGTCCAGTGCTCGACGCGCCGCAGCCGCCCGGTGCGCGGGTCGGGAAACCGGGCGACGTCGCCGACCGCGAACACGGTGCGGCCCGGGTCGGCCGAGAGCGAGCCGTCCACCAGGACACCGTCGTGCACGGGCACTCCCGAGCCGGCGAGCCACCCCGTGGCCGGGGCGACGCCGGTGCCGAGCACGACAAGATCGGCCGGCACCGTCTCGCCGTCGGCCAGGACGACTCCCTCGACGTGATCGCGGCCCCGAATCCCCTGCACTCGCACACCGGTTCGCAACGTCACGCCGTGGTCGCGATGGACGTCGGCCACGATGCCGGCGACGCGGGGACCGAGCAGGGCCAGCGGATGGGGTTCCGGCATCAGCAAGGTGACGGGGAGACCGCGGCCCCGGACGGCGGCGGCCACCTCGGTGCCGATGAAACCACCGCCGATGACCGCGACCGTGGTGGCGGTACTCAGCGCCGCGCGCACAGCCAGCGCGTCGTCGAGGGTGCGCAACGGATGGGCGCCGGGAGGTAACCGCCACGGCACGCGCGGGGTCGTCCCGGTGGCGATCACGGCCGCGTCGTAGGCCAGTGTGTCGCCGTCGTCGAGCCGGAGCGTGCGCTTCGCGAGGTCGAGACCGATCGCGCTCCGGCCCAGCAGCAGCTCGGCGGCGAGGCCGTCGACGTCCAGCCGGGTCTGCTCGGGAGCCCACTCTCCGCTGAGCACCTGTTTGGACAGTGGCGGGCGATCGTAGGGCGGATGGCGTTCGGCACCGATCAGGGTGATCCGGCCGTCGAACCCCTCGGCTCGCAGCGCCTCCGCGGTACGCACGCCGGCCAGCGACGCGCCGACCACCGCCACGTGGCGCCGAGCCGCCCGTGTCACCGGCCGGCCAGCCGGATCGCCTGGCGCGGGCAACTGCGCACCGCCTCCTCGACCGCGGCGCGCTGGGACTCGTCGGGGGTCTCGTCGAGGATCGACACGAGGTTGTCGTCGGTGAGGTCGAAGACTTCCGGGGCGGTGATCACGCAGCTGGCGAATCCTTCGCAGCGTGCGGTGTCGGACTCCACGTGCACGACGGTTCCTTTCGGATGGCTCGGATGGCTCGGGTGACTCGGGTCAGTGCGGCCGGACCAGGCCGGCGAAGTCGTCGTGGGTGAGCCGGGTCAGGCTCTCCACCTCCAGCACGTCCAGGTGGATGGCGGCGCCGGTCTCCAGGTTTTCCACCAGCAGCCGGGGGCCGGCACCGGCGGTGTCGACGCTGACCCGGACCGTGCCGAACTCGTTGCGCAGCACCAGCGACATCTAGATCACGAACGTGAGGTTGAAGATGCTGGACTCGCAGTTCACCAGGACGACGGTTTTCGCCGCGATCCTCCACCGATCGCCGTCCCACCGGAACCGGTGCCGGTACTCCCCCGCGAACAACCGCTGCGTCTCCTTGCGGTCCTCGGCCAGGATGAAATTGGACAGCACGGCGTCCTCGCGGATTCGCACGTTGCCGATCACCCGCCGGGTCGCGGATTGCGGGATCTGGGCGTGTGCGGGCCCTTCCGTGAGCCGCCAGACGCGCTCGCGCATCCGCTCGCGATCGTCGTGGATGAGCGAAACCTCGCGAGAGGGATCGGTGCTGTCGCGGCGGGCTGGCACCCAGTACACGGCGTCGTCGGTGAACATGTCCAGCCAGCCCTGCAGGTCGCCGTCGTCGAGGGCTTCGGCCTCGGCGTAGAGCAGGTCTTCGGCTTCGGTCCGGGAAAGGCGCATCGGTGTCATGCCGGCTCCCCCTGTGTCATCAGCCGCCGCCATTCGCGGAACAGCCCGCGCTGCGGTGTCTCGTCGCTGGGCTTGCCGCGCCGCACTCCGTCCGTGCGCCGCTCCTCCTCGTGCAGGCCCCGGGTGAGTACCAGCCACGGGTCGCCGGCCACGGCCGCTGCCCCTTCCTGCACGCAGACGAACGCTTCCGCGTCGTCCGGGGAGATGAAGGCCCCGGTGGCGAACGCTTCTTCGAACTCACGCAAGCGCTCCGCGTTCAGCTCCGGCGGCGCGTCGGCGAAGAGAGTCGGGGTCATCGTGATCTGGGTTCTGGCCGGTGACAGCGGGGTGATCACCCGCAGGTTCTGCAACGTCAGGTGCAGGTTCGGGTAGATCATCAGGTTGAACTGGCCGAGGAGCGCGGTGAACACCCCGGCGCCGTGCTCGCGTTCGAGCCGGTCGGTGTACTCGGGGTACTGGGCGCGGAACTTGGCGATGTCCGTCTCGCCGGGCCACCGAGCGAGCAGGACGTGCCCGTACGGGTGCGCTTCGCTGTAGCCGACCGCCTCGTCCCGGGAAGCCAGGCGCGCGTGCGTGCGGTCCGGGCTCTGCTCCCGGATGTTGAACCACGTCTCGTGCAGGGTGATCGCGTGGTAGCCGTCCACGCCACCTTCGAGCGCGTGTTTCCAGTTCGCCGGGTACTCCTGACGGTTCACCCCCGCCGAGAGCTCCAGCACGTGCTCGAACGCGGGGTGGAAAAAGATCGTGTCCAGGTAGTGCCGAGCCGTGCCGAGGTACTCGGTGAGCTCCACGATTTCCGGGTCGAGGCTGGCGAACACCAGCCCGCGGTAGGTGTCCACCCGCGGCACCGGCAGCAGGCCGAGCGTGGACTTGTCGAAGTCGTCGCCGTAGCGCGCGGCCCCGGGAACACCCAGCAGCTCACCGGAATTGCGGTACGTCCAGCCGTGAAAGGGGCACCGGAAGAAGTTCGCGTTGCCGGTTTGCTGGCGGCACACCACCGACGCGCGGTGCCGGCAGCGGTTGAACAGCACTCGAATCTCGCCGCCGGTGTCCCGGACGACGATGACAGGGTGCCGGCCGATCCGCGCCGTCTTGTAGTCGCCGGGCTCGCGCAACTCCGAGACGTGCGCGACGTAGACCCAAGTGCGCCCGAAGATCCGGTCCATCTCCTGGTCGAACAGCCCGGGATCGGTGTAGACGCGGCTGTGCACCCGGTCCTCGAGGACCAGGTCCGCGGTACTGGGCATGCGGTTCCTTTCCGTGCGACACGGCGGCACGCGGTCACGCCCCGCCGGAGAACTGACGATCGCGGGCGGGCTTCACCGCGCCCGATGCCCGAGCGCGGCCGAAATCGCGCCCGTCGCCGCCAGCAGATCGGGAAGGATCCGCTTCACGGCGGCGCTGCCGAACCGGTTGGTCGGCCCCGACACGGTGGTCGCGGCCGTCACCGCGCCGTGCCCGTCGCGGATCGGCGCCGCGACGCCCCGCCCCGTCGCCGGATCGGCGTCGGTGGTCTCGTAGCCGCGTTCCCGGATGCGCCGCAGGCGCGCATCACCGTCGGACCGACCCGCTTGCCAGGCCAGCAGGCAACGCCCGGCCGCCAGGTCGAGCGGATCACGGGCGGTACCGAGCCGGGTGTAGGTCCGCACCTGGTGCGCGCTGTCCACCCGATCGACGCAGATCGCCAGATCGTGTTCGAGAACCCAGAGCGTGACCTGCTCGCCGGTGTCGGCGGCCAGCCGGCGCAGGTGCCCGGCGGCGGCGGTTCGCACGTCCAGCGGTGCGATCGCCACGCTGCCGAGGTGCCACGTGCTGAGCCCCAGGCGATAGCGCCGCGTTTCGGGATCCTGCACGAGGTAACCGCGGTCCACCAGAGTCCTGGCCACCTTGTGCACGGTCGACTTCGGCAGGCCCACCGCCGCGCTCAGCTCGCCGAGCGCCAATTCGGGCCGCTCGAAGCTGAATGCCTCCAACACGTCCAGAGCTTTGCTGAGCGATTGGACCGGCGGTTGCGGTGCCGATCCAGTGCGTTCCCGATTAGCGAATGCCGCACCTTCCACGGGACCACGTTAGGTGGCACCTTCCTGCAGGTCAAGCCGTTCCCGATTGGCGAATGGCCGCGAATCGCGGTCTTGACAACGCGTGTTCCCGGGCGAACAGTGAACCCGCCGCGAGCTGGTTTTCGCACCGGACAACCAGCTTTTCCGGCACTTGTCCGAGCCGGCGGGCCGGCTTCTGCGATTCACTGGAGAATCACATGGATATCGTGCTGGTGCACGGCGCCTGGTGTGGCGGCTGGATCTGGGACGACGTCGCGCATCGACTGCGTTCGGCCGGTCACGAGGTGCACGTCGTGGAGCAGCTGCCGAGCTCGGATCCCGCCGCCTTCGGCGATCTGGCCGCCGACGCGAAGCACCTGAGGGCGGTGATCGACCGGTGCGCCGGCGAGGCGTTCGTGGTCGGGCACTCCTACGGGGGAATGGTCCTGACCGAGGTCGCCGACCATCCGAAGATCCGCCACAGCGCCTACCTCACCGCGTTCTGGCCGGTCGCCGGTCAGTCCTTGATGGACATTCGTTCCGAACACCACCTGGAGTGGCTCACCGGCGGGCCGGACGGCACCCTGCACATCACCGACGACCAGGAGATCGCACGGCAGGTACTCGGGTCCGATGTGGACTCCGACCGGTTCGCGATCTTCCACCGCAACCGCCAGGCGCAATCGGTGGCCAGCTTCACCAGCGTGAGTACCGCGCCGCCGCGAAACCATCCGACGACCTATGTCGTCTGCGAACGCGACCAAGGAATCCAGCTCGCCGACCAGGAGCGGATGGCCTCGCGAGCCGACGTGGTGCACCGGCTCGATGCCGCACACCTCGCACCGTTCTCCCAGCCCGAGGCGCTCACGAAGTTGTTGCTCGGCCTTCGGTCCTGACCGCGCCGTTTGGGATTCGAGCCGCCTTCTGCGGGGCCTTCGTCCCGGCGTCGGCGACGCGCCGCCGCCGGCGTGGAGCGACAGCCTGACACCGGAAGTCCGCGCACATTCGCCGGTGTGGTGCGACATCCCGTTGGAGATTCTCTATTTTCCGGGCGAGGACCGTTGCCCGGGGTCGGCGTCAGTGGCTGGTTCCAGGCCCCACACAAAACTGTGCCGCGTTGGAAGAAGAGGTCAGCCGAGCTCACCGTGGGCGTCCTCGATGTGCAGTAAACTCATTGCCCGCCGCAATGCGTCCTCGATACCGCGAAGGAGACAGGAGAACATGTTCACCAACGCCGACGAGATCCTCCGCTTCATCGCCGATGAGGACGTCCAGTTCATCGACGTCCAGTTCTGCGACCTGCCCGGCATCATGCAGCACTTCACCGTTCCGGCAGTCTCCTTCGACGCGGAGTCCTTCACCGAGGGGCTCGCCTTCGACGGCTCGTCGGTCCGCGGGTTCCAGTCGATCCACGAGTCGGACATGCTGCTGCTCCCCGACCCGGTCACGGCCCGCGTCGACCCGTTCCGAGCCCAGAAGACGCTCGCGATGAACTTCTTCGTGCACGACCCGTTCACACGCGAGGCGTACAGCCGCGACCCGCGCAACATCGCCCGCAAGGCCGAGCAGTACATCACCGAATCCAGCATCGCGGACCGGGCGTTCTTCGGGCCGGAAGCGGAGTTCTACATCTTCGACTCCGTCCGGTTCGACTCGGCGGAGAACGGTGCCTTCCACGAGGTCGACTCGATCGAGGGCTGGTGGAACACGGGCGCCGACGAAGCCGGCGGGAACCAGGGCTACAAAACGCCGTACAAGGGCGGCTACTTCCCCGTCCCGCCACGGGATCACTACGCCGACCTGCGTGATGAGATCGTGCGCGACCTGGCCGGCGTCGGGATCGTCGTCGAGAAGGCCCACCACGAGGTCGGCAGCGGCGGCCAGGCCGAGGTCAACTACAAGTTCAACACCCTCCTGCACGCCGCGGACGACCTGCAGTTGTTCAAGTACATCGTGAAGAACGCCGCCTGGGCGGCCGGCAAGACCGTCACTTTCATGCCCAAACCACTCTTCGGCGACAACGGCTCCGGCATGCACTGCCACCAATCCCTGTGGGACGAGAACGGGCCCCTGTTCTACGACGAGACCGGTTACGGCGGCCTGTCCGAAATCGGGCGCCACTACGTCGGCGGCATCCTGCACCACGCGCCGAGCCTGCTGGCCTTCACCAATCCGACGGTGAACTCCTACCACCGCCTCGTCCCCGGCTACGAGGCGCCGATCAACCTCGTGTACTCCCAGCGCAACCGCTCCGCGTGCGTCCGGATCCCGATCACCGGCGCCAGCCCCAAGGCCAAGCGCATCGAATTCCGCTGCCCCGACTCCTCGGGCAACCCCTACCTCGCGTTCGCCGCCATGCTGATGGCCGGGCTCGACGGGATCCGCAACAAGACCGAACCGGCAGCGCCGATCGACAAGGACCTCTACGAACTGCCACCCGACGAAGCCCGCGAGGTCGCCCAGGTCCCCGGGTCTCTGGAGGCGGTGATCGACCGGTTGGAAACCGACCACGAGTTCCTCCTCAGAGGCGGTGTGTTCACCCCGGACGTGATCGAGACCTGGATCGACTTCAAGCGGGAGCACGAAATCGACCCGATGCGGCTGCGCCCGCACCCGTACGAGTTCGCTTTGTACTACGACGTTTGAGGGGTGACAGCGCCGAACAACCGATCGGAGGCGCGATGACATTTCCCGAGGACTACCTGCACCCGGTCGGCCGCGGCGCGGTTTTCATCGAGCACCAGCACCGGCACCCGCGGGTCGACAAGTCGGCGTACATCGCCCCGACAGCCGTGCTGTGCGGAGATGTCACCGTCGGGCCGCACAGCCGGGTCCTGTTCGGCGCCGTGCTGACCGCGGAGGGAGGGCCGGTCGAGATCGGCGCGCACTGCGTGATCATGGAGCACGCGGTGCTGCGCGGCTCCCTGCGCCATCCGGTTCGGCTCGGGGACCACGTCCTGGTCGGGCCGCACGCTCACCTCAGCGGATGCGTCATGGAAGGCAACGCGCGCGTCGCGACCGGGGCGATGCTGTACAACGGCGCGCGCATCGGGTCCGGCGCCGATGTCGGGTTCGGGGCCGTGGTCCACGTGAACACCGTGGTTCCGCCGGGAACGACGGTGCCGATCGGCTGGTTCGCCGGCGGTGACCCGGTTCGGCTGATCCCACCGCAGCAGTGGGACCGCATCGCCGCGGTGATGGAACCGCTCGACTACCGGGGAACTGTCTTCGGCGTGACCGAGGCGCCGGGCGAATCGGTGATGGCCCGGATCGCGCAACGCTACGCGCGGGCGCTCGCACTGCACCGCTACGACGAGAACGTCACCCCGGAACTGCTCGGCGAGCCCGACGACGAGCGGAGGGATCGCGTGTGACCGGCTTCCTCCGCGGGTCTGCACCTGGGTGTCGGTGAGCTCCTTCGTGGGACATCCCCGTTTCGGGGACGCATCACCGGATCTCTGCACAAAGCAAGCGCTTAGAATGGGCTCGGTTCACGCCCGCCGGGCGCGGCAGCTGATCTGGGAGGATCGCCGGATGACGACTTCGCTCTCGGCCGAGCTGTGGCCCGACGTACAGCCCGAGACCGCGCGCCGGCTGATGCTGGCCGGGGTGGAGTCCTTCGCGAAGCGTGGGTACCACGCCACGACCACGCGGGACATCGCCGGAGCCGCGGGCATGAGCCCCGCCGCGTTGTACGTGCACTTCCCGTCGAAGGCGGCGCTGCTGTTCGAGATCAGCCGCAGCGGCCACGAGCAGACGCTGGCGCTGGTGGAGAACGCGCTGGAGAAGGCCGAGGACCCGGTCGAGCGCATCCGGCTCGTGGTCGAGGACTTCGTGGCCTGGCACGCGCGGCGCCACACCGTGGCGCGGGTGGTGCAGTACGAGCTCAACGCGCTGCCGGAGAAGGAGTTCGAAGTCGTCACGGAGCTGCGGCGGCGCATCGAGCGCATCGTGCGCGACGTGATCGCCGCGGGTGCCGAGTCCGGTGCGTTCTCCGTGACCGATTCGCACACGGCCGCGCGCGCGGTGCTGTCGCTGGGTGTCGACGTGGCCCGCTGGTACAGCGAGCGCACGCGTCAGACGCCGGCTGCGCTGGGCAAGGAGTACAGCGAGCTGGTGCTGCGGATGCTCGGCACGCGGACCGCCTGACCCGCGGGCCGCTCAGCTGCGCGCCGCCGCCGCGGCGAAGCGGTCCGCGATGCGCGCCAGCCGGTCGAGCAGGCCGGGCGGCGCGTCTTCCACCACGAAGTCGTAGTCCCACTGCGCGAGGTAGAACGGCGCCGCCGCGAGGTCGGTCGCGCCGGTTCGCAGCCGGCACGTGTGCTCGTCCACGGGCTCGACGGTGCCGGCGGTCGGCGGCACGCGGGCCGCGAGCTCCTCCGCCGGCACCGACACGAGCAGGGACATCTGGTGCGCGTACGGCGCCGAAGAGATCGCCTGCGACACGTACGCGGCGAGGTCCTCCGCGGGTGGCTCGCGCGGCGTGAAGCGGAACCCGGGCGCCGGCACGGCTTCGATGCGGTCGACGCGGAACGTGCGCCAGCCGTCGCGGCGCAGGTCGTAGGCGACGAGGTACCAGCGACGGCCGGTGTGGACCAGGCGCAGCGGCTCGACGTCACGCTCGGTGACCTGGCCGGTGTGGTTCGCGTAGGTGAAGCGCAGCCGTTCGTGGTCACGGCAGGCCGCGGCGATCACCGTGAGCACCTCGGCGTCGACGACCGGTCCCCCGCCGCCGAGCTGCAGCATCGCCGAACCCATGGCGCTCACGCGGTGGCGCAGCCGCGCGGGCAGCACCTGTTCGAGCTTGGCCAGCGCCCGCACCGACGTCTCCTCGATGCCGGACACCGTGCCGTTCGCCGCCGTCCGCAGGCCGACCGCGACGGCCACGGCCTCGTCGTCGTCCAGCAGCAACGGCGGCAGCGCGGCGCCGGCCCCCAGGCGGTAGCCGCCCGCGACCCCGGGCGTCGCGTGCACCGGGTAACCGAGGCCGCGCAGCCGCTCGACGTCGCGGCGGACCGTGCGCACGTCGACGCCCAGCCGGTCGGCCAGGTCCGGCCCCGGCCAGTCGCGCCGGGCCTGCAGCAGGGACAACAGCCGCAGCAGCCGCTCCGAGGTTCCGTACATGCGGGCCACTCTGCCAGACCTCGCGGACAGGATCGGTCCTCGATGTCCGTGGACTTGCCTTCCGCGAGCGGGGCCGGTGAAGTGGTGACCATGCAGATCGATCCGCACGCGTTGCTCGCCGTCGCCCGCGAGGAGGCCGAGCTCGGGAAGGCCGAGGGCGGCGTGCCGATCGGCGCCGCCCTCTTCGACAGCTCCGGCACACTCCTCGGCCGCGGCCACAACCGCCGGGTGCAGGACGGCGACCCGTCGCTGCACGCGGAGACCACGGCGTTCCGCAACGCCGGGCGCCGCCCCCACTACCGCGACACGATCATGGTCACCACGCTCTCGCCGTGCTGGTACTGCAGCGGCCTGGTGCGCCAGTTCGGCATCCCGCGGGTGATCATCGGTGAAGCCAAGACCTTCTCCGGCGGCCACGACTGGCTCGCCGAGCACGGCGTGCGCATCGACGTCCTCGACGACCCCGCGTGCACGGGGTTGATGGAGGAGTTCATCGAGACCCGGCCGCAGCTGTGGTTCGAGGACATCGGCGTGCCGTCCACTTCGGACTGAGCTACCGGGCTACTGGGCTTCCGGACTGCCGGCGCACACCGTCCGGTTGCGACCGCCGGCTTTCGCGCGCCGCACGGCTTTCACGGCGGCCGCGAACACCGCGGCCGCCGTGTCGCCGTCAGCGGGACGGGATGCGACGCCGACGGAGACCGTCGCCCACGCGAACTGCGGGCTGCCGTAGGGCGCCTTCAACGCGACAGCCGTCGACGCCACACGCAGGCGGATGCGCTCGGCGATGGCGAGCGCGTCGAACGGCTTGGTACCGGGGAGAAACACGGCGAACTCGCCACCGCCGGAGCGCCCGACGAGGTCGGCCGAGCGGACTTCGTCGCGCAGCGCGTCGGCGATGGCCCGCAGCACGGCGTCGCCGATGCGGCGGCCGTGGCGGGCGTTGACGTCGCCGAAGCGGTCGAGGTCGAGCACCAGCACGGAGTACGCCGGGGCGGGCTGCCCGTGCGCGGCGTCCCACCAGGCGGACGCCGTGAGGGCGCCCGTGCCCGGGTCGGCCGTCGGCGCGGCGCGCGGGGTGGCGCCGACGCCGCCGCGGTGCAGCACCACGAGCGCCGCGGCGAGCAGCGGCACGACGAGCGGTGAATCCACCACGGCCCAGGCGAGGGCAATGCCCAACCCGGCCATCGCGACGTCGAACAGCAGCCCCGCCACACCCTGCCGATAGCCGCGCACGACCCCGGTGAGCGCCGCGTCGACGAGCAAGAACACGACGGCGGCCACCACGAGCAGTCCCATCAGGCGGACGTCGCCCAGCGAGCTCGGCGGGACCGGAACCGCCCACGCGAGGAACCGGCCGGCCAGCAGCACGGCCAGCGCCGTCGCGGCCACCTCGAACACCTGCCGGTACGGCGCGCGCCGCCGCACGCGCAGCCACCGGTGCGCGCCCGAGACCACCGCGAGCACCACGGCGGGCACCGGCGGCAGCACCACCGCGCCGGCGAACACCCACGGGGTGCCGAAACCCGGGCCCAGCAACGTTTCCCCGCGTCCGCGTTCGGCCGCGCGGCTCAGCTCCGCGCTCACCAGCAGCCCCGCCGCCAGCACGGCGAACCTCGCGGAACCCGTGAGCGGCACGGGGAGCAGCACCGCCACGGCGACCGTCGCGGCCAGCGCCACCACGTCGACGCACACCACGAACGCCGCCAGCGCGCGGGTGCGCACGCGCCACAGCTCCCAGTTCGCCACGGCGACGGGAAACCGGCGCCGCTCACCCCCTCCGGCCGTCGCCGGATCCCCCACCATTGCGAAAAAATAGCCGGTTCACCGCGGTTTCGGCACCGTCTTAAGTGTGGCGGCGGTTTTCGGCCCATGAGCCACGACCCTTCCCGATCACCGGAACCCCGGGAATTCACCGCCGCGATACCCGCCGTCCCGAACCGCGTCACGACCGGCGGGTCTACTGAGCCGTCCTTTCACCCAGACCAGACAGCGGGGTAGCTCGATGAGACGTGTTGTGGCCGGAATCGGCGGGGCCGCACTGGCATTGTCAGGGCTGTTCGCCCTGCCCGCGCAGGCGCACGAGGGGCACGCGACGGACGCGTTCACCACCAAGACCGCCTACGAGCCGCAGGGCGACCTGTCCTCCTACGAGCGGCTGCCCTCGTCGTTCCGCCCGGTGTTCACCGAGAACGTCTCGCGCCACGGCGCGCGCACCCTCTCCGACAGCGACGACGGCGACGCCTTGCTGGCGCTGTGGAACACCGCGAAGTCCGAGGGCGCGCTGACCGGCGTCGGCAAGCAGCTCGGCCCGGACGTGCAGGCGCTGCTCGCCGCCAACGCCCGCGACGGCTACGGCCTGCTCACCCAGGAAGGCCGCGACGAGATGCGCACCACCGCCCAGCGCATGGTGCGGCGGCTGCCGTCGCTCTTCGCCGACGCGGCCAAGGGCACGACGCCGAAGATCGACGTCGTCGCCTCGAGCCAGCAGCGCACAGTGGACAGCGCCAACGAGTTCGTGGCGGGGCTCAAGGCCGCGAAGCCGGGGCTGACGACCACGGCCACCCGCACCGACGACACCCTGCTCTACTTCCACAAGTCGAACGTCGAGTACAACGACTACGTCGACAACGACCCGCGGGTGGCCGCCGCCGAGAAGGCCGCGACGGACCAGCCGCGCACGCACGCCGTGGCGCGTTCGGTGCTGCAGCGCAGCTTCTCGAAGAAGTTCGTGGACGAGATCGCGGCCGGGAAGCACGCGGAGTTCAAGGACGAGATCGCCGCGGCCGACGCGGTGTACGCACTGGACCAGGTGACCGTGGACCTGCCGGGCGAGGGCCACTGGCACTTCGACCGCTACATCACGCTCGACGAGGCCTCGTGGTTCGGCTACCTCGACGACGTGACTTCCTTCTACGAGAACGGTCCCGCGTTCTCCGGCAGCGACATCACGTACAAGATGGCCGGCGGCCTGCTCGGCGACATGTTCGCCCAGCTCGACGCCAAGCGCGCCGGCACCACCACGCGCGACGCCGAGCTGCGCTTCTCCCACGCCGAGGAGATCTTCCCGCTCGCGTCGCTGCTCGGCCTGCCCGGCAGCACCCAGCAGCAGCCCGAGAGCAAGCTGTTCACCTACGCGAACAACCCGTTCCGCGGCGCGCAGGTGGCGCCGATGGCCGCGAACATCCAGTGGGACCTCTACACCGACGGCCACACCTACCTCGTGCGCATGCTCTACAACGAGAAGCAGACCGCGTTCAAGGCGAGCTGCGCGCCGGTGCACCGCGGCAGCTACTTCTACCGGCTCGACGAGCTCGAGCGTTGTTACGGCCAGGCTTGATCTTCCGTGGCGGATCTTTCGCCGCGGGCCCGTTTTTCGTTCCAGAGCACGACAACGGCAGCCGTGCCGAGTCCATGATCACCGGACGCCCACGTGACCACTACCGACTTTCGGTGGTTTTTTTCTTTCCGCCTCGGGATCTTGACACTTCTTAATGGTCTAGTCCATTGTGACGGGCACATCGCCCTCTGTGCGCCCCACCGTTGGAGGACCCATGAAACCCTTGCGCCGTCTGGCCACTGTCGCGCTCGCCGCGGGCGCCGCGCTGGCCACCACCCTCGGCCTCGCCCCGTCGGCGCTGGCCGCGCCGGACCCCGTGCTCGCTTCGCCGTACCTCTACCAATGGGGCGGGCAGACCGACCCCGCCGCGGCCATGTCGGCCACCGGCGTGAAGGCGTTCACGCTGGCCTTCATGCTGTCCGACGGCGGCTGCAACCCGAAGTGGGACGGCAACCGCGACCTGACCGGTTCGGACGCCGCCCTGATCCAGAAGATCCGCTCGGCCGGCGGCGACGTGATCCCGTCGTTCGGCGGCTGGTCGGGCACCAAGCTCGGCTCGCAGTGCGGGTCGCCGGAGGACCTGGCCGGCGCGTACCAGAAGGTGATCGACGCCTACCAGCTCAAGGCGATCGACCTCGACATCGAGAACACCGACGAGTTCGAGAACGCGACGGTTCAGGACCGGATCCTCAACGCCGTGAAGATCACCAAGCAGAAGAACCCGGGCGTGCGCGTCGTCATCACGATGGGCACGAGCCCGCAGGGCCCGACGGAGTGGGGCAGCCGCCTCATCACGCAGGCCAAGGCGATCGGCGCGAACGTCGACGTGTGGTCGGTCATGCCCTTCGACTTCTCCAGCGGTGGCGACATGGCTGCGATGACGAAGTCGGCGGTCGACGGCCTCGCCGGTCAGTTGAAGTCCGCCTTCGGCTGGAACGACGACGAGGCCTACCGGCACAGCGGCCTGTCGTCGATGAACGGCAAGACCGACAACGCCGGGGAGAACGTGTCCGTCGCGAACTTCACCTCGATCCGCGACTACGCGTCGAGCCACCACCTCGGCCGCTTCACGTTCTGGGCCACCAACCGCGACTGCAGCGGCGGCGGCGAGTGCAGCGGCATCGACCAGGAGAAGTACGCGTTCACGAAGATCGTGGCCGGGTACCAGGGCTGAGCTGCGACGGGGACCCCGCTTGCGCGCGGGGTCCCCGTTTCTTCCGGCGGATAGTAGCCATGGACATAGTATCCATGTACATTATCTTTCGTGCGCCTCAAGAACCCGACCACCGGTCACCTCGTGTGGCGGCTGTCCATGAAGTGGCGGGCGGCCGTCGACCGGACCGTGCGGCCGCTCGGCCTCACCCACGCCCAGTACTCACTGCTGGCCACGCTCACCGGCCTCGTGGTGCGTGGGGTCCGGCCGAGCCAGCGTGAGCTGGCCGACCACACGGGCCTCGAGCCGCTGCACGTGTCGAAGCTGGCGCGGGCGCTCGAACAGGCCGGCCTCGTCACCCGCCCCGCGGACCCGGACGACCCGCGCGCCGTACGGCTCGACCTCACCGCGCGGGGCCACGAGGTGATCACCGAGGCGATCACTCTCGTGCGCGACCTGCACGAGGAGCTCACCGCGAACCTCGGCGGCACCCGAAGCGCGGGGACCCGCCAGTTCCGCGACACCCTGCAGACCCTGCTGGGTGACGACCCCACCGGAAGCGAGAAGACCATGACCACAGCCCGCGCCGTCGGCGGCCGCGACCTCAACCTGGCCGCCGCCGCGTCCCGTTCCCTGCTCACCACGTTGCTGGACCGCGAAGGTCTGGACTTCACGGACTACGTGGTCCTGCGGACGGTCGCCAATGGCGCCCAGCCCGCGGACACCCTGGTGGAGACCATCGCGGCGACGGCCGTCGCGCCCGCCGAGGTGGTGCGCTCGGTGCTCGACCGCCTGACGACGGCGGGCCGGCTGACGGCCGGGGACGTCATCGACGTCACCCCGGCCACGCGCGACCTGGTCGAACGCTTGACTGCGGACTCGACGGCGGCTGGTGACCGGCTGTTCGCCGGCATCGCCCCCGAGGACCTGGAGGCGGCGAAACGCGTCCTCGACACCGTGACGGCACGAGCGGGCGAAATCCGCGCACAGCTCTGACGACGGAGGCCGTTCGTGCGGGGTGGTTCGACCTCATCGTCCCAGGTCACAGGCCTGGACCATCGTCCGGCCGCGGTGTGGTTCAGCTCGTGGCCGGACCACTAACCACGCAGGACTGAAGCCCGGGGCACCAACACCCGAGCCGAGAGGCCACCCGAACGGGCGAGCGAAATCGTCACCCGTCCGTGAGGTCACCTGGTCGCCTCAGGCGGCGACGGTGATCTCCAGGGCGGCGTGCCCGGCCTCGGTCAGTTCGGCGGGCACGCGGCCCGCGGCGTCCGGTACGGCGGGGCGGATGTAGCCGCCGTGGGCGAGGTTGTGGGCGGTCATCTGGTCGCAGCAGGCGAAACCGTCGATGAAGAGGTCGGGCTCGCTGCTCGTGGTCATCTCCGCGCGGTGGGCGGCGACCGCCCTGAGCATCGCCATCGCGCGGTGCGTCAGCTCGACTGCCGCGCCTTCTGAACCGGACACCGGTACCGACCTTCTTCCTGGTGGAGCCACTTACTCGGAGTCATCGTCCGTTGGGCCGAATGTGTTAACAGCCACATCTTATTAGGCCGAAGTTGTGACGTTCACGAGGCCTCGCCGGTTCCGGACAGTCGCGTCTCCAGGGTCTGGGCCCACTCCCGCACGATCTGGCGCCGGCGGCGGGTGTCGTCGGTGAGGAGGTTGGCGAGGCCGAGGCCGCGAGCCAGGTCCAGGGTGGCTTGGACCAGCTCGCGGACCCCAGGCTTCGCCTCGTCGACGCCCAGCAGCTCCACCGTCACGCGGTGCGCCTCGCGCCCGACGCGCGCCTCCAGCGGCGCCAAGGTCGACCTCAGCTGTTCGTCGCTGGAGGCCACGGCCCACAGCTGCAGCGCGGCGCGGAACAGCGGCCCGGTGTAGAGGTTCAGCACCATCTCCACCACACCGAAGATCCGCGACGCGCCCGTCGGCAGCCCGTCGGCCTTCGTGCGCAGCTCGGTGATCTGCGATTCCCCGAGCAGCTCCACGGCGGCCGCGACGAGGTCCTCGCGCGTCGGGAAGTGGTGCTGCGCGGCGCCGCGCGACACGCCGGCGCGTTCGGCGATCACGGCCACCGTGACGCCGTGCCAGCCCCGCTCGCCGATGCAGTCCATCGCGGCCTCGATCAGCCGCCGGCGAGTGGTGCGGCTGCGCTCCTGCTGCGGTTCCCGGAGCATCAGGCCGGATCGACCCAGAAGTCGAGCTGCAGGTCCGCTTCCGACGAGCCGATCCGGTACTTCGACAGATCGGTGACGCCCTCCGCCGCGAGCACCTCGTCGTCCAGGAAGAAGTTGCCGGTCGTCGTGCGGCTGGGCCGGGTGAGGATCGCGTACGCGGCGTCGGCCATGATCTCCGGCGTGCGGCTGCGGTCGGCCAGCTCCGCGCCCACGACGTTGCGGATCGCCGCGGTGTCGATCGTGGTGCGCGGCCACAGCGAGTTCGCCGCGATGCCGTCCTTCTTGAGCTCCGCGGCGAGCCCCACCGTCACCAGGCTCATCGAGTACTTCGCGATGCTGTACGCGAGATGCCCGGCTGTGAACCACTTCTCGTCGAGGCTGATCGGCGGCGACAGCGTGAGCACGTGCGGGTTGGCCGACTTGCGCAGGTGCGGGATGGCCAGTTTGGACAGCAGGAAAGTGCCGCGCGCGTTGATGTCCTGCATCAGGTCGTAACGCTTCATGCTCACCTGCTCGGTGGGCGTGAGGTCGATCGCGCTGGCGTTGTTCACCACGATGTCGATACCGCCGAACTGCTCGACGGTCTTCGCCACGGCAGCGGCGACGCCCTCGTCGTCGCGCACGTCGCCGAGGATGGGCAGCGCCTTGCCGCCGGCCTTCTCGATGGCCTCGGCCGCTGTGTAGATCGTGCCGGGCAGCTTCGGGTGCGGTTCGGCGGTCTTCGCCAGCAGAGCCACGTTCGCGCCGTCAGCCGCCGCGCGCAGGGCGATCGCCTCACCGATGCCGCGGCTGCCGCCGGACATGATGATCGTGCGGCCCGCCAGGGATTTTTCGGACACAGTCACTCCTAGTAGGACTTCGGCAGCCCGAGGCTGTGCTGCCCGACGAAGTTGAGCACCATCTCGCGGCTCACCGGCGCGATCCGCCCCAGCCGCACCGCGGTCACGAGCGTGCCGAGGCCGTACTCGGTCGCGAGCCCGTTGCCGCCGTGGGTCTGCACCGCCTGGTCCACGGCCTTGATCGCGGCCTCCGCGGCGGCGTACTTGGCCATGTTGGCCGACTCGCCCGACGCGAAGTCGTCGCCGGAGTCGTAGAGCGAAGCCGCCTTCTGCGTCATCAGCTTCGCCAGCTCCAGCTCGATCTTGATCTGCGCCAGCGGGTGCGCCAGCCCCTGGTGCGAGCCGATCGGCGCGCCCCACACCCGGCGCTCGTTGGCGTACGCCACGGCCTTGTCGAGCGCGTAGCGCGCGGTGCCGAGCGAGAACGACGCGCCCATGATGCGTTCGGGGTTCAGCCCGGCGAACAGCTGCGCGATCGCCGCGTCCTCCTCGCCCACCAGCGCTTCGGCCGGCAGGTGGACGTCGTCGAGGAACAGCCCGAACTGCTTCTCCGGCGAGACCAGGTCCATTTCGATCTGCTTGAACTCGAAGCCCGGCGTGTCGGTGGGCACGATGTAGAGCGCGGGCTTGAGGCGGCCCGTCTTCGCGTCCTCCGTACGGCCGACCACGAGCACCGCGTCGGCCTCGTCGACGCCGGAGATGAACACCTTCCGTCCACTCAGGACCCAGTCGCTGCCGTCGCGGCGCGCGGTGGTGGTGATCTTGTGCGAGTTGGACCCGGCGTCGGGCTCGGTGATGGCGAAGACCATCTTCTTGCTGCCGTCGGAAAGCCCCGGCAGCCACTGCTTCTTCTGCTCGTCCGTGCCGAAGCGCGAGATCACCGTGCCGCAGATCGCCGGCGAGACGACCATGAGCAGCAACGGCGAGCCGGCGGCCGCGAACTCCTCCAGCACCGCGGCGAGATCGGCGATGCCCGCTCCCCCGCCGCCGTACTCCTCGGGCAGGTTCACGCCGAGGTAGCCGAGCCGGCCGGCCTCGTCCCACAGCTCGTCGGTCTTCTCGCCCGAGCGGGCCTTCTTGGAGTAGTACTCGTGCCCGTACTTGCGCGCCAGTTCCGAAGCCGCCTTGCGCAGCGCCACGCGCTCCTCGGGCTCGACGAAGTTCATCGCGTTCATGCTTGCTCTCCCACCACAGCTTCTCCCACCACAGCCAGAATCGTGCCGACCTCGACCTGCAACCCGACCTCCACCGGCAGCTCGGTGACCACGCCGTCGGCGGGGGCCGCGATCCGGTGTTCCATCTTCATCGCCTCCAGCCACAGCAGCGGATCCCCCGCCGCCACGGCGTCGCCCACGCCCACCGCGAGCCGCACGACCGTGCCCGGCATCGGCGCGACGAGCGAGCCCGCCGCCAGCGCCGCCGAGGGGTCTGCGAACCGCGGCTCGGCCGTGAACGTCACCGCACCGAGTGCGGAGTCCACAAAGGACTGTCCGTCGTTACGCGCGACGGTGAACGTGCGCCGCAGCCCGGCCACGTCGAGCACCACCCGGCCCGGCTCCGCCGAGACCAGCCGCACGTCGTCGAACCCCTCGGCCCGCAGTCCGTCTCGCGCGAGCGAGTACCGGACCTCGTGGGTCGTGTCGCCGCGTGTGAACACCTTGCGCTGGCTCGCCGAACGCACGTTGCGCCAGCCGCTGGGCAGGCGGCCCAGCGTGGTCGCGGCCGCGCGGTTGCCGGCGGCGTCGGCCAGTGCGGCGGCGAGGGCGGAGAGCTTCTCCGCGTCGCCGCCGACCAGCGGTTTCGCCAGGGTGTCGAGGCCGTGGCGGTCGAAGAACGCCGTGTCGGTCTCGCCCGCGAGGAACGCGTTGTGGCGCAAGATGTTCACGAGCAGGTCGCGGTTGGTCACCACACCGTGGATCTTCGCGCCGGCCAGCGCGGTGGCGAGCCGGCGGGCGGCCTCGTCACGGGTCGGCGCCCACGTGATCACCTTCGCGAGCATGGGGTCGTAGTGCACGCCGACGACGGACCCGCTCTCCACGCCCGAGTCGAGCCGCAGCCCGGCGCCGTGCGTGAACTCGCGGTCGACGCCCGGCACCTCGAAGGTGTGCAACGTGCCGCTCTGCGGCTGCCAGCCCGCGGCCGGGTCTTCGGCGTAGAGCCGGACCTCGATCGAATGCCCTTGCGGCGCGGGCGGTTCCGGCGGCAGCTTCGCGCCCTGGGCGACGGAGAGCTGCAGCGCCACGAGGTCGAGGCCGGTGACGTTCTCGGTCACCGGGTGCTCCACCTGCAGACGGGTGTTCATCTCGAGGAAGTAGAACCGCCCGTCCGGCCCGGCGAGGAACTCGACCGTACCGGCGCCGACGTAGTCGATGGCCTGCGCGGCCTTGCGCGCCGCGTCGAACAGTTCCGCGCGCATGGCTTCGTCGACGAACGGCGACGGGGCTTCCTCCACCACCTTCTGGTGCCGGCGCTGGATCGAGCACTCGCGCTCCCCCACCGCCCACACCGTGCCGTGGCTGTCGGCGAGCACCTGCACCTCGATGTGGCGACCCGTCTCGAGGTACCGCTCGCAGAACACCGTCGGGTCGCCGAACGCGGACCCGGCCTCGGCCCGGGCGCTCTCGACGGCCTCGGCGAGCTCGCCCAGCTCCCGGACCACGCGCATGCCGCGGCCACCGCCACCGGCGGAAGCCTTGACCAGCAACGGCAGATCGGCGTCCGTCACCGAGGCCGGGTCCAGTTCGGACAGCACCGGCACGCCGGCGGCGGCCATGATCCGCTTCGACTCCACTTTGGAGCCCATCGTCTCGATCGCCGCGGGCGGCGGGCCGACCCACGTGAGGCCGGCGTCGAGCACGGCCCGCGCGAACGCGGCGTTCTCCGACAGGAACCCGTAACCCGGGTGCACGGCGTCGGCGCCCGCGTCGGCCGCGGCCTTCACGATCAGCTCCGCACGCAGGTAGGTGTCGCCGGGTGCGTCGCCCGGCAGGCGGACCGCGACGTCGGCCTCGCGCGTGTGCGGGGCGGCCGCGTCGGCGTCGGAGAACACGGCCGTCGTGCCGATGCCCGCGTCGCGGCAGCTGCGGAACACCCGGCGGGCGATCTCGCCCCGGTTGGCGACCAGCAGGTTGTGGATCACGACTGCACCCCTACATCCGGAAGACGCCGAAGCCACCCTCGGCGCCCTTCACTGGTCCGTTGTGGATCGCCGACAGGCTCAGGCCGAGCACCGTGCGGGTGTCGCGCGGGTCGATGATGCCGTCGTCGTAGAGCATGCCCGAGAGGAACATCGGCATCGACTCGGCCTCGATCTGGTTCTCGACCATGGCCCGCATCGCCGCGTCGTTCTCCTCGCTGTAGTCCTGCCCGCGGCTCGCGGCCGCGGCACGAGCCACAATGGACAGCACGCCGGCCAGCTGCGCCGGGCCCATCACCGCCGACTTCGCGCTCGGCCAGGCGAACAGGAACCGCGGGTCGTAGGCGCGTCCGCACATGCCGTAGTGCCCGGCGCCGTAGGACGATCCCATGAGGACGGACAGGTGCGGCACCTTCGAGTTCGACACCGCGTTGATCATCATCGCGCCGTGCTTGATGATGCCGCCCTGCTCGTACTCCTTGCCGACCATGTAGCCGGTGGTGTTGTGCAGGAAGACCAGCGGCGTGTCGATCTGGTTGGCCAGCTGGATGAACTGCGCGGCCTTCTGCGACTCTTCGCTGAAGAGCACGCCCTGCGCGTTGGCGAGGATGCCGACGGGATAGCCGTGGATGTTCGCCCACCCGGTGACCAGGCTCGACCCGTAGAGCGGCTTGAACTCGTCGAAGTCGGAGCCGTCGACCACCCGCGCGATCACCTCGCGCGGGTCGAACGGCACCTTGAGGTCGCTCGGGACGATGCCGAGCAGGTCCTCGGGGTCGAACAGCGGGTCCGCGTAGTCCGGCTGCGGGGCGGGCCCCTGCTTGCGCCAGTTGAGCCGCTTGATGATGCTGCGGCCCAGCCGGATCGCGTCCTGCTCGTCGGCCGCGAGGTAGTCGGCCAGGCCCGAGGTGCGGGCGTGCATCTCGGCACCGCCCAGCGACTCGTCGTCGGACTCCTCGCCGGTCGCCATCTTCACCAGCGGCGGCCCGCCGAGGAACACCTTCGCGCGTTCCTTGACCATCACCACGTAGTCGGACATGCCCGGCAGGTACGCGCCGCCGGCGGTCGAGTTGCCGAAGACCAGCGCGACGGTGGGTACCTTCGCGGCCGAAGACCGCGTGATGTCACGGAAGATCCGCCCGCCCGGGATGAAGATCTCCTTCTGCGTCGGCAGATCCGCCCCGCCGGACTCGACGAGGTTGATCACCGGCAGGCGGTTCTGCGCCGCGATGTCGGCGGCGCGGAAGCTCTTCTTCGTCGTCCACGGATTGCTCGCGCCGCCCTTGACCGTCGGGTCGCTCGCGGAGATCAGGCACTCCACGCCCTCGACGACGCCGATGCCGGTGATCACGCTCGCGCCCACGCGGTAGTCCGACCCCCACGCGGCCAGCGGCGAGAGCTCCAGGAACGGCGAGTCCTCGTCGATGAGCAGCTCGATCCGTTCGCGGGCCAGGAGCTTGCCGCGCTTGCGGTGGCGCTCCACGTACTTCTCGCCGCCGCCGGCCACGGCTTTGGCGTGCTCGGCGTCGATCTCGGCGAGCTTCTCGAGCATGGACTCACGGTTGGCGGCGAACTCGCCGGCCCGGGTGTCCACAACGGACCTCAGTGCGGTCATGCGGTGTATCCCAATCGCTTCGCGGCCAGGCCGGTGAGGATCTCGGTGGAGCCGCCGCCGATGCCGAGGATGCGGACGTCGCGGTAGTGGCGTTCCACTTCCGACTCGCGCATGTAGCCCAGCCCGCCGTGCAGCTGCACGGCTTCGTTGACCACCCATTCGGCGGCTTCGACGGCGGTGTTCTTGGCGAAACAAGCTTCGGCGATCACTTCTTCGCCGGAGACATGGCGCACGGCGGTCTGGCGCGCATAGGTGCGGGCGACGTCGGTCTTGCGCGCCATCTCGGTGAGCTTGTGCTGCACGACTTGCCGCGAGATGAGCGGACGGCCGAACGTCTCGCGCAGCCGGCACCAGTCGAGCGTGAGGTCGAGCGCGCGCTGCGCGTGGGCGTAGGCCTGCACGGCGAGCGAGAGCCGCTCGGTCACGAACTGAGTGGCCACCTGCGCGAACCCGCTGTTCTCGGCGCCCACGAGGTTCTCCACCGGCACCCGGACGTCCACGTAGGACAGTTCGGCGGTGTCGGAGGCGGCCCAGCCCATCTTCTCCAGCTTGCGCGACACCGTGAACCCGGGCGTACCGCGTTCGACCACCAGCAGGGAGATGCCGTGCGCGCCCTCGCCGCCCGTGCGGACGACGGTGGTCACGAAGTCGGCGCGGCAGCCGGAGGTGATGAACGTCTTGGCGCCGTTGACCACGTACTCGTCACCCTCGCGCACGGCGGTGGTGCGGATGCCGGCGACGTCGGACCCGCCGTCCGGTTCGGTGACGGCCAGCGAACCGATCTTCGTGCCCGCGAGCGTCGGACGCACCCAGCGTTCGACCTGCACCGGATCGCCGGCCTCGGCGATGTGCGGCACGGCGATGCCGCAGGTGAACAGCGACGCGAACAGGCCACCGGAGCCGCCGGCGTAGTGCATCTCCTCGGCGACCACGAGCGCGTCGAGGTAGTTGCCGTCGCCGCCGCCCACCGACTCGGGGAACGCGACGCCGAGCAACCCGAGGTCCCCGGCCTTGCGGTGCAGCTCGCGCGGCAGCTCGCCCGCGCGTTCCCAGTCGTCGAGGTGCGGCAGCACTTCCTTCTCGACGAACCGCCGCACGGTCGCCCGCAGCTTTTTGCGCTCCGGCGTCGCGAACGGGTCCACGATCACAGCAGCGCCTCCGGCACGTCGATCTCACGCGCCCGCAGCCATTCGCCGAACGCCTTGGCCTGCGGGTCGAACCGCGCCTGCGAGGCCACGCCCTCGCCGAGGATGTCCTCGACCACGAAGTTCATCGCCCACAGGTTCGGCAGCAGGTGCCGTTTCACCGGCAGCTGGGCGGTTTCCGGCAGCAGCAGCCGGAACTCGGTGACGGTGAGCCGGTGCACGAGCCAGCGCCACGCCTCTTCCGAGCGAACCCAGACGCCGAGGTTGGCGCTGCCGCCCTTGTCGCCGCTGCGCGCGCCGATCACGCGCCCGAGCGGGACGCGGCGCACCGGCCCGTCCGGCAACGGCTCGGGCAGCGCGGGTTCGTCCACTTCGGTCAGTGCGAGGGTCTTGGTGGCCGGCGCGATGTCGATACGTCGACCGTCGGCCGGCACCGCCACG
The DNA here is from genome assembly GCF_042896185.1 of Amycolatopsis sp. NPDC001319. Lineage (NCBI taxonomy): Bacteria > Bacillati > Actinomycetota > Actinomycetes > Pseudonocardiales > Pseudonocardiaceae > Amycolatopsis > Amycolatopsis sp. NPDC001319. The sequence continues at coordinate 126,871 of NZ_JBIAWY010000008.1, read as the reverse complement.
TGGGGCACCTCGGCAGCGTCCACGAAGGCCGCCGAGTACACGCCGTACGGCGAGGCGTCCGACGGCGGAGCGGTCACGTGGAAGCCGGGGTAGCTCCCGAGCGCCAGCTCCACCGCCGCGCCGCTGAACGCGCGGCCGGCGATCTTCGGATCGGCGTCCTTCACCGCGACGTGCAGCAGTGCGCTGGCCTGTTCCTCGGTGTCGGCGTCGCCGTGGTCGGTGCGCGCGAGCGTCCAGCGGACCTCGGCGGGCGGCTTCCGTTCGAGCGCCGTCTCCAGCTGCTCACGCACGAGCGCGGCCTTCTCCTCGATGTCGAGGCCGGTGAGCACGAACGTGGTCTCGTTGCGGAACCCGCCGAGCCGGTTCAGCGCGACCTTGAGCGTGGGCGGCGGGGCCTCGCCGGTCACGCCGGTGATGCGCACGCGGTCGGGGCCGTCCTCGGCCAGCGTCAGCGTGTCGAACCGCGTGGTGACGTCGGGGTTGGCGTAGCGGGCGCCGGTGATCTCGTACAGCAGCTGTGCGGTGACCGTTCCGGTGTTCACGACGCCGCCGGTGCCAGGGTGCTTCGTGATGACACTGGACCCGTCGGCGTGGATCTCGGCGATCGGGAACCCGGGCACGCCGATCGGCTGCTCGCGGAAGAACGCGTAGTTGCCGCCGGTCGCCTGGGTGCCGCACTCGATCACGTGACCCGCGGCGACGGCGCCGGCCAGCGCGTCGTAGTCCTCACGCGTCCAGCCGAAGTGCGCGGCGGCGGGCCCGACGATCACCGACGCGTCGGTGACGCGGCCGGTCACGACCACGTCGGCACCGGCGTTCAGGCACTCGACGATGCCCCACGCACCGAGATAAGCGTTGGCGGTCAACGGGCTGCGTTCCTGCGGGGTACCCGCACCCAGGCGAAACCCGAGCTCGTCGGCGCGCCCGATCAGGTCGTCGCCCTCGACGTGCGCGATCCGCACGTCGACGCCGAGCTTCGCGGCCAGCTCCCGCAACGCCGTCGCCAGGCCCGCGGGGTTGAGGCCACCGGCGTTGGCGACGATCTTCACGCCCTTTTCCTTGGCCAGCGCCAGGTTCTCCTCCATCTGGCGCAGGAAGGTCTTGGCGTAGCCGCGTTCGGGGTCCTTCATCCGGTCGCGCCCGAGGATGAGCATCGTCAGCTCGGCGAGGTAGTCGCCGGTGAGCACGTCGAGCGGCCCGCCGGTGAGCATCTCGCGCACGGCGGAGAACCGGTCGCCGTAGAAGCCCGACGCGTTCCCGATCCGGATCGGTTCACGGCTCATGCGAACTGCCCCGGCTTCCGGCCCGCACCGGGCGGGCCGGCGAAGGCCTGCGCGACGGTGAGCCACTCCTCGACGTCGGCGCCGGTCGCGACCAGGTCGGTGTCCGCGGGGTGGCGCCGCTGCGTGATGACCAGGCAGAAGTCCACGGCGCTGCCGGTGAGGCGCTGCTCGGCGTCCTCGGGCCCGAACGCCCACGTCGTGCCGTCCGGCGACGCCAGCTCCACGCGGAACTCCTCGGGCGGCGGGGCGAGCGAGTTGAGCTTGTACGCGAAGTCCCGCGTGCGCGTGCCGAAGCGCGCGATGTGCCACAGGCGGCCGGTCGGCCGGCGGGTGAGCCCCAGCGCGTCGAACACGTCCTGGCCGTGGGCCCACGTCTCCATCATCCGCGCGGTGGCCATGGACGCGGCGCTCATCGGCGGGCCGTACCACGGCAGCTTCTGCCCGGCCGGCACGGCGGCCAGCGCCTCGGACAGCGCCGTCCGCCCGGCGCGCCACTGCGCGAGCAGCTCGTCCGGCGGCGTCGCGGCGCCTTCCTCGGCGGCGAGGTCGACGTAGTTCTCCCCCACGCTCAGCAGGTGCTCGACCTCGGCCGGCCACTCCTCGGGCCGGGCCGCGGCGATCAGCGCCTTCGAGTCCGTCCAGGCCAGGTGGGCGATCTGGTGCGCGACCGTCCACCCTTCCGCCGGCGTCGGCCTGGCCCACCCTTCGGCCGGCAGCCCGGCCACCACGTCGTCGATCGCCTGCGATTCGGCCGCGAGATCCCCGAGGATCACGCCGAGATCAGCCATCCTGCGCCTCCGTGCGTCTGCGTGAGTGCGGACGTCTTCGTCCGCGGGCAGCGTCCCTGGGCCTACCCTCGCACCCCGGCCGCGGAAAAATCAAGCGCGCCTGATTGTTTTTTCCTCGATCGAGGTCGGAGCCACTATTGACACATTGCCAGTAGAACCCCGTTGTCCTACCGTTCCAGCCATGAGCCCCTACGCGGACATCACCTACGAGGTCGCCGAGCGGATCGCGACGGTCAAGCTGAACCGGCCCCAGGCGCGCAACGGCTACACCGTGCGGATGGCCGACGAGCTGGGCGACGCCATGGACCGCGCCGACCGCGACGAGGACGTGCGCGTGGTCGTGCTCACCGGCAGCGGCAAGGACTTCTCGGTCGGCGCCGACCTCTCGTCCGGCGGGTTCGACTTCGAGCACGGCGAAGGCCCGCCCGACGGCTGGCAGGAGCCGGCCGGGCGGTGCTCCAAGCGGATCTTCACCATGAACAAGCCCGTGATCGCCGCCTTGCGCGGCGCCGCGGTGGGCGGTGGCATCACGATCACGCTGTCGTGCGACTACCGGCTGGCGGCCGACGACGCCAAGTTCGGGTTCGTGTTCACGCGCCGCGGGATCTACCCCGAGGGCGCGTCGGCGTGGTTCCTGCCGCGCCTGGTCGGCATGGGCACGGCCGTGGACTGGATGGTGAGCGGACGCGTCTTCGGCGCCGAGGAGGCGTTGCGGAAGGGGCTCGTCCACAGCGTCCACCCGCCGGAAGCCGTGCTGGACAAGGCTTACGAGCTCGCGCGCGACCTCGTGGCCAACACCGCGCCCGTGTCGGTCGCCGTGACGCGGCAGCTGCTGTACCGGATGGCGTCGGCGCCGTCGCCGTTCGAGGTGCACGAGGTGGACTCGAAGCTGATCGGCGGGATCGCCACCAACCCGGACTCGATCGAGGGCGTGCTGTCGTTCCTCCAGAAACGCCCGGCGGAGTTCAAGCTCCGCGTCGACCGCGACCTGCCGCCCTACCTGCCCTGGATCGCGGAATGACCGCCTACCCGCCCGAACCCTGGCACCTCGCGGGCCAGGCGCAGCTGTCCGTGTGGCTGCTCCCGGCCGGCAATCTGCCGGAACTGCCCGAAGGCGTCGAACCCGTCACCACCGGCGGCCACGCCGCGGTGTTCACCGCGTGGATCGACTACCGCGCGCCCGGCCAGCTGAGCTACCACGAGCTGCTCGCCGCCGTCGCCGTGCGCGGCGGGCTCACCGCGTCGATCACCGACATCTGGGTCGACAGCGAGGTCTCGCTCGCGGGCGGGCGCGAGCTGTGGGGCATCCCGAAGGACCCCGCGACGCTCGAGTTCACCGGCGACCGTGAGTTCACCGCGGCCACCGGCGACGGCTGGATCGCCACCGCCGCGTTCTCCCGACGCGCCGGGCTGCCGGCCGCCCTGCCCGCCCGGTTCGAGATCGCGCAGACGCTCGGCGGGCGGCTCGAGCGCAGCCCCGTCACGTCGCGCGCGAAGCCGCACGCGGCCGCCGCCGACTGGTCCGTGAACCCCGCCGGACCGCTGGGCTTCCTGGCCGGACGTCGCCCGATCGTGAGCGCGAGCCTGCGCGACTTCACCCTCGTCTTCGGGGGCTGAACCGCCCCCGACCAGCCGCTCTGAGTGATCGACTAACCCGCGAGGGTGAGCCCGCGACACGCCACCCCTTGGGGCACGTGCGAGCCCGAACCCCTAGATGTAGTCTCTGTGGACCGGCAGCCCCCAGCGACGGGGAGACCGCTCAGGAAGGGCAGCCGGGCCGATTTGAGAAACAGCAGCGCACGGCCTTGTGAGGCCGTGTGGCGATGAAGCGCGCCCATTTTCGACTTTGTTGGAGACCCGCATGTCAGTGGAAACCGGTCAGCGTCCGCCTTCGTCGGCGGACTCGGCACCGAGCGCGGTCCGCGTGATCCGGCGCGACGGCAGCGTGTCGCCGTTCGACGCCGGCAAGATCAGCGTGGCCCTCACCAAGGCCTTCCTCGCCGTGGAGGGCGGCGACGCGGCCGCTTCCTCGCGCGTGCACCACGTCGTCGCCGAGCTGACCGAGCAGGTCGAGGCTTCCCTGCTGCGCCACGCCGGCCCCGAGCCCGCCCTGCACATCGAGCAGATCCAGGACCTCGTCGAGCTCGCCCTGATGCGTGGTGAGCACCACAAGGTCGCCCGCGCCTACGTGCTCTACCGCGAGGAGCGGTCGAAGGCCCGCGAGGCCGCCACGCCGGCGCCCGCCGAGGCCGCGATCAGTGTCAAGGGCACCGACGGCTCGCTGCGCCCGCTCGACTGGGCCCGCGTGTCCCACGTGGTGGGCGAGGCCGTGGCCGGGCTCGAGGACGTGTCCGCCGAGCCGGTGCTGGCGGAGGCCAAGCGCAACCTCTACGACGGCATCAGCGCCGACGAGCTCGCCCTCGCGCAGATCATGGCCGCCCGCGTGCTCGTCGAGCAGGAGCCGAACTACTCGTACGTGAGTGCGCGGCTCCTGCTGGACAAGCTGCGCGGAGAGGCCCTGAGCTACCTCGCCGGGCGCCCGCGCCAGGCCAGCCAGGACGAGATGACCGCCGAGTACCCCGCGTACTTCCGCACCTACCTGCGCCGTGCGGTCGAGCTGGAGCTCGTCGACGGCGAGCTGCTCACGTTCGACCTCGACAAGATCACCGCGGCGCTGGCCGCCGAGCGCGACCTGGACTTCGGGTTCCTGGGCCTGCAGACCCTGTACGACCGGTACTTCCACCACCACAACGGCACACGCTTCGAGCTGCCGCAGGCGTTCTTCATGCGCGTGGCCATGGGTCTGGCCATCCGCGAGGACGACCGCGAAGCCCGCGCGATCGAGTTCTACGAGCTGCTTTCGACGTTCCACTTCATGGCGAGCACGCCGACGCTGTTCAACTCGGGCACCACGCGCGCCCAGCTCTCGTCGTGCTTCCTGACCACTGTGGACGACGACCTGGACTCGATCTTCCAGGCGTACAAGAACAACGCGCTGCTGGCCAAGTACTCGGGCGGCCTCGGCAACGACTGGACCCCGGTCCGCGGCCTCGGCGCCCACATCAAGGGCACCAACGGCCAGTCGCAGGGTGTCGTGCCGTTCCTCAAGATCGCCAACGACACCGCCGTCGCCGTGAACCAGGGCGGCAAGCGCAAGGGCGCGGCGTGCGCGTACCTCGAAACCTGGCACGTGGACATCGAGGAGTTCCTCGACCTGCGCAAGAACACCGGTGACGACCGCCGCCGCACGCACGACATGAACACGGCCAACTGGGTGCCGGACGAGTTCCTGCGCCGCGTTGAAGCCGACGGGCAGTGGACCCTGTTCTCCCCCAACGAAACGCCGGACCTGCACGACCTCTACGGCAACGCGTTCGCCGAGCGCTACCGCGAGTACGAGGCCGCCGCCGACCGCGGCGAGATCAAGGTCTTCCGCCGCCTGCGCGCCGTCGACCTGTGGCGCCGCATGCTGACGATGCTGTTCGAGACCGGGCACCCGTGGATCACGTTCAAGGACCCGTGCAACCTGCGCTCGCCGCAGCAGCACGTCGGCGTGGTGCACTCCTCGAACCTGTGCACCGAGATCACGCTGAACACCAACATCGACGAGGTCGCGGTCTGCAACCTCGGCTCGGTGAACCTGCTCAAGCACGTCACCCCCGAGGGCCTGGACACCAACCGCCTCGAGAAGACCGTGCGCACGGCCGTCCGCATGCTCGACAACGTGATCGACATCAACTTCTACACGATCCCGGAGGCGCGCCGCTCCAACCTGCGCCACCGCCCGGTGGGCCTGGGCATCATGGGCTACCAGGACGCGCTGTTCGAGCTCGGCCTGCCGTTCGCCTCGGAAGAGGCGGTGAAGTTCGCCGACGTGAGCATGGAGCACGTGTCCTACTACGCGATCTCGGCGTCGACCGACCTCGCCGAGGAGCGCGGCCAGTACCAGACGTTCGAGGGTTCGCTGTGGAGCCGCGGCATCCTGCCGATCGACTCGATGCAGCTGCTGATCGACGCGCGCCAGGGCGACGCCCTCGCCGTCGACACCTCCACGACGCTGGACTGGGCGCCGCTGCGCGAGCGCGTGAAGACGGTCGGCATGCGCAACTCCAACGTCATGGCGATCGCGCCGACCGCGACGATCTCCAACATCTCGGGCGTCGGCCAGTCGATCGAGCCGCTGTTCCAGAACCTGTACGTGAAGTCGAACATGTCGGGCGACTTCACCGTGGTGAACCCGCACCTGGTCAAGAGCCTCAAGGCCCGCGGCCTGTGGGACGAGGTCATGGTCAGCGACCTGAAGTACTTCGACGGCAGCCTCGGCCAGATCGACCGCGTGCCGGACGACCTGAAGGCGCTCTACGCCACCGCGTTCGAGATCGAGTCGAAGTGGATCGTGGACGCCGGCTCGGTCCGGCAGAAGTGGATCGACCAGGCGCAGTCGCTGAATCTCTACATCGCGGCGCCGAGCGGGCGCAAGCTCGACGAGCTGTACCGCTACGCGTGGCACAAGGGCCTCAAGACCACGTACTACCTGCGCGCCCAGTCGGCGACGCACGTGGAGAAGAGCACCCTGCGCGGCACCGACGGCAAGCTGAACGCGGTCTCGGCCGCCCCGGCCGCCGCTCCGGCTCCGGCCGCGACGCCGGCTCCGGCTCCTTCGCCGGCACCGTCGCCCTCGCCGTCGGCCGCCGTGCCGGCGAGCCCCGCCGCGGCCGTGCCCGCCGCGGTCCCGGCCGCCAAGCCCGCCGAGCCGAAGGAACTGCCGAAGGTCGACGACATCGACTTCGTCGCCACCGAAGGCGCCTCCTGCCGCATCGACGACCCCGACTGCGAAGCCTGCCAGTGACCTCCTCGTGAAGGGGTGCGGCCGGCGAGACCCGGCCGCACCCCTTCACGAGCCTTTTCTTGGAGCCTCTAGATGACCAACGTGGAGACCACGGACGCCACCGGCCTCGGCGCGATCGAGGTCGGCGCCGCCCGGATCAACGTCGACGACAAGCGCATGATCAACGCCCGCGCCGACGTGAACCAGCTGCTGCCCATGAAGTACCGCTGGGCGTGGGACAAGTACCTCGCCGCGTGCAACAACCACTGGATGCCGACCGAGGTCGCCATGCAGGCCGACATCGCGCTGTGGAAGTCGCCCGACGGCCTGACCGAGGACGAGCGCCAGATGCTCAAGCGCAACCTCGGCTTCTTCGCCACGGCGGAGTCCTTGGTGGCCAACAACATCGTGCTCGCGGTGTACCGCCAGATCACCAACCCCGAGTGTCGCCAGTACCTGCTGCGCCAGGCGTTCGAGGAGGCCGTGCACACGCACACCTTCCAGTACATCTGCGAAAGCCTCGGCCTGGTCGAGGGCGAGCTGTTCAACATGTACCGCGAGGTGCCGTCCATCTCCGAGAAGGACGCGTGGGCGCTGAAGTACACGCAGAACCTCGAGAACCCGGACTTCGAGACCGGCACGCCGGAGGCCGACCAGGCGTTCCTGCGCGACCTCGTGGCGTTCTACGTGATCTTCGAGGGCATGTGGTTCTACACCGGCTTCGCGCAGATCCTCTCGCTCGGCCGCCGCAACAAGATGGTCGGCATCGCCGAGCAGTACCAGTACATCCTGCGCGACGAGTCGATCCACCTGAACTTCGGCATCGACTGCATCAACCAGATCAAGATCGAGAACCCGCACCTGTGGACGGAAGAGTTCCAGGCGGAGATCCGGCAGATGCTGACCGACGCGTGCGAGCTGGAGGTCCGCTACGCGCGTGACACCATGCCGCGCGGCATGCTCGGCCTTTCGGCGCAGCTGTGCGAGCAGTACATGCACTTCATCACCGACCGGCGCGCCCAGCAGATCGGCCTCGCGCCGATCTTCGGGGAGACGGAGAACCCGTTCCCGTGGATGTCGGAGGCGATGGACCTGAAGAAGGAGAAGAACTTCTTCGAGACCCGCGTGATCGAGTACCAGTCCGGCGGCGCGCTGGACTGGGACTGATCGGCTGCAGGACTGATCCCGGTCTCCGGGATCACAGCGGACGTCGTGCCACCCGGTGCCGCGACCCGCTAGGCTCGGCCACGCCACTGGTTCGCCAGGGCGTGGCCGGGCTTTTTTCGTGCGGCCACACCCTGGCGAGGCAACAGGGAACCCGGTGTGAGTCCGGGACTGCCCCGCAGCGGTGAGTGGGAACGAAAGCCGTCACCACGATTTCGTGGTCAAGCACTGGGCGCGAGCCCGGGAAGCGACGGTGAGTAGGCGCGAGCTCGGCGCCCACGAGTCCGAAGACCTGCCCGTGGTACGTGCGCCGACGGCGTGCGTGAGTCCGGGCCCCGTGGGAGCAGGCCTGACCGAAGACGCGGTTCTCGCGTGCCCGGGCTCGCCTCGAACGAGCTCGCGAGGAGAGAGCCTGTGACCACCATCGGCACCACGATCCTGGGGTACCCGCGCATCGGGCCGGCCCGGGAACTGAAGCGCGCCCTGGAACGCTACTGGGCGGGCACCACCGGCGAGGCGGAACTGCTCGCCACCGGCCGCGAACTGCGCGGGCGGACCTGGTCGCGGCTGCGCGAAGCGGGCCTGGAATCGGTCCCCTCGAACACGTCTTCCCACTACGACCAGGTGCTCGACACCGCCGAGCTGTTCGGCGCGCTGCCGGCGCGCTTCACCCGCCTCGGCCTCTCGCCGCTCGATACGTACTTCGCGGCCGCGCGCGGCGTGCAGGACGAGCCGGCGCTCGAGATGACGAAGTGGTTCGACACCAACTACCACTACCTCGTGCCCGAACTGGGTCCCGACTCGCGCTTCGCGTTGTCGGGCACGAAGCCGCTCGACGAGGTGCGCGAGGCCCGGGAGCTGGGCATCGAGACGCGGCCGGTGTTCGTCGGCCCGGTCACGTTCCTGTTGCTGGCCAAGGCGACGCGGCCGGGGTTCGAGCCGCTGGAGCTGCTCGACGAGCTCCTGCCCGCGTACGCGGCGCTGCTGTGCGCGCTGAAGGCCGAGGGCGTCGAGTGGGTGCAGCTCGACGAGCCGGCGTTCGCCGGCGACCGCACCACGAAGGAACTCAACGCGCTGACCCGCGCGTACCACGTGCTGGCCAAGGCCGAAGACCGGCCGAAGCTGCTCGTCGCCGGGTACTTCGGCGGGCTCGGTCGCGGGCTGGGCGTGCTGGCCCGCTCCCCCATCGACGCGCTGGCCGTGGACCTCGTCACCGAGGAGTCCTTTGTGGACGCCGTGGCGGCGGAAGGCGCCTTGCGCGACAAGGAGGTGCTCGCCGGTGTCGTCGACGGGCGCAACGTGTGGCGCACGGACCCGGACCGTGCGCTCGAACGTGCCGCCCGGCTGGCCGGCACCGCGCGGCACGTCAGCGTGTCGACGTCGTGCTCGCTGCTGCACGTGCCCCACGACGTCGAGGCCGAGAACCTCGACCCACGGCTGAAGAGCTGGCTCGCGTTCGCCGACCAGAAGGTCGCCGAGGTCGTACTGCTCGGGCGGGCGCTGCGCGGCGATCAGGTGGACCTGTCTGCGGCGCGCGCGGCCGTCGCGGACCGCGCGACGAACCCGGTGGACGCGGCCGTGCGCGAGCGCCTGGCGGCACTGAAGCCCGAGGACGCCGTGCGTGCGCCGTATGAGCAACGGGCGGCCCTGCAACAGGAATCCCTCGGCCTGCCGCCGTTGCCGACCACCACGATCGGCTCGTTCCCGCAGACCACCGACGTCCGCAAGGCGCGCGCCGCGTACCGCGCGGGCACGCTCGAGGAAGCCGCGTACGTGGCCGAGATGCACGCCGAGATCGACCGCGTGGTGCGGCTGCAGGAGGAGCTGGGCCTCGACGTGCTCGTGCACGGCGAGCCCGAGCGCCACGACATGGTGCAGTACTTCGCCGAGCAGCTCGCCGGGTTCGCCTCGACCGAGCACGGCTGGGTGCAGTCCTACGGCTCGCGCTGCGTCCGCCCGCCGATCCTCCACGGCGACGTCTCGCGACCGCGGCCGATGACCGTGCCGTGGGCGCGGTACGCGCAGAGCCGCACGGCCAAGCCGATCAAGGGCATGCTCACCGGCCCGGTCACGATCCTCGCGTGGTCGTTCGTGCGCGACGACCAGCCGCTCGCCGACACCGCGCTGCAGGTCGCGTTCGCGATCCGCGACGAGGTGGCCGACCTCGAAGCCGCGGGCGTGCGCGTGATCCAGGTCGACGAGCCGGCGCTGCGGGAGCTGCTGCCGCTGCGCGCGGCCGGGCACTCGGCCTACTTCGGCTGGGCGGTGCGCGCGTTCCGCGTCGCGACGGCCGGGGTCGCCGAAGGCACCCAGATCCACACGCACATGTGCTACTCGGAGTTCGGGGAGGTCCTCTCCGCGATCGACGGCCTCGACGCCGACGTGACCAGCATCGAAGCCGCGCGCTCGAAGATGGAGGTGCTCGCCGACCTCGCGGCCGGCGGGTTCGCGCGCGGCGTCGGGCCGGGCGTCTACGACATCCACTCACCGCGCGTGCCCGGCGTCGACGAGGTCGCGGACCTGCTGCGCACGGCGGCCGCCGCCGCCGTGCCGGCCCGGCGGCTGTGGGTGAACCCCGACTGCGGCCTCAAGACCCGCCGCTACGCCGAGGTGGAGCCCGCGTTGCGCCACCTCGTCGCGGCGGCCCGCCAGGTCCGCGCCGAGCAGGACTGAACAAACCGCGGCGACGGTGCCGGGCGGCGCGAACCACTGCCCGGCACCGGCGCTGCGTCAAGGATCACCCGGATGGAGCCCGCCGAAGGTATTGTCATTCGGTCAACAGCGCGGCACGGTGGAGGTCGACCGGGGTTCCGCCAGTGAAGGCAGGTCGCGATGACGAGCGCAGTCGGCAAGGTCGGCAGGGTCGCCGAGAGCCTGCGTGAGCGCGTGCCCACGCTCACGTCGATGCCGCTGCCCCGCACGGTCGACCAGCGCTGGCAGGCGGCCACCTACCCCGTGCGCGAGCTCGCGCCGCCGCCCGCGGGCAGCGGCCTCAAGCCGGTGCTCGGCGACGACGGGCCGCCGGTCGTGGGCCACGCGCTGGAGATGATGCGGTTCGGCCTGGACTTCAGCTTCAGCCGCTACGAGAAGTACGGCCCCGTCTCGTGGATGGGCGGCTTCGGCCGCCGGATCGTGTCGCTGTCCGGCCCCGAGGCCACGCAGATCGCCCTGGTGAACAAGGACAAGGCGTTCTCGCAGGAGGGCTGGAAGTTCTTCATCGAGAAGTTCTTCGACCGCGGCCTCATGCTGCTCGACTTCGGCGAGCACCACCTGCACCGGCGGATCATGCAGAGCGCGTTCACGCGCGAGCGGCTCGTCGGTTACGTCGGGCAGATGGGCCCGGCCCTGCGCGCCGGCGTCCAGGCGTGGCCCGGCGGCACGCGGCCCCGGCTGTACTGGTCGCTCAAGCAGCTCACGCTGGACGTGGCCACGCGCGTGTTCATGGACATGCGCTCACCCGACGACGCGATGCGGATCAACCGCGCGTTCGTGAACACGGTGCGCGCGGGCACGGCGCTCGTGCGCTACCCCGTGCCCGGCGGCCGCTGGTCCGCGGGCCTGCGCGGCCGGCGGCTGCTGGAGCGCTACTTCGGCGAGACCCTGCCGGAAAAGCGCCGCGCGGGCGGCGACGACCTGTTCGCCGCCCTCTGCACCGCCACCACCGAGGACGGCGACCGGTTCACCGACGCGGACATCGTGAACCACATGATCTTCCTGATGATGGCGGCGCACGACACCACCACGATCACCAGCAGCGCCATGGCCTACTACCTGGCCAAGCACCCGGAGTGGCAGGAACGCGCCCGCGCGGAGTCGCTCGCGCTGGGCGACGACGTGCCGGACATCGAGGCGCTGGAAAGCCTGGAGACGCTCGACCTCGTGATGAAGGAGTCGCTGCGGCTGCGGGCACCGGTGCCGTCGATGGCCCGCAAGACCACGAAGGACACCGAGGTCCTCGGTCACTTCATCCCGGAAGGCACGCTCGTCGGCGTCTCGCCGACGCTGAACCACTTCACCCCCGAGTGCTGGACCGACCCGATGCGCTTCGACCCCGAGCGGTTCGCCGAGCCGCGGCGCGAGGACAAGTCGCACCGGTTCGCGTGGATGCCCTTCGGCGGCGGGGCGCACAAGTGCATCGGGCTGCACTTCGGCAGCCTCGAGGTCAAGGCGCTGATGCACGAGATGCTGCGGACTTTCCGCTGGTCGGTGCCCCAGGACTACACCGCGCGCTGGGACTACGTGTCGTTGCCGGTCCCCGCCGACGGACTGCCGGTGCGTCTCGAATATCGTTGACGGTCATTGCGGGAGGCGGGGAGCCGACTGTGCCGGACCAACGGAAAATCGGACGAACCGGAAAAACACGTTCGAGCACTCAAGGTGACATCACGTCACCATTTGTGTAGGAGTCATCACTCGTTCAGCCGGTAGACACCCCGTTTCGCGCATGATGCCGTGGCATCACTCACGGCCAACTCATACCTAGTGTGGGTCCATGAACCTTCACACCGGGTCTGAGCTGGCTTTAGTCCGCGCATGAAGAGGTGGAGTGTGCCTGAGCCTGGTGCCGCGCCAGGGTTGGTCGACGTCGCGCGCAAGTTCGCGACGACGCTGACCGACACGAAAGGAGTAACGCTTCCGCCCGCGGAACTGGAACGTCTCATGCTGTCCTTCGCCCAGGAGGTCGCCGACGTCGCGACGCCCGCGTACGAAGGCGCCGTCCTGCGCTTCACCACGCTCTTTTCCACCGCCCCGATCGGGATCGCGCTCGCCGACCCGTCCGGCGTGATCATGGAGGCCAACGCCGCGCTGGCCAAGCTGCTCAGCTCGACCCAGAGCCGCCTCCACGGCAAGCACCTCGCCGACCTGGCCGCGACCGACCACGACGCCACCCGCATCCGCGCCTGCCTCGAGCGCCTGGCCACCACGGAGATCGGCCGCCTCACCGAACGCGGCGTGCACCTCGACCACAGCCAGGACGGCAGCATCACCACCAACGTCACGCTCGCGCGGCTGCCCGGAGACCGGCAGGACACGCACTTCCCCGTGCTGATGGCCGCCGACACCGACGACCTGCACCTGCTCGGCGAGCGCCTGCTGCACCAGAACGTGCACGACGCGCTCACGGGCCTGCCCAACTCCCAGGCGTTCGCCAACCGCGTCGAGGCCGCGCTCGGCTCGCCCGGCGGCGAAGAGATCGCGCTGGTCTACCTCGACATCGACGGCTTCAAGGTGATCAACGACGGCCTCGGCGCCGGCGTGGGCGACCAGGTGCTCAAGGAGGTCGCGAGCAAGCTGTCGACGACCTTCACCGGGCACCACGACGGCTACGTCGCCCGCCTGTCCGGCGACGGGTTCGGCGTGCTGATGCGCGGCGCCGACCTCAAGACGCAGCACGTGGTGAGCCTCGTCGAGCGTGCGCTCGAAGACCTCAACGAGGCCGTGTACCTCGGCGGCCACGGGATCGGGGTGAGCGCCAGCGCCGGCATCGTCGTGGGCGGGTGCCCCGGCGGCGGGCACACCGAGCTGCGGCGGGCCGCGGAGCTCGCGCTGCACCGGGCCAAGGAGCGCGGCAAGGCGCGGTGGACGCTGTTCGACCCGGCGGAGGACGAGCGCGACCGCAGCCGCTACCAGCTCGGCGCGGTGATCGCCGGCGCGCTGGAGAACGGCGAGTTCTCCCTCGTCTACCAGCCGACCGTGAAGCTCGCGAAGCCCGACGAGATCGCGGCCGTGAACGCCGGCCTGCGGTGGAACCACCCGGACAAGGGCGAGCTCGACTCCGAGGACTTCTACCCGCTGGCGCAGACCACCGGCATGACGGTGCCGCTCGGCAAGTGGCTGCTCGCCGAGTCGCTCGCCGCCACCGCCCGCTGGCGGACGCGCTTCGGTGAGGCCACGCCCGACGTCTGCATCCGGCTGCCGCAACGGCTCGCGAGCGACGACGACCTCGTGTTGCTGGTCAAGGAGCAGCTCGACCGCCACAACCTTCCGGCGAAGGCGCTGCGCCTGTGCGTCGACCGGCAGTCGATGTTCGACGACAACGAAGAGGTGTACGACTCGTTCACGGTGCTGGCCGACCTCGGCGCGCAGCTCGTGCTCACGATCTCGGGCTCGGCCGACCTCGAGCTGATCCCGCGCTTCGACCTGCCCGTGCGGCACGTGATCCTCAGCGGCCCGGTCGTCGACGCCCTGGCCGACTCCCCCACCGAAGCCGACGTCCGGCACCTGAGCCAGCTCGTGGAGCGCGGCAAGGAGCTCAAGCTGCGCATCGGCGCCGAAGGGGTGCGAAGCACCGAGCACGCGGCTCGCCTGCGCCAGCTCGGCGTGCTCGCGGCGCGCGGTGCGTTCGTCGCCGATTCGGCCACGGGCGACGAAGTGGACGAGATGATCGAGCGCCACGCCGGCTGACCGATCCACCTGCGGTGCAGGTCCGAACACCGGGGAGGATCATGGTTCGCGGACCCCACCCGAAAGGACCCCGATGGACACCGGCGACCTCGCGCCCGACTTCACCCTCTCCGACGACCAGGGCAAGGACCGCACGCTGTCGGACTTCCTCGCGGCCGGCCCGGTCGTGCTGTTCTTCTACCCCGCCGCCATGACGAGCGGCTGCACCGCCGAGAGCTGTCACTTCCGCGACCTGGCGGCCGAGTTCGCCGAGGTGGGCGCCCAGCGCGTGGGCATCAGCCCGGACGCCGTGGCGAAGCAGCGGGAGTTCTCCGCCGCCAACGGGTTCGACTACCCGCTGCTGTCCGATGTGGACGGCGTCGTGGCGAAGCAGTTCGGCACCTGGCGCAAGTTCATCCCGCTGCACACCAAGCGCACCACCTTCGTCATCGACACCGACCGGCGCGTGCTCGACGTGATCAAGAGCGAGCTGAACTTCACCGCCCACGCGGACCGCGCGTTGAAGGTGCTGCGCGAGCGCAAGAACGCCTCCTGACGCTTTCCCTTGCCCGGCAAGGGATTCGCCGGTCAGCTCGGCCGCTGGATCCGCCACACGAAGTCGTTGCCCGAGCAGGCCGGGGCGAGCGCGTCGGAGGCGGCTTCCTTGTGGTGCAAGGTGAAACCCAGCCGGGCCGGGATCGCACCGCTCTTGGTGTTCAGCTCGTCGTGGAGGATGTCGACGTGGGGCGCGCCCAGGCGCCAGGCCTCGGCGACGAGCAGGGCCGTCGCGCGCGTGGCCAGGCCGCGGCCGGTGCACGACTTCGCCAGCCAGTAGCCGATCTCGCGGCCGTCGTCGCGGCGCATCAGCCCGCAGCCGCCGGCGAGCGTGCCGTCGGCGGTGTGGATGCCGTACTCCTGGGCCTCCCCGGACGCCCAGCGTTCGGCCGTGCTCGTGAGGAACTCCGTACCCTCGGCCGGGCCGTAGCCGTCGGTGGCCCAGACGAGCCACGCGCCGATGTGCTCGCGCGAGGCCGAGACCGTGTCCACGAGCAGGCCGAGGTCTTCGGCGCGCCAGCGGTTGAGGCTGACCACGCCGTCGGTGAGGGTGTCCATGTCCTCATGGTGGCACCGGAACACCACGGTGGCATCGAAATAACGCGGGGCCCGCCGTTTCCGGCAGGCCCCCGCGGTCCGGTGCTCGTGAGCTAGTTGACGACGGCGGTGGGCGGCACCGTGGTGTCGTTCTTCAGCGCATCGAACAACTGCGCCGACTTCGTCTTGTCCCAGTGCTGGGCCGAGCCGTCGGTGACCGGCACCGTGCCCGTGAGCACGCCGTCGGACGAGATGCCGCGCATCGCGATCGCCAGGCCGGCCAGGTTGTGCACGTGGTCGCCCGAGTCCATCGTCAGCGCGTCGGGCGCCGAGGACAGCAGCGGGAAGAAGTCGAACGGGTTCAGCAAGGTCCCCGGGCTCGCGATCTGGCTCACGAGGGCACCGATGAACTTGCGCTGGTTGGCCACGCGGTCGAGGTCCGAGCGCGGGGTCGCGCTGCTGTGGCGCATGCGGACGAACCCGAGCGCGGACCGGCCGTCGAGCGTCTGGCAGCCGGCCTTGATGTCGATGTTGGTGAAGGTGTCGTGCATCTCCTTGTCCACGCACATGTCCACGCCGCCGATCGCGTCGACGATGTTCGCGAAGCCGCCGAAGCCGATCTCCGCGTAGTGGTCCATGCGCAGGCCGGTGACACCTTCCACGGTCTTGACCAGCAGCGCCGGGCCGCCGAGCGAGAACGCGGCGTTGATCTTGTTCGTGCCGTGGCCCGGGATCTTCACCTGGGAGTCGCGCGGCAGGCTCAGCAGCGTCGGCTTGGTGTCGTTGTCCGGGATGTGCGCGATCATGATCGTGTCGGTGCGCTGCCCGCCGCCGGCCGCCGCGACGTCACCGGTCGCCAGGCGTTCCTCGTCCGCGGCCGACAGCCCGTCGCGGCTGTCGGAACCGACGATCAGCCAGTTGGTGCCCGACGCGGCCGCGGGACGGCCGTCGTAGTCGGCCAGCGCGTCGACGCGCTTGATCGAGAACTCCAGGTACGCCCAGATCCCGCCGATGAACACGACGAAGATCAGCACCAGCGTCATCAGGACCTTGCCGAAGCTCCACCGGCGGCGCCGGCGCGGAGCCGGCCCGGGCGGCGGGGCCTGGCGCGGCGGCGCCTGCCGGGGCGGCGCGGGCGGGGGTACGGGAGCCTCGCCGCGCGAACCCAGGGGTCTGGTGCGCTCGTCATACGGACTGCTGCTCACTCCTGGCAGCGGCATCATCTGCGCCCGCTGATGCTGCCGCGGGCGTGCGGCGGGCTGCGGTGGCCTGGGCGGCATGCGCCGCCGGCCGTCGTCGCCTCCGTACGTCATCGGTCGATCACCCGTTCCCCGAATCCGGCACAACTCGTGCGGCCCAGTGAACCGCACGTCCTCGAACAAAGGACGTGCGGCACCGGGTGCAGGTTCATCGGTGAGGGAACGGCCTGGTCAGCGGGGGTCGGCGAACCCGAACTGGTGCACCTTGATGTGCCCGGAGCGGAACCCGGCCTCCGAATACGCGAGGTAGAACTCCCACATGCGGTGGAACACGTCGTCGAAGCCGAAGCCGCGGATGTCGTCCCAGCGCTGGTGGAACCGCTCGCCCCACAGCTTGAGCGTGCGGGCGTAGTCCTGGCCGAACTCGCGCATCCCGGCCAGCTTGAGGCGGGTGTTGTCGCGCATGCCGTCCTCGATGGCCTGCACCGACGGGATGATGCCGCCCGGGAAGATGTACTTGTGGATCCAGGTGTACGACCGGGCCGCCGCCAGCATCCGGTCGTGGTCCATCGTGATGGCCTGCAGGCCGAAGCGCCCGCCCGGGCGCAGCCGCTTGCCGATGGTGGCGAAGAACGTGGGCCAGTAGGACTGCCCGACGGCCTCGATCATCTCCACGCTGACCACGGAGTCGTACTGGCCGGTGGCGTTGCGGTAGTCGCACAGCTGCACGTCGACGCGGTCGGACAGGCCCGCCTCGGCGATGCGCGCGTCGGCGAGGGTCTTCTGCTCCTGCGAGATGGTCAGCGACGTCACCTTCGCGCCCCGCGAGGCCGCGCGGATCGACAGCTCGCCCCAGCCGGTGCCGATCTCGAGCACCTCGCTGCCCTCGCGCACGCCCGCGTAGTCCAGCACGCTGTCGAGCTTGCGGTGCTGGGCCTGCGTCAGGCTGTCGCCCGGGCCGAACAGCGCCGAGGAGTACATCATCGACTCGTCGAGGAACGCGCTGAACAGGTCGTTGGACAGGTCGTAGTGGCGGTGGATGTTCGACCGCGACCCCTCGATCGTGTTCTCCTCCGCCGCCGGCTGCACCCGCTCGGCGAGCCGGCGGAAGCGCTGCAGGAACGGCGGCACGATCGTGGCCAGCTTCTCCGCGAACGGCGTGAGCACGCCCGCGAGGTCCTCGGCGGTCCAGTCCCCCACCATGTACGACTCGCCGAACCCGATCTTCGCGTCGGCGCCGAGCCGGTGGAAGAACGCCGAGGGCCGCAGGATGCGCATCTCGGGCGCCTCCGGCCCGCCGGCCCCCAGAACGGTGCCGTCCGGGAAGGTGACCCGCAGGTCGAGGTTCTTCACGGCACGGCGGAAGAGCGCCTCCGCGGCCCGCGCGCGAAGCGGCGAGTGCGGCGGCGTGGCCAGCCCCGGCCACCGGGTTTCCTCGGGCACCGGCTGCGAGGCGGGCCCCGCCGCCCGGTCAACACTTGAGGTGGACAAGACACTCCCTCCGGAATGGGCCCATCGGCCCACATCTGATGGTATTCCCGGCACACGCCACCTGCGCTGCGCGGTTGTCGCCGGATCCGGTCACACGGGGATGCGCAGCCGCTCGTCCGCGGGCCGGGTCCACGCCTGCCGGAGAGTCTCGTCGGTCTCGCCCGCGTCGATCGCTTCCAGTGTGAAAGCACACATCAGCCTGGTCCAGACCGCCGGACGCTTGATCATCGCGTGCCCTTCGCCGGTGACCTCGAAGCGCGCGAGGCGCTTGGCGAGCTCCCGCGCGCGCTCGGCGAAAGCGTGGGAATCACGCGGTGAGGTGATCCGGTCACGCGTGCCGTGCAGCATCACCACGGAGCGGCCCGAGACGGCGTCCACCGGCTCCCCGGGCGGCGTCCACGGCGCGAGCGCGCACACGCCCACCACGGCGGGGTCGTCGGCCACGCGCAGCACCACGCGTCCGCCCATCGAGTGCCCGACGAGCACGACGGGCAGGCCCGGGTGCTCGGCGTGGATGCGCTCCAGCGCCCAGCGGGCGTCGTCCACCGGGTCTTCCGCGGGCGCGTTCCAGCCGTAGCGGCGGTTGCGCACCAAGCGCACCTCCAGGCCCGCCGTGCGGCCCGCGCGGTGCAGGGCGCGGGCCAGCGGCACCATGCGCAGGTACGCCAGCCGCCACGGCCCCACGGCCGCGGTGCCGTGCTCGGCGCCGCCGTGCAGCACCAGCGCCACCGCCCTCGTCCGCCCGTGCGCGCGCCGCACCGAAACGACGGGTACTCCGTCCACGTGCCGCCTCCCAGTCACCGGTACGCCCGGATGATCAGCTCTCACGCTAATCCACCACGAAGCGTGTCCAAGCGATACATTCGGCGCCCGACCCCGCGACGAAGGGCAGGTGTGGTGAGCGCCACGGAAATCTGGAAGAGCACCTCGGACAAGCTCGCGGCCGCGCAGCAGGCCAACGCCGAAGCGCTGACGGCGGCGGCCGACCTCG
Organism: Amycolatopsis sp. NPDC001319; assembly: GCF_042896185.1. NCBI lineage: Bacteria > Bacillati > Actinomycetota > Actinomycetes > Pseudonocardiales > Pseudonocardiaceae > Amycolatopsis > Amycolatopsis sp. NPDC001319. The sequence goes on along the minus strand of NZ_JBIAWY010000008.1, from coordinate 107,651 downwards.
TGCTCGGGGTGATCCGGTCCGACGCCCTCGTGTTCACCGCCGGTGCCGGGCACTCGCTCGCCGCGGTCGCCGAGACGTTCTACCGCGCGGGCGGCCTCGCCTGCGTCTACCCGCTGTACCACCCGGAGCTGCTGCCCCTGCACGGCGCGCAGCACAGCACGAAGACCGAGCGCCGCAGCGGGCTGGCCGAAGAGGTGCTGGCCGAGCGCGCGCCGGGCCCCGACGACGTGCTCGTGGTGTTCTCGACCTCCGGCGTGAACCCGTACCCGGTGGAGCTGGCCGCCGGTGCCCGCCGCCGGGGCGCGGCGGTGATCGCCGTGACGTCGCGCGCGTGCGTGGCCGCGGCGCCGCGCCGGTCGGCGACAACGCTGGTCGAGGAGGGCACGGTGGTGCTCGACTCGCTCGTGGTCCCCGGCGACGCGAGCCACCCGGCGGCCGCACCGCGCACCGCACCACTGTCCACTGTGGTCAACGCGTTCCTGTGGAACCTGATCCTGGCGGAGGTCTACGACCGCGGCACGGCCGAGGGCATCGACGTCCCGCTGTGGCGAAGCTCCAATGTGGAGGGTGGCGACGAGGCCAACACGGCCCTGCTCGCCAAGTACGGCCCGCGCGTGCCGGCCCTGCGGTAGCCCGTCGGCGAACCATCGGCACTTCCGGCGAAAAAGGACCGGGCCCGGCAGGTCTTGACGGGCCCGGTTCCGCGCTTCTAGCTTCGGCGTACCGACCAGTCGGTGTCGAGTGGAGGCGGGCCAGCGTGGACGATGAGACGGCCGTGCCCCTGCACGGCACCTGCGCGCCCGGGTTCGAGGCGGTGCAGGACGCGTTCGTCGAGAACATTTCCGAGCGCGACGAGCTCGGCGCGGCCTTCGCGGTGACCCACCGCGGCGAGGTCGTGGTGGATCTCTGGGCCGGCTGGGCGGACCCGGGCCGCACCACACCGTGGCGGCCGGACACGCTGACCAACGTCTGGTCCACGACCAAGGGCATGACGGCGATCTGCGCGCACCAGCTGGCCGACGCCGGCGAGCTCGACCTCGACGCCCCCGTGGCGCGCTACTGGCCCGAGTTCGCCGCGGCGGGCAAGCAGGACATCCCGGTGCGCTGGCTGCTCTCGCACCGCTCCGGCGTCGTCGGCATCGGCCTGGCGCGCCCCGTGAAGGTCGAGGAGCTCTACGACTGGGACCACATCACGGGGCTGCTGGCCGCGCAGGAACCGCTGTTCCCGCCCGGCTCGGCCGGCGGTTACCACGCGGTGTCCTACGGCTTCCTCGTCGGCGAGGTCGTGCGCCGCGTGGCCGGGCAGGGCATCGACGCGTTCTTCGCCGAGCACGTGGCCGGTCCCCTGGACGCGGATTTCTCCCTCGGGGTCGGGGAAGCCGACCTCGGGCGCTGCTCGACGCTCGCGGAGCCGGTGCTCACGCCGGAGCTGACCACGGCGCTGACCGAGGCGTTCGCGAACGCCGGACCGGTCGCGCTCGCCGCCATGGCCAACCCGCGCGTGGAAGGCCACCACGCCAACGATCCCGCGTGGCGGCGGGCCGTGATGCCGGCCCTCAACGGCCACGGCACGGCCAAGGCGCTCGCGGTCATCTACGGCGCCCTGGCCGACGGCTCCGAACGCCTGATCTCGGCCGGCGCGCTCGCGCGGGCCCGCGAAGGACAGGGCGCCTCGGTCGACCTCGTCGCCGGCGTGCCCAACGAGTGGGCGCTCGGCTTCTACCTCGGCAGCGACGCGCGCGGCTTCGGCCCCAACCCGGCCGCGTTCGGCCACGACGGGCTCGGCGGCTCGTCCGGCGGCGCCGACCCGGAAGCCGGCATCGGCTTCGGTTATGTAATGAACCGCATGGGCCCGCTGCTGCGTGACGACCCGCGCAAGATGGCGCTCGTCAACGCGACCTTCGCCTGCCTCGAAAATTGAGCGAAGGGCGCCTCGAGCCTTCCTCGAGACGCCCTTCACGGCGCGTCAGGCGACCGCGGACGGCTCCTCGTCGAACTGCGTGTGGTGCAGCTCGGCGTAGCGGCCGCCGAGGGCGAGCAGCTCTTCGTGCGTGCCGCGCTCGACGATCCGGCCGTCCTCGACGACCAGGATCAGGTCGGCGGCGCGGACGGTGGAGAGCCGGTGCGCGATCACGAGCGCCGTGCGGCCTTCGAGCGCGCCCGTGAGGGCCTCGCCGACCGCGGCTTCCGACTCGGAGTCCAGGTGCGCCGTGGCTTCGTCCAGCACCACGACCTTCGGCTGCGCCAGCAGCAGCCGCGCGATGGTGAGGCGCTGGCGCTCGCCGCCGGAGAGGCGGTAGCCGCGTTCGCCCACGGTCGTGTCGAGGCCGTCGGGCAGCGAATGCACCAGGTGGCTCAGGCGAGCCTGCTCCAGCGCGGCCCAGATCTCGTCGTCGGTCACGCCCGGGCGGGCGTAGGCGAGGTTGGCGCGGATGGTGTCGTGGAACAGGTGCCCGTCCTGCGTCACCACGCCCACCGTGGCGCGCAGCGTCGCGAAGTCCAGATCCCGGACGTCCACATCGGACAGCCGGACCGCACCGCCGTCCACGTCGTAAAGGCGCGGCAGCAGCGACGCGATGGTCGACTTGCCGGCACCCGAGGACCCGACCAGCGCCACCATCTGGCCCGGTTCGGCGCGGAAGCTGATGCCGTGCAGCACCTCTTCGCCCCCGCGGCTGTCCAGAGTGGCCACGTCTTCCAGTGACGCCAGCGAGAACCGGTCGGCCGCCGGGTACCCGAAGCGCACGTCGTCGAACTCCACGGCCACGCCGCCCGCGGGCGGCGCCTTCGGCTGCTCGGGCTCCTTGATCATCGGGTCGAGGTCGAGCACCTCGAAGACCCGCTCGAACGACACCAGCGCGGTCATCACGTCCACGCGGACGTTGGCCAGCGCCGTGAGCGGCGCGTAGAGCCGGGTCAGCAGCAGCGCCAGCGCCACCACGGTGCCGGGCGCGATCTGGCCGGTGAAGGCGAGGTAGCCGCCGAGGCCGTAGACCAGCGCCTGCGCGAGCGCCGACACGAGCGTGAGGCTGGTCATGAACCAGCGGGTGAGCATCGCCGTGCGCACGCCGATGTCCCGCACGCGCCCCGCACGGTCGCTGAACTCGCCGACTTCCTGGCGCGGACGGCCGAACAGCTTCACGAGCGTGGCGCCCGGCGCCGAGAACCGCTCGGTCATCTGCGTGGTCATGCCGGCGTTGAGCTGCGCCGACTCGCGCTGCAGCCCGGCCATCCGGCGGCCCAGCCGGCGCGCCGGCAGCACGAAGATCGGCAGCAGCACCAGCGCGAAGAGCGTGACCTGCCACGACAGCGTCACCATGACCGCGAGCGAGAGCACGAGCTGGATCACGTTGGTGACCAGACCCGACAGCGTCGCGGTGAACGTGCGCTGGGCGCCGATCACGTCGTTGTTGAGCCGGCTGACCAGCGCGCCGGTGCGGGTGCGCGTGAAGAACGCGATGGGCAGCTTCTGCACGTGCGCGAACACGGCGACGCGCAGGTCGAGGATGATCCCCTCGCCGATGCGCGCCGACTGCCACCGCTCCGCCAGCCCCAGCCCGGCGTCGAGGATGGCCAGCACCGCGATCACCACGGCCAGCCAGATGATCAGCGGCAGGTCGTGGCCGCCGACGACCGCGTCGACGACCTTGCCCGCCAGCACGGGCGTGGTCACCACGAGCACGGCGGAGACCACGGTGAGCACGAGGAACACGAGCAGCCGCGTCCAGTGCGGGCGGGCGAAGCGCGCGACCCGTTTCACGGTGCCGCGCGTCAGCGCCCTCGGCGTGTCGGCCCCGCGCATCACGGAGCCGAGCAACGCCCACGAGTTGTCCATGTGGAGCCTTTCCCCCGATCGACAAAACTTCTACATTACTTGAGCTTTTTTCGTGAGATGCCCAGCACAACGTCGGTTCGTCCCGAGTTCTTCCCCGTGCCGTCACCCGTGGCGTTCACCGGTGGTGAACAACCGCCCACAGCACCTCCCGCAGCGCGTCGGCCTCGCGCCCGGCCAGCGGGCCCAGCAGCCGCCGTTCGGCCTCCTCCGACGCCTCGGTGGCCGCCTTCAGCACGCGCAGCCCCTCCTCCGTCGGCGTCACGATCCGGCGGCGGCGATCGGCCGGATCGACGTGGCGCCGCACGAGCGCCTTGTCCTCCAGTTCGTCGACGAGCTGCACCATGGTCGTCCGGTCCACGCCGAGCCGCGCGGCCGCCTCCTGCTGCGACTGCGGCTCACCGTCGGCCAGCAGCGCGAGCACGGCAACCTGCCGCCCGGTCACCCCGTGGGGCGCGAGCAGCGGCTCCTGCAGCTCGGCCAGCCGCAGCTGCGCGTGCTTGAGCAGATAACCGAGCCGGCGGGTCACGACGGCCGGCGTTTCGGGGGCACTCGACATGCAGTGCATCCTAGCCCTACGCTGATCATCAGTAGTGCTGACGATTTCTTCCCCTGACGATCAGGAGTCCTTGCATGGTGACCTTCGGGCTGAAACCCGCGCAGCAGTTCACAGACGTCGCGACGCTGCGCGAGATCTGGGCGATCGCCGACGACGCGCGGTTCGACGGCCTCTGGACCTTCGACCACTTCGCCCCCATGGGCCCGGTCCGCACCGGCGCCGTCTTCGAGGCCTGGACCCTGCTCGCCGCCATGGCCGAGGCCACGCGGCACGTGCGGATCGGCTGCCTGGTGTCGGGCAACACCAACCGGCACCCGGCCGTGCTGGCGAAGATGGCCGCGACTGTCGACCACCTCTCCGGCGGCCGGCTCGACGTGGGCCTCGGCGCGGGCGGCGACGAGCTCGCCGACACGATGCTCGGCCTGCCGACCCCACCGGCGCGCGAACGCGTCGAGCGGCTCGCCGAGGCCTGCGCCGTCCTCGATCTCCTGTGGACGCGCCCGGTCGCCGACTTCAGTGGCGCCCACTACTCGCTCACGGCCGCGACGAGCGACCCGAAACCGGTGCAGACGCCGAAGCCGCCGCTGTGGCTAGGGAGCAACGGCGAACGCCGTGGCCTGCGGGTCGTCGCCGAGCACGCCGACGTGTGGCTCAACGCGAGCCTGCCGGGCACCCCCGTCGAGGAGCTCACGCGGCTGTCGGGCGTGCTCGACCGGCATTGCGCGGCCCTCGGCCGTGACCCGGCGACGGTGCGCCGGGCCGTGCAGTTCCGGCTCTCGGCCCAGGACGACGACACGCTGCGCGAAGCCCGGACCTACCTCGACGCCGGGTTCACCGACCTCGTCCTCATGCTCCCCTCCGCCGGCGACGCCCTGGGCCGCGCGAAGCAGGCGGCCGCGCTGCTCCCGCGGTTGCGCGAACTGGGCCGAACGGGCGAGGACGGGTGATCCGGACGCCCTCGGTAGCCTGACGCGACGGGGACGGCCAGGTTCGTGAGGGGGAAGCGGTGCAGCTGCTGATGGCGCCGGCCCGGACCGGCGTGGACCGGGCGGTCCGCGTGCTGACGTGGGACCTGGTGTTCTACCTGGGCTGCTTCGCCTTCGCGTTGATCAGCGCGATCGTGTCCGAGTTCTACGGCTACCGCGTCTGGGGCAACTTCGCGACGGCCGCGTACGGCTTCGCCGCGGCCCACAGCGGGTGGCTGCTCGTGTCGGCGCGGCTCGGGCGCACGCCTCGCGGCCGGCTCGGCTCGCGGTGGTGTTCGATCGCGGTGATCGGGTTGTTGGCGATGATCATCCCGCTCGTGGTGCTCGTGATTCGCCGACTGACGGGAGTCGACTGGCTCGTCACGCCGGTCTCGTGGGCCGCGCAGCCCGAGGTGTGGGTGATCGAACGCAGCGCGAGCCTGCTGCTCCAGCACGGCACGCCGTACGTCGACGTGACCGCTCTCGGGCGCGCTCCCGAGGTGAACGACTACACGCCCTACGGACCCGTGATGACGGTGTTCGGTCTTCCGCGCGCGTTGTTCGGGGGAACACCGTTCACCAATGCGCTCACCGATGCCCGGTGGATGTTCGCGCTTTGTGCGTCTCTCTGTGTGATCGGCTCACTACGAATGCTGAAATGGCCGCGAATTCCGGTTCTTTCGGCACAATTGGCAATCGCGTGCCCACTCACCGCATTGACTTGGGCCGTTGCCGGTCCCGATCTCGCCATTGTGGGACTGCTCGTGCTCGCCTGCGCACTCGCTGCAACCGGCCGCGCGGGCTGGTCGGGATTCGTGCTGGCACTCGTGATCAGCGCGAAGCTCATCGTCGCGCCGGCCGCGGCCGTGCTCGCGGTCTTCGTGTTGTGCCGTACGCACAACGGAAATTCACGCGACCGCAGGGCACTCGCGTGGTTCGTGACCACTTTGGTCAGTGCGACCGTGGTGCTGCACCTGCCGGTGTACCTGGTCGACCCGGACGCGTTCGTGGAGCACGTGATCCGGTTCCCGCTCGGGATGGGCGTGGTGCGCTCCCCCGCGGCAAGCCCGCTTCCGGGCCACCTGATCGCGGAAACCGGATCGGCGGGCCGCGTGATCTCACTCGTCCTGGTGGCGGCCGCAGCAGTGGCGATGCTGGTGTGGCTGGTGCGCCGTCCCCCCGCGACGGGATCCGCCGCGCTCTTGCGGATCGCCGTCGGGCTCGGCGCGTTGGTCCTGCTCACCCCGGCAACCCGCTACGGCTACCTGGTTTATCCGTTGGTGCTGCTCGGAGGAGTGCTGACGTTCCGAGCGGCCGAACAGGGACTGCGCCCCCCGCGCAGTCGGCCTGGTACTGCTACTTCTTCTTGACCCGCGTGGCCCCGCCGCGCCCCCGCAGCTGGACCCCGGACTCAGAGAGAACACGGTGCACGAACCCGTAGGAACGCCCCGTGGACTCAGCGAGGGCCCGGATGCTCGAGCCCTTCTCGTATTTCTTCTTCAGGTCAGCGGCCAGCTTGTCGCGCGTGTTGCCGGTGATCCGCGCGCCTTTCTTGAGATCAGCCACGTCGATCGCCTTCCCGCCGAGTGGAGTTCTGGGCCATTTGACGGCCCCTGCCGGGGCAATGATCGAACACGAAGCCCAGGAATGCCAGACGACAGACGTAAAACGAGCGAAATTGCGATCACATTGGGCCATTCAAGTGCTTCACGGACCGTGGCAAGCACCCAAATGGCCGTATCTGATCACGCTAGCTGGACAAGTTCCAGATAATCCGCGGACCAATGATCCTCGGTCCCGTCGGGCAGGAGGATCACGCGCTCGGGCTCCAGCGCCTCGACCGCGCCCGGGTCGTGCGTCACCAGCACCACGGCGCCGGCGAAGCTGCGCAGCGCGTCCAGGACCTGCGCACGGCTGGCCGGATCGAGGTTGTTGGTCGGTTCGTCCAGCAACAGCACGTTCGCCGCACTGGAGACGAGCCCGGCCAGCGCCAGGCGGGTCTTCTCACCGCCGGAAAGCGTGCCGGCGGGCTGGTCGAGTTGTTCACCCGTGAACAGGAAGGAACCGAGCAGGTTCCGCAACTCCTGCGCTCCCGTGTCCGGCGCGAGGTGTCGGATGTTTTCCCACACGCTCGCATCGTGGTCGAGAGTTTCGTGTTCCTGTGCGTAATAGCCCAAACGCAATCCGTGACCCGGCTCGACGGAACCCGTATCCGGAGTTTCCATTCCGCCGAGGAGCCGGAGCAATGTCGTCTTTCCGGCACCGTTCAAACCGAGTACGACGACCTTCGAGCCGCGGTCGATCGCAAGATCGACTCCGGTGAAGATCTCGAGCGAGCCGTAGGACTTCGACAGCCCGTCGGCCGTGAGCGGCGTGCGGCCGCACGGGGCGGGCTCCGGGAACTTGATCCGCGCGACCTTGTCGGCCTGGCGCGTCTCGTCGAGCGAGGAGAGCATCTGCTCCGCGCGGCGCGCCATGTTCTTGGCCGCCACGGCCTTCGTCGCTTTGGCCCCGAGCTTCGCGGCCTGCTGCTGCAACGCCGACGCCTTCTTCTCGGCGTTCGCGCGCTCGCGGCGGCGGCGCTTCTCGTCGGTGGCGCGCGCGTCGAGGTAGCGCTGCCAGCTCATGTTGTAGAGGTCGATCTCGCCGCGCGTGGCGTCGAGGAACCAGACCTTGTTCACGACGTCGGCGAGCAGCTCCACGTCGTGGCTGATCACCACGAGGCCACCGTCGTGCTGCTTGAGGAAGCCGCGCAGCCACGAGATCGAGTCGGCGTCGAGGTGGTTGGTGGGCTCGTCGAGGAGCAGGATCGTCTCGGACTTGCCGCCCGCGCCGGCCTCCGCGGCGGCGAACAGGATGCGCGCGAGCTCGACCCGGCGGCGCTGGCCACCGGACAGCGTGTTCAGCGTCTGCTCGAGAATCCGGTCGGCGAGGCCGAGGTTGGAGCAGATGCGCGCGGCCTCGCTCTCGGCGGCGTACCCGCCCAGGGAGGCGAACCGCTCTTCGAGGCGGCTGTAGCGGTTGACCGCCTTGTCGCGTTCCTTCTCGTCGGCCAGCTCCGCCATGGCCGTCTGCGCCTTCTCCATGTTGCGGATCAGCGCGTCGAGGCCGCGCGCGGACAGCACGCGGTCCTTCGCCGTGACGGACAGGTCGCCCTCGCGCGGGTCCTGCGGCAGGTAGCCGAGCTCACCGCTGCGGCGGACTTCGCCCGCGTGCGGTTCGCCCTCGCCCGCGAGGACCTTCAGCGAGGTGGTCTTGCCGGCGCCGTTGCGGCCGACGAGGCCGATGCGGTCGCCGGGCTGGATGCGGAGCGTGGCGCCGTTGAGCAGGATGCGCGAGCCGGCACGCAGCTCGAGGCCAGTGGCCGTGATCAAGGGAACTCCCGGATTCGGGGGTGAACGTGGACAGCGACAGGCACCGGCATCGCCCGCCGTCCCCGCTCCCTGCGAAGATCGGTCACGAGCGCCCGGTGCGGCAGCTACTCCGTGAGGATTTCCCGTTCCACGGGACCCAGTGTACGGGGCGGCGTCGAACGGTTTTCCGCCGCGTGGCGGGTCTCACGCTCCGCTCAGGACCACTTCCACGGAGATCGCCCGTCCGGCCGCGTCGTCGAGCACGTCGCGCCGCGGCTCGGGGATGTCGAGCACGCGCGCCTCGGCGCGGGCGAACAGCGGGTGGAGCCGGTGGTCGGCGCGCAGTTCGCCGAGCGCGAGGCGGTCGCCGCCGAGCACGACGGCGTCCACTTCGGACAGTCGGGGCACGAGGACCTCGACCGCGTCCTGCGCGGCCGCGCGCAGCGCCACCCGGGCCTGCCCCGCGCGGCGGCGCGCGAAGCGCTGCTGCGACCAGCCGCCCGCGGCCGTGCGGCCCTGCACGAGGTGGCGGTCGGTGCGCGAGACGAGCACCGTCCCGCCGCGCGCGAGCCCGAGGGAGTGCCCGCCGAGGCGGACCAGCAGCAACGCGAGCAACCGCGGCACCAGCGCGTGGGCCACGAGCGGTTCGACGGCCAGCCCCTCGTGCCTGCCCGTGACGGCGAGCGGTCCGAAGGGGACGGTCGCGGTGGCGGTGACGCCGTTGCGCGCGAAGACGCGGACCTCGTGCTCGCCGAGCTCGGTCGTGCCGACGCCGTCGTTGCGTTCGGCGAAGCGCGTGAACCAGCCGGCGAGGCGCTCGGGCGCGACCTCGACCGCCGTCCCGCCGCCCGCGACCCGCCGCGCCCTGGCCATGCGGACAACGGTACGGGGCCGCCGCGAAAACGCGACGGCCCCGTCCGGGTGGATCGGTGTTGCTCGAGGGATCAGGCGATGGCCGGACCGGCGTGCACCACCGGGCGGACCAGCGCGGCCGCTCCGGCCGTGCTCCCGGTACTCCCCGTGCCCGCCGACGCGTAACCGTTGACGTGCAGCGAGACGCTGCGGATCGAGCCCGTGTCACCGCCGGCGACGTCGACCGCCTTGAACGTCCACGTGCCGTCGGCCGAGGTCCCGGCGAGCGGGGTCTGCGGGTCGATCGGCAGGTAGGTGCCCGTGAACGGCGCGAACTGCGACCCGACCGTGCTCAGCAGCGCCGAAGCGCTGTCGTCGAACACGACCTGGCACAGGTTGTTGCCGCCGCTGCCGGCCCGCTGGAACAGCGTGGCCGACGCGCCCGACGGCGAGGTCAGCGTGCCGACCAGGTCCGCGACGTAGGTGTGGTCCAGGCCGACCGTGGTCGAGCCCTCGTCGGCGGTGCAGCTTGACCCGTCGATCGAGACCGAGACCTTCGACGCGGCCCCGACCCCGCTCACCACCAGCGGAACGGAGGCGCCGAGCTGCGAGTTGTCCGGGATCGCGACCGGCGCGCCGGTGTAGGAGAACGTCTGCACCACCGGCGACGGCGTGCCCACCGGGAGCGCGAAGGTGCTGGTCGTCGGCGAGAACGAACCCGCGAACGTCACCTTGGCCGAAAGCACCACCGGCACGCCGAGGCCCTGGCTGGCCGGGACCGTGACGGTGAAGTCGTTGACGCCGGTCTGGCCCGGGCTGATCGTGCCGTAGGACTTGGCGCGCGGCGCGATCGTGACGCCGGGCGTCGTCGTGGTGAGCACGACGCTCGTGGACGACGCGACCCCGTCGCCGGTGTTGGTCACCGGCAGCGTCACCTTCGCGGTGTCACCGGGGTCGAGGGTGCTGCCGCCGTCTGGTCCGGTGACGGTCGGCGACTGGGCCTGCGCGTAGGGCTGCGGGCTGGCGCCGGTGTAGGCGAGCACCCGGTCGGCGAGGACGACGCCCGCGCCGGTGAGGTTGTCGCTGCCGGGCGCCTCGATGTCCACGGCCGTCGCGAGGAACGCGTCGCGAACGTCCGAACCGGACAGACCGGGGTTGCCGGAGAGCACGAGGCTCGCGATGGCGGCGGCGTGCGGCGCGGCGGCCGAGGTGCCGAAGAACGGGTCGAACCCGCTCACCGAGGTGCGGACGCCGTCGGCCGCGGTGATCTCCGGCTTGTCGCGGATCTCGCCACCGGTCGAGGAGACGTTGCCCGGCGTGATGGGCGTGCCGTCGGCCTCGTAGAACATCCGGCGCGGGCCGTCGGAGCTGAACCGCTCGGCCTTGCTGGCCGAGGAGAACGCGCCGGGGAACGGGCCGGTCGGGTTGGCCGGGTCACCGGGCTCGAGCGCCCGGCCGAACGCGGCGGCCGCGGGTGCCGCGGCGACGGAGAACGCGTTGCGCGCCGAGGAGTGCCCGACCGTGACGCCCGGGGTGCTGTAGGCCTTGAGGCCGTCGGCCGAGTCGCGGAAGCGGCTGCCGAACGCGGTCAGCGAGAGGTAGCGGCCCTCGCCCGAGAACTTGACCACCGCGAGCCGCAGGCCCGTGCCGCCGAAGAGCGGGGTGGCGAGCTGCTCGTACGGATCCTGGGTGCCGTCCTGCACGTCCTGGCTGAACGAGACGACGTTGCCCGCCGCGTCGAGGAGGTAGAGGTCGTAGTCGTCGCCCGCGGCGCCGAGCGGGTCGGACCAGTGCAGCGTCACGGGGATGTTGCCCGACGACGCGTCGGAGATCGGCTCGAAGATCTGGTTGCCCGCCGCGCCCGCGAAGTTGTGCGCGGTGCCGGCGAACTTGCCGACCGACTTGCCCGAGTCGACGAAGTCGCCTTCCCAGTGGGCGGCGGTGCCGTCGGCGACGTTGCCCTCGTTGCCCGCGGAGGAGAAGTAGAGCGCGCCGTCGGCGGTCACGTCGTTCACGGCCTGGGCGATGATCCAGTCCTGGAACGGGGATTCCTTGAAGTAGATGACGTCGTCGACGATCACGTCGCAGTGCGACTCGAAGCGCAGCTTGCGGATGTTGTCGGCGAAGCTCGCGTCGGAGGCGAACGCGGAGGCGAAACCGAGGGCGGCGTTGGGCGCGAGGTCGTGGATGATCTCCAGCATCGCGGTGCCCTCGTCGCCGTCGCCGGCCTGGCCGGGGACGACGTCGACGGCCGGCAGCTCGCCCTTGGCCTGCGAGACCGCGAGCGAGTCGACGCCGTCGGACAGCGCGCACGCCTTCACGCCGGTGCCGGTGACGCCGTACTGCTGGCGGGCGAGGTCGGCGTTGTGCGCGCGGTCGCCCTCGCTGGTGATCGTGGCCGCGGCGGCCCGCTTGTTCTTCGCCGCCAGCGCCTGGTTCAGCGCGGCGTCGAGGCGGGCGGCCTTCTGCTGCTTGGTCTCGACGGGCGCCGTCTTCCCTTGCCCCGCCTTGGTTTCCAGCTCGCGGGCGGTGATCGCCTGGTCGGCGGTCTCGACCCGCTTCACGTCGGCGCGCGCCGCGATCGCCGGCAGCGCGGCCAGCGGCACCTCGGCGCGGATGCTCGCGGCCTTGTCCGACACCGTGCGCACGGCGGCGCCGGCCTTGCGCAGGTCGTTCACCAGCGCGTCGGACACCTTCGTGACCCGGATGTCCACGACCGCGGTGCTCGCCGTACCCGCCCCCAGCGCGGGTACGGCCGAGGCACTCAGCTTCCGGGAACGCAGCTTCTGCGTGACGAGCAGACGACTGTCCAGTTTGGACTCCGCCTTGGTCTGGCCGGTCTTGATCGACTGCAATGCCGCGATCTGCCGGGCGGAGTTGTCGGAGAAGGAGTCCGGTGTGGACACTGTGGCGGCGCCCGCGACCGGCGGGGCGACGATGCCCAGCGCGGCGATCAGCGCCGCGGCCCCCGCGGTCAGGACGGTCGCTCGGGATCTGGCTCTCGGTCTGAATCCGGCTCTTGTGGAACGGCTTCGACGCACGTGCGCCTCCGAATCTCGCACCGCGTGCCCCGACTCACGCTGGCCAACGCCGGTGATCACCGGCTGGATCCAGCTAAGTACCCGGGGTAAAAGGGAAAAAGGAGCCGTTAGGGTGATGTATGGCTGTAATTTTCCCATACCCGCCGGAGGTCGTAGGCCATTCAGCGGCAGTTCCGGCGCGAAGTTCCGGCTGAGCGCGTGCCGACTGGGAGCGATCTCAGAGCACGAACGAATCCGACCACGGCTGCGCGGCGCGCCCTGACAGCGCGTCGAGCAGCGTCACGGCCTGCTTGTCGGTGAGCGAAGCCACGAAGTCGACCACGGCGCGGCCGCGCGCGAGGCTGCGCACGGCGTCGGCGCCCTCCACGCGTTCGCCGGTCGCGCCCACGAGCACCTCCGGCATGGTCCGGACCAGACCCGAGTACTCGTCGTGGGCGAGCTCCACGAGGTCGTACAAGCGCCGGGGCAGGCGGCTCTCCTCGTCGCGGTCGAGCAGCCACGCGTCGAGCGCGTCGACGAGCGTGGTCACGAGGCTGGCCTGCCCGCGCTGGTGCAGCGCGAGGTCGGGGCGCAGCAGCACGAACCGGCGGTGCACGAACTTCAGCACCTGCACCTCGTGCCACTGCGCGGTGCGCAGCGAGACGTGCCCGGAGCGAGCGGAGGGCGAGGACAGCACGAAGACGCCGTCGACGAGCCGGGAGGTCCAATTGGCCGAGAACGCGGCCGTGGCCTGCTCGGCCTCGATCGAGCCGTCGAACCCGTTCTCGAGCAGCCCGTCGACGAGCTCCCGCTGCACGCGCCGGACGGCTGCGGCGAACGCGTCGTCGTCGGCGATCCAGCTGTCCTTGAGGTGCATGCGCCGGCGCAGCTGTTCGAGCGAACGGCCCGGGCGGCGCAGCTGCGCGGCGACCTGCTCGTCGTCGAGCGCGGCCAGGTCCAGCGCGCGGTCGAGCCACTCCCCCAGCTCCGCGGCGACCGGCGCGTGCTGCAGCACACCGATGCGGTGGAAGTCCTGCAGGTCGTGGATCGCGTAGGCGATGTCGTCGGCGGTGTCCATCACGGCCGCCTCCACCGTCTGCTGCCACGGCTCGATGCGCCCGGTGAACGGGCCGCGCGCCTGCGCGAAGTCGTCGAGTTCGGTGGCGTAGGCGGAAAACTTGCTCGCGCCGGTGCCCGGTGAGCTCTCGGGCTCGGCCGCGCCGCGCGGCTGCGTGCGCATCGCCGTCGGGTGCGGCTCGGGGTAGTGCAGCCGCGCCCACGGGTACTTCAGCACCGCGGCGCGCACGGCCGCGGTGAGGTCGAGACCGATCGCGGACGGGCCGCGCACGTCGGTGGTGGTGAGGATGCGGAACGTCTGCGCGTTGCCTTCGAAGCCGTCGGCGAGGCCGAAGCGGTGGCGGGCGATGCGGTCGAGCGTCTGCTCGCCGAGGTGGCCGAACGGCGGGTGCCCGAGGTCGTGGGCGAGCGCGGCGGCCTCGCAGACGTCGGGGTCGCAGCCGCCGAGCTTCGCGGCCAGCTCGGCCGACTCGCTGGCGCCGGTGATCCGCTCCGCGATCGCGCGGGCGACCTGCGCGACCTTGAGGCTGTGGGTGAGCCGGTTGTGCAACAGCCCGGCGCCGCCGGCGCTGACCACCTGCGTGACCCCGCCCAGGCGCGCGAAGAACGGCGAGGCGGCGATGCGGTCGCGGTCGATGCGGAACGGGCTGGTGGCAAGATCCGTGAACCCGCCCACGGAGCTCGACGGGTCCCTTCGCGCGGCCCTCGGGTCGGTCTCGGACATGCGCTCCACCGTATCTGTCCGGCACCCGGCGGACCCGCCGGATACGGCAGGATCGGACGGGTGAGCGACGTGCTGATCGCGGGCGGCGGACCCGCCGGGTGGGCGCTGGCGCACGCCTGCGCCCGGCGCGGGCTCGCGACCACGCTCGTCGACGCCGCGCCGCAGGCGCCGTGGCGCAGCACCTACGGCGCGTGGGCCGACGAGCTGCCCGGGCTGCCGGGTGAGGCGATCGCGTCGGCACCCGGCGCGACGGTTGCGTTCGGCACGCGCGAGCACCGGCTCGACCGCGGCTACCTCGTGTTCGACAACGCCGGCCTGCGCTCGTGGCTCGCGGCGGCGCCGGTGACGGTGGTGACCGGACGGGTCGCGCGCGCCGAGCACGGGCGCCACGGCTCGACGGTGGTGCTGGCCGACGACCGCCGGCTCGCCACCGCGGTGGTCGTGGACGCGTCGGGGCGCAACCGGGCGCTGTCCGGCGGGCCGCCGGGTGGGCCGCGCGCCGAGCAGACGGCGTACGGCCTCGTGCTGCCGGCCGCCGACGCCGAGCGGCTCGTGCCCGGCGCGTCGGACACGGCCGTGTTCATGGACTGGCGCGACGGCACGCCGAGCTTCCGCTACCTGCTCCCGCTCGGCGACGGCACGGTGCTCGTGGAGGAGACGTCGCTCGCGCACCGGCCGGGCGTGCCCGTCGACGAGCTCGCCGCGCGGCTGCGGACCCGGCTCGCGGGCGCGGGGCTGCGGCCGCACGGCCGGGAGGAAGGGGTGCGAATCGTGCTCGACGTGCCGCTGCCGGGCCGCGGGGCAGTGGTCCCGTTCGGGGTCGCCGCCGGGCTCGTGCACCCCGCCACCGGGTACAGCGTCGCGACGGCGCTGCGGCTGGCCCCGCGCGTGGCCGCGGCGCTGGCGGGTGCGTTCGAGGCCGGGCCGGCGGCGGCGGTGCGCGCGGCCCGCCGGACACTGTGGACAGCCGAGGCGCGGGCCGTGCATTCCCTGCGGCAGTACGGATTGCGTGCTTTGCGCCGGATGTCGCCTGCCGAGCTCGCCGAGTTCTTCGATCTCTTCTTCGCGCTGCCGGCTCCGGTGCAGCAGGCCTACACGTCGGGCCGGGAGGACCTGCCGGGCACGGCGGCGGCGATGGCCCGGCTGTTCCGCGCGGCGCCGCCGACGCTGCGCGCGCGGCTCGCGGGCCGCCGGCCGAATACGATTCGGTAACGGCGTCGAAATCGGCAGCCGAATGCGCGGGCGGGCTGCCGGGAGCGGTACCACGTGCGGAACCGGCGGACCGAACGGAGGCCGCTCCGCGAATTCCGTATCCGAAACTTCTTCGGGTCAAACGATCAAGCTCCAGGTGGACGGACGCGCTGGTCACTGCCGCGAACCGACCCACCACGGACGGTGTGCGAGTTCGTGTACGGGCATGGTGAAGACGGGAATTTTCACACTTCCGAACGGCCCACGGAAATCCATCCCGAACGGGTGATCGCTACCGATTTCGTTACTCCGATTCAGGTAACTCAGGTTCCGGCGCGGTGAACATCTGTTGACAACGGTTTCGTTTCCGCGCGAGAGGATGCGACGATCTCCGGGTGACGACGCCCCGTGCGGTCCGGTTCGCCTTCCAGCCGATGTACAGCCTGCACACCGGCGGCGTTGTCGCGTACGAAGCGCTCGCCCGCCCCGGCAAGGGGACGGCCCACGAGCTGCTCGCCGAAGCCCGCCGTGCCGGCCGCCTGGCCGAGGTCGACCTGGGCCTGGCCGCGGCCGCGGTGCGCCAGGAGGCCGAGCGCCCGAGCGCGCTGCCGCTGCACCTGAACATCTCCGCCCGCACGCTCGCGTCGGGCCCGGCCGCGTTCGACGAGCTGATCGCCGAGCTCGGCGCCGCCGGCCGCCGCACGCGTGACGTCGTCCTGGAGATCGGCCCGCCGTTCACGCACCTGCCCGGAGACCGGCTGCTGGGCGGTATGCGAGCTTTGTCGGAGCTGGGCTTCCGGCTGGCGCTCGACGGCCTCGGCCGCGGCGACCTCCCGCTGGCCCTGCTGGCGCAGGCGCCGGTGGACCTGGTGAAGCTCGACCGCAGCGTGCTGCGTGGCCTGCCGGACGAGCCGGCGGCCGTCGCGGTGGTCGAGTCGCTGCTGCACTTCACGACGCGGACCGGCATCCGGCTCGTCGCGACCGGCATCGAGACCGGCCCGCAGCTGGACGCGGCGCAGAGCCTCGGCGTGCGCATCGCGCAGGGCAACCTGCTGGCGCCGCCGGCCGCGCACCGCAGCGCGCCGTCGGCCGGCGCCGTGGTGCCCGACGACCGCCGCTCGCCCGCGCCGCCCACCGCGCCCCGCGTGGGCGACTTCCTGCGTCCCGCCACCACGCTGCCGTCCGACGCGACCTGCGACGACGTGCGCGAGGTCCTGGCGGCGGCCGACGCCCCGACCGGCGTGATCGGCGTCGACGAGCACAACCGTCCGCGGTGGTCGGTGGACCGCACGCGGTTCCTGGTCGCCGTGACCGGTCCATACGGTCACGCCCTGCACGCCAAGCGCCCGGCCGAGCGGCTGGCCGACAAGCCGCACACCATCGACGCCACGGCGAGCGCGCTGGAGTTCCTCGAGCTGGTCACCGACGCCGACTGGGGCCGCACTGGCGACGACGTGGTCGTGGTCGACAACGCGGGCCGGACCCTCGGCGTGGTGCTGGTGACCGAGGTGGTCCGCGGCGTGGCCGAGGCGAAGGTCGAGGAGGCCGTGACACTGAGCCCGCTCACGCGGCTGCCGGGCAGCGAGGCCGTGGCCCGCGACGTCGAACGCCGCATCTCCACGGGCGAGCAGTTCGTGGCGGCGTGGCTCGACGTCGACTCCTTCAAGTCCGTGAACGACAACGCCGGCTTCGCCGCGGGCGACGACCTCATCCGCGCCCTCGGCGAAACCCTCACGGGACTCTCGCGGCGCCTCCCGCGCATGCGCGTCAGCCACGTCGGCGGCGACGACTTCCTCATCGTCTGCGACGTCGACGAGATCGGCACGGTCGCCGCCGCCCTCCTCGACACGCACTGGTCCGCCGAGGGCATGCCGGTCACCGTGTCCCTCGCCACCCTCGTCTGCGGCAGCGGCTCCATCGCCTCCTACCGCGACGCCTCCCGCCTGCTCGCCCCGCTCAAGAAGCGCGCCAAAGCGGTGCCCGGCTCGAGCTGGGTCCTGAGCCGACCGGGCTCCGACCGCGTCGAAGTCCTCCGCGGCATCGGCCGCGACGTGGCGGTCAGCCGCTCAGCTTGAGCCGACCTGGCCGGGGCGGGTTGGAGAGCGGCCGGTTGGTCAGGGTTTCTGTGCGACGAAGCGTGCCTCGTGAGTCCGGATCGCCCGGTTCCGGCCGCGACAGGCAGGGCCGAGCCGAACTGCCGCTGCCTGGCGTCGCCGGTTGCTCGCTCGTTGCACCGGCTCCCGCTCCGCGCGGCCTCCGACCGCGGCGAGGTCCGGCTCCCCGCGCACGTCAGGCAAATGGTCGTAGGCGCGCGGGCTAGGTCAGCGCTTCGGCGTCGCAGACCCCTGACCCCCGCGGGGCCGAGCCGAAGTGCCACGGCTTGGCATCTCGGGGTCGCTCGCTTGCGGCATCAGGCCGACACCACATCCCGAGCCGCGCAATGAGGTCCGGCTTCGCCGCGCACGTCAGGCCGTCCGTCGTAGGCGCGCGGCCGGTCAGGGTTTCGGTGTGACGAAGCCCGACTCGTAAGCCCGGATGACCGCCTGGGTGCGGTCGCGTGCGCCGAGTTTGGCGAGGATGTTGCCGACGTGGGTTTTGACCGTTTGGAGGCCCAGGTAGAGGTTCGTGGCGATTTCGGTGTTGGACAGGCCGGCGGCCATGAGGCGCAGGACTTCGCGTTCGCGGTCGGTGAGGGCGGCGGAGGTGAGGCCGTCGCGGGCCGGGCCGCGGGAGTGGGCGGCGGCGAGGCGGCGGATGGCGGCCGGGAACAGCAGGGACTCACCCGTGGCCACCGTGCGGATGCCCGCGACGATCTCCTCCGGGCGGGCGCGCTTGAGCAGGAAGCCGCTGGCGCCGGCGAGCAGGGCGTCGTACACGTAGTCGTCGTTTTCGAAGGTGGTCACGACGATGACCTTCGGCGGCGCGTCCACAGTGGACATCAGGTGCCGCGTCGCGCGGATCCCGTCGACGGCGGGCATGCGCACGTCCATCAGCACCACGTCGGGACGCAGGCGCGCGACCAGCCCGGGGACCTCGGCGCCGTCGGCGGCCTCGCCGACCACGGTGAGGTCCGGCTCCGCGTCGACGATCGCGCGCAGGCCGGCGCGGATGAGCGGTTCGTCGTCGACCAGCAGCACGTTCATCGGTTCGCCCACGGCACCGTCACCACGACCTCCCACCGGTCCCCCGCCGGTCCGGCGGCCAGCTTGCCACCCAGCAGCTCCGCCCGCTCGGCCATGCCCCGCAGGCCGCGCCCACCGCGGGCCCGCGACGGCCGCGCGGCGCCCAGCGGGTTCGCCACCGTCGCGCACAGCTGCCCGGCCGACACGGCCACGTCGACGCTCACCGGCACCTGGCCCGCGTAGCGCACCGCGTTGGTCAGGCACTCCTGCAGGATCCGGTACACCTCGCGCGACACCACCGCGGGCACCGCGGCCAGCGAACCCCGCACGTCGGCGTGCACTTCCGCGCCCGCCAGCCGCGTCGCCTCGACGAGCGCCGGCAGCTCCGCCAGGCCCGGCTGCGGGTTGCGCGACGAAGCCCCGTCGCGCAACAACCCGAGTACGTGGTCGAGGTCGTCCAGAGCCGTACGCGCCGATTCCTCGATGGCCGTGAGCGCCTGCTCGGTGAACCCCGGGTCGGTCCGCAGCGTGCGGCGCGCGGCTCCCGCCTGCACCGTCACCACGGACAACGCGTGCCCCACCGAGTCGTGCAGCTCGCGCGCCAGCCGGGTGCGCTCGGCCAGCTGCTCGGTCCGCCGCTCGAGCTGCGCGATGCGCTCGGCCGCCGACATCCCCAGCAGCGCCCCCGCCGCCCGCCGCAGCAGCGCGCCGACGCCCCACACCGCGTAGACCAGCACCAGGAACGCGGCCGCGAACGCCACCGGCAGCCACGCCGACCCCCACCCCCGGTGCACCGCGACGACCTCGGTGCCGTTGTCCACCAGCTTCCCCGTGAACACCGCGCTCACCGAAAACCCGAACCCCACCGGCACGGCGAGCGTCACGGTGCTCACCACCGCCCCGACCCCCACGTGCAGCACGAACATCACGCTGTACCGCGCCCGCGCCCGCACGGTGGCCGGCCGCCCCGCCGCCGCCTCGCCGAGCAGCTCCCGCACCGCGGCCGCCTCCAGCACCCGCACCGCCGGCAGGAACGACGTCGCCCCCAGCACCACCACCGTCACCACGACCCCGAGCACCGACGCCCACCCGATCGACGTCACGAACGGCGCCAACGCAGGCACCGCCACCGCCGCCAACAACAGGTACGGCACGCTGATCGCCCCGCCCAGGATCAGGTAGACCCATCGGCGATAGGTCACCCCGCTCACCACCGGCCGGAGAACTCCCACCCCCGAATCCTCCCAGCCGCCCCGCCTCCCCGCCTCCCTCCACAGCGGGAACCACGCTCACGAACCGCCGGCCGACGCCGCCCCAACACCGCAGCCAACACCACGACAAAACCGCAGCCGAACTACACACCGCGCGGGAACGCCCAGCCCCTCCCCCGCCCCGATCCGAAGCCAAAACACGATTCAGGGCCATTTGTCAAGGTACTCTTTCCAGCCTTGACAAATGGCCCTGAATCGTAGTCACAATCAGAAATCGGGGCGCCTTCCCGCACCACCATTCCGATCAGGAAAGCCCGGAAATCCTCAGTAAACCCCAGCCGTAACCCGAGTCCCCACGCCCTTCACACCCCCGAACCCGTTTCGCCACAACTGCTGCACCTTCGCCGCCTCCTGCGCACTCGGCTTGGCATTGGTACACGACGTCCCCGGACCGTGCCCCGACATCAACTCCGAACAAGGCCCGTCGTAATCATCCGGCAACCCGAGATTGTGGCCCAACTCGTGCGCCGCAATCCTCGTCGGATCAAACCCTTCGGCCACCTGAGACGTATCCAGATAAACGTTCCCGTTCCCGTGCCCGTCAGTCTGCGTGTACGACCCGCCACTGTGGATCTCGTGGAACACCACCGTCGCTCCGGACGAGCGCTTCACCAGCTTCACATCGGTCACCGCGGCGTTCCAGTTCGCCGCGCCCTGGTCGATCTGGGCCACGTAATCCGGTGCCCCGCTCGACGTGTAGTAGACCGTGGTCGCCGCGGCGGCCTCCGCGCCCGGCCCCGCGACCAGCCCGACACCCAGCGGCGCCGCCACCGCCACCGCGATCGCCGCGATGCGCCCGAACCCGCGTGCCCTCATTCGCGTCTCCTTCACCGAATTGTCCGCTCCGGCCACCGGAAACCCGGCAACCGCGGTTCGATCCACGACGTTAGGAGTTCACCAATCGCCGCGGCCACGTCCGAAAGTAGGTGACCCGGTACCGTCCGTCAGCACGGTCCCCCGCGAGAGGGAATCCAGTCCCGCCGCGGCTGGAACCGCAAGGCCGCGAACCCTGGTGTGCTCGACGACCATGGAAACCCTGCTGGTCGGCTTGTTCGCCTACGTCCTCGTGCTGTGGCCGCTCGTCGCCGCGTCGCGGCGGGTGCTCGGCGTTCGGATCGGGTACGTCCGGGCGCTGTGCGCGGCGGTGTTCGGCTGGGTCGTCGGCGGCCTGGTGGTCCGGACCTTCCCGCTGACGGTCCTCACCAGCGCCGGCGCGGCGGTCGGGCTGCTCATCCCGCTGGCCGGGTGCGCGCTGGCCGCGACGCTGCTGTTCCTGTTCGTCGCGGAGCTGGCCGCGCCGTCGGGTGCCACGCCCGGGTTGTTCGGGCAGCTGCGTTCGGTGCACGCCCGCGTCGCGCGGGCCCGGCGCTACTCGCGGATCGTGCGCATCGCGATCAGCCACGGCCTCGGCGGATATCTCACCGGACGTCGCGAACCCGGCCTCGGGCCCGGCCGCCACGCCAAGCTCGCGCGGTCGCTGCGCCGTGCCCTGGAGGAGGGCGGCGTGACGTTCGTGAAGCTCGGCCAGCTGCTCTCCACCCGCGCCGACCTGCTGCCGCCCGCCTTCGTCGACGAGCTCGGCCGGCTGCAGGACCGCGTGGGGCCGGCACCCGCCGAAGCCGTGTTCGCCCTGCTGCGAGAGGAACTCGGCGCCGACCCGGACGATGTCTTCGCCGAGTTCGACCCGGAACCGCTCGCGGCGGCGTCGATCGCCCAGGTCTACGGGGCGCGGCTGCGGTCCGGTGCCGAAGTCGTGGTCAAGGTCCAGCGGCCGGGCGTTCGCGCGCAGGCCGAACGCGACGTCGACATCGTCCGCCGCCTCGCCGCGCTCCTCGACGAACGGGCGGCCTGGGCCCGGGCGCTCGGCGTCGTCGACCTCGCGGACGGATTCGCCGACGCGCTGGCCGAGGAGCTGGATTTCCGCGTGGAGGCGGCCAACATCGAAGCCGTGGCGGCCCAGGCCGTGGCCGGGGTGACGCTGCCGACCGTCCACAAAGCACTGTCCACGGAGCGCGTGCTCGTGATGGGCCGCCTCGACGGCAAACCCCTCTCCACCGCGGCGCCGGGCGACCGCGAGGAGCTCGCGCGGGCGTTCCTGCGCTGCCTGCTCGACCAGGTGCTCGTCGGCGGCGTCTTCCACGCCGACCCGCACTCCGGCAACGTCCTCCTGCTCGACGACGGCACCCTCGGCCTGCTCGACTTCGGTTCCGTCGGCCGGCTCGACGCGAGCCTGCGCGCCGGCCTGCAGAACCTGCTGCTCGCCCTCGACCGCGGCGACCCGGCCGCGTTGCGCGACGGACTGCTGGAGATCGTCGACCGGTCCGACGAGATCGACGAGCAACGCCTGGAACGCGCGCTCGGCACGTTGCTCGTGCGCCACTTCGGCCCGGGCCGGGCGCCGGGGCTGGACCTGTTCACCGACCTGTTCCGCGTGGTCGCCGACTTCCGCCTCGCCGTGCCGCCGCCCATCGCCGCGGTCTTCCGCGCGCTCGCGACGGCCGAAGGCACCCTGGCCACGCTCGCACCCGGCTTCGACGTGGTCGCCGAATCGCGGTCGTTCGCCGGCGAGCAGCTCGGCGCGCGCCTGCGGCCCGAGACCGTGCGCGACGAGGTGCTGGCCCTGCTGCCGGTGCTGCGCCGGCTCCCCCGCCGCGTCGACCGGATCGGCGCCGCCCTCGAAGAAGGCCGGCTTTCGGTCAACGTGCGGCTGTTCTCCGACAAACGCGACCGCGACCTCGTGACGGGCCTCGTGCACGAGGTGCTGCTGGCGTTCGTGGGCATCACGACGGGCCTGATGGCCGTGCTGCTGCTCGGCAGCACGAGCGGCCCGCGGCTGCTGCCGGACCTGACGCTCAACCAGGTCTTCGGCTACAACCTGCTCGTGATCAGTGCATTGGTGGGCCTGCGGCTGCTCTTCGTCGTCTTCCGCCGGAGCGCACGACGGTCACGATCAAGCCGATGAACCCGAGCACGAACAGCGCGGCACCACCGAGGATCAGCTGCCGGGCCCCGCGGAGGCCGGTGTCCGCAGTGGACGCTCCGGGCAGGCCGGCGTCAGTGAAGGCTGTGGTCGGTGCAAGGGGCACGGAGGAGAAGATCGTGCCCCTCGCGACGATCACTCCGTCGACTTTGGACAGCGGGATCGCGCCGGCGCCGGGCGCGTCGACGAATCTGCGGGAATCGATGGTGATGTCGCGCTTGTCGCCCGCGACGAAGATCGCGCCCGGCGGAACCTGCGCCGTGAACTCGTAGGCGCCGGCCGAGAGCGGCACCACCGGATCGAGGTAGGGCTCGGTGACGGACTTGCCGTTCACCTGCAGCCGGTTGTCGGGCCCGCAGCAGACCACCCGGTCGCCGCCGACGGCGATCACGCGATCGAGGAGGTGGTAGCCGGGCGGTGAGTCGGGGAACGCGTCGATCTGGAACAAGACCAGGTCGCCCCGGTGGATCTCGTGGCTCCCGGCCCAGTGGAGAACCATGGGCTCGTCGTATCCGACCGTGGCCTCCATGGAACGTTCGCCCATGCGCACGGTGGTGTAGCCGAACAGCTTCACCACCCCGGTCCCCGCGAGCACGGGGCCGGCCACGACGAACACGACGAAAAGCGCCAGAAACGGCGAAAACCGGCGCGTACGAGGCGGCGCGGCCGGGGGCGCCGGAAAGTCGGTCACGCCCCTCTATCGGGCCGGCCCTGCCGGCGTTACCGGCCGCTCGACCAGGTCTTCCGGCTGCAACCTGCTCGCGATCAGTGAGCCGGCACGGCTGCTTTCCGTCGTCTTGCGGCGGACCGCACGCCGGTCACGATCGCGCCGATGAACCCGAGCAGGAACAATGCGGCACCGCCGGCCGCCAGGTACCGGTCTTTGGCGAGCGAGGTGTCCTCAGTGGACGCTCCCGGCAGGCCGGCGTCGGTGAACGCCGTGGTGGGCTTCAAGGTGTCGGAGGCGAAGATGCTGCCCGTCGCCACGACCACACCGTTCACCTTGGACAGCGGGATGGCACCGTTGCCCGGCGCGTCCACGTAAATCCGGGAGTCACGCGAGTTGTCGCGCGTGTCGCCCGCGACGAAGATCGCACCTTCCGGAACCTGCGCCGAGAACGGCAGCGCGCCCTCGGGCGAGACCTTCGGGTCGAGGTAGGGCTCGGTGACCGACTTGCCGTTCACCTCGATCCGGTTCGCCGGGTCGCAGCAGAACACCCGGTCCCCGCCGACCGCGATCACGCGCTTGAGAAGCCGGCCGCCCGGCACGCCGGGCAATGCGTCTGCCTGGAACACGACCAGGTCGCCCCGGTGGATCTCCCGGCCTTCGCCCCAGCTGTAGACCACGGTGGTACCGGGCGGAATGGTGGCGGCCATCGAGCCGCCCGGGACGGTCACCATGCCGTAGCCGAGTACCTTCACCACACCGATCGCGGCGGCCACGGCGCCGACGACGGCGAGCACCAGGAAGATCGCCAGCAGCGGCGAGAACCGCCGCCTGACCTGCACCGGAGCGGGCGGCGGCGGAAAGTCGGGTTCGGTCACGCTGATCTATCGCGGGCGTTGTGCGAGCGTTACCCGGTTCGCGGCGCGTACATGATCACCGCGACGCCCGCGAGGCACAGCAGCGCGCCGATCACGTCGAACCGGTCGGGCCGGTAGCCGTCGGCCACCACACCCCAGGCCAGCGAGCCGGCTACGAAAACCCCGCCGTACGCGGCGAGGATGCGGCCGAAGTGCGCGTCGGGCTGCAGCGTGGCGACGAATCCGTAGAGCCCGAGCGCCACGATCCCCCCACCGATCCACGCCCAGCCGCGGTGCTCGCGCACGCCCTGCCAGATGAGCCACGCGCCGCCGATCTCCAGCACCGCGGCGGCGACGAACAGCAGGATCGACTTGAGGACCGTCACCGGCCGAAGGGGTTGCCGAGGGTCCCCATGTCGAAGTAGGCCACCGTCGACGTCCACAGAGGATTGACCGCGAACGCCACTGCCCCACCCAGCGCGACCACACACGTGAGCCCACCCAGCAGCACACCGGCGCGCGCCACTTCGCCCCCGTACTCGCGCCCACCGCCGGTCAGGCCCAGCACGATCGCCAGCACCCCGGCCAGCAGCCCCACGAAGAACAGCGCCCCCAGCACGAGCAGGAACACCTGCCCCACGATGGGGTACACCGGCCCCGCCTCCATCCTCGGCCGCACCAGCAACCACGCGATCCAGGTCGCCACGACCAACATGAAGGCCACCGCCGCAATCGCCACCGCCGCGACGGCCTGTCCCCGCCGGGGTTCCCGCTCGTTGTCCGGTTCGGTCATGCCCCAGTCATAGCACCCGGGCCTGGTTTTCGTCGGCCCTTTGGCGTCAGCTTCACCGCCTTGGATCCCACCAAGATCGCCGACGACCTCACGACCGTCGGCGACTGCTGGCTCGTGTTCGACGAGAACGTGCGCCGCCGCGCTCTGCGTAGCCGGGCATACCCGCATTCAGCCGGATGAAGTTCTTCGGTGAACGTCGACGACACCGCTGCTTTGACCACGGCGGACCAAAAGACACGCGCTGCAGTCACCCAGCTTGAACAGGCCGCCGCGGCGCTCGACGAAAGCGGGCAGGCGCTCAGCGAAGCAATCCAAGGCACACGGCCGATGGGCCGCCAATGATGCCCTGGCCGAGATGAAGCCGGTGACCAGCGGGACCCGAGATGACCTTTATCAAGTCACGCTGCACTACCTGCAGCAGAACGGCATGGGTCAGACCGTGATCGGCTCGCACATTGAAACCAATCTGGCCGTGCACATGCGCCAGGTCGACATCCGACTCGTCACGGTGGTGGTCAACCATCAACCGCATGATGGTCCGTTCGGCTGCGACACTCGTGATCCGCGCATACTTCGACGGCCGCACCTCGACCGCGATGGAAGTCGAGACAGCAGAGGAGCTGGCGACCATCCTCGCCAAGGTCGAGGGCGGCCGGGCCGGGGCAGGCCGCCCACCTGATCGTGGGTGATCCGGTGGGCGCTGCACTGACGGTCGGCCTCGATGGTGACCGCGGGGTGATCCGGTTCGCGACGGGTGACGCCGAGGTTTTCAGCAAGAACGCTATGGCTTATCCCCTGCCCGACGACGAAGAACTGCTCTACCTGGCCGGGACTGCTGAGGTGTTCTACCCGGACAATGCCGAGGTGCCGAGGAAGCTGGTGCTACAGGCGGCCCGGAGTTCCTGGAGTCCGGTGGCGCGCGGGCCGGCGAGCATGGAGTGCTGAACCGGCCGCGGAGCAGGACGACCGGCATGGAGCTGCAAGCCAACGCGGCGCCGTATAGACCGTTATACATTCACCGAAACAGAACAGGCCACCCCGCTGCGAGCGGAGTGGCCTGTTCCCTCGAAGGAGGCTCAGACGGTGAACCCGAGCGCGCGCAGCTGCTCGCGGCCGTCGTCGGTGATCTTTTCCGGGCCCCACGGCGGCATCCAGACCCAGTTGATCCGGAAGTCGCTCACGAGGCCGCCGGAGGTGAGGGCCGCGGAGGTCTGGTCTTCGATCACGTCGGTGAGCGGGCAGGCCGCCGACGTGAGGGTCATGTCCAGCGTGGCGGAGTTGTCCTTCTCCACGCGGATGTCGTACACCAGGCCGAGGTCGACGACGTTGATCCCGAGCTCGGGGTCCACGACGTCGCGCATCGCCTCTTCGATGTCCTCGATCTTGGCGACGTCGGCGGGCACCGCCGACGCCGTCTGCTCCGGCAGGTCCGCGGCGGTGCGCCCCTCGCGGGGGTCGACGTCCGCCGACGGGGCCACGGTCTCTTCGCTCATGCCTTCTCAGCTCCTGTGGTGGTGCGGGCCACGGCGTCCTTGAACGCCATCCAACCGAGGAGGGCGCACTTCACGCGCGCCGGGTACTTGGCGACGCCGGCGAACGCGATGCCGTCCTCCAGCACGTCCTCATCGGGCTCGACCTTGCCCTTGCCCTGCATCAGTTCCACGAAGGCGTCCATGGTGGTGAACGCCTCCTCCACGGTGTGGCCGGTGACGAGGTCGGTCAGCACCGACGTGGAGGCCTGGCTGATCGAGCAGCCCTGCCCCTCGTACGACACCTGCTCGACCTTGCCGTCCGTGAGCTTCACGCGCAGCGTCACCTCGTCGCCGCAGGTCGGGTTGACCTGGAACGACTCGGCGTCGTACGGGTCGCTCAACCCACGCCCGTGCGGGTGCTTGTAGTGGTCCAGGATGATCTCCTGGTACATGCTCTCGAGGTTCATCAGGCAACCCCGAAGAACTTCTGCGCCTCGCGGATCCCGTCGACGAGGGCGTCCACTTCGGACAGTGTGTTGTAGAGGTAGAACGTGGCGCGCACGGTGGCCTGCGCCGAGCACGCCCGGTGCAGCGGCCACGCGCAGTGGTGCCCCACGCGCACGGCGATGCCCAGGCTGTCGAGCACCTGGCCGGCGTCGTGCGGGTGCACGCCGTCGATCACGAACGACACCGCGCCGCCGCGATCGGCCATGTCGGTCGGCCCGATGATGCGGACACCGTCGATGGCGCTGATCCCGGCGAGCGCGTGCTCGGTGAGCAGGTGCTCGTGGGCCGCGATGCGCTCCATGCCGATCGCCGAGAGGTAGTCGACGGCCGCGCCGAGACCGATGGCCTGCGACGTCATCGGCACGCCGGCCTCGAACCGCTGCGGCGGCGGCGCGAACGTGGAACCCTCCATGCGGACCAGCTCGATCATCGACCCGCCCGTGAGGAACGGCGGCATCGCTTCGAGCAGCTCGCTGCGCCCGTAGAGCACGCCGATGCCGGACGGCGCCAGCATCTTGTGCCCGGAGAACGCCGCGAAGTCCACACCCAGCGCGCCGAAGTCGACGTTGCCCTGGCCGTACACCCCGTGGGGCACCGACTGGCACGCGTCGAGCACGGTCAGCGCGCCGACCGACTTCGCCTTGGCCACGAGCACGTCGACCGGGTTGATCGTGCCGAGCACGTTGGACTGGTGCGCGAAGGCGACCAGCTTGGTGCGCGGCGTGATCAGCTCGTCGATGTCCGACAGGTCGAGCCGGCCCTCGGGCGTCACCTTGAACCACTTCAGCGTGGCCCCGGTGCGCTGGCACAGCTGCTGCCAGGGCACGAGGTTCGCGTGGTGCTCCATCTCGGTGATCACGATCTCGTCGCCGGGCCCGACCTTGAAGCGCTCGGACTCCGGGCCGGCCGTGCTCGCGTTGCTCATCGAGTACGCCACGAGGTTGATGCCCTCGGTGGCGTTCTTGGTGAACACGAGCTCCTCCGGGGAGGCACCCACGAACTCCGCGATCCGCGCGCGGGCGGACTCGTAGGCGTCGGTGGCCTCCTCGGCGAGCTGGTGCGCACCGCGGTGCACGGCTGCGTTGGAGGTCTCGAGGAACGCGCGTTCGGCGTCGAGGACCTGCGTCGGCCGCTGCGAGGTCGCGCCGGAGTCCAGGTACACCAAGGGTTTCCCGTCGCGCACGGTGCGGGACAGGATCGGGAAGTCGGCACGCAGTGCCGCCACGTCAAGGGGAACAGAGTTGGTCGGGCTGTTCGAAGCCGTGGTGGTCATCGAGCCAACTCCTCTCGGTGTAGTCGGGAACTTCTCGTGGTGCTGGCGAAACTCAGAGTGCGGCGGGCTCGGCCTTGCCCACGTACTTCACGTAGCCGTTCTCCTCGAGCTCGTCGGCGAGCTCCTTGCCACCGGACTCGACGATGCGCCCGTCGGCGAAGACGTGCACGAAGTCCGGGGTGATGTGCCGGAGGATGCGGGTGTAGTGCGTGATCAGCATGACGCCGACCTCGCTCGAAGCCTTGTACTGGTTGACGCCCTCGGAAACCACGCGCAGCGCGTCGACGTCGAGCCCGGAGTCGGTCTCGTCGAGGATGGCGATCTTCGGCTTGAGCAGCGCCAGCTGCAGGATCTCGTGGCGCTTCTTCTCGCCGCCGGAGAAGCCCTCGTTCACGGAACGCTCGGCGAACTCCTGCGAGATCTCGAGCTTGCCCATCTCCTCCTTGACCTCCTTGACCCAGTGGCGCAGCTTGGGAGCCTCGCCACGGACCGCGGTGGCCGCGGTGCGGAGGAAGTTGGACATCGAGACGCCGGGCACCTCGACCGGGTACTGCATGGCCAGGAACAGGCCGGCGCGGGCGCGCTCGTCCACGCTCATCTCGAGCACGTTCTCGCCGTCCAGCAGCACCTCGCCGGAGGTCACCTGGTACTTCGGGTGGCCGGCGATGGCGTAGGACAGGGTGGACTTGCCCGAGCCGTTGGGGCCCATGATCGCGTGGGTCTCGCCCGACCGGATGGTCAGGTTCACGCCCTTCAGGATCTCCTTCGCACCCTCCTCGGTGTTCACCGAGGCGTGCAGGTCCTTGATTTCCAGGGTAGCCATTCTCAGTTTCCTAAAAGTCTGGTGTGGACGGACGAGGGGGCTCAGGCGCCCACGGCTTCGAGCTCGGCCTCGATGGCGGCCTCGAGGCGCTCGCGCACCTCGGGAACGTCGATCTTGACCAGGATCTCGTGGAAGAACCCGCGCACGACCAACCGGCGCGCGGAGTCCTCCGGGATCCCGCGCGACAGGAGGTAGAACAACTGCTCGTCGTCGAACCTTCCCGTCGCGCTCGCGTGGCCGGCGCCTTCGATCTCGCCGGTCTCGATCTCCAGGTTCGGCACCGAGTCGGCCCGCGCACCCGGCGTGAGCACCAGGTTCCGGTTGAGCTCGTAGGTGTCGGTGGCCTCGGCGGCCGCCCGGATCAGCACGTCCCCGATCCACACGCTGTGGGCACCGTCACCCTGCAGCGCGCCCTTGTACATCACGCGCGACTTGCAGTTGGGCACCGCGTGGTCCACGAACAGCCGGTGCTCCTGGTGCTGGCCGGCGTCGGAGAAGTACACGCCCAGCATCTCCACGTCGCCGCCGCGCTCGGCGAAGGCCGCCGTCGGCGAGACGCGGACCAGGTCGCCGCCCAGGGTGATCACGATGTGCTTCAGCGCCGCGTCACGGCCGAGCTTGAGGTGCTGCTCGGACACGTGCACCGCGTCGTCGGCCCAGTCCTGGACGCTGACCACGGTGAGCTTCGCGGAGTCGCCCACGACGAACTCGACGTTGTCGGCGTAGGTGCCGGAGCCCACGTGGTCGAGCACGATCACGGCCTGCGCGAAAGCCTCGACGCGGACCTGCAGGTGCCCGTAGGCGACCTTGCCCTCGCCGGGGCCGTGGATGCGCAGGGTCGAGGGCTTCGACGCGGCGGTCTCCTTCGGCACCGTCACGACGGTGGCCTGGGTGAAGGACGAGTAGGCCTGCGCCGCGATCCGGTCGCTCGGCACGCCGGCCTCGCCGAGGCGGGCGTCGTCGCGGCCGACGGTCTCGATCTTCAGCTCGGGCGCGGCGTCCGCGTCCAGCGTGATCTCGCCGGACGCGACGGCCGTGCCGTCGTGGAGGCCGCGCAGGCGCTTCATCGGGGTGAAGCGCCAGTTCTCCTCACGGCCGCCCGGGACCTCGAAGGCCTCGACGTCGTAGGAGGTGAACCGCTCGGCGCGGGAGGCCGCCGGAATGACGGCGCCCTCCCGCATCGACTCGGCAACGTTGTTCTCGGTAACCGACATGACTAGCCGACGGACCCTTCCATCTGGAGCTCGATCAGGCGGTTCAGCTC
This sequence comes from Amycolatopsis sp. NPDC001319, assembly GCF_042896185.1. Classification (NCBI taxonomy): domain Bacteria; kingdom Bacillati; phylum Actinomycetota; class Actinomycetes; order Pseudonocardiales; family Pseudonocardiaceae; genus Amycolatopsis; species Amycolatopsis sp. NPDC001319. The sequence continues at coordinate 77,049 of NZ_JBIAWY010000008.1, read as the reverse complement.
GAGCGCGTACTCCATCGGCAGCTCACGCGCGATGGGCTCCACGAACCCGCGCACGATCATCGCCATCGCCTCGGCCTCGTCGAGACCGCGCGACATCAGGTAGAACAGCTGCTCTTCGCTGACCTTGGACACCGTGGCCTCGTGGCCCATGGACACCTCGTCGTTGCGGATGTCCACGTACGGGTAGGTGTCCGAGCGCGAGATCGTGTCGACCAGCAGGGCGTCGCAGACCACGCTGGAGCGCGAGTGGTGCGCCCGCTTCGCGACGCGGACCAGGCCCCGGTAGGAGGTCCGGCCGCCGCCGCGCGCCACCGACTTCGACACGATGGTCGAGGAGGTGTGCGGCGCGAGGTGCTCCATCTTGGCGCCCGCGTCCTGGTGCTGGCCCTCGCCCGCGAACGCGACCGAGAGGACCTCGCCCTTGGCGTGCTCGCCCATGAGGAACACCGACGGGTACTTCATGGTGACCTTGGAACCGATGTTGCCGTCGATCCACTCCATGGTCGCGCCCTCTTCGCACTTGGCGCGCTTGGTGACCAGGTTGTAGACGTTGTTCGACCAGTTCTGGATCGTCGTGTAGCGGCAGCGGCCGCCCTTCTTCACGATGATCTCCACGACCGCCGAGTGCAGCGAGTCGGACTGGTAGATCGGCGCGGTGCAGCCTTCGACGTAGTGCACGTAGGCGTCTTCGTCGACGATGATGAGCGTGCGCTCGAACTGGCCCATGTTCTCGGTGTTGATCCGGAAGTAGGCCTGCAGCGGGATGTCCACCTTCACGCCCTTGGGCACGTAGATGAACGAACCGCCGGACCACACCGCCGTGTTCAGCGCGGAGAACTTGTTGTCACCGGCCGGGATCACGGAGCCGAAGTGCTCCTGGAAGATCTCCGGGTGCTCCTTGAGCGCGGTGTCGGTGTCCAGGAACAGCACGCCCTGCGCCTCCAGGTCCTCGCGGATCTGGTGGTAGACGACCTCGGACTCGTACTGCGCGGCGACACCGGCGACGAGACGCTGCTTCTCCGCCTCGGGGATGCCCAGCTTGTCGTAGGTGTTCTTGATGTCCTCGGGAAGTTCTTCCCAGCTGGCCGCCTGCTTCTCCGTGGAGCGCACGAAGTACTTGATGTTGTCGAAATCGATCCCGGAGAGGTCGGCCCCCCAGTTCGGCATCGGCTTCAGCTCGAAGAGCTTGAGCGCCTTCAAGCGGGCTTCGCGCATCCACTCCGGCTCGGACTTCTTCGAGGAGATGTCGGTGACGACGTCCTCGTTCAGTCCGCGGCGGGCGGTCGAGCCCGCCTCGTCGGAGTCGGCCCAGCCGAACGCGTACTTGCCAAGGGACTCGATGGTCTCTTCCTGGCTCAGTGGCGCGGTGGTGGGAGTGCGCTGCTCGGCAGCGGCAGTCATGCGGGTTTCCCTCCATTCGGGATCCGTGCTGTACGCCCCCGGTCCGCCCGCGCCGGCTGCGTCGCCGCAACCGCCTCGGTCGTCCCGGAGGGCCTGGTGCTGTCCGGCTCGGGAAGGGCCGGGATACCCGACGTGCCGACGGGTACGTGTGTGGTGCACGCGTTGTCGCCGCGTGCGATCGTCGCCAGCCGCTGCACGTGGGTGCCGAGCAGCCGGGCGAACGCCTCGGTCTCGGCCTCGCACAGCTGCGGGAACTCCGCGGCGACGTGCGCGACCGGGCAGTGGTGCTGGCAAAGCTGTTCGCCAACCCCGACCTGGCGGGTCGACGCAGCGTAGCCCTCCCTGGTCAGGGCCGTGGCCAGGGCCTCGGCGCGCTCCGCGGGATCACTCGAACCGGTGATGGCGGAGCGGTGCGGGCCCACCAGCGCGTCGACTCGGCTCTCGGCGAAGGCGCGCACGGCGTCGGGGCCGGCGTGCTCGGCGAGGAACCGGATGGCCGACACGGCGAGGTCGTCGTAGGCGTGCCCGAACCGGGCGCGGCCCGGCTCGGTGAGCAGGAAGAACTTGGCCGGGCGCCCGCGCCCGCGCGGACCGCGCCGGGGCGCGTCGCGCGTCTCGGCCTCGCCGTCGGCCACCAGCGCGTCCAGGTGCCGGCGGACGGCCGCGGGGCTGATGCCGAGCTGTTCCGCGACCACTACAGCGGTCATCGGACCCTGCTCGAGAAGCAGGCGTGCCACCTCGTGACGGGTGCGTCCTTCGGCCACATTGGCCGGGCTGACCTGCACGGGAACGCCGACGTCCGCGGTGCGCGGCTGATCGCCGAACTCCTCGCAGACCTCGTCCTCGGGCGTCCCGTTCTTTTTCACAACACAAGTGTGTCTTATTTCCGGCGCAGGAGCAAAGGCGGGGTGTCCGGCAGTGACCCGAGTCACCACGGAAGGGACTCGATACCCTTCCTGACGTGGCAGTCGGCGAGCAACCCGTGCAACGGGACCCGGAAGTGGGCACACCCGGCGACACGGCGACGGCCGTGGCGCCACCTTCGCCCGTCCGCCCGCACGAGCCGCAGCCGCTCGACCAGGCCGAACGCCGCGGCCTCGACATCGTCCGCCGCTTCGGCACGGTCGGCTCGCTGTTCCTCGCGCTCGGCTCGCTCGGCGCCGGCGCGGCACCGGTGATCAACCCGGTGCAGGACCTGCCGGTGCTGCGCCTGTTCACCCGCATCCCGACGGTCTCGCTCGCCATCGCGTTCTCGGGCATGGGCATCCTCGTGCTGAGCTGGCTCATGCTCGGCCGGTTCGCCCGGCCCGCGAGCGCCCGCCTGGCCGGCCAGGGCCAGATGGCCCGCACGATCGCGATGTGGGTGGCGCCGCTGCTGCTCATCCCGCCCCTGTTCTCCCGGGACGTCTACAGCTACCTCGCGCAGAGCGAGATCGTGCACCGCGGGATGGACCCGTACACCCTCGGCCCGGCCCAGGCGCTCGGCGTGGCCGACCCGCTCACCGCGGGCGTGGCCAACATGTGGCGCGAGACGCCGGCGCCGTACGGGCCGCTGCTGCTGCGCCTGGGCGGCTGGCTCGCGCCGATCGGCGGCAACAACATCGTGACGGGTGTACTGCTGCAGCGCGGCCTGGCGCTCGTCGGCGTGGTCCTCATCGTGTGGGCCGTGCCGCGGCTGGCGCGCCGCTTCGGCGTGCAACCGGTCACGGCGCTGTGGCTGGGCGCGGCCAACCCGTTGCTGATCTTCCACTTCATCGCCGGCGCCCACAACGACGCGCTGGCCATCGGGCTGATGGTCGCCGGGCTCGAGGTCGGCATCCGGCGGCTGCCGGTGCGCATCAAGGGCGACACGCCGCCACCGCTGGCCCGGGGCGAACTGCTGTGCATCGGGCTCGGTGTCGCGATCATCACGCTCGGGGCCGCGGTCAAGGTGCCGGCGCTGCTCGCGTTGCCGTTCTTCGCCGTGATGGTGGCGCGGCGCTGGCACGGGCGGATCAAGGACCTCGTGTGGGCGGGCGTGCCGATGGCGGCGCTGTTCGGCGTGGTGCTCGTGGCCGTCTGCTACGGCACCGGCCTGGGCTTCGGCTGGATCGGCGCGCTCGGCACCCCCGGCCTCGTGCGCTCGTGGATCTCCCCCACCGCCGAGCTCGCGAACCTCACCGGGGTGCTCGGCATCGCGCTGGGCCTGGGCAACCACACCGACGCGCTGGTGCCCATCGTCGGCGCGCTCGGCTACCTGGTGACGGCGTTCGTCACCGTGAAATTCCTGTGGGCCAGCTTCAAGTGGCGCTACCGGCCCATCATCGGGCTCGGGGTGGCGCTCGGCGCCGCGATGATCCTGCAGATCAACCTGCAGCCCTGGTACGTGCTGTGGGCCGTGATCCCCCTGGCCGCGGCGGCGGGCACGTCGCGGTTCCGCGTGGCCGCGACCGTGATCAGCGCCGGGCTGCCGTTCCTGCTGCCGCCCACCGGGAGCACGTTCGACGGCCACGCCTACATCCTGCCGTGGGCCTACGGCGCCGCCGTGCTCGTGACGCTCGGCGGGCTCGCGTGGGTGTACCGGCTTTCGCCGCTCCTGCTCTCCAGGACGTCCCCGGAACGGCCCGCCGTGGTGGACGTCGTATCGTGATTCGTTGTGGACAACCCCGCGGTCGAGATCACCGGCCTGGTGAAAAGCTACGGCTCCACCACTGCGGTCGACGGGCTCGACCTGCGGATGGAGCGTGGCTGCCTGCTGGCCTTGCTCGGCCCCAACGGCGCGGGCAAGACGACCACGGTGGAGATCTGCGAAGGGTTTCGCAAGCCTGACGCCGGAAACGTCCGGGTCCTCGGCCTCGATCCCGTGAAGAACAGCGCCCGGCTGCGCCCGCGCGTCGGCATCATGCCGCAGGGCGGCGGCGCCTACCCGGGTGTGCACGCGGCGGAGATGCTCGGCCTGGTGGCCTCGTGCGCGGCGAACCCGCTCGACCCCGCGTGGCTGCTCGACGTGCTCGGGCTGGCCGGCGCGAAGCGCACCCCGTTCAAACGCCTCTCGGGCGGGCAGCAGCAACGGCTTTCGCTCGCGTGCGCGCTCGTCGGGCGGCCCGAGCTGGTGTTCCTCGACGAGCCGACCGCGGGCATGGACCCACAGGCGCGGCGCCTGGTGTGGGAGCTGCTGGCCGCGCTGCGCAGCGACGGCGTGAGCGTGCTGCTCACCACGCACCTCATGGAAGAGGCCGAAGCGCTCGCCGACCAGGTCGTGATCGTGGACCACGGCAAGGTCGTCGTCCAGGGCTCTCCCCACGCGCTGACGCTGGAAGAAGGAGACGCGGCGCAGCTGCGGTTCCGCGCGCGCACGCGGCTGGACCTGTCGCTGCTCACGGCGGCGTTGCCGGAGGGGTATCGCGTGACCGAGTCCTCGCCGGGTTCGTACCTCGTGGAAGGCGCGGTGGATCCGCAGGTGGTGTCTACCGTCACGTCGTGGTGTGCGCAACAGGGCGTGCTGCCCGAACAGCTGCAGGTGGGGCGGCGCACGCTGGAAGAGGTTTTCCTCGAGCTGACCGGACGGGAGCTGCGAGCGTGAGCACGACGTTCCCCGAAGGCACCTTCACCCCCGCGCCGGGCCGCGGGCCGCTGGGCCGGATGCTGCGCACGCACGCGCGCGTCGAGGCCGCGTTGACGCTGCGCCACGGCGAACAGCTGCTGCTCACGCTGATCATCCCGCTCGCGCTGCTCATCGGCCTGAGCCTGCTCGACATCCTCCCCGCGAGCCAGCTCGGCTCGACGTCCAAAGTGGACTGGATCACGCCGCGGATCCTCGCGCTGGCCGTGATGTCGTCGGCGTTCACGGGACAGGCCATCGCGCTCGGCTTCGACCGGCGCTACGGCGTGCTCAAGCGGCTTTCGGCCACCGCGCTGCCGCGCGGGCTCCTCGTGGCCGGGCGCGTGGTCGCGGCGCTCGTGGTGGTCGTGCTGCAGTCGATCGTGATCGGCGTGGTGGCGGCGTTCCTGGGCTGGTCGCCTTCGGGCGCCGGGATCGCGGCGGCGATCGTGCTGCTGGTGCTGGGCACGGCCGCGTTCGGTGCCCTGGGCGTGCTGCTGGGTGGCGCGCTGCGCGCCGAAGCGGTGCTGGCGCTGGCCAACATCGTGTGGTTCGTGCTGCTGCTCGCCGGCGGAATCCTGCTGGCGCCTTCGGCTCTGCCGACGGGCCTCGGCGTGGTCGTCTCGCTGCTGCCCTCGGGCGCGCTCGCGGAAGGCATGCGTGCGGCACTGGTCGACGGCCACTTCGCCTTCGGGCCGATGGCCGCGCTGGCGGTGTGGGCGATCGTGGCCGGACTTATCGCGACACGGACCACAAAACTCACCTGAGTGCCCGTGAAACGGGTGTGAGAAAAGCGTCTCCACGCACACAGCGGGAAAGCGCGGAATTGTGCGCGAGTACGATTCCCCCGTGTCTCTTCGCAGTTTGATCGCCCGCCTGCCCTATCCGTCCGTCGCGGTCCAGGGGGCCGTCGGGATCGCCTCCGTGGTGGCGATGGGCGGCATCGGCGTCACGGGGTCCGTGGTGCGGGTGACGGGTTCGGGCCTCGGCTGCCCGACGTGGCCGCAGTGCGTGCCCGGCAGTCTCGTGCCGGTGCAGCACCCCGGGATCCACGCGGTCAACCAGTGGATCGAGTTCTCGAACCGCATGCTGACGGGCGCGGTCATCGTCGTGGCCGCCCTGGCGGTACTGACGGCGTGGCGCATCCTCATCGACCACCCGAGCCGCAAGCGCCTGCTCGTGCTGGCGTGGACGATGCCGGGCGGTGTCGTGCTGCAGGCCGTGCTCGGCGGCATCACCGTGCTGGCGAAGCTGGAATGGTGGACGGTCGCGATCCACTTCCTCGCGTCCACGCCGTTGATCTGGCTCGCCGTGCTGCTGCTGCGCGCGTTCCGCGAAGGCGACGAACCCGCGCGCCCGCTCGTGCCGCCATTGGGCCGCAAGGTGCTGGTGCTGCTGACGGTGCTGATGTGGGCCGTCCTCATCGCCGGCACGACCGTCACCGGCGCCGGCCCCCACGGCGGCGACATCCACACCCACCGCCTCGACGTTCCCATCGAGAAGCTCGCCCAGGTCCACAGCGGACTCCTGATCGTCTACCTCGTGGTGCTCGCGGTCTTCGGCCTGCAGCTGCTGCGCGTGGGCGCGCCGAAGAGCGTGTGGCAGCGCTACGCGTGGGTCTGGGCGGTGGCGCTCGCGCAGGGCGTGCTGGGAACGGTGCAGTACGCGCTCGGCGTGCCCGAGGCGATGGTGTCGTTCCACGTGCTCGGCTCGGCCCTGGTCATCGTCGTCACCGCGACGCTGTGGACCGGCACCCGCGACCGCGGCCCGGCGGTCTCGCTGGAGCCGGCACCCCCGGCCGACCTCGAACTCACCCCGGCCGGCTGACGCCCCGGACGGCCACGCCTTCGTAACTCTCCGTCGGCTCGCCGTCGGCGCAGCGGACAGAACGGGCACCTACCCTTCGGCTCGGAATCGCCATCCGAAGCGCCGCGAGGTGACGCTCATGACGTCCGTCCCGTCCAGCACCGTGAAGCCGTTGATCTCCGGACGCCGGGGTCCGGCGGAGATGGTCGTGCTCAAGACGTTTCTGCTGGTGCCGTTCGTGGCGCTGGTGGCCGCCGTCCCGCTGCTGTGGGGCTGGGGGCTCAGCTGGGTCGACGCGGCGTTGTTCGCGGTCTTCTACACGTTCGGCACGCTCGGTGTGACCGTCGGGTACCACCGTTACTTCACGCACGGTGCGTTCAAGGCGCCGCGCGCGCTGCGGATCGCGCTGGCCGTGTCGGGGAGCATGGCGGTGCAGGGCTCGGTGATCTTCTGGGTCGCGAGCCACCGCCGTCACCACGCGTTCGCCGACCGCGAGGGTGATCCGCACTCGCCGTGGCTGTTCGGGACGTCGCCGGCGGCGTTGCTGCGCGGGTTCTGGCACGCGCACATGGGCTGGATGTTCAAGCGCGAGGTGACCAACGCCGACCGCTTCGCCCCGGACCTCGTCGGCGACCGCGACCTGCGGCTGGTGAACCGGTTCTTCGCGCTGTGGATCGCGCTGAGCGTCGCCCTGCCGGCCGCGCTCGGCGGGCTGATCACGTGGTCGTGGTGGGGCGCGGTCACGGCGTTCTTCTGGGCGGGCCTGGTGCGCATCGCGTTGCTGCACCACGTGACCTGGTCGGTCAACTCCGTGTGCCACCTGATCGGCGAGCGCCCGTTCGCCAGCCGTGACAAGGCCGCCAACTTCTGGCCGCTCGCGATCCTGTCCATGGGCGAGTCGTGGCACAACTCCCACCACGCCGACCCGACCTGCGCCCGCCACGGCGTGCTGCGCGGCCAGGTCGACGTGTCGGCGCGCGTGATCTGGCTGTTCGAGCGCTTCGGCTGGGCCACCGACGTGCGGTGGCCCCGGGCCGATCGCCTGGCCGCCAAGCGGAAGCAGCCGGCCTAAGCCGCGAGCAGGCGCAGCAGGCGCGCGGTCTCCTCCTCGACGGCCGCGCGCCCGAGCCGCACGTACTTGCGCGGGTCGACGACGTCCGGCCGCTCGTCGAGGAACTGCTTGAGCGAGCGGGTGAACAGGCCGTTCAGGTGCGTCGAGATGTTGATCTTCGTCATCCCGCTCTCGACGGCGCCGCGCAGCTCCTCGTCGGACAGGCCGGACGAGCCGTGCAGCACCAGCGGCACCGCCACCGCGTCGCGCAGCCGCGAGACGAGCGCGCGGTCGACGCTGGCCGTGCGCGACACCATGGCGTGCGACGTGCCGACGGCGACCGCCAGCGCGTCGACGCCCGTGGCCTTCACGAACGCGGCGGCCTCGGCCGGGTCGGTGCGGGCGCCGGGAGCGTGGACGCCGTCCTTGCCGCCGACCTCACCCAGCTCCGCCTCCACGGCGATGCCCGCCGCGTGGCACAGGTCGGCGATCTCGCGGGTGGTGCGCACGTTCTCGTCGTAGGGCAGGCGGGACCCGTCGTACATGACGCTGTCCACGCCGAGCTCGACGCCCTCGCGCACCAGGTCCTGGTCCTCGATGTGGTCCAGGTGCACGAGCACCTCGACCTTCGCCCGCCTGGCGATCTCCAGCGACGCGAGCGCGATCGGCGCCAGCCCGCCGTGGTAGCGCACGCAGTTCTCGCTGATCTGCAGCACCACGGGCACACCGGCCTGTTCGGCACCGCTCGCGATGGCCTCGGCGTGTTCGAGCAGGATCACGTTGAACGCGCCGACCCCGGCGTTGCGCTCACGCGCCGACGCGAGGATCCGGGCGAGAGCCGGGCGGGTGATCATGCGGGTTCTCCGTTCGATTCGAGAAAACGTCGGTAGGCCTCGAGGTCGACCTCGCCCGCCACCGGCCGCAGCACGGCCGCCGCCCCGAGCGCGGCCGCGCGGCGAAGGGCTCGGTCGAGCGGGACGCCGTCGACGAGCGCCTGTGCCAGGCCTGCGGTCGCAGCGTCGCCGGCTCCGGTCGGGTTTCCGGTGACGCCACGGATGGCGGGGATTTCAAGGAGTTGTTCGGCGGTGTGCGCGGCAATCCCTGCGGCGCCACGCGAAACGACCACCAGCCCGGCGCCTCGCCGCTCCAGTTCGGCGGCGCCGGCGGTTTCGTCCACAGTGGACGTCGCTTCGAGCAGCTCCGCGAGGTTCGGCTTCACCACGTCCGCCCCGGCGTTCGCCGCTTCCAGCAACGCGGGCCCGGAAACGTCGGCGAGCACCCGGACACCGGCTTCGTGCGCCGCCCGCACCCAGTCGCCGAGCAATCCCGCCCGCGCCCCTCGCGGCAACGACCCCGAGACCACCAGCAGGTCCGCGCCCGCCAGCCGCCGCCCGAGCAACTCCGCGAACGCCGCCCACTCGGCTTCGCTCGTCTCCGGCCCGGGCTCGGTGTAGACGGTCGGATGCCGCTGCCCCACGACCGTCACCGTCGTCCGCGTCTCCCCGGCCAGCGGCGAGACCTCATGCGGCACCGTCAGCTCCCCCGCGACCCACCGCCCGGCCGCACCGCCGAGCGGCAGCAGGGCCAGCACCTCGGCCCCCAGCCCGGCCAGCACGCGCGCGACGTTCAGCCCCTTACCACCGGGCCTGCGCTGGACCTCGAGAACGCGATTCGTCTCCCCGGGCTCGTGCCGCGCCACGCGGTAGGTGACGTCCACCGCCGGGTTCGGTGTGACGACGAGGATCATCCAGCCACTCCCGCGGCGAGCATGTCCTGCGCCAGCAGCGTCGCGCCGATGACCGCCGCCGCGTCGCCGTGGTGGGCACGGACGAGGGCGGGAGCGCGGAGGATGCCGAGGCGCGCGGCGACCTCCTGGGTGAGGGGGTCGAGCAGGAGGGCGCCCGCCTCGGCCAGGCCGCCGCCGACCACGACGGTGGCGCAGCCCACGGCGGCGGTGGTCCAGGCGATGGACTCGGCGAGCACGCGGACGCACTCGCGCCAGGCGGCCAGCGCGGCGCCGTCGCCGCCGCGGACGCGTTCGGCGACGGTGAAGGCGTCGGGGGCGCCGGCGTGGCGGGCGAGGGCCGAGGCGGAAGCGACCTCCTCTACTCGGCCGCCGCCGGCCAGGAGCACCTGGCCGATTTCGCCGGCCCACGGGCTGTCGAGCACCCGGCCGTCGACCACCAGGGCGCCGGCCAGGCCCGTGCCGACGGCGGCGAACAGCACCGGTTCCGAAGACCCGGCCGCAGCACCCGTGCGGACCTCGGCGAGCGCGCCGGCGCGGACGTCCTGCCCGAACGCCACCGGCACGGCCACCGCAGCGGACACGAGTTCCCGCACCGGAACGTCGCGCCAGCCGAGGTTCACGGCCTGCAGGCACAAGCCGGCGCGTTCGTCGACGATGCCGGGCACGACGAGGCCCACCGCGTCGACCGGGTACCACTCGGTGGCGCGGCGCACGAGCCCCGCCAGCGCCTGCGGGTCGCCCGTCGGCGTGGGTTCGCGCCACTGCGCGAGCACCGCGCCGTCGTCGCCGGTGACGCGCGCCTTGACCGTGGTGCCGCCGACGTCGACACCCAGCACGGCCATCAGGTGAGGATGACCGAGCGCGTGAGCGAACGCGGGTGGTCGGGGTCGAGCCCGCGGCGCACGGCCAGCGCGACCGCGAACCGTTGCACCACAACCAAAGCCGCCATCGGGTCGAAGTCGTGGTGGACGAACGTCGCGCCGGTGCGGGCGATGTCGTCGGCCAGGCCCTCGGGCGTCGCGCCGAGCGACCACACGAGCCGGCCGGGCTGCGCGATCGCGATCGGGCCGTGGCGGTAGTCCATGGCCGGGTACGACTCCGCCCAGAACTGCGCGGCCTCGCGCGTCTTCAGCGCGGCTTCGAACGTGAGGCCCACGGCGGCGTCGCGGCCGATGAAGCTCACCTGCTCGGCGTCGAGCAGGTCGGTGATCGGCACCTGCAGCGCCTGCTCGGCCTGCGCGGCCAGCGCGTCGACGTCGTCGCCGAGCCCCGCGCGCAGCAGCGCGAGCGTGGTCGTCGCGAACCGCGTCTGCACCACGGATTCCTCGTCGGCGAAGGGAAGTTCGACGACCTCGCCGGCCACCGCGGCGGCCGGCGCGTCGCCGACGGCCGTGATCAGCACCGTGCGCTGCGAACCGAGCGCGCCGAGCAGGTCGACGATCTCGGTCGTGGTGCCGGAGCGCGAGATCGCGACCACTCGGTCGTACTGGCGCTCACGCGGGTACTCGGACCCGGCGAACGCGTCGGTCAGGCCGTGCCCGCGCTGCTCGCGCGCGACGGCGTAGCTCATGGCGATGAACCAGCTGGTGCCGCACCCGACGACGGCGACGCGTTCCCCCGGCTGCGGCAGCGCGCTCGCGACGGAGGGGAACAGCTCGGCCGCCGTACGCCACATCTGCGGTTGGGACGCGAGCTCACGGGACACGAAGGAGTCGGACATGGAGACCTTTCGAGCCAAGGGCGATCGACGTGATCGCAGACGTGAGCATAGACGATCATTCTTGATTGGAGTGAGCGATATACGTCATCTTCAATCATCCGGCTCAGTGGAGATGACCTCTAGGATGAGTCGGTCCTGCCCCTCGACCTCGAACGCGAGCCGCCCGATGACACCCCAGCAACGCCTCAACGCCCTGCTCGAGCTGGTGAGCGAACGAGGGAACGTGACGATCACGGAGATCGGCGAAACGCTCGGCATCTCCCCCGCCACCGCGCGCCGCGACCTCTCGATCCTCGCCGATCAGCGCCTGATCACCCGCACGCACGGCGGCGCGGCGGCCCTCGGCGCCGGCTACGAGCTGCCGCTCCAGTACAAGATCGCGCGCCAGGCCGAGGCCAAGACCGCGATCGCCCGCACCGCCGCCGAGCTGGTCCGGCCCGGCGAAACGGTGGGGATCAACGGCGGCACCACGACCACCGAGGTCGCCCGCGCGCTCGGCAAGAGCGAGCGGTTCATCCGCGCCGACGGCGAGACCGGCCTGACCATCGTCACCAACGCCCTGAACATCGGTTACGAGCTGTCGGTGCGCGCGCACGTGAAGATCGTGGTCACCGGCGGCGTGGCCCGCCGCCAGTCCTACGAACTGGTCGGCTCACTCGTGTCCAACGCGCTCGCCGCGTTCGCCCTCGACACCGTGATCCTCGGCGTCGACGGGCTGAGCGCGCAGTACGGCGCCACCACGCTGCACGAGGGAGAAGCCGAGGTCAGCCGGCACTTCAGCCAGGTCGCGCGGCGCGTGATCGTGGTCGCCGACGCCACGAAGCTGATGAAGTCCACCTTCGCGCGCATCTGCCGCCTCGCGGAGATCGACGTGCTGGTCACGGACGCCGAAGTGCCCGCTTCGTTCGCCGCCGAGCTGGCCGCCGCGTCGGTCGAGCTCGTGGTCGCGAGCTGACCACGAGCCGGCCCCGAGCCGATCGAGGACCGGTCACGGCCCGAATAACGGTTCGCGCACGCGTCTGAGCAGACTTGTCATCGCGTGTTGTGCATTAGTGATTGGTTTGCCATCATGCAGATCAATATCACGCAGAGGTGAGGTGACCAGGTGGGAAACGGCGAAGCTGTCCGCGTGGGTGTGGTGGGAGTCGGCCAGCGGGCCGTCATCGCCCGGCACATCGCGGAGTCCGGGCTGGCCGCGACCGTGGTGGCCGCGGCGGACCCGACCGAGGCCGGCCGCGCCCGGGCCCGTGAGCTGTTCGGCGAGATCGACGTCGTCGAGCAGCACACGGACCTGATCGAGCGCAAACTCGTCGACGCCGCGATCGTGACCGCGCCGGACTGGACCCACGCCGAGATCGCGGTCGACCTACTGCGCGCGGGCATCGCCGTCTACCTCGAGAAGCCGCTCGCGATCACGCTCGAAGACGCCGACGCCGTGCTGGCCGCCGCGCAGGAGTCGAACACACCGCTCTACATCGGACACAACTTCCGGCACTCGGGCGTGGCCCGGGCGCTGCGCGAAGTCGTGGCCCGCGGCGAGATCGGCGAGGTCAAAACCGTGTGGTGCCGCCACTTCGTCGGCAACGGCGGCGACTACTACTTCAAGGACTGGCACGCCGACCGCAGCAAGGTCAACTCCCTGCTGCTGCAGAAGGCCAGCCACGACCTCGACGTGATCCACATGCTCGCCGGCGGCTACACCCGCCGCGTGGTCGGCATGGGCCGGCTCGCGGTCTACGGCGACATCACCGACCGCGGCGGCCACGAGAACGAGCTGATGCAGGACTGGTTCTCCTTCGACAACTGGCCCCCCGCCACGCAGACCGGCCTCAACGAGGTGGTCGACGTCGAGGACGTCTCGATGGTGCTGATGACCCTCGACAACGGCGTGCTCGCCAGCTACGAGCAGTGCCACTTCACCCCGGACTACTGGCGCAACTACACCGTGATCGGCACCGAGGGCCGCGCCGAGAACTTCGGCGACACCGGTGGCGGCGTGGTGAAGGTGTGGAACCACCGCCGCGGCTGGTCGACCGAAGGCGACCGCGAGTACCCGATCTCGGGCGTCGAGGAAGGCCACGCCGACGCCGACCTGCTCACGATGACCGAGTTCCTGCGTTACGTGATCGACGGCGAGACCCCGACGCTCTCCCCGGTCGCCGCCCGCGAGGCCGTGGCCGCCGGCGCGCTCGCCACCCGGTCGCTGCGTACCGGCTCGGTCCCCCTCGACGTGCCCGAGCTGCCCGCCGCCGTGCGCGCGCACTTCCCCACCGGCACCCGCTGACCTCCCGATCCTCCCCCGCCCGCTGAAAGGAATCCCGATGGCCTCATTCCCCCGCCGAGCCCTGGCCGCCGTGGCCGGCACGGTGGCCGCCGCCGCCACACTCGCCGCGTGCTCGTCCACGGGTGCGTCCACAGCGTCCGATTCGGACACCCCGTACAGCCCGCCCGACGCGAACATCTCGGCGAACCTGACCTACGCGGTCTGGGACCAGACCCAGGTCAAGGCGATCAACGCCAACCTCGCCGAGTTCACCAAGAAGTACCCGAACGTCAAGGTGAACGTGGACGTCACGCCGTTCGCCAACTACTTCACCAAGCTGCAGACCGAGGCCTCCAGCGACAGCCTGCCCGACCTGTTCTGGATGAACGGCCCCAACTTCCAGCTCTACGCGAGCAACGGCAAGATCGAGCCCATCACCGGCGAGGTCAAGGCCGGCGCGATCGACCCGAAGAACTACCCGCAGTCGCTGGACCAGCTGTACACATTGGACGGTGTGCAGTACGGCGTGCCGAAGGACTTCGACACCATCGGCGTCTGGATCAACAAGGCGCTGTTCGCCGAGGCCGGCGTGCCGATCCCGAGCAAGGACTGGACGTGGGCCGACTTCCAGTCCACCGCCGCGCAGATCTCCCAGAAGCTCGCGAGCAAGGGCGTCTACGGCATCTCCGCCGGCATGGACGGCCAGACCACCTACTACAACACCATCTTCCAGTCCGGCGGCTCCGTGATCTCGCCCGACGGCAAGACCTCGACCTACGACGACCCGAAGACGCAAAAGGGCATCCAGTTCTGGACCGACCTCGTGAAGTCCAAGGCGATGCCGACCATCAAGCAGCTCACCGACACCACCGGTGACCAGTGGTTCGTCTCCGGCAAGTCGGCGATGTACCAGGGCGGCAGCTGGGCCCGTAGCGAGGTCGCGGCCGCGCCGATCGCCAAGGACGTCGCGGTGCTGCCCGTGCCGAAGGGCGACCAGCAGGCGACCGTGATCCACGGTCTGTCCAACGTGGTCGCCGCGAACAGCCCGAACAAGCAGGCCGCGCAGGCGTTGCAGGTGTTCCTGGCGAGCAAGGAAGCCCAGCAGCAGCAGGGCGACCTCGGCGCCGTGATCCCGGCCTACACCGGCACGCAGGACGCGTTCGCGAAGTCCATGCCGGGCGTGGACCTGCAGCTGTTCCTCGACGAGGTCTCCTACGCCAAGCCGCTGCCGGTGTCGAAGAACACCGCCGCGTGGAACACGCTGGAGACCAACCTGCTGCCCGACGCCTTCGACGGCACCAAGCCCGTCGACGCCGTGCTGAAAGACCTGACCTCGCAGATGAACGCGGACCTGGCCAAGGAATGAGTGCCGTGTCCGCCGACGTCTCCGAGTCCGCTCCGGCGCCCGCCGCTCCCGCCACCCGGCGGGCGCGGCGCGGCGTCCGGCGCGGGGACGGCCTGTGGCCCTGGGCGTTCGTGCTGCCGCTGCTGGCCGGGGTGCTCGTCTTCTACATCTGGCCGATCCTGCAGACGGCGTTCTACTCGTTCACCACCTGGGGCGTGTTCGGCGGCTTCAAGTGGTCCGGGCTGGACAACTACAGCCGGCTGTTCACCGACCCGCAGCTGTACCGGTCGCTGCTGAACACCCTGATCTACACGGCGGTGGTGCTGCTCGGCGTGCCGATCGCGGCCTGGCTCGCGAGCCTGCTCAACACCCCGGGCCTGCGGTTCGCGCAGTTCTACCGCGTGCTGTTCTTCCTGCCCTACGTGGCGATGCCCGCCGCCGTGGCGCTGGTGTGGCGGATCATCTTCAACGGCGACTACGGCATCCTCAACTGGGCGCTGTCGCTGATCGGGATCCCCGGCCCGTCGTGGGTCAACACGCCGGGCTTCGCGCTGGCCGCGGTGGCCGTGGTCGGCCTGTGGTCGTCGCTGGGCTTCTCGATGATCGTGCTCGGCGCGGGCCTGAAGAACATCCCGCCGGAGCTGTACGAAGCCGCCGAGCTCGACGGTGCGAGCCGCTTCCGCCAGTTCCGCTCGATCACGCTGCCGCTGCTGGCGCCCAGCGTGTTCTTCGTGGTCGTGGTGACCACCATCGCGAGCTTCCAGCTCTTCGACCTGCTGTACGCGTTGCTGGGCAACCACAACGCGGTGCTGCCGAAGACGATGTCGCTCGTCTACTACTTCTACAACGCGGGTTTCGTCGAGAACGACAAGGGTTTCGCCGCGGCGATCGCGATGGTCATCTTCGTGCTGATCGGTCTCGTCACGCTCCTGCAGTTCCGCTTGCAACGGAGGTGGGCCGGAAATGCCTAGAGCCCGACGCCGGCAGTCCCACGCCCTGATCCACCTCGTGCTCGGGGTCGGCGGCCTCATCATGGCCTTCCCGTTCCTGTGGCAGATCGTGATGTCGTTGTCCACCAACGCCGAGGTGCAGAGCGTCACCCCCACGTTCTGGCCCGCGCACCTGCAGTGGTCCAACTACGCGGTGGTGTTCCAGCGGCTGCCGTTCCTGTCGCAGCTGTGGACGTCGGTGCTCATCACGGTGATCCGCACCCTCGCCCAGATCGTGCTGTGCACCCTGGCCGGCTACGCGTTCGCCCGCATGCGCTTCCGCGGCCGCGCGGTGCTGCTGGGGCTCGTGCTGTCGATCCTGCTGGTGCCCTCGCAGGCCTACCTGATCTCGCAGTACCAGATCGTGCAGAACCTCGGCTGGCTCAACACCCTGGCCGGCATCGTCGCGCCCGGGCTGTTCAGCGCGTACGGCACCTTCCTCATGCGCACGGCCTTCCTCAACCTCCCGGCGGAGCTGGAGGAGGCGGCGCGCATCGACGGCAGCGGGCCGTTGCGGACGTTCTGGAGCGTGCTGCTGCCCGTGGTGCGCCCGAGCATCAGCGTGCTCGCCATCTCGGCCGTGCTGTGGTCGTGGAACGAGCTGCTGTGGCCGCTCGTGGTGTCCACGCGCGCCACGCAGATGCCGCTGTCGGCCGCGCTGGCCACTCTGGCCGGCGACGTGACGGTGAACTACCCCGTGCTGATGGCCGCCAGCCTGCTTGCGATGGCGCCGATCCTGATCCTGTTCATCCTGCTGCAACGCCGGGTGATCGACGGGCTGGCGTCCTCGGGCCTGAAGTAACCCGTGAACTGAACTAGGCCAGCTGCTGCCGCACCGCCGACGCGAACCTCAACGGGGCCCCCGCGTCGGCGTTGCGGAAGCCGAGTGACGGTTCGGCCAGCTCGAGCTCCAGCACGAGCGGGTGCCCGTCCTCGCCGCGCACGATGTCCGCGCGGGCGTAGAGCAGTTCGGCCCGCAGGATGCCCATGAGCGAGCACGCCGCGTCCAGGGCGTCCTCCGCGACGGCGCGCACGCCGGACGCCGGGACGGCCGGCGCGAGCTTCTCCGTGAGGAACAGGCCCGACGGGTCGGTGCCGGCCCCGAGCATCGCGCCCTTCGTGAAGGCGTGCGAATAAACGCCGCCGAAGTACACGAGCGCGATCTCGCCCTGGCTGTCCACACTGGACTGGTACGGCTGGACGACGGCGGTGCGGCCGTCGGCGTGCAGCTCGCGCAGGTGCTCGGCCGCGCCCGCGGCGTCGGCGCCGAAACGGGCGGCGCCGCGCGAACCCGCGCCGACCGACGGCTTCACCACGAACGGCACCTTCGGCCACTTCGCCTGCTCACCCGGCTCGACCAGCGTGGTCGGCACCGTGGGCACGCCCGCGTCGAGCAGCTCGACGAGATAGGCCTTGTCGGTGTTCCAGCGCACGACCGCGGCGGGATTGGCCAGCGTCGGCACGGTCTCGCACCAGTCGAGGAACTCGGCGCGGCGCTCGGGGTAGTCCCAGGTCGCGCGCAGCACCACGAGGTCGGCGGTGGAGAAGTCGGCGCCCGGGTCGTCCCAGACGGCCCAGCGGACGCCGAAGCCGAGGTCGTCGAGGGCGGCCGCGGCGGCGGTGTCGTCGCCGTCGCCCTCCGGCATCTGCGCGCAGGCGACGAAGATCGCTTCGCGGTTCACCGGCCGGCTCGCGGACCGGCCATCTTGCGGCGGTGGGCCGCGCCGATCTTGGTCGCCTTCACGGTCTCGCTGTCCCATTCGGCCGGTTCGAGGTCGTCGACCGCCTCGACGAGCGCCGTGCCCGTCTCCGGGGCCGGCACGATCACGTCGCCGAGGGCGCCGTCGGCTCCGACGAGCACCACGCGGGCGCCGATCCGGCCGATGTTCTCGACCACCGCGCGCGACGGTTTCCCGTGCCGCGCCACGAAGTCACGGGCGGCGGCCAGCTGCCGTCCGGTCGGTGCGGGGGGCGTCTGCTCGGTCTCCTCAGCCACGTCGGCGAGCTTAACCGGTCTCACCCGGTGACGCGGAACAAGCGTGGTGTCGGCCATAGTTGGCACCGGTGAGTGCCCAACCCGACGCGAGGAGGAAACATGCCGTCCGCTGTGCAGGTCAGGACGACCGGTGGTCCCGAGGTACTGGAGGTCACCGAGGTCGAGGTCGGCTCGCCCGGTGCCGGTGAGCTGCTGGTGGACGTGGCCGCGGCCGGCGTCAACTACATCGACACCTACCAGCGCCAGGGCATCTACCCCATCGACCTGCCGTTCGTGCTCGGCCTGGAGGGCGCGGGCACCGTGGCCGAGGTCGGCGAGGGCGTGACGGCGTTCGCCCCGGGTGACCGCGTGGCCTGGCAGGGCTCGCTGGGCAGCTACGCGGCGCGCAAGCTGGTGCCCGCGGCCGTCGCCGTGAAGGTGCCCGCCGGGGTGTCCGACGAGGTCGCCGCCGCCACGATGCTGCAGGGCATCACCGCCCACTACCTCGTGCGCTCGACGTACGAGGTCAAGCCGGGCGACGACGTGCTGGTCCACGCCGCGGCCGGCGGTGTCGGCCTGCTGCTGGTGCAGCTCGCGAAGGCGCGGGGCGCGCGCGTGATCGGCACGGTGTCCACCGAGGAGAAGGCCGAGCTGGCCCGCGGCGCCGGCGCCGACCACGTGATCCGCTACGACCGCGAGGACTTCGCCGAGGTCACGCGCGAGCTGACCGACGGCGAGGGCGTGCACGTGGTCTACGACGGCGTCGGCAAGGACACCGTCGACGGCAGCCTGGCCAGCCTGCGCATCCGCGGCATGCTCGCGCTGTTCGGCGCGGCCAGCGGCCCGGTGCCGCCGATCGACCCGCAGCGCCTCAATTCGGGCGGCTCGCTGTTCCTGACCCGCCCGACGTCCGGCCACTACGTCCGCACGCGCGAGGAGCTCGACTGGCGCGCGGACGAACTGTTCGCCGCCGTGACCGACGGTTCGCTCGACATCCGCATCGGCGGCCGCTACCCGCTGGCCGACGCCCGCATGGCGCACGAAGACCTGCAGGGCCGCCGGACCACCGGGAAGCTGATCCTCGTCCCGTGACGCGATCCGCCGGGCCAGGTGGGTGCCTGGCCCGGCGGTTCAGCGCTGCTTGGGCTGCTTGGGCTGCTTCGGGTTCTTCGGCTTCTCGGGTGGCCGTTCCGTGACGGAGACCGCCCGCCAATGGAAGCCGTCCTGCTCGGCGCGCTCGACGGTGAACTCGACCTCGGCACCGGCGCTCAGCCGCCGGAACCCGGGCATGTCCACGTGCGAGTAGTGGGCCCAGACCTGCTCGGGCACCGTCCGCGACTCCAGCACGCCCCAGCCGTCCTCGTCGTGCCAGAGCACGACCCAGCCGCGGTGGACGGTGCGGGCCACGGCTCAGCTCTTGTCGTTCGGCACCGTGACGGCGTCGGTGACGAAAACGAGGGTCTCGTTCGGCGCGATGCCGTTGCCGCCCTGACCGTAACCGAGGTCGGGCGGGATGATCAGCAGCCGGCGCCCGCCCTGCTTGATGCCGACGAGGCCCTGGTCCCAGCCGGGGATGACCTCGCCCGCGCCGAGCGTCAGGTCGAAGGTCTGGCCGCGGTCGAACGAGCTGTCGAGCTTCTGCTTGTCCGACCAGGTGACCAGCGAGTAGTTCATCGACACTTTCTGGCCGGCCTTCGCGCCGTTGCCGGTGCCCGCGACCAGGTCCTTCGTGATCAGCTTCTTCGGCGGATCGCAGTCGTCCGGGATGGTGATCGTCGGCGCCTGGCCGAAGGTCCCGGTGGTCTTGATGTCGTCCGCGGTGCACTCGCGGCCCTTGGTCTGGGCGGCCTGCGCGGCCGAGCTCGACGGTGCGGCGGGCGCGGACGGCTGGGACGGCTGCTGGGTACTCGCGCTCGTCGAGTCGTCACCGCACGCGGACAGGCTGAACGCCGCGGCCACCGCCACGGCGCCCACGGAGGCGATCTTGCCGATTCTCTGCATGCCCGGCACCCTAGCCAAGCTCTGCCAGGGCCGGTACGACGTCACCGGTCTGGACCACGCCGAGCCGCTGGGTCGCCCGCGTGAGGGCCACGTAAAGGTCGTTGAGCCCCCGCGGTGAGGCCGCGACGACCTCGTCCGGCGCGACCAGCAGAACGGCGTCGAACTCGAGGCCCTTGGCGCGCTCGACCGTGAGCACGCTCACGCGTTCGTCAGGCGTCAGCACCGCTTCCACAGCCGCGAGCCGGGCCGCCGGTGTGAGCACGGCCACGGTGCCACCGTCCACTGCGGACAGCTCCTGCGCGACGAAACCCGGCAGATCGGCGTCGAGGTCGCTGGTCGCCTTCGACCAGGGCGCCACGCCCGTCTCGCGCACCGACGCCGGGGCCGCGAGGTTCACGTCGAGCTCGGCCAGCACGCGCGCGGCCACGGCCATGATCTCGGCCGGGGTGCGGTAGTTCACGGTGAGCTGCTCCAGGCGCCAGCGGTCGGCGACGTAGGGCGAGAGGACCTCGTCCCACGTGCGGGCTCCCCCGGCCGCGCCGGTCTGCGCGACGTCGCCCACGAGCGTCATCGAGCGGTTCGGCGAGCGGCGCATGAGCAGCCGCCAGTCCATGGCGGACAGTTCCTGGGCCTCGTCCACGATCACGTGGCCGAACGTCCACGTGCGGTCCTGCGCGGCGCGCTGGGCGGCGGTCAGCTCGCTGCGCTCCTGCTGGCGTTCGGCGAACAGCTCGGCGTCGAGGACGTCGGACACCCGCAGGATCTCCTCGTCCTGGATCTCCTCGTCCTGCTCCAGGATGTGGAGCACGCCCTCGGCGTACGCGCGCTGCACGCGGTCTCGGCGGCGGCGCTCGGCGCGTTCCTCGCTGTCGTCCTCGCCGAGCAGCTCGGCCAGCTCGTCGAGCAGCGGCACATCGGCAGGCGTCCACTTGGCGTCGCGGCCGCTCTCGAGGTGCGCGCGATCGGCCTCGGACAGCAGCTTGCCGGCGGCGCGATCGAGGTGTTCGCGCTCGGCGAACAGGTCGTCGAGCAGGCCTTCCGGGGTCAGTTTCGGCCACAGCTCGTTGACGGCGGCGGCGATGGCGGGGCTGGCGGCGAGCTCGGCGCGGATGTCCTGCACGTCCTGCGCGTCGAGCAGGTCCTCCCCCAGCTTGCGGGCGGCCTGGCGGGTGAGCGCGTCGAGCACGTCGGACACGAACAGGCGCCGCGCGAGGTTGTGGGGCCGGCGCGAGCGGCGGGCGCGGGTGCGGGCCTCGACGCAGGTCTTGCGGTCGAGCTTGAGGATCTCCCGCTCGTGCTCGATCTCCACCACGGGCTCGGGCACGCGCTGGCGGTCGCGCACGGCGTTGGCGAGCACGTCGGCCATCACCAGGCGCCCCTTGACCTCCGCGGCCTCCGGCGCCTCGACACCCTCCGCGTCGAGGCCCGGGTAGAGCTGCCCGATCGTGGCGAGGAGCACGCCGGTCTCGCCCAGCGACGGGAGGACCTGGCCGATGTAGCGCAGGAACGTGCTGTTGGGTCCGACCACGAGCACGCCGCGCGTGGTGAGCTGCTGGCGGTGCGTGTAGAGCAGGTACGCGGCCCGGTGCAGCGCGACGGCGGTCTTGCCCGTGCCCGGCGCGCCCTGCACCACCATCACCCCGCCGAGCGGCGCGCGGATGATCCGGTCCTGCTCGGCCTGGATCGTCGCGACGATGTCGCTCATCTCGCCCGTGCGCCGCCGTTCCAGCGCGGCCAGCAGCGCCGCCTCGCCCGCCAGCCCGAGGTCCTGCCCCTGGTCGGCGGCGGACAGGTCGAGGATCTCGTCGTCGAACCCCGTCACCTTGCGGCTCAGCGACCGCAGGTGCCGCCGCCGGCGCACCCCGTCCGGCGAGGCCGCCGTGGCGAGGTAGAACGGCCGCGCGACCGGCGCCCGCCAGTCCACCAGCAGCGGCTTGTAGTCGTCGTCCTCCTCGAACAACCCGAGGCGGCCGATGTAGGTCGTCTCTTCGGCGCTCTCCGGCACGAAGTCGAGGCGGCCGAAGCACAGCCCCTGCTCCACCGACCCGAGCTGCGCGAGGCGGTCGGAGTACAGCGTGGTGGCGACGTCCCGCTCGGTGCGCGCCTGCGGGGTACCGCCGGTCTGCCGCAACGTGGTGTCGAGGCGCCGCTGCGCCTCCACCCGCTCGGCGTCGAGCTTCGCGTAGAGCGTCGTGACATACGCCTGCTCACGCGACAGCTCGGCGGCGTGCTCGGGCGTACCGTCCTCGAGGGCGCGGTCTGCTTCCCGGTCCGGGGACACGGACAAGTGAGATCCTGCTTTCGCATCGGGAGAAGGCGGCGGACAGCCGGAAAACCACAACGGCCAACCAGACTACGCCATTCCCGAGCGCGGCTCAGCCGCCGCGGAGCCGGTGGAAGAGCCGAGTGACCTGGTCCACACGCCAAAACGCCGCCGGGCCGGGAGCCTCGGCGGCGCTGTGGTGAAGCGGCTGTGGTTTGAAGCTGCGGTGAAGAAACCGGCTAGAACGGCAAGCCGAGCGTCGGCAGTCCGATCGCCGAGTCCACCGCCAGTGCGACGAACACGATCATCAGGTACGTGTTCGAGCGGTGGAACAGCGACATGGGCTTCGTCTCCTCGCCGCGGCGGACGGCGGCCTGGAGGCGGTGGGCGTAGAAGAGGAACCAGGCGCCCGCGAGGACGGCGAAGGTGGCGTACAGCCAGCTCGTCACGGGGAGCAGCAGGAGGGTCCAGGCGACCATCACCCACGAGTAGATGACGATCTGCTTGGCGACGTGCTGCGGGGTCGCCACGACCGGGAGCATCGGGACGCCCGCGCGTTCGTAGTCTTCGCGGTACTTCATGCCCAGGGCCCACGTGTGCGGGGGCGTCCAGAAGAAGATGACGCCGAACATGACGAACGCGGGCCACTGCACGGTGCCGGACACGGCGGCCCAGCCGATGACCACCGGCATGCAGCCGGCGGCGCCGCCCCAGACGACGTTCTGCGACGTGCGCCGCTTGAGGCCCAGGGTGTACACGAAGATGTAGAAGAGGATCGTCGCGATCGCGAGGATCGCCGACAGCAGGTTCACGGTGAAATACAGCACCGCGAACGAAGCGACGCCGAGCACGAGGCCGAAGATCAGCGCGTTGCGCCGCGGCACCGAGTCCTTCACCAGCGGGCGCTTCTTGGTGCGGTTCATCACCTTGTCGATGTCCGCGTCGATCACGCAGTTGAGCGCGTTGGCGCTGCCGGCGGCCATCGTGCCGCCCACGAGCGTGGCGAGCACGAGCCACGGCGACGGGATCTCGCGCCCCGCGAGGAACATCGCCGGGATCGTGGTGACGAGGAGGAGCTCGATCACCCTCGGCTTCGCGAGCGCGGCGTAAGCGCCGACCACCTGGCGGACAGTTCGCCGGGCACCACGCGGTCGTTCACCGGTCGGGTGTTCGGCGCTGGTGTTCTCACTGCGTCCGTGCGCAGCGTTCACCAACGACATTTCACTCCCAAGGTCAGTTCGGGGCCGGGTGGCGATCCGGAAGACCGCGATGGAACTGGTGAAGCTCCCGGACCAGGCCCGCGCTCGATGTTAGACGTGGCGAATCCGCCTGCGTGATCGAGGGTCCTCGACACGCCACGCCTGTCTTCTGCGTCACGCCACCGGGTTCACCCGCGACGACCACGGCGGCGCACGGTGTGTCCGGAAGGACCGGTCGTGGTGTCCGGCGGATCCGGTCGGTCCCCTCGATCGTCCCTTTTGCACGGTCCGTGACCAGCGGCGGACGGCAAGCGACCCGCATGGGCGGGATCACCTGCCCGGTGGGGACGGGCACGGCTGTCGCGGCTGCCCGGAGCACACCCCACGCACTAGGCTGTCGCGGACGGGCCGCGTGGCACCCCGGCGCAGTGCTCCCAGCAGGAATATCGTCCCTTCGGGATCGATTGAGATTACTGGCAGTGCGCACCGGCTACACCATGACGGAAAGCAAGCGACAACCTCAGGACGGGGAGTTCGAGTTCAGTGTCCGAAACCGCCTCTACCAGCGAGAACAACCCTTTGCTCCGGCGTGACGTGCCCGCCGACTGGACCGGGACCGATTCCCGCGCCGTCGACACCGTCCGGGTCCTCGCCGCGGACGCCGTCGAGAAGGTCGGCAGCGGTCACCCGGGCACCGCGATGAGCCTCGCCCCGCTCGCCTACACGCTGTTCCAGCGGACCATGCGCCACGACCCGGCCGACCCGCACTGGCGCGGCCGCGACCGCTTCGTCCTCTCGGCCGGGCACTCCAGCCTCACCCTCTACATCCAGCTGTACCTCGCCGGCTACGGCCTCGAGCTCGAGGACCTCAAGCAGCTGCGCACGTGGGGCTCGCTGACCCCAGGCCACCCGGAGTACGGCCACACCAAGGGCGTCGAGACCACCACCGGCCCGCTGGGCCAGGGCCTGGCCAACGCGGTGGGCATGGCGATGGCCGCCCGTCGCGAGCGCGGCCTGCTCGACCCCGACGCCGCGCCCGGCGAGAGCATCTACGACCACCACATCTTCGCGATCGCCTCCGACGGCGACATCGAAGAGGGCGTGACGTCGGAGGCCTCGTCGATCGCGGGCCGCCAGGAGCTGGGCAACCTCATCGTCTTCTGGGACGACAACAAGATCTCCATCGAGGACGACACGAACATCGCGCTGTCCGAGGACACGGTCAAGCGCTACGAGGCCTACGGCTGGCACACGCAGGTCGTCGAGGGCGGCGAGAACGTCACCGCGATCGAGGAGGCCATCAAGGCCGCCAAGGCGGAGACCGGGCGCCCGTCGTTCATCGCGGTGCGGACGATCATCGGCTACCCGGCGCCCACGAAGATGAACACCGGCAAGGCCCACGGCGCCGCGCTCGGCGCCGACGAGATCAAGGCCGTCAAGGAGATCCTCGACTTCGACGTCGAGCGCACCTTCCAGGTCGACGACGAGGTCATCTCCCACACCCGCAAGGCCCTGGAGCGCGGCAAGCAGGAGCACGCCGCCTGGCAGGAGCGTTACGACGCGTGGGCCGAGGCGAACCCGGAGCGCAAGGCGCTGGCCGACCGGCTCGCCACCCGCACGCTGCCCGAGGGCTTCGCCGACAACCTGCCGCACTGGGACCCGGACCCCAAGGGCATCGCGACCCGCAAGGCCTCCGGTGAGGTCCTCAACGCGCTGCGCGACCCGCTGCCCGAGCTGTGGGGCGGCTCCGCCGACCTGGCGGAGAGCAACAACACCACGATGAAGGGCGCCGACTCGTTCGGCCCGGCGAAGGCCACCACGGCGGCCTGGAACGCCAACCCGTACGGCCGGACGCTGCACTTCGGCATCCGCGAGCACGCGATGGGCTCGATCCTCAACGGCATCGCCCTGCACGGCGGCACTCGCCCGTACGGCGCGACGTTCCTCATCTTCTCCGACTACATGCGCCCGCCGGTCCGGCTCGCGGCGCTGATGGGCCTGCCCACGCTCTACGTGTGGACGCACGACTCCATCGGCCTCGGCGAGGACGGCCCGACGCACCAGCCGATCGAGCAGCTCTCCGCGCTGCGCGCGATCCCGGGCCTCAACGTCGTCCGCCCAGCGGACGCCAACGAGACCGCCTACGCGTGGAAGGCCGTGCTGGAGGACGTGCACCACCCGTCGGGTGTCGCGCTGACCCGCCAGAACGTGCCGGTGCTCGAAGGCACGAGCGCGGAAGGCGTGAAGCGCGGCGGCTACGTGCTCGAGGACGCCTCGAACGGCGCCCCCGAGGTCGTGCTGATGGCCACCGGTTCCGAGGTCCAGCTGGCCGTCGCGGCCCGAAAGACCCTCGAGGCCGACGGCGTGCCGACCCGCGTCGTGTCGATGCCGTGCGTCGAGTGGTTCGACGCGCAGGAGCAGTCCTACCGCGACGCCGTGCTGCCGCCGGCCGTCAAGGCGCGGGTGTCCGTCGAGGCGGGGGTCGCGCAGTCGTGGCACCGCTTCACCGGTGACGCGGGGGTGAACGTTTCGATCGAGCACTTCGGTGCTTCGGCCGACGCCGCCACACTGTTCCGTGAGTTCGGGTTCACCCCGGAGCACGTCGTCGAGGCCGCCCGTCGCTCGATCGCCAACACCAAGAACTGAATTTCTGAAGGGACGGAAAAGAGTCATGAGCAGCACTGACCGGCTCGCGCAGCTTTCGGAGGCGGGCGTCTCCATCTGGCTGGACGACCTCTCCCGCGAGCGCCTCAGCACGGGCAACCTCGCCGAACTCATCCGCGACAAGCACGTCGTGGGTGTCACGACCAACCCGACGATCTTCGCCAACGCCCTGTCCCACGGCGCGGCGTACGACGCGCAGGTCAAGGAGCTGGCCGACCGCGGCGCGGACCTCGACGGCACCGTCCGCGAGCTGACGACCACGGACGTGCGCAACGCCGCCGACCTGTTCCGCGACGTCTACAACGCCACCGACGGCGTCGACGGCCGCGTCTCCATCGAGGTCGACCCGCGCCTGGCGCGCGACACCGACAAGACGATCGCCGAGGCCAAGGACCTGTGGAAGGCCGTGGACCGGCCGAACCTGATGGTCAAGATCCCGGCCACCGACGAGGGCCTGCCCGCCATCACCGCGGCGCTGGCCGAGGGCATCAGCATCAACGTGACGCTGATCTTCTCCGTCGAGCGCTACGCCCAGGTCATCGACGCGTTCTTCGCCGGCCTGGAGCAGGCGAAGGCCAACGGCCACGACCTCAAGGGCATCCACTCGGTCGCGTCGTTCTTCGTGTCCCGTGTGGACACCGAGGTCGACAAGCGCCTGAACAAGATCGGCACCGACGAGGCCAAGGCTCTGCTCGGCGAGGCCGCGATCGCCAACACCCGGCTCGCCTACGCCAAGTTCGAGGAGCTCTTCGCGAGCGACCGCTGGAAGGCGCTGGCCGCCGCCGGCGCCAACGCGCAGCGTCCGCTGTGGGCCTCGACCGGCGTCAAGGACCCGGCGTACTCCGACACCCGCTACGTCGACCAGCTCTTGGTCCACGGCGTCGTGAACACGATGCCGGAGAAGACCATGGACGCGGTGGCCGACCACGCCGAGGTCACCGGTGACACGGTGACCGGCCGCGGTGCCGAGGCGCAGGGCGTGTTCGACAAGCTGAGCGCGGCCGGCATCGACGTGCCGGACGTGTTCGTGGTCCTCGAGACCGAGGGCGTCGAGAAGTTCGAGAAGTCCTGGCAGGAGCTGCTCGAGACGGTGACCGGCCAGCTGAACAAGGCGAAGGGCTGAAGCCAGACCATGACAGGGGACGAAACCGGCGTCGAGCTCGTCGACGCCGAACTGGCAGGCAAGGCGGCGCCGCTGGTCGAGCGCCTCGTCGCCGACCAGGCCGCGTCGAAGCTCGCCGCGCAGGACGCGACGCTGTGGGGACCGGACGCCGAGTCCGAGGCGTCGATCCGGCTCTCGTGGACGTCGCTGCACAAGTCGTCGCGGCCGCTGATCGGTGAGATCGAGGCGCTGCGCACAGAGCTGCAGTCCGAGGGCGTGGACCGCGTGGTGCTCGCCGGCATGGGCGGTTCGTCGCTCGCGCCGGAGGTCATCGCGGGCACCGCGGGTGTCGCGCTGACGGTGCTCGACACGACCGACCCGGGCCAGGTGGCCGACGCGCTCGCGGGCGACCTCGAGCGCACGGTGATCGTGGTGTCGTCGAAGTCCGGCGGCACCGTGGAGACCGACAGCCACCGGCGCATCTTCGCGAAGGCCTTCACCGAAGCGGGGATCGACGCGGCGCGGCGGATCGTGGTCGTGACCGACCCGGGCTCGCCGTTCTCGGAACTGTCCGAAAAGGAGGGTTACCGCAAGACCTTCCTGGCCGACCCGCACGTCGGCGGCCGCTACTCGGCGCTGACCGCGTTCGGCCTCGTGCCGGCCGGTCTCGCGGGCGCGGACATCGCGCGCCTGCTGGACCAGGCCGCCGCGGTGGCCGAGACGCTGGGCTCCGACTCGGCCGACAACCCGGCGATCAAGCTCGCGGCCGCCTGGGCCGCCGCCCACGAGGGCGGCGCCGAGAAGGTCGTGCTGGCCGACACCGGTTCGGGCATCAAGGGCTTCCCGGACTGGGCCGAGCAGCTGATCGCGGAGTCGACCGGCAAGCTGGGCACCGGCCTGCTGCCCGTGGCCGTCGAGGGCCCCCAGGCCCCCGGCTTCGCCGACGCGAAGGCCGACGCGACCCCGGTCGCCGTCGGTGCTGCCGAAGGTGCCGCGAAGATCTCGGTGACGGGCCCGCTCGGCGCGCAGTTCCTGCTGTGGGAGTTCGCGACCGCGCTCGCCGGCCGGCTGATCGGGATCAACCCGTTCGACCAGCCCGACGTCGAGGCCGCGAAGAAGGCCGCGCGCGCGTTGCTCGACGAGCCGGAGAAGCTGTCCGGCAAGGAGACTCCGGCCACTGTGGACGGTGCCGTCGAGGTCTTCGGTTCGGAAGGCGTTGTCACGGAAGGAAAGCTGGTGGACGTGCTGCGCGCGTTCTTCGGCTCGGTCGCCGACGGCGGCTACTTCGCGGTGCAGGCCTACCTCGACCGGCTCGACGACGCGTCGACCTCGCTGCTGCGCGGCGAGATCGCCAAGCGCACCGGCGTGCAGACGACGTTCGGCTGGGGACCGCGGTTCCTGCACTCCACCGGGCAGTACCACAAGGGCGGCCACCAGAACGGCAGCTTCCTCCAGATCACCGGCGCGGTCGCCGAGGACCTGGCTGTGCCGGACCGCCCCTACACCCTGGGACAGCTGCAGCACGCGCAGGCTCTCGGCGACGGTCAGGTCCTCGCCGAGCACGGCCGCCCCGTGCTGCGGCTGCACCTGACCGACCGGGCCGCCGGGCTGGCCGAGCTCGTGCGGGCCGTACAGGAGGCCGGCGAGTGACGACCTGGCAGAACCCGCTGCGGGACCCGCGCGACAAGCGCCTCCCGCGCATCGCGGGCCCGTCGAGCCTGGTGATCTTCGGGGTCACCGGCGACCTGGCCCGCAAGAAGCTCATGCCCGCCATCTACGACCTGGCCCACCGCGGCCTGCTGCCCGCCGGCTTCTCGCTGGTCGGGTTCGCGCGCCGCGACTGGGAGCACCAGGACTTCGGCGAGCTGGTGCACGACTCGGTGCGCGAGCACGCGCGGACGCCGTTCAAGGAGTCGGTCTGGAACCGGCTCGCCGAGGGCATCCGCTTCGTGCAGGGCACGTTCGACGACGACGACGCCTTCGACCGCCTCGCCCAGACGGTCAAGGACCTCGACGCCGAACGCGGCACCGGCGGCAACACGGCGTTCTACCTCTCGATCCCGCCGGGCGCGTTCCCGGTGGTGACCAAGCAGCTGGCGCGCTCGGGCCTCGCCGACACCGACGCCACGACCTGGCGCCGCGTGGTGATCGAGAAGCCGTTCGGCCACGACCTCAAGAGCGCCAAGGAGCTCAACGGGATCGTGAACGACGTCTTCCCCGAGGAGTCGGTGTTCCGCATCGACCACTACCTCGGCAAGGAGACGGTGCAGAACCTGCTGGCGCTGCGCTTCGCCAACCAGATGTTCGAGCCGATCTGGAACGCCAACTACATCGACCACGTGCAGATCACCATGGCCGAGGACATCGGCCTCGGCGGTCGCGCGGGGTACTACGACGGGATCGGCGCCGCGCGCGACGTCATCCAGAACCACCTGCTGCAGCTGCTCGCGCTGACCGCGATGGACGAGCCGCTGTCGTTCGAGCCGAAGGCGCTGCGCGCGGAGAAGGCGAAGGTGCTGGCGGCGACCATGCCGATCCGGCCGTTCGACGAGACCACCGCGCGCGGGCAGTACGCCGGCGGCTGGCAGGGCGGCATGAAGGTGCCGGGCCTGCTGCAGGAAGCGGGCTTCGCGAAGGACTCCAAGACCGAGACCTACGCCGCGGTGACGCTGGAGGTGCAGAACCGCCGCTGGGCGGGGGTGCCGTTCTACCTGCGCACCGGCAAGCGGCTGGGCCGGCGCGTCACGGAGATCGCCGTGGTGTTCAAGCGCGCGCCGCACCTGCCGTTCGACTCCACCTCCACCGAGGAGCTGGGCCAGAACGCGCTGGTCATCCGCGTGCAGCCCGACGAGGGCATCACGCTGCGGTTCGGCTCGAAGGTGCCGGGGACCACGATGGAGGTCCGCGACGTCACCATGGACTTCGGCTACGGCCACGCCTTCACCGAGTCCTCCCCCGAGGCGTACGAGCGGCTGATCCTCGACGTGCTGCTGGGCGAGCCGTCGCTGTTCCCGGTGAACGAGGAGGTCGAGCTCTCCTGGGAGATCCTCGACCCGATCCTGGAGCACTGGGCCAAGGAAGGCGCGCCCGAGCAGTACGCGCCGGGTACTTGGGGCCCGCAGAGCGCTGACGAAATGCTCGAGCGTACGGGCCGGAACTGGAGGCGTCCGTGATCATCGACCTGCCATCCACCACGACTTCGCAGCTGAACAAGAAGCTGGTGGAGATCCGCGACCAGGGCGGTCAGGTCGCGCTGGGCCGGGTGCTGACCCTGGTCATCGTGGCGGACGACGACGCCAAGCTCGAGGAGGCCATCGAGGCCGCGAACCACGCCAGCCGGGAGCACCCGTCGCGCGTGATCGTGGTCGCGAAGGGCATCCGCACGGCGGCTCCGCGCATCGACGGCCAGATCCGCGTGGGCGGCGACGCCGGCGCGAGCGAGGTCATCGTGCTGCGCCTCTACGGGCCGCTGGCCGCGCAGGGCCAGAGCGCGGTCGTGCCGCTGCTGCTGCCCGACGCGCCGATCGTCACCTGGTGGCCGGGCGCGGGCCCGAAGGCCCCGGCGGAGGACCCGCTGGGCCAGATCGCGCAGCGGCGCATCACCGACTCGGCCGCGGAGAAGAGCCCCATAAGGGCTCTGACCACGCGGGCCAAGGCCTACGTGGAGGGCGACACCGACCTGGCGTGGACGCGGCTGACGCACTGGCGTGCGCAGCTCGTGTCGGCGCTGGACCTGCCGCCGTACGAGAAGATCACGAGCGCGACCGTGACCGGTGAGGCCGACTCGCCGTCCACGGAGCTGCTGGCGGGCTGGCTCGCCGAGTACCTCAAGGTGCCGGTGAAGCGGATCAAGAGCTCCAGCGCGCAGGGCATCATCTCCGTCGAGCTCGAACGGCGTTCGGGCGCGGTGGAGCTGACCCGGCCCGACGGCCGCGTCGGCACGCTGACGCAGCCGGGCCAGCCCACGCGGCGCATCGCGCTGCAGCGGCGGAGCAACCCGGAGTGCCTCGTGGAGGAGCTGCGCCGGCTCGACCCGGACGAGGTCTTCGAGGCGGCGCTGCACGGGCTGCCCAAGATCGCCTCGCCGACGACGGCGGCGAAGGCGACTTCGGCTGCTTCTGCGGCGGCGAAGCCGAAGGCCGCGGCGGCCAAGGCCCCGGCGAAGAAGGCCGGCAAGGCCAAGGCGGAAAAGAGCGCTTCGTGAGCCGCACGGAGGTCGTCGTCTACGAGAACGCCGACCTCTTGGCGGCGGCCGCGGCGGCGCGGCTGGTCACCCGGATCGTCGACGTGCAGGCGGCCAAGGGCTCGGCCTCGGTCGTGCTCACCGGCGGCGGCACGGGCATCGCGGTGCTGGAGGAGCTCAACCGCTCCAGCGCGCGCGACGCGATCGACTGGTCGCGCCTGGACGTCTACTGGGGCGACGAGCGGTTCGTGCCGGCCGATTCCGACGAGCGCAACGAGAAGGGCGCGCGCGAGGCCCTGCTGGACCACGTGCCGCTCGACCCGAAGCGCGTGCACGTGATGGCGCCGTCGGACGGCGAGTTCGGTGCCGACGTGGACGCCGCGGCCGCGGCGTACGCGGAGGTGCTGGCCTCGCAGGCGGGCCCGGACGAGGGCGGCGTGCCCGCGTTCGACATCTGCCTGCTCGGCCTCGGCGGGGAGGGGCACACCGCTTCGGTGTTCCCGGACTCCCCCGCCGTGCACGAGACGCGGCTTTCGGCGGTGGCGGTGCGCGACTGCCCCAAGCCGCCGCCGACGCGCATCTCGCTCACGCTCACGGCCATCCGCCGCGCGCGTGAGGTGTGGCTGATGACCGCGGGCGAGGCGAAGGCCGAGGCCGTGTCGCTGGCTCTCGCGGGTGCGCCGGAGGTGCAGGTGCCCGTTTCGGGTGCCCGCGGCTACCGGCGGACGCTGTGGCTCCTGGACCGCACTGCGGCCGGGAAGCTGACGAAGGTGTACGAGCCGCCGACCGCGTGACGCTCGCTGGTTCTCGAAGGCCGCTCCGGGTTCGCCCGGGGCGGCCTTTTTCTGTCGCCGGGCAGCTGTTTCGCGACTGTTTCGCGGCCCTGACCGTGGGTTTCAGGGCCCGCTCGACCGGATGACGCGTGCCACCCGTAAGCGTGAAGATCATTCATCTGCCGAACGGAGCAGTGACCACTACTCCATCAAGCGGCTCACCAGTATGTGGGATCACCCGTAAGGTGAACGTAGGGTGTTGTGATCGACACGAGGTGACGTCAGACTTCTTTTCGTCACCCGAATGCCGTAGTGATGGAGATCAGACGACCAAATTTGTGGGTGCGGGTGAAACTTACCGTCGTCACACGTCTCTTCGTTAGCATCCGCACATTTGTTGCCCGCCGCGCGTCCCGATCGGGTGCCCGGCGCATCTCATCATCAAGTCCACAAGACGAATGGGGTCGCCGCATGAGCACTGAGGGACTCTCGATTCCAGGAATCTCGATGGGCAGCCCCGGCGCGGGGGCGGCCGATCGGGTCCGGCGGTTCAGCCTGCGCGGTGTGTTCGCTTCGCTGCGCCGGCCGATCGCGACGACGGTCGGGGTCGAGGCCGTCGCCGTGCTGCTGGCTGTACTCGACGTGTGGCTGGTGATCCCGCCGAAGGCCCCGCCGTACTCGATCTACCTGTCGGCGGCCGCGTGTCTCGCGGTGGTGCTGCGGCGGAAGCTGCCGTTCCTGGCCGTGATCCTCGCGGTGCCCGGTTTCCTCGCCGGGTGGGCGCAGCTGGCGTCGATGATCACGCTCGGCACGCTCGCGACGAAGCGCCAGATCCACTGGCAGACCTGGGTGGGCGCGGGACTGGTCTTCACCTGCCGGTTCGTGCAGTGGCCGCTGGACGACTTCGCCCAGCTCAGCTGGCGCGAGCACGTGCTCGACGGCATCTACGGCGTGCTCGTGGCGGGTATGCCGATCGCGATCGGCCTGCTGATCGGCGCCCGCGCGGAGATCTCCGCCAAGCTCGCCGAGCTGGCCAAGAGCCGCGACCGCGAACGCCGCTTCCACGCCGACGCCGTGCGCGCCGAGGAGCGCGCCCGCCTGGCCCGCGAGATGCACGACGTCGTCTCCCACCAGATCACCCTCATCGCCATGCAGGCCGGCGCGCTGCAGGCCCAGGCCACCGACGGCCCGGCGCTGCAGACCGCGCAGGTCATCCGCCAGCTCTCCACGCGGACGCTCGAGGAACTGCGTTCGCTGGTGAGCGTGCTGCGCTCCGGCGCCGAGGACGACGGCCCGCGCCCCGGCATCGGCGAGCTCGACCACCTGATCCGTACCGCCGACGTCCCGGTGCACCTCACCGTGGAGCGCCTGCCGGACACCGTGCCGAGCCAGGTGTCGGCCGCCGCGTACCGCACCGTGCAGGAGTGCCTCACCAACGTCCACAAGCACGCCCCCGGCGCCACCGCCACCATCCGCATCCAGGGCGGCAGCGGCGCCCTGAACATCGAGGTCCGCAACGAACGCGCCGAGCGCGCCGGCGAACACCTCCCCTCGGGCGGCCACGGCCTCACCGGCCTCGCCGAACGCGCCCGCCTGCTGGGCGGCAGCTTCGAAACCTCGGACACCGAAGACGGCGGCTTCCGCGTGCGGGCCCGGTACCCGCTGGACCGCTGACCCACCGACCTTCCCCGGTCCCCCGTAGGCCGAAGGGGTGGCCCCGCGCGCGAGCCGCGATCCGGCTGCGGTCGGGTGCCACCCCTTCGCCGCGTCCTGGGTGCTTTGTCGCTCGCGACTTTCGTGGCTTGGGCGGCACGATCGCTGTGGCCTACCGCCTCACCCGGTCGCGGCGGCGGGCTATGACGCCGCGGTCCTCACCCAGCGCGAGCCGGCGAGCAACGGAACCGCCCTCGCCCATACCGCACCCACACGACCCCTACATCCGGCAACAACGCCTTCAGCGGGAACCCGCTCCACCCTGCGACGTACGGCCGGCGACGGCCTCACCCAGCCGCGGCTCGGGCGCTCCGCGGGATTTTGCCCCCAGGCCTCACATCTAGAGAAACCCCTCGCCCTCCCAAGGGGCTGCCCATGTCCGTTCTATCGAGCACTCCGACGAGAACCGGCCAAAGGTCACTGAGGGGCCGATTTGTGCACAACTCGGGCATAGTGTGGATTACTGGCGCTTATGACCCAGAGGCTTTGCCTGAGAAGGGGATCCGCCTGCTCCACCGCAGCCGGGCGCACCAGACGTCTTCGCCGCAAACCCAGCCGCACCGGACGCGGACGCACCACAGCCAGGCGCACCGCACTCTGCCGCGCCCACGCGAGCCCGCACCGCACACAACCCGCGCCGCAGAAAGCCGCGGCCGAGGCAAGCCGCGGTCAAGGCCGGCGAACTGCACCACCCGTCGCCGGCGTGCCGGAAAAGCCCCGGAAACGCGAAAACCACCGGCCAGAGCCGAACCGAATCGGCCTGGTCGGTGGTCTCCGACGGGGAAAAGCTAGATCAGTTCGCGGCGCTGGCGCAGACGCTCGAGGGCCTCGGCGAGGATCGCTTCGCCGTCGGCGTCGCTGCGGCGCTCCTTGACGTACGCGAGGTGCGTTTTGTAGGGCTCGGTGCGGGGCGCGGCGGGCGGGTTCTGCTCGTCCTGTCCGCCGGGCAGACCGCAGCGCGGGCAGTCCCACTCGTCGGGGATTTCGGCCTCCATCGCGAACGACGGGCGGGCCTCGTGGCCGTTTGCGCACCAGTAGGAGATCCGGCGCCGCGGCGCCGACTCACCCCGCTCCGATTCGCCCGAAGGACCGGCACCCACCCGGGTGCCTCGAATCGCGTTACCGCCAACCATGAATCCTCACACCTAGGAATCGGCGGCGCGCCCCCCAATAGGCACGCCGATGCACACGGAGCCCCTGACTCGCCGGCCCCGAGCGGGGAGTCCGGTCAGACCTTGAGCAGCAGGCCGAGGCCCACGATGCTGATCAGCCAGATGGCACCCAGCAGCAGGGTGATCCGGTCGAGGTTCTTCTCGGCCACGCTCGAGCCCGAGAGGCTGGACTGCATACCGCCGCCGAACAGCGACGACAGACCGCCACCCCGGCCGCGGTGGAGCAGCACCGCCACGACCAGCAGCACGCTGGAGACGATCAACAGAATTTGCAGGAACAGCTTCATGTCATCCTCTGTGCTCATCGGAGAATGCAGGGGTACGGCTCGAATATCACCGTACCCCTGGACTCGTCCACTGCTGTGTGACGGACCGGATACACAGGTTACCCGGTAGTGGCCTCGATCAGGGCAGGGGGCCACCCGCCGCGAGTGCGCAGAGTTTGGTGAACTCGTCACCGTCGAGACTCGCGCCACCCACGAGAGCACCGTCGATGTTCTCGCAGGCCACCAGCTCGCCCACGTTGCCCGACTTCACCGAACCGCCGTAAAGCACCCGAACGGCCGAAGCGACCTCGTCGCCGTACTTCTCCGCCAGCACCGTGCGGATGGTCTTGCAGACCTCCTCGGCGTCGGCGGGTGTCGCCACCTTGCCGGTGCCGATGGCCCACACCGGCTCGTACGCCACGACGACGTCCTTGACCTGCTCGGCCTTGAGCCCCTTGAGGCCCTCGATGAGCTGGTTCGTCGCGTGCGCGTGGTGCTCGCCGGCCTCGCGGACCT
Source organism: Amycolatopsis sp. NPDC001319 (assembly GCF_042896185.1). Classification (NCBI taxonomy): domain Bacteria; kingdom Bacillati; phylum Actinomycetota; class Actinomycetes; order Pseudonocardiales; family Pseudonocardiaceae; genus Amycolatopsis; species Amycolatopsis sp. NPDC001319. The sequence goes on along the minus strand of NZ_JBIAWY010000008.1, from coordinate 41,320 downwards.
CGAGCTTCTCGCCGACGCACAGGATCGGCGTGATCCCGTGCTTGACGGCCGCGCGCACCTTCTTGTTGACCAGCTCGTCGGTCTCGGCGTGGTATTCGCGCCGCTCCGAGTGGCCGATGGCGACGAAGGTGCAGCCCAGCTTCGCGAGCATCGGGCCCGACACCTCACCGGTGTAGGCACCGGAGTCGTGCGGGGACACGTCCTGCGCGCCGTAGGTGAGCGACAGCTTGTCGCCGTCGGTGAGGGTCTGCACGCTGCGGATGTCCGTGAACGGCGGCAGCACCGCCACGTCCACCTTCGCGTAGTACTTCTCCGGCAGCGCGAAGGCGATCTTCTGAACCAAGGCGATGGCCTCGAGGTGGTTCAGGTTCATCTTCCAGTTGCCGACGATCAACGGCTTCCGTGCCACTAGTGCTTCTCCTCCAACGCCGAGACGCCGGGCAGTTCCTTGTCCTCCAGGTACTCCAGGGAGGCGCCGCCACCCGTGGAGATGTGGGAGAAACCGTCCTCGGGCAGGCCCAGCTGCCGCACCGCGGCGGCGGAGTCGCCGCCGCCGACCACGGTGAACGCGTCGCTCTTCACGAGCGCCTCGGCCACGGCACGGGTGCCGCCCGAGAACGCCTCGAACTCGAACACGCCCATCGGGCCGTTCCAGAACACGGTGGCCGCGTCGGCCAGCTTGCTCGCGAACAGCTCGCGCGAGGCCGGGCCGATGTCGAGGCCCTGGCGGTCGGCCGGGATCGCCGTGGCCGCGACGACCTCGTTCTCGGCGTCGGCCGCGAACTCGGTGGCCGCCAGCACGTCGACCGGCAGCACGAGCTCGACGCCGCGCTTCTGCGCTTCGGCGAGGAAGCCCGACACCTGGTCGAGCTGGTCGGCCTGCAGCAGCGACTGGCCCACCTCGTGGCCCTGGGCCTTGAGGAAGGTGTAGGCCATGCCGCCGCCGATGAGCAGGCGGTCGACCTTCGTCAGCAGGTTGGCGATCACGCCGAGCTTGTCCGACACCTTCGCGCCGCCGAGCACCACCACGTAGGGGCGCTTGACGTCGTCGGTGAGCTTCTTCAGCACGTCGAGCTCGGCCAGCACGAGGCCACCGGCGTAGGCCGGCAGCACCGCGGCGATCTCGTAGACCGAGGCCTGCTTGCGGTGCACCACGCCGAACCCGTCGGACACGAACGCCCCGCCGGGGACGAGCGCGGCCAGCTCGGCGGCCAGCTCGGAGCGGTCCACGGCGTCCTTGCTGGTCTCGCGCGCGTCGAAGCGCACGTTCTCCAGCAGCGCGACGCCGCCGTCGGCGAGCCCGCCGACGAGCGCCTTGGCCGAGTCGCCCACGAGGTCACCGGCGAGCGGGACCTCGGTGCCGAGCAGCTCACCGAGCCGCTTCGCGACGGGCGCGAGCGTGTACTTCGGGTCGGGCTCGCCCTTGGGGCGGCCCAGGTGCGCCGTGACGACGACCTTGGCGCCCGCGCCGGCGAGCTTCTCGATCGTCGGCAGGGCCGCGCGGACGCGGCCGTCGTCGGTGATCCGGTCCCCGTCGAGCGGGACGTTCAGGTCGCTGCGCACGAGTACGTAGCGGCCGTGAACGCCTTCGCTCAGCAGGTTTTCGAGGTTCTTGACCGTCATCGGGTTCAGGAGAGCTTCGAACCGACGAGCTTGACCAGGTCGGCCAGGCGGTTGGAGTAGCCCCACTCGTTGTCGTACCAGCCGACGACCTTGACCTGGTTGCCGATGACCTTGGTCAGCGGCGCGTCGTAGATGCAGGACGCCGGGTCGGTGACGATGTCGGCCGACACGATCGGGTCCTCGTTGTAGCGCAGGTAACCCGACAGCGGGCCCTCGGCGGCGGCCTTGTACGCGGCGTTGACCTCTTCCAGCGTCGCCGACTTGGTCAGCGTGACGGTGAGGTCGGTGGCCGAGCCGGTCGGCACCGGGACGCGCAGCGCGTAACCGTCGAGCTTGCCCTGCAGCTCCGGCAGCACCAGGCCGATGGCCTTCGCGGCACCGGTCGAGGTCGGCACGATGTTCAGCGCGGCGGCGCGGGCGCGGCGCAGGTCCTTGTGCGGCGCGTCCTGCAGGTTCTGGTCCTGCGTGTACGCGTGGATGGTGGTCATCAGGCCCTGCTCGATGCCGAACGCGTCCTGCAGGACCTTGGCCAGCGGACCGAGGCAGTTGGTGGTGCAGGAGGCGTTGGAGATGATGACCTGCGAGCCGTCGTACTTGTCGTCGTTGACGCCCAGCACGATGGTCAGGTCCTCACCCTTGGCGGGCGCGGAGATGATGACCTTCTTGGCGCCGCCGGCGATGTGGGCCTTCGCGGCGTCGGCGTTGGTGAAGAAGCCCGTCGACTCGACGACGACGTCCACGCCCAGGTCGCCCCACGGCAGGTTCGCCGGGTCGCGCTCCGCCAGGGCCTTGATGGTCTTGCCGTCGACGACGATGCCGTCGTCGCTCAGGCTGACCTCGCCCGGGAAGCGGCCCAGGATGGAGTCGTACTTGAGCAGGTGGGCCATCGTCGCGACGTCGCCGAGGTCGTTGAACGCGACGACCTCGATGTCGTGACCGCTCGCCTTCACGGCGCGGAAGAAGTTGCGGCCGATCCGGCCGAAGCCGTTGACACCTACGCGAACGGTCACTGCTGCCACTCCTCTTGTTTTTCGAACCGGGGCCCACGCCCCGGAAGACTTCCGGGCTCGGCGCAACCCTAGCGTGCGGGCGCGGTCGACCCTGACTGCCCCGACGAGACTTCCACCACTGCGCCGAACCGTCAAGAATCGATTAAGAAGCCAGCTCACGAGCTTGCGACAGGTAATCCGGCGGTGTCACAGGAGGGGTGCGGACCAGTCGCTTGATCGGTCTTGGTGCCGTGGTTCACGCGGCGGCCTGAGGGGTTTGTGGAGTCCGGAAGGTCGGGATCGAGGTGGGGCGGGCCGGGCGCGTGGTGAGCGAGACACGCGGGGGCCGCCCCCTGGCGGTGGGTGTCAGGTGAGTGGGCGGGTCACCTAGGCACGGGTCGGCGTTGCGTCGGTCCGGAGGGCGGCGGGTCGCGCTGGAATCCGGGGGCTGCGGCCAGCCGACTCCGCCAGTGCCGACCGCCGGGCCCACCGCTCGCGGGCGCTTCACGGCACGACCAGCCACGCCGGTGGCCATGCCCGCACACAGCGGGCCGAGCCGGGAAACCGGGCGCCGCGGCCAGCGGGCTCAACCGCCGCCGACGCCTGGGCCCCTGACTGTCCGGCACTTCACGAGGCGACCGGCCGCTCCGGAGCCAATGCCCGAACACAGCCGGCCCGCCGAAAACCCGGCGCCGACGCCCAGGAACCTGGCTGTCCGGTACTTCACGAGGCGACCCGCCTCGCCAGCGGAAAACGGCCGAACGCGGCGGGTCGCGCTGGAGTCCGGAGGCCTGCGGCACGCCGACTCAGCAAGTGCCGATCGTCGGGCCCACCGCTCGCTGACACTTCACGAGGCGACCAGCCGCGCCGGTGGCCACGCCCGCGCACAGCGGGCCGCGCCGGAAACCCGGCGTCGCGGCCAGCCGACTCAGCAAGTGCCGATCGTCGGGCCCGCCGTCGCGGGCACTTCACGAGGCGACCAGCCACGCCGGTGGCCACGCCCGCGCACAGCGGGCCGCGCCGGAAACCCGGCGTCGCGGCCAGTCGGCTCAGCAAGTGCCGACCGCCAGGCCCGCCGTCGCGGGCACTTCGCGAGACGACCCGCCGCGCCGGTGGCCACGCCCGCACACAGCGGGCCGCGCCGGAAACCGGGCGTCGCGGCCGGCCACGTCGGTGGCGACGCGTGAGCGGCCGGGGCTGATCGGCAGCGTGGTCAGGTGGACAGGTCGCGTTCGGCTGGGGTGCGGAACTTCGGGATCACCCGGGTCTCCCCCAGCCACGTCGTCAGGCGGGCGGCTTCGGCTTCCAGGGCGGCCGCGCGGTCGGCGCCGACGTCTTCCAGGAGGCGGAGCGCGACCTCGCCGGTGGGACGTTGGGCCCAGGCGCCGACGACGCGGCCGTCGCACCAGGCGGTGGGGCCGATGTTGCCGCTGCGGTCGAAGAGGGCGGGGCGGTGGGGGCCGAGGTACCAGTCGCGGGTGGACCAGCCCATGGGTGTCGGGTCGAGGGCGGGCAGGAGGGCGACCCAGGGGGCCGGTTCGGGGACGGGGTCGAGGTCGTCGGCCAGTACGACGCCGGGTTCGCCGTCGAGGTCCACCTCGGCGGGGGCGACGGCGGCGAGGGCCTGTTTGGTCTGGGCGGCCGTCCAGCCGGTCCACCAGCGCAGGTCGGCGACGGGTGCCGGGCCGAAGGCGTGCAGCCAGCGTCGCGCGAGTTCGGCGCGGGCGTCGGCGGGCGGGATCGGGGGCAGGCCGCCGGGAAGCCAGCCGTCGAGCGGGGCCCAGTGGTACTGCGTGCTGAGCCAGCTGCCGCGCGGGCGCCCGCGCACGATGCGGCCGTCGACGGCGAGCTGGAAGAGCACGCGACTGGTGACGTTGCCGATCGCCGCGTACGGCTTGCCCTTGGCCATGTGAAGCTGCTGGCGCAGGCGCGGTTCGTCGTCGACCAGGTCCTGCGCCGTCGCGGATCCCCTGGCGCGCAAGGCTTTCTCGACGCTCGCGGCGACGTCGGCGAGCCAGCCCGGCGGATCCTCGACGTTGGTGGGGTGCCCGACCGTGCCGAGGTGCTGTTCGAGCAGTTTCCGTTGTTTCACCGCGATATCGCTCGCACAACCGGCCTGGACGAGCGCCGCCGTGGCCACGTCGGCGACGAACATCGTGCGGCGCATGCCCAACAGCCGCACCAACGTCCGGTCCTCGTACAGCGCGCGCTCGACATCGGCCACGCCGACGTCCGGCACCCGCGCCCACGCCGCGAAGAACACCGACGCCGGGTCGGTCGCGTGCAGGGCGACGACCCCGGCGGCGGCCTCCTCGACGGTGGCCGCGGGCGCGGCGAGGTGGTGGCGCACGCCGAGCCGGGCGCGGCGCTGCGCGAGGGAGATCTTCACGGGTTCGTTGTACCAGCGGGGTCCGACAACAACGTCTCGTCCCGGCCCGGCAGCGCGTTCTACGCTCGGGAGATGGTCACGCCTGCGCACTTCGCGGCCTTCGCCGCCCTGACGTTCCTCATGGTCGTGGTCCCCGGGCCCAGCGTGCTGTTCACCATCAGCCGCGCGCTCACCGTGGGCCGCCGCGACGCGCTGCTCACGGTGCTCGGCAACGCCACCGGCGTCTACACGCAGGTGGTGGCCATCGCGTTCGGGCTCGGCGCGGTCGTCACGACGTCCGCGGCCGTGTTCACCGCGATCAAGCTCGCGGGCGCGCTCTACCTCGTCTACCTGGGCGTGCAGGCGATCCGCAAACGCCGCAAGCTCGCCGACGCCATGGCCGCCGCCGTGCGCACCACCCCGGGCCGCACCTTGACCGTGCTGCGCGACGGCTTCATCGTCGGCTTCGCGAACCCCAAGTCCATCGTCTTCCTGGCCGCGCTGCTCCCCCAGTTCGTCGACCCGGCCGCCGGCTCCGTGCCCGCGCAGATGCTGCTGCTCGGCCTTTGCCTGCCGGTGATCGCGCTCGCGTCGGACACCGCGTGGGCCCTGGTCGCCGGCACGGCCCGCACGTGGTTCGCCCGCTCGCCCCGCCGCCTCGAACTCGTCGGCGGCACCGGCGGCCTGGTGATGATCGGCCTCGGCGCGACGCTCGCGTTCACCGGCCGCAGGGACTAACCCAGCGCGGCCACCAGGTCGCCGTGCCACGAGGTGGGCAGGCCGTCCGGCGAGACCACCACCTGGTCGGCACCCGCGGCCAGGTATTCGCGCAGGCGGGTCACCACCGTGTCGAAAGAGCCGTGGACGGTGACGCCGTCGACGAGGCGGCCGGAGAGGTCGGTGACGTCCGCGTCGGTGAAGCCCATGCGGCGGAAGTTGGCGGCGTAGCCGGGGACGCCGGCCAGGAAGCGCAGTGAGCCGCCGCGCAGGGTGTCGCGGGCGCGGGCCGGGTCGGGATCCGCGGTGACGGTGACCAGCACCGCGAGGCGGGTGTCCGGGCCGAGGAGTGCGCGTGCCGAGGCGACGTAGTCCGGCGTGACGAGGAACGGGTACGCGGCCGAGGCCCGGTCGCGGGCCAGTTCGAGCATGCGGGGGCCCAGGGCGGACAGCACGCGCTGCGAGGCGGGGACCGCGGGGTCCAGCTCGTCGAGGTACGCCGAGAGCGTCGCGAGGGGGCGGGGGCCGTGGGCGCCGCCGAGGCCGGGGAGCCAGCGGCCGGGGTGTGTGGCCGCCAGTGAGCGGTACGTCGCGGCCACGTCGGCGGCCGGGACGCGGTCCACGGAGAGGATCCCGTTGACGACGGTGATCCGCCGCGTCGCGCGGACGAGCTCGGGGACGAGCGCCAGGTTGTCGCCTTGGCCGCCCGGCACCCACAAGGTGGCGTAGCCGAGTTCCTCCAGCCGCACGGCGGCGTCGACCGCGGCGGCCGAGTCCGTGGTGTCGAACGCGGGTGTCGCGGCGCCCAGTGGGCCCAGTTCGCTCATGCCGGGGGCAACTCCCGCGCCCCCGGCGGTGTTCCGCGTCACGCGGGCTGTTCGTCCACAGCGGAATCCTCGGCCGGCTCCGCGGCGGCCTCGACCTTCGCGAACATCCGCGTCGCCGAGAGCCGGGCGACGCCGTCCGGCTCGCCGAGGTCCTCCAGGGAGTTGCGGATGGTCGAGTCCACCGACAGGTACTTGCGCCCGGCGCGCAGATCGGCGTCGTTGCGCAGGCGGACGATCAGCGGGAACTCCGCGAGCGCGCCGGCGTCGAACAGGCCCGTCGTGTAGATCAGCTGCACGCCCAGCGCCTCCGCGACGGCACGCTGCAGCTCCAGGAGGTAACCCGCCGACGCGCGGCCGATCGGGTTGTCCAGGAACAGCACGCCGGAGTGGCGGTTGCGGGCCTTGCCGCGGTTGTTCGCGCGCAGCGCCGCGAGCGTGCAGTACAGGATGATCGCGGCGGTCAGCTGCTGGCCGCCGGAGAACACGTCGCGGATCTCGGACACGCGCTGGCGTTCGGTGCGCAGCACGGAGTCGGGCTTGAGCATGTCGACGCGGAACCCCTTGGGCGCGGCCACCTGCACGCCGCGCAGCACCAGGGAAAGGCCGTCGCGCTTCACGTCGCGGCCGTCGGCCGTCTTGCCCACCGCGGCCTCGTCCACGACCTCGCCGAGCTTCTCGGCCAGCACGTTGTCCTCGAGCTCGGTGAAGCGGATGCGCAGGAACTCCTGGCCCGACCAGTCGCCGAGGCCGTCGGGCAGCCGTGACACGCGCTGGGCCGAGCGCAGGGTGCGCAGCGCGCCGTCGACCATGCCCTGCAGGCGCGTGATGATGCCGCCGCGGTGCCGGTCGATCTGGGCGAGGTCGTCGGTCAGCGTGCGCAGCCGCGGCCGCAGCGCTTCGGCCCACTCCGCCGCGTGGCCGGGCAGCTGGTCGCGTTTCACCGCGATCACCTGCTGGCGCACGGGCGTGCTCAGCTTCTCGAACCGCTTCTCCGTGGCGTACTGCGCCAGCTGGTCGGCCGCCGCGCGCACCCGGCGGTCGCCCGCGTCGGCGGCTTCCTGCGCGGTCGTCAGCACGGTGTTGAGCTGAGAATGCTTGCTGCGGGCCGATTCCACGTCACCGTCGTAGGCCTCGGCTGGGTCCTCCGGCAGCAGGTGCGCGAGCGATTCGCCGAGCAGCCCGAAGCCGGAGGCCGACGCCTTCGCCGCGTCCAGCGTCGCCTCCGCCGCCGCGCGCCGCTCCTGCAGTTCTTCCCACGTGCGGGCCGCCGCCGAGACCTCCAGCGAAGCGGCGTCGATCAGCTCCAGGCCGTGCTCGATGTCGCGCGGCCGCTCGGCGGGCGAGGCCGCGCCCGTCTGCAGCGGCAGCACGTCCAGCTCCGCCCGCCGCGTGGACACCTGCCCGATCGCCTCGGTGCGGTCCTCCTCCACGGCGTCGACGACGCGGCGCGCGCGGGCCAACGCGGCCGCGCGAGCCGAAGCGTCGGAGCCGTCCGGCGTCTCCAGCAGCTCCGCCGCCCGCGTGCGCACGGCTTCGTCCAGCGCCTCGAGCGCCGAGCCCGCCGCGGCTTCCGCCGACTCGGCCTGTTCCAGCTCCGCGCGCAGGTCGCTGCCGACTTCCACCTTCGCGTAGGCCTCCGAGGCCGACGCGAAGGTCCGCCGCAACGCGTCCACGGGTTCGGCCGGCGCCTCGGCGTCCTCGGTCACCTCCGCCGCGCCCGGGACCTCGGCCAGCTCGGAGCGTGCGGTGGTCGCCGTGCGGCGGTGCCCGTCGGCGGTCCGCTGCTCCTCCCCCGCCTGCTCGCGCAGCCGCGCCGCGCGAGCCGCCGCGTCGGCCGCCGTGGTCCCCGCGCGCTCGGCGATCTCCGTGGCCCGCTCCACTTCTTCGGTCCACTCGGCGACCCGCGTGGCCCGGGTCGTGAGCTCGCCCAGCTTGCGCGCCTTCTCCTCGGCCTCCGTCACGGCCACGCGCAGCGCCGGCACGCGCTCGCGCAGCGCCGCCGCCTTTTCGCTCAGCCGCGCGAACTCCGCCTCCGCCTGCCCCAGCGCCGTCTGCGCGGTTTCCCTTGCCACACGAGCACTTTCGGCCTGCTCCGCGAGCGTGGCGATCGCGCCGGCCGGGTAGTCCTCGCGCCAGGTCGTGAGCTTCCACGTGAGCGCGCCGTCGGTGGCGAGCGCACCGGCCAGCTGTTCCAGCCGCCGCTGGCGTTCGGCGTGCCGCAGCGCCACGGCCTCGCGTTCGGTGTCGGCCGCTTCCTCGTCGTACATCGCCGGGTTCGGCGGCACGAGGAACTCCACGCCCGCCGCGGCCTCGCCGTCGTCGCGCTGGAACGCCTCGGTGGTGCCCACCGCGATCACCGCGCTGGGCAGCAACCGCCCGGCCGCCAGCACCTCACGCGCCCGCGGCACCTGCGCGGCGTCGTTCAGCAGCACGCCCGCGACGAGCTGCGGCAGGCGCTCCAGCACGTCGGCGCGGCGGCCGGCGTCCAGTTTGGACAGGTAACGCCAGCCGGACCACGCCGTGATCCCGGCTTCCTCCAAGGCGTCCAGGGCTGCCTGAACGTCGTGCGGCGGCGGGAGCAGGCCGCCGGAGCCGAGCGCCGCCAGCGCGCGCTCGTCGGCCGACTCCTCCATCCGCAGCGCCGTCTGCTCCTTCTCGACGGCCGCGCTCGCCTCTCGAAGGCGTTGCAGCAGCACGGGGAGGTCGCTTTCGAGGCGCACGTCGTCGGCGCCGAGCAGCTCGACGAGCCGGGGTTCCACCGCGAGCGCGTCCGTCCGCCGGTGCGCCCGGTCGAGGTCTTCCGCAGCGCGCACCAGACGGTCCTGAGTGGACCCGGCGAGCTGGTTCGCCTCGTTCACGGCCCGTTGCGCCGCCTGCAGATCCTCGGCCGCGCGGTCGAGCTCCTGCTCACGGCGGCCCAGCTCCGCGGCCGACTCGTCGGCGTGAGCTCGGGCCGCGCGCGAAGCCTCCGCGACGTCCGCGCCGGCCGTCAACAGTCCACTTCGGACGGACGTCGAGATTTCCTCACGCAGCTCCGCGATCCGCGACGACAGCCCCCGCGCCTCGGCCCGGCGAGACGCCGCCAGGTTCGCGGCCTCGTCCCGATCGGCCTGCGCCTTCTCCGCCTCCGCGCGCAACGCGTCCGCGTGAGCCTCGGCCTTGTCCGCCTGCCGCTGCGCGTCGCGGGCCAGCGCCGTCAGACCACGCGCCAGCGCCGACGCCGCGGAGTTGCGTGCCGCCAGCGCGGGCTTCGCCTTCTCCTCGCGGTTGCCGACGAGCTCACGCAGGTCCTTCGCCTTGCGGGAGGCGTTCAGCTGGTTCAGGACGGTCGCGGTCTCGCGCCACGCCTCGGCCGCCGTCTTCGCGTCGGCCAGCTCGGCGTCCACGCGCTGGCGCGCTTCCTGCGCCTCCTCCAGCCGCAGCACGGCGACGAGCCGGCGCAGCTCCGTCACCCCCGCGGCGAGCCGGCGGTGGTCACCCTCGGCCAGCTTCTCGGCCGACTTCACCTCGTCGACGTGTTCTTCGAGCCCCGAAAGCCGCGCGTTCTCCAGCTCGTTGCGCGCGTGGATGCGGCCGGCAAGCTCACGCAGGTCCGCGCGGGCCGACTCGGCGATCCGGCGCGACGCGGCGGCCACGCCCTCCTCGTCGGCGAGCGGGCCGAGCAGTTCGAGCGCGCCCTCCACGAAGTCCTTCTCCGCCAGCAGGTCGCCGCGCTGCGCGAGGTTGTGCGCATACGTCGACACGACCTCGGCGAGGTCCTTCGGCTCGTCCTCCGACAGCACGGCGCGCAGCAGGAACTCCACGAACGCCTCGTCGGTGGAGAACTGAAACGCGTCGGCCGCCTCGCCCTCGCCCGCGTTCATCGCGCGCTGGTAGCGGAACAGCTCCGTGTCGAGGCCGAGCGAGTCGAGCCGGCCGGTCCACTCGTGGTGGCGGCGCGTCCACGACAGCTCCAGCTCCGGCTCGGCCATCGCGGCCGCGGCGATCCGGTCGTGGAAGCCGGACATCGTGAGCAGCCGGCCGTCCTCGGTCAGCGGCAGCGAGTCGAGGCCCAGCTCCTGCGTGGGACGGAAGCAGTACCAGGAGTCCACGAGGTTCTCCGAGTCCGCCGACGTCACGTGCCCGCGCCACTCCGAGACCTTGCCGGTGATCACGCGGTGCCCGGTCTCCACGTGCAGCCACTCCAGGGCCACGTGCGAGACGTCCTTGGCCGCCACGAACTTCTCCAGCACCTTCGTGCTCGTGGTCCCGACCACCTGGCGGCGGCCGGGCAGCATCACGGAGAAGATCAGCTTGATCAGCACCGACTTGCCGCCGCCGTTCTCCAGGAACAGCACGCTCGCGGGCGAAGGCCGGCGCACCGGTCCCCCGGCGTGGATGCCGGCGCTGAACAACGCGTCCTGCTTCGGCGCGGTGATGGTGGCGCCGACGCCGCTGAAGTCCAGCACCACGTCCTGGTAGCGGGCGCCCGCGGGGCCCACCGAGTGCAGGCGGACCCGCGAAAGCTCGTACATCGAATCCCCTCTACTGCAACGTGTCCGAAGAGGCCGCGCGCAGCGTTCCCCCCGCGCTCGCGACCGCGACGACGTCGAGCGCGAGCAGGTCGTCGAACGCCGCGTCGGCGGCCAGCTCGCGCACCTGGATCTGGTACCGCGGCGTGGTGCGGTAGGTGCCGCCCTGCTCGTCGCTCACCGGCACCAGGAAGCCCTGGTCGGCCAGGAACCGCAGGGCGCGCGCGACCATGCCCCGGGTGGTGTCGGCGGCCATGCGGCCGTCCTTCGTGGCCGCCGCGGCCGGGCGCCGGGCGTAGGCGCGCCACGCCTGCTCCAGCTCCGGCGCGTCGGCCAGCGGGTCGTTGTTGGCCTCGGCCTGCTGCGCGCGCTCGTCGAGCATGCGCGCGGCCTCGCGGACCATCGCGTCGACCTGCTCCACGCTCACGCGGCCGATGTAGGTGTCGTTGGCGAGGTCGTCGGGCCGCGGGTAGGCCAGCGCGGCGGCGGCGAGGTGGATGAGGCCGTGGATGACCTTCTCCGTCTCGCGGCGTTCGCGGATCTTGGCCTGGCGTGCGTAGCTGTCCATCTTGATCTCGAAGATCGACTCGTCCACGGCAGCCAGCACCGCGCCCGCCTGCTGGTTGACCTCCAGCACCATCAGCCCCAGGCCCGACGCGACGGCGTGGGTCAGGGCCTTGAACGCGTTGTCCTCGGCGTAGCGGCGCACCAGCTCGCCGTAGACGACGTCGCGGGCGGGCAGCTGCTTCGGGCGCATGCCGAACGCGACGAGGCGCGCGGCGGCCTCGGCGTCGACGCTCGTGTGGGTCACGGGCATCAGGCGACCTCCTCGCTCTCTTCGGCAGGTTCTTCGGCGCGCTCGACCTCGGCGGTGGACAGCAGCAGGTCGGCACCGCCGAACTCGGGGTCGTCCAGCAGCGTGCCGTCGTCGACGGCCAGCAGCACGTGGCGTTCCCCCTGGCGGCGCGCGGCGCCGATCTCGGGACTGTAGGCGTGCAGGGCGCGCAGCGCGACCAGGGTGGCCAGACCGGGTTGCTTCGTGCGGCGCGCGTCCTCCAGCAGACCCGACAGGCGGCGCGGCACGTCGGGCAGGTCGAGCAGGTCGTCGGCGAGGCGCCACACGTCGTCGCCGAAGCGGTCGGTGTCCTCGGCCGGCATCAGCTCGGGCTCGGGGATCTCGCCGACGAGCTGGTCGCGTTCCGGCGCGGGCCGCAGCAGCAGCGAGACGAGCGAGGACAACGCGGGCACCACCGGCGGCGTGATGCCGGCGACCGCGTGGAAGAAGTGCTCGGCGGGCGCGACGGCGTCGGCCAGTGGCAGACCGAGCGTCGGGACGAGCAGCTGGCCGAACAGGTCGATCGTCGCGCGCTGCGGCGGACCCGAGAACTGCTGGCGGTCCTGCTCGGCGCGGAACACGGCGCCGGCGGCGGCCAGGCGCGACTGCAGCCGCGTGTGGCGGCGGATGCAGTCGGCGACGATGTCGACGAGCTCGGCCGCGCGCCGCTTGTGGTCGGGCTCTTCGGATTCATCTCGTGCGGTGGTGATGTTCTTGAGGATCGCGTTCTCCGCGCGGAAGCGGGATTCGATGTGCCCTAGCGCCGAGTCGATCAGGTCCGGCACCTCGAGCTCCCAGTCGACGGCGCGCACGTCGCGGCGCGTGGCGTCGAGCTTGGCGCGCAGGGTCTCGCCGTACTGCACGGTGCGGTAGCGCGCCTGCTCGGCCGCGAGCTTCGCGTCGGCGAGCCGGCCGCGGTTGATCAGGTTCTCGAGCTTCACCTCGGCCGCGATCTGGGCCGACTCGACGTCGGTGTCCAGCGCTCCGACGAGCACGTTGATGGCCTCGTCGGTGGCGCGCAGGTAGACCTCGCCGTCGGGCGCGGCCAGCTCGACGAGCAGCTTGAAGTCGAACTGGCGGCGTTGGTAGCCGCCGGGGCCCATCGAGCCGTAGACGCGCCGGAAGCCGCGGTCGGTGGTGCCGACGTTGATGAGGTTGTCCAGCACCCACTTCGCGACGCGCACGTGCTCCTCGGGCGTGCGCGAAGGTGCCTGCTGCGCGATGAACGGCAGCAAGCGGTCGATGACCCGGTCGTGGCCCGCGCCGGTGTCGAAGTCCATCGCGATGGTGACCTGGTCGATCGTGTGCAGCGCGATCTCGGCCATCTGGTAGATCGTCGCGTCGGCCCAGTCGAGCTTGGCCTTGCGCGCGTCGAGGTCGTGCAGCGGCGCGGTGCACGCGAGCGCCTTCAGCCGGCGGGTCAGCCCCTCGTCGGCCAGGCCCGCGAACCCCATGTCGTCGTCTCGCACAGCAGGCCAGGCTAGTCGGCCTGCTCAGGCGCCCGCACACGCGGACGGCTAGCGTGACCCACATGCGTGAGATGAGCAGGGCCGAGTGGTGGGCGTTCGCGACCGAGGGCACGCGGACGGGGATGCTGGGGATCGTGCGCGCCAACGGTGCCCCGATCGTCACGCCGATCTGGTTTCTGCTGAACGAGGGCCCCGACGGTGACGAAATCGTGTTCACCACGGGCACGGACACGCTGAAGGGCAAGGCACTGCGGCGCGACCCGCGGCTGTCGCTGGCGGTCGACGACCAGAAGCCGCCGTATTCCTACGTGCAGTTCACCGCCGAGGCGACGCTGCACCACGACCTCGACGAGATGCTCGACTGGGCGACCCGGCTCGGCGGCCGTTACATGGGCGCGGACCAGGCCGAGGCGTACGGCAAGCGCAACGCCGTGCCGGAGGAATCGCTCGTTCGGGCGAAGATCACGAAGGTGATCGCGCGGGCGGACATCGCGGGCTGAACGAGTCCGCGCCGCGCGGCGAGCCGAATGTCGTCCTGGTGCCGGACGTGACCCGGGAGTCGGTCGCGCGCCGGTGGTCGGCTCGCACGCCCCGGTGACCTGGACTGGTTGCTGTGGTTCGACCCCGGTGTGCGCCGGCCGAGCCACACTGCGCCCGCCGGACGTGGATCGGCGAGCGAGCGGGCGGTGGCGGAACCGGGCCGTCGCGGAGATTCGCCTGGCTGCTCGGCTGATCCCGGCGCTGGGGAGCTGCCGCGGTTGACGGACGGTGATCGAGCGGTCCGGTATTGACACCACCCCGTCCGGGATGGTGTCATTTCCGTAATAGATAGGAAAGTTTCCTAACTATCAACCTCGATCAGTCCCCGACCCCGCCCCCGGCACCTCTCCGCTCCGCCCTCCCGGCCGCACTGCCGCCGCCGGATCCCCTGTCCCGCAGGGGTTCCCCCGGCGCGGCGGCCTTCGGCGGCGCGTGCTCGTGCCGGAACCCAGGACTGCGCCAGGGGTGACCGGAGCGGCGCCGGTCACCCCTGGCGCACACCAGCGCCGTCGCCTTCCCGGCGGCGCGCACCCCGGACCGCGGCCGGGACGACCGGAGCGGCGCCGGTCGTCCCGGCCGCGCCGGCGTTTCGAGCACGTATGTCCACAGCGGACACTTCACCAGCCGAAGAGCGCCGCCATCATGCGCGCGCAGCGGTCGGTCATCGCCGCGGCGGTCTCGGCCGGGCGGTCGATCCACCAGCTGATCAGCGAGTCCACGACACCGGTCCAGATGTGGGCCAGGGCCTCCACGTCCAGCGCGTCCGACAGCCCGTGCGAGCCCAGCAGCTGGCCGGCACCGACGAGGGCGAACGCGTCGAGCCGTTCGCGGTAGTCGCCGGCCGCGGCGGCGATGTCGCCCGCCGCGGGGACCGTCGGGTCGCGCAGGAGCTTCCAGGCGTAGCGGTCGTGGTCGAAGGTCGCGAAGATCGCCGCCAGGACCGCGAGCGGCATGCGCTCCGGGTCGCCGCCGGCCGCCATGGTCTCGGCCACGCCCTCCGTCAGCCGGTCGCCCGCGCGGTGCAGGCACGCGAGGTACAGCCCGTCCTTCGAGCCGAAGTACTGGTACAGCAAGGGTTTCGTGACGCCCACGCGGCGCGCGATCTCCACCATCGACGCGCCCGCGTACCCCGCCCGGCCGAACTCTTCGGTGCCCGCCGCGAGGATCTGCGACTCGCGCTCGCCGCGCGGCACACCCTTCGTCCCGACGGCCCTTGACCCTGTCACGGGGTTGAGCCTACCGTAAGTGACCCTTGGGTAAGTTACCTCGGAGTTAGTTCCGTGGGAGGAGACGACGTGGCCGACTTCCTGGCGCACCTGCGTGACCCGGTGCTCTACGCGATCCCGGTGTTCCTGCTGTTCGTGGCCGTCGAGATCGTCGCCGTGCACGTGCTCGGCCACGATGACGACGTGGTCGGCTACAGCCCGGCCGACACCCGGACGAGCATGCTGATGGGCACTGTCGCGCTCGGCGTGAACGCGCTGTTCCGGCTCGTGATGCTCGTCGTCTTCGCCGTGTTCTTCGAGCTGGCGCCGGTGAAGTTCGACCCGCGCGACTGGTGGACGTGGGTGCTCATGCTGCTGGGCCAGGAGCTCGTGTTCTACGCCTACCACCGCGCGAGCCACCGCGTGCGGCTGCTGTGGGCCGGGCACCAGGTGCACCACTCCAGCGAGCACTACAACTTCTCGACGGCGCTGCGGCAGAAGTGGACCCCGTACTTCCAGCTGCCGTTCTGGTCCGTGCTCGCGCTGTGCGGGATCCCGCCGTGGATGATCCTCACCGGCCTGTCGATCGACCTCGTGTACCAGTTCTTCGTGCACACGGAGAAGGTGCGGAAGCTGCCGCGCTGGTTCGAGTACGTCTTCAACACCCCCTCGCACCACCGCGTCCACCACGGCAGCGACGCCGAGTACCTCGACGCGAACTACGGCGGCATCCTGATCGTCTGGGACCGGCTGTTCCGCAGCTTCGTCCCCGAGGGCAAGCGGCCGACCTACGGGCTGACCACCAACATCGGGACCTACAACCTGCTGAAGGTCGGCTTCCACGAGTACGGCTCGATCCTGCGGGACCTTCGCGGTGCGGCTTCGTGGCGGGACCGGGTGGGGTATGTGTTCGGCCCGCCGGGCTGGTCACCCGAGCAACTTCGCGACGAGCCGCGCAAGCCCCAGGGCACCCGCCGCGTCGTCGGCCCGGCGGGCAATGACGAACAGCGGACCGGTCCGGTCCAGGGCCACGCCGTCGCTGGTCAGTAGGTGATCGGCGACGAGCATCGCCAACCGGCCGTTGCCGTCGGCAAACGGGTGGAAGAAGCACACGTCGAGGTACGCCCGCGCGACCCGGCCCGGCAGCGGAGTGTGGTCGTGGGCTTCGGCGAGACGGGCTTCGAACTCCGCGGGCGTGGTGGGCCCGTAGCGTTCCCGGCCGCCCTTGGCGAACGCCGCCGTGGTGCGGAACGCGGTCGGCTCGCCGAGCACGATTTCGTGCCAGGCAGCCAGAATCTCGACGGTGAGGCGCCGTCCGACGTCCGCCCGCGACCTCGCGAGCGCGGCTGCCAACCGCTCGGCGCGCTCCTCGCTCCGGCGACGAACGGTGGTGCCGACGAACTCGGCCACGCCGTCCCGGCCGCCGGTTTTCGGTGACGCGTCGGGAACCTCGGCCCACGGGACGCTCGCGCGGACGGTGAGCCAGGTCCGCAGATCGTCACGCACCGGGCGCGGCCGCGGCGATCCGCCGCGCGAGCGCGGCGACCTCGCTTTCGGCGGGCGCGCACCAGCTCTCGAACCGGCCGCCGAGGGCTTGCTCGACGAGCTGCGGGTCGGCGATCCCCTGGTCGGCCAGGAACCAGTCCAGGACCTGCGCGCAGTGCCGGTACCACGCGTCGCCGGCTTCGGTGCGGTCCACGACTTCCTCCACGAGCGCGGGCACCGCCCGTTCCCACGCGGCGAGCCGCTCTCCGGCGGGACCGACCGGCAGCGCGTGCGTGGCGAACAGGTCGACGAGCCGTTCGAGCCAGTCGCGCCATTCCCTCAGCGCGGTGAGAGCGCGGGTGGCCGTCTCGGCCGGGGTGGTCACGGAATCCGTGACACAGCACCAAGAAGCCACCGGGCCGCCGCCGAAGTCGCTTTCGCGCGGCCCCAGGCCCAGCCGCGCGTCCACGGGCCGATGCGGCGGTCGAGCGCGGCCAGGACGCCTTCGGTCCAGTCGTCGTCCCAGGGGACGGCGGCGATGACCGCGGCGGCCGCGGCGGCGTCGAAGGGGTGCGCTCGGGGGTCCACCTCGGCCCAGGTGAGGCCGGCGGGAAAGTAGTCGTACAGCGACATGAGGAGTCGAGCATCGCGCACGGTCGTGGTGCGCCGCAACCGAATTACGCAGGTCAAATCGGTTGCGCCGCATGGTGTTCTGGAAGGGTGACCGAACCGAACCGCCCGCATCGCTGGGATCTCGTGCGCCCGGACCAGCTCGGGAGTCTGCCCACCGGGGCGCCCGTGTTGTGGTTCCTGGACGAGCTCACGGCGTGCGCGGCGAAGGTGCTGGCGCGCAGTGAGGACGGGGACCTCTTCTTCGTCGGGCGGTCGGCCGACAGCGTGTACGACCTGTTGAGCGGGGCGCTCACCGACCGCAGCCGGCTGCGGTTGCTGCCGTTGTCATTGCGCATGGTCGGTGGCACGGACCCGCTCGCGGGTGCGGAAGCGGCGCAGCTGCGGGCGAACCTCACCGACGCCGGGCTCTCCCCCGCCGCGCTCGCGGGTGGCGGGGCGCCGGTGGTGTTCACCGACCTGGTGCACTCGGGCAGCACGTTCCGGACGCTCGTGCACCTGCTGCGAACCTGGGCCGCGGATGAAGACGTCGCGTGGGTGGAAGTTCGGCGCAGGATGCGGTTCCTCGGCATCACGTGGCGTTACGACACGAGCCCCAAGACCTGGCGCTGGCACCAGCACGCGGACTGGACCGCCGAGCTGCCCGCGAGCGCCGTCCGCAACGTCTCCCTCGACGGCGACGTCTGGGCGTACTTCGGCAATACGCAACCGAAGCTCACGCGGTCGTTCTCGCGCGAGAAATGGGGCGCCGAGGACGCCCGCGCGCCCCGCCACGACGACAAGACCCGCGAGGCCCTCGCCGAAGCGCTGGCCGTCGTCGCGGCCGGTCGCACACCCGAAGTGCGCGACCGGCTGGTGCACGGCATCGTGAAGGAACCGGCGATCGCGCGGCCGTGGCTGCGCGCGCTCGTCACCGAGCTGAAACTGCCGGCCCCGAGAAGGCCTTAAGCCTCCTCGTCCTCCAGCATCTCCGGCGTCACCGCGGACTCCGTGTCCGGGATGTTCAGGTCCTTCGCCCGCTTGTCCGCCATCGCGAGCAGACGCCGGATGCGGCCGGCGACCGCGTCCTTCGTCATCTGCGGGTCGGACAGCTGGCCGAGCTCCTCCAGCGACGCCTGCCGGTTGGACAGCCGCAGCTTGCCGGCCGCCAGCAGGTGATCGGGCGCGGTGTCGCCGAGGATGTCGAGGGCCCGTTCGACCCGGGCGGCCGCCGCGACGGCCGCGCGGGCCGAGCGGCGGAGGTTGGCGTCGTCGAAGTTGGCGAGGCGGTTGGCGGTCGCGCGGACCTCGCGGCGCATCCGCCGTTCCTCCCACTGCAGCACGCTCGCGTGAGCGCCGAGGCGCGTCAGCAGCGCGCCGATGGCGTCGCCGTCGCGCACCACGACCCGGTCGGCGCCGCGGACCTCACGCGACTTCGCCTGGATGCCCATGCGCCGGGCCGCGCCGACGAGAGCCAGCGCCGCTTCCGGGCCCGGGCACGTGACTTCCAGCGACGACGAGCGGCCGGGTTCCGTCAGCGAACCGTGGGCCAGGAACGCACCGCGCCAGGCGGCTTCCGCGTCGGCGACGCCGCCGGACACCACGGCCGCGGGCAGGCCGCGCACCGGCCGCCCGCGCTGGTCGATCAGCCCGGTCTGGCGGGCGAGGCCTTCGCCGTCCTTCACCACGCGCACGACGTACCGCGTGCCCTTGCGCAGGCCGCCGCTGGCGGTGATCACGTGCACGTCGGACTGGTGGCCGTAGAGCTCGTGGATCTCCTTGCGCAGCCGCCGGGCCACGGAACCCGTGTCGAGCTCGGCCTCCACCACCACGCGACCGGCCACGATGTGCAGCCCGCCGGCGAAGCGAAGCAGTGACGCGACCTCCGCCCGGCGTGGCCCGATCTTCGTGATCTCGAGCCTGCTCAGTTCGTCCTTCACCGCGGCGGTCATCGCCATGTACTGCCCCTCCTGCCTTCCGCTGCGCGCCCGCCGTCAGCCACGGTGCCCGCTGTGTCCCCCATCGAGGCCGAGAGCCTCTCGCATGCACCGGGCGAGCGCATCAGGATCATGCCGTCCCTCCACGACCGGGTCGGCCACCGCCCCCAAATGGGCGCGGCCACCCAGCCGCTGCGCCGCCCGGCGCAGACTTGCCGGGTCCGGCACGGAATCGCGGTCCGCGATCACGGCGTCGACCCGCAGCGCGGGGGCGTGCTCGAAGAGTACGTCCAGATGCCGCTCCGGGGAGAACCCGGCAGTTTCCCCCGGCTGGGGGACAAGGTTGAGGACCACCACCTTGGTGGCCTTCGTGCGCACGAGCGCGTCGTACAGATCCGGCACGAGCACGTGCGGCAGCACGCTGGTGAACCACGAGCCCGGCCCCAGGAACACCACGTCGGCGCCGAGCACGGCCTCGATGGCCTCCGGACAGCCCTGCGGCGGCCGCGCCTGACGTCCGACCGGGTGCAGGCTGATGCGGTGCACCTGGCCCGGGGTGCTCGCCACGGCGACCTGGCCGCGGATCCGGCGGACGGCGCCCGGGTCCTCGCTGTCGAGGCCGCTCACCTCGGCCTCGATCTCCAGCGGCTCCGGGGACATCGGCAGCACCCGTCCGGAAATCCCCGTCAGGCGGCTCGCCTCGTCGAGCGCCGCCACGGGATCACCGAGCACCTCGAACAGGCCGGCCAGCAGCAGGTTGCCCACCGCGTGGCCGGCCAGCGCGCCGTCGCCCCCGAAGCGGTGCTGGAAGACCTCGGCCCAGAGCGTGCCGCCGTCTTCGGCCGCGAACGCCGCGAAGGCCTGTCGCAGGTCGCCCGGAGGCAGGAGACCCAGCTCGCGCCGCAGCCGCCCGGACGAGCCACCGTCGTCGGCGACGGTGACCACCGCCGTGACCTCCCGGGTGACCCGCCGCAACGCGGTGAGCGTCGCGTGCAGGCCGTGTCCACCGCCGAGCGCGACCGCGCGCACGTCACTCACGGCCAAGGTCGCGGTGCACCACCTTCACGGCCATTCCGTCCTCCTTGGACAGTCGGTGCGCGAGCTCTTCCGAGATCGCGACGCTGCGGTGCTTCCCGCCCGTGCAGCCGACGGCGAGGGTGAGGTACCGCTTGCCCTCGCGCTTGTAGCCGGCGCCGATGAGCCGCAGCAGCTGGTGGTAGCGGTCGAGGAATTCCTCCGCGCCTTCCTGCGACAGCACGTAGTTGCGGACCTCGCCGTCGAGCCCGGTGTGCTCGCGCAGCTCCGGGATCCAGAACGGGTTCGGCAGGAACCGCACGTCCATCACCAGGTCGGAGTCCATCGGCAGGCCGTACTTGTAGCCGAACGACAGCACGGTCACCCGCGTCTGCGTGCTCGCCTCGGAGCCGAAGGCGTCCTCGATCTTCGCCCGCAGGTCGTGCACCGACAGCGCCGACGTGTCGAGCACCAGGTCGGCTTCCTCGCGCAGCGGCGCGAGCAGCTTGCGCTCGGCGGTGATGCCGTCGGCGAGCCGCCCGTCGCCCTGCATCGGGTGGCCGCGGCGGACGGCCTCGAAGCGGCGCACCAGCACCGCGTCGGTGGCCTCCAGAAACAGCACGCGCGGCTTGTACCCGCGCGCGTCGAGGTCCTTGATCACCGAGGCCAGGTCGTCGGTGAACGCGCGCGAACGCACGTCCATCACCACGGCCACCTTGGTGATCGCGCCGCGCGCCTGCGCGCCCAGCTCGACCATGGTGGCGATGAGCTCCGGCGGCAGGTTGTCCACGACGAACCAGCCCAGGTCCTCCAGGCACTTCGCCGCGGTGGAGCGGCCCGCTCCCGAGAGGCCGCTGACGACGGCGACCTCCATCCCGGTTCCCCGGTTGTCCTCTTGCGCACTCACGATGGTTCCTTCCCCGATCACGACCCCTTGTCCCCTCCCGAGCCGGCACCGGTCTCCCCGGCCAGTGCCGCCACCACGGCCTCCGCGGTGCGCCTGCCGAAGCCGGGCACCGCCTCGATCTCCTCGACCCTGGCTTGCTTGAGCTTCTTCACCGAGCCGAAGTGCTTGATCAGCGCGGTGCGCCGAGCCTGCCCCAGCCCGGGCACACTGTCCAATTCGGACGCCGACAGCCGCTTGGACCGCTTCTCGCGGTGGTAGCGGATGGCGAAGCGGTGGGCCTCGTCGCGCAGGCGCTGCAACAGGTACAGCGCTTCGGACGTGCGCGGCAGGATCACCGGGTCGGGGTCGGCGGGCAGCCAGACCTCCTCCAGCCGCTTCGCGAGCCCCACCACCGCGATGTCGGTGATCCCCAGCTCCGCCAGCACGTCGGCCGCCGCCGTGGCCTGCGGGCCGGCGCCGTCGACCACGAGCAGGTTGGGCGGGTAGGCGAACTTGCGCGGCCGGCCCGTCTCCGGGTCGATGCCCGGGCGGGCGGGTTCGATCGCCTCGCCGTTCGGTTCGCCGCCATCGCCGTCACCGCTGACGGTTTCGGCCGGGCCGTCCTCGGCGGTTTCCTTGAGGTAGCGGTGGAACCGGCGGCGCACGACCTCCGCGATCGACGCGACGTCGCCCTCTTCCGCCGCCTCGCGCAAGGCGAACCGGCGGTACTCGGACTTGCGCGCGAGCCCGTCTTCGAAGACCACGAGCGACGCGACCACGTCGCTGCCCTGGATGTGGCTGATGTCGATGCACTCGATGCGCAGCGGCGCGCTGTCGAGCGCGAGGAAGTCCTGCAGTTCCTGCAACGCCGCCGACCGCGCGGTGAGGTCGCCGGCGCGGCGCAGCTTGTGCTGGGTGAACGCTTCGGCCGCGTTGCGCTCCACCGTCTCGGCGAGCGCCTTCTTGTCGCCGCGCTGGGCCACACGCACCCGCACCCGCGAGCCGCGCATGCCCGAGAGCCACTCCCCCAGCGCTTCCGCGTCGGCGGGCAGCTCGGGCACGAGCACCTCGCGCGGCACGACCGGGCCGCTGTCGACGCCGTCGCGCGCCGCGCGGTCGGACTCCTCGCCGTAGAACTGCGTGATGAACTGGTCGACGAGGTCCGGCACGGCCATTTCCTCGGCCTTGTCGATGACCCAGCCGCGCTGCCCGCGCACGCGCCCGCCGCGCACGTGGAAGACCTGCACGGCGGCTTCCAGCTCGTCGTGGGCGAAGGCGACGACGTCGGCGTCGGTCCCGTCGCCGAACACCACCGCCTGCTTCTCCATCGCGCGGCGAAGCGCGCCCAGGTCGTCTCGCAGCCGCGCCGCGCGTTCGAACTCCAGCTCCTCCGACGCCGCGGACATCTCCTGTTCGAGGCGCCGGATCATCGCGTCGGTGCGGCCGGCGAGGAAGTCGCAGAAGTCCTCGACGATCCCGCGGTGCTCGTCGGCGCTGACCCGCCCGACGCACGGCGCCGAGCACTTGTCGATGTAACCGAGCAGGCACGGCCGCCCGATCTGGCCGTGGCGG
The DNA here is from genome assembly GCF_042896185.1 of Amycolatopsis sp. NPDC001319. Taxonomy (NCBI): domain Bacteria; kingdom Bacillati; phylum Actinomycetota; class Actinomycetes; order Pseudonocardiales; family Pseudonocardiaceae; genus Amycolatopsis; species Amycolatopsis sp. NPDC001319. The sequence continues at coordinate 18,733 of NZ_JBIAWY010000008.1, read as the reverse complement.
CGGAACACGCCGGCGGAGCACGTGCGCGCCGGGAAGACGCGCAGCAGCAGGTCGAGCGTCTCGCGGATCGCCCACGCGTGGGAGTACGGCCCGAAGTAGCGCACGCCCTTCTTGCGCGCCCCACGGTAGACGTGCAGGCGCGGGAACTCCTCGTTCAACGTCACCGCGAGCACCGGGTAGCTCTTGTCGTCGCGGTAGCGGACGTTGAACCGCGGGTCGAACTCCTTGATCCAGTTGTACTCGAGCTGCAGCGCCTCGACCTCGGTGGTGACCACGGTCCACTCGACGCTCGCGGCCGTGGTGACCATCTGGCGCGTGCGCGGGTGCAGGCCCATGAGGTCGGCGAAGTAGGAGTTCAGCCTGCTGCGCAGGCTCTTGGCCTTGCCGACGTAGATGACCCGCTTGGCGGCGTCGCGGAACTTGTACACGCCAGGGGCGTCCGGGATGCTCCCCGGCGAGGGACGGTAGGTGGTCGGGTCAGCCACGTCCCAAGCCTATGGCGCGGCCCCGACAAGTTTGCGAGGCCCCGGTGCACAGGGGACGTCGAGTGCCCGGCCGGTGCCCCGAACCCGACGGAAGTCGGGTGATCCGGGCAGAAGCGACGTTCGTCGGTTCCCGGCCGGGTGACGCGCTGATTACCGTCCGTTCCAGCCGAAACCCGGCTCTTCCGGTCCCCACCGAGAGGAACATCCCGTGAGCAGAACCCGAATCGCCGGCGCCGTCACCGCCGTCGCGGTCGCGTGCACCCTGGCCGGCGGCACCGCCGCCACCGCGCAGACGAACATCGTGGGCGGCAGCACCGCGCCCGCGGTCAGCTGGGGCGCCCAGGTCTACGTCAACACCCCGGGCCGCGACTTCCAGGGCTTCAACTGCTCCGGCACGGTCGTCGCGTCGCGCTGGGTGATGACGGCCGTGCACTGCCTCGACGAAGACGGCAGCGGCATGTACGTGCGCGTGGGCACCAACACGCTCTTCGGCGGCACCAAGATCACCGTCGACCGCGAGGAGGAGTCACCCAACGGCGACATCGCCCTCCTGCACCTCGCCCAGGCCACCTCCGCCACGCCGATCACCCTCGGCAGCACCGACCCGGCCACCGGCAGCACCAACCAGCTCTACGGCTGGGGCCGCACGACCCCGACCGGCCCGCCGGCGTCCGCGCTTAAGGTGACGAACGTGCAGGTCACCGGCCGCTCCACCGACGCGTTCGGCGGCCGCGCGATCCAGAGCGTCGGGATCAACGGCTCGGCCTGGAAGGGCGACTCGGGCGGGCCCGAGGTCTCCAACGGCGTGCAGGTCGGCGTCGCGTCGACCGTGCAGAACCAGAGCGGCACGAACACCCGCGGCACCAACAACTACGCGAGCGTCGCCACCAGCCGCTCGTGGATCCGCAGCACCGCGGGCGTCTGATCCGCGCCGGCCCCACCGAGCCGGGGGTGCGTGGCCGGGTGCCCCGGGCCACGCACCCCTATCCTGGCGGTCGTGAGGATCGCGACCTGGAACGTCAACTCGATCGTGCCGCGGCTGCCGCGCGTGCTCGACTGGCTCGAGCACTCGGCACCCGACGTGCTCTGCCTGCAGGAGCTGAAGAACACCACCGAAGCGTTCCCGGCCGACGAGGTGAAGGCGCTCGGCTACGACGTCGCCGCCTACGGCCTCGGCCGGTGGAACGGGGTCGCGATCGTCTCGCGGGTGGGTCTCGACGACGTGGTCCGCGGCCTCACGGGTGAACCGCAGTTCGAGGGCGCCACGGATGCGCGCGCCGTCGGCGCCACCTGCGGCGGTGTGCGGGTGTGGTCGGTGTACGTGCCCAACGGCCGGGAGCCCGACAACCCGCACTACGCGTACAAACTCGAATGGCTCGAAGCCTTGCGGACGACCGCCGCGGCCGAGCTGGCAGGGCTTTCCGGGACACCGTTCGCCGTGCTCGGTGACTTCAACGTCGCCCCCACCGACGCCGACGTGTGGGACCGCTCGCTGTTCGACGGCTCCACCCACGTCACCGAACCCGAGCGCGCGGCGCTGGCCCGCCTGCGCGACCTCGGGCTGGCCGACGTGTTCCCGCGCCCGCTGAAGTACGACCACCCGTTCACGTACTGGGACTACCGCGCCGGGAACTTCCCCAACAACCGCGGCATGCGCATCGACCTCGTGTACGGCAACGAGCCGTTCGCCAAGGCCGTGCGCGATTCCTATGTGGACCGTGAGGCCCGCAAGGGCAAGGGCCCGTCGGACCACGCGCCGATCGTCGTCGACCTGGAGCTGTGACGCACCAACGAGAAAGCCGCCCGGACCACGGTCGTCCGGGCGGCTTTCTCGTTTTGAAGATCAGGAAGCCGTGGCTGCCTTGTGCAGCTTGCGCAGCGCGCGCACCGCGGCGACCGCGCGGTCGCGGTCCACGGCCTGCACGGCCATCACGGAGAAGTACTCGTCCTCGGGCAGCTCCAGCCGGGCCCACGAAGCGCCGTCGGGAAAGCTGACCGACAGCACGTCGCTCCACAGGAACCGGCGGGTCGTGATCACGTTGCGGACCTCGATGCCGGTCGCGTCCGCGCGCACGCGGGCGTTGGCGAACAGCATCGTGCCGAGCGCGAGCAGCACGCCGATGCCGATCATCGCGACCTGGTCCGACTTCTCGAACACGACACCGGTGTGGGAGTTGCGCAGCAGGATCGCCACGACGATGAACACGGCGAGCAGCAGCACGGCCAGCACGCTGCACATCACCAGAGCCCGCCGGGGGCGGATCACCAGGGTGGTCTCCTGCTGCTCGCTCACGGCCGGGCTCACACGAATCCCCGCTCGGTCCACGGCTGACGCAGGCCGCGCAGCACGTGGGCGGTGTCGAGCGCCGCGACCGTGGCCTCGTAGCCCTTGTCTTCCTTCGAACCCGGCAGGCCGGAACGATCGAGCGCCTGCTGCTCGTCGTTGACCGTCAGCACGCCGTTGCCGACGGGCGTGCTCTCGTCGAGCGCCACGCGCGTGAGGCCGGCCGTGACCGAGTCGCACACGTAGTCGAAGTGCGGGGTCTCGCCGCGGATGACCACGCCGAGCGCCACGACCGCGTCGTGGTGGCGGGCCAGGGCCTGCGCGACCACCGGCAGCTCGACGGCGCCGGCGACGTGCACGACGGTCGGCTCCTCTTCGAGCTCGGCCGCCTTCGCGGCGGCCAGGGCCCGCTCCAGGAGCGTGTCGGTGATGTTCGCGTTCCACCGCGTCGCCACGATGCCGAGCTTCAGCGCCTTGCAGTCACTCAGGTCGAGCTCGAACTCGGGCCGTCCCTCACCGCTCATCGGGTGCTGTCCCCTTCTCCGCCTGGTCGGCGGCACCCACCTGTTCGTAGTGCTCCAGCTGCGCGAGGTCGTGGCCCATGCGGTCGCGCTTGGTGCGCAGGTACCGCAGGTTCTCGGGATTGGGCGAGATGGGCAGCGGCACGCGGCCGGTGACCCGCAGGCCGTACCCCTCGAGACCGACACGCTTGGCCGGGTTGTTCGTGAGCAGCCGCATCGACCGCACGCCGAGGTCGCACAGGATCTGCGCGCCGGTGCCGTAGTCGCGGGCGTCGGCCGGGACGCCGAGCGCGAGGTTGGCGTCGACGGTGTCCGCGCCGGCGTCCTGCAGCTGGTAGGCCTGCAGCTTGTGCAGCAGCCCGATGCCGCGGCCCTCGTGGCCGCGGATGTAGAGGACGACACCGCGGCCCTCGTCGGCCACGGCCTGCAGCGCGGCTTCGAGCTGGGGGCCGCAGTCGCAGCGCAGGGAGCCGAAGACGTCGCCGGTCAGGCACTCCGAGTGCACCCGCACCAGGATGTCCTCGCCGTCGCCGATCTCGCCGTAGACGAACGCGATGTGTTCGATCCCGTCCAGCAGACTGTCATACCCCACCGCGCGGAACGTGCCCGCCGCCAGCGGGATCCGGGCCTCGGCGACCCGCTCCACCTGCTTCTCGGTACGGCGGCGGTAGGCGATCAGGTCGGCGATCGTGATCACGCGCAGGTCGTGATCGGCGGCGAACACCTCCAGCTCGTCACGCCGCGCCATGTCGCCCTCGTCCTTCTGCGACACGATCTCACACAGCACACCGGCGGGGTTGAGCCCGGCCATGCGGGCCAGGTCCACCGCGGCCTCGGTGTGCCCGGGACGCCGCAGCACACCGCCCTCCTTCGCCCGCAGCGGCACGACATGGCCGGGGCGGCGGAAGTCCTTGGCCGAGGCGGCCGGGTCGGCCAGCAACCGCATCGTGTGCGCCCGGTCGGCCGCGGAGATCCCGGTGGTGATGCCTTCGGCGGCGTCGACCGTGACGCTGTACGCAGTCCCCCGCACGTCCTGGTTCGTGTGATACATCGGCGGCAGATCCAGCCGATCAGCCTCAGCCTCGGTCAACGCGACACACACATACCCCGAGGTGTAACGGACCATGAACGCCAGCAGCTCGGGCGTCGCCTTCTCGGCCGCGAAAATGAGGTCACCCTCGTTCTCCCGGTCCTCGTCATCGACGACCACCACAGCCTTGCCCGCCGCGATGTCCGCGACCGCCGCCTCGATGGCGTCCGCGTCGAACACCGTGCCGGTACCGCAGGGCGTCCAGCCCGTCCGCGGCTCGGCCGCCTTCGTCTCGCTCACGGCTGCTCCTTCGTACCGTCCGACCGAACGTCACACATTGTGCGCGCTCGCGGCCAGATGTGGGGTCGCCAGCTTCTCGACGTACTTCGCGACCACGTCCACTTCGAGGTTCACGAGATCGCCCGCTTCGCGGCGGCCGAGCGTCGTGGCCTCGAGCGTGGTGGGGATCAACGCAACGGAGAACTGCTCGTCGGTGATCGACGCCACGGTCAGCGAAACGCCGTCGACGGCGATCGAGCCCTTCTCGACGACGTACTTCGCCAGGCCCGTGGGCAGGGCGAACGTGGTCACACCCGTGTCGTCGCGGGACAGGAAGACACCCGTGCCGTCGACGTGGCCCTGCATGATGTGCCCGCCGAGCCGGCCGCCCGCGGGGGTGGCGCGCTCGAGGTTCACGGCGTCGCCCACGGCCACCTTGGCGAGGCTGGAGCGCGCGAGTGTCTCGTTCACCACATCGACGGTGAACCCACCATCCGAGACGTCCACGACCGTCAGGCACACCCCGCTGACAGCGATCGAGTCGCCGTGGTTCGCGTCGGACGTGACCAGGGGGCCACGCACCGTGAGCCGCGCCATGTTCGTGCCCTGCTCGACCGCGGTGACTTCGCCGATTTCCTCGACAATCCCGGTGAACACTGCTGCTGCCTCCTCGCCGCCGTCACCGTCCGAACCCGGTGATCCCTCCATCCAACACCCGCCCGTACCCCGATGTTTCCCGGGGCGCGGGGTCAGTTCGCGCGGTGGCGCGCGGCCTGTTCACGCAGGGCCGCGACCGCCCGGCCGGGGTCGTCCGCACCGTAGACGGCGGACCCGGCGACGAAGCAGTCGACACCGGCTTCGGCGGCCTGCTCGATGGTCTCGGCGTTGATCCCGCCGTCGATCTCCACCAGGAGCTTGAGGTGGCCGGTGTCGACCAGCCGGCGCGCGGTGCGCACCTTCTCCAGCACGTCGGGCATGAACGACTGGCCCCCGAACCCGGGCTCGACGGACATCACGAGCAGCGTGTCGTAGTGCTTGAGGGTCTCGACGTAGGGCTCGAGCGGGGTGCCGGGCTTCACCGACAGGCCCGCCTTCGCCCCGGCGGCGCGCAGGTTCTTCGCGAGCTTCACCGGGTCGTTCGCGGCTTCCACGTGGACGGTGACGTTGTAGGCGCCGGCCTCGGCGTAGCCGATCGCCCAGCGGTCCGGGTCGTCGATCATCAGGTGGCAGTCGAGCGGCACGTCGGTGGACTTCAGCAGCGCCTCGACCACGGGCAGGCCGAGCGTCAGGTTGGGCACGAAGTGCGCGTCCATCACGTCCACGTGGACCCAGTCGGCGCGCGTCTCCCCCGGGTGCGCGATCGCCGCGATCTCCTCGCCGAGCCGGGCGAAGTCCGCGGACAGGATGCTGGGTGCGATGAGGGGTCGATCGGCCACGCCCCGAGTCTAGGTCGGGCCGGTTAACCGTCGTGAACCGGCTGCGGCCGTCCGCTGTTCGCCTTTCGGACAGACCGTGATCATCGGGATGACTCGTGCGGAACACATGCATACGGACTAATGGGGCGACCCGGAAGTTCCGGATTAATCCCCATCCGAGGAGAAACTGCATGAGAACGCTCTTCGCCGGCCGCCGCAAGTGGCTGACCGCGGGCGCGCTCGGCGCCGCGCTGATCGCCGCGGCCCCGGTCGCCTTGGCGACTTCGGACACCGCGACGTCGCGCACCGCCTCCGCGGGTGACCGCACGCAGGACGTCCGCAACGCGATCCAGGGCGGCACCGCGCGCAACGTGATCCTGTTCATCGGCGACGGCATGGGCCAGTCGGAGATCACGGCGGCGCGCAACTACGAGCGCGGCGCGGCCGGGCGGCTCGCGATGGACGAGCTGCCGCTGACCGGCGACTACACCACGTACGCCGTGGAGCAGAACAACCCCGGCAAGCCGAACTACGTGACCGACTCGGCCGCGTCCGGCACCGGCTGGGCCACCGGCACCAAGACCTACAACGGCGCGATCTCGGTCGACGCGTACGGCAACGCCGTGCCGACCATCCTCGAGCTGGCCAAGCGCGGCGGCCTGCGCACCGGTGACGTCACGACCTCCGAGGTCCAGGACGCGACCCCGGCCGTGCTCGGCTCCCACGTCGTCAGCCGCGACTGCAAGGGCCCGGTCGAGACGACCGCCAAGTGCGCGCAGAACGCCAAGGAGAACGGCGGCGCCGGCTCGATCTCCGAGCAGCTGGTGCAGACCCGCCCCGACGTGCTGCTGGGCGGCGGCGCGGCGTTCTTCGACCAGAAGGTGACGGCCGGTAAGTTCAAGGGCAAGACCGTGCTGGACCAGGCGAAGGCGGCCGGTTACAACGTCGTCAACACCGCCGCCGACCTGGCGAAGGCGAAGAACGGCAAGCCGGTCCTCGGCCTGTTCGCCGCGAACAACATGCCGGTGAACTGGACCGGCCCGGCCGCGGTCCACGGCGGCACCCAGCCGGCCCGCTGCACGCCGAACCCGGCGCTGCCGAAGACCCAGCCGAAGCTCGCCGACCAGACCCGCAAGGCGATCGAGCTGCTCGACGACCGTCACAGCGACAAGGGCTTCTTCCTCCAGGTCGAGGGCGCCAGCATCGACAAGCAGGACCACGCCGCCGACCCGTGCGGCCAGATCGGCGAGACGGTCGACTTCGACTCCGCGATCGCCGCGGGCCTCGCGTATGCCCGCAGCCACCGCGACACCCTCGTGCTCGTGACGGCCGACCACGGCCACAGCAGCCAGATCGTGGAGCCCACCGCCACCCCGGGCCTCACCGCGACGCTGGTCACCAACGAGGGCTCGAACATGACGATCGCCTACGGCACAGCGGAGCCGGGCGGCTCGCAGTCGCACACCGGCACCCAGGTCCGCATCGCGGGCTACGGGCCGCAGGCCGCGAACGTTGTCGGGCTGACCAACCAGACCGACCTGTTCTCGACGCTCAAGCGCGCTCTGCACCTGCGCTGACGTTCGGCTGACGGGTGTGTCCTCGGGTTCCGGGGGCACACCCGTTTCTCATGTGCCGGGCAGCAGGTCCAGGACTTCCGACCAGGGCCGCCGGGGATCCAGGCGGTGCAGCCGCACGCCCGCCGACTTCAGCGTGTCCAGGTGGCGCTGCCAGGCCGGGTGGTGCACCCGGGTGTCCTGGATCTGGTACGCCACCACGATCGTGATCCCGGGTGCGCCGAGGACGTCGCCGAGCAGGGTCAGCGCCTGGTTGTCGGCGATGCCCAGGGCGAGCTTGGCCAGCGAGTTGGCCGACGCGGGGGCGAAGAGGAACACCGCCGGATCCGGGTGCGGGCGCGGCTCGCCGGGCAGGCGCGAGACGCTGCGCACCGGCAGGTCGGTGGTGGCGGCCAGCTCGGTCAGCCCGCCCGTCGCCTCCAGCCAGCGGTGGGCGACGGGGGTCAGCGTGACCGCGAGGCGCCAGCCCCGCGCGGCGGCGGGACGGGCGAGCTCGGCGGTGAACCGGGTGTCCAGCCCACCGCACGAGCTCGCGACCAGGCCGAGGTCCCTCACGGTTTGCGCAAGGTGGCGCAGAACATCGCGTCGGTGCCGTGGCGATGCGGCCACAGCTGCACGTACGGGCCGTCGCCGAGCTGCGGCACGCCCGGGAAGAACTCGCGCGCGTCGAGGACTTCGGCCTTGGTGCGGCGGGCGATCTCGCCCACCACGCCCTCGGTCTCGGCCAGGTGCGGCGAGCACACGACGTAGGTGACCACACCGCCCGGCCGGACCAGGTCCAGCGCGGCGGTGAGCAGCTCGCCCTGCAGCTTCGTCAGGTCGGAGACGTCGCTGGGCTTGCGGCGCCAGCGCGCTTCCGGGCGCCGCCGCAGGGCGCCGAGGCCGCTGCACGGCGCGTCGACGAGCACGCGGTCGTAGCCCGGTTCGAGGCCGGACTCGCGGCCGTCGGCGACGCGCACGGTCACGGGCAGGCCGCGGGTGGCGTTCTCCACGAGCTTGGCGCGGTGCGGGGCCTTCTCGACGGCGTCGACGGTCGCACCGCTGATCGCCGCGAGGGCGCCGAGCAGCGCGGCCTTGCCGCCGGGGCCGGCGCACAGGTCGAGCCAGCGTTCGTCGGAACCCTCGAGCGGCACCTTCGTGGCGGCGATCGCGCACAGCTGGCTGCCCTCGTCCTGCACGGCGGCGAGGCGTTCGCGCACGGGCTCGGCGTCGGCCGGGTCACCGGCGCCGGCGGGCAGCCGGACACCGTACGGCGAGTACGGGGCGACGTCGCCGCCCGTGATCGCGGCCAGCTCGTCGGCGCTGATCTCGCCGGGCCGCGCGACCAGGTGCACCTCGGGGCGGGCGTCGTCGGCTTCCAGCGCCGCCTTCAGCTCCGCGCCCTTGTCGCCCAGCGCTTCCGCGAAGGAACGCGCCACCCAGCGCGGGTGCGCCGTGCGCATCGCGTACGAGCCGATCGGGTCGGTCGCCTCGTCGGGGGCCAGCTCGTCGAGCCAGGTCTGTTCGTCCTTTGCGGACACCGAACGCAGGATCGCGTTGGCGAACCCCGTTGCCCACGAACCGGCTTCGGCGCGCACGAGGTCCACAGTGGACCCGACGGCCGCGTGCTCCGGGATGCGCGTGCGCAGCAGCTGGTAGACGCCGAGGCGCAGCGCGTCGAGCACCACCGGGTCCGTCTTCTCGATCGGCCGCTCCGCGCAGGCGCCGATCACGGCGTCGAGCAGGCCCTGGGCGCGCGAAGCGCCGTAGGTGAGCTCCGTGGCCAGCGCTGCGTCGCGACCGGTGATGCGACGTTCGCGAAGCAGTTGCGGCAGCACGAGGTTCGCGTACGCGTCCTTCTCGCGCACCGCGCGCAGCACGTCGAACGCGACCTGGCGGGCCGGGTCGACCTCCGGCGGACGGCGCGGTCCCTCTTTGCGCGGAGCCGGCCGGCCCCGCTGCGGCCTGGACGGCCGCCGTTCCCCACGCTCGTTCACCGCAGGCGCTCTCCCTCTTCGATCCGTGTACCGCGCGCCCAGTCGGTGGCCGCCATCCGTTTCTTGCCCGATGCCTGGACCTCGCCCAGCCGCACCGGTTTCGTCGCTGTGCCCACGAGCACCCGCTTGCGCTCGACCACGAGCTCGCCCGGCGGCGGGCCCGGTTCGTCGACCACCGTGACGGGCCCGAGCTTGAAGCGCTCGCCGCGGAACTCCGCCCACGCGCCCGGCTCCGGCGTCACCGCGCGGATCTGGCGGTCGACGGCCGCAGCCGGGTCCGCGAACGATACGCGAGCGTCTTCGACCGTCACCTTCGGCGCGTAGGTCATGCCTTCGGCGGACTGCTCGACGGCCCGCAGCGTGCCGTCCTCGATGCCGTCCATGGTGGACAGCAGCAGGTGCGCACCCGACTCGGCAAGCCGGCCCAGCAGCGCGCCCGAGGTGTCGGCCGGGCCGATCTTCTCGGTGACGACACCGAAGACCGGCCCCGCATCGAGCTCCTTGACGATGCGGAACGTGGTGGCGCCGGTGATCTCGTCGCCGGCGCGGATCGCCGCCTGCACCGGCGCGGCGCCGCGCCACGCGGGCAGCAGCGAGAAGTGCAGGTTCACCCAGCCGTGGACCGGGATGTCGAGCGCGGACTGCGGCAGCAGCGCCCCGTACGCGACGACGGGGCACGCGTCGGGCGCCAGCTCCGTGAGGCGCGCGAGGAACGCGGGGTCGCCGGCGCGCGCGGGCGTGAGCACCTCGATGCCGTGCTCGTCGGCGAGCGCCCCGACGGGCGAGCGCACGACGTGGCGGCCGCGCCCGGCCTGGGCGTCGGGGCGCGTCACCACCGCGACGACCTCGTGGCGACCGGATTCGAGCAGAGCGCGCAGCGAGGGCACCGCGGGTTCGGGGGTGCCGGCGAAAACGAGCCTCATCACCGCACCTCCGGAAGCGATTCGTACTGGTTGGACATCACGGTCGAGTCTAGAAGACCCGCGCGTCGCCGCGGCGGTGGTGCCAGGATCGGGGGATGACCACGCTCAAGCAGACCCTCCACGACGACCTCACCACCGCCATCAAGGCGCGCGACCAGCTCCGCTCCGCGACCCTGCGGCTCACGCTCTCGGCCATCGGCTACGAGGAAACCGCGGGCGACACCCACCGCGAGCTCTCGGACGACGACGTGCGCAAGATCATCACCCGCGAAGTGAAAAAGCGCCGCGACGCCGCCGAAGCCTTCGCGGGTGCCGGCCGCGCCGAATCGGCCGACCGCGAACGCGCCGAGGCGGAGGTCCTCACCGGCTACCTGCCGGCGCAGCTCTCGGACGAGGAGCTGGCCGCCCTGGTCACGGACGCCGTGGCGAGCACCGGCGCGTCCGGGATGGCGGGCATGGGCGCGGTGATGAAGGCCGTACAGCCGAAAGTCGCGGGACGCGCGGAGGGCGGCCGCGTGGCGGCGGAGGTGAAGAAGCAGCTGGCCGGTTGAGCGAGGTCGTCGAGCGGGTTCCTGCGCCGAAAAGAGAAAACCCGGTCCCCGCCAGGTGCGGGACCGGGTTCCCGGCCGCCCGGGAATCGTGGTGGGGCAAGGAGAACGCGGACGGCCTACTGGAGGACGAGAACGGCCAGCGTCGTGAGTCCGCCGAGGCCGCCGACCGCCATGACGACGCCGGCCAGCGCCGCGGCCGACGCGGCCGTCTTCACGACGAAGCCGACGATCCGCCGCACGATCCGGACGGCGACGACGAACACGACGAGGGCAACCACCAGTACGACCGTCGACGGGTCCGGGCCGCTCCCGGTGGCGGCGGCCGCCAGCGCGTTCATCGGCGGCCTCGCCCGGCACCGATTCGTTCGGCCGGCGGGATTTCGCGTGCGGCATCGCGCCAGGCCTCGAACTCGCGGCGGGTTTCGAGCGCGCGGCGGCGTTCGGAACCCAGGCGCCAGGCCCAGCGCCAGCCGACGGCGAGCGAGACCACCGAGCCGAGCACGAGCACCAGAACCGCTTGCGCGACAAGGCCGCTGAAGTCGGCGACGCTCAGGAGCACGAGCAGCGCCCACACCTGCGTCACGGTGAACGGGATGACCAACGCGGCCGCGTAGACCCCGCGGCGCCAGCGAATCGGTTGCGGGGAGGGAAGAAACGGGTCCATGGCTGCCTCCGTCGTGAGTGTGTACCACCAGGATTCCGCTGTGGCGCAGGGAAATCTGTGTCTGCAGACACGTTCGGGGAAACTCGCGGGCCTGATTTTCCGGTTTCAACCCGCGTTGAGCGCACAGGAATGCCCACTGCGCCGGGAAATCCACAGCCGCGCGCCCCCGAACCGGCCGTGGTGCAGGGAAATCCCCGCCGGTTGCGACGACTCAGCGCGCGAGCCGGCCGAGTTCCGCGAACTGGTGCACGACCACTTGGCCCCGCGAGGTACTGACCACTCCGAGCCGCCGCAGCTCCCGCGTGACCCGCGCCCACGACTCCCGCGAAATCGCCGCCGTGGTGGCGAGTTCGGCCTGCGTGCCGGGGATCGCGATGACGATGTCGTCCCCGCGGCGCACCCCGTGCTGCACGGCCAGCTGCATCAGCAACGCGGCGACGCGGCGGGTGATGGTGCCGCCGCCGACGTCGAGGCGCTGGCGGCCGGCGTCGCGCAGGCGTTCGGCCAGGACCAGCAGCAGCGCCCACGAGATGGTGGGCTCGCGCCGCGCCAGCGCGGCGAACCGGGGAGCCGGCACGACGAGCGCGTCGAGGTCGTCGAGCGCCGCGACGGTCGCCGAGCGCGGGCCGCCGTCGATGGCGCCGAGCTCGCCGACCACGTCGCCCGCGCCGCGCACGGCGATCACGACCTCGCGCCCGTCCGAGGTGGCGATGGTGATCCGGACGTGTCCGGCCAGCAGGAGCACCACCACGGCGGCGTGATCCCCCTCGCGGCACACCACGTCGCCACGGCGGTAGCTGCGCCGGACCGCGAGCTCCGCGACCTTGTCGCGCTCGGTGGCGCCGAGCGCGCGCCAGAATCCGGTCGTGTCCACGGGGTCACCTCCCGGGTCGTCAGGCGGTGAGCCCCGTTCTGGGGCTGCCGGCCCCGGCCCAGTCGGCGGTGCGGAGCCAGCCCCGCATCCGCCGGCCGCCCACTCGCACGTGGAACGCGTCGGTGAACGCGGCCCGGTCGATGCCGTCGTAGTCGTGGCGGACCACCGACCAGTGGATGGCCTCGGAGACCGCCAGCGCGAGCGGCGCGTCGGTGGTGCGCAGCCGGCGCCGCAGGTCGGCGGCGTCGAGCAGCCGGCAGGCGAGGTCGACGTCCTCGCCGTAGGGGCCGTGCAGGTCGTAGTGCACCTCGCCGGCGTGGATCGCCACCCGGAGCCGGAAGGCCTCGTCGGGCCCCTCGGCGTTGTGCCGCGCGAGGAGCTCCGCCAGCGCGGGCACCACCTCGGCGAGCAGGACCGTCTTCGGCGCCTCGTCGACCGGCCGGACCAGGCACAACGCGCCATCCCCGCGATCCACGAACGGGTCCCGGAACCCCTCCGCGATGCCGCCGGCGCGGAACGCCTCGTCGAGCAGGTCGAACAGAATCGCGCGCAGCCGCGCCCGAGCGGGGTTGGTGCGGGTGGTCGACCCCTCGATGTCGACCACCACGATCGCTCGATGCAGTGGCACGTGCAGAACGCTGGTGTCCATGGCCGACCCCCTGTTCAGGTGGTTCCTGAAATCCAGTAGACTTCCATAGATCGAACTATAAAGGCTGCGACTGAACCTGAACAGGGCCTTAGACTTAAGTTCTCCCTAAGACTTTTGCCGATCCGCGAACTGAACAACCCCTCAATTCTCCGCCAGAGACGTCCCGACGAGCCTCCCACGCCGTTCCAGTACTCTCCGTGTACAATCTTCGTCACTCGCGTTCCAGTGGACTTCACTGAAAGGTCTGAAGTCGTGTCCCAGCCGAGCCCCGCCCTCGCCGGACGCCTCCGCGCGCTGCGGAAGGAGACCTGGCCCGGGGTGCAGATCACCCAACGCCAGCTCGCCGACGTGTTCGGGGTGAGCAACACGCTGCTCTCGTCCTGGGAGAACACCGGCAACCCGGTGTCGCCGCCGATGCTGCGGCTCGACGCGTACGCCACGTTCTTCGCCACCCGCCGGTCGGTCGAGGGGCCGTCCTTCCGTCTGCTGCAGGCTGAGCAGCTCACCGAGGACGAGCAACGCGGGCGCGAGGACCTGCTCGCCGAGCTGACCGAGCTGCGCGGCGGTTCCCACGAGGCGACGGGCTCGGCCGAGTTCGCGCCGGGCAACGTCTGGCGGTTCCCGCCGAACGAAGACGTCGTGATCGTCGACGCCCAGCTGCCCGAGGACATGCGGATCGGCTACGCGGATCCCGCCAGTCCCGACTACTCCCGGCTCTTCAGCTACGCCGACCCGGACGCGCTGATCGAGCTGTACGGCCACATCCGGGCCTGCAACCCCACCAGCAACGTCTCCTTCCGCACCGCGAACCCCCGTGTCCCCCTGCGGCCCAAGGACTACACGGCGCACCTCGTGCTGCTCGGCGGCGTCGACTTCAACCCGCAGACCCGCGAGCTGCTCAACCTGATCGACGCGCCGGTGCGGCAGATCGGCCGCGGCGGCCCGGGCGAGGACGTGCCGGGCAGCTTCGAGGTGACGCACCCGGACGGCACGACCGAACGTTTCAACGCCCAGACGTCACCCGACGACACCCTCGTCGCGGACGTCGCGCTCTTCTACCACGGAGTCAACCCGCTCAACCGCAAACGCACCGTCACCGTGTGCAACGGGATGTACGGCCGGGGAACCCTCGGAGCCGTGCGAGCGCTGACCGACCCGCGTTTCCGCGATCGCAACCAGGCCCACCTGGACGCGCGATTCGCCCACGCGGACTCCTTCAGCATCATCAGCCGCGTGCCCATCTTCAACAACCAGGGGCTCACCCCCGACTGGACGCTGGCGGAGCACCGGCTGCACGAATGGCCAGAAACGAGCTGAGATGACCACTGCCGTCGGAGCGCCGGCGCAGCACACCACCCACCGGCGCCTGCTGGCCGAGGTCGGTGCCGGGAGGACTCCCCAGGCCGAGCTGGACGCGATCGTGGTGCCTAACGGCCGTGACGAGCACGCGCTGGTCCACGTCTGGGACATCGCCCGCGAGCTCGATGTGCCGGTCCTCCTGCTGTGCAGCCACGCGGCAAAGGCCGACCAGGTCGTGCTGGCGGCGAAAAAGGCTGGCGTGCGGGCCTTCGCGATCGACACCGACGACCTCCCCGCGAAGGTCATGCCCCAGTTCGCCACGACTGAGCTGCTGCGGCGCCACGAGCTGCTCCGCGGCGCCGACACGAGCCTCAAGCGCAACCTGGGGCTGCTCGTCGCGGGCCTCGCACGCTGGGACCGGGTGCTGTTCCTCGACGACGACATCACGCTGCCCCGTCCGGCCGACCTGCGTGAGGCCGCGGGCCTTCTGGGCGAGTACGCGGCCGTGGGCCTGAACAACATCGGCATGCCGGACAACTCCGTGGTCTGCCACGCCTATCGCGAGTCCGGCGGGTGGCAGGACACCTTCGTCGGCGGCGGGGCGCTGGTCGTGGGCGAGCAGTGCCTCGACTCGTTCTTCCCGGACATCTACAACGAAGACTGGTTCTTCCTGCTGGGCGACAACGGGTTGCGGCGCACGGCGCTCACCGGAAGCGCGTTCCAGGCGGACTACGACCCGTACAACCTGATCCGCGCCGAGAACGAGGAACTGGGCGACACCCTCGCGGAAGGCGTCTACGCCCTGCTCGACCGGGGTCTCGGCCTCCCCGACGCGACCGAGGACTACTGGGCCGAGTTCCTCGTCCAGCGCCGGAACTTCATCCGCAAGGCGATGCTGCAGGTGCAGGAAGCGACCGGGCTGGAACCCACCCGGCGCGACAACATGAGCGAAGCGCTGCGCACTGCCTTGCACCAGAGCGAGAACGTGCTCGAGGCCGAGTTGTGCGCGAGCTACCTGCGGGCTTGGCAGGAGGACCGGGCGACCTGGTGCGCGCACGTGACCGAGCTCCACGAGCAGCACGAGGCCGACGGCATCGGCGGCGCGTTCCGCACCCTGCGCATCACCGGGCTGGTGCAGCAGAGCTAGAGGTTCTTCACCAGCACGTGGCACACCTCGGCTTCGGACACGGTGCGGCCGTCGGCGGCCGTGCGCTCGGCGTAGCAGACGACGGTGCCGTGGCCCCAGTCCCGATAGCCGAGGCGGCGGTACAGGCGGGCCGCGTCGGTGTTGTCCGTTCGCACGGCCAAGGCGCCGCGGTGGTGGCCGAGCTCGGCCAGCCGGTCCTCGGCCGCGAGCATGAGCGCGCGGCCGACCCCTCGGTTGCGCACGGCCGGCAGCACCTCCAGGTGCATCAGCAACGGCACCCCCGGCAGGCGGCGCCGGATCTCGCGTTCCTCGGCGTCCTCGAGCCACACGTACAGGTCCCCGACCGGCCGGCCCGCCCACCACGCGGTGAACAGCACCCCCAGCCCCTCGGCCTGCCGCCCGAGCCGGTCCGCGAAGTACTTCGGCTCCCCCAGTGCGGCGCCGAGCGCCTCGACGTCCGCCGGATCGGCCTCCCGGATCGAGGGCGCGGTCGCCCCTTCACCGGCCGGGCAGCCGTCGGCGTCGCGCGGATCGGTCCTGAACATCGCGCCTCCAGCGTAAAGGGACCCGGAGGAAGCGTGCAGCCAGCGAACGCAGCAGTCCCGGAGCGCACACGGAGCAACGGAACCTGGTCCGGGGCCCGATGGGCGTGGTTCGGCCGAGTCCTCCCCCCGACCGTTGTCCACATGCCCGATCAAGGCCGAAACGAAACGGTCCGAGCCCGCAATGGTCCGGACAACCCGCTTCCGGCGCTAGATCAGCTCCAGTGGGTCGAGCTGGATCCGGATCGGTTCGGACGCCTTACGGGCGTCGCGGCGGGCGGCGGCGTCGTGGAGGAGGGCGGCCAGGGTTTTGCCCTCCGGGCGGGCGACGCGGACGAGGGCGCGTTCGCGGGAGGCGTTGCCGTCGGGGTCGAGGTCGCCGAGGGGGACGGGGCCGAGGACTTCGCCGGTGTCGGGGAGGGGCAGATCGTCGAGGACGGAGGCGACGGCGTCGGGCGTGCCTTCGACGCTGGCCATGCGCATGGCGGGCGGGAAGCCCAGTTCGCGGCGCTGGCCGAGCTCCAGGGCGGCGTGCCAGGCCGGGTCCCAGCGGACCAGGGCCTGGACCACGGACAGGCCGGCCTCGGCGCCCACCACGATGCGGCCGCCGGAAGCGGCCGGGCGGACGAGGGCGCCGGCGGCCATCCAGCGGCGCAGGGTTTCCTCGGCGGCCCGCAGGTCCTGGCGGCCGAGCAGGGCCCAGCCGTCGAGGAGCAGCGCGGCGCCGTAGCCGCCCTCGGCGACCGGTTCGGCGCCGGGGGTGCAGACCACCAGTGCGGGGCGGCCCGGCACCGTGGCCAAGACTTCCGCGGCGCCGGAAGTGCGCACGGGAACGCCCGGGAAGGCCCGGCCCAGTTCCTCAGCCGTCCGTTTCGCGCCCACGATCACCGCGCGCAGCCGCACGGAACCGCAAGCCTGGCAACGGAACGCGGTCTCCGGGACGCCGCACCAGCGGCACGCGGGCGGCTTCGGCGCGCCGTCCACCGAGCCGCCGGGCAGCGCCAGCGGGCCGGCGCAACGGCGGCAGTGCGCGGGCGTGCGGCAGTTGCCACAGGCCAGGCCCGGGACGTAGCCGCGCCGGGGCACCTGGACCAGGGCCGGGAGGCCGGCGGCGAACGCCTGGCGCGCCGCTTCGAACGCGACAGCGGGCAGGCGGGCCACGCGCGCAGCCTCGTCGCGGGCGACGTCGAAGTCCTCCCCCACCGGCGTCACGCGCGGGGCGGCCGCGCGCAGCTCGGCGCGGTCGGCCAGCACGGCCTGCGCCCAGCCCGACTCCACGAGCAGCTGCGCCTCCGCCGTCCGCGCGAAGCCGCCGACGAGCAGCGACGATTTCGTGGCGTGCGCGCGGTCCATGAGCACGTCGCGCACGTGCGGGTAGGGCGCGTGCGGGTCGAGGTGCAGGTCGTCGCCGTCGTCCCACACCACGAACAGGCCCGGGTCGGCCACCGGCGCGAACATCGCCGCGCGCGTGCCCACCACGACCCGGACGCTGCCGCGCAGCACGGCGAGCCACCGCCGGTACCGCTCCGCCGGCCCCAGCCCGGCGATCAACGCCACCACCGACGAATCGCCCATCAACGCGACACAAGCCTCGTGCACCCGCGTGAGGTCCCGATGATCCGGCACCACGAGCACCGCACCCCGGCCGCACGACGCCGCCACCGCCGCGGCCTCCGCGAGCCGGCGCGGCCAGTCCTCGCCCGGCAAGGCCTGCCACACCGCGTTGGCCGGCTTGCCGTCGGCCACGGCGTCCAGGAACGCCGGACCCCGCTGGTACTTCGCCCACGCCGACACGTCCGGCACCTCCGGCGGCGGCGCCGGTTCTGCCGCAGGCTCGGCCTCCGCTTTGGCGTGGCGCGGCGGCAAAGCCAGGCGCAGAACGTCGGACAGGGTGCCGCCGTAGCGGTCGGCCACCGACCGGCACACGGCGTGCAGCGAAGGCGGCAACACGGGCTCACTCGACGTGACGCGCTCCAGGTACGCCAGCTTCCGCTCGTACTCCGTGGTGTCCGTGCGCTCCACGAGGTAGCCGTCCACGAGCTGCCCCGCGAACCGCACCCGCACTCGGCAGCCCGGCACCGCGGCCTCGTGCAGCTTGTCGGGCACCTGGTAGTCGAACGTCCGGTCCAGGTGCGCCAGCGGGATGTCCACCACGATCTTCGCCACGGGCAGCTCGGGCGCCGGCTGCTGCGCCCCCTTGCGCGGCCCGGCTTTCCGCGCCGCCGCGGCCTTCCCCGCACCTGCGGCCGGCTTCCTGGCGCGCGGCGCCGACGCCTTCGGCTCCGAGGCGGAGCGCGAAGGCTCCGGAAGGTCCCACAGCGGGGCGGGTTCGGAGCTGCTCACCCCGAGATCTCTACCAGACCCCACTGACGGTCCCACCGCCAGAACTCCCCAATGCCGCTTTCGGTGCGCCCACGGCCCCCAATGAGGTTTTCTCAGTAGCGGCCGTGGTGTTCGTGGTGGGTGAGGACGAGTGCTGCTTGGACGATGGTGCCGATGCGTTTGGGGCAGAGGGTGATC
>NZ_JBIAWY010000007.1:416133-488263 GCF_042896185.1 Amycolatopsis sp. NPDC001319 | reverse complement strand
GCGTTGCTGCAGGGCTTGGTGCAGGTCGGGGGCGAGGGCGGCGAGAGCGGTGATGGCTTCGTGCAGGTAGCGGTAGGCGGTGGCGAGGCTGACCTGGTGGTCGGTAGCGAGTCGATGGACCGGGGTGGCATCGCGGAACCAGCGCAGCACCAGCAGTGCCTGCCGGTAGGGGGTCAACGCACGTGCGCCGCGGCGGGTGCCTCGCCGGTGTCGCTCGGCGCGCAGCACTGTGCCGACATAGAGGGCCAGCTCGCGTGCCACGTCGAGCGTGGCACCATGGGTGATCACGTGGGGCCTCTGGAATTTTAGGATTCGATCTTCGCAAATCCAGTCCTACCAGCGGCCCCACGCCTCACCTCACGGCAACACGCACCCCCACCTCGCCCTACTGAGAAAACCTCAATGTGGCGTTCGGTGCGCTCAACGCACCCCATGCGGCGTTCGGTGCGGCCGGCGCACCGAACGCCGCATGGGGGTCACTTGACGATCGGCGCCCAGTCGGGGCCGGTCTCGCCGAGGCCCGGGTCGAGCTTGGTGAACAGCGGCGTCGGCTTCTGCAGCGGACGGCCGACCTCGATCGGCTGCGACTCCCACTTGGCCTGCTCGCCCGCGTAGTCGCCGGTCAGGATCGGGTTGATCCGGCCCGGGATGTCGAGGTCCTCGACCTCCTGCAGCTCCGGCTGCGCGGCCCACACGCCCGTGCCGCCCAGCGCCTCGTGCACCTTCTGCGCCGAGTGCGGCAGGAACGGCGTGAGCAGCGTGTTCGCGTCGCTGACCACCTGCAACGCCGTGTGCAGCACGCTGTCACGGCGCGCGGGGTCGTCCTTGAGCTTCCACGGCTCCTGGTCCGACAGGTACCGGTTCGCCGCCGTGACCACACGCATGGCCTCGGACGCCGCCGCCTTGAAGCGCGAGCGGGCCAGGTGGGCACCGGCGACGTCGAACGCCTTGCGCGACAGCGTCTTCAGCTCCTCGTCGGCCGCCGTGGGGGCGTCCGGACGCGGGATCGCGCCGACGTTCTTGTGCGCCATCGAGATCGAGCGGTTCACGAGGTTGCCCCACTCGTTGGCGAGCTCGAAGTTCGTGCGGCGGACGAACTCGTCCCACGTGAAGTCGGTGTCCTGCGTCTCCGGGCCCGCCACGGAGATGAAGTAGCGCAGCGCGTCGGGGCCGAATTCGCGCAGGAAGTCGTGCACGTAGATGACGGTGCCGCGCGAGGTGGAGAACTTCGAGCCGCTCATGGTGAGGAACTCGCTGGACACGATCTCGTCGGGCAGGTGCAGCTTGCCGTACTTGCCCGGCTGGCCGCCGTGGTCGCCCTCGCCGTTGTGGCCGAGCAGCAGCGCCGGCCAGATCTGGGCGTGGAAGGTGATGTTGTCCTTGCCCATGAAGTAATAGGAGCGCGCGTCGGCGTTGTTCCACCACTCCTGCCACGCGTCGGGGTTGCCGGAGCGGCGGGCCCACTCGACGCTGGCGGAGAAGTAGCCGATCACCGCGTCGAACCACACGTAGAAGCGCTTCATCGACTGGTCGCGCCAGCCGTCGAGCGGGATCTTCACGCCCCAGTCGAGGTCGCGCGTGATCGGGCGCGGGCGCATGTCGTCGATGAGGTTCTTGGTGAAGTTGAGGACGTTCGGGCGCCAGTCGTTCTTCGTCGACAGCCAGTCGCCGAGCGTCTTGGTGAACGCAGGCAGGTCGAGGAAGTAGTGCTCGGTCTCCACGAACTTCGGCGTCTCGCCGTTGATGCGCGAGTGCGGGTTGATGAGCTCGGCGGCGTCGAGCTGGTTGCCGCAGTTGTCGCACTGGTCGCCGCGCGCGAACTCGTAACCGCAGATCGGGCAGGTGCCCTCGACGTAGCGGTCGGGCAGCGTGCGCCCGCTCGACGGGCTGATCGCGCCGCGCGTGGTCTTGGGGACCACGTAGCCGTTGCGGTTGAGCGCGAGGAAGATCTGCTGCGTGACCTCGGCGTGGTTGCCGGTGGAGGTGCGGGTGAACAGGTCGTAGGACAGGCCGAGGCCGCGCAGGTCCTCGTCGATCTGGCGGGTGTACTTGTCGGCGGTCTGCTGCGGGGTGAGGCCCTCGTTGTCGGCCTGGACGGTGATCGGCGTGCCGTGTTCGTCGGTACCGGACACCATGAGCACCCGGTTGCCGGCCATTCGCTGGTAGCGGGAGAAGACGTCGGACGGGACGCCGAATCCGGATACGTGGCCGATGTGGCGGGGGCCGTTGGCGTAGGGCCAGGCCACCGCTGTCAACACAGAGGTGCTCATACCTGTTTAGCCTACGGAAACCGTCCAAGGCATTGTTGGGCGGTACGCGAAGGGAGAACGCGGTGTCGGCGACGCGTCTGCTCGTGCTCGGCGTGGTGCGCATGTTCGGCCGGGCGCACGGCTACCAGGTGCGCCGGGAGCTGCTCACGTGGTCGGCGGAGAAGTGGGCGAACGTCCAGCCGGGCTCGATCTACCACGCGCTGAAGAAGATGACGGCCGAGAACCTGCTGGAGAAGGTGGACGTCGAGCCGGGCGACTCGGGGCCCGACCGCGTCGCCTACCGGCTGACCGACGACGGCGAGCAGGAGTTCCAGCTGCTGCTGACCCGCGCGTTGTCCGACCCCGAGGTGGGTCATCCGGAGATGTCGGCGGGCATCGGGCTCATGCCCGCGCTGCCCCGCCAGCACGCGATCAGCCTGCTGCGGCAGCGGCTCGTGCACCTCGAAGGCGAGGAGCGGCGGGCGCGGCTGATGCTCGACGATCAGGCCGATTGGGGCCAGCCGCCGCACGTCGTGGAGCTGTTCCGGCTGTGGGCCGGCATCTCGGGCGCGAGCCACACGTGGCTGGAGCAGCTGATCGAACGCCTCGAGAAGGGCGAGTACGTGATGGCCGACGACGCCGAACCGTTGTTCCGCAAGCCCGCCGAGTAATCAAATTTGACTAGCGCAACCGGCTCGGGCACAGTGTGCTCGTCGATTAGTCAACTTTGACTAGTTGATCTCTGGGAGGAGAGGGTTCTTCATGATCACGGCACGCGGTCTCGAGCGGCGGTTCCGCCGCAAGGGCCGGGGCGGGGGCGAAGTCCACGCCGTCAAGGGGGTCGACCTCGATGTGGAGGCCGGCGAGCTGGTGGGGTTCCTGGGCCCGAACGGGGCGGGCAAGACGACGACCCTGCGCATGCTCACCACGCTGCTGAAGCCATCGGCCGGGACGGCGACCGTCGGCGGGCACGACCTGCTCGCCGATCCGCTGGGGGTCCGGCGCAACATCGGCTACGTCGCGCAGGGCGGGGGCGCGTCGCCGGAGGTGCGCGTCGCCGAGGAGATCGAGCTGCAGGGCCGGCTCTACGGCATGTCGAAGGCCGACGCGATCGCGCGCGGCGCGGTGCTGAGCGAGCAGCTCGACCTCGCGGGGCTGGACCAGCGGCTCACGAAAACGCTGTCCGGGGGTCAGCGGCGGCGGCTCGACATCGTGCTCGGGCTCGTGCACAACCCGGGTCTGGTGTTCCTCGACGAGCCCTCGACCGGGCTCGACCCGCAGAGCCGCGCGAACCTGTGGGACCACATCCGGCGCCTGCGCGCGGAGCACGGCGTGACGATCTTCCTGACCACGCACTACCTCGACGAGGCCGACGCGCTGGCCGACCGGCTGATCGTGATCGACGACGGCCGGATCGTCGCCGAGGGCACGCCCGACTCGTTGAAGTCCCGGGTTTCCGGCGACGGCGTGGTGATCGGCGTCGACCCGTCGGTCGCCACGGACGCCGCGGATGTCGCCCGGCAGCTCACGGGCGCGCACGAGTTCGACGTGGCCGGCGGGTCGATCCGCTTCCGCGTGCCGCGCGGCGACACGGCCATGCCGGAGCTGCTGCGCGCGCTCGACGCGAAGGGCATCGTGATGGAGTCCATGCAGGTCACGCGCCCGACGCTCGACGACGTGTTCCTCACCCTGACCGGCCGCACCCTGCGTGACGCCGAGCAGCCGAGTTCCCCGGAGGTGTCCGGTGTTGCTTGACGTCTGGCTGATCTTCCGCCGCGACATGACGGCGGCGCTGCGCAATCCCGCGTGGCTGCTGATCGGGATCATGCAGCCGCTGCTGTACCTGTTCTTCTTCGGGCCCCTGCTGGTGAAGACGCTCAACGCGCAGGGCCTGTCCGACGTCGACGGCTGGATGGTGCTCACCCCCGCGCTCATCGCGCAGCTGGCGCTGTTCGGCAGCTCGTTCGTCGGGTTCTCGCTGCTGGCCGATTACCGCTCCGGCGTGGTCGAACGGCTGCGCGTCACACCGGTGAGCCGCGCGGCGCTGCTGCTCGGGAAGGTGCTGGCCAACGCGTTGCAGGCGGTGGTGCAGTCGGTGCTGATCATCGTGCTGGCGTACCTGGTGTTCGACCTGGACGCGCCGGTCGGCGGGGTGCTGCTGAGCCTGCTGATCGTGTTCCTGCTGGCGCTGACGCTGGCTTCGTGTTCATACGCGCTGGCGCTCACGTTGAAGAGCGAGGAGTCGTTCCCCGCGCTGCTGAACGCGGTGCTCATGCCGCTGCTCCTGCTGTCCGGGATCCTCATCCCGATCACGGCCGGCCTGGCGCCGAAGTGGCTGTACACGATTTCGCAGATCAACCCGTTCCGGCACGTGGTGGATGTCGAGCGCAACAGCTTCCGCGGCGACTACTCCATGGACGCGCTGTTCACCGGCAGCGTGGTGGTGCTCGTGATGGCGGTGCTCGCGATCTGGTGGGGCACGCGCACGTTCCAGCGGGAAAACGCCTGATCGGACGTCGGACACGCCGGGGTTCGATTTGTGCCGCTGCTCGTTTGCCGACGTAGGGTGGCCTTTCACTTCACCGGACGTGGGGCTGGCGTGACCGAACCGGAGAGCGAGCGTGGGCTCACGCTCACCCATCGCGAGCAGGTGCTCGACTGGACGGCGGTGCGTGCCGCCGACGTCCGCTTCGCGTCGGTGACGATCAGCGAGAACGTGAACTGGCGCGACCCCGGCGCGGAACGGATGCTCACGTCGGCTCAGCACGCTGGTCTGCACACCGGCGCCCGGCACTTCGCGCGGCCGGGCGCCGTGCACGACCAGGCCGACCATTTCGTGCGGACGGCCAGCAAGCTGGGTGCGTTTGCGCCGGGGTCGTTGGCGCCCGCTCTCGAGGTGGACGCTCAGAGTGTCGACGACCGGTTCGTGAAGTCGTGGATCAAGCACGTGCGCCACGCGGCCCGGATCCGGCGCGTGCTCGTGTATGCCGCCCACGACTGCTGGGCCCATCGCCTGCACCCCGACCGCTGGGCCGACCCCGACGTGGTGCTGTGGCTGGTGCGGCACAACGGCATTCCCGGCCGGCCCGGCTGGTTCCACGCGCGGCTGGGGTTGCACCAGCACGCGTTCTCCGGGTTGCCCGGGGTCGCGGGACCGGTGGCGCAGGACGCTGTGGTCTATCCATTCACGATGTCAGACGTGTTGCTCTGATTTTCTTGTCGGGGCCACTTGGCAAGATGTGCGCATGCGGTTCTGGCGGCAGCGGCTTTCGACGGACGTGACACCTTCACGGGCCGTGGTGTTGCTGTCGGCTTTCGCTGCGGCGCAGGGGCGGCCAGGGCCGGCGGCGCTGTGCGGGTCGTGGTTCGGGTCGTCGGCGGTGGTGGCGCCGTTTGTGTCGGTGTCCGCTGGGCCGTTTCCTTCTGGTTTCTCGTTTGACGCACCTGAGGAGTGCGTCGGAGGCGGGTGGTTCGGGTATCTGTCGTACGACTCGGCTGATCCCTCTGGGCGTTCTTCCGGGGTGCCTCGGTCCGCTTGGGGGTGGGCCGATCACGTGCTGCGGTGGGATTCTTTGGGTGACTGCTGGTTCGAGTCACTGGCGGATGACCCGAGGCCACTGTTGTCCACTGTGGAGGAGGCGCTGTCCTCTTATTCTTCGTTGACGTGGACGGCTTCGGTGTTGGAGCGCCCTTCTGTTGCTTCGCACGAGCAGGCGGTGAAGTCGTGCGTTGCCGCGATTGAGGCGGGCGAGCTTTTTCAGGCGAACATCTGCACGCGGTTCACGGGGTCTTTTTCGGGTTCCGCCGCGGCACTGTTCTCGGAGGGCGTGCGGCGGTTGTCGCCGACGAGGGCTGCTTTTGTTGGCGGTGCTTGGGGTTCCGTGGTTTCGCTGTCGCCGGAACTGTTTTTGTCGCGCCGGGGTCGCCGGGTTTCTTCGGTGCCGATCAAGGGGACTCTGCCGCGCCGGGGCCCTGCTGACGACGGGAATGCTCTGCTGCTGCGGCAATCAGCCAAGGACGTCGCCGAGAACGTGATGATCACCGACCTCGTACGCAACGACCTGGGGCGGGTGTGCGCGGTCGGGAGCGTGGTGGTGCCGTCCTTGCTGACCGTGTCACCGGCGCCGGGGGTGTGGCACCTGGCGTCCACGGTGGAGGGCGTGTTGCCATCCGGCGTTTCGGACTCTGCGTTGCTGGCCGCGACTTTCCCCCCAGGCTCGGTCACGGGGGCGCCGAAGATCCGGGCGTTGTCGGAGATCGCCACCCTGGAACCGGTGCCGCGCGGCGTTTACACGGGCGCGGTCGGGTTGTTGTCGCCGGTGGCGGGCCTGGAGCTGAACGTCGCGATCCGCACCTTCGAGATCTCCTCGGGCCGGATCGCCCTGGGCGTCGGCGGCGGCATCACGGCGGATTCGGACAGCGCAGCGGAGTGGCAGGAGTGTCTCCACAAGGCCGCCCCTCTGGAGACACTCCTGGCCACACCTGTTTAGGTCAGCTTTTGCGCCGCATGGACGCCTGCGGTTCAGCTCAGCCTTCGCGCCACACGGACGCCTGCGGTTCAGCTCAGCCTTCGCGCCACACGGACGCCTGCGGTTCAGCTCAGCCTTCGCGCCGCCTTTCGCCTTGTCGGCTTCGCGGCGACCCGATCGCTCGTGCTGACCCGCCCGACCGGGGTAGGTTTCCCGGCCGAGCGTTGTCTCGCTACTTGCGAGGGTCGAGCAGCAGCTTGCCGACTGTGCCACGGGAACGCAGGGCTTCGTGGGCTTTCCGGGCGTCCTGGAGCGCGTACTCGCCGCCGGCGATGGCGCGGAGCTTGCCGTCCTGGATCAGGGCGAAGAGGTCGTTCAGGGCAGTGCCGAACACGTTGCCCGGCAGGCGGAAGACGTGCGGCAGCCACATGCCGGTGACCGTGGTGCTGTGCCCGAGCAGATTCCTGAGCTCAAGAGCCTTCGGCTGCTTCCGGCTCGCCATGCCGTAGAACGCCAACCGCCCGAACGGCGCCAGCGCCGCGATGCTCTGGTCGGTCGTCGCGCCACCCACCATGTCGAGGATGACGTCGATGCGCTTGCCACCGTTGGCCTCGACGAGCGCTTCGGTCATGTTCTCGGCGTTCGAGTCGACCGTCGCGTCGGCGCCGAGTTCCGTCGCGAGGTTCCGCTTCTCTTCACTGCTCGCCGTCGCGATCACTCGCCCGGCGCCCCACGCCTTGGCGAGCTGCACCGCGATCGTCCCGACCCCACCGGCCGCCGCGTGGACCACCACGGACTCGCCGGCTTCGAGGTGCGCGTTCTTCTTGAGCAGCACCCAGGCCGTCGTCCCCTGCACCAGCATCGAGAGGGCGTGCAGATCATCGACACCCTCGGGCACGTCGAACGCCATGAGGCTGTTCGCGACGGCCTTCTCCGCGTACCCGCCGCTGTTGATGAGCGCGACCTTGCGCTGACCCGCGGCGGTCTTCCCGACCACCTCACCACCGGGCACCAGCGGCAACTTGCTCGGCGCGAGGTACGAGTTCTCCGCCTGATGCGTATCCGCGTAGTTGACCCCGATCCGGTCCACGTCGATCAGGATCTCGTCGGCCCCGGCCTCGGGCTCCGGCAGCTCGACGAGGTTGAGCACCTCGGGCCCACCGAACTCGGTCACCTGCACAGCACGCATCTTGGTTTCGCCACCTCTTCGTTCGCGGTCTCTTGGCGAGACACTTTGCCAGATGTCTCACCGATGCGACACTCCGTGGTAACGTCTCACACATCGACACGCCCTCTGACCCCCACCCGACCCGCGCGACGACCTCGAACTCGGTCCCGACGTTCGCCTCACGTCCAGACCCCGCCACCGCGTTCGCCCTGGCCCGCGCCTGGTTCCTGGCCGGCCGCCGCGTGGACATGCGCGAGCTGGCCACGGAACTGGGCGTCTCGCGCGCCACCCTCCACCGCTGGCTCGGCAGCCGCGACCACCTCCTGGGCGAAATCCTGTGGTCGGAAACTTCCCTGGTATTCGACAACGTGTCCTTCACCGGCCGTGGCGCCGCCGGCGTGGCAGACGCGATCGGAGCTTTCGTCTCCCTGGTGAACGGCTCGGTCGCCTTTCGTACCTTCCTGCAACGCGAACCCGAGCGGGCACTGCGGTTGCTGACGACGAAGGCCAGCGTCGTCCAGTCGCGCACCATCGCCCAACTGACGGACCTCCTGACAACCGAGATCACCGCAGGGCGCCTGGCGTCACCTTTGCCAGCACCGGACCTCGCCTACGTCCTCGTCCGCCTGGGCGAGTCGTTCATCTACACGGACATCATCACGGGCGAGGAACCTGACGCCGCAAAGGCCCACATCGCCATCTCTCTACTGCTTACTTAGTGTTGCACAGTACTAGATTTTGCCGCACACCAAATATTCAATCACGGCTACCTACTCACAATCGCAATCATCAGTATGCATATCCAATATCAGTCTTCCACCTACCGATGCGAGCAAGGAAACAAAATCAGCATCGAAGCCGACGCTGTCTTGGCCTCGCCTGGGCGTCCAGCTGATCATAATATTTATGTCCGCGGCGTCGGGTAAATTTGCCAGGCGATCAGCCCGCTCACCGATGACCTGGGAAACCAAATCAAGCTGGCTACTCAGGGACTCGTCGCCAGACTCGTACATATCCCTCACCCACCAGTTCGCGCCGACGCGCGCCTCCTCCACGACACTCGATCGAAGACCCAATTTCTCTTCGACTTCGAGCAGTGAGATCGACTCAAGGGAAACCCTCAGCGATACTCTCGCCCATTCTTCGTCGTCACACATCAAAACACTCCTGAGCACTAAGGCCGACGACCCCGATTTGCGCCACGGCCGCCATAGTCTTCGGGATCCGGCAAATAGTCATGAATATTCCCAATAGAGTCCTCACTTGGACACCCACAGGGCAGCTTCGTGTGAACCTCTCCCGTATTGACGTCTACCATAATATCCGGATTACTTCGCGCTCCTCCAAGCTTTCCCTGTCGCTTAACCGCGTGAATAGCATCCTTCACCTCACGAACACTGCGATCTAAAGACTTCGCAATCCTCGCTTCCTTAGAAACAAATTTCCCTTCAGGCGCAATGTAGTCTTCACCGCAGTTATGAACGAGGAGAGAACCAAATATACCAGCCACAAAAAAATCATGAATTCGGTCGACTGTCAGGTCGTATACGGAGGCACTCTGGGTGAAGTGCCGAACCGCGACGATTGTCGACGCGTGGTCATCAGCCGAGTGTAGGTGATCGCCGGGCTTCAGGTCGCCGATGGCCGTCCAGCCGCGGCCTTCAACCCAGAAGAGGTGCCAGTCCGTGGCTGTGACCGTGCCCGACTTGCCGTCTGACTCGACAGTGATCTGCGTGCGGGCGTCCTCGTCACCGTGGACGATGGTGCCCACCACAGTGTGACGTTCCTGTACGCCAGTCGCCGGGTCCGTCGTGAGGACGACGTCGCCGTTGTGAACCTGCTCGATCGACTTGGTTGTCCCGTCGGCCAGGAGAACCTGCGTGCCGGCGACGAAGCTGTTGCAGTCGGGGTGGCTCGAGCCAGAACCGGCGCTGCTCTCCGACGTACCTGAAGCCTTCGCCTCCTCGGCCGCCTGCTTCGCCTGTGCCGCGGACTCCTGCGCCTCGACGGCCATCTGCTCCGCGTCCGCGCCAGCGCGCTCGGCGTCGGTGAGGACACGTTCGGTGTCGACGACGACCTTTTCGGCCTTCTCAACCTCGCAGCCGAAGGTGACCAGAGCGCGGGCGCCCTTCCAGAAGGCCTCGACGATTTCGCCGGTCTTGAGGATCTTGCCCCACGGAATGAAGCTGATGATCGTCCTGACGCAAGCGCCGATCGCTCCCTGCGTTACGCAGTCCTTGATGTCGTCCCAGCCGATAAGGCTTTTGACGAGCTCCCCCGCGGCGTCGACGAAAACATCCCACTTGGACTTCTTAGCCGTGGCTTGAGCCTGGTGATACGCATCGAGGTCGACGTTGTGGCTCGCGACATATTGGTCTCGCTTCGCGGCAACGAGTCCAGCGGCGCGCCGACGAACGCGGCCAGCACTGTGTTCGGCTCGACGTCTCGGTGGAGTTCGACAACGTCCGCCTCGTCGGCGACGGCATGCCATTGCCGGCCCAGCTCGCCGCTGGCCCAGCGTTCGAGCACGACGGTCGGCGTGGCGACGGAAAGGTGGGCAAAGAACTCCGGGTCGATGGCCAGAGGCCCGTCACCGCCGTCGGAGAAATCGGGGCGCAACGGGTCCACGGGGAACCAGCGCAGGCCGAATTCCCCGGCGAGCGACAGCGCCGCAGCGTCGGGCACCTCGACGGCGATGTAGTGGTCGAAACCCTGCCAGATGACCACGCCCTCGGGCGACGAGAACGCGCAGTCGAGACCACTGCCTCGCCACATCGAGCGGATCATCGCCAGTGCGTCGTCGGCCGGGAAGCGGAGGCCGGAGCGGAGGTGCGCCCACGAATCGGTCAGCACCGTCGGCGTGCGCACCTCCAGCTCGTCCACCGAGTGCAGGGCGAGGAGCCTCCGCAAGAACGCGAGGTGGCGGCCTTCGACCTCCTCGTACGCCTCGAGGGTCAGCACCTCGCCGCCGAATGACTTGCCGACGTCGGAGAAATCCGTCCATGCCGGCACTGTTCCGGCGCGCTCGGCGTCGGTGTACCGATAAACCAGGGCGGCGATTGTCATACGAGAACCGTAGCCAGAGGCGCCAAGCGAGTATCGCGATTCAGCGCAACGTAGAACCGCTCGCCGGTCTCCTCGATAGTCAGATCCGACAAGAAGCCGAGCTGGGAATATCGCGAGACGAGCAGGAGCTTGTCGAAGGGCCGCCGTGCG
Source organism: Amycolatopsis sp. NPDC001319 (assembly GCF_042896185.1). Taxonomy (NCBI): domain Bacteria; kingdom Bacillati; phylum Actinomycetota; class Actinomycetes; order Pseudonocardiales; family Pseudonocardiaceae; genus Amycolatopsis; species Amycolatopsis sp. NPDC001319. The sequence continues at coordinate 477,161 of NZ_JBIAWY010000007.1, read as the reverse complement.
AATTCGCCTCGAACGCCCTGCCGATCGCCGGTTCGGACCAGGTTCGGTGACTCACCGTACTGGCTAGCGGACCCATCGTTCGCCCGGGTCCGTCGTGGCTGCCACGAACGCATCGCGGTCGTCGATGGCGTGCCACGCCTCGTACAGCGCATCCTCAAACGCACCGGCCAAGGCGAACCCCACAGAAGCGCTCGCCCGCGCCGCGCGAAACGCGGCGAAGTACTCCTCTTCGCGCGCTCGGTGGGCGTCGACCTCATCCTGAATGGTCCACGCGCGGACATCGAGATCTTCCGTGAGGCGGTTTACCGCGGCCTGAAGGTCGGCCGCCGCGTCCCCCTGCCGCAAAGCGTCGAGTCCTTCGCGGAGCCGCGCGGCCGACGATCCGCACCGCGACACTGCCAACCGGCACACTCGCTCGACGATCACACGCCGCGTTTCGGGATCGACCTCGCTGAATCGGCTCGCGACGTCCGACGCGACCTGCGCCAAACCCGCACCGTCCACTGTGCCCCCTCGCGTCGGATCCGTTCTGCTTGCCGCGCCAAGTGAATATCAGCCCGAGCCCGCGAGACACGGCGCGTCTCGTCACGATGGCCGTGCCCGAACAGCCTGGACGAGCGCAGCAGGTTCGCGTAATTCGCCTGCGCGGCGGCGTCCTGGCCTACCACGAACCAGCCGGGTTCAGATCCTCGAGAATGCCCGCCGATACAAGCCGAAGTCCATCACTTCCGCGAAGCCACCACAGCGTCATACAAATCCTTTTTGGACACCCCAGCCCCCTCCGCCACCTCAGCCGCGACCACCTTCAGCCGCTCCCCCGCAGCCACCCGGGCCGAAACCTCGCCCACGAGGTCCGAAACGGACACCGCAGCAGGAACCGCACCCTCCAGCACCACGGTGATCTCACCGCGAACCCCATCAGCAGCCCACTCGGCAAGCGACCCCAGAGTGCCCCGTTTGACCTCTTCGTACGTCTTCGTCAGCTCACGACACACGGCAGCCCGGCGAGAAGGCCCCAAAACCGAAGCAGCATCGGCCAAAAGCGAACCCACCCGATGCGGCGACTCGAAGAACACGACTGTCCGCGGCTCCGACGCCAAAGCGGCGAACCACCGCGCGCGCTCTCCCGGCTTGCGCGGCGCGAAGCCCTCGAAGCAGAAGCGGTCGCAGGGCAAACCGGACAAAGCCAGCGCCGTCGTCACCGCGGAGGGGCCCGGCAGGCAGGTCACCGGCAGGTCTTCCGCGACGCAGGCCGCGACGAGGCGGAAGCCCGGGTCCGACACCGAGGGCATGCCGGCGTCGGTCACGAGCAGCACGGTCGAGCCGGAGCGCAGGGCGTCCAGCAGCCCGGGCAGGCGCGCGGTCTCCACGTCCTCGTAGAAGGACACCACGCGCCCGGAAGGGGTGACGCCCAGCGAAGAAGCCAGTGAGCGCAGGCGGCGGGTGTCCTCGGCGGCGATGACGTCCGCCGAGGCCAGGGCGGAGACCAGGCGCGCCGAAGCGTCGCCCGGGTCGCCCAGCGGGGTGGCGGCGAGCACGAGACGTCCCATGCCCGCCAGCCTAACGACACGGCCATCACACCCGGGGTCGTAGTATCAGGCCCCGTGACCGCGCTGCTGACCCGTCCCGACGACGAGAGCGTGCGGCCGGACCCGGTCGACGCGCTGCGACCGCCGACCGACCGCGAGGCCACGCTGCTGGGCCGCGGCATGCCGACCGACCGCCTGCGCGGCTGGCTCGTCACGCTGATCCTCACGGTGATCGGCGGCGTCGTGCGCCTGCAGAACCTCGGGGTGCCCACCGATCACGGCACACCGGTGTTCGACGAGAAGCACTACGTGCCCCAGGCGGCGCAGATGCTGCGCAACGGCGGGTACGAGGACAACGCCGGCTACGAGCTCATCGTGCACCCGCCGCTGGCGAAGGACTTCATCGCGATCGGCGAATGGCTGTTCGGCTACAACGGCTGGGGCTGGCGCATCATGCCGGCGCTCGCGGGCACGCTGATCATCCTGCTCACCATCCGCATCGCGCGCCGGCTCACGCGCTCGACGCTGCTCGGCGGCATCGCGGGCGTCCTCGTGATCAGCGACGGCGTGCTGCACCTGCAGTCGCGCATGGGGATGCTCGACATCTTCATCGCGTTGTTCGTGCTGGCCGCGTTCGCGTGTGTGCTGTGCGACCGCGACCAGGTGCGGCAGCGGCTGGCCGTCGCGGTGCGCGAGGGCTGGGTCAACGAATCCGTCTGGGGGCCGAAGCTCGGGTTCCGCTGGTGGCGCTTCGCCGCGGGCCTGATGATCGGGCTGACGTTCGGCGTGAAGTGGTCGGCGCTGTACTACATCGCGGCGTTCGGCCTGCTCACGGTGTTCTTCGACGTCGCGGCGCGGCGCGCGGCGGGCGTCGAGCGGCCGTGGGTGGGGACGATCCGGCGGGACGTCGCGCCGGCGTTGTGGGCGATCGTCGCGATCCCGCTGCTGATGTACTTGGCCGCGTTCTGGGCGTGGTTCGCCAGCGAGACGGCCACCGACCGGCACTACACCGAGATCAAGGACATCGACCCCGGCCTGTTCGCCTGGGTGCCGCCCGCGTTGCGCTCGCTCGGCGACTACACGCTCAACGTCCTGCACTTCCACGAAACACTGCTGACGCCCAAGGACAACCCGCACCCGTGGGAGTCGAAGCCGTGGACGTGGCCCATGGGCCTGCGCCCGATGCTGTACTACTACGACAGCGCCGTCACCGGCTGCGGCGAGTCGCGCTGCGTCGGCGCGACGATGCTGATCGGCACGCCCGCGATGTGGTGGCTCGCGCTGCCGATGCTCGGCTGGGGGCTGTGGCGCTGGATCTTCCGCGCCGACTGGCGCTACGCCGCCGTGCTCACGGCCTACTTCGCCGGGCTGCTGCCGTGGTTCACGAACATCGACCGGCAGATGTACTTCTTCTACGCCACGCCGATGGCGCCGTTCCTGGTGCTCGGTTTGGTACTCGTGCTGGGGCAGATCCTCGGCGGTGCCCGGCGCGGGTTCGAACGGCGGGGTACCGGTCTGCTCGTCGTGGCGCTCTACACGGGACTCGTGGTGGCGAACTTCGTGTGGCTGTGGCCGATCCTCAACGGGGTGCCGATCACGACCGCGCAATGGAACGCGGAGATGTGGCTGCCCTCGTGGCGGTAGCGGCCGTGAAGTGGGCCCCTGGCGGCACGCCGACCGCCCGCCGGAACGCCGCGACGAACGCGCTCGCCGTCGCGTACCCCACGCGGTGCGCGACGGTCGTCATCGGCAGACCTTCGGCGAGCAACGGCAGCGACGCCCGCAGCCTTACCTGCGTGCGCCAGGTCCCGAAGGTCATACGGCAGTCGCGCACGAACGCGCGCGCCAGCGTCCGCTCGCTCGCCCCGACAGCGCGGCCCAGCTCGGCCAGCCCGCGGCGGTCGGCGGGGTCGGCGAGCACCATCGCCTCGACGTCCCGCGCCCGCGGATCCTCCGGCGACGGCACCACGATCGGCGCGACGTCCACCGGCTCCAGCACGTCGAACACCACGGCCTCGGCGCGTTCGCGGGCGTCCTGCGCCGGGTTGCCCGTGAGGTACTCCAGCAGCTCCCGCAGCAACGGTCCCACCGCGACGATCCGCGGCTGCGCCCAGGCCACCGGGCACTTCTGCGGATCCGCGTAGACACCGCGCAGCTCCGCGTTGGCCACGGCACCCGTCCGGTGCGGCACGCCGGCGGGCACCCACAACGCACGCGTCGGCGGCAGCACCCAGTGCGCTTCGCCGATGCCGACGGCGACCACGCCCGCGGCCGCCCACACGAGCTGGTGCACCGGGTGCTCGTGCCACGGGTACCACGCCCCCGCGGGCAACCGCAGCTCACCGAGGAGCATCGCGCCTTGACCGGTTGACGACATGGCTTGGCAGCCTATCGGCTATCGGACACGCGCGGCGATTTCTACCGTTTGAGGCATGCCCATGAACTTGATCCACCGCCGGTTGTGCTCCTCCGACAAGTGGGCGTCGATGATCGCCCAGGTGCTCCCGCCGTGGCTCGCGCAGCACGAGCTGGGCGACGACGTCCTCGAAATCGGCCCCGGCTTCGGCGCCACCACCCGGGTTCTCCTCGACGCGGTGCCACACCTGACTCTGCTGGAGATCGACCCGGCTTCGGCTGGGTCGTTGCGGGCCGAGTTCGGCTCGCGCGCCACGGTCGTCGAGGGCAGTGGCGCGGACATGCCCTTCGACGCAGGGCGCTTCTCGGCCGTCGTGTGCTTCACGATGCTGCACCACGTGCCCACCGCGGAGTTGCAGGATTCGATCTTCGCGGAGGCGTATCGCGTGCTGCGTCCCGGCGGGGTGTTCTGCGGGACGGACAGCCAGCTGAGCTTCCGCTTCCGCCTGCTGCACCTCGGCGACACGATGAACGTGGTCGACGCTTCGACGCTGCCTTCGCGGCTCTCTGTGGCGGGGTTCGGGGAGGTGGACGTGAAGCACCGGCCGAAGGAGCGGCTGGAGTTCTCGGCGGTGAAGCCGGGTCAGTAGCTGATTCGGCGCCGCCACCACGACCACTCGGCCGGCGCGGTCGGGTCGGGCACGGTCTTGCGGCGGATCTCCTCGTTGAACGGCTCGACGACGGCGCGTAGAGCCCGGCGACTTCGCGGTGGCAGTGCGCTCAGAGCTTCCTCGATCGTCCGGCGAGTGTCGGGTTCGCAGCAGGGGCAGCCGAGTGTCAGGGACGCCCCGGTCCGGTGGGCCACGCGAGCGTATTCGCGCAGGTCACGAACCGCTGTGGCAACGTGGCCGGGTCTCAGGTGGGTCGCCTCGACGCGGTGGATGTCGGCCAGAACCCAGCGCGGCAACCCGGCGATGATTGAGAACGGGCGGCCCTCGCGCGGCCGCACCGGAAGCGCAGCCCGGACAGCGGCGGGCGGTCTACGCGCCATGGTCCTTTCGAAGCGTCATGCTCCGATCATCCCGCACGGCGCCACCTGATTTCAGCGGTGCAGCCGCCGCGGGACGATTTGGGTGACGGGGCCGTCCGGGGACTTGCCGGCGCGCGACAGCCAGCCCTCGACCTCGCGGCGCACCGCGTTCAGCGTCGGGCGGCGGCGGGGTTCCTGGTCCAGCGAAGCGCCCAGGATCCGCGCGTGCGCCGAGCGCATCGGCAACCGAGACACGGGTTCAGCCCGCGCCGCCGCCATCAAAGCCGCCATCGGCGTTTCGCGAGTCCCGCGCGGAGGCTGGCCGGTCAGCGCATAGCTGATGGTCGCCGCCAGCTGCCAGGCGTCCGAAGCCGGGCTGGCCTGCGCGCCCATCGCCTGTTCCGGGGCGACGAAGTCGGGCGTGCCGATCATCATGCCGGTGGCGGTCATCTTGGAGTCGCCCTGGCTGCGGGCGATGCCGAAGTCGATGAGGTGCGCCAGGCCGGCCGGGTCGAGGACGATGTTGGACGGCTTGATGTCGCGGTGCAGCACGCCCTTCTCGTGGGCCGCGACGAGGGCGCCGGCCATCGTGGACCAGAGGCGGCCGGCGGCGACGTCGTCGAGGGGGCCCTGGCCGTCGACGACCTCGGCGAGCGGGCGGCCCTCCAGGTACTCCATGACCAGCGCGAGGCCGTCGGGCTCCTCGACCAGGTCGTACACCTTCACGCAGTTCGGGTGGTTCACCACGGCCAGCGCACGGGCCTCGCGCTGCATTCGCTCCGCGGTGTCGCGGTCGGGGGCGTGCGCGATCTTCAGCGCGACGGTGCGGTTGAGCTGCGTGTCGACCGCTTCCCAGACCGTGCCGAAACCACCGTGACCGAGCCGGCGGACGCGCCGATAACGACTCCCGCCGGCACCGCGCGAGCCGGGCGGCGGCGGGACCGGGCCGGGAGCCGCGGCCAGCAACCCGGGCTCGGGTGCGGAAGCCAGCGCCGTGGCCGGGTAAGGCTTGTTCACCGGAGGCGGCGGAGGCGGCGGCAGCTGCGGACGTGGCGCGGCCTGCGAAACCGGCGGACGCTCCGGCTCCCGCCGCGGTTCCGGACGCGGCTCCGGCCGGTTGATCACCGACCACGGCGGCGGCCCGACCAGGCCCACCGGAATCAGCCCCAGCACGCTGAACGGCAGGAACCCGAGCCAGAAGTGCACGGCCGTGTTGGCCGTCATCCCGACGCTCGCCACCGCCATCACCACGAACGGGATCCAGAAGAACCGCGACGGCCACTTCGGCCCGCGCCGGAACGCCGTGCGCGCCTGCAGCATCACGAACAGCAGCGAGCCCACGGGCAGCACGATGAACGCGAGCAGGTAGAGACCGTAGGAGAGCTTGAGGCCGTTGTTGTAGAAGAGCGCCTCGAAGACGTTGGGGCCGCCGCCGAGGTACTTCGACTGCACGCCGACGAAGCAGTACGGCGAGTCGAGCGTCGACCGCGCGGCCGCGCCCAGCCCGCCGGTGCCGCCCGCGGCGACCGAGCGGAACGACTCGGAGATGCCGTTGGACAGCAGCCACGGCAGCACCAGCACGGTGACCACGCCGATCAACCCGAACACGGTGAGCGTCGTCGCGTCGTAGCGGTTGCCCGTGCCCTTGCGCACGATGGCCACCAGCAGCGCCCCCAGCGCGGGGAACAGCGCGACGAGCGCACCGGCTGTGGTCGTCGCCCAGACCCAGTCACCCGGGCAGAACCCCGGGCCGAACAGGGTGTGGGCGAACGAGAGCAGCGCGCTCGCGAATCCGCTCACCGCCTGGTTCCCCTCACTCTCCGTGGTCGCGTGATACCGCCACGCGGCCGAACTCCGTGGTCCAGCTTAGGACGCACGCCGCCTTCGCGGGGTTGCCGGGTCGGTGGGTCGTGACCGTGGTGAAACCTGCACGACACCCTTCCCAGGGCCATCATGAGTGACGGATCCGGCCGACCGGATCGAGTGACGCTGTCGAGGGAGACACCGTGGGCGCTTATTCCGAGACCTACCGGCGCAGCCTGGACGATCCCGAGGGGTTCTGGCTGGACGCGGCGAGGGCGATCGACTGGACGAAGCCACCGACGAAGGCCCTGGACGCCTCGCGCGAGCCCTTCTACCGCTGGTTCCCCGACGGGGAGCTGAACACCGCGTACAACGCGCTCGACCGGCACGCCGACAGCGGCCGCGGCGGGCAGCCCGCGTTGATCTGGGACTCGCCGGTCACCGGGCAGAAGCGGCGCTACACCTACGCCGAGCTGCGGGACGAGGTGGCGGTGTTCGCGGGGGCGCTCAAGGCGCTCGGGGTGACGCAGGGCGACCGCGTGATCCTGTACCTGCCGATGATCCCCGAGGCCGTCGTCGCGATGCTCGCGTGTGCGCGGATCGGGGCGGTGCACTCGGTGGTGTTCGGCGGCTTCGCGCCGAAGGAGCTCGCCGCGCGCATCGAGGACGCGAAGCCCAAGCTCGTGCTGGCCGCGTCGTGCGGGATCGAGCCGACGCGGGTGGTGGAGTACAAGCCGATCATCGACGCGGCGCTGGAGCTGACCGAGCACCAGCCGGACCACGTCGTGGTGTTCCAGCGCGAGCGGGCGCCCGCGGAGTTGTCGGGCACGGACCTGGACTGGGTGGACCTCGTCGAGACCGCGCAGCCGGCCGACCCGGTGCCGGTGAAGGCGACGGACCCGCTCTACATCCTCTACACGTCCGGCACCACCGGGAAGCCGAAGGGCGTGGTGCGCGACGCGGGCGGCCACGCCGTCGCGCTGGCCTGGTCGATGGGCGCGATCTACGACATTCACGCGGGCGACACGTGGTGGACGGCGTCCGACGTCGGGTGGGTCGTCGGGCACTCCTACATCGTCTACGCGCCGCTGCTGATCGGGGCGACGACCGTCCTGTACGAAGGCAAGCCCGTCGGCACGCCCGACGCCGGCGCGTTCTGGCGCGTGATCGCCGAGCACGGCGTGGAGGCGCTGTTCACCGCGCCCACGGCATTGCGCGCGGTGAAAAAGATCGACCCGGGCGCGGCGGAGCTCAAGAAGTACGACCTGGCCAAGTTCCGCACGCTCTTCATGGCCGGCGAGCGCCTCGACCCCGAGACCTACCACTGGGCGAGCGACATCCTCGGCACGCCGGTGATCGACCACTGGTGGCAGACGGAAACCGGCTGGGCGATCGCCGCCAACCCGCGCGGCCTGGAGCCGATGCCGGTGAAGGCCGGGTCGGCGACGAAACCCGTGCCGGGCTGGGACGTGCGCGTGCTCGACCAGGGCGGCGACGAGCTGCCGGCGGGCCGCGAGGGCGCGATCGTGATCAAGCTGCCGCTGCCGCCCGGCTCGCTGCCCACGCTGTGGGGCGACGACGAGCGCTACCGCGAGGCCTACCTGTCGCGTTTCCCCGGCTACTACCTCACCGGCGACTCCGGCTACTTCGACGAAGACGGCTACCTCTTCGTGATGGGCCGCACCGACGACGTGATCAACGTGGCCGGACACCGCCTGTCGACGGGGTCGATGGAGGCCGCGCTCGCGTCGCACCCGGCCGTGGCGGAGTGCGCGGTGATCGGCGTGGCCGACGAGCTCAAAGGTCAGGTGCCACGCGGGTTCGTGGTGCTCAAGGCGGGCGTGGACGTCGACGAGGGCCAGTTGCGCGACGAGCTCGTGGCCGTGGTGCGCCGCGACGTCGGGCCGGTGGCGGCGTTCCGCGACGTCGACGTGGTCGAGGCGCTGCCGAAGACGCGTTCGGGGAAGATCCTGCGCAAGACCATGCGCGGGATCGCCGACGGGCGCGAAGAGCCGGTGCCGTCGACGATCGAGGACCCGGGCGTGCTCGACGCGTTGCGCGCGGTCCTGCGGCGCTGACATTTCTCCAAGACGGGCGGCGGTGCGCGGGCGCATCGTCGCCGGTATGAACGACTACCTCCACGTGGTCCAGGACGGCCCGGCCGGCGCGCCGCCGTTGCTGCTCATCCACGGCTCGGGAGCCACGAGCGGCTCCTGGAGCGAGGTGGTGCCGGCGTTGGCCGAGCGCCACCACGTCATCCGCGTCGACCTGCCCGGGTGCGGTCGGTCGACGCCGCCGCCGTCGTTCGCCGTGCCGCGGCAGGCGAGCCGGGTGGCGGCGGTGCTCGACGAGCTGGGCCTGGCCCACGTCGTCGTGGCCGGGCATTCGAGCGGCGGCTACGTCGCCACCTCGCTGGCCGAACAGCGGCCGGACCTGGTGGGCTCGCTCGCGTTGGTCAGCACCGGCCCGCGGCTCGACGCGCTCCTGCCGCAGCCGCTGATCCTGCGGCTGCTGCTGGCTCCGCCGTTCGGGCCGCTGCTGTGGCGGAGGCGGTCGGACGCGGTGATCCGGCGCGGGATCGGGGCGACGATGGCCCGGCCCGTGCCCATCCCGGACGACATGGTCACCGAGCTTCGCGGGACGACCTACCGCGCGTTCCGGCAGGTGCTGCACCACAACGGCGCGTACCTCGCCGAGCGGAGCGTGCCCGAGCGGCTGGCGGCGCTCGACGTGCCGGCGCTGGTGGTGTTCGGCGCGGCGGACCCGCGGTGGGACCCGTCGTCGGCGCACGACTACGACGCCGTCGCGCGCGTCGAGTACCTGCCGGGAGTCGGGCACGTGCCGCTCGTCGAGGAGTCCGCGAAGACCGGCGAGCTGCTGCTGTCCTTCGCGGCTACCCGTCTGTGACCCGCGCCGCCTAGCGTGGTCACGTGCAGGCCTTCGACTGGACAGGCGTCGACATCGCGGTCCCGCCGCGACGGCTGCCGGGCGTCCGCATGGCCGGGTTCCGGCAGGCGGTGCCCGCGCCCGTCGACATCGCGATGGTGGCGCACCCGGCCGTCACGGTCCTGGTGGACCTCAGCGACGGCCTCGGTTACGAGGCTTTCGGACGGCGTGGGCGAGGCAGCGTCGTCGTCGGGCTGTGTCCGGGCGAGCTGCGCGCCGCCGGCCGGATCGGGGAATGCCTGCAGATCCGGCTGGAACCGGCCGTGGCCGCGGCGGTGCTCGGGGAGACGCTGAGCGGGGCGGTGTCGCTGGAGGACGTCGTGGGCCGCGACGCCGCGCGTTGGGAAGACCGGCTGCGTGCGGCGGTGTCGTGGGACGACCGGTTCGCGCTCGCGGCCGAGCTGCTGAGGCAGCGGCTGGGATCCCGCCGCGTCGATCCGGAAGTGGCGCAGAGCTGGCGGCGGACGTTGGCGGCTCGGGGGCTGGCGCGCGTCGAGGGGCTGGCGGACGAGGTCGGGTGGAGCCGCAAACGGCTGTGGGCGCGATTCCGGACGCAACTGGGCATCACGCCGAAACGCGCTGCTCGCCTGGTGCGGTTCGATCATGCCGCGCACCTGCTGGCGGCGGGGCGGGCGCCGGCCGAGGTCGCCGTGGCGAGCGGGTTCGCGGACCAGTCGCACCTGCACCACGAGGTGCGGGCGTTTTCGGGACTGACGCCCGCGGCCGTCGCGGTGGCGCCGTGGCTGGCGATCGACGACGTCGCGTGGCCGGAACCGAACCGCGGCGGTGGGCGACAGGGCACGTAACCGAGCCGCGGGCGATCCTTTCGGCTGTTGTCCGCGGACTGCCTAGTGGTCTATACCTCTTAGGGTCTGTCTTCTCCTCTCCCCGACCGGAGGTAGTCCGTGAGGAAGAGCTTGTCCAGAGCCGTGCTGGGGGCGACCGTGCTGAGCCTCGCGGCGCTCGGCCTGCCGGCGTCGGCGACGGCCGCGACCGCCGCGCCCGAACGCAGCGTCACCGACATCGTCCCGCTGCCCGTGCAGGCCAAGGCCGACCCGAAGGCGAACTTCACGCTGTCGCCGCTCACCGTGATCCGCGCGGGCAAGGGCACGAACCAGGTGGCCGACTACCTGCGCGGCCTGCTGCGCCCCGCCACCGGCTATCCGCTTCCCGTCGTGCCCGTGAACGCCGGCCTGCCGGCCATCTCGCTCGACCTGGGCCACGCCGACAGCCGCGTCGGCTCCGAGGGTTACCAGCTGTCCGTGGCGAAGACGGGCGTGACGCTGAAGGCCAACACCACCGACGGCCTGTTCGAGGGCGTGCAGTCGTTGCGGCAGCTGCTGCCTTCGGCGATCGAGGCGAAGAGCGTGCAGTTCCGCAAGTGGACGATCGCGGGCGGCACGGTGCTCGACTACCCGCGCTTCGGCACGCGCGGCGCGATGCTCGACGTCGCACGGCACTTCTTCAACCCGGCGCAGGTGAAGACCTACATCGACCAGCTGGCGCAGTACAAGATCAACACGCTGCACCTGCACCTGGCCGACGACCAGGGCTGGCGCATCGAGATCAAGAGCTGGCCGCGCCTGGCGACCGAAGGCGGCAAGGGCGCCGCGTACGGCGACCCCGGCGGCTACTACACCCAGGCGCAGTACAAGGACATCGTCGCCTACGCGGCGTCGCGGCACATCACGATCGTGCCGGAGATCGACATGCCGGGTCACACGAACGCGGCCCAGTCGGTGTACGCGGAGCTCAACTGCGACGGCGTCGCGGTCCCGCCGCGCACCGACACGGAGGTCGGCTACAGCTCGCTGTGCATCGACTCGCCGACGACGTACAAGTTCGTGGAAGACGTGATCCGCGAGCTGGCCGCCATCACGCCCGGCAAGTACCTCGGCATCGGCGGCGACGAGGCGCACTCGACGTCCGACCCGGACTACAAAGCCTTCTACGCCAAGGTGAACCCGCTCGTCGCGAAGTACGGCAAGCTCATCACGGGCTGGCACGAGATCGCGAAGTCGGACCTGCCGGCCACGGCGATGCCGGAGTACTGGGACCAGGGCGGCGCGAACCCCGACCTCGCCGCGTTCGCCGCGCGCGGCGGCAAGGTGCTGATGGCGCCGTCGAACCACGCGTACCTCGACATGAAGTACACCGAGGACACGCCGCTGGGCCAGGACTGGGCCGGTCTGGTGGAGGTCAAGGACTCCTACGACTGGGATCCCGCGACGCTCGTGCCGGGCGTCGGCGAGAGCTCCGTCTCCGGCGTCGAGGCTCCACTGTGGACGGAGACCATCCGCACGAACGACAACATCGAGTACATGGCGTTCCCGCGCCTGCCGGGCCTGGCCGAGATCGGCTGGTCGCAGCAGTCCGGACGCGACTGGGACACCTACCGCGTCCGGCTGGCGAAGCAGGCGCCGCGCTGGGTCGCGCAGGGGATCGACTTCTACCGTTCGCCGCAGGTGGACTGGAAGTAGTTTCTTCGACGAAGGCCCCTTCCCTGGATTCTTCGGGGAAGGGGCCCTTTTCAGCCCGCGTTGCGCAGCCGCCAGCGCTCGACCGACGAGCGGATGCCCCCGGAGTACGACGGCGAAAGCGCGGGCGTCGCCAGGATCTTCTCCGCGCGTTCGACTCCCGCTCGCGCGATGGGCGGCTCGAGCTGCGCGAAGTTGGCGAAGGCGATCAGGTGCACCTCGGCCACGGTCGGTGCCTGCGCGTCGGACTCGACCACGCGCACGGCCCCGGACGTCGGCACGCGACCCGGCCGAAGCACCCGCAGGTACCAGCCGCACCGCCCGGAGTCGATGAGCGCCGGCACGACGTCCTTGCGGCCCGTCCGCATGGCCAGCTTGAAACACGGCTGCCGCGGCTGCGACACCTGCAACCGCGCGTCACCCCACTCCCAGACGTCGCCGATGCGCACTCGGGACTCGTCCGCCCCGCTCACCGCGAGGTTCTCCCCGAACGCCCCCAGCTCGACGTCGAACCCGTCGGCCGCCCACGCGGCGTAGTGCTGCGCGGGGTAGACGTAGACCGCCTTGTCGACCCCGCCGTGCACGCTCAGGTCGGCCTGCTCGTCGCCGTCGAGGTTCAGCCGCGTGAGCTCCAGCTCGGCTGCGGCCACCCGGTCCTTGACGATCGCGCTGAGCACCGGCCGCTCGCGCCGCTGCCCGAGCACGGCGGGCCGTCCGACGAAAACACCGGCGAGTTCGAGTGTGGTCACGGTTCGGAAGCTAGCATGCGCGTCGCCGCAGGTCAGGTGCTTTTGTCCGCCTCCGGAGCCGGTCCCGGCCGACTGCTCCGATCGGTGGGTTCAGCCGGGTGATGGCGACACGGGCCCCTTGATCTTGATCGAGGGGACCTTCGGGTGTGGCCTGGAGCACTACCGCACGCCGAAAGGACGGTTTCGACGATGAGACTGTGGCGCCGGGATCGCGCCTCCCGGGCTTCGCGACGCTCCGGCGACGACATCGCTTCACTGATGCCCTACGGCCCGCATTCGTCTGTGCGCGTCCGCAACGAGGCGGTCGAGCGGGGCGCCGCGGGGTGGGACGTCGCGTATTGCTGCTTCACCGATCCCGAAGAGGCGACGCGGTGTCACGCCGCGTGGCAGCGGCACGCTCCCACGCTGAAGAGCACGCTCCTCCACGGCCGCCGCAGCGCGTGTGAGCCGGATGTCGAGGGCTCTTACCTCCACGAGGACGGAACGTGGCACACCGGGCAGCCCGCCGAGATCATCGCGCTGATGGCCGAGCTGGCTCCGCCGAGCGCCGAGGAACTGGCGGCTCGCCACGCCCATGAGGCCGAGCAGGCCCTCGAAACCGTACGGGCGGAGAAGGCCGCGTGGGAAGCGCGGCAGCCGAAGGAGATCGTGCTGGCGGAAGCGGGGGACGATGCCCCGATCCCCCACCACGACAAGTTCGTCAAGGCCACGCGGATGACCGTCGGCGGGCAGCCCGTCGACCGGGTGAAGTTCCACTTCGCCGAGTTCACCGGCGACGAGCCGGAGCCCATCGCGCCCGAGCCCGGCAGCAGCGACACCGAACGGCATCGCCTCGTCCACGACGAGTTCGCAGTGGCCCGCACCTTGTGGGCGAAGGCGGTCTACCGGCGGGAGGCCACGCCGGTGCTGCGCGCCGCCGCGTCCGCCTGGCCCGAGGTCGCCGAGGCCTTCGCCCGGATCGGCCGGGCCTGGTCGGACCTCGACGACCCGCCGCACGGCTGGGAAGCCGCGGTCAAGTGCCTGCTCGACGCGCACGACCACGCGCGGCCCATCGTGGAGAACTGGGAGCACCTCCACGCCCGGAAACTGGCCACCGTCGGCGCCGAGCTCACCTACAGCCCCGGTGAGCTGGCCGAGCTGCGCACCCAGCTGAGTGTCGAGCTGGGGATCGACACCATCGAGGAGTGGCACATCGGCCGGGTCGAGGACGGCACCCCCGATCCGCTCCACGCCGACATCCGGGACGGGGCGAGCGTGCAGCTCGAATCCCTCATCCAGCCCCAGCGCGACCGGCTCGCCCTGATCGCCGACGTCGCGGGGCGGCTCACGGCGTGAGCAAACGCTTGCGGCCCGGTTCCCGCCGTCGTGGCCGGGACCCGGGCCGCACGCGACCCCTCCGCTGTTTCAGCCGTTCAGCGCCGCCGACTCCTCGTCGCTGAAGAGGCGGGACCTGATCAGGAACCGCACGCCCTCCGGCGCCTCCAGGGAGAACCCGCTGCCGCGGCCCGGGACGACGTCGATGGTGAGGTGCGTGTGCTTCCAGTACTCGAACTGCGGGCCCGACATCCAGACCGGCACGGCGTCGATGCCGTCGACGGCGAGGTCGCCCAGGTGCACGTCGCGCTCGCCGACCTTGAACTCGCCGAGCGGGTAGCACATCGGGGCGCTGCCGTCGCAGCAGCCGCCGGACTGGTGGAACATCACCGGGCCGTGGACGGCCACCAGCTTGCGCAGGAGGTCGGCCGAAGACTCGGTGAGGTCCACCCGGGACACGTCCATCAGAAGAATCCCAGCGCCTGGTCGGAGTACGACACGAGCATGTTCTTCGTCTGCTGGTAGTGGTCGAGCATCATCTTGTGGTTCTCACGGCCGATGCCCGAGGCCTTGTACCCGCCGAACGCCGCGTGCGCGGGGTAGGCGTGGTAGTTGTTCACCCACACGCGCCCGGCCTGGATGTCGCGGCCCGCGCGGTAGGCGGTGTTGCCGTCGCGCGACCAGACGCCGGCGCCGAGGCCGTAGAGGGTGTCGTTGGCGATCTTGAGCGCGTCGGCGTAGTCGTCGAACTTCGTCACGGCCAGGACCGGGCCGAAGATCTCCTCCTGGAAGATGCGCATCTTGTTGTCGCCCTCGAACACCGTCGGCTGCACGTAGTAGCCGCCGGAGAACTCGCCGCCGAGGTCGGCCTTGTCGCCACCGGTGAGGACCTTCGCGCCCTCCTGCTTGCCGATGTCGATGTAGGACATGATCTTCTCGAACTGGTCGTTCGAGGCCTGTGCGCCCACCTGCGTCTCGGTGTCGAGCGGGTTGCCCTGGCGGATCTTCTTCACGCGCTCCACGGCGTCGCCGAGGAAGCTGTCGTAGATGCCGCTCTGGATCAGCGCGCGCGACGGGCAGGTGCAGACCTCGCCCTGGTTCAGCGCGAAGAGCGTGAAGCCCTCCTGCGCCTTGTCGTAGAACGCGTCGTTCTGCGCGGCGACGTCGTCGAAGAAGATGTTCGGGCTCTTGCCGCCCAGCTCGACGGTCACCGGGATGATGTTCTCGCTGGCGTACTGCAGGATCAACCGGCCGGTGGTCGTTTCACCGGTGAAGGCGACCTTGCGCACGCGGTTGCTCGACGCCAGCGGCTTGCCGGCCTCGACCCCGAAGCCGTTGACGATGTTGAGCACGCCCGGCGGGATCAGGTCGCCGATGATCGACATCAGCAGGTGGATCGACGCGGGCGTCTGCTCGGCGGGCTTGAGCACGATCGCGTTGCCGGCGGCGAGCGCGGGCGCGAGCTTCCAGACCGCCATCAGGATCGGGAAGTTCCACGGGATGATCTGGCCGACGACACCCAACGGCTCGTGGAAGTGGTACGCCACGGTGTTCTCGTCGATCTGCGAGATCCCGCCCTCCTGGGCGCGCAGCGCACCGGCGAAGTAGCGGAAGTGGTCGATCGCGAGCGGGATGTCGGCGGCGAGCGTCTCGCGTACGGCCTTGCCGTTCTCCCACGCCTCGGCGACCGCGATCTTCTCGAGGTTCTGCTCCATGCGGTCGGCGATCTTGAGCAGGATGCCCGAGCGTTCCTCGACCGAGGTGCGGCCCCAGGCCGGTGCGGCGCCCTCGGCCGCGTCGAGGGCCTTGTCGATGTCGGCCGCGGTCCCGCGCGCGATCTCCGTGAAGGTCTTCCCGGTGATCGGCGTCGGGTTCTCGAAGTACTGCCCGCCGGCCGGGGCGACGTACTCGCCGCCGATGTAGTGGTCGTAGCGGGTTTCGTAGTCGACGACGGCGCCGTCGGTGTTCGGTGCGGCGTAAACGGCCATCTTTCCTGCCTCGTTGCTCTCCAGTGGCGGACGGGCGCCGAACGTAGGCCGCGCGACGTTGCACGGACGTTGCAGCCGTGTGAGCTGGGTCTCTACGCTGGTGTGGTGGCGGAGCCGCCCGAAGCCGACTTGCTGCGCGATCCGGAGGCGTACGCGCGGCTATTGGAGGACGTCCACTCGGCGGTGCTCTCGGGCGTTCCCGCGCCGCGGTCGCCACGCTCAGTGGTCTCGGCCTCGTGGCGGCGCTCCCTGGCGGCCCACGTCGACCCCGATTCGGGTGAGGCGCCGCTGATCTGCGAGCCGTCGGAAGTCACCGATCTGCGCGCCGAGCACCCGCTCGCGCCCGTGCTGCCGTTGCTGCGCCAGACACTCGTGAGCATCGCCGACGACGCCGAGCACATGATGATCGTGACCGACGCCGACGGTCTGGTCCTGTGGCGCGAAGGGGCCACCGGTGTGCTGCTGCGCGCGGACCGCGTGGCGCTGACCGAGGGCACGCGGTGGACCGAGGAGGCGATCGGGACCAACGCGATGGGCACGACGCTCGCGACCGGCCAGCCGGTGCAGATCTACTCCGCCGAGCACCTCGTGCGCCGCTACCACGCGTGGACGTGCGCGGCGGCGCCCGTACGCGACCCGGAGACGGGCGAGCTGCTCGGGTCGATCGACGTGTCCGGGCCGCTGCGGACGGTGCACCCGGCGATGCTCGCGCTCGTCACGGCCAGTGCGCAGCTCGCTGAAGGTCAGCTGCGCGCGCAGCTGGCGGTGCGCGACGAGAAGATGCGCCGCGCGAACATGCGCCACCTCGACGCGCTGCGCGGCCGCCCGGGCGCGCTGCTGTCGGCGGGCGGGCGTGTGCTGGCGGCCGAGTCGTGCACGCTTCCGTCCACAGTGGAGGTTCGCCGGGGCGGCGGCACGGTGACGCTGCCGGACGGCCGCATCGCGGTTGTCGACCCGCTCGACGACGGGTTCCTGCTGCGCGTGGCCACATCCGGCCCGACACACCGCCGCCGGCTCACGCTGGAGTACCTCACCGACGCCGCCGGCTCCACGACCCTCGACGGCCGCGAAATCCCGTTCACCCTGCGCC
Organism: Amycolatopsis sp. NPDC001319; assembly: GCF_042896185.1. Classification (NCBI taxonomy): domain Bacteria; kingdom Bacillati; phylum Actinomycetota; class Actinomycetes; order Pseudonocardiales; family Pseudonocardiaceae; genus Amycolatopsis; species Amycolatopsis sp. NPDC001319. The sequence continues at coordinate 459,880 of NZ_JBIAWY010000007.1, read as the reverse complement.
ACGCCGAGCTGCTCACGTTGCTCGCCCTGCACCCGCGCGGGTTGTCCGCCGAGCGGCTCGCCCTCCAGCTCTACGGCGAAAACGGCAACCCCGTCACCGTGCGTGCGGAAATCCACCGCCTGCGCACACAGCTCGGCACGGGTGTCGTGCAGACGCGGCCCTACCGCCTCGCCGCCGACGTCGACGCCGACTTCCTCCGCACCCGCGCCGCCCTGCGCCGCGGCGACGCCCGTGAGGCCACCCGCACGTTCCGCGGCCCGCTGCTGCCGGAGTCGGAGGCCCCGGCGATCCTGGAGGAACGCGAGTCCCTCACGGCGCAGGTCCGGCAGGTCTCCCTCAACAGCACCGACCCGGACACGCTCTGGTCCTTCTGGGAAACCTCCTGCGGCGCCGACGACCTCGAAGTGCTCGACACCCTGTGCGCGGCCTTGGACCCGGCGGATCCCCGGCTGGCGGTGGCGCGGACGCACCGGTCGCGGCTGAGCTGAGCCCGAGTTTCCTTGTGCGGTCAGGCTTTCGCGGTCTCGCGGATGGCTTCGTCGACGGAGCGGTGGACGGGTGGCTCGACGAACAGCTCGCGCAGGAACAGCCCGTCGAGGTGCTCGATGGTGAGGCCGGGCTGCTTGCCGGTGAGGCCGTTCACGCGACCGCCGAGGCGGAACATCGCGCGGACGACGCCGGCGGGCAAGGTGCGGACCGGGCGAGGCTTTCCGGCGGCGCCGGCCATGCGGGTGAGCATGTCCGTCCAGCGCAGGTTTTCCTCGACCACGGGGAGGTCCGCGCCCGAGCCGTCCTCGAGGGCGTCGACGGTCACGATGCCGACGCCCCGCGCGCTCGTCGCCGCACTGCCGCCCCGGGGCGCGAACAGCGGAGCCGACGACCGCACCCACTTCACCACCGGCACCGACCACTCGGGCACCCGCCCCGGCGCGACGCCGAACACGTAGGGCACCTCGATGATCGCCACCGGCAGATCCGGCCCGGCCGTCTCGCGGGCGAGCTTCGCCTGCTCGATCCGGCTGCGCACGTACGGGTGCTTCGCCGCCAGGCCCCACTCGGGGTGCACGCGGTCGAAATACGTGTAGTACGACGCCAGCACCGCCGCCCGCGTGCACCCGGCCTCGCGCGCCGCCTTCAGCAGCGCCACCACCGGCGCGACGTTGCCCGCGTGCAACCGCGGCGCGACCGGTCCCTTGTCGACCCTCCGGTCGTCGCTGCCGCCCGCGAACACCACCCCGTCGTGGCCGGCGAGGAGCTCGCCCAGGGCGTCTTCCGAGGCCGTCGTGACGTCGAGGACTCGGTCAACGCCTTCGCGCGCCGTGCGGGCCACCGTGGTCGCCTCGTGCCCGCGCAGCCTCAGCTGCTCCAGCACGTGGTGTCCCAGCAATCCGCTTCCACCCACCACCAGGATCTTCATGGCGAAGATCATCGCGGACGGGCCCGGCCCGGTCCAGCGGCCTTCACCCCACCCTCACGCCACCCCACGGCAACGATGCCCGCAGTGCCCACACGGACACCAGCACCGGCGCTGCGGAACGACGCGAGGTCCACGCCGCGGCCGCCACCCCACCGTCACTGGGGAACGACGCGAGGTCCAGTGCGGTCGCGAGCCGCATCACCGAGACCGCCGGCCCGGCAACGCCAGCGCCAACGTCACCGGCCGGCCGCACCCCGGCCCCCACGGCCAACGACCGCTCGGGCGCACCGCCACCCCCAACCCTCAGCCGCGACGCTCGCCACCTAGCCCAACGCGGGCCGGCCGAACGCGGCGGCGTACTCGGCTTCTTCGGCACTGGCGGGGTCGGCTACTTCACTTGCCATGGCAGGGGTTCCGGCCCTCCGTGTCTCGCCACCCGGCCGCGGCCGCGCCGGGAAGTTCGCTTTCCTGCGCACAATTGGCGAGCAAACGCCGCCGCGGCTCGGCAACAGGACCGGCCTCCCCGGCTGCTTCACTTGCGGCCACACCGTTTCCGGGGGCACCCGGGACCACGTAAGCCCATCCCGGCAGCAGTGCCGACCTTGCTGACTGTTTCGCCTGGGAGCACTGGAATTCCGATGTCTCGTGCCGGACCATGCCGACCGAAGCCAGGCGCCCCAGCGGACCCACCGTCAGCGAACCCCCGCGCGGCCATCACCCGACGGCCCGGCGCGGTCGAGCCCAGCCGCGCCGTCGGCGGCGATTTCCCCCGCCGTAAAAGGGTTTCCGGCCGAACCGACCTCGACCAGCCCCAGTTCGCCCACCAGGAAACGTCCTCCGCCCACCGTGCCCGGTATCACCGCGGCAGTAGCCGCCGGGCGGCTCGGGCACCGTCGCGAACGAGGTTCACGCGTGTCTTGCCTGCCAGCCGCGGAGGCGGGCCGTTGCCGCCTGGGCGTTGGCGTGTTGGCGGGCGGCCTCGGCGGCGACGGCGTCGGCGCCGGAGCGGGTCAGGCGGTAGTAGCGGCGCAGCCTGCCCTGCTGGACCTCTTCGCGGTCGTGCTCCACGAGGCCCTCCGCGGTGAGGCGGTCGAGGGCGCCGTAGAGCGTGCCGACCTTGAGCTTCACCCGCCCCTCTGACAGGTCCGCGACTTCGCCGACGATGCCGTAGCCGTGGCGCGGCTCGCCGACCAGCGCGGTGAGGATGAAGAAGACCTGCTCGGACATCGCCATGCCACCAACGTATCGCCGAACGATATATCTCGGCAAACCCACCCGAGTGAACCCCAAGCCAACCGGCACCGGGTCACAGCCAGCCGTTGTCCTCGGCGAGCCGGGCGGCTTCCGCGCGGGTGCGGGCCCGGGTCTTGCCAATCGCCGCGGACAGGTGGTTGCGGACGGTGCCTTCGGACAGACCCACGGCCTCGGCGATGTCAGCGGCGGCACGGAGCACGTCGACTTCGCGGTCGGGGCCGGGCGGTGATGTCCTGCCCGGACGAACCCGCTCACCGTTACGACTGAAGGCCGTGCTGAGGCTTGGCGACGGCTGCTGCGGCGGCTTGCTCGATCTGGATGCGCCGGACTTCCCAGAACGCCGCGTCGCGCTGCCGGGTGGCGTAGTCGGCGGCCGTGCCGGTCGAGCCGTCCAGTTGTTCGCGCAGGATGTCGGCGTGTCCGGCGTGCCGGCTGGTCTCGGCGAGCAGGTGGACCAGAACGTTGAACAGCATCACCTGCGGTCGCGGCCACCAGGGCACGTGACCAGGCGAATCGATGTCCAGAGCCGCGATCGTCGCGTCGGAGTGCGCCCAGACGCGTCGGTAGCGGCCGATGATCTCCTCACGCGTCTCGAGCTCGGTGGCCCACATGTCAGCGCCGCGTTGCCCGAGGTCGTCCCATCGGGGCAGGGGTTCGGCGAACGGCCGGTCGAAGACTTCGCCGAAGTACCGGGATTCCGAGAGCGCCAGGTGCTTGACCAGCCCAAGGAGGTTGGTTCCGGTCTGGGTCAGGGGGCGGCGGATCTCGTACTCACCCAGCCCTTCGAGTTTCAACGCATCACCTCGCGGAGCTCTCGCAGATCGCTGTGCAAGTACTCCTTCGCGACATCATCGATCATGACGCGAGCCTGTCACGCACCGAGTCAAGTGCCTCGGCGGCGCCGAACGCCTGGTCTCTGACATGCCGGTTGCGTTGGCACCCCGCCTCACGGCCCCGGCAAGGTCCGGACACCGACGACTTCAGCCGGACAGGACACCGTGAAGAAGTGAACCTCACGTAGACACCGTCTACTAGAGTTTGATAGACAGTGTCTACAAGGTGAACCACGGGTTACGGAGATCGACATGGGCTTTCAGAAATTCGTCGCCGTCGGCGACAGCTGCGCCGAAGGGCTCGACGATCCGTACCCGGACCACAGCCAGTACCGGGGCTGGGCGGACTTCGTCGCGGGCCGGCTGGCGCGGGACGAGCCCGAGTTCCGCTACGCCAACCTCGCGGTGCGCGGCCGGCGGCTCGACCAGATCATCGTCGAGCAGCTGCCCGCCGCCGAGCGGCACGAGCCCGACCTGATCGCCCTGTTCGGCGGCGGCAACGACGTGATGAGCGGCGGCTGGAACGCCCGCACGGTCGCGCGCCGCGTGGACGCGGCGATCCGCCGGTGCACGCACATCGCGCCCACCGTGGTCACCTTCACCTTGAGCGACATCGCCCACCGCATGCCCTTCGGCGCGCGCATGCACCCGCGCGTGACCGCCCTCAACGACGCCATCCGCGAAGCGTCGGTGAGCTACGGCGCCAAGCTCGTGGACCTGTGGCCCGACCACGCCGCCCACGACTCGCGCTACTTCGGCCCCGACCGCCTGCACCTGTCCGAGGCGGGCCACCTGCGCGTGGCCGGCCACGTGCTCGACCGCCTCCACATCGGCCACGACAACGGCTGGCTCCAGCCACTCCCCGGCTTCCCCGCGCGCCCGAGCCTGCGCGCGGACCTGCAGTGGTTCTGGCAGGAGGTCGTGCCGGTCGCCGTCACCCGCCTGCACAACCGCCTGATCGGCCGCTCGCCCGGCGACGGCTTTTTCCCCAAGCGCCCCGACCTGCTGCCCGTCGCGTTCTCCGAAGCGCAGCTATGAGCGCCCGCCAGCGGCTGATCACCACCGCGGAGACCCTGCTCGCCGACGAAGGCGTGGACGCGGTGACGTTGCGGGGCATCGCGAAAGCCGCCGGCGTCTCCCACGGTGCGCCGCTGCGGCACTTCTCCGGCCGCGCCGAGCTGTTGTCGGCCGTCGCGACGCTCGGCTTCGCGCAGCTGCTCGAACGCGGTGCGAAGCTGCCCGAGGGCAACCCGCGCGAGCGCGTGACGGCCGCCTGCCACGCGTACGTGGCCTTCGCCCTGGCCAACCCCGCGATGTTCGAGCTCATGTTCCGCCGTGACCTCATCGACCCGGCCGAACCCGGGCTCGTGGCTGCGAGCAGCGCCGTCTTCGACTACTTCGCCGACCTCGTGCGCCTCGACCGCGAAGCCGCGCACGACGACCGGCTCAAGCCGGGGACCGACCCGCGGCTCGTCGCCGCTTCACTGTGGGCGGCGCTGCACGGGCTCGCGCAGCTCTGGCTGTGGGGTGGCCTGGCGGGCGCCAGCTTCGCCCCGTCGCCGGAATCGGCCCTCGCGGTGACGCTCGACGCGTACCTGGGCTGACGCTCGGCGGGGGCAGGGCAACGCCGAATGGGTGGCCGTTTCGCTATCCGGACGAACCGCCAACCGTACGCGCCTACCGCGCTGGTGGTAGGCGGTTCTCCGCCGGTGTACCGGGGTGGGTGACCGCCCGCGCGGCTGATCACCAGCCGGCGGGCAGCGCGAGGCCGAATTCGCGCCGCAGCGCGGTTTTCGCGGCGTGCAGGCCGGCCATGCCGTGCACGCCCGGGCCCGGCGGGGTCGCGCTGGAGCACAGGTAGACACCACGCAACGGGGTCGTGTGGGGATTCCAGCGGACGACCGGGCGGGCGAGCAGCTGCCGCAGCGTCACGGCGGCGCCGGAGATGTCGCCGCCGACGTAGTTCGCGTTGTAGCTCTCCAGCTCGGTCGCGGGAATCGCACGTGACGCGAGGATCGTGTCGCTGAAGCCGGGAGCGAAACGTTCGATGCGACGACGGACGACGTCGGTGGCGTCGAGGGGATCGCCGTTGGGCACGTGGGCATAGGCCCAGATCGGCTGCTTGTGCGGAAGTCCGCGCGAGGGATCGGCGGCCATCGGCTGGGCGAGCAGCACGTACGGCTCCTCGGCGCGCCGCCCGCCGGCCACGGTGTTCTCACTCGCGCGGACCTGCGCGGCCGTCCCTCCGATGTGGACGGTCGCGGCCTTCGCCAGCTCCGGCTCGCGCCACGGAATCGGCTCCGACACGAGGAAGTCGACCTTCGCCGCCCCCGGTCCGTAACGCACGTTCTCGAGCGCGCGACGGTAGCCGGGTGGCGCGAAGGGTCCCGCGAGTTCGAGCAGGCCACGCGGACTGACATCGAGCAGCACGGCACGCGTTTTCGTGAACTCCCGCAGGTCCGTCACCCGGCTGGAGGTGTGGACCCGGCCGCCGTGCGCGACGAAATCGGCGGCGAGCGCGTCGGTGAGCACCTGCGTGCCGCCACGCGGAACCGGCCAGCCACCGGCGTGCGCGAGGTGCCCGAGCAGCAGGGCCGTGCCGCCGCCGACCAGCGACGGCAGCGGGCCCATCGGGTGCGCGGCCACGCCGGCGAGCAGCGCGGGGGCTTCGGGGCCGCGGAACAGGATCTCGTCGACGCCGGTGCCGAGCGCGAGGATCCGCGGCGCGAGCAGGGCGGCGATGGACGGCCGCGGTGGACGTCGCAGGTCACCCAGCAGCAGATCGACGATCTCGGCGGTGTGCTCGACGAGCGGCCCCATCAGGCGGCGCCAGCGCTCGCTGTCGGCGCCGAGGCGGTCGCAGGTGCGGTCGAGGTCCGCGTACGCGAGGCCGGTGCGCCGCTCGTCGACGGGGTGCCCGTACGCGACTTCGGGCCGGCACAGCTCGACGCCGTGCGCGGCGAGGTCGAAGCCCTGGAAGAACGGCGAAGCGACGGCCATCGGGTGCACGGCCGAGCAGACGTCGTGGACCACGTCGGCGTCGAACAGCCGCGCCGAGCGCGCGCCCCCGCCGAGCTCCGCCGCGGTTTCGTGCAGGTCGACCGCGAGACCGGCGCGGGCGAGCAGCACGGCGGCGGCCAGGCCGTTGGGGCCGGAGCCGACGACCACGGCGTCCGGCACGTCAGGAGAATCCCCGGACGAATCCACTCACGGATCGTATCGACACGCGGGCACCCTGCCACGCGTCCGAACACCTGATCGAATATTGTCGTACCCCGCGCCTACCTTGGACCCCACGCCGGCCCGCCCGGGCCCGGCCCAGCAGGAGAGGGGGATCATGCCCGCCCACGACACGCAGCTGGAGCGCATCCGCAAGCTGCTCGCCAAGGCCGAAGACCCGGCGGTGACCGCGGAAGAAGCCGAGCTGTACAACACGAAGGCGGCCGAGCTGATCGCCCGGTACGGCATCGACAACGCGATGCTCGCCGCCGCCGGGCAGGGCTCGGACGACATCACCGTGCTGAAGATCCCCATCGAAAACCCGTACAGCCGCGACAAGGCGAGCCTGCTCACGAACATCGCGTACCCGTTGCGCTGCCGCACGTTGCTGCACCGCGTGGGCCAAGGCGTGGACGCGGTCACGGTGTTCGGCTTCAAATCCGATCTCGGGCGCGTGGAGCTGCTGTTCACGAGCCTGCTGCTGCAGGCGAGCACCCAGCTCACCCGCGTGCGGCCCGACGACCGGGTGTTCCGCGAGTCGCTCGCCGCGTACCGCCGCACGTGGCTGCACGGCTTCGCGCGCGCCGTCCACGATCGGCTGGTGCGGGCCGAGGACACGGCGGCGCGCGAGCACCCGGGGTCGGGCGGGCAGTCGGCGGAGCTGGTGGTGCGCGACCGGAACACGCTCGTGCAGAGTGCGTTCGACCGCGAGTACGGCGACCTGCGCGCGGCCGCGCCGCGCCGGCTCTCCGGTTCGGGGTACCGCGAAGGCCATCAGGCGGGCACGCGCGCCACACTCGACCCGGCCGCGCTGGCCCGGCGCAGGCAGGCCCTGCCGGTGCGATGACGAATTCTGGGGCTGTCCCGAGGATGCACGGTTTACCCTGCGAGCCATGAACGTTGCCGGTCACCTCGTCCCTCGCCCGGAGCCGCCCTCGGCTTCCGGCGGGAGAAGCGGTGCCCGGTCGTGAGCGGCGAGCCGGCCGTGCGCGTCGAGGACCTCGCGACGCGTCCGGACCTGCGGCGGCCCGCGCTGGAACTGGGCGTGGTCGGCGGGGAGTTCCTGGCGCACGACGTGATCGGCGACCTCGCCGCGTCGGTGCGGTTGGCTGCGCGCTGGCCGGAGTTCTTCCTGGTGCTGCTGGAAGACGACGTGCCGGTGGCCCGCGCGGCGGCGATCCCCGTGGCGTTCCCGACGGAAGAGCGCACCGAGCTGCCCGACCACGGCTGGGACGGTGCGCTGCTGTGGGCCGCGCAGGACGTGATGGACGATCGCGAGCCGACCACGCTGGTGGCGCTGGAGGTCAACGTCGCCGAGCGCGCTCGGGGCCAGGGCGTCGCGGCGCTGGCGCTCACGGAGCTGAAGAACCGGGCCCGGCACGCGGGGCTGTCGCGGCTCGTGGTTCCGGTACGGCCGACGGGCAAGGCCGACCACGCCGTCGAGTCCATTGTGGACTACGTCGCCCGGCGGGACGAGCAGGGCCGGCCGGCGGATCCGTGGCTGCGCAACCACGAACGGCTGGGCGCGCGGCTGGTGAAGATCGCGCCGTTCGCGATGACCGTCACGGGCACGCTGGACCAGTGGGAGGAGTGGACCGGCGTGCGGCCCGGCGACGGCCTCACGACCGTGCCCGGCGGGATCGCGCCCGTGCTGGGATCGGTGGCGCAGGACCTCGGGGTGTACGTGGAGCCGAACGTGTGGCTGGAGCACCCGCTCTGACCTCGGCTATCGTGGTGATGTGTGCACTCGTCGGCAGGAGCTCGTGACGCCGATCTTCGGCGACCACTCCTACCGGTGTGACTTCTACGGCTGACGACGTCGTCCGTCCCCGTTCGAACGTCACCACAACCGAAGAGGAACACCGTCATGCCCGAAACCCATCCCGCCACGGCCTGGGCGCTCAAGCACATGCCGCTCACCGCGCAGGCGGTCGCCGAACTGACCCCGGTGCTCGCCGGCAAGCGGCTGGCGATGTGCCTGCACGTGGAGCCGAAGACCGCCGCGCTCGTGACGCTGCTCGTGCGTGCCGGCGTCGACGTGCGGCTCACCGGCTCGCCCGGCACCACCCACGACGACGTCGCCGACGCGCTCGCGGAGCTGGGCGTCGCCGTGTTCACCCGCCGCGGCGACGGCGAGGCCGAGCACGCCCGCAACATCGAACGAGTGCTGGAAGTCGAGCCCGACCTCACGCTGGACAACGGCGGCGACCTCACCGTTTCGCTCCTCGGCTCCGGTACTCCGGCGGGTTATCTCGGCGGCACCGAGGAGACCACCACGGGTGGAATCCGGCTGCGTGAAACGAAAGCACGGCTCGGCAAGCCCGTGGTCGTGATCAACGACTCGCGGCTGAAGCTCCTGGTGGAGAACGAGTTCGGCGTCGGGCAGAGCGTGGTGCAGGGCTTCCTCAACGCCACCAACCTCATGGTGCCCGGGATGCGGGCCGCGGTGCTCGGATACGGGCCGTGCGGCAAGGGCGTCGCCGACACGTTGAGCCGGCTCGGCGCGCGTGTTTCGGTCTGCGACACCGACCCGATGCGCGCGCTGGAGGCGATCCTCAACGGCCACAGCGTCGGCTCCGCCACCGAGGTCGTCGCCGACGCGCAGCTGGTCTTCACCGCCACCGGCCACCCGGGGGTGCTGGGTGCGGCCGAGCTCGCGGCGCACGACGGCGCGGTGCTCGCCGGCGTCGGGCACTTCGCGTGGGAGATCGACCGGGCGGCGCTCGCCGAGAAGACCGTCCGCACCGTCGAGTACGGCGCGCCCTCGCGACGCACGGGCCACGTCCTCGACGACGGCCGTGAGATCGTGCTGCTCGACCAGGGCCGGATGCTCAACCTCACGGCCGCCAACGGGAACTCCATCCAGGCCATGGACCTCGGCCTCACGCTGCAGGCCCGCAGCCTCGCCGCGGTCGCCGCGGGCGGGCTGGCCGACGAGGTGCAGCCCGTGCCCGCGGACGTGGAGCACCGCATCGCGACCGACCTCGTGGCCGCGTTGCGGTAGCTACTCCTCGAGGCGCGGCGGCAGGAAACCGTGTTCGGACAGGTCGAACCAGTTGCCTTCCGGGTCGATCGCGCGGTACTCGGCGAACGGGCGGTCCCCGCCGCGCAGTACCGGCCGGGGGACGCCCGCTTCGGCGAGCTTCTCGGCGATCGGCGGGATTTCCGAGACCCGGAAACCGAAGTGGTTGAAGCCGGTGGCGACGTCGCCGTCGAGCTGCTGCTGGATGAGCGCCAGGTTGAGGTAGCCGTCGGTCACGAAGTGGCTGCCGTCGGGGTCGGTGTGGAACAGCTCCATGCCGAACTGCTCGCAGTAGAAGGCGGCCATGCGCTTCGCGTCCTGCACGACGAAGGCGAGGTGACGCAGGCGGGGGCGGGTCATGCGGTGGGTCCCTTCGGGATCATGTTGTGTAAAGCGGCGATCGTCGGATCGCCGTCGTGGCGGACCACGGCTTGCGCGTGCGTCACCACGCCGGCGGGCCCGATCTCCGACGTCGCGTGCACGAGCGAAAGCACCGGCGACAGGGGGCGGATCAACGTGACTTCGGCGGACAACGTCGTGCCGCGGTAGGCCGTGGCGAACAGCTGCGCGTGCCCCGTCTCCACGGCTTCGCGGCCGACGAGTGCTTCGCCGCGCACGTTGACGAAGTCGACGTCGGACGCGAAGACGGACGCGAACTGCGTTGCGTCGCCGTTTGCCCAGCCGTCGGTCATCGTCTGCCAGAGAGCGCGAATCGACTCGTTCACGCCGTCACCATCCCCACGCGCAGTGGCAGCGATTCGCAGTCGCCGTTCCACGCGGCCAGCGAGTAGTAGAAGTCGCCGTGCCGGCGTTCGAGGTAACACACGACGTTGAGCGGCCAGCCCGCGCTGCGGAAGACGTACGCGTCCATGGGCGTCGGGCGTTCGCTCAGCGGGCGGCCGCGTTCGCATTCGGGCCCGAGGCGGTGCCAGTCGGGGTGCAGGTGAACGGACCCGAGCACGTCCAGACCACGCGCGTCGGCTTCGCGGGTGATGCGCAGCAGATCGGCCGGATCCAGCCACCACGCGCGCACCGAATTCTCATACGCGGAGCCGAATTTCGGCACGATCGTGGTCGTGAATTCCTCACGCGCGCTCGGGTCGGTGACCCGCGCGTTGCGGCCGAACGCGAGGTCCGAGACGATCAGCGCGTCGTCGGCGAAGGTGCCCAGCAGCACGGCGAAACACGGTCTCGGTTCCTCGGGCGTGATGAACGCGTATTCGATGGCCGCCGCGTCGAGGAACCGCTGCAGCACGTCGTCGGAGAACAGGACGGGAAGCGTCGTTTTCCCGATGAGCGGAACGGGGACCAGAGATGTCACGCCGGGCACCGTAACCAGGCACGATGCGGTGTGGCCATGATCATCACGGGATCGGCCCTATTGCATCCGGCGATAATGTTTTCCCCATGCGCCTGGAAATCCGGCACCTCGAGCTCGTGGTCGCGATCGCCGAGGCCGGCAGCCTGCGCAGAGCCGCGGGCCGCCTGCACCTCACGCAGCCGGCGGTGACCACGCAGCTCAAACGGATCGAGCAGTTCCTCGGCGGGCCGCTGTTCGTCCGTTCGGCCGAAGGCGTGCTGCCCACCCACACCGGCACGGAACTGGTGCGCGACGCACAGAAAGTGCTGCACGGCTTCGACGCCCTGCAACGCGCCGCGCGCCTCAACGCACAACACGAAGCGGGCGCGCCCGTTCGCGTCGGCGGGATTCCGGCGCAGCAGTTCAGCCTCCTGGTGAACGCGTTGACGACCATGCTGCCCCGGCGCGAGGTCACCAGCCGCACAATCCGCGAAACGAGTGCGCTGACGGCCTTGCTGCGCTCAGGTGAGCTGGACGTCGCCGTGATGCGCGCGTTCCCGGGCTTCCCCCTGATCCCGCCCGACGGCGTCGAACACCGCCTGCTGCTGCGGGAACCGTTTTTCATCGGCGTCGCGGAAGACCACGCCCTGGCCGCGCGCGGCGAGGTCGCGCTCGCCGAACTGGCCGACGAACGCTGGGTGATGCCCGACCCCGACGACAGCGGGATGAACGAGTTCTTCGCCCGCACCTGCGCGTCGGCCGGCTTCGACCAGCGCATCACGCACCTGACCAACGAGGCGCACGTCGCGTTCGCCCTCACCGCCGAGGGCCGCGCGATCTGCCTGCTCTACCCCATCGGCACCGACCGCACGGGCATCTCGACGGTGTCGCTGACCGGCACCCCGCTCTACCGCGAGCTCGTCCTCGCGTGGCGCACCGACTCCCCGATCGCTTCACTGGTGGACGAGATGTGTGCCAAGATCGAGGCCGGGTACCTCGCGCTGGTCGAGGACTCGCGCTTCTACCGGAAGTGGTGGCACGACGGCGGTTCCGCGTTCGCGCTGCCACTCTGAAGTTGCCGTTGTCGTTGCCATGAAGGAGTCACCATGCCGATCCGAGGCCTGAACCACGCCGTCCTCTGGGTCCGCGACGCCGCCCGCAGCAGCGCCTTCTACGTCGACGTCCTGGGCTTCCGCGCGGTGCACACCTCGGACCGCGCCGTCTTCCTCCAGGCCCCCGACTCCCACAACGACCACGACCTGGGCCTCTTCACCCTCCCGGACGCCGCCGCGGCCCCCGCCGGTTCCGTCGGCCTGTACCACCTCGCCTGGGAAGTCCCCACCCTCGCCGACCTCCAGACCTACCTCGGCGCCCTGCAGACCGCCGGCGCCCTCGTGGGCTCCACCGACCACGGCACCACGAAAGCCCTCTACGCCAAAGACCCGGACGGCCTGGAGTTCGAGATCTGCTGGCTGGTCCCCCAGTCCCGGATCACGCCCGCCGACCGCGCCCACAACGGCCCCCTCGACCTCGCCACGGACATCACCCGCTTCGGCGCCGACACACCTGGTGAATCGGCTCGTATCCCGGCCTGAGCTCAGGCCGCGGGCGAGAGCACGTAGGAGAACCGGCGGATCACCGGAACCCACTTCTGGAAACGGGCCAAGCGGTCGACCTCCAGCGCGGCCGACGCCTGCGCAAGTCCTCGATGCAACCGAAGCCAGACGCGCGCTTCCTCTTCGCTCAGGGCGCCGACAACCGCGTTCCCCCATCGCTCGCCCTCGCGCTGGGGCTCGCAATCGGCGACGAACCCGGCCCACGTCGCTTCGCTCGACCGGCGGGCCAGACCGCCGCGGACCGACCGGCTCGCGTCGGCGGCACCGTCCAACGCTTTGCCCAGCAAAGGGGCCGGCGCGGTCAGCAAGCCGAGCAGTGCGACGACCACCTGGTATTCGCCCGGTTCCCCGTCTTCACCGAGGAACCGCGACACCTCGGAGAGATCCCGGGTCGAGCGGAGCATCCGGTAGAAGTTGAACAGCCGTTTCGCCTCGCGCGGCGTGGCAACCAGCCGGTCCAAGGAGGACAACAGCTCGATCTCCCGGTCGGTGAGCGGACGTGGTGGTTTCACGGCTCGCTCGGGCCGCCGTCGACTGTCTACTTCGGATCCGGCTTCGATGTCCGGAACCGCCTCCTGCGCAACCGGCGGCGGGGACGGCAGCTCGGTGACGGATCGGGCTCGAGTGGTCTGTTCCGGCACGAGCGAGCGCAGCAACCGGCGCAGGCTTCCCGACGACATGCCGGGCAGAACCAGCGGCAGGTTGATGATCTTCTCCAGATAGTCCTCGGGCGTCACGTGCCCGCCGCCCGGCGTCTCGGCGAGGATCTCGTCGTAGTGGCTGCTCAGCGACCGCACCAGCCACCGGGGGTCGACTCCGACCACCACCACGAACAGTTCCAGCGCGAGCAGCAGGTGTATCGCTTCGAGCACCTCGACCACCTGCCGCGAGCTGCACCGGTCGAGGTCGTCGATGTACAGCACGATCCGGTCGATCGCCTTCCCGCCCGGCTCGGGATGCGCTCGCCAGTCGGCCATCAGCTCGACGAGCTGCTCGAAGTCCTTCCGGATCGTCGAGACGAGGCCGAGGTTGCGTCGGTAGGAGTCGTCGCGCGCGCGTTCGGCCAGGAAGGTGTAGAGACTTCGGCCCGGCGTCAGCTCGGTCAGCTGCCGGCCGAGCTCACCGACGCGAGCCACGACCTCGTCCAGCTGGGCCTCGGCGACCCGCTGGTCGGCCTCGGTCCTGCGGATCTCGTCCAGCAGCCCGGCGACCTCCGGCGACGCCTGGTCCATCCCGCTGCGCAGCTGGTCACCGAGTTCGCGCAGCGCCTGGATTCCCGACCTGGCCCGGGCCAGGAACGCGATCCCGGTGCCGGCCACGGCGACGAACCCGGCGCCCGCCGCCGTCAGCCACTGCCACGCCGCCGGCGCGACCACCGCGACGAGGAAGCCCACCAGCAGGATCACCGCGGCCGCGGCCAGCGCGACCTTGCCCCAGCGGTCCTTGGGCGACCTCCGCAGCGCGTCGGCCTCAGTCAGCGCGCCGCGCAACTGCTCGACCAGCAACGCGCCTTGCTCGGCCTCGTCCTGAACGCCGAGGTGCCGCCACACCTGCCGGGAGCCCGCCAACGCGTGGACGAGGGCTTTCCCGGTGGTTTCGCGCCTCGAAGTGGCTTTGTCGACGTCGGCCTGGAGCTTCGCGACCGTGGTCTGTGCCTGGTGCTTGGCGTCCTCGAGTTCCTTGGCCTGCTCGAGCCGTCCGCTGAGTTCCTGCCGCAGCTTCACGCGGCGTTCCTGCGCACTCGGACCGGGGCCGGCGAGCTGGCGGAAGATCTCGTCGCCGAGGCTGGCCCACAGGTTGGCGTCGGCGTAGTGCCAGGCGTTGAAGCCGATCTGCACGACCTCGTGCGTGTAGGCGCGGTTGCCGGAGCTCGCCAGCCGGCCCACCTCTTCCCGCAGCAGCCCCATGAAGTAGCTCTTGCCCGAGCCCCACTCGCCGAAAACCCCGACGGACAAAGGCAATGGGGTGCTGCGGTCGGCGATCACCGTGGCCATCATGGACACGTACGGGGCGACGCCGAGGCGGTCGCGGTCGAGCGGAATCCCGACGTTGGGGTCGACCCGATCACTCGAAACGCCACCGGCCAGGTCGGCCGCACTTGTCTCACCACTCCAGGCCGCACGGATCGCGTCTTCCGTCGCGCTGTCGAGGCAGAGGAAAACCAGCCGCTGGAGACTTCCACCGTCGAGGCCTTGAAGCGCCTTCACCGCCGCAGGAATCGCTACGGCAGCAACTGCGTCCGGCTCGAAACCGAGGCTGCCCGCGCCCAGCAGCGGCAAGCCCAAGGCGACCGCGCCGGCCTTTGCCGCCGCCTGCACGACGGCTTCGGTGGAAGTGGCGATCGCAGGAAGCGTCGGGTCTTGGAAAGAGCCACCGTCGTGCGGTGTCGCGAGCAGGGCGAACCGCAGCGAACCGGTGACGCTGTCGCGCAGATCGAGGACTTGTGGCAGCCCCGGCGTGATCGAGTCGAATTCGATCGCAGCCCAGTCGACTTCGGGAAACTCGCGGCTGACCGCGTGCCCGAGCGTGCCGAATGTGCCGCCGACGGAAATGACGATGGCGTCGATTCCGGCTTCCCACGGACGATCCGTGCGCACCACGTGACACGAAACCGCGCCCACTGAGCCGAGGTCGCCCGGTTTCCTTGCCATATCAGCGTGCGGCCTCCCCGTCGCGACCTGACCTTCGCGAACAGCGTATCCCGAGGAAAGCCCCGTCACCGCCTCATTCGTGGATCTTCCGACGGATCCGCATACATCGGCGGACAACCACCCTCAACCGCCTCCAGCCGTAGCTCGTAATGCCACGGTTCGTTCCGGTAGATCTGACACAACCCAAACCGCGAACCATGCTCCGACAACCACACCCGAGCCGCCGACGGGCCGACATCCACCGCGTGCCCCGACACGTGCGCGGAAGTGTCCGGAGTGGCCACCCACCGCGCGGCCTCGGCCGCCGAGCCGTAGCGCGCCACGGCGTCCATGAGCAGCCACTCCTGGTACTCCGGTGACCGCCAGCCGCCGTTGACGAGGATCTCGACGCCCTCGGCGGCGGCGACCGAAGCGGCCCGGCGCAACGCGGCCAGCAGGGCGGGATCGAGATTCACCACGGCGGCGGCCCCGTCGTCGAAGACCGTTACCGGAACGGGGACGGCGCCGTGGGACCGGGGCGGCCGGGTTTCGAGGTAGGGCATGCCGCCAGTGAAGGGAGCATTGTGTTGCCGGCGCGTTCGAGATTTTCGATATGCCGGCGATAGGGACCGGCTCGTAGCATCGGAGCATGCGGGTGCTGGTGGTCGAGGACGAGCCCTACCTGGCCGACGCGATCCGCGCCGGGCTGCGGCTGGAGGCGATCGCCGCGGACGTCGCCGGGGACGGGGACACCGCGCTGGAGCTGCTGGGCGTCAACGCGTACGACATCGCCGTGCTCGACCGCGACATCCCCGGGCCGTCCGGGGACGAGGTCGCCAAGCGGATCGTCGCGTCGGGCAGCGGCACGCCGATCATCATGCTCACCGCCGCGGACCGGCTCGACGACAAGGCGTCCGGGTTCGAGCTCGGCGCCGACGACTACCTCACGAAGCCCTTCGAGCTGCGGGAGCTCGTGCTCCGCCTCAGAGCGCTCGACCGCCGGCGCGCCCACAGCCGGCCGCCCGTGCGGGAGATCGCCGGCCTGCGGCTGGACCCGTTCCGCCGCGAGGTCTACCGCGACGGCCGCTACGTCGCGCTCACCCGCAAGCAGTTCGCGGTGCTCGAGGTGCTCGTCGAGGCCGAAGGCGGGGTCGTCAGCGCCGAAGACCTGCTGGAACGCGCGTGGGACGAGAACGCCGACCCGTTCACCAACGCCGTGCGCATCACCGTTTCGGCGCTGCGCAAACGGCTCGGCGAGCCGTGGATCATCGCGACGGTGGCGGGCGTCGGCTACCGCATCGACCCCGGTGGTGTGGACCATGACTAGGCCGCCGGGGCTGAGCGTCCGGCTCAAGCTCACGCTCAGCTACGCCGGGTTCCTCATGATCGCCGGGGTCCTGCTGCTCGCCGCCGTGTGGATGTTCCTGTTGCGGGACCGGCCCACCGGCGACGTCGGCGTGCTCAGCTTTTCGAACTTCCTGCGCGCCTTCAACCCGCGCAACTTCGGCCCGGCCGTCTTCGGGCCGGCGGCGGTCATGGTGCTCGTGTTCCTGCTGGTCTTCGGCCTGGTGGGCGGGTGGATCCTCGCCGGGCGCATGCTCAAGCCGCTGACCCGCATCACCGACGCCACCCGCGTGGCCGCGCACGGCTCGCTGTCCCACCGGATCCGGCTGCGGGGCCGCGAGGACGAGTTCCGCGAGCTCGCCGACGCTTTCGACGCCATGCTCGAACGGCTCGAAGCCCACGTCGTCGAGCAGCGGCGGTTCGCCGCCAACGCGTCTCACGAGCTGCGTACGCCGCTGGCGATCTCGCAGGCTCTGCTCGACGTCGCCCGCCAGGACCCGGACAGCGACCCGGGCGAGCTCGTCGAACGCCTGCACACCGTGAACGCGCGGGCGATCGAGCTGACGGAGGCGTTGCTGCTGCTCAGCCGCACCGACCAGCGGTCGTTCAGGCGCGAGCCGGTCGACTTGTCGCTCATCGCGGAGGAAGCCACCGAGACGCTGCTGCCGTTCGCGGAGGAGCACCGCGTGACCCTGGAGACGGTCGGGGACGTCACGCCCGCCGACGGCTCACCCGCGCTTCTGCTGCAGCTGACCACGAACCTGGTGCACAACGCGATCGTCCACAACCGCCCCGAGCACGGCAGCGTGCGGATCGAGACGGCCGTGCGGTCGGGGTTCGTGATGCTGACCGTCGAGAACACCGGGGAGAAACTCAGCCCGCAGCTGGTCTGGACGCTCACCGAGCCGTTCCAGCGCGGCACCGAACGCGTCCGCGGTGCGCACGCCGGGGTCGGCCTCGGGCTGGCCATCGTCCGGAGCATCACGCGAGCGCACGACGGAATCCTCAGCCTCGCGCCGCTGCCCGGCGGCGGCCTGCGGGTCACGGTGCAGCTGCCCTCGCCGCGGTGAGGACGTGGCGGGCCAGGGTCAGGCCCGCGTCCGGTGCGCCGGCCGCCGACGCCCGGGCCGACATCGCGCGGAGCCGTACGGGATCGGTGAGGATCGGGATCACGGTGGCCTCGATCCAGTCCGGGTCGAGGTCCGCGTCGTCGACGAACAGCCCGCCGCCCGCCGCGACGACCGCTTCGGCGTTCAGCCGCTGCTCGCCGCCACGCAACGGCAACGGGACGTACGCGGCCGGCAGCCCGACCGCGGCCAGCTCCGCGCAGGTCATCGCTCCCGAACGGCAGAGCACGAAATCGGCCGCGGCGTAGGCGTCGGCCATCTCGTCGACGTAGGGAACGACGACGTGGGCGCCGTCTGGTACCTCGACGACGTGGCGCGGCCCGGTGATGTGCAGGACCTGCACCCCGGCCGCGTTGAACGCGGCAGCCGCGCCGGACACCGCGGCGTTGATCGTCCCGGCGCCCTGCGAACCGCCGGTCGCCAGGAGCACCGGCCCGTCGGGGCGCAGGCCGAACCGTCGGCGGGCCTCTTTACGCAAGGCGGGCCGGTCGAGCGCGCTGATCGCCGGGCGCAGTGGGATCCCTACTGCGGTGGCGTGCTTCAGCCGAACCCCGGGGGCGGCGGTGAACACGTGGGTCGTCAGCCGCGTGGCCAACCGGTTGGCCACGCCGGGTCGTGCGTTCGCCTCGTGGACGACGATCGGCAGCCTCCTTGCGCGGGCCGCGAGGTAGGCCGCAACGGCGACGTACCCGCCGAAACCCACCACGACGTCGGCCCGCACCCCGTCGAGCACCGCCCCGGCCGCGCGCACGGAGTCACGCAGCCGGCCCGGCGTGCGCAGCAGATCCGGGCCCAGCTTGCGCGGCAACGGCGCCGGCGGGATGAGTTCGAGTGAGTAGCCGCGAACCGGGATGAGCGTGGTGTCCAGCCCGCGGACGGTGCCGAGGGCGGTGATCTCCGCCGTCGGCTCCAGCCGGCGCACCGCGTCGGCGAGGTTCATCGCGGGTTCGATGTGCCCCGCCGAATGGCCGCCGGCGACGACGACACGCGGTGGCGTCACGCGGACTTCTTCAGGCTCGGCCAGGTGACGGGGAAATCGAAGTAGGTGTCCGGGAAAGGCTCGGCTTTCAGCGTGTAGTGCCACCATTCGCATTCGTAGGACGCGAAGCCGCAGGACTCCATGATGGCGCGGAGGTGCTGCCGGTTCCCGGTTTCGGCGTCGGTGATGCCCGGCGCGCCGTGGTGGGAGATCGTGTCCATCAGGTCGTGGTCGCCGCCCATGGCCGCGAGCTCGCCGGTGGCCAGGTGGTACAGCGTCAGGTCGACGGTGCTGCCCCGGCTGTGGCCCGATTTCGCTGCCACATAACCCTTCTCGAACATCTCGGCGCGCCCGATGTTCGGGTAGTGCCGCCGTTTCGTCCGGCCGTCGTCGGGCTCCCTCGACCAGCGCACGAACCGGTCCACGGCGCGTTGCGGACGATAACCGTCCCACAGGAGCAGTCCGAAGCCGAGGGACGCGGCCTTCTCGTGCGCACTTGTCAGAGCCGCGCACAACGCCGTGGTGCCGACGATGCGATTGACCAGGTACCCGTCCACGGGCTTGCCGGTGAAGTTGTCCCAGGTGGCGTACTTGGCGTCCCAGCGGATTCCCGGCACCACCTCGTCGACGAAGGCGAAGTCCTCGTTCACTGGACCTTCCCCGTCATCGCCAGCGACACGGCCCGGTCGAGCACCTCGGCGAACGACAGGCCCGCGGCCGCCATCATCCGCGGGTAGCGGCTGTAGGCGGTCAGGCCGGGGAAAGTGTTGACCTCGTTGAGGGCCACCGTTCCGCCGTCGGTGAGGAACATGTCCACCCGCGCCAGGCCCCGGCAGCCGAGGGCGCGATAGATCGCCTTCGCCGTCTCCTGCACCAACTCGCGCGCCTCCGGCGAGATGTCGGCCGGCACGGTCACCGTCGAGTTCTCGGAACCACTTTCCGGGTCGACTTCCTGGTGGATCCGGAAGAACCCGTGCGACAGCGTGATCTGGTCCACTTCACCGACGGTCAGCTCCAGCTCGTTCCCCAGCACCGCACACCCGACCTCGCTGCCGACGACGGCGTCCTCGATGAGCACCTTCTCGTCGTACTTCCGCGCGACTTCGACGGCACTCGCCAGCTCTTCGGGCCCGGACACCTTGCTGACCCCGAACGACGACCCCGACCGGGCCGGCTTGACGAACACGGGGTAGTTCAGCTCGCCGGGGTTTTGGTGTTCGGCGGCAACCCGGCACGTCGGCGTCGCGATCCCCGCCGCCGCGACGACGGTGTAGGCCAACGACTTGTCGATACACAGCACGGAACTGGGCACGTCACACCCCACGTACGGGATGCCGGACAGCTCCAGCAACCCTTGCATCGCCCCGTCCTCGCCGTGACGGCCGTGCAGAACCGGCAGCACGACGTCCAGGTCGATCACCTCGTAGCGCCCCTCCTCCAGCACGTGCAACCCGGGCACGCTCCGATCGGGCGACAACGTGACGGGGCGGTATCCGCCCGTTTCCCAGCCGTCACCGGGGCCCGCGCACAGCCGCCACGCGCCACCCTGGGTGATCCCGATCCAGAACGCCTCGTACTTGTCGGCGTCCAGGTTCCTGGCCACCTCCTGCGCGGATTTGATCGACACGGGGTGTTCTTCGGACGTGCCCCCGAAGATGATGCCGATTCTGATTCTGTTCACGCCACGTCCCCGCTTTCGAAGTTCAAGCAATTGGCCAGACTGTTCTCGACGGTGTCGCTCAGCGCGTGATCCGTGTAATAGGCGGTGTGCGGACTGATCAGCACATTCGGCATGCGCTGCAACCGCACCAGCGCTTCGCTTTCGATCACCTTGTCCCGGCAATCGGCGTAGAACACTCCCTCTTCCCCTTCGAGGACGTCCAGCGCCGCACCACCCAACCTGCCACCTTCCAGCGCCGCGAGCAGCGCGGCGGTTTCGATCAAGGCCCCTCTCCCGGTGTTGACCACAACCGCGCCACACTTCAGCTGCGCGATCCGCGCCCGGTCCAGCAGGTGATACGTCCCCGCATCCAGGGGCGTGTGCAACGTGACGATGTCGCTCAACCCCAGCAACTCCTCCAGCGGCACGTAATCCGCCGAACTCCGCGGCCGGCTGTCATACGCGATGACGTTGCCCCCGAACCCGCGCAACCGATCGATCACCGCCGCCCCGATCCGCCCCGTCCCGATCACCCCGACGGTCAGATCCCGCAGCTCTTTCCCCCGCACCTCGGCCAGCCGATAATCATGCACATCCGCCCGCCTGATCACGGCTTTCGCATTCCGCACCGCCATCAACATCAGCATCACCGCGTAATCGGCCACACTGTCCGGCGAATACGCCACACCCTCCACGGTGATCCCGACGCTCTTCGCGTACTCCACGTCAATGTGGTCGAACCCCACACTCCGCGTCGACACATACCTCACCCCGGCCCGGCTCAACGCCAGCAACGCGGAGTTCTGAACCTTCGTCTTGTGCCCCACACTGACACACCGATTCCCCACCTCCAGCGCCGTATTGGCTTCGTTGAGCGCCTCCGCCGTGATCCCCAGCGCCACCCCGCACTTCTCCGCCAACGCCCGGAACAACGCCGCCTCATCCGGCTCACACCCGTAAACGGCAACCCCGGTCCCCACCGCGGCAGCCGCCCCCGGCCGCACCGCTTCCCTGTGCCTCATGCGGCCCAGTCAACGCACCCCCACGTTGCGGCCCCGTATCCACTTTCCGATACACCGGCGATACACCGAGGCCCGCGCCGCTCCCCCCGTCACGACCCTGTGACATGCAACCACCATCGCCGCACTTCGAAGCTGTCCGCAACGATGCCGTCGCAGGCGGGCTGCCCGAACTGGGTAGCCGACGGAACAATCCCTGACACTCAAATGGGAAGCCGCGCAAACCACCACGACTTACCTCCCCGACGCAACCACAGCGGGGGGTCCGGGGGGCGAAGCCCTCCCCGGGCGGGGCCTGGGGGTTTGCACCCCCAGAAAACAAAACGGAGCGAGCCAGTTCGCGTTTTCAGCGAACACAACTCGCCCCGAGTGACATGGAGCTGAGGGGAATCGAACCCCTGACCTTCTCGATGCGAACTATCAGCACGAACGCCGTTGCCGGTCTTTGCCGAGGTCAGAGGGTCGTCGCTGGTCGATCGCGGGCGCTGAGCGTCGGTGCGGTTGCTGTACTTCGCTGCTGTACGGCAACGAACCGACCCGGGAAGCAACTCGGGGTCGGACGGAGGTAGGTGGGCGAGCTGCCCTGGTGACGCGGGTGGCCGGCAGGGTTCGAGCCATGGCGGGCGGAGTCACCGCCACGCTGCTCGTCGTGGGGCCGGTCTGAGAAGGCCGGTGAACAACCGGGGATGTGGACACCGCGTCGGTGATCACTACTAACCTCGGTGTAGCTGTGGCCACTCGAGCAGGAAGGCACGACATGCCGGCAGACGCTGCTGACTTGAACACTCCGGTCGGGGTCGATCCGCATCGGGCCAGCGTGGCGCGGATGTACGACTACGCAATGGGGGGCAAGGACTGGTACGAGGTCGACCGCCTCGAGCTCGAGCGGCTCAAGACGGTCATGCCGGAAGCGGTGGACCTTGCGCTGGAGAACCGGCGGTTCCTGATCCGGATGTGCCGGTTCCTCGCGGAGCAGGCGGGGCTCACGCAGTACCTGGACCTGGGATCCGGTCTGCCCACGGCGGAGAACGTGCACCAGGTGGTGCAGCGGGTCGACCCGCTGTCGAAGGTCGTCTACGTCGACCACGACCCGGTCGTGACCGCGCACGGCCGGGCGTTGCTCGAGGAGAACGACAACACCCGCTACATCGCCGGCGACATCTTCGATCCGCGCGGCATCCTCGAGGACGAGACCGTGCGCAGCCACCTCGACTGGAACCGGCCGATCGGGCTGCTGTTCATCGCGAGCCTGCACCACTTCAAGGGTGACCGGGCGCGCCCGGCCGAGGTCACCGGCGAGTTCATCGATGCACTGCCTTCAGGTTCCTACGTGGCGATCTCGCATGCCTTCAACCCCGGTGACGGTGCGGACAGCGAAGCGATGCGGGCATTCGAAGCGGCCGTCGCCCGCGGCTCGCTCGGCGGCGTCACGGCACGGACCGCGGAGGAGATCGTCGAGCTGTTCCACGGGCTCGAACTCGTCGAACCCGGGCTGGTCGAGCTGGTCAACTGGTGGCCCTCTGGGCCGCGCCTGAAGCCGTTGAACGTCGCCCAGCGACTGATGGCCGGAGCCGTCGCCCGCAAGCCCTGACCGACTCCGCGCCGATTCTCCGGTGTGGCGGCACCGCTTTAGGAGAGCGGTGCCGCCGAACGGCCGGTAGCGCCTCTGACCAGGGATAACGCCGCGTTCTAGCCGCCCGGGGAGGTCATTTCGGGGTGTCCTCGCGGCAGCAAGGCCGCCTTGCGCCCGGTCAGCACCCCAGCGCAGAACGAGTGGGAGCGCCGCCACCGCGCGAACGCCATCACCGGAATCCCTCACGGCGCGTGTGGTAGCCGAGATCGAAGCCAGTCACGGGTGAGATTTCTGCCATCCAGAGCCGGACCAAGGTCGAGTATCCCGCGCACGTCCCGATCGCAGGCGTCGCCGGTCAGCGGCGCGCAGCGTAGATGCGGTTGCTCACCGTTTCCGCCGCCAGGGTCCACGTGCGCAGGCCTGATTCGGCGGCAATAGCGCGCATAGCGTCCTCGCCGGCGTGGTTGCCGAGGGCGTGCGGGCCCTTCTGGGCCAGCGCGGCGGGCAGGCAAACGGCGACGGAGGTCGCGGCGAAGGAACGGCCCACGGGGTTGATGGTGTCCTCGACGTTGCCGGACACGTTGGGTTCGACGATCATGCAGGTGCCGTCGTCGGCGAGGGCCCGCTCGGTGCGGCGGAGGGCGGCGCCGGGGTCGCCGAGGTCGTGCAGGCAGTCGAAAAACGTGATCAGGTCGTACCGCTCGCCGGGAAAGTCCCCCGCCGCGGCGACGTCGAAGGTGACGCGGCCGCCGAGGCCTCGTTCGGCGGCCAGTTTCCGCGCCGCCTCGATGGACGGACCGTGGAAGTCGTAGCCGTGGAACTCCGACCGCGGGAAGGCTTCGGCCATCAGCAGCGCGGAATACCCGTGCCCGCAACCGATATCGGCCACCGACGCCCCACGTTCCAGCTTCTCGACGACACCTCCGAGCGCCGGGAGCCACTCCTGCACGAGTGACGCCGTGTAGCCCGGCCGGAAGAACGCCGCGACTCCCTCGAACAGCTCCGGCGCGTGCTGCGCCCAGCCGACGCCCTCGCCGGTGCGGAACGCCTCTGCGAGCGCGTCCTCGGTGGCGAACAGCGCCTTCAGCATGGTGAACGTGCCCATGGCATAGGTCGGCGAGGACGCGTCCGCGAGGACGGCCGCGTGCTCGTCCGGGAGCTCATACGTGGCGCCACCCGGGTCGTAGCGGACGTACTCTCCGGCGACCTGGACGGCCAGCCACTCGCGCACGTACCGCTCGACCAGACCCGATCTTTCGGCCAGCTGCGCGGACGTCAGTGGTCCGGCGCCGGCCATTGCCGAATACAGGCCGAGCCGCCCACCGAGCGACGTGGACAACCCCGCCTTTGCCGCGCCGCTGTCAACGACGACCCGCCGCTGGAAATCCGCCACACGGTCCTGATCCAACGAACCTGCGTCGGTCATGTCAGTCATCTCCTGTCTGCGCCAGGTCGGGCTTGCCCAACTCACGTTACGCAGCTGCCCACAGCCGAGCGCACAGCTGCGCAATAGGTTCACCACGTCCGGCCACGCGCTCGAGCCGGACAAACCCGGCTGGTCGTCCTCGCGGTTGGTGCGCCGAGCCGCCGAGGCCAAAAGATCAGATCAGCCCAGGGAACGGCGGATCTCGCAACGACGTGACCAGGAATTACGCACCGCCCACGGCCTGCACGACGCACTCCAGGCGCTCATAACAGCAGGCACGGTCGCGGTGTTTCCTCTGCTGGGTATGAGCGGCGATCAGGCTGTCCCGTCGGCGCAACGTCCGGGTCCCGCCGCATGAGCAAGCTCACCCACGAGACGCTGTTGATCCCGTCGTTTTCGACGCGTCCGCAAGGTGGTGGGCAGGTCGCCGGTCGAGGACCGGGCTGTGTTCACGGCGGCGGTGTACGTGCTGACCAGCGGGTGCGCGTGGCGGATGCTGCCACCGTCGCTCGGGGTCACGGTGCCGACCGCACATCGCGGGTTCGCCGAGTGGACCAAAGCCGGTCTATGGCCCCGCCTTCACCGGTTCGTCCTGGACGACCGCGCAGGCCTGCCCCTGGCGGTCGCGGTGTCCGCCGCCAATACCAACGACTCCTACGCCCTAGGTCCATTAAGGACGGCGGAAATCGTCGAGTCCTGCCTGCTTGGGTTGACGAATACATCAATCGACTCGTGGAGGAAGCGGCCTGATATGGCGAGCAAGGGACGCGCCAACGGCGAGGGGGCGATTTACCCGTTCCGCAACGGGTTTGCCGCGTATGTGTGGGGTCACCACTCCGACCGGTGAAAGGAAGCGCAAGTACGCGTACGGCCCGACGCGCGAACTGGTCCACGAGAAGTGGCTCAAGCTTCATCGGGCGGCCAAGAACGGCCCTGTGGCGACCGCGGTGCCGCGCTTGCGCGAGTATCTGAACTACTGGTTGACGGAGGTGATCAAGCCGAACCGCGCGCCTCTGACGTACGTCAACTACGAGCTGTTCACCCGGCTCTACATCAACCCGGCATTGGGCGACCAACGGCTGGACAAGCTCGGTCTGCGCGACGTTCAGAAGTGGATCAACGCCATTCCGGGAATCTGTCAGTACTGTGCGCAGGGCAAGGACGCGCGGCGAGACGAGAAACGCCGCCGGTGCTGTGCTCTGAGCGCTCGCCTGTGCTGCAAGGACGCGCCATCGGCCCGGACGGTCTCCGACGTCCGCGCGTGCCTGCGCGCGGCGCTGAACCACGCAATCCGCGAGGAGTTGATCAGCCGGAACGTCGCGGAGCTGGTGACGCTCCCGACCGTCCGCAAGCGCAAACGAACAGCCTGGACGAGCGAGGAGGCCCGGAGGTTTCTCGAATCGGCCCGAGACGCCCGGGACGCGATGTACGCCGGGTACGTGCTCGCCGTTGTCCTGGGCCTGCGCAAGGGCGAGATCCTGGGGCTCCCGTGGGACGCGCTCGACTTCGACAAGGGCGAGCTGGCCGTCAGTCACCAGCTTCAGCGGGCCAGTGGCGAGCTGCTGCACCGGGAGACGAAGACGGCCGCGTCGGACGACACCATGCCGCTGCCGTCCATCGTCGTCGCCGCCCTGGAGAAGCGGCGGCGGGACCAGCTCGCCGACCAGAAGGAGGCGGAGCTGGCCTGGCACCCGAACGACTTGGTGTTCACCACGAAGTACGAGCTGCCGATCGACCCCCGGAACTTCAACCGATCCTGGGACAACCGAGTCACGCGCTCAGGGGTTCGGAAGATCACTGTGCACGATGGACGGCGATCCTGCGGCACGCTGCTGGTCGACCTGGACGTGCACCCCCGGGTGATCATGCGCATCCTGCGGCACGCGCAGTTCTCGATGACGATGGAGATCTACTCGCAGGCGTCGTCGAAGAAGACACGGGACGCGCTCAAGCGTCTTGGCGAGAGCCTCGACGAGTAGCGCCATTGCTGTACTTTGCTGCTATCAAGGCAACAAAAGAGGCCGTCCACTCTACAGTGGACGGCCTCTGACCTGCGGTGGAGCTGAGGGGAATCGAACCCCTGACCTTCTCGATGCGAACGAGACGCGCTACCAACTGCGCTACAGCCCCTTGTTCAGTGCTCGTAGAGCGTATCAGCTACCCCAAGAGCACCGAACGCCGGGGGTCACTCCCCGACCGCCCGGCGGTACGGGCTGGTCCCCGGCTCGTCGAGTTCCTCGAAGGCCGGGTCTTCGTCGTCGAGGTCGACCACGACGGCCTGGCGGCGGATGCGGGACATGGGGGACGGCTTGCGTTCCACGATCTCGCGGGGTGCCGGGGAGACGACCTCGACGTGGTCGTCCTCCTCTGAAGCAACCGAAGCCGCCGGAGCCGAAGCCGAGGCCGAAGCAGCAGGACGCCGCGGCGCCGGAAGGGGCTCGCGAGCTTCTCGAGAGCCTTCCCGCGCATACCGCGCCATCCGCCGCTGCCGGATGTCGTTTTCGATGCGGACCTGGCGGCGCAGGTACGCGAGGTAGCCGACCAGGATCACGTCGACCACGGCGTTGCCCCACCACACCACCGACATCACGAAGCCCGCGAAGGCGGCCGACGCGACGGCGAGGATCAGCAGGATCACGACGATCCGCTGGCGGAACGCGTACTTCGCCCGCGCGGCGATCTCCGCCGCTTCCGGGTCGAAGCCGCCGCGGCCCGGGCGGTAGCCGGGGCGCGAGCGGGCGGGCTCGTCGCGCACTTCGGCGGCCGGCTGGGGCAGCGGCTCGGGTTCCTGTTCTTCCTCTTCGAGGTCGGCATCGAGCTCCGCCTCGAGTTCGGCGAGGTCGTCCTCCACCGAAGGTTTCGCACTTTCGGACACGGCGAACTCCTCCTGTCCTTCATTGCGAGCTCCCCCGCTGCGCACGACGCGCGCTGCGAGCGCGGACGACGGCGTCCGTGCAACCTGCTGGCGCTTGCGAGCCACCATGGGCACGAGAACGACGAGCCATGCCGCGGCGAGCGCGACGATGATCACCGAGCTGGGCATCTCCCGTCACCTCCCCCGATCCTCTGCTGTAGTCACGCTAGCCACAACAGTCACACAGGAGACGCAGACTCGCCGGGTTCGATCACGAAATTGCGTCACCGGATTAGGTGAATCTCACAGTATGTGGTAACGCGTGATCGGAACCGGACCCGTAGTCACCATCAGAGCAGGTCGGCGCGTCCCATGGCCACGAGCCGGGAGACGAGGCCGTCGCCGATCTCCTCTTTCGTCACGGCGAAGCAGAGGTGGTCGCGCCAGGCGCCGGCGACGTCGAGGTAACGCTCGAACATGCCCTCCTGCCGGTAGCCGGCCTTGGTGAGGACGCGGATGCTCGCGTTGTTCTCCGGTCGCACGGTCGCCTCGAGCCGGTGCAAGCCGGACGCTTCGAAGGCGTGATCCGTCACGAGGGCGACAGCCGCCGTGGCAACCCCGCCGCGCACGATGTCCGACGACACCCAGTACCCGATCCAGGCCGATCGCAGCGAGGCACGGATGACGTTACCCACCGTGATCTGCCCCGCGAACTTTCCGTCGACCGTGATCGTGAACGGCAGGCACTGCCCGCGCCGCGCGAGGCCGCGCAGGGCCGCCCACTGCGAGGGCCACGACCAGAACGCGTTGCGGTCGGGCCACGGCCCGATCCCCGTCGGCTCCCACTGTTCGAGGTGGTCGCGGTCGCGCAGGCGGATGCGGCTCCACTCGCCGGCGTCGCGCAGCCGTACCGGTCGCACACTGACGACCCCGGCCGGCACGCGCAGCCCACCGAGCTTCGCGGGCCAGCCCGGGTGGCGGCTTTCGACCGGGTACGAGTACGAGCCCACTACGCCCGCTGCGCGAGGAACGTGACCTTCACCTGCTCGCCCGCGGCCACCTCGGTGAGGTCCTCGTCCACGGTGATCAGGCAGTTCGCCTCCGCCAGCGACGCCAGCAGGTGCGCACCCGACGTGCCGAGCGGCTGCACGAGGTATTCCCCGTTGGCCTCGTCGCGCAGCAGCTGGCCGCGCAGGTAGCCGCGCCGGCCCTTCGTCGACGTGATGGGCGACAGCAGCCGCGCGCCGACGATGCGCCGGTGCGGGTTGCGCGTGCCGCGGGCGGCCCGGATCAGCGGCCGGACCAGGACCTCGAACACCACCAGGGCGCTCATCGGGTTGCCGGGGATGAGGAACGTCGGCACGGAGTCCGGGCCGAGCCGTCCGAAGCCCTGCACCGAGCCCGGGTGCATCGCCACGCGCGTCATGTCGATGTGGCCGAGGTCGGACAACGCGGCGTGCACCTCGTCGCCGGAAGCGCCACCGGCACCGCCCGCGACCACCACGATCTCCGACATCAGCAGCCGGCCCTCGACGATCTCGCGCAGCCGCTTCGGGTCGCTCGGCACGATGCCGACGCGGCTCACCTCGGCGCCGGCGTCGCGCGCGGCCGCGGCCAGCGCGTAGGAGTTGACGTCGTAGACCTGCCCCACGGACGGCGTGCGGTCGACGTCCACGAGCTCGTCGCCCACGGACACGATCGACACGCGCGGACGCGGGTAGACCAGCACCTTCGCACGCCCGACGGCGGCGAGCAGGCCCACCTGCGCGGACCCGATGGTGTCGCCCTTTCGTACGGCGACGTCGCCGATCTGCACGTCTTCGCCCGCGCGGCGCACGTACGCGGCCGACGGCACGGACTTGTGCACGGTGAGCTTGGCCTGGTGCCCGTCGGTGTACGCGGTGGGCACGACGGCATCGGCGAGCGTCGGCAGCGGCGCGCCGGTGTCCACGCGCACCGCCTGCCCGGGCTGCAGCCGCCGCGGCTGGCGGGAGCCGGCCTGGATCTCGCCGACCACCGGCAGCTGCACCGGCTCGTCGCCGGCGGCGCGGACGTCGACGCTGCGCACCGCGTAACCGTCCACGGCGGCCTGGTCGAAGCCGGGCAGGGCGTGCTCGGCGACCACCTCCTCCGCGCACAGCAGGCCCTGCGCCTCGGAGATCGCCACGCGGACCGGCCGCGGCCGGACGGCGGCGTCCAGCGTCAGCGCGATCTGCGCGTCGACAGAGCGCAGCTCCGCCTCCGCGGGTTCCGGGGCCTCTTCGGCCGGGGCAGCGTCGAGGGAGTCCGTCATGGGCGTTCGGTCCCGATCCGTTCGGTCAGCCACGTCCGTAACGATGGCCCGTATTCGGGCGTTTCAAGCGCGAAATCGACGGCGGCGCGCAGGAAACCACCCGGATTACCCAGGTCGTGTCGTCCGCCGCGGTGCACGACCACGTGAACGGGGTGGCCTTCCTTGATCAGCAGCGCCACGGCGTCGGTCAGCTGGAGCTCGCCGCCGGAGCCCGGCTCGATCCGGCGCAGTGCGTCGAAGATCGCGCGGTCGAGCAGGTACCGCCCGGCCGCCGCGTAGGTCGACGGCGCGTCTTCCGGCCGCGGCTTCTCGACCATGCCGTGAACCTGCTTCACGTCCGGGTCGTCGGTGTCGGAGACGTCGAACACGCCGTAGGGCGAGATCTGCTCCTTGGGGATGTCGAACGCGCAGAGCACGCTGCCCCCGTGCTGCGCGCGGACGGCCGACATGCGGTTGAGCACGCCGGTGGGCAGTACGAGGTCGTCGGGCAGCAGCACGGCGACGGCTTCATCCTCGTCGGTCAGGTTCGGCTCGGCCTGGGCGACGGCGTGGCCCAGGCCCAGCGCCTGCTCCTGGATGGCGACCTCGACGTCGAGCAGCCCCGGCCCGCGCCGCACCTTCTCGAGCAGCTCGGTCTTGCCCTTGGCCTCGAGCGTCTTCTCCAGCTCGGGCTGCGCCTCGAAGTACTTGACGACGGCGTCCTTGCCGGGCGAGGTCACGATCACCAGGCGTTTCGCCCCCGCGGCCGCGGCTTCGCTCGCGACGAGCTCGATGCCCGGCGTGTCGACCACGGGCAGCAGCTCTTTCGGTACCGCTTTCGTCGTCGGCAGGAATCGGGTCCCGAGTCCGGCCGCAGGCACGATGGCTGTTCTGAACGTCTGGGAGGTTGAGGCGCCCGTCATGGGCGCAAAGCCTAACGTGGTCGCATGCTGGCACCGGGCAATGAGCACCTGAGCAAGGCGGAGTGGCGTGCACGAGTTCTTCAGGCGCGCGCCTCAGTGAGCCCTGCGGAGCACGCGGCGGAGGCCGAGGCGCTGGCTTCGGCGGCCGCTTCGGTGGCCGCGGGGACGGTGTGCGCGTACGTGCCGTTCGACACCGAGCCGGGGTCCGTTTCGCTGCTCAACGCCCTGGTCAAGGCCGGTTCGCGCGTGTTGCTGCCGGTGATCCCGGATGTCGTCGGGCCGCTCGACTGGGCTGTCTACTCGGACGAGTCGACGCTGGTGCCCGGCCGGCTGCGCGGCATCCTCGAGCCGTCGGGGCCGAGGTTGGGGGTCGGCGCCGTGTCGGAGGCCGACGTGGTGCTGGTGCCCGCGCTCGCCGTCGACCGCCGCGGGGTGCGGCTCGGACGTGGCGCTGGTCACTATGACCGTTCGCTCACTTCGGGCGGCGCGGACCGGTTCGCCGTGGTCCGGGCCGAGGAGCTGGTGGATTCGCTCCCAGGTGAGGCGCACGACGTCCCGATGACCGGGGCATTGACCCCCGCCGGTCTGGTCCGGTTGCCCGCTCTCACAGTGATGTGACGCAGGGGGAATTGCGCACGGGGAATGCCGTCCAGCACAATTGGGTTGGCACTCTTGTCTCACGAGTGCCAGTTGCATGAAGGAGCTCCAGTGCCCACGTACCAGTACGCCTGCAAGGAATGCGACCACCGCTTCGAGGCGGTGCAGTCCTTTTCCGACGCCAGCCTGACCGTCTGCCCCCAGTGCTCCGGTCCGCTGCGCAAGGTCTTCAGCTCGGTCGGCGTGGTCTTCAAGGGCAGCGGGTTCTACCGCACCGACTCGCGCGACTCGTCGAAGTCTTCGACCACGGCCGCCGCGCCGGCGAAGTCCGAGACCAAGACGGAGACGAAGAGCGAGTCGAAGACGGACTCTTCATCGTCCTCCTCCACCACGACGAAAACCGCTTCCACCGCCTCCTGACCCCTGAGTTGTCCACAAGGGGGTAGTTGTCCACAGGTCGCGGAAGTTCCTCTTTCCGCTGGTCACCACCGTCCCTAACGTCGGTTTCGTGCGGCACCGCGCCGCACGGGATCCGACGAGGGGACGACCGTGGACACCCTGCTCATCCGCCTGACCGATCTGCACTTGCTGCGCGGCAGGCGCGCCCGGCTGCTTCGCCGGTTCCTGGCCGCGGCCCTGCTGCTGGCCGGCGTGCTCGTCCTTCTGCACCCAGCTTCGGCGCGTGGTGCACCTTCCACAGCCACCGTGGTGGCCGCGCGGGATCTGCCCGCGGGCTCCGTGCTGCGCGCCGCCGATCTCCGGCTGGCCGACCTTCCCGACGACGTCCGGCCCGCCGGCGCGCTCGGCGACGTCGGCGCGGCCGTCGGCCGGCTGCTGTCCGGCGCTGCCCGTGCGGGTGAGCCGCTGACGGACGTCCGCCTGTTGGGGACGGCCCTCCCCGCGAAGGGGGATTCCGGCACGGTCACGGTCGCCGTCCGGCTGGCTGACGCGGGCGTCGCGGAGCTGTTGCGGCCGGGTCAGCACGTCGGCGTCGTGGCGGCTCCCGGTGCGACGCACACCGCCGCTGAGCTGGTGAAGGACGCCACGGTGGTCACTGTGCACCGTCCCGACAGTGGGGGTCAGGGGGTGATCGCACCCGACAAAGGCCCACTGGTGCTCCTCGCGCTGCCCGTGAGCGTGGCCAACGAGGTCGCTGCGACGTCGCTGGAACGACCCGTTACGGTTACTCTCCGCTAACCCGTCCCTGTTCCGATGGGCGACGGACCCCCCGTCTGAACCTCTCGAGGAGTGGCACATGCTGAAGGGCTTCAAAGACTTCCTGATGCGCGGCAACGTCGTGGACCTCGCGGTCGCGGTCGTGATCGGCGCCGCGTTCACGGCGATCGTCACGGCGTTCACCAACGGTTTGATCAAGCCACTGATCAACGCCATCGGCGGCAGCGACGCCGCGCAGGGTCTGGGGTTCTACATCTTCAGCGGCAACAAGGGCACGTTCCTGGACTTCGGATCCGTGATCAACGCGGCGATCAACTTCGTGATCGTGGCCGCGATCGTGTACTTCCTGTTCGTGCTGCCGGTGAAGCACCTGCAGGAGCGTCGCAAGCGCGGTCAGGAGCCGGGTCCGTCGGAGCCCACCGATGTCGAGCTGCTCACCGAGATCCGTGACCTGCTGCGCGAGCAGGCCACCAGGTCGGACGTCTGAGGGTCAGCGGTCGTGGTGCGGTGGCCGGTTCTCCAGGTACCAGGAGTCCGGGGTGTCCCCGCTCAGGCCTCGCTCGTCCGAGGTGGTCTCAGGCAGCACGTCACCGAAGATCTCGTCGACCCGGCGGCGCTCGGCCGCGGTGTCGGAGGGGCGGGATTCTTCACGTGGCATGACCCCATCGTCCCACCCGCTGTTTGACAACTGCAGAGAGATGCGAATCGCCTGGCCCTCGTCGTGGCGGGCCAGGCGGGGCGGCCGGGGTTCAGACCTCTTCGAGGCCGGAGAGCTCGTCGATCACGTGCGGCACGAGCGAGGACAGGGTCGCCATGCCGTCGCGCACCGCGGCGCGCGAGCCGGCGAGGTTGACCACCAGCGTGCTGCCCGACACCCCTGCGAGGCCCCGGGAGATGCCGGCGTCGACCGCACCCGCGGCGAGGCCCGACGCGCGCAGCGCCTCGCCGATGCCCGGGATCGGCCGGTCGAGCACGCCGGCGGTGGCGTCGGGCGTGCGGTCCCGCGGCGAGACACCGGTACCGCCGACGGTGATCACGAGGTCGGCACCGCCGATCACGGCGGTGTTGAGCGCGTTGCGGATGCCGGCGGTCTCGGCCTCGACCACCACGACGCCGTCGACGATGAAGCCGGCCTCTTCGAGCAGCTCGGTGACGAGCGGTCCGGTGTTGTCCTCGTGCTCCCCGTGGGCGACCCGGTCGTCCACGATCACCACGAGGGCCCGGCCCAGCCGCTGTGCGCTCCGTTCCATGCCGACACCGTATCCGGTGACGGCACCCGGCCGCCGCCGTGGGCGGGTGATTCCTGACGATTCGGTGACGTGGTCCGGCCGGGGCGGGCGTGGTCCGGTCCGTGCGCCCTAGCGTCGGCAGGGTGCGAGTACTGATCACCGGTGGAGCCGGGTTCATCGGGTCCCACATCGCCGACCGGCTGGCCGACGCGGGCGACGAGGTCGTCGTGCTGGACACCCTCCTGCCCACCGCCCACGGCACGCCCACGCCGCCGGAGTACACGGGCCGCCACCGGTTCGTGCGCGGCGACGTCACCGACCCGGACGAGGTCGCCGAGCTGCTCCGGGGCATCGACGCGGTGTGTCACCAGGCGGCCGTCGTCGGGCACGGCGTGGACCCGTCGGACGCGCCTTCGTATGCGCTGAACAACGACTACGGCACGGCGGTGCTGCTGGCCGGGATGCACGCGGCCGACGTCCGCAAGCTCGTGCTGGCGTCGTCGATGGTGGTCTACGGCGAAGGCCGCTACTCGTGCCCTCGCCACGGGATCGTGCCGCCGTCGCCGCGACGGCAGTCCGATGTGGACGCCGGCCGGTTCGAGCCCACATGCGGCGACTGCGGTGCGGAACTGCACTGGCAACTTGTGCCCGAAGGTGCACCTCTTCTGCCCAGGAGTACGTACGCCGCAACGAAACTGGCGCAGGAGCACCTCGCCGGCGCGTGGGCACGGCAGACGGGCGGCACGGTGTGGGCGTTGCGCTACCACAACGTGTACGGCCCGCGGATGCCGCAGAACACGCCGTACGCCGGGGTGGCGTCGCTGTTCCGTTCGTCGCTCGAGCGCGGTGAGGCGCCGACCGTGCTGGAGGACGGGCGGCAGCAACGGGATTTCGTCCACGTCCACGATGTCGCCCGCATCAACGCCCTGGCGCTGCACGCCGACGGGCCGAGCGGGGACATCACGCCGCTCAACGTCTGCTCGGGTGACCCGCACACGGTAGGCGACCTCGCCCGCGAGCTGGCGCGCGCGTACGGCGGGCCGGAGCCGCGGATCGTCGGCGGCGCGCGGCCCGCGGACGTCCGGCACGTGGTCGCCGATCCGGCGCTGGCCAGGAAATTGCTGGGATTCACGGCGGAAACCACGTTCGAGGACGGCATCACCTCGTTCGCCACCGCGGAGTTGCGCGCGCCCGTCGGCGCCTGAGATCCCGCTTGAGACGAAGGTCACTTCCCGGAATTATTTCCTGCCACCGTGATCTTGGTCGTGTGCATGCGGTCCATCGAGGTGGGGAACATCGAGATCCATGCGCTGGCCGACGGCCGGATCCGGCTGCTGGCGCCGTTCTTCCCGGGACTCGACGCGGGGAGACATCCCGGCGCGTTCGCGGAAGACGGCACCGTCCACGTGCCCACGGGTGCGT
Organism: Amycolatopsis sp. NPDC001319; assembly: GCF_042896185.1. NCBI lineage: Bacteria > Bacillati > Actinomycetota > Actinomycetes > Pseudonocardiales > Pseudonocardiaceae > Amycolatopsis > Amycolatopsis sp. NPDC001319. The sequence continues at coordinate 424,988 of NZ_JBIAWY010000007.1, read as the reverse complement.
TCCTCGTCCGCGGCAACGGCCGGACGATCCTCGTCGACGCGGGGCTCGGCCCGCGCGAGATCGAGTTCCCGGAGGGCCTGCGGCCCGACGACGGTGACATGGGCGCGGGCGGCGGCCTGCCCGTCGCGCTCGCCGAGGCCGGATGCTCGCCGGCCGACATCGACACGGTTCTGTTGACGCACCTGCATTCCGACCACGTCGGCTGGCTGGCGCCGCAGGGGAAGCCGTACTTCCCGAACGCCACGGTGCTCTACGGCGCGCAGGACTGGGCCGCGCTCGTGGAGCCGGTCGGGCGCCACGACTGGACGCGGATCGGGCTGGAAACCGTGCGTGGCCACGGACACCTGCGTGCGCTGAACGGCGACGTGGAGATCGCGCCGGGCATCACCGCGCGGCACGCGCCCGGGCACACGCCGGGTCACTACGTCGTGGACATCACCGCGGACGACCGCCGGGTCGTACTGCTCGGCGACGTGCTCCACACGCCGGCGCAGCTGGTCGACTCGAACATCCGGTTCATCAGCGACAGCGATCCGTCGCTCGCGCTGCTGACGCGTCAGCAGTGGCTGCGGCAGGTCGCGGGCACCGACACGATCGTCGCGCCCGCGCACTTCCCGGGGATGCAGTTCTTCCGCGTGACCGCGGACCGGGTGGCGGAGCCGGTGGAGGCCGTCACCGTCGGCTGAACTCGTCCGTCCACTATGGCCGGACGGTGGTGGCCGGACGGTCAGACGGAAGCGGCGATCTTGGCCAGCGGCAGCCGGACCTCGAACCGGCAGCCGGGGCCGTGGTTGTGCACCCCGATGTGACCGCGGTGGGCCTCGACGAGGCCCTTGGCGATCGCCAGGCCGAGGCCACCGCCGGAGGTCGTGCCGCTGCGGTCGGGGGTGCGGGCCTGGGTGCCGCGGAACGCGACGTCGAAGACGCGGCCGATCTCGTCGTCCGGGATGCCGCCGCAGGAGTCGTCGACGGCGAGGATGGCCTGGTCGCCGTCGATGTCGAGCTGCACGGCGACCGTGCCGTCGGGCGGGGTGTGGCGGATGGCGTTGGAGACGAGGTTGCGCACGATCCGCGCGAGCTCCGGGTCGCTGCCGGACACGACCGGCCACGCCTCGGCGTTCTCCAGCACGCGCACGCGTTTGCGCTCGGCCACGGGTGACTGCGCGGCGACCGCGTCGCTCACGACGTCGCGGAGCGGCACGGCGGACATGGTGAGTTCGAGTGCGCCCGCGGTGATCCGGGAAAGCTCGAACAGGTCGCCCACCATGCCGGAGAGCCGCGTGGTCTCACCGCTGATGCGCTGGGCGTAGTCGGCGACCTCGTCGCGCTCGGAGACCACGCCGTCGGCCAGCGCCTCCGCCATGGCCTGGATGCCGGCGAGCGGGCTTCGCAGGTCGTGGCTGATCCACGCGACGAGCTCGCGCCGGGACGCTTCGGCGGCGCGTTCGCGGTCGCGCGCTTCGCGTTCCCACACGCTGCGGCGCGCGATCGCGCGGCCGAGCACGATCGCGGCGGGCACCGTCACCAGGGCGACGAGCAGGCACACCAGCAGCTCCGTCATCAGGGCCTCGGTGAACATGAAGCCGCTGATGCCGATGACGCCGACGAGCAGGGCGATCACCGGGATGAGCACGAGCACCGTCATCGTGGTGGCGAGCGAGCGGTTGCGCAGCGTGTAGAGAACCAGCCCGCCCACCGCGGCCACCGGAAGCGCGAACAGCAGCGCGAACGGCAGGATGTGCAGAACGTGGATGAGCATGTCCAGGGCGGATTCACCGGTGTTGATCATGACTGCTCCCGGTCGTAGCGGTAGCCGACGCCCCAGACGGTGGCGACCCGCGTCGGCTTGGCCGGGTCGCGTTCGATCTTTTCGCGCAGCCGTCGCACGTGGACGGTCACCGTGGACTGGTCGCCGAAGTCCCAGCCCCACACCTTCTCGAGCAGGTCGGCGCGGGAGAAGGCCACGCCCGGGTGGCCGAGGAAAAACGCGAGCAGGTCGAACTCGCGCGTGGTCAGCGGCAGCTCGGCCCCGCCGAGGGTGGCCTGGCGGGCGGTCATCTGCAGGCGCAGGTCGCCGTCCACGAGCTCGGGCGCGGGAGGCGCGGCGCGCGGCATCCGGGCGCGGCGCAGCACCGAGGCCACGCGCAGCGCCAGCTCCTTGGGACTGAAAGGTTTGGTGACGTAGTCGTCTGCGCCCAGCTGGAGGCCGGCGATGCGGTTCTCCTCCTCGCCGAGGGCGGTGAGCATCACGATGGGTACGTGGCTCACCTGACGCAGGCGGCGGCAGACCTCGAGGCCGTTGATGCCCGGCATCATCACGTCGAGCACCACGAGGTCGGGGTTGCGTTCGGCGAACAGCGCGAGGCCCGCGGCGCCGTCACCCGCGACGTCGACCGTGAAGCCGGCGACCTCGAGGTAGCGCCGGACGACATCGCGCACCGTCTCGTCGTCGTCGACCACGAGCACGCGCCCGGCCTGGTCCTCCATGCCTCACCTCACCAGCTCGTCAGAAGAAGATGGTTGACCGCCAGCGCGGTCACCGCCTGCCCGGCCAGCCACCAGCGGCGGCCGGGTGCGGGCAGCAGGGCCGTCATCGGCAGCAGCCACGCGCCGAACGGTAGCCAGATGCGTTCCACCTCCGCCTTCGACAGGCCGGACACGTCGGCGAACACGATCGTGACCACGGCGGCGATGCCGAGCAGCAGCACCGGGTCGCGCAGCAGGCCGCGACGCGACTCGGGCAGGAACGCCCCGGTGACCCCGCGGCGAGCGGCGGCGACCACCGCCGGGCCGGCAGCGACGGCGACGGCGGCCAGGTCGGCCCACACCCAGTACGAGTATGGCCGAAGCGTGGCGATGCCCTGGTAATAGCGCTCGACGACAAGGCGGTAGCCGTCGAGCCACCAGAACCCGGCCAGCGCGAAGGCGGCCACCACGGCCAGTGCGCCGACCACGGCGAGGGCGGCGGCGCGCCACTGGCGGCCGAGCACGGCGACGGCGAGCGCGACGAGGCCCAGCAGCACGAGGCCGTAGGAGAGGAAGGCGCCGTAGCCGAGGAGCACACCCGACGCCAACGCGGTGGGCACGGCGTAGCGGCGGCCGTGGGTGAAGCCGACGGAGGCCGGGGCGAGCAGGGCGATGCCGGTGGCCGTGACGCCGGCGAAGAGGCCGTCGGCGGAGACGCCCAGCCACACCGCGCCCGGGGAGAGCACGGCGAACGGAAGCACGGCGCGCGCCGCGCTCTGGCGGCCGAGCAGGGCGACCGTGGCCGGCACGGCGACGGCGACGAGGGCGGCGACCAGGATCACGGCGGTGGAGGCCCAGGCGCCGCCGCGCAGGCCCAGGTGGTCCAGCCAGACGAACACCAGCGTCGCGCCCGGCGGGTGGCCGGAGACGTGCGTGGTCCACGAGTTCGGCTGGAAGTCGAGGATGCGGGAGCTGAACTCGCGCAGGAACCGCGGGATGTCCGTGATGCCGGGCACCTCGTGGAGGTACTCCTGCGGGGTGGTCAGGCGGCCGGTGAAGCCGCGCGACCAGCCGTCGATCATGGCGAGGGAGAAGATCCAGGCGAGTGAAGTCGCGTACCCGGCGGCGAGGGCCCGTCGCCAGGACAGCCGGGTCGCGACCGCGGGGCCCCACAGGACCACGGCGGCCGCGACCAGCACGGCGAACACCGAGCCCGGGCCCACGTGGGGCAGCCAGTGGGCGAAGATCGGCGCGGTGGGCGCGTAGATCACCACGCCGGAGTTCGGCCGGTTGTAGTAGAGCCCGACGGCGGCTGCGGTGGCGACCAGCACGAGGGCGGCGCCGACCGCGATCGCGTCGCCGCGCGTACCGGCGCGGCGGGGCTCGGGTGGTGGCGCGGGCGGCCCGGCGAGCCGGGCAGCCGAAGTCGACTCGCTCATCGACCGCACGATAACCCCCGTCGCGGTCTCGCACGGGGCTGGAAGACGCAGCCGTGAGAACTCGGTAAGAAGTGGGCTCGCGTCATGATTCGGTAAGCACCACAAGGGTTCTCGACCGTCCTTTACGGACCTAGCGTACGCCTGGTGAGCGATCTTCAGGTAGACGTCGTGCTCCCTTGTCTCGACGAGGCGGGCGCGCTGCCCGGTGTGCTGGCCGCGCTGCCGGCGGGGTTCCGCGCGATCGTGGTGGACAACGGTTCGTCGGACGGCTCGCCCGACGTGGCGGCCGCGCTCGGCGCGAAGGTGGTGGACGAGCCCCGCCGCGGGTACGGCGCGGCTGTGCACACGGGGCTCGAGGCCGCGACCGCGGACATCGTGTGCTTCGCCGACGCCGACGGTTCCCTCGATCTCGGCGACCTGCCGCGCCTGGTGGCCGCGGTGGAAGGCGGCGCGGACCTCGCCGTGGGGCGCCGGGTGCCGACGCACGCGGGTGTGTGGCCGTGGCACGCGCGGGCGGGCAATGCGGTGCTTTCGCTGTTGCTGCGCAGCCGCGGGCTGCCGGTGCGGGACATCGCGCCGCTGCGCGCGGTGCGGCGGGACGCGTTGCTGGGGCTGGGCGTGACCGATCGCGCCTTTGGTTATCCGCTGGAGCTGCTGATCCGCGCGCAACGTGCGGGCTGGCGGGTGCGGGAGTTCGACGTGACCTACGGGGAGCGCGCGAAGGGCACGAAGTCGAAGGTGTCCGGGTCGGTGCGGGGCACGCTGCGCGCGGTGCGCGACTTCGGGCGGGTGCTGGCCCGATGACCTCCCGGTTCTGCGTGCTCGTGGTCGCCAAGGCGCCCGTGCCCGGCTTCGCGAAGACCCGCCTGTGCCCGCCCGCAACGGCGCGGCAGGCCGCGGAGATCGCCGCGGCGGCGTTGCTGGACACGCTCGACGCCGTGTGCGCGACGCCCGGCGCGCTGCCCGTGGTCGCGATGACCGGCGACCTCGGCTCGGCGGCGCGCGGGAGCGAGATCGGCCGGTCACTGCGGCGGGCGACGGTGATCGCCCAGCGCGGCTGGGACTTCGGGGCGCGGCTGGCCAACGCGCACGCCGACACGGCGTCGGTGCACGCCGGGTTGCCGGTGCTGCAGATCGGCATGGACACGCCGCAGGTGTCGCCGGAGCTGCTGGGCTCGTCGATCGAGCCCGTGCTGCGCCGCGTGCACGACGCGGTGCTGGGGTCCGCCGAAGACGGCGGCTGGTGGGGGCTCGGACTCAGGGACCCGCGCCATGCGCAGGTGCTGGCGGGCGTGCCGATGTCGCAAGAGGACACGGGCGTTCGCACGGTTCGGGCGCTGGCGTCGGTCGGCCTGTCGGCGGGGCCGCTGCCAGAACTGTCCGATGTGGACACCATGGGTGACGCCGTGCGCGTGGCCGCGGAGGCGCCCCGCGGGCGGTTCGCGGCGGCCGTGCGCGCGGTCGAGGGACGGGAAGTGGCGTGAGGAAACTGAGTACCGGCACGGAGTTCGACCGCGGGCTGCTGGGGCAGCGCTGCTGGCTGGAGCTCGCCAACGGCGACCGAGTCGATCTGCCCGTCGACCGCTGGACCGAGGGCTGCGACCTGGGTGACACCGTGCTGCTCGACGCGTGCGACGGCCCGACACTCGACATCGGCTGCGGCCCGGGCCGGCTCACGGCGGCGTTGGCGAAACGCGGTGTGGTGGCGATGGGAGTGGACACCTCGCCCACCGCCGTGCGGCTGACGCAGGAGCGGGGCGCGGTGGCGTTGCGGCGCGACGTCTTCCAGCCGCTGCCCGGCGAGGGGCGCTGGCACCACGCGTTGCTGGCCGACGGGAACATCGGGATCGGGGGTGACCCGGTTGTGCTGCTGGATCGGATGCGCGAGCTGATCGCGCCGGACGGGGACGTGCTGGTGGAGCTGGAGCCGCCGGGGCGGGGCGTGCGGCGGGAGGCCGTGCGGCTGCTGCCGGGTTCGTCGGGGCCGTGGTTCGTCTGGGCGTGGGTCGGGGCCGACGCGATCGCGGAAGTGGCCATGCGCGCGGGGTTCCACGTGGACTGGACCACGAGCCGGGGCCACCGGTGGTTCGCCAGGCTGGAGCGGGCATGACCGACGAGAAGCCCACCGAGGACGCGTCGCCGGACGGCATCTGGACAGAAGGCTCCGTGGACACCGAAGGGCCCGAGGCGCCGCGGGAGCACCGGCTCGTCGCGGCGTGGAAGCGCTTCGACGAGCGCGTGTCCGAGGCACAGGTGCGGTTCGGTGAGCGGGCCGCACAGGCGCGAGCGGGGGCGGCGCGCGCGAAAGTGCGGGCGGAGCAAGCGAAAGCGCGCGTGGACGAGCGGATCGAGAAGCTGCCGATCCCGCGTGAGGAGCAGTTCAAGGGCGGGGCGCACGGCGAGCGCGTGACGGCGCGGATCGGCGCGCTGCTGGGGCTGGCGTTCCTCATCTGCTTCGTCACGGGCCTGCTCAGCCACCTGATCCAGCACCCGCCGGGGTGGTTCTTCTGGCCGAGCCGTCCGGTGTGGCTGTACCGGCTGACGCAGGGCGCGCACGTGATCTCGGGTATCGCGGCGATCCCGTTGCTTCTGGCGAAGCTCTGGAGCGTCTTCCCGAAGCTGTTCGAGCGGCCGTTGGTGAAGTCGTTGCCGCACGCCCTGGAGCGGGTGTCGATCCTGGTGCTGTCGGGGTCGGCGTTCTTCGAGCTGAGCTCGGGGTTGCTGAACGTCGCGCAGAACTACCCGTGGAGCTTCTACTTCCCGGAAGTGCACTACGCGGTGGCGTGGGTGGCGATTGGGTCGGTGGTGGTGCACGTGGCGGTGAAGCTGCCGATCGTGCGGCGGGCGTTGACCCGCGAGACAGTGCTGGCAGCGCAGGCCGAACAACCGCCGGCCAAGAAGCCGGTCTACGGGTTCACCCGCCGTGGTTTCCTGCGGACCACGTGGATCGCGACGGGTGTGGCGGTGCTGTCCACAGCGGGCGCGACGGTGCCGTGGCTGAAGGACATCTCCGGGCTGTCGTGGAAGACCGACAAGGGCCTGCAGAAGCTGCCGGTGAACCGCACGGCCGTCGCGGCGCGCGTGACGCGGACGGCGGTCGACCCGAACTGGCGGCTGTCGGTGGTGACGCGGGGCGGGACGAAGCAGTTCACGCTGGCCGACCTGCGGGCGCTGCCGCAGGTGAGCGCGGATCTGCCGATCGCGTGCGTCGAGGGCTGGAGCCAGATGGCGAGCTGGCGCGGGATCTCGTTCCCGACGCTGCTGCGCGCGGTCGGGGCCGAGCCGGGCGCGGAGGTGCGGGTGTCGTCGCTCGACAAGACCGGTCTGTACGGCGCCAGCACGCTCCCGGGCGAGCACACGGCCGACGACTTGACCCTGCTGGCGTTGGAGCTCAACGGCGAGGTGCTCGACGTCGACCACGGCTACCCGTGCCGGGTGATCGCGCCGAGCCGTCCGGGCGTGCTCCAGACGAAGTGGGTCGAAAAGCTGGAGGTGCTGTGAAGGTCATCCGGATCCTGCTCGCACTGGCAGGCCTGGCGGCGCTGGGTTTCGGTGCGTCGCTGTTCGTCGACTACGCGGCACCCGCGTGGCCGGAGAGCTTCAAGACCGTGCTGTGGATCGGCGGCGGCCCGATCGTCAACGACGCCGTGTTCGCGCCGGTGGCCGGCGTGCTTGGCCTGCTGCTCTCGCGGGTGCTGCCGGCGACGTGGCGGGCGCCCGTGCAGGTGGGCGCGGTGCTGACGGCTGTGCTCGGGTTCATCGCGTTCCCGTTGCTGTGGCGCACGTACGGCGTTATCCCCAAGCCGGGCCTGCACGACGGCAACACGTGGGCGGGGCTCCTACTGACGCTGGCCGTGGTGTGGGCCGTCGTGATCCTCACCGGCGCGGCCCGCACGGTACTCGCGCACCGCAAGCCGCGCCGCCCCGCGACGAAGAGCGCTGCCGCCCAGTAGGCTGGGAAGACGCCGGAGACCTCTCCGTACCGCCTCCGACTCGGTACGGAGAGGTCTCCGTGGGGCGTGAGGTGCCCACGAGGTGCGCGGGCCAAACGTCGATAACCCACGAATTTTCCTTACCGGGCAAAGAGCCTGGTCACAGTGTTGGAATTCGCTGAGGAATCTTCCGGACAACGCGTTCGGCCGCGCGTGGAGCGCCCGCAGCCGAGTGCGGCCCTACCGCTCGCGGTGACCGGATAACCACGCCGGCTTGGCCGGCCAAGGGTTCTTCGAGCCGCCGAACGCTGCGGGCCGCGAAGCCCCGGGACCGCGCGCCGCTCCGGCAGCGGCCGGCGACCTCAGCGAGGCCGCCGGCCCGAGGCCTCTGAAAGCCCCGCCAACGCGCCCACGCTTGGAGCGCTGCAAGCCGGGTGCAGCCCTGCCGCTCGCGGCGACCGGATGACCGTATCGAGCTTGCCGGCCAAGGGTTCTTCAAGCCGCCAAGCGCATCAGGCCGCGAAGCCCCACGACCTCGCGCCGGTCCGGCAGCGACCGGCAACCTCAGCGAGGCCGCCGGCCCGAGGCTTTGAAACCCCGGCAACGCGGCCAGCCACGCTTGGAGCGCCGCGAGCCGGGTGCAGCCCTGCCGCTCGCGGCGACCGACGAAGAGGCCGGCCAAGCTTGCCGGCCGAAGGTTTCTTGAGCCGCAGGCGCATCGCCCACAACGACCTAGGATCGCGCGCCGGTCCGGCAGCGACCGGCAACCGCAGCGACGCCGACGGCCCGAGGCCTCTGAAAGCCCCGCCAACGCAGACAGCCACGCCTGGAGCGCAGCGAGCCGAGTGCAGCCATGCCGCTCACCGTGACCGACGAAGGTGCCAGCCAAGCTTGCCGGCCAAGGGTTCTTCAAGCCGAGCGCATCGGGCTGCGGAGCTCCGGACCGCGCGCCGGTCCGGCAGCGGCCGGCTACCGTCCCGAGGCCGTCGGCCCAAGGCTTTTGAAAGCCCCGGCCACG
>NZ_JBIAWY010000007.1:0-416039 GCF_042896185.1 Amycolatopsis sp. NPDC001319 | reverse complement strand
CCACGCTTGGAACGCTGGGAGTCGGGTGCTGCCGTGCCGCTCGAGGTGACCGACGAGGGTGCCGGCCGAGCTTGCCGGCCAAGAATTCTTCGAGCCGAGCGCATCGGGCTGCAGAGCTCCGGACCGCGCGCCGGTCCGGCAGCGGCCGGCTACCGTCCCGAGGCCGTCGGCCCAAGGCTTTTGAAAGCCCCGGCCACGCTTGGAACGCTGGGAGTCGGGTGCTGCCGTGCCGCTCGAGGTGACCGACGAGGGTGCCGGCCGAGCTTGCCGGCCAAGAATTCTTCGAGCCGCCGGCGTAGCGGCCCGCGACGACCCAGAACCAGCTCGCGGGGTTCCGCCGCACGGCCGATCCCGCAGCGACCGCCGCAAGGCCGTGCGTCCGTGGGCTGTCGAAGGCCCCGGCAACGGAGACGGCCACGCGCGACCGGCATCGAGTGCCCGGTCGCGCGTGGCCTTCAAGGGTCCGGCCCCTGCCCAGGGGGTCGAGCCGTGGTTGGTCTCGGCCGCGCCCGGCGGCCGAGCGATCAGTTTGCCGGTACGGGCTGGCCGCCGAGGGTCACCTGGACGGTGCGGCCGTCGGAGAGGGTGAAGGTCGCCTTCTCGTCGGGGGCGCGGGTGCGGACGGCCGCGATGAGCGTGTCGGCGCTGTCGATGGTGCGGTCGTCGATCTTCGTGACGATGTCGCCCGCCTTGAGGCCCGCCTTCTCGGCGGGGCTGCCCGGCGTGATGTCGCCGAGCTGGGCGCCGCCCTGCGGGGCGTCGGCGACCTTGGCGCCGATGAACGTCTGCGTGGCGTGGCCGGTCTTGATGATGTCGTTGGCCGTGCGGCGCGCCTGGTCGATCGGGATGGCGAAACCGATGCCGACGTTGCCGCCCTGCGACGCGCCGCCCTGGCCGCCCTGGCCGCTGTTCGGGCTGTAGATGGCGGAGTTGATGCCGATGACCTGGCCGTTCATGTTCGCGAGCGGGCCGCCGGAGTTGCCGGGGTTGATCGCCGCGTCGGTCTGGATGGCGTCCATGACCGTGGTCTGGTCGGTCTCGTCGCCGCCGGCCTGCACCGGCCGGTGCAGGGAGCTGACGATGCCGGAGGTGACCGTGCCGCTGAGCTCGAACGGCGAGCCGATGGCGACCACCGGCTGGCCGACGCGCAGGTCGTCGGACCGGCCGAGCTCGACCGGGGTCAGGCCGCTGACGTTGTTGACCTTCACCACGGCGATGTCGGTCGTCGGGTCGCGCCCGACGACGCTCGCGGCGGCCTTCTTGCCGTCCTGGAACACGGCCTGGATCTGGCCGCCGTTGGCGGCGACCTCGACCACGTGGTTGTTGGTGAGGATGTAGCCGTCGGTGCTGAGCACGAACCCGGAGCCCTCGCCCGCGGCCGTGCGGCCGGAGACCTGCAGCTCGACGACGCTCGGCGACAGCTTCTGCGCGACGGACTCGATGGAGCCGGACGGCGCGTTGCCCGTCTGCTGCGCGGGCTTCGGCTGGTCGAGCGCGTTGACCGACGGACCGGACGAGCCGCCCGTGAGGTAGCCGACGGTGCCGCCCGCGACGCCGCCGATGACGAGCGCGATCGCGGCGACGCCCGCCAGCAGCTTGCCCGGGCCGGACTTCTTCGGCGCGGGGGCCGGCGGAACGCTGTACGTGCCCGGAGCGGCGTACTGCTGCTGCGTCGTCCCACTGGTGGGCGGGTACGGGTTGTTGCCCATCGGACCGGTCTGCGCACCCTGCGCGGACCACGGGTTCGCCGTGGCGTACCCGGGGTTCTGCTGCTGCGCCTGCTCGCCGTACGTGGGCTGCTCGCCGGAGGCGGGTGCAGGCGCGGGCGACGCGCCGGGGGCGGTGGGCTGACTCCAGGCCGCCTGACCCTCGGTGCCCGGCTGGGCACCCGGGTTCTGGCGACCCGCCGCGGAGTCGTGCGCGTGGGGGTCGTTCTCGGTCATATCCTCACCTAAGCGGCCGGGCCTGAGAGGTTCCTGAGCCGAACCTGTGTTTCGGAGATGAGTATGCCGCGCCCGGTACTCAGCCCGCCGCGCGAAGGCGCTCGGCGATCTGCTCGGGCGTCGCGTCGTTGATCCACACGGCCATGCCGGACTCGGACCCCGCGAGGTACTTGAGCTTGTCCTTGGCCCGCAACACGGAGAACAGCTCGAGGTGCAGCCACGCAAGGTCGCGGTCGCGGCGCACGGGTGCCTGGTGCCACGCGGCGATGTAGGGCAACGGGCGGTCGTAGAGCGCGTCGCAGCGGCGCAGCACGTCGAGGTAGACGCGGGCGAAGTCGTCGCGCTCGGCTTCGGTGAGCGCGGGGATGTCGGGCACCTGGCGGTGCGGCACGACCTGGATGTGCACCGGCCAGCGCGCGGCCGGCGGCACGAACGCCGTCCAGTGCTCGCCTTCCACCAGCACGCGCGAGCCGGATTTCTGCTCCGCCGCCAGCACGTCGCCCATCACCGGGCGACCGTGCTCTTCGCGATACGCGCGCGCGACGTCGAGCATCCGCTCGGTTTTGGGCGTGACGAAGGGGTAGCCGTAGATCTGGCCGTGGGGGTGCGAGAGCGTCACGCCGATCTCTTCGCCGCGGTTCTCGAACGGGTAGACCTGCTCGACGCCCGGAGTCTCACCCAGTGCGATTGTGCGGTCGGCCCACGCGTCCACGACCAGGCGCACGCGTTCGGGACTCAGCTGCGAGAACGAGCCGCCGTGGTCGCTGGAGAAACACACGACCTCGCAGCGCGCGCGGCCCGGCGCGGTCGGCACGAGACCGAGCTCGTCCACAGTGGACGGATCGCCGTGCGCGTTCTGGGAGAACGAGGGGAAGCGGTTCTCGAACACGACCACGTCGTAGTCCGGTTCCGGGATCTCGGTCGGGCGCCCGGGCCCCGAAGGGTCGAGCGGGCACAGGTCGGCCGGCGGCTTGTACGTGCGCGTCTGCCGGTGCGCGGCCATGGCGACCCACTCGCGGGTCAGCGGGTCGAGGCGGATCTCCGACGCGGCGGCCACCGGCGGGAGGTCGCGGGTGTCCTCGGCGGTGCGCTCGTGCTCGCCGTCGTGGTCGAAGTAGATGATCTCCCGGCCGTCCGCCAGGTGTCGCAAGGTGCGTTTCACGCGTCTTCTGCCTCGAGGTTCTCCGCCGTTTCGGCGATCATCAGTTCTCCGACCCGCTCGGTGAGGCTCTCCCTCGCCGAGTCGGGAAGTCCGTCGTCGGTCACCACCACGTGGGCCTCTTCGAGGTCGGCGATCGTGGAGATGCCGACGGTGCCCCACTTCGTGTGGTCGGCGAGCACCACCAGCCGCCGGCCGGCCTCCACGAGCGCGCGGTCGGTCTCGCTCTCGGTGAGGTTCGGGGTGGTGAAACCGGCGCCCTCGGCCATGCCGTGCACGCCGAGGAAAACGAGGTCCAGGTGCAGGGAACGCAGGCTGTGCACGGCGACCGGGCCGACGAGCGCGTCGGACGGCGTGCGCACGCCACCGGTGAGCACGACCGTGCGGTCGGGTTGCGTGGACGCGCGCAGCACGTCGGCGACCTGGATGGAGTTGGTCACGATGGTCAGCCCCGGGATGGGGTCGAGCGCGCGGGCCAGCGTCCACGTGGTGGTGCCGGCGGACAGGCCGATCGCGGTGCCGGGCTTGACGAGGCCGGCGGCGAGCTCGGCGATGGCCTCCTTCTGCGCGCGCTGGCGCACGGACTTCGCCTCGAAGCCGGGCTCGTCGGTGCTCTTGCCAACCACCGACGTCGCGCCGCCGTAGACCTTCTCGACCAGGCCGCGGCCGGCGAGCACGTCGAGGTCGCGGCGCACCGTCATGTCGGACACGCCGAGGCGCGCGACGAGGTCACTGACCCGGACCGCACCGGTCCGGCGGGCCTCCTCGAGGATCACCGCCTGTCGCTGACGTGCGAGCACCACCACTCCTCAAGCACGAACCATCAACCACACAAAATCCTACACGATCAAACATGTGGTGTGTGGGACGTGCCACCCGGGGCGTCCCCCGGACGGGCGAGGAGTCAGCCGGGTGCACCCGGCAACCGGATCGTGAGGAGCGCACCACCTTCCGGGGCGTGCATGGCGTAGACCGCGCCGCCGTGGCGCTCGGCCGCCTGCTTCACGATCGACAGGCCGAGGCCGGAACCCGGCAGCGTACGGGCTTCCGACGAACGGTAGAAGCGGTCGAACACCTTGGGCAGGTCCTCGTCGGCGATGCCCGGGCCGGAGTCGGCGACCTCGACCACGGCCGTGCCGTCGCCGAGGGGCCGCAGCGTCACCCGCACGCGCGAACCGGACGGCGAGAACTTGACGGCGTTGTCCAGCAGGTTGAGCACGGCCCGTTCGAGCGAGCTGTTGTCACCGGTCAGGACCCACGGCTGCAGGTCCACTTCGAACTCGATGTCGCCGGCGCGGCGACGGGCCCGGTCGAGCGCGCGCTCGACGACTTCGACCAGCTCGACGCGTTCGGTCTGCTCGCGCGGCTCGTCCTGACGGGCGAGCTCCACGAGGTCGCCGATGAGCTGGGTGAGCTCGTCGAGCTGCCCGCGGATGTCGGCCTCGATGTCGGCGCGATCCTCCTCCGGCAGCGAGCGGGCGCCCGGCCGGCTGGCCGAAAGCAGCAGCTCCAGGTTGGTGCGCAAGGAAGTCAGCGGTGTGCGCAGCTCGTGGCCGGCGTCGGCGACGAGCTGACGTTGCCGCTCCTGGGAGTCGGCGACCGTGCCGAGCATCGTGTTGAAACTCTGGGTGAGGCGGGCGAGCTCGTCGTCACCGCTCACGGGGATCGGGCGCAGGTCGCCGGTGGCCGCGACGCGCTCGGCGGCCGACGTCAGGCGATCGACCGGCCGCAGCCCAGTGCGCGCGACGGCCGTGCCGGCCCCCGCGGCGACCACGATCCCGGCGCCGCCCACGAGGAAGAGGACGACTGCCAGCTCGTTGAGCGTGCGTTTGGTCGGCTCCATCGACTGCGCGAGCACCATGGCCTCGCCGTGGCCGGAGGGCAGCGCGACCACGCGCGTGTCCGTGGCCACGTCGGTGCGCAGCGACCGCGGCGACTCCCCCGTGGCCACCGCGAGCTCCAACGGCCCGTACGGCGGCGGCGAGCCGGCCTGCGGGTAGATCAGCTTGTTGCTGTACGCGTTGAGCTGGCCGATCTGCAGGTCGGCGCTCGCCAGGAACGCGCCGGGCACCTGTTCGAGCTGCGTCTGCACCGGCGGCGAGTTCACGGCCGCCTGGGCGCGCGCGAGCAGGTTGTCGTCGAGCTGCTGGTAGAGGTTGCTGGACACGATCATGTACGCGCCCAGCGACACGAGCGCCACGGCACCGGCCACGCAGGCGGCGGCCAGCAGCGTCACGCGGCCGCGCAGCGAGAAGCGGCGCGTGCCCCAGCGGTCGCCGCGCGGGTCGGTGACGTCGACGGTCGGAACCGCGGTGCTCGTGGGGGCGTCGGTCACGGCGGGGTTTCGCGCAGGACGTAGCCCACTCCCCGCACCGTGTGGATCAGCCTCGGTTCGTTGCCGGCTTCCGTCTTGCGACGCAAATAACCGACGTAGACCTCCAGCGCGTTGCCCGACGTCGGGAAGTCGTAACCCCATACTTCCTCCAGAATCCTTCCGCGGGTCAGCACGTGCTTGGGGTACGAGAGGAACAACTCGAGCAGCGCGAACTCGGTACGGGTGAGGCTGATCTCGCGGCCGCCGCGGCGGACCTCGCGAGTGCCGGGGTCCAGCGTGAGGTCGGCGAACGACAGCACCTCGCTCGTCTCGCCCTGCTGGGTGTCCGGCACGGCGCGGCGCAGCAGCGCGCGCAGGCGGGCGAGCAGTTCTTCCAGGGCGAACGGTTTGGGCAGGTAGTCGTCGGCGCCGGCGTCGAGGCCGGAGACCCGGTCCGAGACGGTGTCGCGGGCGGTCAGCACGAGGATGGGCAGGTCGTCGCCGGTGCTGCGCAGCCGGCGGGCCACCTCGAGCCCGTCGAGGCGCGGCATCATCACGTCCAGCACCATCGCGTCCGGCCGGTTCGCGATGATCGTCTCCAGGGCCTGCGCACCGTCGCTGGCGAGCTCGACGGTGTACCCGTTGAACTCCAGGGACCGCCTGAGCGACTCACGGACGGCTCGATCGTCGTCCACCACAAGGATGCGCATGACGTCAGTCTTACGCAGAGTGCTGAGACCCGCCTAAGAACACACGCAGAACTCACAAAGAGTCGGTCTCACCAGGCCGGGCCACGGGCGCGTTCCAGTGCCGCCACAGAGCCACCAGCCGAATCGTTACCACCACGGCCGCCGCGACGACCGTGACCGCACTCGACGGCAGTGGCAGAGCGTGACCGATCGCGACCAGCACCGCCCCGGCGAGCGCGGCGACGGCGTAGATCTCCTTGCGGAGGACGAGCGGGATCTCGCGCAGCAGCAGGTCACGCAGTGCGCCGCCGCCGATGCCGCTGGTCATGCCGATCAAGCACGCGGCGTAGGCGGTGGCGCCGGCGTTGAGCGCGATCGTCGTGCCGGCCGTCGCGAACACGCCCAGGCCCAGCGCGTCGGCGAGCAGCACCGCGCGTCTCAGCCGTGCGACCTGGGGGTGGAACGCGAACACGACGAGCGCTGTCGCGGCACACACGGCGAGGTACGGCCAGTTCCGCAACGTCGTCGGCGGGTGGATGCCGAGCAGGACGTCGCGGATGATGCCGCCACCCAGCGCCGTCGTGAGGCCGACGACGATCACGCCGAACACGTCGAGGCGCGCCCGGACGGCGGCCAGCGCCCCGGACGCCGCGAACGCCACCAGCCCGAGCAGCTCGAGCGCGGTGAGCACCATCGGCTACTGGTCGAGCAGCCCGCCGCGGTAGGCCAGCAGCGCGGCCTGCACGCGGTTGGCGGCGCCGATCTTGGAGAGCACCGCGGACACGTACCCCTTCACCGTGGCCTCCGACAGGTGCAGCCGCCCGCCGATCTCGGCGTTCGACAGCCCCTGCCCGATCAGCGCGACGACTTCGCGTTCGCGTTCGGACAGGCTCGCGAGGAGCTTGCGCGCCGGCTGCGCGGCCCGCTGCTCGTCGCGATGGGACTGGACCATGCGCGCCGCCACGCCCGGGTCGAGCACGGCGCCACCTTTGGCCAGGTCACGAATGGCGCGCAGGAGAGCCGACGGGTCGATGTCCTTCAGCAGGAAGCCGTTGGCGCCGAGCCGCAGCGCGAGGCTCACGTACTCGTCGATGTCGAACGTCGTCAGCATCGCGACCATCGGCGGGTCCGGCAGCGCGAGGATGGCCCGCAGCGCGCGGATCCCGTCGTCGGGCGCGCGCATCTTGATGTCGAGCAACGCCACGTCGGGGTGGTAGCGCCGCGCCACCTCCACCGCGGATCTGCCGTCGCTCGCCTCGCCCACGATCTCGATGTCCGAGGCCCCGGACATCATGGCGCGCAGGCCCGAACGAACCAGTTCCTCGTCGTCCGCGAACATGAGCTTGATCAACGAAGCCCTCCGGCAGCCGGTGGTCGAAGCGGCTCCCCGCTTCCCGTTAAGGAAGATTACCTACTGTTGTTCAAGGTTTCGAAACCAGACACGACCAGGTGACGCGACTGGTCCGGCCGGGTCCCGGATCGTGCTGGTCTCCGCCTGCCGGGGTCCCCCACACGGGTGGGGCCGGTCGTCGGTTGACCTACGGCCGTGAGCTTCAGAGGTGAATGTCCAGACCGGACGGAGGGGCGGAAGAGCAAGTACTCCTCCTGCCACTTTCAACCTATAGCGCACCCCCGCTCTTGTGGCAAGACCCCGGTCGTCGTTCACAATCGTCCGCCTCGGCCGGAATTCTCCGGCCCTGGAAAACGGGGGAACAAGAGTGGGTGGAACCGAGCTCGTGCTGGATTTCCGCGAGATCGACCGCAGTCAGGTCGACCTCGTCGGAGGCAAGGGCGCGCACCTGGGGGAGCTTTCGCGGATCGAGGGCGTGCGGGTGCCGCCCGGGTATTGCGTGACGACACGTGCGTTTCGGCGGGTGCTGGCGGAGGTGCCGGCGTTCGACAGCGCGCTGGACCGGCTGGCGCGGCTGGATCCCGACGACCGGGACCAGATCGCCGAGCTGAGCGCGCAGATCCGTGCGGTCGTGTCCGCGGCGGCCGTTCCGGACGACGTGGCGGCGGCGCTGATCGCGCCACTGGAGCCGGGAGCCGCGTACGCCGTGCGGTCCAGCGCGACGGCCGAAGACCTGCCGACGGCCTCGTTCGCCGGCCAGCAGGACACGTACCTCAACGTCGTCGGGCCGGCGGCGGTCCTCGAGCACATCCGGCTCTGCTGGGCCTCGCTGTTCACGGACCGGGCCGTGACCTACCGCCTGCGCAACGGGTTCGACCACGGCCGGGTCCACATGGCCGTGGTGGTGCAGCGGATGGTGCTGCCGGAGGCGTCCGGGATCCTGTTCACGGCCGACCCCATCACGTCGAACCGGAAGGTCACGACCGTCGACGCCGGGTTCGGCCTCGGCGAGGCGCTCGTCTCCGGGCTGGTGAACGCCGACAGCTACCGGGTGCGCGAAGGGGAGATCGTCGAGAAGACGGTGTCGGCCAAGCAGCTCGCCATCCACGCGGTGCCCGGTGGCGGCACGCGCGAAGACGCGATCGCGCCGGAGGAGCAGGAGCGGCCGGCGCTGACCGACGAGCAGGTGCTGGAACTGGAACGGCTGGGCCGCCGCATCGAGGCCTACTTCGGCCGGCCTCAGGACATCGAGTGGTGCCTGGCCGAGGGCGACTTCCAGGTCGTGCAAAGCCGGCCCATCACCACGTTGTTCCCGATCCCGCCCGCAGCCGACGACGGCAACCACGTGTACCTCTCGGTCGGGCACCAGCAGATGATGACCGACGCGATGCGGCCGCTCGGGCTGTCCGTGTGGCAGCTGACCACGCCGCGGCCGATGGCGGAGGCGGGCAGCCGGCTGTTCGTCGACGTCACCCCGGGCCTGGCGACGAAGGCCGGGCGCGCCGGGTACCTGGAGATGATGGGTGCGTCGGATCCGCTGATGCGCGACGCGCTGCAGACCGTGCTCGACCGCGGTTTCCTGCCGGAGCCGACCGACGGCGGCGCCGCCCCGCTGCCGTTCGGCGTCGCACCCGAGCCGATCAAGACCGACTCCGCGATCGTCCACGAGCTGATCGCGGAGAACCAGGCGTCGCTGGCCGCGCTCGAGCGTGGCATCAGGGAGAAACGCGGCGCGGAGTTGTTCGACTTCATCCTCGCGGACCTGCAGGAGCTGCGGCGTCTGTTGTTCAACCCGCGCAGCCACCAGGCGATCATGGCCGGGATGGACGCGACGACGTGGCTGAACGACCGGCTGCGCGAGTGGCTGGGCGAGGAGAACGCCGCCGACACGCTCTCGCAGTCCGCGCCCGACAACGTCTCGTCGGAGATGGGCCTCGCCCTGCTGGACGTCGCCGACGTCCTCCGCCCGCACGCGGAGGTGGTGGCGTTTCTCCGGACTGTGCGGGACGAGGGCTTCCTGGACGAACTTCCCGCGTTGCCCGGCGGAAGTGAGGCGCGAAAGGCGATCCAGACCTATTTGGACACTTACGGTATGCGCTGTGTTGGCGAAATAGACATCACCCGGCCACGGTGGAGCGAACGTCCCAGCACACTGCTGCCCGTGTTGCTCGGCAACGTCGACAACTTCGAACCCGGTGCGGCGCGCCGGCGTTTCGACCAAGGGCTGCGGGAAGCCGGGCAAAAGGAACAGGAACTGCTTTCGCGGTTGCGGGTTCTGCCCGACGGCGGCCGCAAAGCCGAAGAGACCAAGGCGATGATCGACCGGCTGCGCACCTTTGTCGGCTATCGCGAATACCCCAAGTACGGGATGATCAGCCGCTATTTCCAGTACAAGAAGGCGCTGCTGGCCGAGGCCGAGCGCCTCGTCGCGGCCGGCGTGCTCGAGGCGCCGGAGGACAGCTTTTCCCTGCGGTTCCAGGAACTGCACGAGGTCGCGCGCACCGGAGTCGCCGACGCCGACCTCATCCGCCGGCGCAAGGAACAGTTCGCGGCGGACCAGGCGCTCACCCCGCAGCGGGTGCTCACCTCCGAGGGCGAGACCGTCTCCGGGAGCTACCGGGGTTCGGACGCACCGGCCGGCGCGCTGCCCGGCCTGCCGGTGTCCACGGGGACGGTCGAGGGCCGCGCCCGCGTTGTCCTGGACCTCGCCGAAGCCGATCTCGAAGCCGGCGACATCCTCGTGACCGCCTACACCGACCCCAGCTGGTCACCGGCGTTCGTGACGATCGCCGGCCTGGTCACGGAGGTCGGCGGCCTGATGACCCACGGCGCCGTGGTCGCCCGCGAATACGGACTGCCGGCCGTCGTCGGCGTCAACCGGGCCACGCGGCTGATCCGCGACGGGCTGCGGGTCCGCGTGAACGGCACCCACGGCTACGTCGAGCTCCTCGACTGACGCCGGAGCCGTCGGGGATCCCCCGATCCCCGACGGCTCCACGGCTTTGGTCAGCGGTTCTGCACGTTGTCGTTGAACTGCTGCTGGCAGCTCTGGATCTGCGAAGAGTCGGTGCCGGCCTTGTTCAGGCAGTCCTGCAGGTCGTTGAGCTGGCTGCCGAACGACGCGAAGATCGAGCCGATCGCGATGAGGATCACCGCACCGATGACCAGGCCGATGCTGCCGGTCACGATGCCGGCGATGGCGGCGCCCTTGTTGGTCGCCTCACGGCGGTTGGCGCGCTTCACGCCGAGGATGCCGAAGATCAGCGCGAGAACGCCCAGGATGATGCCGCCCCACACCGTCCAGCACAGGACGAGGGCGATGATGCCCAGCACGAGGGCCGTGACGCCGAACCCGTTGCGCGGCGCGCCGCCGACGGGCTGCTGCTGCCCGTAACCGGCGCCGACCGGCGGAGCTGCGAACGGGGCACTCTGGCCGGCGGGGTACTGCTGGTACTGCTCAGGGTTGTCGGGCGTGCTCACGTACTTCACCTTTCCAGTGATGGGAACCGGAACTTTACGGCCCGGCGCACGCCTTATCGGGCGGATTGCCTGATCGTTACCAATCGTGCGGATCAAGGCCGACACGATCACCCGGAACCCGACATTTCCCCTGGCTGCGTGACAATCGCGCTGGCGTCGTCCTCGGCTAGCGCCAGGCGTCGAGCGCCGCGCGGCACAACGCCGTTCGCTCGACGTCGGCGGGGATGCCGAAGCTGCCGTCGGGCTGCTGCCGTGCCCGCAGGTGGTGCACCGCCGCGGTGATGACCGGACCGCGCAGGCCGTCGCGCGCCGCGGCCGACAGCAGGGTTGCGGTCCGGCCCAGGTCGCCGCGCCGGAACGCGATCACGAGTTCCTCGGGCAGCTCCGGGGCCGGGCGCGTTTCCCCGGCCACCGGCACAGCGAGGGCGAGTTCGGTGACGAGCGTGGTGTGGTAGCACGTCCCGAACACGTACGCGGTGGCTTTCCGCCCGGTCAGCCGGGCCGCGACATCCGGGTCGTGGAGCGGGCCCGCGACCGCGCCGTCGGCCCGCGCGGCGGTGGCGAGCCGGTGCCGGGCGGGCCCGTTCGCGACGCCCATCAGCAGCGTGGTGTGGAAAAGCTCCGCACCCAGGTCGAAGTCGCCGTCCGCGAGGTGCGCGGCCAGCATCAGCCGGGTCGTCCGCGCCAGCGCAGCGTCCGTGGGCAACGCGGTCCGGCCGAACGCCGTGCCGTAGAAAACCGCGTGGGTCAAGGCGTAACAGTCGGCATCGGTCATCCGGAACGGATCGAGGTGTTGCCCTTCCCGCCACCGGTGGAACAGCCGGCGTGCCGAGGGCAGGTGGGGGTTCGCCAGCCCGCCGAGGTCGGTGACGTACCTCAGTTCCAGCGCGCCGATCCCGTCCTGGTTCGGCCGGACACCCGCGTCGAGCAGCGCCTGCGCCGCGGCCAGCAGGTCCGGACGGCGGGCCCCCAGCCGATCCATCAGCGCGAGCAGCCAGACGTGGTAGGTGAAGTAGGCGTCGCCGCGGTAGAGCCCGGCCCGGAACTCCGGCGTCGCGGTCAGCCGGCCGGCCAGCTCGAGCGCGGCGTCGGTGAGCGCGAGCCCGGGCACCTGGTCGCACAGCAGCAGCAGCTCCAGCAACGGACCGCCGGCGAACGGCCGGGCCGGCAGGAACTCGTTCCAGACCCGTGGCTCGAACCACTCGAGGTGCGCCTCGAGCCAGTCGCACGAGTTCATCGCCCCACCCGCAGCCGCAGCAAGACCGAGAAGACCACGGCCAGTCCTCCGGTCACGGCCAGGTCGAGCCACCACGGCAGGGCCCCGCCCGCCGGCACCAGCAGATGCCGCACGCCGTCGACCGCGTACGTCATCGGGTTGACCTTGAGCGCGACCGAAAGCCACGCGGGTCCGCCGTCCGGCCTGAACACCGAGCCGGAGAGGAACAACAGCGGGTACATCGCCAGCTGCACCGCCGACTGCAGAGTCTGCACCCGGGTGATCGCGGTTGCCAGAAACGCGCCGAACAGACCGAAAATCGCTCCGACGAGGGTGAACGCCGCCACGCCGACGGGATAGGACAGCACGGTGAGCCGCAATCCCAGCAAGGGCGCGAACACCAGCATGCCCGCGCTCTGCGCACCGGCGGTCACTGCCGTCGCGAGGACCTTGCCCAGCGGCAGGCACAGCCGCGGGACCGGCGCCACCAGCATCTCCCGCAGCGCACCGTACTCGCGGTCGAACGCGTAGCTCAGCCCGGAGCTCACCCCGAGCGTCACCACCTGGATCGCGATGATCCCGGGGAACACGTACGCGCTGAACGGGACACCGTCGACCGAGCCGATCATCCCGTCGAAACCGACCGCGTAGACGAGCAGGAAGAACACCACCTGCACGGCTTGCGCGACGAGCGTGCCGGGATGGCGTGCCTGCCGGTACAGATCACGCCCGGCGACCACGGCCAGCGCGCGGCAGAACTCGGCCCATGGTGCCCGAGCGGACTCCACCGTCGCCGGGACGGGCACGCGGATTTCCTGCACAGTCATGGTGTCCGCCTTCAGGATTCGGTGGTGGCGAAGTAGACGTCGTCCAGCGAGGGCTCCCGCAAGGCCACCTCGGTGACCGGCACGGTGACCGCCCGCACTACCTCGGCGATCCGCCGCTCGGGCTGTGTACAGCGCACCAGCAGACCGTCCGTTGTGGACGAAACATCGAAGCCCGCGCGGATGAGCTCGGCTTCGGCCACGACGTCGTCCGCAGTGGACAGGCGCAACGCGGTCGCCGCCAGCTCGGCCTTGAGCACGGCCGGCGAACCACCGCGCACCAGGAGTCCGTTGTGGATGATCGCCACCTGGTCGGCGAGCTCGGCCTCGGCCAGGTAATGCGTGGCGTACAGGACGGTCACGCGCTCGTCGTCACGAAGCCGGCGCAGGTCAGCCCACAGCGCCCGGCGGACGTCGGGGTCGAGGCCGGTCGTCGGCTCGTCGAGGATGACCAGGCCGGGGCGGTGCAACAAGGCCCGCGCGATCTCCAGCCGGCGTGCGAGCCCGCCGGAGAGCTGTTCGACGGGGTCGGCGCGCCGGTCGGCCAGGTCGAACTGGCGCAACACGTCGTCGATGCGCGCTCGCGCTTGTGCCCGCGGCAGCCCGAAGAGGCGGGCGTGGAACCAGAGGTTGCGTTCCACCGGCAGATCGGGGTCGAGTGTCTGCTCCTGGAAGACCATGCCGATCCGCCGCCGCACGGCGACGGGGTCCACCGCTGCGTCATGCCCGAACACCTCGATCCGGCCGGAGTCCGGCGGCACCGCGGTCGACAGCGCTTTGAGCAGCGTGGACTTCCCGGCGCCGTTCGGGCCGAGCAGCGCCACGATCTCGCCGCGCCGCGCGCCGAGCGACACCCCGTCGACGGCGGTCCGCCCGCCGTAGGTGACCACGAGATCACGCACGTCGAAGGCAGGCGTCATGCCGACACCTCCGCACCCGCGCTGAGCCGCTCCAGCAACACTTCGGCCGGTGGCACGACGATGCTCGGCACGATCGCGCGGCTCGCCACCTCGTAGGCGGCGCCCGGGATCGGGTCGACGACGTCGTGGCCGTCCTCGCGCAGCAGCGCGACGTTGCGCTGCACCGCGGGCCGCTGCCACATCACCGGGTTCATCGCCGGCGCGAAGGTGACCGGGCAGTCGGCGGCCAGCACGGTCGTGGTGAGCAGGGTGGGTGCCAGGCCGTGGGCGACGGTGCCGAGCAGGTTCGCCGTGGCGGGCAGGATCAGCGCGCGGTCGGCCCACCGGCCGAGCGCGACGTGCCCGCCCGCCGGGTCCTCGTCGGTGCAGACGCGATCGCAGAGCACGGCGAGGCTGCCCGCCGGCAGGAAGCGGGCCGCGGTCGTGGTGAGCACGGCGACGATCTGCCGCACCCCGGCGGCGCGAAACGCGTGCAGGTAGGCGGGCAGACTCAGCACCGCGACCGAACCGCTCACTCCGAGCAGGAGTTTCTCCGGTGGACCGGACATGGCGACCTCCTCAGGTCAGCATCAGGGCGGTGTCCCACGCACCCGCCGCGGGCAGCAGAGCGCAGGCCACGCCGGCCGCGCCTTCGAGCATCCCGGCGACGTTCAGCCGCCGGTATCCCGTCGCGTCCAGCCAACCCCGCGGCGAATCCGGCACGAGGTGGGGGAAGACGAACGGGGCGGCCGGGTCGGCGAACGACAGCACCCGGGCGGTCAGCCGGGCGCAGCCGTCGAGCAGCACCGGGTCGCCGGCGGCGGTGCCGACGCGGCGCAGGATCTGCAGCAGCCCGGCGTAGCCGTGGCAGACCGTCGGGCCGTCGAGCCGCCACGACTGCTCGTCGCGGGCCAGGACGGCACGCAACGCACCGACGGCGGCGGCGCACCACCCCGCTTCGCCCAGCACCGCGCCGGCCCGGTGGAGCGCGGCCGCGACGCCGGGAGCGCCGTAGCACCACGCCTCGCGGGTGAACACGTCGGCGGCGGGCGAGAGTTCCTCGTCCCAGCCGAGCCGGCACGGCCAGTACGCGCCCGCCTCGCCGGTACGACGCTGGGCGAGCAGCCAAGATCCGATGCGCCGCATGGCGGCACGCTGTCCGGGCACTTCCACGTCGCGTTCGAGCGCCGCGGCGAAGAACGCGAGCGGGCCGGGGATCCCGTGGGCCAGGCCGAGGTTGAAGTCGCCGCGCGGATACCGGCGGGCGTCCTCGGCGACCGGCTGCAGCTGCGACGGGATCCACCAGCCGGGCACGGTGTGTCCGTCCACAGTGATCGGTTCGGTCAGCTTCACCAGGTACCGCAACGTGTTCTCGACCACGCCGGTTTCGCCGACGTCCAGCAGCAGCCGGGCGGTTCCGGACAGGCCGTTGATCACGTCGTAGTGCGCCCACGAGACGCCGGGTTCGGTCCGCGCGGCGCACGCGTCGAGCCGCGTCTGCTGATCCGCCGCGACCCAGGCGGCGAGCTTCCGGCGCAGAGTTCCGTAGTTCGGGTTCAGCCGGTGCACGGCGGTGAGCAACGCCGCGGGCCCGGCGTAGAGGCCGTTGGCCGGTTGCCCGGACATGAGCTGCGCAGCGCGTGCGACGTGCCGGTGCGCCACAGCGAACCAGCGTTCGTCGGCCGCCGCGAGTTCGGCGTACAGGAGGGCGATGCCGGGCAGGCCCGCGGCGAGCGCGACCGGAGCCCACATCGAGGCGCCGTAGATCGGCTCGACGTTGTCCGGCCGGCTCGCGATCTCGGCGACGGAATCCGGCTCGGCAAGCCGGTCTGCGACGAGCAAGACGGCTTCTTCGGCGTCGGTCAGGCACGCGGTCATCGGTGGTGCCTCCGCCGGTTCGCGTTGTCCTGCACGGCACCACGCGCGAGCCCGAGCACGATGGCTTCCCGGCTGGAGGAGCCGCCGAAGAGCCGGTTGCAGGTCATGTGCATCAGGCTGCCGACGATCCGTGCTTCCGGTGCCGCACAACGGTCGCCGAGCTCGCGGATGAGCCGCCTGTAGTCGCGGGCCGCGGCGTCGCGCGCGCTCAGCGCGGCCAGGACGGGAGCGCCGGCTTCGCCGAGCCCGGCCCAACCACCTGCGGGGTCGATCAGGCGTTGCCACCGCGCCGCGTCTTTTCGGTACTCCGCGGGCAGTTCGCGGCGGCTGCCGGTGATCGCGAGCCACGATTCGGCCGCGTCGCCGGTGTCGGTCACCCAGCGCGCTCCCGGCGACGGCGCCCCGAACGCCTTCGCCAGCGCGGCCACGGAAATGGCGCCGAGCGTGTCCAAGGAGAACAGTCCCTGCTTGGCCAGCCGCAGGAGCGTGATCGCCGCTTCGCTGTCCGCACCGAATAGGCGCTCGGCGGCAGCCTGCGCCGCGGGCCCACCGTACCGCTCCAGCTCGGGGTCGTACTGCTCGATGCTGGAGCTGCCTGCGAAACCCGTCCGCTGCCAGGCGGCGAGCACCTCGGACGCGGCAGGCAGGAGCTCGGACCACAGGCGCGCGGGCTCGCCGTGGAACCGCAGCCGCAGGTGGTGGCCGTCGGAATCGGTGTAGCGGATGAAGAACCAGCGATCGACGCCCGCCTCCGCGGCCGGCGTCAGCAGCCGGGGGAGCTCGTCGCGCAGCAGGTCGTCCTGGACGCGGCAGGACCCGCGGACCAGCAGGTACAACCAGTCGCCCGCCAGCCGCGCCGGTTCGGGCCGGGCGACTACGTGGGCGACGTGCGGTGGCCGGCCCCGCTCGGGCCGCGGCACGAGCGAAACGACGACCTCGCGCGTGTGCCCGTCGCCGACCGAATCTTCGCCGCCCGCGATTTCCTGGGCCACCAGCTCGGGATTGCGCGCCAGTTCGTCGCGCAGCAGCTCGCGGTGCCACGGGTCGCCGAGGTTCAGCAACAGCCGCTGGTCGGTGCTGACGACCAGCACCCGGTCCGGCACCTGCCAGCGGGCCTGCCAGTCGGCGACGGCCCGGTCGATGTCGTCCTGCCCTCGCAACCCGTCGAGCCGCCAGGTCGCGGGCGCAAGCACCGTGCGGCGGTAGCGGATCCGCGGCAGGAACGGCGCGTTCGCCATCGGCCCCCAGTTCCACGGTTCCCACAGCCGCTGCCCTTCCAAGCCCACCTCGAACAGCAGGCGGATCACGTTGGGCGCCTGCACGGCCGGGCTGACCATGTTGGGCAGCACGGGAACCAGCTCACGGCCGGTCGGCACGTGCACGGCGTAGAGGCGTTCGAGCGTCGCTCCGACGGCGATCTCGGCGACCGGGATCTCTTCGGTCCCTGGCGCGTCCGGCAGCCCGGCGGTGATCCGCCGCCCGGTGGCTCCGACGGTGTGCGCGAGGTTCGCCGCACGGCCCGAGCGGGGCATGAACGCCAGGTCGGCGTGGACGGCCCCGGGCACGTGCACCAGCTGCTCGCCGTCGCGCCAGTCCGGCAGGAGGTCGTGGAAGCGGCCGGATGTCGCGCCCGCGTGGTGCGAGCCGGGGCTGGGCGAGACGACGACCCGGAACCCGCCGTCGGCCTGGTCGACCACATGCACGTACAGCTCGCAAGAGTTCGGCAGGTCTGCCGGATCGGCGTCGTCATAGGCGAGTTCGCGCACCAGCTCGTCGGTGAGCACGGCCTCGCGCGAGTTCTCCCGGACGGCGGCCATCGCCAGCTCGCTGATCAGGCGGTCGCGTTTCGTGCTCGCCGGTTCGGGCGTTTCCTCCGGCGCGGCCTCGCTTTCCGGCCATTCGTAGCCGGCGGGCGCGCCCAGCGAGCGCGTCGGATCGAGCAGTTCGAGCACCGGAACCAGCCGGTCGGCGCCGTAGCGTTCGAGGAACCGGCCGTGGAACCCGCGCAGCGGACGCATGCCCAGGCGCGGCGGGGACAGCCGCCACAGAACCTCGGCGGCGCGTTCGACCTCGGTGCGGACTTCCTCGGACAGTCGCAAGCGGACGTCCACCCGGGTGTCGACGTGCAGGGGTGTCGCGAAGTCCTCGATCTCCCGGGCCGCGGCGAGCAGCCCGGTGAGCTCGACCGTGCCTTCGCCGGGCGCGAGCGCGTCGTACTTCCCGCGCAGCCGGTCCAGTTCCTGAAGCCGGGCGCGGAGGTCGCCGTCCGGGAGTCCGCTCAGGACGTGGTGCAGCGGATCGGTGCCGTCCAGCGGCGGGCGCAGGTCCGTGATCAGCAGCTCCTGCTCGACGAGCGTTCGCACGAGCCGCCAGACGGGCGCCTCGGCGCCGTCGGAGAACTGCCCGGCGAGCCTGCGCACCAGTTCGGCGGCGGGGACGGGCGACGCCGCGGCCCGCAACGCGGCGGCGACCACGGGCGAGCGGCGCGCGGACACGATCGTGCGCGTGGTCTGGCCGGGTGCGGCGCCATGCCCTGACGGCGTCTCCAGCAGCACGCGGTCACCCCGGCCGGTCAGCGCCTGGTGGCTGCGGACGCGCAGGCCCCGCAGCACCGCGGGATCCGTTTCGGCGCGGTGCACGATCCGCAGGAGCCAGCTCATATCGGCGTGTGTGCGGTGGCGGTCCGCCGTTCCCCGTTCGAAAGCCGCGTCGCCGAACTCGCCTGAGGCGACCCCCGCGAACAGGCCGAACGGCGTCGGCCGCGTCCGCATCCGGATGTCGTAGCGCAGCACGGAAAGCGCGGCCCGACGCAGCTGTTTCGGTTTCAGGGCCGCGACTTCGCCGGCGGCGACGCGCTCGAGCACGGCGCCGAGGCTCGGGCTGGCCAGCGTGATCGCCTCGACCAGCCGGGGCTCGGCGACCGCCGCGGTCAGCAGGCCGGCGTAGGTGTCCGGGCCACCCGGTGGGGATTCGGCCAGCAACGGCGACCGGACGAGGAAAGCAGGCCAAGCGCGGAACAACGGATCCATCGGTTCCCCCGGAGACGGACGGACGGTTCGGGAAGGCGCCGGGCCGAGTCCCGGCCCGGCGCCACGGGATCAGCAGCAGAAGCTGCAGTTGCTGCCGCCACCCGGGCTGGTGCAGCCGGGGGTGCACAGCGAGATGCTGGTGATCGCCGGCGTCACGCTCATCTGCTCGACACCCACCTCAAGGTCGAGGTCGAACAGATCGACGTCGTCGATCACCGCGGCGGTGGTTTCGAAAGTCGGCATGGTTACTCCTTGCTTCGGAATCGGGTGAGTTCTTCCCCTCGAGGTGGCGGACGCCCCTGAAGTCCGCCTTTTCAAAACAAGCCAGACCGCGAAACGCGCCTCAAGCCCTTCGGCGACAACTGGCAGTCACCAGGCGGCCGGGCAGTCCTCCGGTCGGGGGCACTCGAACGAACGCCGTGAACCGCCGGCCGCTTCGCTGCTACACCTATGTATGTGTGGTCGGACGAGCAGCTCATGTCCTCCGTCGCAGGCGGCGACCAGCATGCTCTTCGCCACCTGTACGAACGGCACAGCAGCGGGATGTTCCGCTTGCTGCGCCGCCTCACGTCCGACGCCGGGGCAGCCGAAGAGATCCTCCAGGAAGCCTGGCTGGCAGTGTGGCAGTCGGCAGGCAGCTTCCGCGCCGAATCTTCCGTCCGCGGCTGGCTCTACGGCGTGGCCCGCCGCCAAGCCCACAATCGCCTCCGGCGCGCCACGCTGGTGGAAGTCGGCCTCGACGAAGCCGCCGCCGTCCCCGACGAAGCCCCCGGCGTCGAGGACCGCGTACTGGCCGGCGTCGAACGGGCGGCCCTGGTGGAAGCGATCACCGAGCTGCCGGAACACCTGCGCGAAGTCCTCGTGCTGGTGCTCGGAGAAGACCTCTCGTACCCGGAGGTGGCGACCGCGCTGGGCATCCCGGTCGGCACCGTCAAAAGCAGGATGTCGCACGCCCGGCGCCACCTGAGCGCGCGGCTCAGCCCGTCTCCGGCCCGCAGGAGCACACCATGACCCACCCCACCGACGACGAACTGCGTCTCATCGACCGGCCCGAGGGCCACCTCGCGGAGTGCCCCGCCTGCCACCGGCGCTGGGACTCCTGGCGCTCACTCACCGCGGCCACGCGCCAAGCCGCGCTGGTCCTGACGCCTGAGCTGGCGCCGCCGTCGTTCGACACGCTGCTGCCGGATCTGGTGTCCGGGGCCGATGCGGTGCTGCCGGACCTGACGCTCGCTTCCCACGCACCGGGGCCGGACCTCGCGCCCGCATCCGACGCACAGGGGCGGGACCTCGCACCCGAATCCGGCTCGCGTCTACCGAACCTGGCAGCTGCGTCCGACGCGCTGCCGCCGGAAGCGGCGACCCCGCACCGACCGCGAGCGAGCGCGCTCCCGAACGCGGCACCCAGGCCGGCTCCGCGCCGATCTTTGCGGACGAGCGCGCTGCTGGTCTGGTGGCAACTCCGCCTGATGCCCCGCCGGCTGCTCCCGCTGAGCTTCGTCGGCCTCGCCGCCGCCGTCGGGATCGCGCTGATCACCCCGGACCCGTTGCCGGCGTCGCGCTACTTCGCGGCCGGCGTGGTCCTCGTCGCGCTGCTGGGGTCGCTGGCCACAATCTCGCGCCGCGGCGACCCGCGGGGCGAGCTCCTGTTCGCCCTGCCGACGTCACCCGTCACCGTATTCATCGCGCGCCTGGTGGTGGTGCTGACCGTCGACCTTCTGCTGGCGCTGGCCGGCTCGGTCGCCGTCCATGCGGCGGGCATCGGCAGCGGCGTGTTCGACCTGGTCACGGGCTGGCTCGGCCAGTCGCTGCTCGCCTCGGCCATTGCCGTCGCCGGCACGGTCCGCTGGTCCTCCGGCGTCGGCGCCGCGGCCGCTGTCGCGGCCTGGTGCCTCGGCTCCCTGACCACCCTCGCCCGCGGCGGCCTCGCTGAACGCATCGGCGCAGCCGCCGCGCAAATCTGGGGCACCACCCCCTGGACACTCGCCCTCGTCCTGCTGCTGTTCGTCCTGGCCGCCCGCCAGCTACGCCTGCCCGAACGCCGCCGGGAATTCGCGTGAACCACTTCGCCGGCACCCTCGGTGCACCACCGCCCGCGGAAACACGAAGCGGCGCGGGCCAGGCAGAATCACTCGACCTCGCGGCCGCGGCAGCGCCAACATCAGCCCAAATCTGCGTGGCTCCTCGCCTCCCTCGCCGAAGGCATCGGTGCTGCCGAAACCCGGGCCACCGTGTCCTCGGCACTCACCCCCGTTCCGCTCGCGCTGGCTGGCCGCCCCGCACGGCCGCGCGCACGCCGTCGGGAATTTACGAGAGCCTCGCCGACCCCCACCCACCACAGCACCACCGAACTCACCAGTGCCGCAGTCACACGAAACCGGGACACCGCACCGTCGACACTCACCCCCGCGCTGTCCGTCCTGACCACCCGCCAACTACTCCTGCCCGAACACCGCCGGGAATTCGCGTGAACCACCCGACCCTGCCCCGCTACGTACCAGGTATGGACCACCTCCAGCTGTGGCGTTACGAGGCGAAGCGGGCGGGGCGGCACGTCCTCGCCGCACCGCCCTTGGTTGCTGCGCTGGTGCTGGCCAGTGGGCTCGGCCTGCGGGGTGCCGGGTTCGCCGGCGCGTGGGTAGCGCAGGCGGTGCCACCGTTGGTGGCCGGGGTGGCGGCGGCCGCGGTCGCCGGTGGGGAGCGGGCGGTGGAGCTGCACCTGAGTCTGCCGACGCCGCTGGGCACGACGTTCGCGCGGCGGCTCGGCCTGCTGGGCGCGGCCGTGGTGCTGGGGGCGGTGATCGTGGCGGCCGGGCTGGTGCCGAGTGCCGAGGCGGTCACGCGGTTCGCCACGGTGTGCGCGTTCGGCCTCATGCTCGGTGCGGCGGGCACGTGGGCCGCCGCGGTGCTGCGGTCGGTGGCCGCCGCGTCCACGGTGGTGCTGTGCGCGTGGTTCGCGCAGCTGTTCGTACTCGACCGGTTCTTCTCCGCCCCGGCCGGCCGGATCGGTGCGCTGCTCGTGATCGCGACGCTGTTCGCGGTGCCGGCCGCGCGCCGGATCATCGAGGGCCGGGGCCTGCTCGGCGGGGGACAAGAATGACCACTACCTGGAGTGCAGTACAGGGCTCGGTGCGCTACGAGGCCCGCATGGCCGCGCGTGGACGCGTGCTGTGGCTGTCGCTGCTGCCGCTGACGGCGCTCGCGGTTCTGCTGGCGCTCTCCTCGCCCATGGTGACCGGCATGGCCGATCCCGTGGGCCGCGTCGGGATGACGCTCGTGGTGGTCAACACCTTCGCGGTGGCGGGCCTCGGTGTCGCTCTGGCCGGGCGGCTGAGCCAGCACACCCGGCCCGGCCTCACCGAAGTCCTCGACACAACCCCGGCCGGCCGCACCACGCGCATGGCCGGGAATCTTGCCGGCGCGCTGGCCGTGGCGCTCACACCGATCGCCGGCGTCGTCGTGCTGATCGGCATCGTCGCCAGCGCGCAGGCCGGCTCGGTGGCGCCGGTGGTCAACTCGCTCCTCGGCATCGTGACCATGCTGGTGCCCGCGGCGCTCGCGATCACCACACTCGCCGGCCTGCTCGGACTCCTCATGCCCGTCGTGCTCGCCCGGGTCGTGGTGGTGGCGCTCTGGCTGTGGGCCACCCAGCTCAGCCCGGGATTCGTACCGGTGCCGACCCCGACCGGCACGGTGCTCTCCCCGCTCGGCGGCTACCCGGCCGTCGCGTGGCTCGGCGCGCGGCACGTCTGGGCCGCACGCGGGCGCACCGGCTTCCTCAGCCCGCCCGCGGGCGCCGGGTCGGCCCTGCTGAACATCGCGCTCGTCCTGATGTGCGCAGTGGTGTTCTTCTGCGCGGCGCGGCTGGTGCTGGCCTGGCGAGCGGATCGCCACGACGGACAGGACGGAGCGATCCGGTGAAGATCGTCATCGAGGGACTCACGAAGATGTACCGCCGCGGCGAAGCGGCGCTGGACGGCATCGACCTGCGCCTCGACGAAGGCATGACCGGCCTGCTCGGACCCAACGGCGCCGGCAAGACCACGCTGATGCGCGTCCTCACCGGCATCCTGCACCCGACCGCCGGCCGGGTCCGCGTCGGCGACCACGACCTGGCGACGTCGTCCGGCCGCACCGCCGTGAAACGCATGCTCGGCTACCTGCCGCAGGAGCTGTCGCTGTATCCAGATCTCACCGCCCGCGAATTCCTCGACTACGTCGCGCTCCTCAAAGGCGTTGACGACAAGCACCTTCGCCACACGCAGGTCGACGACCTGCTCGGCCAGGTCGGGCTCGACGAACACCGCGGTCGGCGCATCAGCGGCTTCTCCGGCGGCATGAAACGCCGCCTCGGCATCGCCCAGGCGCTGCTGGGTGATCCGCGGCTGGTGATCGTCGACGAGCCGACCGCAGGGCTCGACCCGCAGGAACGCATGCGGTTCCGCGCTTTGCTCGCGGGGCTCGGTGGAGACCGGATCATGATCCTGTCCACACACATCCTCGACGACGTCGCCCAAACCTGTCCGGAAGTCTGCGTGCTCAGCCAAGGGCGGGTGCTTTACCACGGCACCACCGCCGGCCTCACCGGCGCGGCGGCAGACCGGACTTTTCAGTTGCAGAGCGAAAAGCCGCCGTCCGGTGGCACCGTCGTCAACGCCGTGTCCGGGCCTGGCGGCACCGTGTACCGGCTGGTCGGCACGCCCCCGCCCGGCGCACAACTGGTTGCGCCCACGCTCGAAGACGGTTACGTCGCTCTTCTGCAATCGCACGAGCAGTCGAAAATCTGAGGTGTAAATGTCCAGGATCGCCACTGTGGCCGGCTTCCTCGCCGCCGCGTTCGTGCTCACCGCTTGCGGCTCGGGCACCCGGAACCCGGCCTCGACCAGCGCCGTTCCCCTGCCGCCTCCGACATCGAGCCGGCAAGCGGTCACCCAGGCCAATTTCGGATATTTGTGGCCATTGACCGTCGACAGCGGAACACTCGAATGCCACAGCGCCGACCAGGTGGTCTTCGTCGCATCCGACGGAAAGTCCTATGCGCTCAACGACAAAGCCGCAGCGGCTGGAGTACCGGTGATCGAGCCGTTGCGCAAAGAGGGCAGCACCGGCGGGAAAATCAGCCTGGGCTCCCTGCTCAGCACCGGGGTCGGGCTGTGCGGGAAGCGGTGACCGTGCCCCACCATCCTCGCCCGCCACACCGCCTGCTCAATTCGGGAAAAGCAACTCCACTTTCACTCTAATGAGTCTTGGAGGGGGGTCGTGAAGTGCTATCTTCACTAGTGGTTGATTGACACCCAACAGGACGGGGGGCCTGTGGTGGATGCGTCATACTATCTAGTGATAAAAGCGCACGCCGGGTTACGTTTCAGTCCCGTCGGTAGCCGAGAAGACTGGGCCGGAGCCGGTGTCACGCTCGACTTTCTCGAACCACCATCGTTGGTGGTACTGCCACCGGACGGAACACCGGTTCTGGTTCCGGCGGCGAGCGAACCCGATGTAGCGCTGATCCGGTCGTTGCGGCACAAGGATTGCCTGCGGCAGATCATCGCCGTTGTCGACGACCTCGACGGGCACCAGACGTTTCGCGCGATCGACAGCGGAGCCAGCGCGGTGCTGAACGTCCGGCTGCCACACGAAAAACAGCTCGGCGCAGTTCTCGCCACTTGCTCTGGTCAGCCCCGGCGCGGACCGCGGCTCACGGATGTGCGCGCGCTCGAACCCGCCGCGAACACCGAAGCCGCCGACCCGGAAGATACCGGCCGGCTCATGCGGATGCTGTGCGGCACCAGCAGCATCTCGGCCATCGCGCGCGAGTTCTACTGCTCGGAGCGTTCGATGTACCGCCGGCTTCGCCGGTTGTACGAGCAATTGGGGGTATCCGGGCGTTCCGAGCTGAAATCCCGCATGGCCGACCGGAGCGCGATGCTGGTCGCGGTGGCCCGCCACTGATTCCGGAATCGACCGGACTGCCATGATCGCTTCCGAAGCTGCCACAAGTCGCCGAAGGTGCTGTGCACGCGATGATCACGTCTTCTACTGGACGGGCAACTTCCGCCCGGAAAGGAGAATCCCGTGCAGAATCCCCTTGCCCTGCCCGTCGTCGCGGCGACCGCGATCGCCACCATGGTGCTGCCCGCCGCGACGGCGAGCGCCGCACCGCTCGCGCCGCCGTCGTGCTCGATCAGCGTGGACTACCCCCACGGTTCGCACACGGTGCCCGGCGCGACAAACGTCCACGGTGTGTTCAGCTGCAACACCAAGGTCACCGGCATGACGATCCAGGTGAAGCTGTGGCTGCGCACCGGATACCAGCAGTACCAGCTGGTCGGTGACAGCGGCGTCCAGCGCAATTCCGGCAAGAACCAGATCAAGTCCAACGCCGCCTGGAACCAGTGCCACGACGGCTGGGTCATGCACGGCGAAGCGTTCGGCGTGGCGACGCAGGTGCCCTACCAGCCGGTCACCGCGCACACCAGCGGCAAAGACGTCGACGTCGTCGGCTGCTGAGGTCCCGCGGTGAGGTGCCGGCCCGGGCGCCTCACCGCAGCCGCGGTTCGGTGAGCCAGGCCGTCGATTCGCAGTTCCAGCCACGCAACGCAGACGTGCCACGGTCCGTGGCGATCGG
Organism: Amycolatopsis sp. NPDC001319; assembly: GCF_042896185.1. Taxonomy (NCBI): domain Bacteria; kingdom Bacillati; phylum Actinomycetota; class Actinomycetes; order Pseudonocardiales; family Pseudonocardiaceae; genus Amycolatopsis; species Amycolatopsis sp. NPDC001319. The sequence continues at coordinate 390,632 of NZ_JBIAWY010000007.1, read as the reverse complement.
CACGTCCTGCGTGTACACCAGCCCGCGAGCACTCAAGTGCACGGCATCGAAATCCTCGGCGACGGCGAGCCAGTCCACCCGCGGGAACCCGCTGCCGCCCAGCGGGTACTCCGCCAGCAGCACGGCGAAGTCCGCCGCGCGTTCGATGCGGTGGATCCGCGCGGCCGTGAGGTCGACCGTGACCCAGTGCTCGCGACGCGGCGGAACCTCGCCCGCCGCGCGCGTTTCCGGGGTGCCGACCAGGCTTTCGCTCCGCGACCAGCAACTCGTGCCGTCCGGTAAACGGGACGACGTCCACCACGCGCCGCGCGGCTTGTCGTCGAAAACCCTTGTGCTGCCGGGCTCGGGGCGGACCAGCGCCACGCGCGGTGGCTCCGGCGCCACCGAGAAATGGGCCTGCGCCTCGCTGGGTGTCGACTCGGCGAACCAGCCGCCGGACAAGCGGTTCTCGAGCTCCTCGGCCACGGGCCGCGGGTCGACCTCCGGCCCGGCTTCGGGGCCGACCCATTCCGCCGTCGCGGCAATCACCTCGAACAAGTCTACATCGGACAGCTCGACGAGCGGGAGCCCGGCGCGGACGAGCGCACGGCAGACCGCGGAGAACAGCGGGGGCTTCTCGACCATGTCCGCAGGGTACCGGACCACCACGATCGAGTGCCGCGAAAAAGGCGTGAACCACCTCCACCCCTCACCGCTACATACCGGACGACACCGAATTCGGCGGAACGGAGGAGCCATGACTTCCGGCGCGGATGTGCCCGACAAACCGGCGGCGCGGGACCACCCTGCACTGTGGACGGTCGTCGGCACCGAGCTGGCCCGTATGCGGCGGGGATTCCTGCCCTGGTACACGATTCTCGCGCCGATCGCGATCGCCGTGCCGCTCTACCTCGGCTCGCTGTTCTCCCCCGAAGGCGCCTCCGGCGACACCTGGGGCGTGTTCAGCCGGGTGACGCTCGAGTTCTGGGGTGCGCTCGTGCCGATGAGCGCGGGGCTCACGGCGGCGCTGGCCGTGCGCGCGGACAACGAGGCCTGGCGGCTGCTGCTGTCGTACGCGGTGCCGCGGTGGCGGTACTTCGCGGGCAAATTCGGGGCGCTGGCCGTGCTCAACCTGATTTCGAGCACCATCCTCCTGGCCGTTCTCGCGGGCGGAGCGGTGCTGAACGGGCAAGTCGGCGAAGTTCTCGGCACGATCACCGCCGCGGCCTACCTGCCGTGGCTCGCCGGGCTGGCGACGTCGGCGCTGGCACTGCTCGTCTCGGTGCTGTGGGGGCTCGGCCCCGGCATCACCGTCGGCGTGGTCGGGCTGCTCGCCGGCACCCTGACCGCGGACAAGTCCTTCTGGTTTGCGATTCCCGTCGCCTGGCCGATGCGGGTGCTCCTGCCCGTGGCCGGCATCAGCCCCAACGGCATCGCGCTGCCGCCGCACAGCCCGCTCGCCGATCCGGACGTGATCCCCGTGGCCGTGGCCCTGTCCGTCGGGCTGCTGGCCGTCCTGCTGGCCGCCGGGTGCCGGCACCTGAGCCGCAAGGAGGTGTGATCGATGTTGACTCTCGAGATTTCGGGACTGCACAAGCATTACGGCGCGCACCGCGCGCTCGATGGCGTCGACCTGCAGGTGCGGTCGGGTGAGGTCTACGGGCTGCTCGGGCCCAACGGCGCGGGCAAGACCACACTGATGAAAACCGTGCTCGGCCTGCAACGCCCGACCAGCGGCGATATCCGGCTGTTCGGACGGGCGTACGACCGCGGGCTCCTCAGCGACGTGGGTGCGCTCGTCGAGGCCCCGGGCCTGTGGTCGCACCTGAACGCCGTGGCGCACCTGCGCATCCACGCGAAGCTGCGGGGCGTGTCCACGGACTGGATCGAGCCGGTGCTGGCCCAGGTCCAGCTGACCGACGTGCGCACCCGGCGCGTTTCGCAGTACTCACTGGGCATGCGCTGGCGCCTCGGCCTTGCGATCGCCCTCCTGGTGCGGCCGCGATTCATCGTGCTCGACGAGCCGACGAACGGCCTCGACCCCGTCGGAATCCGGGAAATGCGCGCGCTGATCCGGTCGCTGGCCGGATCGGGGGTCACCATCATGATCTCCAGCCACCAGCTGTCGGAGATCGCGCAGATCTGCGACAGCGTCGGCGTTCTCGTCGCGGGCCAGACCCGGTACGAGGGCGAGGTCCAGGGCCTCGCCGTGAACGGCGACCTGGAGGAGGGCTTCTTCCGCATCATCGAAAACGTCGGCGGCGGCGTCCGCTGACCGCACCGGAGCCGGACCCGCCGCGCCGTCCCCCAGGACGCGGCGGGTCCACGCCGGAGCTTGTCGCGTGCGACTGTCCGCTGTGTGATGACGAATTGCGGGGCGTCCTCGAGAATGGCAAGCCGGTCATCATCCTGATGCACGGCGTTGGCGACGCGCTGGACAAGTTCGCGAGCCGCCAGACCACGCGGGGCAAGCCGAACCGGGTTTGCTCCCGCGGCCCCAAGAGCTGCAGTCCTTCGAGAGCACCGGAAAGGTGCTGACCGGCGTGCTCGACCACCTCGGTGGAGCGGCGCCGGCAGTGCTGGGCGGACACTCGCTGGGTCTTGATCGCCGCGCGGATCGCGCTCGACCACCCGGACAAGGTCAAGGGCCTGGTTCTGATGGACGCCACCCCGTCGACGCAGATCGCCGGCTTCGAGCGGATCGTCCCGGCGTCCGCAAACCGGCTGCCGATCCGCGGACGCAGACCATGGCGGCCTTCGAGGGGCCAAGGCCAGAGACGCTCGTCGTCAAGCACGGCGAAGTCCACTGTGCCCGGCCGAGGCGACCCAATACGGGCAGCAGTACCTGGTGCAGGGCCGCACTACGGGACCTGCGATGGAACAGCGTTGGTGGAAGGCTGGCACCGGTGGCCCGGCATTTCTGGCCGCGCCAAGCTGACCGGCAGGCCAGCGGGCACTACATCCGCCGGGAGCGACGACCTCGCGGTGGAGGAGCTCCGGCTCGGAGCCGGGGAACCGTTGGGCTGCACGGCGCGCACGGGGCGCTGCGTGATGCCCGCCGGGGTGGCGCCGACGCAGTGGATGTGGGTGCGCGGGATGCCGTGAAAGGCGGTGTTGTCGAGGTGGGCGGGCTGTTGCAGGCAGCCCACCGGCTGGTCGGAGAGCATCGTGCCCAGCCAGGCCAGATCGGCGAGATCAGTCACGCCGAGGAGACCGTACGGCGCCGGCCGCTCGCACAGCGGCGGGATCCGCCAGCTCGCGGCGCTCGATCAGCTGCTGCGTCATGGGTTGGACGTCGATCGCGGTCTCACCGTCTTCGGGGACCATCGCTTCGAGGTACACCAAATGCGCGGTGAGGTCCGGAATCCGGTTGGCCACCGACGAAATCACCAGTCCCGCGTGGCTGTGGCCGACAAGGACCGCCTCGGTGAGGTCCTCGTGGTCGATCAGCTTGGCGACATCTTCGACATGGGTGTCGAGGCCGACGTCGGGGCTGAGCAGGTGCGCCGTGTCGCCGTAGCCGGTCAGCGAAGGGGCGTGCACCCGATGCCCGGCTGATTCGAGCAGCGGCACCACGCGCTGCCAGCACTCGCCGCTGTGCCAGGCGCCGTGGACCAGCAGAAACGTCGCCATGGTGGGTCCTATGCGCAACTCGATACTGTGTGGGAACCAGTGCGGTGCGTTCGGTCCAGACGGAGCGATAAGGCACTTTCGGGTGCCCCCGTTCCCAAGAGGTAACCATGACCGCGGACGACGAGTGCCGGACCCGCGAGGTGCTGGACATCTTCGGGGACAAGTTGTCGCGGCTCGTCGTGCGCCATCTCAGCGACAGGCCGCCCCGGTTCACTGAGCTCAGGCGCGCCGTCGGCGGTGTCAGCCGGCGCATCGTCACCGTCACCCTGCGTACCGTGGAACGCGACGGGATCCTGGCGCGCCGTCATGCCGCCGCACGTCAGCTACGAGCTCACCGCGATGGGCAAAACCCTCCGTACGGCCGTCCTGCCGCTGCTGGAGTGGAACACCAAGAACCTGCCCCACATCGACCGCGCCCGCACCGAGCACGACACGCAATGAGGTGTCCGCGACGTCTTCCGCCACCATTCGGCCTCCGGCCGAAGGAGCGTGCACGATGGCCTACCCGGAGCATGTGCTGGTCACGAAACCCGCCGCCCGCATCTGCTGGCTTGCGATGGCCAGTGCCATCCCGTTGGCTTCGCGCCGAGACGTCAACACGATCTCTTCCGGCCCGCGAGCCGTCAACGCCTCGCCCGCCACCCCGCGTCTGAGCTGACGAAACCCCTGGTCATACCCATGACCAGGGGTTTTGTGCCCCCGGCAGGATTCGAACCTGCGACACCCGCTTTAGGAGAGCGGTGCTCTATCCCCTGAGCTACGAGGGCATGCGGACGTACCTTAGCACCCCGGGAGCACCACTCCCGAAGCTCAAGCCGCCGCAGCTCAGGCCGATCGCGGGGCCATCGCGGCGAAGGGCAGAGTGATCTACGCCGAATTCGTGGTGGCGACGCCGTCGGCGGCCCCGCGGGCTCGCCCGACAACCACGACGTCGGACGTGCGGTAACGACCCTCGACGGTCGAGGCGGTAACGCGGTCGTCGGGCTCTCGGCGAGGTCGACTTCGGGCATCCTCCTGCGGCGGTTGCTCGGTCCAGCCGAACAAAGTCGTGCCATTCAGGTCCACCCCGGCCTCGGCGGCGATGCCTTTGTCCGCCGTAGGCACGCGGCGGATATCAGGGATCGATTGGCGCGGGTCAGCGAAACACCGTGAGCCTCAGCCTTGACAGCCTCCGGGGACAGGTCGGATTCAAGCCAGGCCCAGGGTGATCGTGACCACTGCCCTGGGCAGGAGCAGACGTTAGGCCGTCTCCTCCGCGGCGACGTCCTCGGCGTGAACAGCAGCATCGCCAGCAAAGTCGTGGTGTGGCAGAAGTAGGTAGAGGGAGACCAAGACGTCCGCTTCCGCCGGCGGCTCCGTGACGCACCACCGCGGCGATTGGTCGTGGAACCGTTCCGCGGTCAGCGCTACGGCCGGTCCGCCTCGACGCGACATTCGGGGAAGTACGCGTGACAAGGACGAAGATGCCGACCTGTCGTGCGGACTCATACAAGCAGGGTGGGCGGCGCATCGCCGGCATTGATCAAGGTGCGGGAAACTGAGTTCGCCCGTTGGACACCGAGGGCACGCGGTCGTGGTATTACCTCGACGAAACAGGGCCGCAGGTGCTCGGTCTGGTCGAATGCACGTACGGGCGCCCGCAGTCGGGCCCGGCCCCACCGGGAAACTGGCCACTCGACCCACTGGTGGAAGACGGGTTGTCTCGGTCGAGACAATCTGAAGCTCCTCGTGGACCCGCCGAGCAGCCTGTAGCTGAGCGGCGCCCAGCACGAAGGTGGGATCAACGACGACCGAGCGGTCGCTCACCGATCACTCAACCCGATCCACGTAGGCAACGTGACGTTCAGCGAATACCAGATAACGGAGTAGGGCATGACGCTGCATGGTCGGGGCAGGTACGTGACGACCATGTCTACCTACAAAGCGTTGGACATCGCGCAGATCCACCGCTCCAGAATTCGACACACCAAGCCTCACGGACACGCCAACGGAGTATCGTAACGTCCACTGGCGGTTTTTTCACATTTCCCGACTTGGACGCCCCCAACTTTGCAGGCGCACCAATTACTTTTGAATGCCGTCAATCACGGATCGAACGTTCGCCGCAGTGGGATGCACCTGCCCGTACGACGAGATTAAATTCGTAAGCACCGGCGGCGAGGTGCACATTCCAATCTGTCGGCGTAGTTCCGTTGGCCGCGGATCCCGATCGCCATATACTGTCAGTTCGTCGGCAAGAAGCGCCCCCGCGACATCAACAGCATTGTCGAACTCTCCCAGCGATGCACAACAGAGAGCTTGCTGGAACCGACAACGTAACACGAACTCATCGGGTGATGCCGAGCCGGTGTAGCTCTACGATGGCGATGCGCTGCTTCAGCGGAACCACGTCGTCGTCGAGAATGGCCGAGCGATGGTCGCCTGGGACTGCGTAAAGTCTCCGCGCAAGAGGTTGGCGACAGACCAGCTGAAGCTCGCCGACGGCCTGGGCGCCCTGCTCACAAAAGATCCCCTCCACGGCCACCGTACGGTGATCTAGTCGTCGATGGGGAAGGAAACGTTTCCCGTCGTTCGGCTCGTCGGTTCCGTGGAAGAGGCCGTCTCCCAGCTGCAGGGCCAGGGCAGCACGAAGGTCGGTGGTGTGCCGCAGACCGGAGGCGAAGGTTTCCAACCGTGGGAACAACTCGCCGAGCCGGCGATGCCGGCCCCGATCGAGGACCACGCTCGGAGCGAGTTGTTAACAGCAGCAGCATTCCGATCGCGCCGGGGAAGAACACGGCCGGGATCGTGTAGTTCCCGAGGTAGAGCTCCCAGGCGGGCCAGATGCGCAGCAGGCCGTCGGCCCACGCCAAGTACCAGTCGGGTTGCGAACCGGCCGAGACCTGCGACGGGTTGTACGGGCCGATGTTCCAGATCTCAGGACGTGCGCACGGTCGTCGAGTTTGCCGGGCCGGTGGTGCGCCACTAACCCCGACGTGGCTCGCGGTGCGGCGCTCGGATCACCTGATCGAGGTGCTCGACATCGCGACCGGAGCGGTGCTGCGCCGCGGTGAAACCGGTGGCTGACCAGGTCGAACGTCGATCCACACTCGCCCAGCAACAGTGGCGACGCGAACTTGACTTGGAGTCAAGTCAGTCTTAGCTTCAGGGGATCGAACCGACCTCGGAGGAGGAAACGTGGCTTCACCGGCGAAGCTCTCCCACGTCGTCCTGTACAGCAGGCAGGTGCCGGCGATGCGGGACTGGTACGTGAAGACCCTCGACGGCCGGGTGGTGCACGAGACGCCCGGCATGGTTTTCGTGACCTACGACGACGAGCACCACCGCATCGCGGTCGCGGACCCGACGTCTGCGATGGCCGACGGGGAGGTCGCGGCGCTGCTGGGCGGCCCGAAGACGGAGCTGTCGGCCGAGGAGCTGGCGGCGCTGCCGTTGCACGGGCTGGCGCACGTGGCGTTCACCTACGGCAGCCTGCGGGAGCTGCTCGAGACGTGGGAACGCCTTGACGCCGAGGGGGTGCGGCCGCTGCAGGCTGTCAACCACGGGCCGACGACGTCGGTCTACTACGCCGATCCCGACGGCAACCAGATCGAACTCCAGATCGACAACTTCCCGACCACCGAGGAGGGCACGGCCTTCATGCAGTCCGAAAGCTTCGCGCGCAATCCGTTCGGAGTGGTCTTCGACCCCGCCGCACTGCTCACCGAGCTGCGCGCGGGGAAGACCGAGGCCGAGCTGACGGTGCCGACGTGGTGAGCGAGGCGCGGTTCGCGTGCGAGGACGTGGTGCGCACGTCGTTCCGGCTCATCGACGAGGGCCACGCGAGCGAGTCGGCCGAGTGCTACACCGCCGACGCGACGCTGGTGATGACCAGTACGAAGGAGATCCGCGCGGAGGGCGCGCAGATCCGCGAGGCCATGCGCCGCCGGGAGCAGGAGGACCGGCCGACGCTGCACGTGGTGTCGCCGTCGTGGTTCGACCTCGACGGCGACCGCGCCGAATGCCGCTGCGACCTGCAGGTGTACGCCCTCAGCGACCCGGCCGCGCCGCCGCACCTGCGGACGGTGAGCCGCGTCCACGACGTCCTGACCCGCGAAGCGGGCCGCTGGCGCATCGCCGAACGCCGCATCACCGTGCTGGCCGGGGGCGCCTGATGCGGCTCTACCGGACCACGCAGGGGCTGGCCCGTGGCGAGGGCGACGAGCTGCTGTTGCTCGACGCACCGCACCACGACGTCGCCGAGCTCCTGGTGGACAAGGCGCAGAACGCGCCCGTGCGGGGCCGGGTGCCGCTGTCGGAGGCAACGCTGCTCGCGCCCGTGGCGCAGCCGAAGACCGTGGTGATCGTCGGGGCCAACTACGCCGGGCACATCGCGGAAGCGGGCCTGAAAGTCCCGGCCACACCGGCGTTTTTCCCGATCACGCCGGGGCCGGAGCTGTTCATCGGGACCGGGAAGCCGATCGTCCTGCCGGCCGAGGCGCCGGATCGGGTCGACTACGAAGCCGAGCTCGCCGTCGTCCTCGGGGCGCCGGCGCAAGACGTCCGAGCCAGGGACGCGGCCGGGTACATCGCGGGGTTCACCGTCGCCAACGACGTGTCGGCGCGCGACGTCCAGTTCCGCGGGATGCGCGACGGTGCCGTCGTCGACCTGTCGCTTCTCCAGCGCGCCAAGGGATTCCCGACGTTCAAGCCACTCGGCCCCACGCTCGTGACGCCGGACGAGCTCGGCGAAGACGTCGCCGTCACCACCCGGGTGAACGGCGTGCTCAGGCAACAGGGGCGCACGAGTGAGATGCTGTTCCCGGTGGCCGAGCTCGTCGCGGCCGTTTCGGCGAAGGTCCCGCTCGCGGCGGGAGACGTCATCCTCACCGGAACGCCCGCCGGCGTCGCACTCGCGTCGGGTGAGTACCTGCGGGCGGGTGACGTCGTCGAGGTGAGTGTGGAGGGGATCGGCAGCCTGCGCAACGAGGTGAGCACAGGAGGCAGCTGACATGAGTTCCGAGAAGCGCACGGCGCCGCCCCGCGGGCAGCGGCGCGCGGCGCTGATCGAGGTTGCCGCCGACCTGTTCGCCCGCAAGCCCTACGACGAGATCTACATCAGCGAGATCGCCGAGGCCGCGGGCGTCGCGCACGGGCTGTTGTTCTACCACTTCAAGGACAAGCGCGGCCTGTACCTCGCGGTGCTGCAGCAGGCGCTCGACGAGCTCATCGAGCTGCACCGCCCCCGCGACGACGAAGACACGCGCGAGCAACGCATGCGCGGCCTGCTGCGCCGCCACATCGAGTACCGGCGCGCGCACGTCCACACCATGCTCGCGTTCATCCGCGCCGGCGGGCAGGACCCGGAGGTGGACGAGCTCTTCGAACGCGCCCGCCGCGCCGGCGCCGAGTTCGTGGTCGACCTGCTGGGCCTCACCACGGAACCGCCGCCGCGCGTGCGCGTCGCGATCCGCGGCATCATGGGCATGCTCGACGAAACCACGCTCGACTGGCTCACCCACGACTGCGACGTGCCCGCCGCCGAGCTCGAAAACCTCGTGTACGACGCGGTTGTCGCCATTCTCGCCACGGTTTCGTCGGCGCACCCCGAGCTGGGCGACGTGGTCGCGGAGCTGCACGCGGCCGCCTGATGGGTACCCACGCCAAGGAGCGGCGCGTGAACTCTCCGGGCGGGTAAATCTGGACCTCCAGGGGAAATTCGCTCCGGCGAGCGCAAGCGTTCCGGGGTCGGCGGCAGATTTCCCACGGCACCTCGCGATGAGCCACCGCGAGGTCGAAGGTGGGCCGGAGGAATCATGAGTCTCGACGGAAAAGCAGCGCTCGTCACGGGTGCCTCGAGCGGAATCGGCAAAGGCGTCGCGGAACGGCCGGCCAAGGACGGCGCCCGGGTGATCGTCGCCCATCATCCGGCCCAGCGGGGGCAGGCCGAGGAGGTGGTAAACGGCATCGCCGCCACGGTGGCACCGCGATCACAGCGGCGGCCGACGTCGCCGACGCCGCACAAGTGCGGGGCCTGTTCGACGTCGCCGAGACGGAGTTCGACGGGGTGGACATCGTCGTGAGCAACGCGGCCGACTACCGCTTCAAGAGCTTGGCCGGCAGCACCGACGAGGACTTCGACACCGTTTTCGCCACCAACACCCGCGCCGGCTTCGTGGCCATGCGGAGTCGGCGCTCCGCATGCGGACCGGCGGGCGAATCGTGATGATCTCCGCGGGGCTCACGCTCATGCCCACGGCCGGCACGGCTCTCGACGCGTCGAGCAAAGCGGCCCTCGACCACCTCGTCCGGGTGGCGGCCGTCGAGCTCGGGCCCAAGCACATCACCGTGAACAGCGTGCTGCCCGGCATGGTCAGGACTCCCTCGACGGCGCACTTCTCCGACGAGGAGATCGCCGCCGAAGCCCAGAGCACCCCGCTCGGCCGCATCGGCCGACATCGCGGACGTCGTGGCCTTCCCGGTCTCCCACGACGCCCGCTGGGTCACGGGGCAGCGCATCAGCGCCGGTGGCGGTAAGTTCTGACCACCACGGTCCTTCTCCTGCAGAGGCTGGGAACCATGAAAGCCATCACCGTCCAGGATCGCACCGCCGGCGTCGGCGGCATGTCCCTTGTGGACCGTCCCCATCCGCACGCCGCGGAGAACGACGTGATCGTGCGGGTGCACGCGGCCGGCTTCACGCCCGGCGAGCTGGAGTGGCCCGGCACGTGGACCGACCGCGCCGGGCGGGACCGGACGCCGAGCGTGCCCGGGCACGAGCTGTCCGGGGTGGTGGCCGAGCTCGGGTACGGCACGACCGGGCTCACGGTGGGGCAACGCGTGTTCGGGCTCGCCGACTGGACGCGCGACGGGTCACTCGCCGAGTTCACGGCCGTGGAGGCGCGCAACCTCGCGCCGCTGCCTGCCGACATCGACCACTCCGTCGGCGCGGCGCTGCCGATCTCCGGGCTGACAGCGTGGCAGGCGCTGTTCGACCACGGCCGGCTCGAGCCCGGGCAGACGGTGCTGGTCCACGGCGCCGCGGGCGGCGTCGGGTCGATCGCCGTGCAGCTCGCGCGGGAGGCGGGGGCGACCGTGATCGGCACCGGGCGGGCGCACAACCGCGAGGCGGCCCTCGATCTCGGCGTGCACTCGTTCGTGGACCTGGAGGCCGACCGGCTGGAAGACGTCGGTGAGGTCGACCTGGTGCTGGACGTGTTCGGCGGGGACACCGGGGACCGTTCGGCCGGGATCGTCCGCGCCGGCGGGACGCTGGTGACCATCGCGGGACCGCCCAACGCGTGGCCGCGGGACGGGCGCGCCGTCTTCTTCGTGGTCGAAGCCGATCGGGCAAGGCTGGCCGACCTGGCGCAACGGGTCCGCGACGGACGGCTCCGGGTGCTCGTCGGTGCCGTTCACCCGCTGGCGGAAGCCGCGACCGCGTTCGCACCGGGCCGGCGCAGCCAGGGAAAAACGATCATCCGCACCAGCTGAGCCGGCGTGAACGCGCGGGATCAAGCGCGTTCACGCCGAATTTTGCAATCGTTTGCAAACTGGCACGGAAAAACTTCACGCACTCTGGGCCAGCAACGAATGCGTGCCGAACGTCCGCGAGTGGTACGTCAGCGGAGCCGCCGTGGCCGTGGAAGCCGAGACGACCTGTCCGAAAAGGACGATGTGGTCACCGCCTTCGACCTCCTGGCTCAGCGTGCACGCCAGCCATCCGGGAACGCCCGCCAGCCGGGGCAGTCCGTTGTCGTGCTGCCAGTCGACGCCGGCGAACTTCTCCCCCATTTCGAGCTTCTTCGCGAACGACCGTGCCGTCTCGGCCTGTGCCGCACCGAGGACGTTCACTCCGAAGCGCTGCGACTTCCGGATCAGACCCAGGAGCCGCGACGTTTTGTCCAGCGACACCAGCACCATCGGCGGGTCCATGGACAGCGAGGTGAACGCGCTGACCGTCGTCCCGTGCGGCGCGCCCTCGTGGAACGCGGTCACCACCGAGACCGGGGTGGCGACTCCCGCCATGACCTCGCGAAAGTCGTTCTGCAACTGCGTGAGCATGCTACCTCCTTGTGGCACGGCTAACGTCGGTCGAAAAGATCCACAATGGACTCGGTGAGATCACCGCGGTCATCGGCGAGCGCGTCGAGCTCGTCGAAGTGGTTGAATCCGGGCCGCGGCAGACAGCGAACGTCCAGGCCGTGCGCCTTCGCCGCGGCGAAGTAGTCGGTGGACTGGCGCACGAACTCCGCCGTCTGCTCCGTGCCGTAGGTGATCACCAGCGGCGGCATCGTCTCCGGCAGCGCGAGCACCGGACTGTTACGCAGCACCTGATCCGCCGTCAGCCGCAGATCGGTCTGCACCGAGGTGAACGGCAGCGGCCGCAGGTCGAACAGGCCGCTGATCGCGCACCCGCCCTTGATCACCGACGGATCGATGCCGTAGTTCTCGGCCCAGCGCGTGGCCAGCACCATCGCAACGCCGTGCCCGCCGGCCGAATGCCCGGCGACCACCACCCGCCGCGGATCCGCGCCGTACGAGGCGATCGAGCGCACCGTCCACGCGACCGCCGCGCGCTCCTGCCGGACGATCTCGTCGAGCGACACCGCCGGGCACAGCGAATACGTCGGGACCACCACGGTCACCCCGCGCGCCACCAGGCCGGCCGCGGCGAAGCTGAACTCCGCCGACGTCAGCGCCCGCCAGTACCCGCCGTGCAAGAACACCACCACGGGCGCGCCCGGCGAACCGGGGAACACGTCGAGCCGCTCGTCGACGGTCGGGCCGTAGGGGATGTCGAGGAAACACTTGAGCCGGCCGCGGGTCTCGGCACTGCGGGCGACGAAACTCGCGGCCACCGCGGGGAAGTCGGGCACCGTCCACTCGATGTCGTACTCGCGCGTCAGCTCACCCGCGTCGGTGAACCGGCGCCCGCTCGGGGCGAGGTAGAGCGTTTCACCGGTCGGACGGACGCCCGGCGGCGCACCGAGGTCGGGCGGACTGTCCACAAGGCACCATCCCTTCGTCGGAATCTTCAGGAGCGTCAGAAAACGAATTCCCGTTCCCGCGGGTCGAGGCCACGCGCCTTGGTGCTCCGTGTGAATTCCACGAAGTCGGACAGGAACCGGCGAAGCAGCGCCCGGACTTCCTCGTCCTTCAGGTTTCCCTCGTCGTCGAACTTCATCTTGCCCAGGCCGACTGCGACCTCCGGCCGGCCCATCAGCATCGCGTCGAAGAACAGCAGGGCACCGCGCAACGCCGACTGGCCACGCAGCGTGCCGCCGGTGCCGATGCTCGCGCCGACCAGGCCGATCGGCTTGAACCGCAGGCAGTTGAACGGGGGCGGGAAAGAGAGCCAGTCGAGCAGGTTCTTGAACGCGCCCGGCACGCTGTTGCAGTACTCCGGCGTCGCGATCACGAGGCCGTCCGCCGCGCGCACCTGCTCCGCGACGGCCCGCACCACCGCGGGCGGCTGCCCGTCTTCGAGGAGGTCGACGTTGAGGTTCGGTACCTCGCTCCAGTCGCCGAGGAGGTCGAGGGTGACGCCGGCGGGTGCCTCGTCAGCGAGGGCTTTGAGCAGCCCGTGGTTGTAGGAGCCGGAACGAAGGCTGCCGCAAATTCCGAGTAGGCGAAGATCTTTGGTCATGAGAATCAGCCGCTCTGATCCAGGACCACGGGACCAGAACGAGCTGGCACGGCCGCGATCGCGTTGACTTCGAAATGAAGACCCCTGGGCACGAGACGGGAAACCTCGACTGTGGTCGAAGTAGGCATCACGGGGAACAGTTCGCGCATCACGGTCGTGACGATCGCATTGTCCCGTTCGACATCGGTCAGGAACTTGGTGAGGGAAACTACGTGCTCCAGGCCCGCTCCCGCAAGCTCCAGAACCCTTGCGAGATAGCGGAAAGCCCGGCGCACCTCGGCTTCGACCTCCGGTGAGTCGTCGTCGCCGTCTGGTACACCCGGACACCCCGCGACGAAAACGAGTTCGCTGCCCGGCGAAATCCGGATCGCCGGTGTGAACGGCAAACCGGGAGTGCGGAAGATTTCGGAAGCGTCGCCATAGGACGTGAACGCTGGAGATCGAGTGTCGTGCACGACGGTGCACCTTTCGTCTTACAAACGTTTGCAGTACTATAAGCAGGCGTTCCGGACCCGTCAAGCAACGATTCAGCCGACGGCGGCGCACCACATCCAAGGAGGCATCAGCCCGTGAAGAAGACCTTGCTCAAAGGCGGCTCGGTCCTGACGATGGACCCGGCGCTCGGCGATTTCCGCGGCGACGTGCTGATCGGCGACGACAGGATCCTCGACGTGGCACCGAAGATCGACGAGATCGAGGTCGACGAGATCATCGACGCCGCCGATTCGATCGTGCTGCCCGGACTCGTCGACTGCCACAACCACATGTGGCAGGCCCCCATCCGCGGCCTCGCCTCGAACTGCTGGGGCCGCGAGTACTTCGGTGTCATCCACCCCCTCGCCGGCCGCTACCGCCCGCAGGACATGCACGACGCGACGTTCGGCGCCGGCGCGGAGCTGCTGCTCAACGGGGTGACCACGGTGTTCGACTTCTGCCACGCCACCAACTCGCCCGAACACGCCGAGGCGTCGCTGGAAGCACTGGAAGCCGTGGGAATCCGGGCCGTGTTCGGGTTCTGCTTCCGGCCGCGGCCCGAAGCGGGCACCAGCTCGTTCGACACCCTCGACGAGCGCATCGCCGTGCTGCAACGGCTCGCGAATGCCCGCGCCACCACCGACCGCGTGCAGCTCGGCGTCGCGCTGAACAACATCGACCACGTCTCGCTCGAAGCGCACGCCCGCGAGGTCAAGGCCGCCCGCGAGATCGGGCTCGTCTCCACGCTGCACTCCAACCTGCAGGGCCAGGTCACCTCGTCGCACGAGCTCGGCCTGCTCGGCCCCGATGTCCTCTGGGTGCACGCCGGCCCGGCGACCGACGCCGAGCTCACGATGCTGCGCCAGAACGGCGGCACGATCGTCAGCACGCCCCAGATCGAGGCCGGGCACATGGGCGTGGTCCCGATGATCGGGCGCGCGGTGCAACAGGGAGTACCGCTCGTCTTCGGCGTCGACGCGACCGCCGCCGTGAGCGGTGATTTCCTCACCCACCTCAGGATCGGCCACGCGCTCAGCCGCCTCACCGAGGTGATGGCCGAACGCCAGGTCGGCCGTTCCGGTGTCCGGACACCGACCTTCCCCTCGATCGACGCGCCCGCGTTGCTGCGCATGGCCACCCTCGACGCGGCCCGCGCGCTCGGCCTCGACGACCGCGTCGGCAGTCTCACCCCGGGCAAGCAGGCCGACGTCCTCGTGCTGCGGACAGGCCCCTTCGGACTCGCCGCGAGCTCCGTGGCCGACCACGTGGTTTTCCAGGCGTCCGCGCGCGACATCGACCTCGTGTTCGTGGACGGCGTCCCCCGCGTCCGGGCTGGCGCCCTCGCGGGCGTGTCCCTGCCCGAATTGCGCGCCCGCCTGGACGGAGTGCGCGACTGGGTCCTCGGCCGCGCCCCGGGCAGCCACTGGACCGAGCTGACCGCCGAAGACCGCAAGCGCTACGAAGAAGGTCAGGGCAAGGCCACCCCGGCCTGACGGGGCCCGCGCGGCGGCTGAAATTCGTGTCCGGGTGCACCGGACAACAACACGAACCCGCGGCGGTCTGCGGCCTAACGTCAACCAGCATGTCACGGGTATTCCACTTATCGCCGGCCGGCGAGCGGGCCCGAACGCCGCAGGCCCAGCCGGCCGAGCCGGCCGCGCCGGAGCCACCGCGGGCCGGCATCGTCGCGGGTTACCTCGCTCCGCACCCGCCGCACCTGATCTACGCGGACAACCCGCCGCAGAACGAGCCGCGCAGCACCGGCGGCTGGGAAACGCTGCGGTGGGCCTACGACGAGGTCCGGCGCCGGATCCGGGAGCTGCGGCCGGACGTGCTCGTGGTGCACGCGCCGCACTGGATCACCATGGTCGGCCACCACGTCAACTGCGTGCCCAATCCGCGCGGGGTGTCGGTCGAGCCGATCTTCCCGAACCTGTTCCGCTACCACTTCGACTTCCGCACCGACGTGGAGCTCGCCGAGGCCATGGTGGGCAGTTTCGAGGAGCACGGCCTGGTCACACGGGCCATGCGGGAGCCGGGTGTGCGCGTGGACTACGCGACGATCGGCGCGCTGCACATGGCGAACCCGCGCTGGGACATCCCGGTCGTGTCGATCAGCGCCAACAACAACCCGTACTTCTACGCCGACGCCGAGCTGGAGCAGATGGACGTGCTCGGCACCGCGACCCGCGTCGCGATCGAGCGGACGGGACGGCGGGCGGTGCTGCTGGCGTCGAACTCGTTGTCACACCTGCACTTCGACCGCGAGACCGAGCTGCCCGAGGACATGGGCCGCGAGTACGCGTACAACAACGACCAGTACCGCGCCGACATGAAGCTGCTGGAAACCGTGCGCAGCCAACCGACTTCGGCGTTGCGCACGGCGATCCCCGAGCACATCGAGGCCAGCGAGGCGGAGACCAAGTCGGGCAGCCTGAGCTGGTTGCTGGCCGCGCTGGGCTGGCCGGACACCACCGGCGACATCCTGGGCTACGGCACGATCATCGGCACCGGCAACGCCGTGGTCGAGTGGCGCCCCGAGGGGGTGCACGCTCGTGGCTGACGCCGTGGTCGCCGCCGCCCTCGTGCCGGGCATGCCGCAGCTGCTCGCGAAGAGCCCCGCGCCGAGCTGGGCCGACCTGCGGGCCGGCGTCGAGCAGGTCGGCGAGGACTTCCGCGAGGCCGGAGTGGACACCGTGCTGCTCATGTCGACGCAGTGGTTCACCGTGCTCGGGCACCAGTTCCAGCTGGACCCCAACCCGCGCGGCGAGCGGATGGACGAGAACTGGTACGCCTACGACTACGGCCGCATCAGCTACGACCTGCAGGTCGACACCGACCTCGCCGAACGCTGGGTCGGCCTGACCGCCGACCGCGGGCTGCAGGCGCGGCGCACGCGCTACGACGGTTTCCCGATCGACACCGGCACCGTCACCATCGCGAACCTGCTCGACCCCGGGCGGCGCTTCCGGTACGCGATGGTGTCCTGCAACCTCTACGCCGAGGTCGACAACATCGCCACGCTCGGCGAAACCGGTGTCGCCGCCGCGGCCGCGACCGGCCGCCGGGTCGGCGTGGTCGTGGTGTCCGGCCTGTCCGCCGGGCTCATCCAGCGCTGGATCGAACCGTCCGAAGACGGCATCGCCACGCCCGGGCAGGACAAGTGGAACCGCCGGATCCTCGACGCGCTCGTGCGCGGCGACGTGAAGGAGGCCCTGGACCTGCGCGAAAGTTTCGCCCGCGAAGCCGCGGCCGACAGCCAGTTCCGCGCGCTGGCCTTCCTGCTCGGCGCCGGTGTGCTGGACCAGCCCGGCGAACTCCTGTCCTACGGCCCGATCTGGGGCACCGGCGCCGCGGTCGTCCGCTGGCGTCCCACCACTTCCCGCTAGTCAGAAAGAGAGAGCCCCATGGCCAACACCGCGGTCGGATTCGTGGAGACGGAAGGGTTCGTGCCGATCTTCGACGCCGTCGACGCGATCGTCAAAGCCACCAACGTGACGGTGGAAGGCGTCGTGCGCCTCGGCGGCGGCATCGTCGCGGTCGCGCTGTCCGGCGACCTCGCCACCGTCGAGGAAGCGACCGAAATCGCCGAGGAAACCGCGAAAGCGGTGTCGGGTGCGCAGGTGCGTTCGGTCGTGTTCGCCAACCCGTGCGACGCCGTCGCGGCCGTCGCCGCCCACACCGCCCTGCTCGAAGGCAACTGAGCCAGCACTGCGCTCACCGCAGAACGCTCACCGAAGAACAAGGAGAACACCCATGGCCGGCAACACGAATTCGGCTGGCGCGATCGGTGTCGTCGAGACCCGCGGCATCGTGGCGCTCACGGCGGGGATCGAGGCGATGATCAAGACCGCCGACGTCCGGTGCATCGCGGTCGACCGCGTGTCCAGCGGCTACCTCGTGGCCGCGATCCAGGGCCAGCTGGCCGCCGTCCGCCAGGCGCTCGACGCCGGCACCGCCGCCGTGAAGCGTTACGGCGACCTGCGCGCCGCCCAGATCTACCCGCGCCCGAGCGAGGCCGCGGCCACGCTGCTCGAGACCCGCCGCGCGGAGTCGTTCCGCGAAGCCGTGCTGGAGTTGCCGAGCGGGGGCCAGTCGTGATCCTCGGCCGCGTCATCGGCCGGGTGTGGTCCGACCGGCAGCTGCCCGGGCTGTCGACCCGGCGGCTCGTGCTCGTCCGCGCGATCGGCGTGGACACCATCACCGTCGCGGTCGACCTGCTCGACGCCAGCCCCGGGGCCACCGTCCTCGTGAACACCGACGAAGCGGCCGCCGCGGCCACCGGCGAAGCGACGGTCGACGCCGCCGTGGTCGCGCTGGTGTCCGACTACGACGAACCCAGCGACCGCGAGAACAAGGAAAGGACCGATCGATGACCGCAGCGAGCACTCTGCACATCGGGATGGGCGACAACGCTGTCACCACCGCACAGGCCGGTGGCAAGGGTCGCTCGCTGGACACGTTGTGCCGCCTGGGAGTCCGGGTTCCCGAAGCGTTCGTGGTGACCACGGACGCCTACCGCGCGGCGGTGACCGGCGGCTTGGGCCAGGAGCTGGACCGCCGGATCCGCGCACTGCACCCGGAAGCCGACCTCGACGTGCTGACGGAGGAGTCGGCCGCGATCCGCGAGCTGCTGTTCGCCGAGACCGAGCAGCACGGCGCCGACGCCGACATCCGCGCGGCCTACGCGGAGCTCGCCGAGCGCACCGGCGTCGCCGAGCCGCCCGTGGCGGTGCGGTCGAGTTCGGCCGCGGAGGACTCCGCGGACCGCAGCTTCGCCGGCGAGCACGACAGCTACCTCTGGGTCATCGGCGCCGACGAGGTGTCGGCCGCCGTCCGGCGCTGCTGGGCGAGCCTGTTCACCGCGCGCGCCATCAGCTACCGGGCGCGTGACGGGGTCGAGAGCACCGACGACGCCATGGGCGTGGTCGTGCAGCGCATGGTCGACGCGAGCGCGGCCGGCGTGTTCATGACCCTCAACCCCGCCAACGGCGACCGGTCGAAGGTCGTCATCGAATCCGTGTGGGGCCTGGGCGAACCGCTGGTGAGCGGCACGGTGACGCCCGACCGGTTCGTGGTCGACAAGATCACCCGCGAGATCCTCACCCGCGACATCGCCGAGAAGGCCACCCGCGCGACCCGAGACCCCGAGACCGGCAAGGGCATCGCGACCGTGCCCGTCGACGACGCGGACCGGTCCCAGCCGTCCCTCCACAAGGGACACATCGAGCAGCTGCTCGAAATCGCGGCGCTGATCGAGAAGCACGCCGGCACCCCGCAGGACGGCGAGTTCGCCATCGACGGCGACGACGTGCACGTGGTGCAGGCCCGCCCGGAAACCGTGTGGAGCACCAAACCGCCGAAGCAGGTGTCGCAGGAGAACCGGGGCGCGCTCGCCCACGTGCTCGCGGCGCTGACCGGCGGCGCAAAACCCTGACCCGCATCCCCCACTGACTGCGCAGACGAGAAAGGGACCGACGATGGTCGCTTCCACCTTCCCCGGGCCGTTCGACCTCGACCCACCGCAAGGTGCCGAGGGCTGGGAATCGCTCTACAACTGGTACCACCTGTTCGGCGAGGACCGCCGCAAGGCCGACGAGGGCAAGTTCTGGTTCCAGGACGCCCTGCACCACCCCTACGTGCTGCACCCGTACGACGAGATCCAGTGCGAGTGCTGGTGGCAGGCCCTCGGCGCGATGAACACGCGCGTGTTCGCGGTACCGCCGGCGTTCGGCCTGGAGCAGCGCATCCTCAACGGCCGCCTGTACGTCTCGCCGGTCGCCGCGCCGGCCGACCAGATCGCCGCGCGGGCCGAGGAGTTCGGCGAGCGGGCCGGCCACTACTACGAGCGCTGGGACGAGATCTACGCGGAGTGGAAGGAAAAGGTCGCCGAGCGCATCAAGCTCATCCGCGGCCTGAGCTTCGCGCCGCTGCCGGAGCGCGAGCCGCTGTCCACTGTGACCGGACACCTCGGACACTCGGCCGGGTATCGCTGGGAACGCGACTTCAGCCTCATGATCACCACGATGTACGAGACGTACCAGTGGCACTTCGAGATGCTGAACATCGGTTACGCCGCGTACCTCACGTTCTTCCAGTTCTGCCAGAACGCCTTCCCCGGCATCGGCGACCAGTCCGTGTCGCGGATGGTCGGCGGCCTGCACGTGGAGCTCTACCGGCCCGACGACGAGCTCAAGCGCCTCGCCAAGGAAGCCGAACGCCTCGGCGTGAGCGACACGATCCTCAACGCCTCCCACCTCGACGCGGCCCTCGCCGTGCTGAGCGGCACGGAGTCCGGCCGCGCCTGGGCCGAGGACTGGGAAGCCACCAGGGATCCGTGGTTCCACATCAACGCCGACCCCGGCCACCCCGGCGGCGACCACCGCTTCGGCACCTGGGACGACCACCCGGACATCCCGTTCGGGGCCGTGCGCACCTACCTCGAACGCCTGCGCAAGGGCGAGGTCATCGACCGCCCGACCGAGCGGGTGCTGGCCGAACGTGAGCGCATCACCGGCGACTACCGCGCCCTGCTCAACCCGGCCGACGTGGACCTGTTCGACGAGCTGCTCGCGCTGGCGCGCAAGGTGTTCGTCTACATCGAGGAGCACGTGCTCTACATCGAACACTGGATGTGGGCCGCGTTCTGGGGCAAGTCCAAGGAGCTCGCCCGGTCCCTGGTGGACATGGGTGTGTTCGACGACCCCGAGGACCTGTTCTTCCTGCGCCGCACCGAAGTCGCGGAGCTGATCTTCGACACCGTCGCCTCGTGGTCGACCGGCGCGCCCGGCCGGGGTCGCGCGCACTGGACCCCGATCATCGCCGAGCGCCGCCGCATCTTCACCGCGCTGGAAGCCTGGGAGCCGCCGCCCGCGCTCGGCCCGCCGCCTGAGGCCGTCGCCGAACCGCTCACGGTCATGCTGTGGGGCATCACCACCGACTCCGTCGCGGGCTGGCTGGCCGACTCCGAAACGGAAGACCCCGGCACGCTGCGCGGGGTCGCCGGTTCACCCGGGGTGGTCGAGGGACCGGTGCGCGTGGTGCGGTCCGTGGCCGAGCTGGCCGAGGTGCAGGACGGCGACGTGCTGGTCTGCCCCGCCACCTCACCCGCATGGGCGCCGGTGTTCTCGCGGATCGCCGCGACCGTCAGCGACGTCGGCGGCATCATGAGCCACACCGCGATCGTCTGCCGCGAGTACGGCCTGCCCGCCGTGGTCGGCACCGGCCGTGCGGTCTCGACGCTGCGCACCGGCCAGCGCGTGCGCGTCGACGGTGACACCGGCGTCGTCACGGTCCTGGACTGATCCGTGACCTTCGAAGAACCCTGGTCGCGGCCCGGCCGCGGTCGTGCGCTCCGGCGCGCGGCCGCGGTCCGGTCCCGGGCGGACACGCCCACGCTACGGCTCACGACCATCGTGCTCGACCTCGGCGGCGTCGTCGTGCCCACGCTGTTCGAGGTGGTCGACGACCCGACGTTCCCCAAGGGCCCGTTCGGCGACGACAAGCTCTACGACGGGGTCGAGCAGGGCAAGCAGCAGGAGCGCGACTACTGGGCCGAGCTGTCGCAACGACGGCCGGACCTCGACCTCGGCGCGTTCATGCGGACCCGCATCAGCGTGCGCGACGAGGTGCGCGCGATGCTGCGCGACATCGGCGGCCGCGTGCGCCTGGCCGCGCTCACCAACGACATGGGCCACTGGTTCGGCCAGGACTGGGCGGCGAAGTTCCCCGAGTTCGGTGGCTTCGACCTGCTGCTCGAAGCCGGCCGCTACGGCGTGCTCAAGCCCGACCCGTCGGTGTTCCGGTGGGCGCTCGGGCAGCTGCGGGAAGAGCCGGCGAGCTGCCTGTTCGTCGACGATCTGCCGTCGAACCTCGCCGGGGCGCGTGCCGTCGGGATGGAGACCGAGCACTTCGCCGTCGGTGACCCCGCGGGTTCGGTGAAACGCATCCTCGACCGCGTTGGCCTGCACCCGGCCCGCTCCAGCCACCGCGTGTTCCGCCCGAGCTGACCGACCTGGAGGCACCGATGATCCTGCACCTCGTCCGCCACGGCGAGACGGCCAGCTACGAAAGCGACGCCGGCCTCACCGAACGCGGCATCGAGCAGGCCCGGGCGCGCGGCGAGAGCCTCGCGGCCGAACTTCCCGACGGCACGGCGGTTTCCGTGGCCTACGCGCCCACCGCGCGGGCGCGGCAGACCGCCGAGGTGCTGCACGCGACCCTCGCCGGCGCGCCCGGGCTGAAACTCGGCGGCAACGAGGTCGCGCCGGAGTTCCGCAACCTCCAGCTCCGCGTCGACGGCCGGGACTACGAACCCACCCAGGTGCGCGAGCTCATCCCGGCCGCCGGCGGCGCCGGCTGGGCCGAAGAGGCCCGGCGGTTCTGGCAGGCGCACGAAGACGGCGACGCGATGGGGTTCTGGCTGCAGATCCCGCTGCTCTGGCACGAATCGCCGGACGCGGTCGTGCGCCGGTTCCTCGCCGCCACCGTGGCCGCGGCCGACCGCGTGCCGGCCGACGAGCACCTCGCCGTCGCCACGCACTCCGGGTGCATGCGCGCGGTCGTCGCGTGGGCGGCCGGGCGCGACCTGGGGGAACCCGACAACGCCGAGGAAGTCGTCCTCGTGCCCACCGGCGGGTCGGTCGCGGTCACCTACCGCGGCGAGACCTGGCACCACACCGTGCCCGAGCACGCGTGAACAGTTCCGACGAAAGGAAACCAGTGATGCCGCAGGGGATCCCGAAGGCGTTGCGCAACTTCATCGGGGGCGAGTTCGTCGACGGCCCCCGCACCTTCGACAAGGTGAGCCCCGTCGACGGTTCGCTGATCGCGAAGGTGCACGAAGCCGACCAAGAGCTCGTCGACCGCGCGGTGCGCAGCGCCAGGCAGGCGCTGAACGGCGCGTGGGGCAAGACCACGGCGACCGAGCGCGTCGCCCTGCTGCGGCGGGTCGCGGACCGGATCGAGGAGCGCTTCGACGACCTGCTCGCGGCCGAGATCGCCGACACCGGCAAGCCCGTCGCACTGGCCACGAACCTCGACGTGCGGCGCGCGTCGGCCAACTTCCGCGCGGCCGCGGACATCATCGCCGGGACGGGGCTCGACTCGTTCCTCACCGACGTCGCGACCGGGCAGGCGCTGAACTACGCGATCCGCAAGCCGCTGGGCGTGGTGGGCGTGATCGTGCCGTGGAACCTGCCGTTGCTGCTGCTGACGTGGAAGGTCGCGCCCGCGCTGGCGAGCGGCAACGCCGTGGTGGTGAAGCCTTCGGAGGAGACGCCGTCGAGCGCGACGCTGCTGGCGGAGATCCTCGCCGAGGCGGGGATGCCGGCCGGCGCGTTCAACGTCGTGCACGGCTTCGGGCCCGCGTCCGCGGGTGAGTTCCTCACGACCCACCCGGACGTCGACGGCATCACCTTCACCGGCGAGTCGGCCACCGGCTCGGTGATCATGCGCGCGGTCGCGCCCCACGTGCGGCCGGTTTCGTTCGAGCTGGGCGGGAAGAACGCCGCGGTGGTGTTCGACGACGCCGACCTCGAGCGGGCGGTCGACGGGCTCGAACGGTCCGTGTTCACCAACACCGGGCAGATCTGCCTGTGCACCGAGCGCGTCTACGTGCAGCGCGGCGTCTTCGACGAGGTCGCCTCCGGTCTGGTCGAGCGGGCGAAGGCGCTGCGCTTCGGCCGGCCCGACGATCCCGCCACCACCACCGGGCCACTGATCTCCCAGACGCACCGGGAAAAGGTCATGTCGTACTACGCCGTGGCCGAGAAGGAAGGCGCCGAGCTCCTCGTGGGCGGCGGCATCCCCGAGCTCGGCGCGGATCTCGCCGGCGGCGCGTGGGTGGAACCCGCGCTGTGGACCGGCGTGGACAACTCCGCCCGTGTGGTGCGCGAGGAGGTGTTCGGGCCGGTCGCGACCCTCATCCCGTTCGACACCGAGGACGAGGCGATCCGCCTGGCCAACGACACGTCGTACGGCCTCGCGTCCTCGGTGTGGACCACGAACCTCGAGCGCGGCCACCGCGTCGCCGCCGCGATGCGCGTGGGCATGTCGTGGGTGAACACGTGGTACCTGCGGGATCTGCGTTCGCCGTTCGGCGGCGTCGGGCTTTCGGGCATCGGCCGCGAAGGCGGCGTGCACTCGCTGCACTTCTACAGCGAGCCCACCAACATCTGCATCCAACTGTGAGGCTTCCTCGATGACAACGACCAAAACCGCCTTCGCGACGGCCGTGGAGACCGCGGCGGGGCGGCTGATGCGCGCCGAACAGACGCGCACCCCCGTGGAACCGGTGCGGGACCTGATCGGCGACGCGGACGTCGACCTCGCCTACGCGGTACAGGCCGCGGTGCTGGAGCGCAAGCTCGCGGTGCCGGGCCGGCGCGTGGCGGGGCGCAAGATCGGCCTGACGTCGGCGGCCGTGCAGAAGCAGTTCGGCGTGTTCCAGCCCGACTTCGGTGTGCTGCTCGACGACATGGTCTTCGGCGACCGGGCCGAGCTGCCGCTGGCGAAGTTCCTGCAGCCGCGAGTGGAAGGCGAGGTCGCGTTCGTGCTGGGCGCCGACCTCCCCGCCGGCGCGACGCTGGTCGACGTGCTGCGCGCGACGGAGTTCGTGCTGCCGGCCATCGAGATCGTCGACTCGCGCATCGCCGGGTGGGACATCAAGATCGCCGACACCGTCGCGGACAACGCGTCCAGCGGCGCGGTCGTGCTCGGGACGACGCCGAAGAAGCTCTCCGACGTCGACCTGCCTTCGCTGGGCCTGAGCCTGGAGCACGGCGGCGAACCCGTGTCGACGGGCGTCGGCGCGGCCTGTCTCGGCTCGCCGGCCAACGCCGTGGCCTGGCTGGCCACCGAGGTCGCCCGGCGTGGTGCGCCGTTGCGCGCGGGTGAGGTCGTGCTCGCCGGCGCGTGGGGGCCGATGGTGGCGGTGCCGCAACCCGGTACCTACCTGGCCCGCTTCGAAGAGGTGGGCGAAGTGCGCGTGACGTTCACCGGAGAGGACGCCTGATGGCCACACCCGTCGCGATCATCGGGTCCGGCAACATCGGCACGGACCTGATGTTCAAGGTCAAACGCCTGTCGGACCAGCTGGAAGTCGCCGCGCTCGTCGGCATCGACCCCGCGTCGGACGGCCTCGCCCGGGCGAAGCGGCTCGGGATCGCCACCACGTCCGACGGCGTGGAGGGGCTCGTCAAGCTGCCGGAGTTCGCCGGCGTGCGGCTGGTGTTCGACGCGACTTCGGCCGGTGCGCACAAGCACAACTACGAGGTGCTGCGCGAGTACGGCCTGCCGATGGTGGACCTGACACCGGCGGCGATCGGCCCGTACGTGGTGCCGCCGGTGAACCTCGACGCCCACCTCGGTGCGGCGAACGTCAACATGGTCACGTGCGGCGGCCAGGCGACCACGCCGATCGTCGCCGCGGTGTCGGCCGTGACGCCGGTGGCGTACGCGGAGATCGTCGCGTCCATCGCGTCGCGCTCGGCCGGGCCGGGCACGCGGGCGAACATCGACGAGTTCACCGAGACGACCGCGCGGGCGCTCGAAGTCGTGGGCGGCGCGGAGCGGGGCAAGGCCGTGATCATCCTCAACCCGGCGGAGCCGGCGATGAAGATGCGAGACACGGTCTTCTGCCTGGTCGAACAGTCCGAAGTGGACGAATCCGCGGTGAGTGCGTCCGTCGAGGACATGGTGGCACAGGTGCAGAAGTACTTACCCGGCTACCGGTTGAAGCAGCAGGTGCAGTTCGACGCGGTGGACCACCCGTTCGTACCGGGGCTCGGGCGGGCGTTCCGCGGGGTCAAGGTGTCGGTGTTCCTCGAGGTGACCGGCGCCGGGCACTACCTGCCGGACTACGCCGGAAACCTGGACATCATGACGTCCGCGGCCCTGCGCACCGCCGAGCGTCTGCTGGAACTGAAGGAAGGGGCGGCGCGGTGACGGAGCAGTTGTACGTCCAGGACGTGACGCTGCGGGACGGCATGCACGCGATCGGGCACCAGTACTCGGTCGAGCAGGTGCGGACGATCGCGGCCGCGCTGGACGCGTCCGGGGTGGCGGCGATCGAGGTCGCGCACGGCGACGGGCTGGCCGGGTCCAGCGTGATCTACGGCCACGGCGCCGCAGCGGATTCCGGGTGGATCGCGGCGGCGGCCGAGGTGGTGTCACGGGCGAAGCTCACGACGTTGCTGCTCCCGGGCGTCGGCACGATCGACGATCTGCGGGCGGCCCGGGATCTCGGGGTGTCGAGTGTGCGCATCGCCACGCACTGCACCGAGGCCGACATCGCGATCCAGCACATCGGCTGGGCGCGGGAGAACGGCATGGACGTCGCCGGGTTCCTGATGCTGAGCCACATGAACTCGCCCGAGGACCTGGCGAAGCAGGCGAAGATCATGGAGGACGCGGGCGCGCACTGCGTGTACGTCACGGATTCCGGTGGGCGGCTGACCATGAGCGACGTCGCCGCTCGGGTCGACGCGTACCGCGAGGTCCTCGACCCGGACACGCAGATCGGCATCCACGCCCACGAAAACCTGTCGCTGTCGGTGGCCAACAGCGTCACCGCGGTCGAGCACGGTGCCTACCGGGTCGACGCTTCCCTGGCCGGCCAAGGTGCCGGCGCGGGCAACACGCCGATCGAAGCGTTCGTCGCCGTCGCCGACCTGCTCGGCTGGGACCACGGCTGCGACCTGTTCGGCCTGCAGGACGCGGCCGAGGACCTCGTCCGTCCACTTCAGACGCGGCCGGTGCGGGTGGACCGCGAGACGCTGACGCTGGGCTACGCCGGCGTCTACTCCAGCTTCCTCCTCCACGCCGAACGCGCCGCGAGCCGCTACGGCCTCGACGCGCGCGACATCCTTGTCGAGGTCGGGCGGCGTGGCCTGGTCGGCGGCCAGGAGGACATGATCGTCGACGTCGCCCTCGACCTCACGGAGGCGGCGCGATGACCGGGCACGTCGGTGAGCTCGCCACCCGCCTCGACGACGCCGCCCGCGACCGCGTGGCCGAGCAGCAGCTGTCGGCCGACCACGACCTGTCGCTGGCGGAGGCGTACGCGGTGCAGCACGCACTGGTGTCGCGGCGGCTCGGGCGCGGCGAGACGCGCGTCGGGGTGAAGCTCGGGTTCACGAGCCGGACCAAGGCGGCGCAGATGGGCGTGTCCGAGGTGATCATCGGGCAGCTGACTTCCCGGATGCACGTCGAAGAGGGCGCGGAGATCTGGCTGGGCGCGTATGTGCACCCGCGGGTCGAGCCCGAGATCGCGTTCCGGTTGGCGCGCAACATCGATCCGCAGCTGTGGACGGGCAACGTGACCGAGGCCGTCAACGCCGTCGCGCCGGCCGTGGAGATCATCGACTCGCGCTACCGCGACTTCCGGTTCAACCTCGCCGACGTCGTGGCGGACAACACCTCGGCGTCGGGGTTCGTGGTCGGGGCGTGGCAGCCGTTGCCCGCGTCGCTGGACAACCGCGGGATGGTCCTCGAGCTCGACGGCCGTCTTGTCCAAAGTGGATCCAGCTCGGCGATCCTCGGTGACCCGCTGCGCGCGGTGACCGCGGCGATCCGCATGGCCGGGCGGTACGACATCCCGCTGCGCGCGGGTGACGTGCTGCTGGCCGGGGCGGGGACCCCGGCCGTCGCGCTGGTTTCGCCCGGCACCGTCAGCGCGACGGTGTCCGGGCTCGGCCGCGTGCGGTTCCGTGTGACGTCCGTTCGGTGATGAGGAGGAATGCATGAGTGACGCCAGGACCGTCGCCGGCAAGGCGACGCCACGGGGCCGGTTCCCGCACCTCAAGGTGGCGGGTGGGTTCGTCTACATCTCGGGGACGAGCAGCCGGCGGCCGGACAACACCATCGCGGGTGCCGACGCCGACGAGTTCGGCGCGACACGGCTGGACATCGAGGCGCAGACGGCGGCCGTGATCGAGAATCTGCGCGACCTGCTCGCGGAGGTCGGCGCGGAGCTGACGGACCTCGTCCAGGTCACGGCCTACCTCGTGAGCATGAACGACTTCCGCGGCTACAACGAGGTTTACGCGCGGTACTTCGATGAAAACGGCCCGACCCGCACGACGGTGGCCGTGCACCAGCTGCCGCACCCGCACCTGCTGATCGAAATGCAGGCGGTGGCTCTGCTGCCGCGTGCCTGAGCAGCCCGGCCAAACTGACGGCCCTCCCCCGGGAGGGCCGTCAGCGTGTCCAGGCCGGTGCGGCGCTGATGAGCCGGGCGCTGATCAGGCCGGCCGCGTTGGTGACGGACACGCGAGCCGACTCGACCACGGCCGTGGTGAACATTCCGGCCGGGCCGGACAGCGAGACCCCGCCGAGCGGATTTCCCGAGGAGTCGAAGATCGGTGCCGCGACCGACGTCCGGCCCTGCTGGACGGACCGCGAGGCCAGGTACCCGTCCTGCCGGGCCTGGGTCAGCTCGGCTTCGAGCTGCTTGAGGTCCGGCGGCGGCACGGCGCTTTCGGCGCAGCACTTCTCGACGTGCGCCACGACTTTGTCGAACGGCAGCCACGACAGCGCCACCTTCCCGCAGACCGTGAGGTGCGCCGGCGCGCGCTGGCCCACCTGGTTGGCCGCGGGCACGTGCGACGGGCTGGAGTTGCGGTCCAGGTAGACGATCCAGCCTTGCGTCAGCTGGCAGAGGTGCGCGTCCTGCTCCGGCGCGCGGACCAGCGAGTCGAGGATGCCTTCGCCGGCGCGCAGCAGGCCTGTGCGTTCGATGATCTGGCCCGCCAGCTCGAGCAGCAGCGGGCCAAGCTGGTAACCACCGCCGGCGCCTTCCAGCATGCCTTCGGCGACGAGCGTGCGGCACAGCTCGTGCGCGGTGCTGCGCGGGATCCCCGCACGGGCGGACACCTGTCGAACAGACAGGACACCCACGGTCGGGCTGAAGGCGCGCAGCACTTTGCACGCCTTCGCGACCGAGGCCACGCCACCACGTGATTCGTCGTTCGTCATCTCACCACGATAAGTGCGATTTCGAACGATTCCACCAAATGTGTCCCGGGCTGCCGGACACGAACGCTGACTTCTCGGGCGCTCGCTCCTACCGTCATCGCCACCGCACCCGGCGCGCCAGGCAAAGGAGCCCTCGATGTTCAGCTACACCGCCAATCCGGCTCGGGTCGTCTTCGGCACGGGCACGATCGCGACGCTGGCCGACGAGGTGCGCCGGCTCGGGGCTTCGCGCGTGTTGCTGCTCGGGACTTCTTCACTGGCGGGCCCGGTGGACCGGGTCGCCGACGCGCTGGGTTCGCTGCTCGCCGCCCGCTTCGACGAGGCCGCGATGCACACGCCGGTGGACGTGACCGAGCGTGCCCTGGCGGTCGTTGCGGAGAACAAAGTGGACTGTCTGCTGGCGATCGGCGGGGGTTCGACGACCGGTTTGGCCAAGGCGATCGCGTTGCGCACGGATCTGCCGCAGATCATCGTGCCCACCACCTACGCCGGGTCGGAGATGACCCCGGTCCTGGGCGAGACCGCCGATGGACGCAAGACCACCCAGACCTCACCCAAGGTGCTGCCCGAGGTCGTCGTCTACGACGTCGACCTCACCCTGAAACTGCCGGTCCAGGTGTCACTCACCAGCGGCGTCAACGCCATGGCCCACGCCGTCGAGGCCCTCTACTCACCCGACGCCAACCCGATCGTCGACCAGTTCGCCCTCGAAGCGATCCGCCTGCTCGCCACCGCCCTCCCCCGCATCGCCGCCGATCCCTCCGATGCGGACGCCCGCGGCAACGCCCTGCGCGCCGCCTGGCTCGCCGGCACCTGCCTCGGCTCCGTCGGCATGGCCCTGCACCACAAGCTCTGCCACACCCTCGGCGGCAGCTTCAACCTGCCCCACTCCGAAACCCACACCGTCGTCCTGCCCTACGCCATGGCCTACAACACCGCCGGCGCCCCCGACGCCATGCGCCGCATCGCCGAGGTCCTCGGCGCCCCCGACGCCGCCACCGGCGTCTACGACCTCATCGCCGCCCTACCCGTCCCGCACTCGCTGGCCGAACTCGGATTCACCGAAACCGCCATCACCCAGGCCGCCGAAATCGCCACCGCCAAGCCCTACCCCAACCCCCGCGAAGTCACCCGCGACGGCATCGAGGACCTCCTGCACCACGCCTGGACCGGCACCTGCCCCACGCCCGCCGCAGGCACCAAACCCGACCTGCGCAGCCTCACCACCGAAGTCGTCGACAGCTTCGCCGCCACCCCCGACCCCCGCCTGCGCGAACTCCTCCAAGAACTCGTGCGCACCCTGCACTCCTACGTGGTCCGCACCGACCTCACCCAGGAGGAATGGGAATACGCCATCGGGTTCCTCACCCGCACCGGCCAGATCTCCGACGACAAACGCCAGGAGTTCATCCTCCTGTCCGACACCCTCGGCGTCTCCAGCGTCGTCGACGTCCTCACCAACTCCCGCACACCCGACACCACCCCCTCCGCCGTCCTCGGCCCGTTCTACGTCCAAGGCCCACCCGAAACCGCCCAGGGCGCCGACCTCGCCGAAGGCCTGCCCGGCACTCCCCTGTGGACCGACGTCACCGTCACCGACACCCACGACACCCCGGTGCCCGACGCCATCGTCGACGTCTGGCAGTCCAACCAGGACGGTTTCTACGACGTCCAGCTCCCCGACGCCGACGGCCCCGTCCTGCGCGCCCGCTTCCGCACCGACACCGACGGCCGCCTCAAGTTCTGGACCATCGTGCCGTCCCAGTACCCCATCCCCGTCGACGGTCCCGTCGGCGGCATGCTCGAAGCCGCCGGCCGGCATCCGTTCCGCGCACCGCACCTGCATTTCCTCATCGCCAAGCCGGGCTTTCGCACGCTGGTCACGCAGCTGTTCGTGGCCGGCGGCGACCACCTCGACTCCGACACCGTGTTCGGCGTCAAGAACGGGCTGATCGTCGACTTCGCCGAGCAGTCCGGCCCGGCGCCCGACGGCCGTGAACCGGAGGCCGGCTGGCGCCGCCTCGAGTTCACCTTCCGCGTCTCCCCCACCCACTGAACAGAGCGCCCACGCGCCTCCAGCGCCGGCGCAGCCGAGATAAAACCCGTTCAAGGGAACACGAATATGAACAACACCACCCCCACCTCCGTAGAACTCGTCGCCCGAGCCGAAGCCTTGCGATCCCAGCTCTGGGAAGACGCCCCGGAGGTCGACCGCACCCGCCGGCTGACCGACCGGAACTTCGCGGCCATGCGCGACGCGCAGCTGATGCAGCTGTTCACCCCGCGGCGCTTCGGCGGCCTGGCCGCGGACATGCGCACCTACTTCGAGGTCACCGCCGCCCTCGGGCGCGGGTGTTCGTCGTCCGCGTGGGTCGCCGGCGTGCTCAACGCCGGCAACTGGATGGTCGCGCAGTTCCCCGAGGAGGCCCAGCGGGAAGTCTGGGGCGCCGACCCGCTGGCCACCTCGTGCAGCATCCTGCAGCCGACCGGTGAGGCCGAGATCGTCGACGGCGGGATCAAGCTCAACGGCAAGTGGGGCTACTCGTCGGGCTCGAACCACTGCGACTGGGCGATCGTCGCGTACCCGAGCCCGAACGCGGTCAAGCCCGAGATGATGCTCGCGCTGGTGCCGATGAGCGACGTCGAGGTCGAGGACACCTGGTTCGTCACGGGTATGCGCGGCACCGGCAGCAACACGATCGTCGCGCGCGACCTGTTCGTCCCGGACCACCGGGTGCTGCCGCTGATGCCGATGTTCCGCGGCGACAACCTCGACGCGCCCGACGCCGTGCACCGCACGGCCCTCGCCGGCGTGCTGCCCGTGTCGCTGATGGGCTCGCAGATCGGTGCGGCCGAAGCAGCGCTGGAGTTCGTGATCGAAAAGGCCCCGAAGCGCCAGATCACCGCGTCGACGTACTCGGTGCAGGCGCAGTCGGTCGGGTTCCAGGTGGACCTCGCCGAGGCGGCGACCACGATCAAGGCCGCGCGGCTGATCGGGCAGCAGGCCGCCGATGTGCTCGACGAGCACGCCGGCCAGAGCCACCTGCCCGACGAGACCATCCGCTCGGGGCTGCGCATGGACATGGCGTGGGCCGTGAAACGCGCCAACGAAGGAGTGGACCGGCTCGTGACCGCCCACGGCACGTCGGCGTTCGGCGAGTTCAGCCCGCTGCAGCGCATCTGGCGCGACACGGGTGTCGCCACGCGCCACGCGGCCTTCAACATCCGCATCTCCCAGGAGATCTACGCGAAGGCCCTGCTGGGCCTCAACCCCTACGAGATCAGTTTCCTGGTCTGAGATCCCGGCCGGCTTCACCAGACGTGCGGCAGGGGCGTTCCGCCCGCCCCTGCCGCGCCCGGCACCGCATTCCCCCCGAACGCGACCGAACGCGGGTCGCGGGCAAGCACGAACAGGAGAGACCGATGTCCGAAGACCTGCAGCAGCAGTTCCGCGAAGTGATGGCGCGGGTGGCCACGCCGGTTTCCGTGGTGACGGGACTGGCTCCCGACTACACCCCCTACGGCAGCACGGTGAGCGCGTTCGCCTCGCTGTCGATGGAACCGCCGATGGTGCTGGTGTCCCTCGTCAGGTCGTCCCGGCTCCTCGGGGTCATCCGGCAGTCGGGCCGGTTCGGGCTCAACATCCTCGGCTCGTCGCATTCCAAGCTGGCGCGCACGTTCGCCACCAACCTCACGCCGGAGGAGAAGTTCGACGGCGTCGAGTGGGACGTCGAGGGCGAGGTACCGCGGCTGGCGGGGGCGCTGAGCTGGCTCGCGTGCTCCGTCGAGCAGGAAGTGGAAGGCGGGGACCACATCGTGCTGTTCGGTTCGGTCCGGTCGCTGTGCAGCTGCGCGGGCGAACCGCTCACCTACCACCGCCGTTCGTTCGGCACGCACGCGACGCTCGAAGGCTGATGACCGGGGACGAGCCCGCCGAGCGCCTGACGATCGGGGCGCTCGCCCGGGCCACGGGGGTGGCCGCGTCGGCGCTGCGGTACTGGGAGAAGATCGGCCTGCTGCCCCCGCCGGAGCGCGTTTCGGGCCAGCGGCGCTACGCCGCGTCGGCGGTCGGGCTCGTCAAGTTGCTCCTGCTGCTGCGCGATTCCGGGTTCTCCCTGATCGAGGCGAAAGAGCTCGTGACGGCCCGGGCGATGGCGCCCCGGACCTGGCGTGAGCTTCAGCAACGCCGGCTCGCGGAACTCGACGAGCGCATCGCGTCCGCCCAGGCCGCGCGGGCCGAGATCACGAACGGGCTCGCGGGAACCTTCGGCAGCGCACCGGACTGAACCGGGGACTTCGCCGGGGGCGCCGACCTCGTCGACGCCCCCGGCACGCTACGCGGTGGCCGCGACCTCCTGCTCCGCGGCCGCACGCCGGATCCGCACCGTGCGGAAGATCGGCGGCACCGCGGCCACGATCGCCAGCACGACCGCGGCCAGGCCGATCAGTGCCGCGCGCTCACCCGTGCCGTACCACGGCAGGCCGAGCCCGCCGTCGAGCGAAATCGAGCCCGGGCCGCTGAAGGCGAACGAAATCGCCATGATCGCCAGCGTGAGCGGGTACTCGCCGCCGCCAAGGGAATTCCACAACGCGCCGCTCTTCGCGCTCATCGCGAAACCCGCCACCAGCATGGTGCCGGCACCGATGGCCGCGCCGAGCGGCGTGGCGAAACCCAGGACGATCAGCAGCGCCGCGCTCAGTTCGCACCAGGCGGCGAGTTTCGCCAGCGGCCGCGCCGGCACCTGCCCGAGTGCCGTGAAGACGACCGCGATCCCGTCCAGGCCGGGGCCCCGGAACCACCCGCGCAGCTTCTGGGTGGCGTGCGCGTACAGGATGAACGCCACGAGCAGCCGCAGGAGCAAGAGACCGACATCGGCCATCGTCACACTCATTTCCAGGTACCTCCGAACTAGAGTCACCGTCGTCGGCGAAACGCAAATCGCGAGCCACTCGGCCGAAATGCACCGAGCGCGAGAACCGTTCCACGACCGTTGCCGGGAATCCAGGTATTCGTCCCCCAGAACTGGACACCGCGTTGATACCGGAAATCGGCGACGGTAAGTCTCCGACCGCCGGCCGCTTCCGGCCGCCTCGTCCACATCGCGGGAAGTCGTGTCCGGCCTCGCAGGACACCGGTACTGACTTCGGTGTCCTGCGCACCTAGCGTCTGCGCCATGGCACCCGTCTTCCTGCTCGCGCCCGGCACCGACGCCGGGCGTCCGGATGTGGCCGGGACGCGCACACCGTCAATTCGACAGATCGGCACACCGCACGCGGAGCCGGATTCGACAAATTGAACGGCGACCCTGGTCGACGACGCCATGAACAGTGCGACTAAGGAGAGATCATGACCACGGAATCCGCTGCGCCTGTCGCGCAGAAGGTGCCCAGCCGGGAAGAGCTGGTCGAGCGTGCGAACAGCCTGCGCGCTCAGCTGTGGGAAGCCGCCCCGGAAGTCGACCGCGAACGCCGCCTGAAGACCGCGAACTTCGAGGCCATTCGCGATGCCGGGCTGATCCAGCTGTTCGTGCCGAAGCGGCTCGGCGGGTTCGACGCGGGCATGCGCACCTTCCTCGACGTGACGATCGCACTCGGTCGCGGCTGCGCGTCGTCGGCCTGGGTGACCGGGGTCCTCAACACCGGCAACTGGTGGGCCGCCAGCTACTCCGAGCAGGCGCAGGACGAGGTCTGGTCCACGAACCCCTTCGCCACCACCGCCGGCGTGCTCGCACCCACGTCCGCGGTCGAGGTCGTCGAAGGCGGCGTGAAGCTCAACGGCAAGTGGGGCTACGCCTCGGGCTCGAACCACTGCGACTGGGCCAGCGTCTGCTACCCCAGCGTGGTCCCCGGCGGCCGTGACATGAACCTCGCACTGGTGCCGATGAAGGACCTCACGGTCGAAGACACCTGGTTCATCGCCGGCATGCGCGGCACGGGCAGCAACACCCTCGTCGCCCGTGACGTGTTCGTGCCCGAGCACCGGTTGCGCTCGGCCACCGGCCTGCTCAACGGCGACAACGTCGCCGCGGGCCCGGACGCCAGCCACCGGGTCAGCCTCGCGGGCCTGGCCCCGCTTTCGCTCGCCGGTGCCCAGCTCGGCCAGGCACAGGCGGCGCTGGACTACGTGATCGAGAAGGCGCCGAAGCGGTCGATCACGACCACGACCTACTCGGCGCAGTCGGAGTCGGTCGGATTCCAGATCGACCTCGCCGAGGCCTCCGCCATGATCGCCGCCGCCGTCAAGACCACTCAGGACGCCGCCGACCAGCTCGACGACTACGCGGCCAAGGGTGAGCACCCGCCCGAGGTCGTGCGCACGGGCCTGCGGGTGGGCATGGCGCAGGCGATGCGCCAGACCTTCCACGCCGTCGACCTCCTGATGTCCGCGCACGGTTCTTCGGCCTTCGCCGAGGTGAACCCGCTGCAGCGCATCTGGCGCGACGCCGGGGTCGCTTCGCGGCACGCGGCCTTCAACATCCGCGTCAGCCAGGAACTGGCGGGCAAGTCCCTGCTCGACCAGAACCCGACCGCCGTCAGCTTCCTCGTCTGAAAAGGACAACTCGATCGTGATCGACGTTCACGCACACTGGTTTCCCCCCGCACTCACCAAGGAGTTCGACCGAGTCGCCGGCAAGAAGGTGTGGCCCGAGCACAGTCCCGAGCTGATCCCGCGGGTCGAGGAGCTCGAAGCCGACGGTGTGAACCTGCAGGTGCTCGGGCTCGGCCACAACCAGCCGTACTTCGAGGACGCGAGCAAGTCGTTGCACTGCGCGAAGTTCGCGAACGACCTCTACGCCGAGGCGGCCGACTTCGACGGCCGGCTCGAAGCCTTCGGCGCCATTCCCCTCCCGCACACGGAACAGGCCATCGCGGAAGCCGTTCGCTGCCTCGACGAGCTCCACTTCGCCGGGATCGGCCTGGGCACGACCGCCGTCGGCACCTCGCTTGACGACCCCGCCTACGAAGAACTCTGGGCCGAGCTCAACCGCCGCCGCGCGGTCATCTTCGTGCACCCGGTCGGCACGCCCGACACCTTCTCCACCGGGCTCGACGCGTTCATGATGGGTCCCAAGTACGGCGGCCCCATGGAAGCCACGCTGGCGACGACACACCTGGTCGTGTCCGGTGTGACGCAGCGGTACCCGGACATCCGGTGGATCATCGGCACGATGGGCGGCTCGATCGGCTACCTCTGGCGGCGCTTCGAGGAGATCACCGAGTCGGTCCACCAGGACCAGTGGCTGGAGAACAACCCCCGCCAGGAGCTCAAGAAGCTGTACTA
Source organism: Amycolatopsis sp. NPDC001319 (assembly GCF_042896185.1). NCBI lineage: Bacteria > Bacillati > Actinomycetota > Actinomycetes > Pseudonocardiales > Pseudonocardiaceae > Amycolatopsis > Amycolatopsis sp. NPDC001319. Next base: position 354,660 of record NZ_JBIAWY010000007.1, on the reverse strand, counting down.
CGACACGACCCTGACCGACGACCCCGCCGCGATCAAGTTCTTCGCCGATTCCTTCGGCGCGGACCGGCTCGTCCTCGGCACCGACGCGCCCCGCGTGCGCGCCGGTGACTGGGCGAACCGGATCAAGGCCGTCCCCGGCTTCGACGAGCAGCAGTTGCGCGGCGTGCTCAACGACACCGCGGCGTCGCTCGGGATCGGGAAGTAGCCGGTTCCTCGAATCCGGGCACGGTTCGGGCCTTCCCCGAGCCGTGCCCGGTTTTGTTTCCCCGTCTCGCGAACGACCAGGAGTCACCTGCCCGTGGACACCAGAATCGCACTTGTCACCGGCGGCAACCGCGGCTTCGGCCGCTCAGCCGCGCTGGCTTTGGCCGGCGACGGCGCGGACGTGATCATCACGTATCGCGAAAACGTGGAGGAAGCACACGCCGTCGTCAAGGAGATCCGCGCGCTCGGCCGGGAAGCGGGTGCCCTCCGCGTGGACCTGAGCCAGGCCGAGCGCTTCACCGAGTTCGACTGGGAGCTCGGCGAGCTCCTCGGCGACGTATGGGGCCGGACCACCTTCGACCACCTGGTGAACAACGCCGGCCACGGCATTCTCACCACGCTCGGGACCACGGCTCTCGACGACGTTCAGTCCCTTGTGGACGTCCACTTCACCGGCGTCTACTTCCTCACCCAGCAGCTCGCTCCCCGCATCGCCGACGGCGGCTCGATCGTGAACATCTCCAGCGTGCTCGCGCGCTCCGCCGGCGAAGGCTGGTCGGTCTACGCGGCGATGAAGGGCGCGGTCGAGGTGCTCACCCGCTACCACGCCCAGGAGCTGGGCAAACGCGGCATCCGCGTCAACGTGGTCGCGCCGGGCCCGGCGGCCACGGATTTCCTCGACGGCACGATCCGCGACGACGCCGCCGTGCGGGAAATGCTGGGCGCGCAAGCAGCCCTGGGCCGCGTGGCCGAGGCCGACGACATCGGTCCCGTGATCGCCGCCGTCCTGTCCGACCGGTTCGGCTGGGTCACGGGCCAGCGCATCGAAGCCTCCGGCGGCGCTGCGCTGTAAACCGAACGCCGGGGGGGGAGCCGCCGGGGCGAACCTTGTGTGAGGTTTGCCCCGGCGGCGGTGGTGGTCGGCGTGGTCAGTGGCCTCGGTTGACGTGCTGCACGGCCGCCGTTTCCTCCGGTGGGTCCGGCGTGAGGAGCGAGCCGGGGACGGCGCGGCCGGCGGCGCCGAGCTTGTTCATCTTCTTGGGCACCGTCGCGCCCTGGTAGTCGAGCGGGACGGGGTGGCCGTGGCCGTCCACGGGGCCCAGGGGCTGGTGGATCTCCAGGTAGCCGCCCGAGGGTGAGCGGGTGATGATGCCCGTCTCGATGCCGTGTTCGAGGACTTCGCGGTCGGCGCGTTGCAGGCCGAGGCAGACGCGGTAGGTGATGAAGTACGCCAGCGGCGGCACGATCAGCACGCCGATGCGGCCGGCCCAGGTGGTCGCGTTGAGGGAGATGTCGAACTGGTCGGCGATGATGTCGTTGAAACCGGACAGCTCGATCACCAGGAAGAAGCCCAGCGACATCATGCCCAGCGACGTGCGGACCGGCGCGTCGCGCGGGCGTTGCAGGATGTTGTGGTGCGCGGTGTCCTTCGACAGCCGGCGTTCGATCCACGGATAGGACAGCAACAGCGTGAACAGCAGCGGCATTCCGATCGCGCCGGGGAAGAACACAGCCGGGATCGTGTAGTTCCCGAGGTAGACCTCCCAGGCGGGCCAGATGCGCAGGAGGCCGTCGGCCCAGGCGAGGTACCAGTCGGGTTGCGAGCCAGCGGAGACCTGCGACGGGTTGTACGGGCCGATGTTCCAGATCGCGTTGATCTGGAAGAGCCCGGCCAGCAGCGACAGCACGCCGGTCACGATCGTGAAGAACGCCAGCGCCTTCAACGCGAACGCCGGGAAGATGCGGATGCCGACGACGTTCGTTTCCTTGCGCTTCACGCCGGGGAACTGTGTGTGCTTCTGGTACCAGACGATCGCGAGGTGCGCGGCGATCAACGCGAGCATGATGCCCGGGATGATCAGGATGTGCACCGTGTAGAGCCGCGGGATGATCTGGTTGCCCGGGAACTCGCTGCCGAACACGGCCCAGTGGATCCACGTGCCGATCACGGGGATCGACAGGATGATGCCCGACAGCGTGGCGCGGATGCCGGTGCCGGACAGCAGGTCGTCGGGCAGCGAGTAGCCGAAGAAGCCTTCGAACATGCCGAGGATCAGCAGCGTCGCCCCGATCAGCCACGTCGCTTCGCGCGGCCGGCGGAACGCGCCCGTGAAGAACACGCGGCACATGTGCACGGTCATCGCGGCGATGAAGATCAGCGCGGCCCAGTGGTGCAGCTGCCGCACGAACAGCCCGCCGCGGACCTCCATCGAGATGTCCAGCGTGCTCGCGAAGGCCCGTGACATCTCCAGACCCTGCATGTTGGTGAAGCTGCCGTGGTAGGTGACCGTCTCCATGGACGGGTCGAAGAACAGCGTCAGGTAGACGCCGCTGAGCAGCAGCACGATGAACGCGTACAGGCCGATCTCGCCCAGCAGGAACGACCAGTGCGTCGGGAACACCTTGTTCATCTGGTGCCGCAGGCCCTTGGCCAGGTGGTAGCGGTCGTCGACCGCCTTCGCCGCCACGCCCGCAGCCTTGAGCGCGCCCGGGTCGGACTTGGTCGGACTGGTCAGTGAGTTCATGTGATCCTCACTCGCCTACGCAGGACGGCCACCGCGAACACGGCGCCCAACACTTCGACGACGGACAGCACCCCATTTGTGACAACTCCCGCCGGTAACCACGCTCCGCACCCGAACGACACCACCATCGAGACGCCGAGCAGCACCGCGCCCAGCCGCCCGCGCGTGCGGAAGTGCCGCCAGACCCCCACCGCCGACAGCCCCGCGATCCCCACGGCCACGCCGACGGACAGCGCGGTCGGGTGCACCACCGCTCGGGCCACCGCGCCCACGCAGTGCAGCGCGACGATCACCGCCAGCACCCGGTCGATCCGCGCGACCAGCGGCGGGTCCTTCACCACGGCGTGGCCGTTCACCCGCCGCACGACCTCCGGCCCCGGCGTCATCGCTGATCACCCGGCGCTGTCGTGTCCAGCGGAACCGCGGCCGACCGGACCAGGCCCAGCTGTACCGACTGGCGGGGCAACAACGCGTCCAGCAGCCAGTCGACCGCGGTGCGCACGCGGTTGCCCGGCATGGCGAGCAGGTGGTAGGCGCGCGTGACGAGCTTCGCGACCCAGCCCGACAGCGGGACGTGCAGCGGGTTGGCCGCGGCCTGCGCACCACCGAGGTCGACGACGAACCCCAGGTCGTGGTGCTTGTACTCGCGCGTGATGCCGAAACCGAGGGACGCGGCGACGTTGCGGCCGGCCAGCGTCCCCTGGCGGGTGGCGTGCTGCGCGGTCATGGCGGTGACCTCGCCGGGCCGGGTGAGGTCGGGAACGGCGGCCGCGTCGCCACAGGCGAAGACGCGGCGGTGGCCCGGGACGGCGAGAGTGGTGTCGACGACGAGGCGCCCGCGTTGCGTCTCGAAGCCGGCGACCAGCGGGTCGGGGCGGACGCCGACGCACCACGCGATGGTGCGGGTCGGCACGAACTCGCCCGAGGTGAGCCACACGCCCTCGGTGGTGGCTTCGCGGACGGAGGTGCCCGTGAGCACCTCGACGCCCCGCTTGCGGAGGACTCGATCCGCGGCCCGGGACAGCCGCGGATCGAGCTCCGGCAGCACCTTGGGAGCCAGGTCGAGCAGCAGCCAGCGCGTCCGCTGCCCGTCGAGCTCCCGGTGCCGCCGCTGGACGGCCCGCGTGAACAGCGGGCCCTGGGCCGCGACCTCGGTCCCCGTGTAGCCGGCGCCGACGACGACGAACGTGCACCGCGCGTCCCGCTCCGCCGGTGAATCGGCGGTCGCCGCGAGCTCCACCTGGCGGATCACGTGGTCGCGCAGGTACAGGGCTTCGGCGACGCCGCGGAAACCGTGCGCGTGTTCGGCGACGCCGGGGATCGGCAGGAGCTTGGTGACGCTGCCCGCCGCGATGATCAGGCGGTCGTACCGAAGCTCGTGCACCGAACCCTCGGGGTCCGTATAGGACAGTCGATCTTTGTCCGGCGCGATCGACGTCACCGTGCCGAGAGCGAGCCGGACGCCGGGCAGGGTCGCCGGGATCGACACCGTCACCCGCCGCGGGTCGACGACGGCGGCGGCCACTTCCGGGAGCAACGGCAGGTACAGGAAGTAGTCCGTCTCGTTGACGATCACGATCTCGATCCCCGCCGCCTCGGGTAAAGCCCGGCGCAACGCGCGGGCGGCGTTGTAGCCGGCGAACCCGCCGCCGACGATGACGACCCTGGTCGGATCACCGTCCATGCGCCCAGCCTTTCTCCACGAGAGCCCTGACCCCGGTCAGCCTGCCACCGCGTGCCCGATTTGTACCCGCACTCGTCCGGTCACCCAGGACGGGATTAAATCTGGATATTTAACATCCAGGTTCACGCCACACGGCGAGGGCAAACCAGCCACAGCTCCTCATAACCAGGACATTAATCATCCCGATTAAGGGTGTCAAGACGGGCGTGCGAGCCGGGAATCCGGCCCGCACGCCCGTGAACTCTCAGCCCGCCAGCGCAGACGGATGCTGCGCCAACGGCGTCACACTGACCCTCATGTACTTGAACAACGGCAGGTTCCACAGCAGGTCGTGCAGCTCGCCGTTGTCCGAGACGTCGAACACACTCAGGTTCGAGTACTCACCCACGACCCGCCACAGGTGGACCCACTTCCCCTCCCGCTGCAGCTTCTGGCTGTACGCCTTCTCCGTCGCCAGCAGCTCGTCCCGGAACGAGGGGTCGAGGTCCAGCGGCAGAGAGACGTCCATCCGCACCGCGAACAACATGCCGGCCTCAGGCGGGGTCGAGCACGAAGTCGTACCGGACCTCTTCGCCGGCGCCCGACGAAGCCGCGGTCGGCGAAAGGATCAGCGCGTCCTTCACCGCCGTGGCGATGTCGTCGCCGACGTGTTCGCCGCCGGAGAAGTACAGCTGCGTCGTGATCAGCTGGTGGCCCGGCGCGGACACCTTGATGTGCAGGTGCGCCGGGCGCCACGCGTGCCAGCCGGCGGCGGCGATCAACGCGCCCGTCGCGCCGTCGGTCGGGATCTGGTACGGCGCCGGGTGGATCGTGTGGATCGCGAAGTTGCCGTCGGCACCCGTGGTGAAGCGGCCGCGCAGGTTCCACTCGGGAATGCCGGGCGCGAACTGCGAGTACAGGCCGTCGTCGTCGGCCTGCCAGAAGTCCACGACGGCGCCCGCGAGCGGTTCACCCGACACCGAGCGCGCCTGGCCGAAGAAGCGCAGCGGCTGCCCGCCCTCGCCTTCGCGCATCGGCAGCGTGCCCTCCGCGCCGAACTCCGGAGCACCCTCCACGTAGTACGGACCTTCGATGCTCCCGGCGGTCCCCTCGCGGCTGGCGTTCGCGACCTTCTCCACCTCGTGCTCGATGAACACGTCGAGGAACAGCGGCCACTCACCGTCTTCGCCGACCCGGATCAGCCACGCCTTGAAGGCGTTGTACTCGTCGTAGGTCAGCTGGTGCTTGCGGACGACCTCGTGCAGCGCGGCCAGCGCGTCCGTCGCGATCGCGTCCACGCGGGCGGCGTCCGCCGAGGCAGAACCCTTGGCCCGCTCCTGGAAACGCTCGGTCGCCGACGCACCCGAAGCTGCGGCTGTGGGCGAAACGACTTCAGTCATGGCAAATACCTCTCTTCGTGGTGGGAATCAGTCCTGGCGGTAGCGCGCGAGCTTGTCCTCGTCGAGCTGGATGCCGAGGCCGTGGCCCTGCGGCACGCGCAGCTCACCGTGCTCGATGCGCAGTGGTTCGGTGAGCAGGTCGTCGGTCATGTCGAGGAAGTTCGACAGCTCACCCGCCCGCCGCGAGGTGAGCTCGAACGCGGCCCCGAACGTCGCCGCGCACAGCGAGCCGATCTGCCCGTCGATCTGGTTGCCGAGCACGACCTCGACGCCGAGCCCGGAGCACTGGCTGAGCACCCGCTGCGAGTACGTGAAGCCGGTGCGCGCCGTCTTGATGCTCACGCCGTGGGCCGCGCCGGCCAGCAGCTCGCGGGTGACCTCGCCCGGCCGGGTGGCGCTTTCGTCGGCGTAGAGCGGGATCCGGCTCTGCGTGGCGAGCCAGCGGCGGCCGAGCACGTCGTCGGCCGGGCACAGCTCCTCGGCGAACAGCAGCCCGACGTCCTCCAGCGCCCGCAACGCGGCGGCCGACTCCGAGGCCGTCCAGCCGCGGTTGCCGTCGATGTAGAGCTCGACGTCCTCGCCGAGCCCGGCCCGCAGCGCCCGGCAGACGTCCACGTCGAGGCGGAACGGCTTGCGGCCCACCTTCACCTTGAACGTCGTGATGCCGTAGAGGTCGCGCACGCGCTCGGCCTCGTCGACCATCTCGCCCGGCTGCGCGAACCCGACCATGTGGCACACGCGCATGCGGTCGGTGTAGCCGCCGAGCAGCTCGGTCACGGACACGCCGAGGCTCTGTCCGATGAGGTCCCACAGCGCCATGTCGATCGCGCTCTTGGCGGCCGGGTTCCCCACCGTGCGGTCGAGTTTGGCGTGCACGGCCTCGCGGGCCAGCGGCGACATCCCCAGCAGCTGGGGTGCGAAAACCGAGTCGATGACGGCCTTGATCGAGCCCTGGGTCTCGCCGTAGGTGAACGGCCGGGGCGGGGCTTCGGCGGTCCCCACCAGGCCCTCGTCGGTGTGCACCCGCACGAGGATGTGCGCGGCCGTGTCCACCTCGCCACTCGCGAACCGCAACGGTTTGCGGTATGGGATGGCGAACGGGATCGCCTCGATTTCGGTGACTTTCATCGCGGTCCTTTCACAGGGGCCGGATCAGCGCCTGATCAGCGGACTGCGCACCACGTGGGTGCCCGCGGCGCGGTCGGCGGAGTCGAAGAAGTCCTCGCGGTAGATGTCCCGGGGGAACAACCGCGCCTTCATCAGCGCCTTCATGGTGTCCGACACCATGTCGGGGCTGCCGCAGATGTAGGCGACGTTCCCGCCCGCCCGGGGGTAGTCCTCGGCCAGCAGTGCCGGGACCCGCCCCGACCGGCCGTTCCAGTCGTCGCGCGAGAGCGCCGGCCGGTAGGTGAACCAGTCCGTGCGCGCTTCGAGCTCCTCGAAGTACTCCCGGTCGTACAGATCGTCCTTGGTGGCCACGCCGTGGTACAGCGTGACCTGGTACTCGCCGCCACCGTCCTCGTCGATGTGGCGGATCATCGCCTTCAGCGGCGCCAGTCCCGTGCCCGAGCCCAGCAGCAGGATCGGCTGAGTCCGAAATGGACGGAACGAGAACCGCCCGTAGGGACCGGACAGCGTCACCTCGTCGCCGACCTTCAGGCCGGCGAAGACCCAGCCGTCGGTGGCGATCCCGTTTTCCGAGCGCTTCAGGTGCAGCTCGATCAGCGACCCGTTCGACGGCGTGCTGGCGATCGAGTACGGCCGCTGGTGTCCGCCGGGCACGTCGAGCAGCACGTACTGCCCGGGGTTGAACTTCATCGGTTCCTCGAGGGCGAGCACCAGCCGACGGACGTCGGGCGCGATCTCCTCGAGGCTGTCCACCCGGGCGCGGAAGTCGCGCACCGGGTGGACACCGACGCCCTCGTCCATGTCGACTTCACCCTCGAGCACCACGTCGCCGCGCGGCTGGGCCACGCAGATCAACGCGGCGCCCTCGTCGCGTTCGCTCTCCAGCAACGCGTACGGCGACGCGTCGCCCAGGTCGACCTCACCGTCGAGGATCTGGGCCTTGCAGGTGCCGCACGTGCCGTGGGTGCACGCGTGCGGCAGCCAGATGCCCTCGCGCAGGCACGCGTCGAGCACGGTCTGGTCCTCCCGGCACTGGATCTCGGCACCGATCGGTTCCACGCGGATGGTGTGCGTCGTCAAGACGAATTCTCCGTTCAGGCGGCGAACTGCAGCAGCGCCTTGTGGCCGATGCCGAGTTCGGTGAGCGAGGTGTCGGCGGAGCCGTCGAGTGGCCGGCCGTTCACCCGCCAGTCACGCACCGCCGCCGGGTCGAAGTCCGGGTCCGACGCGGCCCAGGGGCCGACGACCGTCTCCACGAACTCGCCGAAGCCCAAGGCCTTCGGCACGCGGAAGCACGCAGCCGAGCAGAACAGCGGGTTGCCTTCCCAGTGCACGTAGACCAGCTGGTCGTCGCCGAAGAGCTCGGCGCGGTCGGCCGACGGGAAGTCGTAGTCGTAAAGAGCTTTCACCGCCATGTCAGACTCCCTGTTCCACGTCGCCGTTGTGCCAGCCGATCCACGACTTGTGGTCGAGCGAGCCCTTGTACTCTCCGTTGTCGCCTTCCTGGATCCCGTACCACTCCAGGACTTCCGGCACCGACGGGCCACCGCAGTTGCCCTGGTAGATCTGGTGCACGGGCAGCCACGCCTGCACGAACTTCTCCGGCTCGCGCTCGAAGATCCACTGGCACCCGTCGCTGCAGGTGTGGAACTGCTCGCCGCGGAACTCGCTGGAGCGGAAGGAGGTCTTGGCCGGGTCGTCCTTCTCGGTGAACACCATGGGGATCTGGCAGACCTGGCACAGCTGGGGCAGGCCCTGGAAGAACATCCGGCCACCGTTGGCCTCGATGCGGTGGTGCTTCTCCCACACGGGCCGGTAGTGCTGGTCGAACGTCTCCGGGTACTGCTCGGCCAGCCACTTCATGTGCTGCTCGTTCGGCGCCTGCGTGGTGAACGAAGCGGCGAAGGAGAAGTTGTGCAGCACCTTGTAGACCTCGTGCGACAGCTTGTCCTTCTCCGCGATCGCGTCCTGCACGTGGCGCGGCGGGCGGATGCCGTAGAACTCCAGGTCCGGGAAGAGGCCACCGAGCATCTGGTCCTCGAAGTAGAGCTCGAACGCCTCCTTCCAGCTCATCACCGGCTTCGGCAGCATGTAGTCCATCATCCCGGCGACCAGCGCGGACATGCGGTACGCGCGCCAGAACCACTTGTCGATCCAGTCCTGGATGATCGGCACGTTGCCCTCGTCCTGCTCCAGCAGGAACTTGATGGCCTCCAGGCCGAGCGTCATGTGCCGGCTTTCGTCGGACTGCGCCGAGAACCCGAACGACATCGTCGGCATGTCACCGTTGAAGCTCGCGCCACTCATGAACGGCACGAACAGCAGGTTGGTGAGCAGGTACTCGAAGCTGAACGAGATCGAGATCAGGAACTCGAACGGCCCGGCCGTCATGGCGTCGTCGAACAGCGACTTCGGCACCGACAGGTACCACACGCGGTCGTGCATCTTCGACCAGCTGTGGAAGCCGCCGTAGTACTTGTTGTAGTTGCTGATCGTGTGGATCTGGGTCTGGCAGTGGCGCAGCTCGTCCACGCTCTGGCACAGCGCGGCGAACCGCGGCGCCGGACCTTCGAGATACCGCGCGAGATAAGCGAAGTGGCGGTGCGCGGCGTACTCCAGCGGCGTCACGCCCTGGATGAACAGCTTGATGGCGTTGAGGTAGCTGGCGTCCGCGAGGCCGAGGTGGCCCTGGCTCTGGGCGAACCCGTCGAGCACGGCGTAGAGCCGCTTGTCCTTTTCGGCCTGGTACTTGTAGTAGGCGTCCACGGTGAGGCGGAACGGGTCTTCCCAGCCGTCCCAGTCGTGGACCTTGATGCCCTCGTAGCTGGTGTAGGGGAAGAGCTGTTCCTTGGTGACGTAGCTCGGGTCCCAGTCGAGGTCACGGGTGAGCAGCGCGTAGCGCTCCTTGAGCGGCAGCTTGCGGCGCGGTGCGGTCTGAGTCATGTCCTAGTGCTCCCACTTCACGATGATCCGGTCGTCGTCCCACTCGGAGAGGTTCCCGGCGAACGAGACGATGGCCAGCTGGAACTCGCCGGTCTCCCACTCCCGCCCGAGCTCGCGCTCCACCGACTCCCGGTTGATCACGATCTGGCCCGCGGCCTGGATCTTCACCAGGCCCGGCAGGTGGCGGACGGTCAGCTCCGGGTTGTCGGCCCGGATGGCGGCGACGAGGCCGCGGTTCTCTTCGGACTCCTGGATGTCGATGCCGACCTGGCGCAGGGTGTCGCTCACGCCGCACCCCCGGTGACCTTGGCCCAGCGCTGCTCGGCGGCGGCCGTGGTGCGCGCGAGCGCGGCGACCGTGCCGGCGTCGGGCAGCTGGTGGTCGACGACGCGGGCCAGCTCCGTGGCCGCTTCGTGCGCGAGCGGGTTCCACGTCGCGACGATGCGGGACAGGTGCTCGCGGTTCTCCGCGCCGTGCTCCTCGTCGTCGGCCCATGCCTTGATCAGCGCGTCGAGCCACTTGCGCTGGTCCTTGAACCAGGTGTGCAGGTACTGCGTGAACAGGCTGTACGCGCCGGCGCCGGTGGTGAGCGCGATCTCGTCCAGCTCTCGGTAGAGCACCGGGTAGACGAGCGAGTCGACGAGGTCGATGGCGACCAGCCCCTCGGCCCAGTCGGGAGTGACCATGGCTTCCTCGGTGAAGCGGCGCAGCGGCTGCAGGTGCTCGCTGTCGAGCCACTCGCGCTTGGCGACCTGCAGCAGGTCGCCGGTGCCCGCGCCCAGCGCGATGCCGACGCGGGAGAGCATCTGCGCGTTGCCGATGCGGTCGAACGCCGCGTAGGTGCAGCACTGCTCCAGGGAGGTGCCGTACGCGAACCGCGCACCGCCGACGCTCACCATCTGCGCGCCGGATTCGTAATGGCGCAGGGGAAGGATGGCCGTGGTGAGCACCGTGCGCCACGCCGTGGGCAGCTTCGCCAGCAGCTCGCGCTCCTCGAGGTACGCCATCTGCTTGGTGAACTCGTCGTGCAGGTTCGCGCGGTTCGTGACGTACGGCGTGTAGTAGAACTGGCGCGGATCCGTGTAGCTGTAAGGATCCTTGAGTTTCAGTGCGGTGTAGTCCGCGTCGTAGAGCGCACGGTGCTGGTCCCACGTGGGCCGGTAGTGGAAGTTCTCGCGCGGCTCGACGTCGAGCGTCGCCTCGAGGTAGCGGCTGGCCGGCTGGTCGCCGAACCGGTCGATCACGTTCTGGTAGGTCTGCCTCTTCGGCTCGATGACCTGATACCGCAGTTCGTATTGCATCAGTCCTCTTCCAGGTCAGTGGTGGGCGGGGAGGGGGGCCGGCGTCAGCAGGCTCAGCAGCAGCGCCCGGAGCTCCTCGTCGCCGGCCAGGCGCCGCGGAGCGTCGTCGGGTTCACCGGCGATCACGAGCTGCACGGTCGCTTCCCGGCCGGACATCGCGGTGCGGATGCGCGCGCTGCGGTCGGAAAAGCCCACGGTGAAAGCGAGTTCGCCGTCGGCGCTGTCGTCGACGAGGCTGAACACCGGCCCGTGCTCGCGGAGGATCGCGTTGGCTTCGCACACCAGCTGCTCGGCGAGGGAACGGATGATCACCTGCTCGTCGGTGGCCACGGCCACCGATCTCGGGGCGGCCGGTTCGGTGGCCGGCACGGGGGCTTCCTCCCCGTCCAGCAACGACTGGACAGCCAGCATGAACGGGGTCACGGCTCCTCCTTGAGTCCGGGAAAACCTCGACCAGGGAATACCTGGCATTTCCCGATTGTTTCCGACGGATTCGGAAATGAGAAATACTTACAACTTCACGATCGATAGATGCGGCTTATCAATCGCGCTGGCTCAGCGCGGACCGCCGAGCAGCGAGTGCGCGCGAGAGAGCACCTTGGCGACGTGCGGCGAGAGGTCGTCCGCGCGCGTCGCGGCGGCCAGCTGGACCTCACGGGTGGTGCCCGCCAGCGGCCGGTACTGCGAACCGGTGATCTGCAGGTGCCGCACGGACGCGGGCACCAGCGCGACGCCCAGCCCACCGGCCACGAACGAGACCAAAGTGGACGTCTCGCCGACTTCCTGCACCACGGACGGCACGAAACCGGCCTGCTGGCACGCGTCGAACACGGCGTCGTAGACCACCGAACGGTGGCGCGAGGGGTAGCAGATGAAGGGCTCGTCGCGCAGGTCCGCGAGCCGCACGGTGTCCCGCTCGGTGAGCGGGTGGCTGGCGGGCAGCACCGCGATCAGCGGCTCGCGGCGCAGCACCTGCACGACCAGCCCCGGCTCGCGGACGGGCGGGCGGAGGAAACCGATGTCGAGGGTCTCCTCCACCAGCGCCGTCACCTGGTCGGGGGTCAGCATCTCGCCCTTGAGGTCCAGCTCGATGCCCGGGAAGTCGCGGCGCAGCACCCGCGCAAGCGAGGGCAGCAGCTCGTAGGTGGCCGAGCCGGTGAAGCCGATGGCCACCCGGCCGACGTCACCGCGGGAGACCCGCCCGGCCTCGACGCCCGCGGCGTCCACCGAGGCGAGCACCCCACGGGCCCGGTCGAGGTACCGCTCGCCGGCCGGCGTGAGCTGCACCTTGCGCGTGGTGCGCGTCAGCAGTTCGACGCCGAGTTCGGCCTCGAGCTGCTTGATCTGGTGCGACAGCGCGGGCTGAGCGATGTGCAGCCGGTCGGCGGCCCGGCCGAAGTGGCACTCCTCGGCGACGGCGACGAAGTACCGCAGGTGCCGCAGCTCCATCCGGACCTCACCTCCGACCCACCTCGGTTCACACCGCCAGCGACTCCACTGTTCCAGCCGGCTCGTACTCCGGCCAGGCCGACTGCGGACCCGCCTGGTTCAGCAATTCTGCCGGGTCGTCGACCGGAGGGTAGATCCACTGCTCGTTGATCGTGTGCTTCAGGTCCTTCGCGATGTGCTCGGTCATCTGCACGTCGCGGTCCCAGCCCGACGTGACGACCGCACCGGCCGGCCCCAGCGAGAGACAGGTGACGTACGGCGCGGGCTCGAACCGCACCAGGGCCTCGTCCAGCAGGTCCGCGGCCACGTTGTGGCCCGCGAACTTGCCCTGGGGCAGGGCGTGCTGGCAGCTCTGCATCACCACGCGGCCCTCGGCGGGCGACACCGCGGCAGCCGTGTCGCCGGCCGCGTAGACGTCCGGCACGCCGCGAACGCGCAGGTACTCGTCCACGTCCAGGCGGCCGAGGTGGTCCTTCTCCGCCGCGATGAACGACGTGAGCGGGCTGGCCGTCATGCCGGCCGTCCACACGACCGTCGACGCCGGGATCACCGTGCCGTCGGACAGGCGCAGCTCGTCGTGGGTCAGCTCCTCCAGGCTGACGCCGAGCCGGACTTCGACGCCGAGGTCGGCCAATGCCTTCTTGATCGCCGGCCGCGGGCCCTCGCCCAGCTCCGGCCCGACGGCGTCGAGCCGCTCAACGAGCACCACCCTGGCGTCGTCGGCCAGCTCCTTCAGCCGCCCGACGAGCTCGGTCGCGATCTCCAACCCGGTGAACCCGGCGCCGACGACCACGGCGGTGAACCGGCCGGGCCCCGCTTCGCGGTCGGGCGGCCGGCGCAAGTGTGAGTCGAGCGTCGCCGCGCCGGCGAGGGTGTCGATGTCGAAGAGGTGCTCGGCGCCGGGAAACGTGGGGCGGACGACCTGGCTGCCCGAGGCGAGCACGAGGCGGTCGTAGCCCAGCGTGGCGGTGGTCCCGTCGCGGCGGACCGCCTCGACGGTGCGCGCGCCGGTGTCGATGCCGACCACGGTGCCGGCGACGCGGCGCACGCCGATCGGCCCGAGCACCCGGTCGAGCGGCACGCGCATGCGGTCGGGATCCGCCTCGTAGAGCCGCGGCCGGATCACCATGTCGTCACCGGCGTTCACGACGGTGACCTGAAGGTCCTTTTCGGACAGTCCGCGTTCCTGGCGGAGCTTCACGGCACTCGCGGCGCTCCACACCCCGGCGAAGCCGCCGCCTACGATCAGGATCCTTGCCATCCGGATTCTCCTCCTGCACGACACCGTGTCGACCACCGTCGGTCAGCGGCCAGTGACGTCGAACCCTACGAATCTGGATATAGACTGTCAAGGTTCCGCGAGCCCGGACGCCCACTGATAAACGGGAACGACGAATCCATATCTTCGCCGTCCGAATCTCGCCACACCGATGTCCCACCAGCCCGGACGTCATCCGCTCGAACCTTCCAGGAGGCTCGGCATGAAGCTGACCACCATCCGCACGAGAGGCGGCACCCGCGCGGCGCGGGCCGAAGGCGACGGCACGCTCGTCGAGCTGCCGTACCCGGACATCGGCGCCCTGCTGCTTGATCCACTGGCTGATCCACAATGGCCGGTCGCCCCGGCACGACGGGTGCACGAGGTGATGTTCTGCGACCGGGCACCGTTGCTGACCCGCCCGGGGAAGGTGGTCCGGGTCGACCTGGCGCGGCGGTCTTTCCGCGTGACCCGGCCGGAGTCGTTCGCCGGGCCGCGAGACGCGATCGCGCTGGCTCAGGAATCCGTGGCGGCCACGTGGAAAGCCGAACTCGCGGTGGTCATCGGGCGGCTCGGCACCATCGCGGGGTTCTCGATCCTCAACGAGGTCACCGTGGGGTGGTTGTCACTCGGGCCGGCGCTGGTGACCCCCGACGAGCTGCCGGGCGGCCTGCGGCCCCGGCTGGCCTTGCACAGCTTCGTCGACGGCCGGCCGGTACAGAAGACCGACACGGGCGACCTGGACTTCGCCGCGTTGGTCCACCGCGTTGCGCAGCGCGTGCGACTCGAGCCGGGTGACGTCGTCGCGGCCGGACACGACGAGGTTCCGTTGTTGCTCAGCGAAGGTTGCGTGCTCGAAACGGAGATCCACGAGATCGGTTTCCACGAGAACGTCGTGGAACGGGTTACGTGAGTGTCGCCGTCGCCCGGAAGGTGCCGAGCCGGTCGGCGATGCGGTGGCTGATGGCGAGGCTCGCCTCGGTGACGTGGTGGGCGGCCTCGGCCACGGCTTTGCGGGTGAACGTCTCGCTCAACCCGGCGATGGAGACGGCGCCGACCGGGGTACCGGTGAGGTCGGTGATCGCGGCGGCGACCGAGGTCGTGCCGCGCTGGAACGACTGGCTGACGACGAACCCGTCGCGCCGCGCCGCCGTCAGCACGGCGGCCAGCTCGGTGAAATCGGGCGCGGGCAACCGTTCCGCGTCGCAGGTGAGCGTGACGAGCCGCCGCACCGCCTCGGGTTCCAGCACGCTGAGCGCGGCCTTGCCACAGCCGGTGCGGTGCGCGGGCGCACGCAGGCCGACGCGGTTGCGCATCGGTCGCGGCTGCCGGCCGGTGATGCGGTCGAGGTACACGACCCAGCCGTCGACGAACTGCGCCAGGTGCGTTTCCTGCCACGTGCCCAGCGGCAGCCGCCGCAACAGGCCTTCCGACGCGGTGGCCAGGCCGGTCCGGTCGATCACCTGCCCGCCGAGCCCGACCAGCGCGGCGCCGAGCCGGTACCCGCGCCGCGGCACCTGTTCGAGCATCCCGGCCTCGCACAGGGCCAGGCACAACGAGTGCGTGGTGCTGCGCGGGAGCTGCGTGCGTTCGGCGAGCTGCCGCACGCTGAGGGTCGGCTGAACGGGGGTGAACGCGTTGAGCACGACCATCGCCTTCGCGACGGACGCGTTCCCTTTCGACGCGACGACCATGATTGCCTCCGTTCGCCCCCGATGCGGAAAATACGCCTGCCGGGGCGAGATCCGCGATCCTCCGTCCGGCTGTACCGGACGCGAGAATTGCGCTTCCGGTGCGGCAGAAGGAGTCCGGCCTGACCGGACGCTTCGGCTGCGTTCCGCCGGCGCGACCTCTAGCGTGCCGAGGATGTCCAGCGTGTTCCGGATGTCCCCCGAGAGGAGCCCGCGCGTGCCTGGTGCGACGCCGGAAGAACGGTTGCGAGCCACCGGTCTGACCTTGCCCGTGCTGCGGCCGGCCGCCGGCAACTACGTCGGCGCGTACCAGGAAGGGTCCCTCGTCCACCTCGCCGGGCAGGGCTCCGAGGACTGGTTCGGCCGGGTGGGCGACACCCTCACGGCCGAAGACGGCTACGCGGCCGCGCGCGAATGCATGCTGCACCTGCTGGCCCAGCTGCGGCAGACGCTCGGCAGCCTCGACCGGGTGCGCGGCATCGCGAAGGTCGTCGGCTACGTCTCGTGCACCGACGACTTCACCGGTGTCGCGCAGGTCCTCAACGGCGCGTCCGACCTGCTGGTCGAGGTCTTCGGCGACGTCGGGCGCCATCCCCGCTCGGTCGTCGGCGCGAAGGCGTTGCCCAAGGGAATCGCCGTCGAGGTGGACATGATCGCGGTCGTGGAGCCCGCCGGCCGCTGACCGGCGGGCTCCACGCGGTCACGGGATGATGGCGGTGACCACGCCACCGTCGACCCGCAGCGCGCCACCGGTCGTCGCCGCGGCTTGGTCGGAGGCGACGTAGGTGATCATGTTCGCCACTTCCTCGGGACGGATCAGCCGGCCGAGCAGCGACGTCGGCCGCTCGTTCGTCATGAACTGCCGCTCCGCGCCGGCGAAGTCGAGGTCCGGGTACAGACCCTGCACGAACTCGCGCACGCCTTCGGTCAGCGTCGGTCCGGGCAGGACACTGTTCACGGTGACGCCCGTGCCCGCCACTTCCTGGGCCATGCCACGGGAAATCGCCAGCTGGGCGGTTTTCGTCATGCCGTAGTGGACCATCTCGGTCGGGTTCTGGATCGCCGACTCGCTGCTGACGAAGATCACCCGGCCCCAGCCGCGCGCGACCATCCGCGGTGTGTAGTGCCGGGCCAGGCGCACGCCCGAGAGCACGTTGACCTCGTAGATCCGCAGCCAGTCGGCGTCGGGGATCTCGAACACCGGTACCGGCGCGAAGTAGCCCGCGTTGTTCACGAGCACGTCCACGTCGGGCAGCTGTTCGACGAGGGACGCCACGCCCTCGGCCGTGCCGACGTCGGCCGCGATCCCGCGTGCGCCAAGGCGTTTGGCGACCTCGTCGACGCGGTCGGCGTTGCGGCCGTTGACCACCACGTCGACGCCTGCGGCGGCGAGTGCGGCCGCCGTGGCCGCGCCGATCCCGGACGTCGACCCGGTGACCAGCGCGGTCCGGCCGTTGAAGTCGAGCTTCACGAAGGTCTCCGATCAGGCCAGGCCGAGCTGCTGGTTGAAGGTCTGGTTGTCCCAGAACAGGAATTCCTCGTCCATGGTGCCGCGGCGGTTCCAGATGCCGACGGTGGCCATGTTGATCGCGTACTTGCGGCCGGTCGGCTTGATGAAGCCGCCCTTGCCGTCGGGCATCGGGCGAGTGAAGGTGCCCTGCATGACGCCGGTGACGGCGGTGAGCTCGTTTTTGGCCACGCGCAAGGGATGCGAGTGGATGCGCGTGTCGGGCGCCCAGACGAACATCGCGGCGAGGTCGGCGATGTGCTGGTCGATGCCGTCGGTGTAGTGCCCGTCGGGCCAGTGCACGCGGATGTTGCGCGCGTGGCTCTCGCCGAGGCGCTCCCAGTCGGCGTGGGAGAACACGTCGAAGTCGAGCTCGTCGAACGTCTCCAGGTGCATGCGCTCGTCGTGCGTGAGGTTGCGCGGGTACGGCGGGTTGGGCACGGGGTGCGCGGCCGGGTCCGGCAGCAGCGGCTGCCCGGCGGCCTCGGCCACGTTCCCACTGGCGACGGCGGTGAGGGCGAAGGCACCGAACGCGGCGGCGGCGCCGCCTTTGAGTGCGGTACGGCGATCCATGACTACTCTCTTTCGGCTGGCAGGGGGAGTTCGCGCCCGGTCGCCCAGGCGTGGCTGGTGGAGACGATGGCGGTGACGACGTCGAGTTCGGCCTCGTCGCGAGGCCCGTAGACGAGGACCATGCCCGGCGTGAGCCGGATCCCGGCGAGCGGATGCGCGACGGCCCAGCCGCGTTCGATCGCTTGCGCGGCAAGGGAAACCGGCAGGGCGACGTGCAGGGAACCGTCGGTGCGCGGGTGCAGGTGAGCGAACTCACCGGCCCGCGGCACGAGGAACGCGTCGGCCGGCCCCGCCTGCCCGTCCGCGACCATGAACCCGCGCGCGCCCGGCACGGAGATGGCCGACTGCGTGCTGTGCACCCCGGGCAGCGCGGCGACGCGGGCGAACAGCTTTTCCTGCAGCTCGGCCGGGGCGTTGCCGGTGAGCTGCTGCTGGGGAATGGTGACGCTGACGTCCGGCCGCTTTCCCGCGCGCAGCGGGAGCGTTTCGAGTGCGGCCCACCGTGCCGGCTGGGGTCCGGGCACCCGGCGCCGCCTGAGGAAGTCCGCGCGCTCGGCGAGCCAGCCGCCGAGGGAGGCCAGCGCGTCGGGTGCGATGCCGTGGCCCACCGGGTCGCGCCGCGCGATGGTGGGCGCTCCGGACTCGGCGATGAGGTAGCGCCAGGTGCGGTCCTGCAGGTCACGCGGGATGACCTGGTCGTGCTCCCCGTGCGCGAGGAACACGGGCAGCCCCGCCAGGCGCGCCGGATCGGTCGGCACGCCCGCGTCGAACGGCAAGGTCCCGTAGAGGATCGCGGCGCCGGCGAACCGGTCCGGATCGGCCAGGATCAGGCCGCCGGCGAACGCGGCCCCGCCGCTGAACCCGATCAGCAGCACGGGCCCGCGTTGCCGGTCGAGCCAGGTGCGGAACCAGTCCATGGTGGTGCGCAGCGACTCCGGCGTCGGACGGCCGATGCCGCGGTTGGCGAACCAGGCGAAGCCGCCGCCTTCCGCGATCGGTGCTCGCACTGCTGCGTAACGGAATCCGCTCGGCAACGCGTCGGCGAGCCCGATGATCTCGGTCTCGCGCGAGCCGCGGCCGTGCAGCAGCACGACCAGCGGTCCCTCGTCACCCCGGGTCTCGACGACCGGCTCGTTCATCGGAGTGCCGGCGTTCAGACGGTCGGGCCGAGCAGCGCCCAGCCGGACTGCCAGGGCCAGTTGTTGCCGGCGTTGAGGGCGATGTTGAGGAACGCCATCTCCTCCAGCGCGCGGGCCATGCGCAGGCCACCGGCGTCGATCGGGCGGAAACCGAGCGAGGTGAGCAGCTCCGCGACCACCTTCTTGGCGTCGGTGTCGTCGCCGGCGTAGAAGGCGTCGAGCCGGTGGCCGCTCTCGGTGGGGGTGCCGAGGCGGCCGGCGAAGATGGTGTTGAAGGCCTTGACCACGGCGGCGTCGGCGACCAGGCGCTGCAGCGTCTGCACGGCGGCGGTCTCTTCGATGTCGAGGTCGGTGAAGGTCGCGTTGAGCGGGTTGGTGGCGTCGACCACGACCTTGCCGCGCACGGCGGGCGCGATCTCCTGGGCGACGGCGCCGACGGCGGTGCCCGGCACGGCCAGCACCACGACGTCGGCGTCGGCCACCGCCTCGAGGTTGCTCGCCGCGGCCCGCGCGCCCGTCTCGGCGGCGACCTCGGCTGCCTTCTCGGGGCTGGTCGCGGTCAGGGTCACCGCGTGCCCGGCGTCGACGGCGGCCTTGCTGAGAGCCGAGCCGACGTTGCCGGCTCCGATGATGGCGATCCGCATGATTATCTGCTCCTTCAATATCTGACAGTTCAGATACTGACACGGTAACCACAAGATGCCTTCCGATGCAATAGCTGACGCGTCAACCTTTTCCGCGTACACTGGCGGCATGGACCCGATCGACGACCGCTTGATCACGACGTTCGGCAGGCTGGTCGAGGCCAGCAGCCAGCTGGAGCGCCGGCTCGGTCCCGCCATGCAGGCCGAGACCGGGCTGCAGCACACGTGGTTCGAGGTGCTGATCCGGCTCGCCCGCTCGGAGGGCGGGCAGCTGACGATGAGCGCGCTCGCGAATGAAGTGGCGCTCACCACAGGCGGCATCACGCGGCTGATCGACCGCATCGAGGCGGCCGGCTACGTCGAGCGCCGCCCGTGCCCGACCGACCGCCGGGTGGCCTACGCGGCCATCACCGACGCCGGGCGCAAGGTGCTTGACCAGGCCGCGACCGTGCACGCGCGCAACCTGCGCACCGCGTTCGCCGCGTTTTCCGAGGCCGATCTGGACACGCTCGACGGGCTGCTGGACCGCGTCCGGCGCGGTTTTGAGATTGCTTGAAGGTTCAAGTCCGGCGGCGTAGCGTTTGACTGAACGTTCAACTGCCAGCGCTTGGAGACGTCCGTGCGATTCCAGCTCCTCGACATCCTGCCGCACCTGCAGAACCCGGTCACCGGCCGAATCGTCAGCACGTCCGACCGGTATGCGCAGGCGTTGAACACCGCGCAGCGCGCCGAGCAGGTCGGCTTCGACGCGGTGGCGCTCGGCGAGCGGCACGCGGGCCCGTTCCTCTCGGCCGGCGTGACCGTGCTGCTCGGCGCGATCGCCGCGACCACGAGCCGGGTCCGGATCCAGACCGGCGTCACCGTGCTGTCCATTTCGGACCCGGTGCGCATCGCCGAGGACTTCGCGACGATCGACCAGCTCTCCCGCGGCCGCGTCGAGATCGTGATCGGCAAGGGCAACGAGGCCCGGCAGCTGCCGATGTTCGGCGTCGAGCCCGGGCAGCAGTGGGACCAGCTGGCGGAGAAGTACGAGCTGCTCCGTCGCCTGTGGCGCGAGGAAAACGTGACGTGGGAAGGAAAGTTCCGCGGCGCGCTCGACGGGGTCACCACCCTGCCGCGCCCGTACGCGGGCGCACCCCGCGTCTGGCACGGCTCAGCGACCACGCTGACGTCCGCCGAACTCGCCGGGAAGTGGGGCGACCCGCTGTTCAGCGCCAACGCCATCCAGCCGCGCGACAACTACAAGGTCCTCATCGACCACTACCGCGCCGAGTACGACCGCCACGGCCACGACCCCCGCTACGCCTTCGTCGGCGCCGGCGCGGGTTTCCTGTACCTGGCCGATTCCACACAGGACGCTCGCGAGCACTTCGGCCCGGTGTACGAGAAGATGGTCGAGTTCTTCAACAAACCGGGCAACCACACGCCGGGCAACGAGATGGTGTTCCGCGACATCGACCACGCCATCGCCGAAGGTCCCGTGCTGGTGGGCAGCCCGCAGCAGATCATCGACAAGATCCTGTACTTCCACGCCGCGTTCGGCCACGACCTCCAGTCGTTCAGCCTGCCCACGATGCTGCCGCACGAGCAGCAGCTCGAGATGCTGGAGCGCTTCGCCGCCGAGGTGATCCCCGTGGTGCGCAAGGAAGTCCCCACGACACTGTGGACAGACGCCGACCCGTACGGCGCCCGTCCCGCCTTCGCGGGCAAGCAGGTCCCCGACGCCGCCGCCACCATCGACGGCCGCTGAGTTTTTTTCCTGTCCGGCCAGGCAGGACGCGGAACTTGATCACCCCGATGGAGGTATCCGGTTCGGGCGGGCTTGCCGGTACCGTGAGCGCCGACTTCCCGGCCGAAAGGTGTTCAGCAGGTGTCGGACTCAGATCTCGCGGCGGGCGTCAGCTCCACCGCCCTCATGGTCGCGGCCGCGCGCGCCATCGAAACCCACCACCCGCACAGCCTGCTGCGCGACGAGTACGCCGAGCACTTCGTCCGCTCGGCCAGCTCCCCCGTCGCCCTGCCCACCCGCATCTCCGACGTCCCGCTCGGCGACGCCGACCCCTTCTGGGGCCACCTCGGCCGCTTCTTCGCCGTCCGCGCCCGCACCTTCGACGACTTCCTGATCGACTCCGCCCCGCACACCCCGCAACTCGTCATCCTCGGCGCCGGCCTGGACACCCGCGCGCTGCGCCTGCCCCTGCCCCCGTCGGCGACCTGCTACGAGATCGACCGCCCCGACGTCCTCGCCTTCAAGACGAAAGTCCTGGACTCCTTGGGCGCTCTTTCGCCTGTGCCCCACCACCTCCTCACGGCCGACCTCGCGGACGACTGGCCCTCGGTCCTCCTGGCCGCGGGCTTCGACCCCGCCGTCCCCACGACGTGGATCGCCGAAGGCCTCCTCCTCTACCTCCCCGCCCCGGTCGAGACCACCCTCATCACCACCCTCAACACCCTGTCGGCCCCCGGCAGCCGCGTCGGCCTGGAAACCCTCCCCGGCCAGGACTCCCTCCGCGACCACACACTCTTCGACACCAGCACCTCGGAAACCGGGTCGCACTTGGGGAGCCTGTTCGATCCGGATCCCCGGCCGGATACACCTGGTGCTCTTCGTGCGTCCGGGTGGACCCTCACGACGTCGCCGGTGGATGTCTTCAGCAGGCGCTACGGCCGGGGGCCGGATCCGTCGATTCCGGGGCCGATCCTTCAGTCGCGGTTCACCTTTGGTGAGAAGGACTCGTGACCGAGGAGGGTTTCCGGGCGACGCCCGGAACAACCCTTCGTCGACCGGCCACTTACTCGGACTCCCGAGGATTTCTCAGCTGAACGCTTGCCGGTAGAACCGCGCGAAGGTCCCATCGTGCAGCGCGGCTTTGAGCCACTCATTCACCCGCGCGGTAAGGGGGCTGTTCTTCGGGAGCAGGTAGGCCTTGTGGTCCGACGTGAAGGGCTGGGCGGGGTGCACGGCGACGAGGCCGGGGTTCTTGCGGGCCTGGTATTCGGCCTCGATGGCGTCGGTGATCATCACGTCGGCGTGGCCGGTGAGGAGCTGGGCGAAGCACTGCGTGTTGTCCGGGGAGACGATGAGGGTGGCGTTGGACAGGTGCTGCTTCGCGAACGCGATATTGGTGCCGCCGGTGTCTTCGAGGACGCGGTTGCCGCGGGTGTTGATCTGGGCGACGGTCTGGAAATCCGCGGCGCGGGCGGTGGTGGTGAGGGGCGTTTTGCCGTTGGCGAGGTAGGGCGCGGTGAAGTCGGCCTGCTGCTCTCGGGCCGGGGTGACGGAGATGCCGCCCATGGCGATGTCGCACTTCGGGAGGTCGTGCATCAACGTCGACCACGTCGTGGGGACGAAGGTGACCGCGCGGCCGAGGTGGGTGGCGAGGCCGCGGGCCATGTCGATGTCGATACCGGAGTAGCGGCCGGTCGCGGGGTCGCGGTAGGTGAGGGGCTGGTAGTCGCCGGTGGTGCAGACCTTGAGTGGGGCCGGGGTGTTCGCGGAGCAGCTGGTCGCGAGGACCGCTGCAGCCAAGGCGACGACAGCGATGCGGGTCGGGATGGGCACGGAGACCTCCTCGTTGCTCGCGCTCGGTCAAGATCGTAATTCGCTTCGAGCGGAAACGGTGGCGGGCGCGGCGGCGCGAGCGGTCCACTGGTGCGGGTGAGGACGGCGTACGACGAGATCGCGGACTGGTACGAGGGACAGTTCCTGGGCGCGCAGCAGTCGGATCCGCTCGGGATCTCGGCCGCACTGCGGGAGCTGCTCGGGGAAGGCTCGGGCGCGTGCCTCGAGGTCGGGTGCGGCACGGGGGTTCACGCGGGCGTGCTGCGCGAGCTCGGGTGGACACCCGTCGGGGTCGACTTGTCGGCCGGGATGCTGCGGTACGGGCGCGAGCGGATGCCCGTCGCCCGCGCGGACGCGCAGCGGTTGCCGATGCGGGACAGCAGCGTGGACGCGGTCGTCGCTGTCATGGTGCACACCGACATGCCGGCGTACCCGGCCGTGCTGCACGAGGTTGCGCGGGTGCTGCGGCCGGGTGGGGTATTCGTGCACGTCGGGGTGCACCCGTGTTTCTGCGGCAGCTTCGCGGACCGAAGCGACCCGGCCGCGGCGGTGATCCGGGCGGGCTACCGCGAGCGCCACTGGACGAAGGATTCCTGGACGGACCAAGGGATCCGGGACAAGGTGGGCGCGGCGCACTGGCCGTTGCCGCAGCTGCTCAACGCGTTGGTGGACGCGGGGTTCGGGCTCGAACGGTTCAGTGAGGGTGGGGAGCCGCTGCCGATCGTGTTATCGGTGCGGGCCAGATTTCCGATCGACGGCGGAGCAGCCGGGTCGGCATGATGGCCGCATGCTCATCAACTCGCGAGCCTTCCCCTACCCCTTCCGCGAGGTCCCGTGGCCGGAGATCGCCGTGAGGTTTCGCGAGATGGGGGACCGGCACCCGGAGTTCGCGCACATGGCGGACATCGTCGACAGCGTCCTCGACTGCGACGGCGCCTCCCGCCTGGCCGGGCTGACCTCGATGCACGACCTGATCGTCACGCCGCGCCCGGTGCCCGACCGGCTCCCGGTCGAGGTCGTCGTGGCGCGGTCGCCGTCGTCGGGGTTCGTCGGTGCCGGCGGGGTGTTCATCGAGCACCGCTCGCACACCGGGTACGACGATCGGATCTACCGGCCGAGTTCGGAGGCCGTGCCGCTGTTCTGGCGGTTCATGATCGAGAAGTTCGCTGTGGCGCCGGTGCGTACCGGGCGAATCAGCGACCCGGAAGCCGCTGCGTGATCGCGGGCATCCCCGTCGCCACCCCGTTCCGCGACAAGGGCAGCGTCTTCCACCACTGCGCCCCCACGCCGATGGCCCCCACCCGGCGTTGTATCGGACGTTCCAGTGAGAAGTCCATGATCGTCCTTACCACGCGTGCGGGTGGAGGAGGTCGGAAAGACCCAGGCGGGTCAGGAACTGCGTGCGGGCCTCGTCGGCGACGGTGCTGACTGCTTCGGAGCCGTCGTCGACCGGGTCGATGTGGACGCGGAAGGGGCGGGTGCCGTGGGGCAGGGCGACGAGGTCGGTGACGGCGGTGGCGACGGCGTCGATGTCCGGTGGGGCCAGGTCGGAGAGCCGCGCGGCGACGTGGTCGAGGAGGCCTGGGTAGGCGGCGTCATACGCGGCGGCGCGGGCGGTGTCGGAGGCCGCGTGGCCGTTGGCGAACAGCGAGGTGCCCTGAGCGAAGACGCCGGGGACGACGATCGTGGTCTCGATGTCGAAGCGGGCGAGCTCGGCGGCGTACGACACGGCGAAGGCGTCCATCGCCGCTTTGGCCGCGAAGTACGGCGCGAGGTACGGCGGGGTGCCGCCCTTGGTGCTGGAGGAGCCGATCCACACCACCAGACCGTGGCGACGCTCGCGGAAGCGCGGCAGCACCGCGCGGTTGACGCGTTGGGGGCCGGAGACGTTGGTGTCCATGACATCCGCGATGTCGGCCGGGGTGAACGCCTCGGCCGGGCCCAGGGCGAGGTACGCGGCGTTGTGGACGACGACGTCCAGCGGCTCGGCGATCGAGGCGACGGCGTTGTCCACCGAATCCTGCGAACGGACGTCGAGTTCCACCGCGCGCAGCGCCACTTCGCGGGAGGACGCGTAGGTCGCCAGCGCGGCGGCCGCGGGGGCGTTGCGGCCGGCGAGGTCGCGGATGCCCGCGTGGACGGTGTGGCCGGCGTCGGCCAGCGCGCGCACGATCAGCGCGCCGAAGCCGGAGCCCGCGCCGGTGACGAGGACGGTCTTGCCCATGGCACTCCTTGGTTCAACGTGGGCAGCCGTCGAACGGGGCTGCCGAATGGTCGAACCAGCGAACGCGCGGAAATCATTGCCCGGCAACGAACTTCGGCGTGATCCGTGGGTTTGGCGGGATTCGTGCCACCGACGAAAACGGCCCTCCCCCGCCGAACCGGCGAGGGAGGGCCGCAGGAACCGAACTCAGGCGCCGTACTTACTGGTGCACGTCGCGACAGTCGGCGACGTGAACCCGTCGCGGAAAGCCTCCACGCGGGCGAAACCCGAAGGTACCGTCGCCCCGGAAGGGTCGGAAGCGATGACGCTCTTGGGCGACAACAGCTCGGCGATGGCTTCGTCCAGGTCACCCGGTGAAAGCTCCAGCGTGGCCTTCTTGTCCGGCGTCAACGTGCCCGCCCACATGCCCGTCAGGCAGGCCGTGAGCTGGCCCGTGGAGGCCGTGTCCAAGCGCAGGCCGTAGGCCTTTTCGACCGACAGCGCGTAGCGGGAGGCCACCTCGGCGAACGCGGCGAAGTCGCCGAAGCCGCCGGAGGTGCCGCGCGACGGTGGGGTGCCGACGCGGCGCAGGGAGGTCAGGTCGACCGACACGGTGTCGGTCGACGGGCAGTACGCGGCGGGCGTGGTCACGCGAGCGTCCGAGCAGGACTCGGGGTCGGAGGTGAGCTTCGGGGCGCCCTTGGGGAACGCGGCGCGCAGGCTCGACTCCAGGTCCTGCAGGTTCGCCGGGTCGACGACGTCGAGGTTGCCCTTGCCGTCGCCCGTGTCGAGGTCCTTCGACGAGAAGGGCAGCTGGCTGGTGCGGCTCACGACCTCGGCGTTGTCGATGGCGGCGCAGCGCTTCGGGCCGTCGGTGAAGCCGAACTGGAAGGCGGACACGCGGTCGAACGCGCTGCCGTGGGCGCCGGCGGTGTCGAAGCTGGAGCCGGCGGAGTCGCGGATGAAGAAGAGCGTGGCCATGATCTGGTTGAGGCCCGTGCCGGTGGACACCTGGAAGTGCGGCGAATTGCCCTCGGCCACCCAGCGGAAGAAGGTGCCGGCGTAGCAGTCGGCCTGCTGTTCCTTCACGATCGACGGGGTGTTGGGGCTCAGGCCGAGCCGCGTCTGCACGGCGTGGCCCAGTTCGTGGGCCAGCACGGCGACCACGGACATCGGGCCGAAGGAGTCGTTCAGCATGGGCAACAGCTCGCCGCGGTCCCACGCGACGAGGTCTCCGGAGGGGCAGTAGAACGCGTTCACGAGGCCGGCGGTGCTGGAGCCGCAGAGGTTCAGGCCCTGGCCGCGCGAGTCGTAGGAGATGAGCTGCCCGACGGGTTTGTAGTCCTTGCCGAAGCTCTCCGGCAGCTGCTCGGTCCAGTACTGCTGGACGTCGGCGACGGCGTTGGCGGCGAGCTTGTCGATCGCGCCGCCGTCGGTGTTGGCCACGGGCAGGTCGGTGTCCGCGACGCCGGCCTTCGGTCCGCTGGGACCGTCGGTGATGGCGAGGCCGGCGACCTTGGCCGGGTCGGGCCGGTCGACGCCCGCGCTGCCCTGGACGGCCGTGGTGCACCCGGCCACCAGCACGGCGCCCACGACCAGCGTCGCCACCCACGTGAACCGCGAAATCATTGCTCCTCCAAGGAAAAAGAGCCGATGCGACCGAGAGGCCGCACCGGCTCGAAGTAGATCAGGCGCCGAAGTGGACAGACTGGATGGCGTCGTCGAAGCCGATCGTGGAGAGGTCCTTCACGTCGCTGTCGACGACCGTGGACTTGCCGGTGCAGTTCGGGCCGGTCCACAGCTTGAGGGTGCCGTCGGTGGTCAGCGACGAGGTGACGCCGGGGCGGGCGAGGTTCTGGCAGGCGTTGTCACCGGAACCGAAGGAAAGGCCCTGCGAGGCACCGTTGTCGCTGAAGAACGCGTCGTCGAACAGGATCGTGCTGGTGGCGGCCTTCGAGCCGCTCGACGGGGTCGGGTTGTCCGACGGCGGGGTGGCGGTGCCGGAGCCCGAACCGTCGAGCACCTTGCCACCGGTCGGACTCATGCCGAACCACGTGCCGCCGACGCCTTCACCGTTGGTGTCGCCCGGGTTCTTGTCGCCGGAGAACGTGTAGGCGGGCCAGTTGCCGATCGTCAGCTGCAGCGAGCCGTCGTCGCGCTTCACGACGCCGATCGCGGACTTCTTGATGCCGGCGATGAAGACCTTGGTGCCCTTGGTGACCTTGACCGGCGGCCACTTCTTCTCGCAGTCACCGTTGCAAGTGGACTTCGGCGGCTTCGGGGAGTCGTTGTCGAAGCGGTAGATCGTCATCCCGGCGCCGTTGATCACGACCGGGTTCAGGTTGCCCGCCTTGCCGGCGCGCAGCGACACCCACTTGGTGCGCACGTCCGCGGGCGCGCCGGCCGGGGCGAGGTCGCCGGTGTCCCGAGCGGCGTTGTTGCTGCGGGCGGTGCCACTCAGCAGGTCGAGGCCACCGGCGTCGCCGGCGTTCACCGCCGCACCGGCCGGGGCCGCGCTCGGGGTGCCGTCCGTCTGACCGCCGCAGGCCGACAAGAGGGCCGCGCCCGCCGTCACGAAGGCAGCGAAAAACAGGGCGTGCTTGCGGAACATGGGGGAACTCCAAGGGGGTTCGACCGGGGCTCCCGGACCGTCCGGAGCCGCTCTTGCCCGTGACACGGGGCTGGGGTCGTGTTCGGTTCACGTGAGTTCGGAAGTTTTTTGGGGAATCGCGAACTCGCAGGTCACGCGGGATTCCCGGTCGCACGCCCCCGCCCGGGTGCGGTAAGCATGGGCCATGACCCTGGTCCGGTTCGGCTTGCTCGGCCCCGTGGAGGCGCACGTCGCCGGCGAGCCCGTCGACCTCGGGCACGCGCGGCAGCGCTGGGTGCTGGCCGCGCTGCTCGCCGACGCCAACCGGCCCGTGTCCACGGAGCGGATCGTCGAGCGCGTGTGGGCGGACGAGCCGCCGTACCGCGCGCACCGGCTGCTCGCCAGCTACCTCTCCCGGCTGCGCCGCACGCTCGCGGCGGCGGAGGGCGTCGAGATCAAGCACGGCCCGAGCGGTTATGTGCTCACCACGCCGCCCGGGAGCGTCGACGTGCAGCGGTTCCGCGCGCTCGTCGCGCAGGCTCGATCGCAACGGCGGCCGGAGCTGTTCGACGAGGCCCTCGCCCTGTGGCGCGACGACGCGTTCGCCGGCCTCGACACTCCGTGGGCCGAAGCCGCCCGCGAAACGCTCGCTGCCGAACGCCTGTCCGCCCAGCTCGACCGCACGGACCTCGCGCTGCAGCTGGGTGAGCACAACGCCGTGCTCGCCGACGCGGCCCAGCGCGCCGTGGCCTTCCCGCTCGACGAGCGGATCGCCGGCCAGCTCATGCTCGCGCGCTACCGCGCCGGGCGGCAGGCGGGCGCGCTCGAGGAGTACGACCGGATCCGCCGCCGGCTCGCCGACGAGTTCGGCGCCGACCCCGGTCCCGCGCTGCGCGAGCTGCACCAGCGCATCCTCACCACCGACCCGGAGCTCAGCCCGCCGCGCGAGACGCCCGTGCCACGCCAGCTGCCCGCGCCGCCGCGGTGGTTCGTCGGGCGCGACGCCGAGCTGGCCGAACTCGACGCCGCGATGGCCGGCGGCTCGGGCACGGTCGCGATCTCGGCGATCGGTGGCGCCGGCGGCATCGGCAAGACGTCGCTCGCGCTGCGGTGGGCGCACCGCAACGTCGCGCGGTTTCCCGACGGCCAGCTGTACGTGAACCTCCGCGGCTTCGACCAGGCCGGTTCGCCGCTACGGCCCGAAGCCGTGGTGCGCCACTTCCTCGACGCGTTCGGCGTCGCGCCCGCGGCCGTGCCCGCCGACCCCGAAGGCGGCTTCGCGCTGTACCGCAGCCTCGCCGCGGGCCGGCGCCTGCTCGTGGTGCTCGACAACGCGCGCGACGCAGCACAGGTCGAACCGCTGCTGCCGGGCAGTGAGACGTGCACCGTGATGATCACCAGCCGCCACCGCCTCGGCGGCCTCGGCGTCCGTGGCGCGCAGCTGCTGGACCTGGCCGAGCTGGCCGAACGCGAGGCGCGCGAGCTGCTCACGCGCCACCTCGGCGACCGGCGCGTGGCGGCGGAGCCGGCGGCCGTCGCCGACCTCGTGCGCTGGTGCGGCGGTCTGCCGCTGGCGATCAGCGTCGTCGCGAGCCGGGCCGGGGCGAACCCACGGTTCCGCTTGGAGGTGCTGGCGCGCGAGCTCGAGGACGCGTCGGCTCGGCTCGACGCGCTGGACGCCGGCGACCTGGCCACGAACGTCCGGGCGGTGTTCTCGTGGTCCTACGACGCCCTCGACGCGGGCGCCCAGCGCGTGTTCCGGCTGCTCGGCGCCGTGCCGGGACCGGACGTGAGCCTCGCGGGCGCGGGCGCGCTGGCCGGCCTGGAGCGGCCGCGGGCGGTGCTGCGCCGCCTCGTCGACGCGCACCTGCTGCAGGAGCACCTGCCCGGCCGCTACCGGATGCACGACCTGCTACGGCTGTACGCCGACGAGCTCGTCACCCCGCCGGAACGCGCCGAGGCACTCCGGCGCTTCACCGACTTCCTGCTGCACACGGCCGGCGTCGCGAACCGCCTGCTGCGGCCGGAACGCCAGTCGATCGACCTCCCGGAGGCGACCGCGCCGCCGCTCGCCGACCGCCGGGCCGCGACGCGCTGGTTCGACGACGAACAGCACAGCCTCCGCGCGACGCTGGATTCCGCCGTGCAGCGCGGCGCGCACCAGGACGTCTGGCGGCTCGCGTGGAGCATCAGTGGGTACCACGTGATTCACGGCCAGCTCGTCGAAGACCTCACGGCGTGGCAGGCCGGCCACGCCGCCGCCCGCGCCTTCGACGACCCGGAACCGCAGGCCATCGCCGCGATGTACCTCGGCACGGCCTACACGCGCACCGGGTCCCACGACCACGCCCTCCGGCACCTGCGTGAGGCACTTTCCCTTGCGCGACACGCGGATCTCGCCGCCGACGCGTCCCGCGCGCTCGGCTGGGCGCTCGGCCAGAGCGGCGACTTCGACGGCGCCCTGCACCACACCGCCGCCGCGCTGAAGCACTACCGCGCCACCGGCAACGGCCTGCGCCAGGCCGACGCGTTGAACACCCTCGGCTGGTACTCCGCGCAGCTCGGCTTCCTGACCGAAGCCCGCGAACACTGCGAACAGGCGCTCGCGCTGTGCCGCAAGCACGACCACCACCGCGCGGAGACCGTGACGCTCGACAGCCTCGGCTACATCGCCTCGGCGATGGGCGAACACGAAGACGCGCTCGACCACTACACGGCCGCTCTCGCGCTCGCCCGCGACACCGAAGACGCCTACGACGAGCCCGTGATCCTCGCCAACCTCGGCGACACCCACGCCGCCCTCGGCAACCCGGCCGCCGCGCGCGAGGTGTGGGCGCGGGCGCGCGAGCTGTTCCAGTCCCACGGCCGCACGGGTGACGCCGAGAGGATGGCGGCGAAGCTCGCGTCAGCCGAAGGGTGACGCGAGGGTGTCCGCAGCTACCCGCGAGACCCCGTGGCGAGGGAAAACCGGGCAACCCGGGCGCGTGATCCCCGTCTCTTCCGGCTACGGGTTGCGGGTCGCCAGGTGGTGGTGGCGACGCAGGGTCGAACGGCGCCGGACGACGCACGTCGCGTGGCCGGCGCGGGGTTCCGGGAGTGCGGCGGTGCGATGGGCTCGGTGGGCTCGATGGGCTCGATGGGCGCTGTGCAGCCACAGGACGTCGCGGCCGAAGGACCACACGAGGGTGGCCAGGGCGGCCACCGTGACGGCCAGGCCGGCGAGGTGGGGCAGCAGGCCCGAGGCCGCGGCCACCAGCAGCACGCCCTGCAGCGCGGCGACGACCTTGCGCGCCCGGCTGGGCGGCAGTGTGCCGTTGAGCCAGGGCAGGGCCCAGGTCGCCGCGACGAACGCGTAGCGCATCAGGCCGATGACGAGGACCCAGTAGCCGAACGTCTCCGCTGCCAGCACGCTGAGCACCAGGATGAGGAACGCGTCGGACTCCATGTCGAACCGAGCGCCGAGCGCCGAGGATGTGCCGGTGCGGCGCGCGACCTGCCCGTCGACGGCGTCGAGCGCCAGCGCGACCGAAGCCAGCGGCACGAGCACGGCGAGCGGCGCTCCCCCGTTCAGGTGGTCCGCGACCAGCGCGGTGACGCCGCCGATGAGGATGGCGCGGGCGAGCGTGACGTGGTCGGCGGGGCCCAGGGACCGGGCACCGGCCTTGCGCGCGGCGCCCGCGAGCAGGGCCCACAGGCCGACGGTGTACGCCAGGCCCGCGGCCCAGCCGGCGGCGCCGAGGCCGACGGTCAGGGCGAGCACGCCCAGCAGCGCCACCTGGGCTCCGGCACCCGCGGCCTGCTGCCGAACGAGTGAACCCACGGTGGAACGTGATCGTGTAGTGGTGGTGACAGCCATATCGCCTCGATCTCGCGGCAGAGGAGGACGACCATGACACGTACGGGACAGGCCTTCTGGTTCAAATCCGCCGGAACCGGCGAGATCCGGGCGGCGGAGGTGCCGGCGCCGGGGCCGGACGAAGTGCTGGTCAGGACGCTGTTTTCCGGCATGAGCCGCGGCACGGAAAGTCTGGTGCTGCGCGGCGGCGTGCCCGAGAGCCAGCGCGAGGTGATGCGCGCGCCGTTCCAGGAGGGCGACTTCCCGTTCCCGGTGAAGTACGGCTACCTCAACGTCGGGCGCGTCGAGGCCGGGCCGGCCGAGCTGGTGGGGCGGACGGTGTTCAGCCTGTACCCGCACCAGACCGAGTTCGTGGTGCCGGCCTCGGCGGTCACGGTGGTGCCGGACGACGTGCCGGCCGCGCGGGCCATCCTCGCGGGCACCGTGGAGACGGCCGTGAACGCGCTGTGGGACGCCGCGCCCCTGGTCGGCGACCGGATCGCCGTGGTCGGGGCCGGGATGGTCGGCAGTAGCGTCGCCGGGCTGCTCTCCCGCTTCCCGGGAGTGGACGTCCAGCTGGTGGACACCGACCCGGCCCGGGAGAAGGTCGCGGCGGCGTTCGGCATCCGCTACGTGCGGCCGGAGGACGCCGAGGGCGACCTCGACCTCGTGGTGCACGCCAGCGCGACCGACGCGGGGCTCGCGCGGTCGCTGGAGCTGCTGGGCCGCGAGGCGACGGTGGTGGACCTGAGCTGGTACGGCGACCGGCGCGTGAGCGTGCCGCTCGGCGAGAACTTCCACTCGCGCCGGCTCACGATCCGCAGCAGCCAGGTGGGCACGGTCTCCCCCGCCCGTTCGGCGCGGCGCACCTACGGTGACCGCATGGCCACGGCTCTGCGGCTGCTGGCCGACCCGGCGTTCGACGTGCTCGTCACCGGCGAGACCGCGTTCGCGGACCTGCCGGACCTCATCTCCCGCCTCGCCGGCGGGGACCTGCCGGGGCTCGCGCACCGGATCGTTTATCCACTGGGTACGTAAGGAGAAAATCTTGTTCAGCGTCACCGTCCGCGACCACATCATGGTCGCCCACAGCTTCCGCGGTGAGGTCTTCGGTCCGGCGCAGAAGCTGCACGGCGCCACTTTCGTCGTCGACGCCACGTTCCGCCGCACCGACCTCGACTCCGACAACATCGTGGTCGACATCGGCCTCGCGACTCAGAAGCTCGGCTCCGTCCTGGCCGACCTCAACTACCGCAACCTCGACGACGACCCGGCGTTCGAGGGCATCAACACGTCCACGGAGTTCCTGGCGAAGGTGATCGCCGACCGGCTGGCCGACGCCGTGCACGCCGGGGAGCTCGGCGAGGGTGCCCACGGGCTGTCGGGGATTTCGGTGACGCTGCACGAGTCGCACGTCGCTTCGGCCGGCTACGAGCGTTCGCTTTGACCGAGGTGGATCCCTCCGGCTACGCGCCGGAGTGGTTGCGGCTGCGGGAAGGCGCGGATTCCGTCGCGCGCGCCGCGTCCCTTGTGGACTCGCTCGAGCCGGCCACGCCGGTCGTGGTCCGCGACCTGGGCTGTGGCACCGGTTCCATGAGCCGCTGGCTCACGGGCCGGTTGCCGCGGCCGCAGCAGTGGATCCTGCACGACCAGGATCCGGGACTGGTGCGGCTGGCGGTCGCGGGTGTTGAGAATGCGACAGGCGAGGTTCGAGATGTCACACGGCTGACGGCGGCGGATCTTTCGGGAACCTCGCTGGTGACCGCGTCGGCGTTGCTGGACCTGTTCACGCCGGAGGAGATCCGGCGGCTGGTCGACGCTTGTGCGGGGGCGCGGGTGCCGGCGTTGCTGACGTTGTCGGTGGTCGGGCGGGTCGCGCTGACGCCGCCGGATCCGCGCGACGAGGCGGTGGGGGCGGCGTTCAACGCGCACCAGCGCCGGGAAGGCCGGCTGGGGCCGGACGCGGTGGCGTTCGCGGCGGCGGAGTTCGCCGCCCGTGGGTTCGCGGTGCGGCGGGTGGCGACGCCGTGGCGGCTCGGGGCTCAGGACGCGGCGTTGATGGAGACGTGGTTCTCGGGCTGGGTTTCCGCGGCCGAGGAGGAGAATCCGGCGTTGGAGTTGGCGGGATATCGGCGGGAGCTCGAGTCGGCGGTTGTGGAGCACGAGGACTTGCTGGCTCTGCCTCCGCAGTCTTAGCCGCCTTAGCTGTCGGCTTCCCGCCGGGCCTTGGCTCGCCGTTTGCCCTCGTGCATCGCGGCGACCCGGGCGATCGGGATGGTGTGGCCTTCGGCGACGAGGTCGTCCGGAAGTGCCTGCGGTGCGGGCATTTCCGTCGCCCACGGGTCGGTGTCGCCGAGGAGGCCGAGTGCCGTGTGGACGGTGAAGTCGCGCGGGGTCACGTCGTCGGCCGCGGACCACGGGATCGGGAACGACACGGTGAGGCCGGGCCGCACGCGTGGGCTGTAGGCGGCGACCACGGTGGCGCCGCCGGCGCGGGTGGAGTCGAGGAACACCTTGCCGTGGCGGTCTTCGCGGATGAACGCGGTGGTGGCGAGGTCCGGGTCGAGGCGCTCGGCGCAGGCCGCGACCGCGCGGGTCGCGGCGGCGACGTCCTCGTGGGCCTGGCCGGGCTGGAGCGGCACGAAGACGTGGACACCCTTGGAGCCGCTCGTTTTCAGCGCACCGGCCAGCCCCGCGTCGGCGAGGGCCTGGCGGACCAGGCGCGCGCCCGCGACGGCGACGCCGAACGGCGCGCCCTCGGGCGGGTCGAGGTCCATGATCAGGTGGGTCGGGCCCTGGGTGTGGTCGAAAAGCGTCAACGTGGGGTGGTATTCGATCGCGCGTTGGTTGCCGAACCACAGGAGCGTGGGGCGATCGTTGCACAACGCGTAGGAGACTTCCCGCTTCGAACTCTCGGCCCACAGCTTCACGCGCGGCACGAACTCGGGCGTGTACTTCGGCAGGTTCTTCTGCATGAACGCGTCCTGCCCGCGCAGCACGCGCACCACCGACAGCGGCCGGTCGTGCAGCACCGGCAGGAGCCGCTGCGAGACGCCGTCGAGGTAGTCGAGCAGGTCGCGTTTGGTCGCGCCGGCGTCGGCGAACAGCGGCTGGTCGAGATTGGTCAGTTTGACACCCTCGCGTACGTCGTCGCTGCTCATCGGCCTACCTTCGCCCACCGCGCGGGCGTCGGTCAACCGCTTCACACGAGCGGACGGCCCTCGCAGCGGCGCTTGCGGAGATCACGCAGGTACGCGTTGTACGGGAACCGCTGCACGCTGCGCGGGAGGTGCCGCACGACGTGTCCGATCCCGCGCGTGAGACGTTCGAATGTTCGCTGATCGTGTTCGGTCCACGACAACCGCATGTGCTCCCGGAAACACGCCGGCAGGAACCCGGTCGTCACGAACCGGTGGAACCGCCCGAACACCAGTGGGAACGGCTGCGGCAGGAACCGCAGGTCGACAAGGTCGGTGAGGTACGCGCGGGTCCGGTCGTCGATGGTCACCCGGTCGAGCCCGTCGGCCCAGTACTTCGCGAACGCCTCGCGGTCCTCGGGCCACATCTCCGGCCGCACCTGCAGCGTCGTGCCGAGCACCACGGCGTCGGCGTACAGCTCCTCGGGCGCGGCCCCACCGAAGAACGCCGCGTGCACATCCTCGAGCCCCTTGTACAGACACGCGGCGACCCACAGCTGCAGCTCGGGGTCGAAGGCGTTGTAAGCGACCGGACTGTCCTTCGTGGACCGCACCTGACGGTGGGATCCGTTGACCGCCTTGCGGTAGGCCTTGCGCTCCTCGTCGGTCCCGAACGCCGCGACCGCCAGGTAGGTCCCCGTGGTGCGCGCCCGTTTGACCGGGTGCCGGAACAGGTTCCCGCTCTCGACGCGGCTCTCCATCACCCCGTACCCCACCGGCGCCCGCCCGAGCTGCATGATCACGTTGGCGCTGCCGGCCATCAGCCCGATGCCGACCATGGCTTTCTCGAGTGCGTCACCCATCGCGCCTCCTCGTGGATCAAGGAAACGCGACTGTTTACCCGGAGTCAAGAGCGGCTTGACTTCAAGACGCCTTGAAGTTCCACAGTGTTCGCCAAGACGGGGATCTCCAAGACAGGGATCTCCCAGACGGGAACTTCACCAGGAGGCAACCATGACCTTTCCCGACCCGGGCCGCGCGGGCGTCGCGGCCGTGCGCATCCGCCAGGGCGACGGTTCGCCTGAGCTCAGCGCGCCGGCTCCAGCGGCAGGACGATTGAGTCACACGGTGTTCACCGGCGACGAAGGGTGGTTCACCTACGAACAGTGGGCGCGCGAACCCGAACCGGACGGGAGCGAATTCCACCTCTACCGCAGCGCCCGGCGGCCCGATGCGCCACCGGCGGGCTGCGTCGTGCTCGTCTCCGTGGCGTTCGACAGCCCCGACGAAGCCCGGCTGAAGGCGTGGGTCGACACGATCTTCGAGGCCCTCGCCGACTCCCGTCCCCACCCCGGCGGGATCTCGGCCCACTTCCACCTCAGCGCCGACGGCACGCGCGTCGCGAACTACGCGGAGTGGGTGAGCGAGGCAGCGCACCTCGACGCACTCGGCGAGACGGGGTTCGTGGGTTCGTCACCGAAGTTCCAGGTCGCGCAGGCGTTTCCGGGCCTTGTCGGCAGCACTGTGCGGCGGTATCGCCCGATCGGCCGCCTCGACGTTGCCGACCGGACCGGTACGGACTGAACCTGTCAGCAGACCGACACTGAAGCCGGACCCGAGGGAGGCGGCTAGAGCACCGAACGCGCGAACTCGATCAACGTGCGCGCGGCGGGACCGCTCGGGCCGTCGGCCCGCCACGCCAGCGCGAGCTGACCGCGCAGCCGAGGCCGCAGCTGCAGCGTGTGCAGCTCGGTGGCGTGGTACCGCGCGAGGGACTCCGGCACGATCGCCACGCCGAGGCCGCGCATCGCCAGCTGGGCCAGCACGTTCGGGTCGCTGGCCTCGATCGTCACGCGCGGGTGGACCCCCGCCGTCGCGAAGGCGCGGTCGAGCACGCCGCGCACGCCCGTGCCCTTGGGCAGGCAGATCAGGCCGCGGCCGGCCAGGTCGGAGTACGCCACTTCGTCGCGTGAGGCCAGCGGGTCGCCGGGCGCGGTGACGGCGACGACCGCCTCGTCGAGCACGACCTGCGCGGCGAGGCCCGCGGGCACGCCGTCGGCGAGGCCGATCACGGCGACGTCGAGGCGGCCTTCGCGCAGCGCTTCGACCATCACGTCGGAATTGGCCTCGCCCAGGGTGATCT
This sequence comes from Amycolatopsis sp. NPDC001319, assembly GCF_042896185.1. Classification (NCBI taxonomy): domain Bacteria; kingdom Bacillati; phylum Actinomycetota; class Actinomycetes; order Pseudonocardiales; family Pseudonocardiaceae; genus Amycolatopsis; species Amycolatopsis sp. NPDC001319. Next base: position 317,765 of record NZ_JBIAWY010000007.1, on the reverse strand, counting down.
CGACACCCGGGTACCGCTCGGCGAAGCCGGCCAGGAAATCGGGCAACGCGACCGGTCCCGCCGACGTCACGATCCCCATCGCCACCTGCCCGCGGACCAGACCTTCGTGCTCGGCGACCGTCTCGCGCACAGCGGCCACCGCGGCGAGCGCGGCGCGGGCGTGGGGCAACGCGGCGGCGCCGACGTTGGTGAGCCGCACCGCGCGTCCCGACCGGTCGAACAACGGCTGCCCCAGCTCGCGTTCCAGACGCCGGATCTGCGCACTGACGCCGGGCTGCGCGACGTGCATCCGGGCCGCGGCGCGCGTGAAGTTGGCTTCCTCGGCGACGGCCACGAAGTACTCGAGCTGATGCAGTTCCATAAGCGCTGATTCTAGCCAGCGGAACCACTATCTCTTGGACTTCTCGAACGCCCCGAGCCACGCTGGGGTCATGCAAACCTTCACCCCTGGCCAGGACGGCTACCGCGAGGAAATCGCCGGTTTCCAGACCGGCATCGAGTCGACGCCGAAGCTGGTCGTCGCCGCCACCACGGCCGACGACGTCGCCGAGGCCGTGCGCCACGCCGCGGCCCGCGACCTGCCCGTGGCGGTCCAGGCGACCGGTCACGGCCTGCGCGCCCCGGCCGACGGCGTGCTGATCTCGACGCGGCGCATGACCGGCGTCGAGATCGACCCGGTCGACGCCGTCGCCCGGGTCGAGGCCGGCACGACCTGGGGCAAGGTGCTCGAAGCCGCCGCCGAGCACGGGCTCGCGCCGCTCAGCGGTTCGGCGCCCGGCGTCGGCGTGGTCGGCTACACGCTCGGCGGCGGCTTCAGCCTGCTCGGGCGCCGCTACGGCCTCGCCTCCGGCCAGGTGCGCTCCGCGGACGTCGTGACCGCCGACGGCACGCTCGAACGCACCACCGACCTCGGCGCCGGCGTGATCACCGCACTGGAGTTCGGGCTCGTCCCCGTGACCGGCCTGTACGGCGGCGGCCTCTACTTCGACACCCCGAAGCCGGCCGACGTCCTGCGCACCTGGCGAGACTGGACCGCCGACCAGCCCGACACGCTCACCACGTCGCTCGCCCTGATCCCCTACCCGGACCTGCCGATGGTGCCGGAACCGTTGCGCGGCAAGCACATCGCCCACGTCCGCGTCGCCTACCTCGGCGACGACGGCCCGCGGCTCGTCGCTCCCCTGCGCGCGCTGGGACCGCTCGTGGACACGCTCGACACCATGCCGTTCACCGACTCCGGCTCCATCGCCGCCGAGCCGCCGCACCCCCACGCGTACCTCGGCGACAACCGCGTTGTCGCGCAGCTGCCCGACCCCACGATCGACGTGATCCTGGAGCACGCGGGCCCCGGCGCGCCCGTGCCGACCGTGCTGATCATCGACCTCCTCGGCGGCGCCTACACCCGGTCGACGGCCCCGGACTTCACGCCCGAATCGCGTTACACGATCCGCGCCCTGTCCGTTTTGGACGAATCCGGCCCGGACCCCGTGCGCGCGGCTCACGACAAACTGTTCGTCCCGCTCACCGCAACAGGCCGGCTGCGCAGTTTCGTGTACGGCCAGCCGTTCTCCTAAGTCGATCTTAAGTTTTCACCGGAGCCCTCGACGCCGCTCGCGCTCTGAGTAGATTTGCGCCAGGCCAGTCGAATTCTGGGGGCTGGCACTACTCGGAAGGTTCACCGCGAATGGGTATTCAGGATTCTTCGCGCCGTTTTTCCCGGCTCGGCGCGGTCGTCGCCGCGGCCGCAGTCGCCGGGGGCGTGCTGCTCACCGGCGCCACAGCCGAGGCGGCACCGCAGTCGGCCAATGCGTGTTCGGGCGCCCACCAGGCGGGCGGCGCGCCGCAGGTCTGGAGCAAGGCGTCGCACTCGGGCTGCAGCGTGTTCGGCTCGCCGGGCCGCAAGCAGGGTTACAGCTTCACCGTGACGAACAACCAGACCGCCTGCGTGCAGGGCTGGGGATTCGACTCGGCACACCCGAAGGGCGGCTGGTTCGACATCGGCTGCGGCGTTTCCGGGCACATGACCGTGCCGTGGGGAAATGTGCTCGGCGAACCGCAGGTGCGCGTGAAGAGCGTTTCCCTGTTGCCGACACTGCTCGACTGGTACAACTGATTTCCTGAAACCGCGGCCGGCGAATTCATTTCCCCGGTGAGTTCGCCGGCCGGTTCTTCTCATCGCGGCGGTTGCCCGTTCTCCACTCGATCCGCACACCCGAAAACGCCTGACCAAAACTGGGCGTTTTGTGCGGTTTCGGACACTCGGCGCGGGCTCGTGGGACCGTGTGCCCTCAACCGTCGGCCGCCTGCCAGTGATCGCTTCGCAGGTGTTCACGCGGCGTTGGTGTCGGCTGGATTGGATCGACGGTCGACACCACCCCCGCGTGAGGAGTTGTACCTTGTCCGCCGACCCCACCACCCCCACCCCCGAGCCCGAAGCCGGCCCCACCCGCCGCCGGTTCCTGCAGGGCGCGGGCGTCGCCGCCGGAGCCCTGATGTTCGGCGGGATCGCCGACGCCGGCCCCGCGAGCGCCGCGACCCTGGGCAAGAACGGCTTGCCCAGAGGGTTCAGAGGCGACATGTCCGACCTGAAGCACGTCGTGATCCTGATGCAGGAGAACCGTTCGCTCGACCACTACTTCGGCACGTTCCCCGGCGTGCGCGGCTTCAACGACAAGCAGGCGCTGAAGTTCCAGGACGGCACCACCGTCTTCCAGCAGAAGGACAAGACCGGCGCCATCGTGACGCCGAAGGTCGACGACGGCATGTGGGGCAACGACCACGGTGCCTGGGGCGACGTCGCGCACCGCAGCTGGGACCAGTGGGTGCAGCACAACGGCGCCAGCTGCATGAACTACCACAGCGACGGCTACATGAGCTTCTACCACTCGGTGGCGGCCCAGTACACGATCGCCGACCAGAACTTCTGCTCCGAGTTCGGCCCGACCGACCCGAACCGCAAATACCTGTGGAGCGGCACGTCGAACACCGAGACCGGCAACACCGACGAATCGAACTACAGCCGCCCGTGGATCACCGTGCCCGAGCAGCTGCAGCAGGCCGGCATCGACTGGCGCCTCTACTCCGACAACAGCGGCAACGGCCGCCAGGGCTACCTCAGCTCGTGGATCGGCGACTACGGCGACAACGAACTCAAGTACTTCAAGGGCTTCGAGCCCAACGGCCTCAGCCCGCTGGACCCGAAGCTGCAGCCCGGCACCGGCCTGATCTGGCGCGGCAACGCCACCTACTACGCCGGCAAGACCACCCCGAACGACGACTCCGACGCCAACCTGCAGGCCGTCCTCAAGGACTTCCGCGACGCCTGCCAGCCGGGCGCCGAGCACCCGCTGCCGGCCGTCTCGTGGATCGTCGCGCCCTACGGCTGGTCCGAGCACCCGGACGCCGACACGCTGCACGGCGAGCGCTACGTCCAGGAGGTGCTCTCGATCCTGCAGAGCAACCCGGACATCTGGAACCACACGCTGTTCATCCTCAACTACGACGAGAACGACGGGAAGTTCGACCACGTGCTCCCGCCGTGGCCCGAGGCCGGCACCGAAGGCGAGTACACCGGCTCGTACCCGCTCGGCTTCGGCCCGCGCGTGCCGATGCTGCTCGTCTCGCCGTGGTCGCGCGGTGGCTACGTCGCTTCGGAGGTCTTCGACCACACGTCGACGATCAAGTTCCTGGAGAAGTGGGCGGCGCACCTCGGCAAGCCGTTCACCTGCCCCAACATCAGCGACTGGCGCCGCTCGATCGCGGGTGACCTGACGAGCGCGCTCGACTTCGCCCACCCGCAGACCGGGCCGGCGACGTTCGCGGACCCGACGGCCGAGCAGCCGGTGAAGGTCGCGGCCGGCCACATGAAGCCGCGGCCGCTGAACTTCCACCCGCACGCCACGGTCACGCAGGACCACAAGGGCCACGTCACGGCGAAGCTGACGCTGGCCGGCGGCGACAAGGGCAAGGCCGTGAGCTTCCAGGTCTTCCCGGACAAGCTCAAGCCGTTCACCAGCACGCCGTTCACGGTCACCGAACGCAAGTCGCAGTCCTACACCTGGGACACCTCCGCCACCGGCGGCGAGTACGCGTTCTCGATCTACTCCAACGACGGTTTCGTGCGCTCGTTCGCGGGCAAGGTCACCTCGTCCGGGCACGACCCGCGCGTGGACGCCGACCTGCTGCAGCCGACGCTGCTGGTGCGGGAGCAGCACGTGCGCTTCACGCTGCACAACGACAACCTGCTCAAGCCGATGCACTACAGGCTGACGGCGAACGACTTCAGCGGCGGGACGAAGACCGTCACGGTGCTCGGCGTGCTGCCGGCGATCGTGAACTGGCCGACCGAGAACGGCTACTACGACGTGGTCATCACGGTCGAGGGCGACTCGACGTGGAAGCAGCGCTACGCCGGCCGGATCGGCGAGGGCTGCTAGTTCTCTCGCAGACGGCCGGTGGATCCCGCTCGGGTCCGCCGGCCGTCAGCGTTTGTTCCGGCGGACGCGGTCGAGCCAAGTGAGGTCGCTGCTCTGGTAGCGCGCGACCTCGGCGGCGTGGAAATCGCGGCGCGTCTCCTTGAGCGCGTCCCAGCCGTCTTCGGCGGCGCGCCGGCCGCGGCGGCGGGCCCGGAGGTCGAGTGCGGCGGCGACGCCGATCACCACGAGCACAGCCCCGACCAGGATCACCAGCAGCGCCACAGCACCCACCACCCAGAGTAATCGCAGGTCACGGGCGTGGGCCCGCCGCGCGGGTGCCCATGATCGTCCACCTATACTCCCACCGCAGCCGGGCGATTGGGGTCGATTTCTTGCGAACGATGAGCCATGACGAGTACCTCGGCATGCGCAGGTTCCCCGGCCTCGACGGCCTGCGCGCCATCGCCGCGACGATCGTCGTGTTCTTCCACTTCGCCGGGCCGGAGTTCGTGTGGCCGTCGGGCTGGGTGGGCGTCTACATCTTCTTCGTGCTGTCGGGGTTCCTGATCACGACGCTGCTGCTGCGCGAGCAGGACCGCACCGGACGCATCTCGCTGAGCGGGTTCTACGTGCGGCGCGTGTTCCGGATCCTGCCGCCGTACCTGGTGATCCTCGGCGGGATCATCGCGTTCGTGCTGCTGCGCGGCGAGTTCCTCGCGCGCGACTTCCCGCACGCGCTGAAGTACTATCTGACGTTCCTCAACGAGTTCTTCCCCGGCTCGCACGGCAACGGCTCCGACAACTTCTTCTCCGGCTCGTGGACGCTGGGCATCGAGGAGAAGTTCTACCTGGTGTGGCCGTTCCTGCTGGTCGCGATCGGCATCGGCGCCGCGCGGCGCAAGCTCGCGCTGGTGCTGGCGGCGATGGCCGTGCTGCTCGCGCTCGTGCCGCTGACCACCGAGGGCGGCTGGCTGCTCGACTTCTCGCCGACCGCCGTCTACCGCTCCAGCATCCACTACGCCATCCTGCTCGGCGGCTGCCTGCTCGCGATCCTGCTGCACTACCGGCGCAGCTTCGCCGTGCTGCGGCCGTTCACGCACCCGCTGGCCGCGATCCCGATCGTCGCGGGGTTCCTCGTGCTGCACGCGAACCTCGACCCGCTGTGGGTCGCGACGCGGCAGAACCTGCTGGTGCTGCTCGCGTACGCGCTGGTCACCATGCTGCTGCTGATCGTGCTGCTGTCACCGGGCCCGGCGCGCTGGCTGCTGTCGACGGCGCCGATGCGGTTCGTCGGCGAGCGGTCGTACTCGCTGTACCTGCTGCAGGGCCCGGTGCACTTCGTGGTGGTGCAGGCCGTGCCGGCGCTGGGTCACAACCGGCTGGTCACGGCCGTGACGGTGTTCCTGGTCGACCTCGCGATCGCCGACCTGATCCACCGCTGGGTCGAGCAGCCGATGATCGCGACCGGCAAACGGCTGCTCACGCGCCGGCAGGCCCGCAAAGCCGCACGGGCCGCGGTTCCTGCCGACGCGAAGCCGGTGCCGGCCGGCGTCTGAGCTGTTTGCTCAGCGCTCGAGCACGAAGACCGGGATCAGGCGGGTGGTCTTCTTCTCGTAGTCGGCGAACCCGGGCATGTGCTTGACCATGCCGGCGAAGAGGCGGTCGCGCTCGGCGCGGTCCTCGATCAGCTTGGCGGTGGCGTCGAACTTCTCGGTGCCGATCTCCAGCGTGACCTTCGGGTTGGCCACGAGGTTGTGGTACCAGTCCGGGTTGGTGTCCGCGCCGCCCTTGGACGCGGCGATGACGTACCGGCCGTCGCCGTCGGTGGTGTAGACCAGGGGCGCGACGCGCTGCGTGCCGCTCTTCGCGCCGGTGTGGGTCACCAGGATCATGTTCGCGCCCTCGAACATCCCGCCCACCTTGCCCTCGTTGGCGCGGAACTCGTCGATGATCTGCTGGTTCCAGTCCGACATGGGGTGGGTCCCTCCAGTTTGGTTTTGCGACCAAACTTACTTTGTTTGCAAAACTGATGTCAACGCGAGGTATCCTCTTGCGCGACAAGGTGTTTGCGTGGTTCTGGTCGAAGGAGCGGGATGACCACCGGACCGAGCCTCGAGGACGGCGTGCGCGAACTGCTGCTGCTCATGCCCCGCCTGGCCGGCCGCGGCAAGCGCGCCCCGGTGCCCCCCGAGCTCGCGGACCTGACGTTGGCGCCGCGCCACCTGTGCCTGCTGTCCATTCTGCTGTTCGACGGCCCCATGACCGTCACCGAGCTCGCCGGCCGCCTCGAGATCGCCCCCACCACCGCCAGCCTCATGATCGGCGACCTCTCCCGCCAGGGCGTGCTCGCCCGCACCGAAGACCCCACCGACCGCCGCCGCACGATCGTCAGCATCAGCCCCTCCCAGCGCGCCGCCGTCGACGCCTGGCTGGCCCCGGGCGCCCGCGCTTGGGAACGCGCGCTGGCGCCACTGTCGCCCGGCGAGCGGGCGCTGGTGATCGACACTTTGAAGACCTACTCGCAGGGGTTCACTGGCGAGTGCTGCTGAGGGCTCCTTCGGCGAGGGCCTTGGCGTGGGCTTCTCCCGGGCAGGCGTGGGGGCCGATGCCGAAGGGGAAGTCTTTCAGGTCGACGATCACTTCGGCGCCGTCGACCCAGCGGCGAGTGGTGGGGACGGGCGGGCCTTGGGGGTTCTCGATCAGGCTCTCGGTGGCGGCGGCTTGGACCAGCAGGCCGACTTTGGCGGCGGTTCGTTCGTCGGGCCGGCCCAGGGCTTCGACCAGCCTCGCCACGGCTTTGTCCGCCTCGGCGGTCTGGGGGAAGTGGGGCTGGTAGGCCTTTGCCACTTTGTCGACGTCTGCCGGGTCGACGTCGAATCCGAGCACCTCGGCGAGTGTTGCCACCGGCCCTTGGTGGGGCTTCGCTGCTGCCGCCTGGCGCAGGGCTTCCGGCTCTGCGTTGGCGAGTTCCTCGGTGACCAGCTTTCGCCGCCGGGTGTGGTCCTCGCCACTACTGAACCTCGCGACCATCGCGCGCAGCCAGGCCATGTTCACTTCGACGGGCGGCACGGGGGCATCGGTGAGGAGCTCGCGGGAATCCATGACTGGGACGGTAGGGCCGCGAAACGTCGGTGCGGGCCGAAGTTTCCAGCCGCCGGGCCGGCACCTCAAACCGACAACCACTCCGCCTGCGGTCCCTCACACCGATGCGGCCGTGGCACATCGTGCTGGTACCACCAGGCCTCACTCACCCGCCCGTTCGGCAGCGTGTACCGAGGCGGCCCGGCCGCCCGGCGCATCCCCGCCGCCTCCAGCGACCGCCCGCTCGCCACGTTGCCCACCTCGGCGCCGGCCCGGACCCGTGGCAGCCCGAGGTGCGAGTGCGCCAGCAGCAGCCCCGCCGTGAACAGATCCCGCCCCAGACCGCGGCCGCGGTAGGCCGGCGCGAGGTAGCCGCCCGTCTCGGGGCCGCCGTTCTCCCCTGCGTGGACGCTGACCAGCCCGGCGCAGCGGTTCTCCCGGAGGTCGATGGCAACGATGTCGACGGACTGCGGGTCCGGGTAGGTCCAGGCCGGGCCGGTGCCGGGTGTCACGCGGAGGGCTTCGGAGCGCAAGGGCTCGGCGATGACCGAATCCGCGAGCCAGCCGAGCCAGCGCTGGGCGGCCGGGTCGCTGCCGGAGGCCACGGCCGCGGCGTATTCCCAGGCTGTGGGGGTGCGGAAGAGGAACCGGCCGAGGGCGAACGCGTGGCCCCTGCGGTCGCACGTGCGTTTCGCCATGAGCCGGCCTCGGCGGGTCAACCGGCCGAACAGCGGTGCTTCACCCAGGTTCACCATCGCGGGAGAAATGGTACCCGCAGTCACGGCCCGCGGTTGTTATGGTGACCGGGTGACGGCCGTACCGGAGTCAACCGAGCTCGACGCCGGGCGTGCCGCCCAGCCTCGGCAGCTGATCGTGTCCGTATACGGCTTCTACCACCGCATCGAGGGTGGCTGGCTGTCCGTGGCGTCGCTCATCGACCTGCTCGCGGCGCTCGGCGTCGACGAGCCGGCGGTGCGCTCGTCGATCTCGCGCCTCAAACGCCGGAGCATCCTCGACGCCGTGCGGCGCGACGGGACCGCCGGCTACGAGCTGTCGGACACCGCCCTGGCGATCCTGCGCGAAGGCGACGAACGCATCTTCCGCCGAGACCGCGCGACGCTGGCCGACGGCTGGCTGCTCGCCGTGTTCTCCGTGCCCGAGACCGAGCGCCACAAGCGCCACGTCCTGCGCACGCAGCTGGCCCGGCTCGGGTTCGGCACGGCGTCGTCGGGTGTGTGGATCGCGCCGGCGCACCTGCACCAGGTGACGGCCGAGGCGCTCACCCGGCTCGGTCTCGCGAGTTACGCCGACCTGTTCCGAGCCGAACACCTGGCGTTCGGAAACGCACAGGACAAGGTGCGCGAGTGGTGGGACCTCGACCAGCTCGACGAGCTGTACACGGCGTTCCTCGACGAGCACGCCCCCGTGCTCGACCGTTGGAAGCGCCGGCGCACCGTGCCCGGCAACGAGGCCTTCGCCGACTACGTGCGCGTGCTCACCGGGTGGCGGCGCATGCCGTACCTCGACCCGGGCCTGCCCGCCGAGCTGCTGCCCGCCGACTGGTCCGGCATCCGCGCGGCCGAGGTGTTCTTCGCGCTCCACGAACGCCTCGAAGCCCCGGCCCGCGAGTACCTGCTGCAGGTCCTCAGCGGCTGAGCACCGCGAACCCCTGCACCTCCACCAGCGCTTCGACGTCCCACAGCCGGCTCACGCCGATGCCGGCCATCGCGGGGTACTCGGTGCCGGCGAGGCTCTTCCAGACCTTGCCGATCTCGCGCGCGTGGGCCTTGTAGTCGTCCATGTCGACGATGTAGATCGTCACGCTGCACAGGTCCGCGGGCTCGCCGCCGGCCGCGCGCAGGGCCGTGAGCAGGTTGCCCAGCGCCTGGGAGAACTGCTCGACCACACCGTCGCCGACGATCTTGCCCTCGGTGTCGAGAGCGGTCTGTCCGGCGAGGAACACGAGCTGTCCGGTTGCGGACACCGCGTGGGAGAAACCGGACGGGCGGCCCAGCTCGGGCGGGTTGATGCGCTCCATGGCGCGGAAGCCTAGCTCATGTATCGGATTCTTGACGATCGTATGTCAGACGACATACCCTGGCTCTCGTGCGGATATCGGTTCTCGGCGGCGGCCCGGCGGGCCTGTACTTCGCCGCCCTCGCGAAGCAGCTCGGGCCCGGCCACGAGATCACGGTGTGGGAACGCAACGCGCCGGACGACACCTTCGGGTTCGGCGTGGTGTTCTCCGACGAGACACTCGGCGGCATCGAGCACGCCGACGCGCAGGTTCACGAGGCCATGAGCCGCGAGTTCGCGCGCTGGGACGACATCGACGTGCACTACCGCGGCGAGGTCCACACGTCCGGCGGCCACGGGTTCGCCGCGATGAGCCGCAAACGCCTGCTCGCGATCCTGCAGGAACGCTGCCGCGAGCTGGGCGTCGACCTGCGCTTCCGCACCGAGGCCCCCGACCCGGAGCAGCTCTCGCGCGACTACGACCTCGTGATCGCCTCCGACGGCGTCAACTCGGGTGTCCGCCGGCGCTTCGCGGACTCGTTCCGCCCGACGGTCGAGGCGCGCCGCTGCCGCTACATCTGGCTCGGCACCGACCTCGTCTTCGACGCCTTCAAGTTCCACGTGCTCGAGACGCCCCACGGGATCATGCAGATCCACGGCTACCCCTACGGCCGCGACGGCAGCACGTTCATCCTCGAGCTGCACGAGGACGTGTGGCAGCAGGCGTTCGCGCCCATCGCCGCCACCGACCTCGGGCCGGGCGAGAACGACGAGAAGTCCATCGAGCTGATCCGCGAGCTGTGCGCCGACGTCCTCGGCGACCACCAGGTGCTGGCCAACAACTCGAAGTGGAACACCTTCGGCACCGTGCGCTGCGAAAGCTGGGTGCACGACAACGTGGTGCTGCTCGGCGACGCCGCGCACACCGCCCACTTCTCCATCGGCTCCGGCACGAAGCTGGCGATGGAGGACGCGCTGGCGCTGGTCGCGTGCCTGCACGAGCAGGACACCGTGCCCAAGGCGCTGGCGGCGTACGAGGCCGAGCGCAAGCCGGTCGTCGAGTCGACGCAGCGCGCGGCGCAGGCGAGCCTGGAGTGGTTCGAGAACCTCGCGCAGTACACGCACCAGGAGCCGGAGCAGTTCGCGTTCAACCTGCTCACCCGCAGCCGCCGCGTCACCTACGACAACCTGAAGCTGCGTGACCCGGAGTTCGCCACGGAGCTCGACGAGTGGTTCGCGCGCTCGCTGGGCACGGCACCCGCGCCGCCGATGTTCCAGCCCGTGAAGATCGGTGAGCTCGAGCTGCCCAACCGCGTGATCGTGTCGCCGATGGACATGTACGTGGCCGTCGACGGCGTGCCCGGCGACTTCCACCTGGTGCACCTGGGCGGCAAGGCGCTCGGTGGTGCCGGCCTGGTGATGACGGAGATGATCTGCGTGTCGCCCGAGGCGCGGATCACGCCGGGCTGCCCCGGGCTGTACAACGACGAGCAGGAGCAGGCCTGGAAGCGCATCGTCGACTTCGTGCACGGCAGCACGCCGGCGAAGATCGGCCTGCAGCTGGGCCATTCCGGGCGCAAGGGCTCGACGAAGCTGATGTGGGAAGGCATGGACGACCCGTTGCCGGAGGGCAACTGGGAGGTCTGCGGGCCGTCGCCGTTGCCGTACCGGCCAGACAGCCAGACGCCGCGTGAGCTGAGTGTCGAGGAGCTGGCGGAGATCCGCGAGCAGTTCGTGGCTTCGGCGCGCTCGGCGGCTCGCGCCGGATTCGATCTGCTGGAATTGCACTGCGCGCACGGGTACCTGCTGTCGTCGTTCATCTCGCCGCTCACGAACCAGCGGACGGACCAGTACGGCGGCTCGCTGGAGAACCGGCTGCGGTTCCCGCTGGAAGTGTTCGACGCGGTGCACGCGGTGTGGCCGGCCGAGCGGCCGATGACGGTCCGCATCTCGGCCGACGACTGGTCCGCCGGCGGGATCGAGGCCGACGACGCCGTCGCCATCGCCGCCGCGTTCGCCGAGCACGGCGCCGCCGCGGTCGACGTGTCGACCGGGCAGGTCGTGAGCGAGGAGAAGCCGAAGTTCGGGCGCAGCTACCAGACGCCCTACGCCGACCGGATCCGCAACGAGGTGGGGCGCAAGTACGGCATCGCCGTGATCGCCGTCGGCGCGATCTCCTCGTACGACGACATGAACGCGCTGATCCTCGCCGGCCGCGCCGACCTGTGTGCGTTGGGGCGGACGCACCTCTACGATCCACAGTGGACGTTGCACGCGGCGGCGGAGCAGGACTACGTGATGCCGTGGCCGAAGCCGTGGGCGGCCGGGAAGCGCCGGCCGCAGACGGGCCGCACCGACGGGCCCGAGCCGCGGCTGGAACTCGTACGCACCGGCGGGCACCAGACCGCGCACGCCCGCTGGCGACCGGAAAGGGACTGATGAACGCCTTCGCACTTACGCCCGAACAGCAGGCCTTCACCGCCTCGGTCCGCACGATCGCCGCGGAGCAGCTGCGGCCGCTCGCCGAGGCCGGCGAGGAAGGCGCGGTGAACCGGCCGCTGCTCAAGGCGATGGGCTCGCACGGCCTGCTGGCGCGGCTGTTCCCCGGCGTCTCGGCGGGAAACCCGACGCGCCAGGCCGCGGCGTTCGACCTGTGCCTGCTGCGCGAAGCCCTGGCGTCCGTGAACACCGAGGCCGAGACGGCGCTCGCGTTGCAGGGCTTGGGAAGTTACCCGGTGCTGCAGTCCGGAAAGGACGAACAGGTCGCGCGCTGGCTGCCGGCCGTGGCGGCGGGCGACGCGGTGGCCGCGTTCGCGCTCACCGAGCCCGACGCCGGTTCCGACGCGGCCGCGCTGCAGCTGGCGGCCGAGGCCGACGGCGACGGCTGGCGGCTCACGGGGCAGAAGATGTGGATCTCCAACGCTCCCGAGGCCGACTTCTACACGGTTTTCGCCCGCACCACACCGGACGCCGGCTCGCGGGGCGTGAGCGCGTTCGTCGTGCCGGGCGACCGCGCGGGCCTGACCGGCGAGCACCTCGACCTGGTGAGCCCGCACCCGATCGGCACGCTGGAGTTCGACGGCGTACGCGTGCACCGCGACGAGCTACTGGGCGAGGAGAACCGCGGTTTCGCCGTCGCGATGCGGACGCTGGACCTGTTCCGCCCGAGCGTCGGGGCGTTCGCGGTGGGGATGGCGCAGGCCGCTCTCGACGCGACCGTGGCGTACACGGGCGAGCGCATCGCGTTCGGCGGGCCGCTGGCGAAGCAGCAGACCGTCGCGCACACGCTGGCGGAAATGGCGACACGGACGGAAGCGGCGCGGCTGCTCGTCTACGCCGCGGCCGCGGCCTACGACGCGGGCGAGACGGGCCTGGCCGGCCGCGCGGCGATGGCGAAGCTGTTCGCGACGGAGTCGGCGCAGTACGTCGTCGACTCGGCGGTGCAGCTGCACGGCGCTCGGGCGCTGCGTCGCGGGCACCTGCTGGAGCACCTGTACCGGGAGGTCCGCGCGCCGCGCATCTACGAGGGCGCGTCGGAGATCCAGCGGACGATCATCGCGAGGTCGCTGCGGTCCTGAAGTTTCCGCTCAGCGCGATACCGGCTCCGCGACGCCCGCGTGACCGGTAGTTTCGGCGACATGTCGAGGATCGCGGTCACCATCACCACGCCGGACGGCCTCTGCACGGCCACGCTGCACACGCCGCTGAGCGCGGGACCCGCGGTGATCCTGTACGCCGACGCGGCCGGGGTCCGCGAGACCTTCGCCGAGATGGCCGACCGGCTCTGCGCGCTCGGGTACGTCGTCCTCCTGCCGGACGGCTACTACCGCACGCCGTACGCGCCGTTCGACGTCACCACGGTGTTCACCCTCCCCGAGGAACGCGAACGCCTGACGCGACTCGCGCAGAGCGTGACGGCGGAGATGGCGGTGCGCGACACGGGCGCGTACCTCGACTTCCTCGCGGGGCGCGGTGAGGTCGCGGGCTCGCCGGTGGGGACGACCGGGTACTGCATGGGTGGGCGGTTCTCACTGTGGGCCGCCGCTCATCACCCGACGCGGGTGGCGGCCGCCGCGTCGTTCCACGGCGGCAACCTCGCCGCCGACGACCCCGACAGCCCGCACCTGCTGGCCGGCCGGATGCGCGCGTCCGTGCTGGTCGCAGCGGCGGACAACGACAGCGCGTTCCCGCCCGAGCAGTTCGACCGGCTGCGCGGGGCGTTCGTCAGCGCGGGCGTCCGGCACACGCTGGAGACGTACCCCGCCAAGCACGGCTTCGCGGTGCCGGACAACGACACCTACGACCGCGCGGCCGCCGAGCGCCACTGGGACGCGTTGGCGGGGCTGTTCGCGGAGAACCTGCCGCGTTAGGCGGAGGTCGCCGGCGCGGGACGGGAAAATGGGCCGGCGCCCTCGGCAGCGGGCCTCACCCGACGAGGCGGGCGGCGGCCCACAGCGTGACCTGCGTCGCGGTGAGGACGGGGCACCCGGCGGCCCGTTCGAGGTCGGCCGTGAGGCGGATGGCGTGCAAGGCGGTCTCCGGCCGGAACACGTCCTGCGCCGACGGATGCGCCGCCCGGGCGACGAGGTCGACGATCCGCTCGGCCGGCCACGCGGCGAGCTCGCGACCGGAGCCGGCGGAGGCGTCGACGCGGTGGACGACCTCGGCCCCGTCCACATCGGACGGCCAAGGGAAGTAGTGGACGACCAGGTCGAGTGTGGGACGGAGCCGGCCGGCGAGGTCGAGAAAGTCGTCCTCGCCGGCGTTCCTGGCCGGGTGGAGCGGGCCGGGCCTAGGCGGCGACGGCCTTCTTCGGTTTGCGTTCCAGCCACAGCTGGGCGCCGACCAGGGCGACTGTCCAGCTGACCCACGCGGCGATGGCCGCGACGGACTGCATGAGCGCGGTCTCGCTGCCGCCGAAGGAGGTGGGCAGCTGGGGTTCCAGGATGATGATCGCGATCGGTGAGATGAGGCGGTTGAGGATGATCGACATGGTCAGCGCGAAGCTGCGGATCATCCAGCGCCGGTGGTCGCCGAAGCGGCGGTCGCGGGCGGCGCGGTAGCCGGCCCAGGTGCAGCCGATCCAGATGACCGCCAGCATGACGTCGCTGGCTCGCGTGGCGGGGCCGAAGGGGCTGGCGGCGCCGATCGTCAGGGCCATCGCGCCGGAAGGCAGCACGCCGCCGAACACGTACGCGCGGCCGGCGTAGCGGTGCAGCACCGGGAAGCGGCGGCGGATCCACGGCCAGATCTGGACGACCGCGCAGATCATGGCGATCGAGCCGAACACCACGTGGCCCACGAGGAACCAGTAGTGCGCGCCGAAGCCGGCCGGCGCCGGGACCCGCGACTGCGCCGGGTCGAGCGCGAGGTACGGCGGCAGCGAGTACGCCAAGAAGGCCACCACGACCAGCCCCAGCACCCCGATCCACGGGCGGCGCTTCTTCGTCGTACGCGGCTGCTGCGCCGGCACCCGCGGTGGTCGCAGATCCGTCCCCGCCGTCATGGCCACTCTCCCTCGCTCGTCGCCTGATGCTCTCCGAACGTAGGTCCGGCGGGGGTGCCGCGACCATGGTGCGCGCTGGCGTCGGCGGGGTGGGGACAGCCTTACCCTCGCCCGGGTGATCTTCGGGCTTGCCTTGCCGCGCACGGCAACGTTTAGCGTCTCCGCCATCCACTCGAGCGGAGGCACGAATGCGGTTCGCGGTCAGCTACAACCCGGCGTTCCACGGGCTGGAGGGCCTCGTCGCCTTCGCTCGCCACGCGGAGGCGTGCGGCTTCGAAGGCCTCCTCCTGCCCGAGCACCTCGCGTCGCGCCCGGGCGCCGAGCTCGGCGGGTGGGAGATCCCGCCGACGCTGCCGTACGCCGACCCGCTCGAATGCCTCGCGCACGTCGCCGCGGTCACCGATCGGCTGCTGCTCGGGACCGGAGTGCTGTTGCTGCCGTACCACCAGCCGGTCACGTTGGCGAAGCGCCTGGCCACGCTCGACGTCCTGTCCGGTGGCCGGCTGCGGCTGGTCACCGTGGGCGTCGGCGCGTTGCCACACGAGGCTTCGGCGGCCGGGGTCGACTACCGGACGCGGGGCCGTCGGGCGGACGAGGCCCTCGACGTCCTCCGTCTACTGTGGACAGGCGGGCCGGAAGGCGTCAGCCATCACGGAGAGTTCGTCGAATTCGACGAGTTGTGCAGCTACCCGAAGCCGGTCGGGACGATCCCGATTCGGGTGGGCGGGTCCAGCCGGGCGGCCGCGCGGCGAGCGGGTCTCCGGGGTGACGGGTGGTTCCCCGGCGGGTCCCTCACCGCGGAGGACCGCGTCGCCCTGTTCGACCTCGTCCGGGAGACCGCGGCCGCGTCGGGCCGCCCCGCGCCGGACTACACGCGGTGGGGCTCAACGGACCTGACACCGGAGGCGGTCGACGCGCTGGCCGCCGAAGGCGTGACTCGCGTCGTCGTCTCCGCTGCCGGCGCCGATCCACAGGAGCGGCTGGACGAGCTGTCCGCATTCGCCGCGAAGTTCCTGAGTCACGTGTAACTCGCGTGCGCGGCGATCACCCGCCAGCCGTCCGCCGTGCGCAGCCAGGTGCGGGTGTAGCGCATCCGCGCGGTGAACGGCTCGCCGCCGAGCGAGCCCGTCAGCCGGCCGAGGAACCACGTGACGCCGGTCGTCCCCTCGGAGAACACCCGCAGATCTTCCTCGACGAGCTCGGACAGGACCTGGCTGCCACCGCGGTGACCGGCCAGATCGTCGGCCTTCGAGGCGACCACCTCACCGAACGTGAAGGTCAGCCGGTCGTCGAGCAGTACGTCGAGAGCGGCGACGTCACCGGCCAGCTGCGCGGCCTGGAGCCGGTGTTCGGCGTCGAGCAGGGTCTGGTCCACGGTGCGGCTCCTTAACGCGAGACGCTGCCATCGTGGCACCGGAACCCGGCCGCGCGACAGGAAGTTCGCGCAAAGCCGAAGGGCGCCCGCGCGAACGCGGACGCCCTTCTTGTCACCCCCCGGGGTGAGTCAGGAACCGCGGACCCGCCGAACGGTGTCGCGGTAGAACAGCCCGCTCTGCTTGATCGTGCGTGCCTGCGTCTCGTAGTCGACGCGCACCAGGCCGAAGCGCTTGGCGTAGCCGTAGGCCCACTCGAAGTTGTCCAGCAGCGACCACGCGAAGTAGCCCCGGATGTCCACCCCCTCCAACCGCGCGGCGGCCACCGCGGCCAGGTGCGAAGCGAGGTACGCCGTGCGGCCCTCGTCGCGCACGAAGCCGGACGCGTCGGGCGCGTCGTCGAAGGCGGAGCCGTTTTCGGTGATGTACATGGGCAAACCGGGGTAGTCGCGGCCCAGGCGGGTGAGCAGCTCGGTGAACTTGCCCGGCAGGATCTCCCAGCCCATCGCCGTGGTCGGCTCGCCGAACGGCACGGCGCGCTGCACCGGGAAGCCGTCCTCGCCGACGCTGCGGCCCTGCTCGTCGACGCCCGAGTACTGCTGGCCGAAGTAGTAGTTCACGCCCAGGAAGTCCAGCGGGGTCGAGATGATCGCCAGGTCACCGTCCTCAATGGGCAGTGCGGCACCACGGACGGCCATGTCCTCGACAACATCCGCGGGGTAAGAGCCACGCACCAGCGGGTCGAGGTAGACGCGCACGCCCATGCCGTCGGCGTTGCGCGCGGCCTCGCGGTCGAGCTCGCTGTCGGACGCCGCGTCGGACGTGCCCATGTTGAGCGTGATGCCGAATTGCGTGCCCTCGGGCGCGGCCTCGCGCATGCGCTGGGTGGCCAGGCCGTGGCCGAGCAGCAGGTGGTGGATGGCCTTCATGCCGGCCGCGAAGTCGCGACGGCCCGGGGCCATCACGCCGTGCACGTACCCGTGCATCGCGGAGCACCACGGCTCGTTCAGCGTGGTCCAGTGCCGCACCCGGTCGGAAAGCCGGTCGAACACCAGCATCGAGTAGTCGGCGAACCGGTAGGCCGTGTCACGCGCCGGCCAGCCGCCCGCGTCTTCGAGCTCCTGCGGCAGGTCCCAGTGGTACAGCGTGAGCCACGGCGCGAGGTCCTTGGCCAGCAGCTCGTCCACGAGCCGGTCGTAGAACCCGATCCCGGCCTCGTTCACCGGGCCCTTGCCGTGCGGCTGCACCCGCGGCCACGCGACGGAGAAGCGGTAGGTGTCGGCGCCGAGCTGCTTGACGAGTCCCACGTCCTCGGGCATGCGGTGGTAGTGGTCGCACGCGACGTCGCCGTTGTCGTTGTTGTCGATCGCCCACGGGACCCGGCAGAAAGTGTCCCAAATGGACGGTGTGCGCCCGTCTTCGGCCACCGCGCCCTCGATCTGGTACGCGGCCGTCGCCACGCCCCACCGGAAGTCCGGGGGCAGCGAGTCGATCAGCGCCTGCTGCTCGCGGGTCGCAGCGTCGGTGGTCTCGGTCAAGGGGTCTCCTTATCTACGACTTGACGGCGGCGACGGGGTCGGCCGGGTGCAGCCAGCACGCCACGGTGCGCGCGGAATCGTCACGGTCGGCGGGCACGCCGAGCACCGGCACCTCGGTGGTGCAGCGGTCGAACGCGTGCGGGCACCGCGGCGAGAACGCGCACCTGACCGGCAGCGACCGCGGGTCGGGCGGCGAACCGGGAATACCGGTGAGCTCGCGCCGCGGTCCGCGCAGCGCGGGGAACGAGTGCAGCAGGCCGTCGCTGTACGGGTGCAGTGAGTCGCGGTAGAGGTCCACGCCGCGGGCCTGCTCCACGATCCGGCCGCCGTACATGATCGCGATGCGGTCGGAGAACTCCACCAGCAGCGACAGGTCGTGGGTGATGAACAGGACCGAAAAACCCAGCCGCTCGCGCAGTTCCACGAGCTGCGCCAGGATCTGGCGCTGCATCACCACGTCGAGCGCCGTGGTGGGCTCGTCCATGATCACCACCCGCGGTTCCAGCGCCAGCGCCATCGCGATCATCACGCGCTGGCGCATGCCGCCGGAAAGCTGGTGCGGGTAGGCGTCGAGCCGGTCGGCCGCGATGCCCACCAGGCGCAGCAGCTCGCGCGCGCGGGCGAGCCGGGCCACCTTGGTGCTGCGCGGATCGTGGGCTTTGATCACGTCCATCAGCTGCACCGACACCTTGTGCACCGGGTTGAGCGAGTTCATCGCGCCCTGGAACACGATGGACGTCTCGGCCCAGCGGAAGTCGCGCAGCTGCTTGGGAGTCAGCTTCAGCACGTCGTACGGCTCGCCGTCGCCGGGGTGGTAAACCACGCTGCCACCGCGGATCACGCCGGGCGGCGGGAGCAGGCGGGTCAGACCGTAGGCCAAAGTGGACTTTCCGCTGCCGCTTTCGCCGGCCAGGCCGAGCACCTCGCCGCGGTGCAACGTCAACGTCACGTCCTGCACCGCGTGCACGGCGTCGGCGCCGAGGCCGTAGTCGACGTCCAGGCCCTTGATCTCGAGTACGGGTTCGTTCATTCCTTCTCCCGGCCGAGCACGGGCGTGAAGCCGACGCGCAGGCGCACCGTCTTGCCCTCGGCGTTCTTCGCCTTGGTCTTGCCGCTCGAGCGCAGCCGCGGGCTCACGAACTCGTCGATGCCGAAGTTCAGCAGCGACAACGCGGTGCCGAGGATCGCGATCGCGAGCCCCGCCGGCACGAACCACCACCACGCGCCCTGTGCCAGGGCCTGCTGGCTCTGCGCCCAGAACAGGATCGTGCCCCAGTTCCACTCCGAGAAGCTGGAGACGCCGACGAACGCCAGCGTGATCTCCGACATCACCGCGAACACCACCGTGCCCACGAAGCTCGACGCGATCACCGCGGTGAGGTTCGGCATGATCTCGAAGAAGATGATCCGCCACGTCGACTCGCCGCTCGCGCGGGACGCCTCGACATACTCCCGCCGGCGCAACGAGAGTGTCTGCGCGCGCAGGATCCGCGCACCCCAGGCCCACGAGGTGAAGCCGATGATCACGGCCACCAGGTAGTCGCCGCCGCTGGGCAGTGCCGTGCCGATGATGATGATCAGCGGCAGCGCCGGGATCACCAGGAACACATTGGACAGGGCCGACAGGCCCTCGCCCGGCGTCCCGCCGAGGTATCCGGAGGTGACGCCGACGATCACGGCGAGGATCGTCGCCACGATGCCGGCGGTGAGCCCCACGAGCATCACGCTGCGCGTGCCCACGATGACCTGGCTGAAGATGTCCTGGCCGAGGTGCGTGGTGCCGAACCAGTGCTTGCCCGAAGGCGATTCGAGCAGGTCGTTGCTGCGCGCGGACGGGTCGAACGGCGCGATCCACGGCCCGATGATCGCGATGACCACGAAGAAGGCCAGCACCACGAGCCCGGTGACCGTCTTGCCACCGGTCAGGAACCGGAAGCGCCGGCGTTTCGCGGCGGGCCCGGCGACGGCCTCGGCCGGCAGCGGTGCGACCGCCTTGAGATCGGCTGCGGGAAGTGCCACGGCTCAGCCCTCCTTCCGGGTGCGCGGGTCGAGCACGAGGTAGGCGACGTCGGCGAGCAGGTTCGCCACCAGCACCGAGAGCGTGATGATGAGGAAGATGCCCTGCATCAGCGGGTAGTCCTGCGAACCGACGGCCTGGAACAGCTCGTAACCGACGCCGGGGTAGGAGAACACGATCTCCACCAGCAGGGTGCCGCCCACGATGAAGCCCAGCGCCAGCGCGAAACCGGACACGCTCGGCAGCAGCGCGTTGCGAGCCGCGTAGCTCACCATCACGCGCCGTTCCTTGAGGCCCTTGGCGTGCGCGACGGTGATGTAGTCCTCCGACGCGACGGTGACCATCATGTTGCGCATGCCGAGGATCCAGCTGCCCATCGAGCTGATCAGGATCGTGATCGCCGGCAGCAGGCTGTGCTGGATCGCGCTGCCGATGAAGTCGCCGCCCCACCCGGGCACCAGGCCCGGGTCGTAGCCGCCGGATGCCGGGAAGAAGCTGCCCGGGCCGGCCAGCAGCGTGATCGCGATCAGGCCGAGCCAGAAGTACGGGATGGACGACAGGAACGTCGTCACCGGCAGCAGACCGTCCACCCAGGACCCGCGCCGCCACCCGGCGACGACGCCGAGGCCGGTGCCGATCAGGAAGCCCACCACCGTGGTGAACCCGACGAGGATGATCGTCCACGGCAGACTGTCGCCGATCACCTGGGACACGGGCGAGGGGAAGAACGTGAATGACAGCCCGAGGTCGCCGCGGAAGAGCTGCGCCCAGTAGTGGAAGTACTGCGTGATCAGGCTTTCGTTCTTGTCGAGTCCGAACAGGACGTACAGCGACTGGATCGCGTCGGCGGACAGCGTGCCCTGGTTCTTCGTGATGAGCGACTGCACCGGGTCACCCGGGATCAGCCGCGGGATGAAGAAGTTGATGGTGACGGCGGCCCACGCGGTGAAGACGTAGAAGCCGAGCCGTTGGAGCAGGTACCTCACGGGCGCACCGCCGAGTCGTACAGCCAGCAAGCGGCCCAGTGGCCCGGAGCGTCATCCACCTCGAACCGCGGCGGCAGGTCGGTTTTGCAGCGTTCCATCGCCACGGGACACCGCGGGTGGAACCGGCAGCCCGACGGCGGCGCGATCAGGCTCGGCGGTTCGCCGGAACCCTTTTCCTTCGGCGCCTCACCGGGTGCGGCTTCCGTGCCCGGGTCGAGCCGGTCGGGGTCCGGTGCCGATTCGATCAGCAGCCGCGTGTACGGGTGCGCTGGCTGCTGCGTCACGGTCTCGGAGTCGCCGCCCTCGACCATGCGCCCGGCGTACATCACCAGCGTCTCGTCGGCGAAGTAGCGCGCCGACGCGATGTCGTGGGTGATGTAGAGGATCGCCAGGTGCAGGCGTTCCTTCAGGTCCCGCAACAGGTTCAGCACGCCGAGGCGGATGGAGACGTCCAACATGGACACCGGCTCGTCGGCCAGCAGCGCCTCGGGGTCCGCGCCCAGCGCCCGCGCGATCGCGACGCGCTGGCGCTGGCCGCCGGACAGCTCGTGGGGGAACTTGTCGACGTAGCGCTCCGGCGGGGTCAGCTGCACCCGCGTGAGCAGCTCGTGGAGCGCCTGCTCCAGGTCGGCACCCGCGCGGTCGTGGATCTTCAACGCCCGCGTGAGGTGGTAGCGCACGGTGTGCACGGGGTTCAGCGACGCGAACGGGTCCTGGAAGATCATCTGGACCCGGCGGCAGTAGGCCCGGAAAGCCTTGCCGCCCTTCACGGTCGTCGACTTGCCGTGCAGGCGGATGTCGCCGCTCGTGCGCGGGTAGAGCTGGGCGAGCAGCCGCGCCACAGTCGACTTGCCCGAGCCGGACTCGCCCACCAGCGCGGTCACGCGGCCGCGCCGCAGCACCAGGTCGACGTCGTCGACGGCCTGGACACTGCGGCGCCCCTTCGTGAGCACCTCGCGCCCGCGCTTGCGCACGGGGAAGTGCTTGGTCAGCCCGGAGGCCTCGAGCACGATCGTGTCCGAGGCCCCGGTTTCGATCTCGCCGGCCGGGGAGGCCACCCCCGCCTCGAGCGAGGCGGAGGTGGCTTCCCGGGTGGCCACTGCGTTGTCCTCGGGCATGGATCAGGCCGCGGGCTTCAGGTGCATGACGATGTCCAGCGCGTTGCGCAGGGTCGGCTGCGCGGGGCCGTACGGGTTGGCTTCGTCGGGCCAGCCCGTCCAGTTCTTCGTGCTGTACTCGCCGCCGGAGTTGGCCGCCATGAGCGGAACCATCGGCTGCTGGCCGATCATGATCTGCTGCAACGTGTTCATCGCGGTGGCGCGGCTCGCGTCGTCGGCGGCGTTGGCGTAGGTCTCGAGCGCCTGCGTCGCCTGGTCGTTCTTGAAGCGGCCGTAGTTGCCGTTGATGCCGCCCTGGCCGGTCGGCTTGTAGCGGTTGCCGTCCATCACGTCGCGGTACATGTCGTACGGCGTGGCACCGTCGTTGGTCCAGTGCAGCAGACCCTCGAAGTCACCGGTGTCGACCGACTTCGTCCACGCGTCCTGGTTCATCTTCTCGACGGTGGCGGTGATGCCGATCTGCGACAGGTTGTCCTTGATGATCTCGAGGTCGGTGATGTAGTCCGACCAGCCCGAGGGCACCGTGAGCTTGAGGGTCACCGGCTTGCCGCTCGGGTCCACGAGCTGGTTGCCGTTGTACTTGAAGCCCGCACCGGTGAGCAGCGACTTGGCGCCCGGCACGTCGACCTTCACGGTCTGGCCCTTGTACTGCGACGCGATGAACGAGTCGCCCGCCGGCGTCGGGATGCCGGTGACCTGGTCGTTCTTCGGGTAGAAGTAGCCGGCCTCACCCTGGTTGAAGATGTCGTCGCGGTTGATGACCTTGTTGACCGCCTGGCGCAGCTTCGCGTTGTTCCACGGCGCCTTCTCCGTGTTGAACCACAGGCCGTGCACGGCGAGCTGGGCCGGGAACCACAGCTTGTAGTGCTGCGGGTCCTTGTTCACGTAGACGGACTTGTAGTTCGGGATGAAGACGAAGCTCCACTCGGCCGCACCGCTGGTGAGGGCGGCGACCTGCGCGTTGTTGTCGTTGTAGGAGGTGTAGCGGATCTCCTTGACTGCCGGCGCCTGCTGCCAGTAGCCGGTGCGCTGGCTCACGGTGATCGTCTGCGGGGTGAACGACTTCAGCGTGAACGGACCGGTGCCCACCGGGTTCTTCACGAGGTCCGTGGACGGGTCCTTGATCTGCGACCAGATGTGCTTGGGCACCACGATCGTCTGCAGGATCTTGACCTGGTTCACGAACTGCGAGGTGTCGAAGCCCAGGGTGACCTGGTTCCCGCTCGCGGAGATGTCCTTGTAGGGCACCGAGTCGATGTTCAGGGCCTTGTTGTCGCGCAGCAGCTGGAACGTGTAGGCCACGTCGTCGCCGGTCATCGGCGTGCCGTCGGAGAACTTCACTCCGTCGCGGATGGTCAGGACCAGCTTCTTGTAGTTGTCCGACCAGTCCCACTTCGTGGCCAGCCACGGCTTGCCGGCTTCCTGCGGCTTCACGCGGTTGAGCATCACGAGGGGCTCGTAGATCACGTAGCGGTACCCGAGCGACGCTGCCGCCGAGGTCTCCAGGAACGGGTTGTTGTTCTCGGCCTGCGGGCCGTTCGGCATGCCGACGTTCAGCACGGCCGCGGCGTTGCCGCCGCCACCCGCGCTGCTCGAGCCGCCGCCGCAAGCGGCGAGCACCGCGGCTGCCACCACGGCGACGAGCGCTGCGACGACGGAGCGCTTCACTCGCATTCGTCCTCCTAGGTCCTGGTGCTACGGATTCCGCCCGTGCTCTTCAGAGCTCGGTCCGGCCGCGCAACAGGAGGAGTCAACCCGGGTGACTCGGGTCACGTCAATAACACGGCGGTAACATTTTGTGCCTAAGTTTAAGTACTGAAAGAAAGGCTCACGCTCGGTGTCCGACTGTCGATCTCCTTGCGGGGCAAGGAGATTCAGCCGGCTGAACGCCCGCCCGACGCCAGCAGCGCCGCGATCGGCAACGTCGCCGCACCCAGCGCGACGGCCTCCGGGCCCAGCTCCCCGAGCTCGACCACGGTCGCCTCGGCGAGGTAGCCGAGCGCGTGCCGGGCAGCGGCGTCACGGACGTGCGGCAGGATCGCCGGGCCCATGATCGCTCCCGCCGAGCCTGCCAGCACGACCCGGTCGGGCGCCAGGAGGTTGATCAGATTCGCGATGCCGATGCCGAGGTATTCACCCGTCGCGGCGAGTGCTTCGGCAGCTGGACCAGACCTTTCGGCCAGGGCACCCGGGTCGGCCGGACCGCGGCCGGGAGCCGCCGGGCCGGCGAGTGTTTCGGCAGGTGGACCAGACCTTTCGGCGGGTCGGAAACCGGCCGAGCCGCGGCCACGAGCAGGCGTGCCCGACGCCGAAGTGGCCGACCCGGCGTGGCCACCGGCAGCGAAGCCGAGTGCGGCGCCGGAGCGCCCGGGCGCCGGAGCGAGATCCGCGCCAGGTGCGCCGGTGCCGAGTCCCCGAGCAGCAGCTGCCTCGGCTTCGGCCAGGGCGACGAGCTCGGCGAGCCGGCTCTCGCTGTCCGCGCCGCGCAGGGGCTGCGCGCCCGGGGTCTCGGCGTACCGCCGCACCACGGCCTCGGTACCGACGTAGGCCTCCAGGCAGCCGCGCGAACCGCAGCGGCACGGGGCGCCCGCGGCTTGCACGACGGTGTGACCCCACTCACTGGTCGTGATGCCGGGAAAAGACCCACCGTCCGTGACGAAGGCGGCGCCGACGCCCACGCCTAGCAGGGCGATCACGGCGCGGTCGGCTCCGCGGCCCGCGCCGAGCCACATCTCGGCCTGGCCGAGCGTGCGGGCGCGGTTGTCGAGGTGCAGGGGCGCGTCGGCGAACTGTGCGTGAGCGCGCAGCAGGTCGGCGAAGGCGACGCCGGCCCAGCCGAGCGTGGGGGCGTGCACGATGCCGCCGTCGCGCACCGCGCCCGGCACGCCGACGCCCACGCCGAGAACCCGGGACGCGCCGCCCGCCGCCAGCACCTCGGCGACGCCGGCCCGCGCGAGCTCGACGACTTCCGCCGGGTCAGGGTTGCTGCCCGCGAGCGGGTGCTGCACCGTCGCGAGCGTCCCGAGCGCGCAGTCGAAGAGCCCGGCCCGCACGTGGGTCTCGCCGACGTCGACGCCCACGACCTGCCCGTACTCGGGCCGGACGCGCAGCAGCGTGCGCGGCCTGCCACCATCGGACTCGACGGAACCGGCCTCGGCCACCACACCGTCGCCGATGAGCTCCGCGACCACGTTCGTCACGGTCGCGGGACTGAGCCCGGACTCGGCGACGAGTTCGAGCCGGCTGACCGGCCCTCGCAGGTAGAGCGACGACAGGAGCGCCGCTCGGTTGTGCCGCCTCAGGTCACGGGTTGTCTGCCGGAGCACCCTCGTCACCTGGGGGATTCTGCCAGACGACCATATGTTCGGGACTTAGTTCACTAGTTAATACATGGCCACAACTTACGGTGATCAGGCATCCTGGTGCCGGGAGAGTTCGAGGCCAGATGGGTGTCACATGGCGACCAAGCGCACGACCGTCCGCGATCTGCGGCGGCACAACCGTTCCCTGCTGCTGTCGAAACTGTACTTCGACGGCCCGCTGTCGCGGCACGAACTGAGCCAGCTCACCGGCCTTTCGGCGGCGACGGTCAGCAACGTGACCGCCGAACTCGGCGAGGAACGGCTCATCACCGAGGCCGGCCTGGTCGAATCCGACGGCGGACGGCCGCGGGTGCTGCTGCGCGTGGACCCGGCGTACGGCTACGTGGCGGGTGTCGACATCGGCGAGACGGGCGTGCGCGTGGAGCTGTTCGACCTCGCGATGCAGCGGCTGGCCACGGTCGAACACGAGCTGTCACCGGCGCGCACCGAGCCGGCCACGGTCGTCGCGGCCGTCGTCTCCGGGCTGCGCGAGGTGATCGCGTCCGCCGGGGCCGAGGAGTCGGCCGTGATCGGCGTGGGCGTCGGCGTGCCCGGCACGGTCGAGCAGGGAGAACGCGTGCTGGTGCACGCGCCCACCATCGGCTGGGACTCCGTCGCGCTGGCCGACGACCTGCGCGCGGCCGGCATCGAGCTGCCCGTGTTCGTCGACAACGGCGCCAAAACCCAGGGCCAGGCCGAGATGTGGTTCGGCGCCGGCCGCGGCGCGCGCCACGCGGTGATCGTGCTCATCGGCTCGGGCGTCGGCGCGGCCGTGATCGCCGACGGCGCCACCTACCGCGGGTCCACCAGCAGCGCCGGCGAGTGGGGTCACACCACGATCGTCTACGGCGGGCAGGCGTGCCGCTGCGGTTCGCACGGCTGCCTCGAGGCCTACATCGGCGCCGAGGCCGTGCTCGCGCGTTACCGCCGGGCCCGCGGCAAGCCCGTGCCCGGCGAGACCGAGCAGGACCAGTTCGCCGCCCTCCTCGCCTCGGCCGACCGTTCGAAGTCGGCGCAGAAGGTCCTGGAGGAGACGGCCGGCTACCTCGGCGCCGGCATCGCGAACCTGATCAACCTGTTCAACCCCGAGCGCATCGTCGTCGGCGGCTGGGCCGGTCTCGCGCTGGGCGAGCGCCTGCTGCCGCTGATCCGCTCCACCGCGTCGGCCCACGCACTGAGCCACCCGTTCGGCGAGACCACGATCCAGCTCGGGTACCTCGGTCTCGACGCCGTCGCGACGGGCGCCGCCACCCTGCCCGTCGCCGACCTGCTGGAACAGGGCGCCGATCCGCGACTTCTGGTCAAGCCGGCCCCCGCGATCCGCTCGGGCGCGGGCGCCGCCTGACCTTCCGTCGTCACCCGGCGAACATCGACGAGAACCCCAGGTGACCGGGCGAAAACGCGCCGGTGATCATCGTCGGCGCCCCCGTCGATCACCTGGGCGGCCACCGGCGGCCCTACTGCGCCGATCGTTGCCAATCCGACCACAGTCACGGCCGAATGGCTTCGTAGCAACGGTTACGCGCCGCGTGGGGGGTCGGCCTACTTTTGGTTGGATCAGTAAGGCGGGTTGAAAAAATTCTCACATCCGCCATTGCCGCAGTGGTACGGACCATGCATACTGCTTTTACTTTGTTGCCAGGCACAACAAAGTAGTCCGATTAGTCCGACCCCTGCCGCCCGCCTGCGGTCCACCTCCGGAGTGGACACGAAGCGCTCGGCCGAGAACCGCACGGTCCCCCCGCCGTGCTCTCCTCCGCCCCACCGCGTTTTCGTGCTGCGCGTGAAAGCGCGGTCCCCTCCGCAAGAAGAGGTGACAACGATGTCCATCTCACGTTCCCTGAGACGTTCCCGCTGGGCCGGGCTCTTCGCGGCCGCTTCGCTGCTCGCCGTCGGCGTGCAGGCGACGCCCGCCGTCTTCGCGCCCACGGAAGCCGCGGCGGCGGCCAGCTTCACCGACGACTTCAACGGCCCCGCAGGCAGCCCGGCCGACGGTTCGAAGTGGAACTACGAAACCGGCGACAACGTCAACAACCACGAGCGCCAGTACTACACGTCGGGCACGAACAACGCCGCGCTCGACGGCCAGGGTCACCTGGTGATCACGGCCAAGCGCGAGAACCCCGGCAACTACAACTGCTGGTACGGCCGCTGCGAGTACACGTCCGCGCGCCTCAACACCTCCGGCAAGTTCAGCCAGGCCTACGGCCACTTCGAGACCCGCATGAAGCTCCCGCGCGGCCAGGGCATGTGGCCCGCGTTCTGGATGCTCGGCGGCGGCAACTGGCCGACCGACGGCGAGATCGACGTGATGGAGAACGTCGGTTTCGAGCCCAACACCGTGCACGGCACCATCCACGGGCCCGGCTACTCGGGCTCGGGCGGCATCGGCGCCGGCTACAGCGGCCCGAACTTCTCCGACGACTTCCACACCTACGCCGTGGACTGGTCGCCGAACAAGATCGTCTGGTCGGTCGACGGCAACGTCTACCAGACCCGCACCCCGGCCGACCTCAACGGCAACCGCTGGGTCTACGACCACAACTTCTTCATCATCATGAACCTCGCCGTGGGCGGCTACTGGCCCGGCGACCCCAACGGCAGCACGCAGTTCCCGCAGCAGCTGGTCGTCGACTACGTGCACGTGACCACCAGCACCGGCGGCGGCACCACCCCGCCGAGCGGGAGCACCGGGCGCATCACCGGCATCGCCGGCAAGTGCGTGGACGTCGCGGGCGCCAACAGCGCCGACGGCACGCCCATCCAGATCACCGACTGCAACGGCAACGCGGCGCAGAACTGGACCGTCGGCAGCGACGGCACCCTGCGGGCACTCGGCAAGTGCATGGACGTCACCTCCGCGGGCACGGCGGACGGCACTCCCGTGCAGCTCTACGACTGCAACGGTTCCGGCGCGCAGCAATGGGTCGTCACCGCCGCGCACGACATCGTGAACCCGGCCGCGAACAAGTGCCTCGACGCCACGGGCAACAGCTCGGCCAACGGCACCCGCCTGCAGATCTGGACCTGCACGGGCACGGCCAACCAGAAGTGGACCGCCCCCTGATCCACTGACCCCGGCGACACCCGTTGCGCCACAACGGGTTCCCGGTCCCCTGAAAGCCGCCGCGCGGGGCTGCTCGCCTCCTCTCCCTCCTCCGGCAGCCCCGCGCGGTGTTCCACTCCGGTCCCCACCGGCTCCCCCCGTTCGCCCGGGCGACACGATCCCGACCGGATCGCACCCCCGGCGCCCCGGATCCCCACCGGCCCGCCTCCACCCGCGAGGCTTCCGCCGGGGCGTCCGCGAACGCGCTCGATCCGCCTGGTCCCCACCGGGCTCTCCCCTCCCTACCGGCTTGGTCCTCACCGGGCTTGGCTTCGGCCGAGCAAAAGCTCCGCTCCCTATCGACCTGGTCCCCGCCATCCCCTTCTCCACCGAGCCCGGTCCCACCGACGCTTTCCCTTTCCGTACCGAGAACCCCGCACCACCGCCTCGGTCGCCAGCCGAGCAATCCGCCCCACACCGGCCCGCCAACCCGGGCACCCCACCACGCGACCTCGGCCCCACCGGGCTCTCCCTTTCCCACCGGCTTGGTCCTCACCGGGCTTTTCTCCACTCCCCCAACCGCCCGACACACAGCCCCCGCCCGACACACAGCCCCCGCCCTCCCAAGGGGGGCGTCCCCATCCCATTCTACCGGCGAGGTATGACCAAAAGTGGCCGAGCGGCCACGGAGGGTCAAGTTATCCACAACTCACCCTCGCCTGTGGACAACCGCAATCTCCCTTCCCCCCAAGGAGAACCCCACCGTGCGGCGATTCCTCGTCGCGTTGGCAGGTTGTTTCCTGCTGACGCTTTCCTTCCTGTCCGCAACCTCAGCCAACGCGGCACCCACAACCCCCGCGGCACCCGCCGCCGCGCCCACCGCGGCGCAGTTGCTCGCCAAGACCAACTCGTGCCAGCAGATCTCCAACGGCAAGTACAGCTACGACGAAGGCGGCGCGGCCACCGTGCCCGTCTGTCAGGCCAGTGGCGCCGTGTTCTTCAAGGCCGACATGGACATCGACTGCGACGGCCAGCGCACGACGCAGTGCAACGAGAGCACCGACTGCTGCTTCTACCCCGACACGGCGTTCCACACGTCCACCGACCAGCCGTTGAACGCGGCGCAGCTGCCCTACATCGTGCTGCCGCAGCCAACGTCCACTTGGGACTATCGCCAGTACGGGATCGACGGTGGCTCGGTGGTCGCCGTCATCTACAACAACAAGGTCACCTACGCGGTCGTGGGTGACACCGGCCCGACGAGCATCATCGGCGAGGCCTCCTACGCCACAGCCGTGAGCCTGGGCATCGACCCTGACCCGAGCACCGGCGGCACCGAGGGACCGGTCACCTACGTCGTGTTCCCGAACACGCACGTGAACCCGATCGAGAACCACAACACCGCGGTGAGCGTCGGCGAGTCGTCGGCGAGCAGCTGGGTCGGCGGTGGCCAGACGGACCCGCCGACGGGTGGCGCCGGCCAGATCACCGGCCTCGGCGGCAAGTGCGTGGACGTCGCGGCGGCCAGCAGCGCCAACGGCACCGCCGTGCAGCTCTACGACTGCAACGGCACCACCGCGCAGCAGTGGACCGTCGGCTCGGACGGCACGATCCGCGCACTCGGCAAGTGCCTCGACGCCGCCGGCACCGCCAACGGCACCAAGGCCCAGATCTGGGACTGCACCGGCGGCGCGGTCCAGCGCTGGAGCAGGAACTCGACCGGCAACCTCGTGAACGCCGCCTCCGGCAAGTGCCTCGACGCCACGGACAACAGCTCCGCCAACGGCACCCGCCTGCAGATCTGGACCTGCGCGGCCACCGCCAACCAGAAGTGGACGGTGTCGTAGGCATGCGCAAACGCCACCTGCTCCCGCTGCTCGGCGCGGCGGCCCTGGCACTGTCCACAATGGCCGTCCCGGTCGCGCAAGCGGCGAACGAGACCGTGAACATCTGGCTGACCACGACCGACGACGCCAAGGGCGTGAACGTGACGCGCGGCCTGCAGCAGCAGACGCCCATCACGTTCTCGGCCGGCACCGGCAGCGGCCAGCAGACGATCAACGTCAACGAGAACACCACCTACCAGCAGTTCGAGGGCGGGGGCGCGTCGTTCACCGACAGCGCGGCCTACCTGATGAACTCCAGCAACCTGCTGTCGGCAAGCACCCGCAGCCAGGTCATGCAGAAGCTGTTCGACCCGAACGCCGGCATCGGCATCGACTTCCTGCGCAACCCCATGGGCGCGTCGGACCTGGCGCGCTCCAGCTACACCTACGACGACATGCCCGCCGGGCAGACCGACCCGAACCTGCAGCACTTCTCCATCGCCCACGACCAGGTGGACGTGCTGCCGCTGACGAAGCAGGCCAAGCAGCTCAACCCGCAGCTGAAGGTGATGGCTTCGCCGTGGAGCCCGCCGCCGTGGATGAAGGACAACGACTCCTACAGCCAGGGCTGGCTCGAGTCGCAGTACTACAACGCCTACGCCCAGTATTTCGTGAAGTACGTGCAGGCCTACCAGAACGCCGGCGTGCCGATCGACTACCTGTCGGTGCAGAACGAGCCGACCTGCTGCCCGGGCTACCCGTCCGCGCAGTGGAACGGCTCGGGGCTGGCGTTCTTCACCAAGAACAGCCTGCTGCCGGCGCTGCACTCGGCGGGACTGTCCAGCAAGGTCCTGGCCCTGGACTGGAACCCCGACAAGTACGACGAGTTCGCGGCGCCGACGGTGGACGACGCGGCCGTGCGCAACGACCCGAACTTCGGCGGCATCGCCTGGCACGGGTACGAGGGCAACGTCTCCGAGCAGTCGACGGTGCACGCGAAGTACCCGAACGTGAACTCCTACTCGACCGAGCACTCCGGCGGCACCTGGATCGGGAACCAGCAGGCCGAGGACATGAACAACATCGTGGACTACACGCGCAACTGGAGCCGCTCGGTCGTGAAGTGGAGCCTCGCGGTCGACCAGGCGCACAACCCGCACAACGGCGGCTGTGGCACCTGCACCGGGCTCATCACCGTCCACAATGGAGACGGTCGCAACGGCCAGGTCGACTACACCGTCGAGTACTACACGATGGGCCACCTCACCAAGTTCGTGAAGCCGGGCGCGGTGCGGATCGATTCGAACGACACCTCGGCCGTGCGCAACGTCGCCTGGAAGAACCCCGACGGGTCCAAGGCGCTCATCGCGTACAACTCCACCACGGGCAACCAGAGCGTGCGCGTGAACTGGGGCGGGCAGTCGTTCACCTACACGCTGCCGGGCCACACGTCGGCCACGTTCACGTGGAACGGCACGCAGGCGGGCGGGGGCACCACGCCGCCGACCGGCCGCACCGGCCAGATCACCGGGCTGGCCGGCAAGTGCCTCGACGTCGCGGGCGCCAACAGCGCCAACGGCACCGCGGTCGATCTCTACGACTGCAACGGCACGGGCGCGCAGCAGTGGACCATCGGCTCCGACGGCACGATCCGCGCACTGGGCAAGTGCCTTGACGTCAGCGCTGCGTCCACAACGGACGGTGCGAAAGTCCAGCTGTACGACTGCAACGGCACCGGCGCGCAGCAATGGACGGCGAACTCGTCCCGCGACATCGTGAACACCGCCGCGAACAAGTGCCTCGACGTCACCGGCAACAGCTCAGCCAACGGCACGCGCACGCAGATCTGGACCTGCACCGGCGCGGCCAACCAGAAGTGGACCGCACCCTGACCCTCCCCAGGAGTCCCCGATGAGAAGAAGAGTCCTCGCGGCGCTCGGCGGCTTGCTCGCCGCCTCCGCCGTCACCCTGATCCCGGCCAACGCGCAGGCCGCGACCGGGCAGATCACCGGCCTCGGCGGCAAGTGCGTCGACGTCGCCGGCGCGAACAGCGCCAACGGTTCCGCCGTGCAGCTCTACGGCTGCAACGGAACCACGGCACAGCAGTGGAACGTCGGCTCCGACGGCACGATCCGGGCGCTCGGCAAGTGCCTCGACGTGGCGTCCGCGGCCACCACCGACGGAGCCAAGGTGCAGCTGTACGACTGCAACGGCACCGGTGCGCAGCAGTGGACGGTCACCGCCGCCCACGACATCGTCAACACCGCCGCGAACAAGTGCCTCGACGCCACCGGCCAGAGCTCGGCCGACGGCACCCGGCTGCAGATCTGGACGTGCACCGGCACCGCCAACCAGAAGTGGACCGCGCCTTCCGGCGGCGGCGACACGACCCCGCCGCCCTCGGCCGGCGCGATGGCCGTGGCCCCGTACATCTACAACGGCTGGGGTGCGCCGCCGAACCCGACGACGATCATGAACGCGACCGGCGTCAAGTGGTTCACGCTGGCGTTCGTGCTGTCCAACGGGTACTGCAACCCGCAGTGGGACGGCGCACGGGCGCTCACCGGCGGCGTGGACCAGGGCACGATCAACACCGTGCGCGGTGCGGGCGGCGACGTGATCCCGTCGTTCGGCGGCTACAGCGGCAACAAGCTGGAGTCCTCGTGCGGCAGCGCGGGTGAGCTCGCGTCGGCGTACCAGAAGGTGATCAACGCCTACGGCCTCAAGGCGATCGACATCGACATCGAGGCCGACGCCTACAGCAACCCGACGGTGCAGCAGCGCACCGTCGACGCGCTGAAGACCGTGCGCGCCAGCAACCCGGGCATCAAGATCTACGTCACGTTCGGCACCGGCACCAGCGGTCCGGACTCGAGCCTGGTCAACCGCGCCGCGCAGTCCGGCTTCGCCGCCGACGGCTGGGTCATCATGCCGTTCGACTTCGGCGGCGCCGGGCAGAACATGGGCACGCTCACCACGCGCGCGGCCGAGGGGCTGAAGAACGTCGTCAAGAACGCCTTCGGCTACACCGACGACAACGCCTACCGGCACATGGGCATCTCGTCCATGAACGGCATCACCGACCAGAACGAGACGGTGACGGTGACGGACTTCACCACCATCCTGGGTTACGCGAACCAGCACCACCTGGCACGGCTCACGTTCTGGTCGGCCAACCGCGACCGGCCGTGCACGGGTGGTCCGGACGACAGCTGCTCGAAGGTCTCGCAGCAGCCGTGGGACTACACCAAGGTGTTCGCCCGGTACGCGGGCTGAGGATCCGAAGTGGACTGACCCGCGAGTACGGGTCCGGCCGATCGGCGCAGTACGCAGCGGCGAACCGTGATCTCCCCCCGGGGACCACGGTTCGCCGTTGCTCCACCATCTCCACCATCTCCTGGCCACGCACGCCGGATCGGGCACTGGGGGCGACCATCCCGATTCGATCTTCGCGTAGGCGCCTGGCCCCGTCTGGGGGTTCCGGGGCAGGGATGCCATTCGCTTCACGCGGCCTGATGAAGACGGTAATCAGGTGTCCGCGATCTTGACACCACCCAGACTGCGGACGGCCCGAACGGCCACAATCGGATGCCCATCCGCGCGGAAGCACGCTATGTAAGCAAGTGCTTCATCCCTTTTGCGACGGAAGTAGTGCCGTTCCTGCGTCGCGGACACGCAACTCGTGACAAACGTTTTCCATGGCGCAGCACACACTTTCCCGTCGGGTCACGGCGATTTTCGGGTCCCTGACACGGATCCCGCCCCGTCGCGAAACCGCAGGCGGTCCGGTTTGGACCACTGCCGCGGCCTACAAACCGACGCCGCCCACCGAACGTTCCGAGTACGCCTCGACGAGCTGCGCCTCCGCGTCGGAAAGGTAGGCCGCGAGCAGCTTTTCCGCGCGCCCGCCGTCGCCTTCTCCGAGCGGCCCGAGCAGTTCGCGGTTGCGCGGCAGGTACCGCTCGTGGAATCGCCGCGGGTCGGCCATCACGTGGAACACCAGCCGCAGCTCGGCGGTGAGGCCCTGCATCAGCTCGACCACGCGCTCGCTGCCGGTCAACGCGACGAGCTCGCTGTGGAACCGGATGTTCGCCGTGCCGAGGTCCTGCCAACGGCCGGTTTCGGCCGCTTGGTGACCCTCGGCGACCGTGGCCGCGATCTTGTCGTAGGACGCCGGCCGTTCGGTGATCGCGCGGACGGCGGCGCACTCGACGAGCTTGCGGACGCGGTAGATGTCGCGCACGTCGTCGACCGTCGGCACGCGCACGAAGACGCCGCGGTTGAGCTCGTGGGTGAGCAGCCGCTCGTGCGTGAGCAGGCGGAACGACTCGCGCAGCGTGTTGCGCGAGACGCCCAGCGCGTTGCCGATGTCCTGCTCCGACAGCCGGCCGCCGGGCAGGAAGAAGCCTTCGGAGATGCGCGTGCGCAGCACTCCGGCAACGCGTTCCGCGGTGCTCGTGCGGCTCAGCAGGCCGCGGTCGGCTTCCAGGCCCAGCGGGCTCTCGTCGGTGACCACGTCGCCCAGCGTAGCCGTAGGGTTGAGAACAATAAAATAAGAGACTTGTGGAATTGTTGAACGATCCGTACGGTGACTGCCATGTGACTCGTGCCACTATGAGAACTCTCCCTGCGAGGTACCCATGAACACGAACGTGACAGCAGGCACCACAAGTGCGGCCCGGCCGTTCGAGTGGTTCCGCTCCCTCGGGCCGAAGGGCAAGCGCGCCTTCTTCGCCGCCTTCGGCGGATACGGGCTCGACTCCTTCGACTACCAGACCCTGCCGTTCGGCCTGGCCGCGATCACGGCCTACTTCGGCATCTCGTCCGGCGAGGCCGGCCTGCTCAGCACGACCACGCTGGTCGTCTCCGCGATCGGCGGCATCGGCGCCGGCGTGCTGGCCGACCGCATCGGCCGCGTCCGTACGCTGCAGCTGACCATCGCGCTGTACACGGTCTTCACGGTGCTCTGCGGTTTCGCACCGAACTTCGAGACACTGCTGGTGTTCCGCGGACTGCAGGGCCTCGGCTTCGGCGGCGAGTGGGCCGTCGGCGCGGCGCTGGTCGCCGAGTACTGCTCCGCGCGCTACCGCGGCCGGACCGTCGCGTTCGTGCAGAGCGCGTGGGCCGTGGGCTGGGGCCTGCTGGTGATCGTCTACACGGTGCTGTTCAGCGTGCTCGACGACGCCGTCGCGTGGCGCGTGCTGTTCTGGGTCGGCGTGCTGCCGGCGCTGCTCGTGCTGTGGGTGCGCCGCCGGGTGGCCGACGCCGAGCACGTGACCGACCGGCGCCTGAAGACTTTGAAGACCAAGTCGAAGGGTTCGCTCGCGGGCATCTTCCGCCCCGGTCTGCTGCGCACCACGCTCTTCGCGGCGCTGCTCGCGACCGGTGTGCAGGGCGGGTACTACACGCTGTTCACCTGGATGCCCCAGTACCTCAAGACCGCCCGCGGCCTGTCCGTGGTCGGCACCGGTGCGTACTTCGCGCTGCTGATCCCCGGCGCGTTCATCGGCTACGTCTGCGGCGGATACCTCACGGATCTGTTGGGGCGCAAGCGAACCTTTCTGCTGTTCTCCGTGCTGTCGGCGGTGCTGATCGTGCTGTTCGTGCAGCTGCCCTACGGCGCCAACGGGCTCATGCTGCTGATCAGCTTCCCACTGGGCTTCTCGACCTCGGCGATCTTCAGCGGCTTCGGCGCGTACCTCGCGGAGCTGTACCCGACCGAGGTGCGGGCGACGGGCCAGGGCTTCACGTACAACTTCGGGCGTGCGGTGGGTGCCGCGTTCCCCGCGGTGGTCGGGTTCATGGGCGCGGGCGGCGCGATCGCGCTCGGTGCCGTCGGGTACGCCATCGCCGCGCTCGCGTTGCTGGGCCTGCCCGAAACCCGTGGCCGGGAATTGACCGGGATCGGGTCGTGACCACCTTCCGCGACCCCGCCACGCTGACGCCGGCCGAGGCCCGCGCGCTCTTCCGCGCGGGCACCGAGCGGCCCACCGAGGGCTGGGCGGCCGGCTACGCGCAGGCCAACCTGATCGCCGTGCCGCAGGACTGGGCCGACGACGTGCTGCTGTTCTGTGCGCGCAACCCGCGCGCGTGCCCGGTGCTCGACGTCAGCCGGCCCGGCGACCCGAGCTCGCGGCTCGCGCCCGGCGCCGACCTGCGCACCGATCTGCCCCGCTACCGCGTGTGGCACAACGGCGTGCTGACCGGCGAGGTCACCGACGCGACCGGCCTGTGGCGCAGCGACATGGTGGCGTTCTCGATCGGCTGCACCTATTCGTTCGAGGCGCCGCTGGTCGCGGGCGGAGTGCCCCTGCGGAACCTGACGCAGGGGCGCGGAGTGGCGATGTACGTGACGGACCGGCCGTGCACGCCCGCCGGGCGGCTGCACGGCCCGCTGGTGGTGACGATGCGGCCGGTCCCGGCCGAGCTGCTCGACGACGCCGTGCGGATCACGTCGGCGTCGCCCTCGCTGCCCGGCGCCCCGGTACACGTCGGCGACCCGGCGGCGCTGGGCATCACGGACCTGGCGCGGCCCGACTTCGGCGACGCCGTGGACCTGGAACCCGGCGACGTGCCGGTGTTCTGGGCCTGCGGCGTCACCCCGCAGGCGGCGGTGATGGCTTCGCGGCCGCCGTTCGCCATCACGCACGCGCCGGGGTACATGTTCTTGACGGACCAGCGCGAGACGGGAGTGACATGGATCTGAACAGCGACCTCGGCGAAGGCTTCGGCGCGTGGCGGATGGGCGACGACGAGGCGATGCTCGACATCGTGACCAGCGCGAACATCGCGTGTGGCTTCCACGCGGGCGACCCCGGCGTGATGCGGCGGGTGTGCGCCCGCGCGGCCGAGCGCGGCGTGACGATCGGGGCGCACGTGGGCTACCGCGACCTCGCCGGCTTCGGCCGGCGGGCCCTCGACATCTCACCGGCGGATCTCACGGACGACGTGCTGTACCAAATCGGCGCGTTGGACGCGTTCGCCCGGGCGGCGGGATCTTCGGTGAAGTACGTGAAGGCGCACGGGGCGCTGTACAACACGGCGGCGGTGGATCCGGCGCAGGCGGCGGCGCTCGTGGAGGGCGTGCGGCAGTTCGGGACCGGGCTGGCGCTGTTGTGCCCGCCGGACTCGGAGATGCTGCGCGCGGCTTCAGCGGCCGGGGTGACGGGGTATGCGGAGGCGTTCGCGGACCGGGCGTACACCCCGGAGGGCCGGCTCGTGTCGCGCAAGCTGCCGGGCGCGGTGCTCCACGACGCCGACGAGGTCGCCGCGCGCGCCACGGCCATGGCGACGACGGGCTCGGTGATCGACGTGGACGGCGGGAAGCTCGACCTGCGGGCCGTTTCCCTGTGCGTGCACGGTGATACGCCCGGGGCCGTCGACCTCGCGCGGCGGATCCGGGCTTCGCTGACGGAGGCGGGGATCACGGTGGAGTCGTTCGTGTGATGACCGTGTTGCCCTACGGCGGGTCCGCGGTTCTCGTCGAGGCTCAGGACGTGCTCGGGTTGCAGGCCGCGTTGGCGGCGGACCTGCCGGCCGGGGTGGTGGAGCTCGTGCCGGCGGCTCGGACGCTGCTGGTGCGGTTCGATCCCGCGGCGGTGGAGGTGGGTTCGTTGACGCGGTTGTTGTCTTCGATGTCCACTGTGGATGTTGTCGGCGCCGCTGCGGACTCGGTTACCGTGCCGGTGCGGTACGACGGGGCGGATCTCGCGGACGTCGCGGAGGCTTCCGGGTTGTCGGTGCGCGAGGTCGTGTCTTTGCACAGCTCGACTTCGTACGTGGTGTCGTTCTGCGGCTTCGCGCCGGGTTTCGCGTACTTGACGGGCCTGGATCCCGCGTTGCACCTGCCGCGGCGTTCGGTGCCGCGCACCCGCGTGCCCGCCGGTTCGGTCGCCATCGCGGGCGAGTACTCGGCCGTTTATCCGCGCCCGTCCCCCGGCGGCTGGCACCTGGTCGGGACGACATCGTTGTCGATGTGGGAGGTCGAGCTCGACCCGCCCAACCGGCTCACGCCGGGCACGCGCGTGCGGTTCGAGGCGGTGTGATGACCGGGAAGGTGGAAGTGCTCGCGACCGGTCCGTTCGCGACCGTTCAGGACCTGGGCCGGCCCGGGCTCGCCGCCGTCGGGGTCGGGCGGTCGGGGGCGGCGGACCGTTCGTCGCTGCGGCTGGCGAACCGGCTGGTCGGCAATCCCGAGACGCACGCGGCGCTGGAGGTGACGCTCGGCGGGCTGCGGCTGCGGGTCTCCGAAGCGGCCTTGGTCGCCGTGACCGGAGCCGAGGTGGACGTGCGGGCGGGGCAGCGGGCGGCCGCGCCGAACGGACCCCTCGCGCTGCGGGCCGGCGACGAGCTCGTGCTGGACACGGCCACGCGGGGCCTGCGGTGCTACGTCGCCATCCGCGGCGGGTTCGACGTGCGGCCGGTGCTCGGGGCGCGGGCCACGGACACCATGGGTGGGCTCGGGCCGCCGCCGCTCGCGCCGGGGATGACGCTGCCGGTGGGCGATGTCGTCGCCGGGCAGCCGGTCGTCGACCTGGCTCCGCTGGCCCGGCTTCCGGAAGAGCCGGTCCTGCGCGTCACCCCGGGGCCGCGGCTCGACTGGTTCACGCGGACCGCACTGTCCACTTTGGTCACTTCCGCATACACGGTGACCGCCGACCTCGACCGCGTCGGCGTCCGGCTCGACGGGCCGCCGCTCGATCGCGCGCGTTCGGGCGAGCTCCCTCCGGAAGCCGCCGTGCCGGGCGCGCTGCAGGTGCCGCCGTCGGGGGTGCCGATCCTGTTCCTCGCCGACCACCCCGTGACCGGCGGTTATCCCGTGCCCGCCGTGGTGTGCGAACCCGACCTCGACGTGGCCGCGCAGCTGCGGCCCGGTCAGCGGGTGCGGTTCGCGCTGGACGTCACAAGCCCGACACCCGCAACGTCAGGTTGAGCCGCCCGGTCAGGCCCAATGCCGGGTCGGCCGTGCCGGGCAGGGTGCGCGGCACGCCGTGGTACGCCAGCCGCGAGGGGCCGCCGAAGACGAACAGATCGCCGGAGCGCAGCTCGAGGTCCGTGTACGGGCGGTTGCGGTTCTCGGTGTTGCCGAAGCGGAAGACGCACGTGTCGCCCAGGCTCAGGGACACGACGGGCTCGAGGGAGCGCTCGTCCTTGTCCTGGTGCTGGCCCATTTTGGCCGTGGCGTCGTAGTAGTTCACGAGGGCGACGTCGGGGTCGTAACCGGTGCCGTCGCCGTACGCCTCGGCCACCGCACGCCGGCCGAGTTCGCCGAGCCACGCCGGGAACGGTTCCACCGGCGAGCCGTCCTCGCGGGTGCGGGAGTAGCGGTACGGGAGCCAGTGCCAGCCGAGGCAGACCATGCGCACCGACATCACGCCGCCGCTGGGCAGGCGGGTCTGGCGGTAGCCGCGCCAGCCGCGGCAGGCCTCGACGAGCGAGCGCTGTTCGTCGAGGCCGAGCCAGTCGGGGACGTGGACCGCGCCAGGCGCGAGTTCGACACGGGTACGTGGCAGAAGTTCCATCGCAGGCGATTGTCGCACCGCACCGGTGGGGTTCGGCAGACCGCAGGACCACCCGAAGGGTCTGGCCGGGTGCTCCTGCGGCGGTACCCCTCGCCGTGACCGCCGTCTTGACACTCCCACACTCGAGTGTCACAGACCAGGTGTCGATCAGCTACAAGATGGACACATGACACGACGGCCGAGGCTCATCACGCTGCGTCACCCGAGCTCGACCTCGTTGATCTCGACCACGGTGACCCCGGCCCGCGCGGGCACAGGGTCGTTCATCGCGGCCAGGGCGGCCGGCACGTCGTCGAGGCCGATCCGCGTGCCGATCAGGCCCGCCAGGTCGATGCCCGACCGCTCGACCACGCTCAGCAGCTCCGGGTACTCGTGGGCCTGCAGGCCGTGGATGCCCACGATCTCCAGCTCGCCGCCGATCACGCGGTGCATCGGGATCGGCGCGACGCCCTGCGCGGGCGGCATCAGGCCCGCCTGCACGTGGCGGCCGCGTTTGCGCAGGCTGCCGACCGACGCGGCGCACGTGGCCGGCGAGCCCAGGCAGTCGAGCGACACGTGGGTGCCGCCGCCGGTCAGCGACCGGACGTGCTCCGCGACCGCTTCCGGCCCGTCGAACGCACCCGCGTCCACGCTCAGCACCGCGCCCGACCGCTCGGCGAGCGCGCGCGCGGCCGGCGAGACGTCCACCGCCACGACCTTCGCGCCCGCCGCCGCGGCCAGCAGCACCGCGGAGATCCCGACGCCGCCGCAGCCGTAGACCGAAACCCACTGGCCGGCACGCACGCCGCCCTGCCGCAGGACCGCGCGGAACGCCGTGCCGAAGCGGCAGCCGAGCGCCGCGGCCTCCGCCGCCGACATCGCGTCCGGCAGCGCCACGAGGTTGGCCTGCGCGTGCTCGATCGCCACGAGCTCCGCGAACGACCCCCAATGGGTGGCGCCCGGCTGGAACTCGTCGTCGCAGATCTGCTGGTCACCGCGCGCACACTGCGCACAACGCCCGCACGCGCACACGAACGGCACGGTCACCCGCGCGCCGACCTCCCAGCCGCGCACACCCGCCCCGACCGCCGCGATCCGCCCCGCCAGCTCATGGCCGGCCACGTGCGGCAGCTTCACCGCGTCGTCGTGGCCCTGCCACGTGTGCCAATCACTGCGGCACACCCCCGTGGCCTCCACCGCGATCACCACCCCACCGGGCAGCACCACCGGATCGGGCACCTCGACCACCTGGGGAACTACCCCGAACTCCTCGATCACCACGGCACGCATGGGACCGATCGTAGAGATCGGCGCCGCACACACTCACGGCGTTCCGGCTCGCCCCTCGGCCCGGGTCGGCTACACGCTCGCGCCTTGCCCACGCTGCTCGACCCGGGTGGGTAGCGCTTTCCCGCCCTGCCCGAGGCAAACAACATGGCCAAGCCGCGCACTCGCGCCCCGCTCAAGTCACTCGACCCGGATCGGCTACGAGCTCGCGCTCTGCCCAAGCTGTTCGAACCCAGGTGGGCCGCGCTTTCCCGCCCTGCCCGAGGCAAACAACATGGCCAAGCCGCGCACTCGCGCCCCGCTCAAGTCACTCAACCCGATCGGTTACGCGCTCGCGCCCTGCCCAAGCTGTTCGAACCCAGGTGGACCGCGCTTTCCCGCCCTGCCCGATGCAGACAACTTTGGCCAGACCGCACACTCGCAGCGTCCCGGCTCGCCCCTCGACCCGGATCGGCTACGCACTCGCACACTGCCCAGCCGCTCAACCCAGGTGGACCGCGGTTTTCCCGCCCTGCCCGAGACAAACAACCCGGCGAAGCCACACACTCGCGCCCCGCTCAGGCCACTCAACCCGGATCGGCCACGCACTCGCACACTGCCCAGCCGCTCAGCCCAGGTGGACCGCGCTTTCCCGCCCTGCCCGAGACAATCAACTTGGCCAAGCCGCGCACTCGCGGCGTTCCGGCTCGCCCCTCGACCCGGATCCGCTACCCACCCGCGCCTTGCCCAAGCAGCTCAACCAGGTGGACAGCGCTTTCCCGCCCTGCCCGAGGCAACCAACCTGGCCAAGCCGCGCACTCGCGCGCCGCCCAAGTCGCTCAACCCCGATCGGCTACGCGCTCGCGCCCTGCTCGGTAGCTCCAGCCGCGCGATTCCGCCCTGCCCAAGCCAGCAAAACCCAGCCCCGACGCGAGATCGCGCCGGTTTCCGGAGGGGGCGGCGCGATCGGCTGCCAGGCCGATCCGGCCGTTCGATCCAGGAGCCTGCTCCCAAAAGCGATCTCGCACGCCTCGGCGGAGCCGAGGCAAACAACACAGCGCGTTATCGGTGCTGAGCGCGTGAGCGCGAAGGACCGAGAAGGCGCCGCAAGGAATTCGGCGGGACACCCAAGATGTCTTCCAAATTCCTTAGGGCCTGCAACGATTCCGGCCGCTCCGGGCGGCACCTCCCCGACTGCCAGTGGCTCAATGTCGCGAGACTCAGGGAAGTTCCCCTGCCACGCAAGCGATATCTGATCCTGTCCAGTCCTAGCCCCCTCGCCCTGATTGCCGCCCGCAGGGCGTCCGCGAACGGGCCGGCCTCGAGCAAACGCCCGAGATCCCGTTCCGCCGTTTCCGCCCTGTCCATCGTCGACGTTCGCTGACCGGTCATCGCACACGCTCCGAACCATGTCGCTTCCCGAAACCTCGGAGCGTAGGCCGGAGTCCGCATGATCGGAAGGGCACTCACCCGCCTGCGGGGAGAGAACGAGCGATCTCCGCAAGGGTTTCCGCGTAGCCCGAATTGACGGTGACGTAGGAAATCCCCCACCGTTCGCGCCACCGGAGAAGAGTTTCCTGTGCTGCAGCCGGGTTTTCCGGCAGAACCGTGACTGCGCCGGCGGCGGCGAGGTCGGGAACATCCACACCGGTGTACTTCGCGATCTGCGGTGCCGGCGCATTTCCGACGGCAATCAAGTTCACGGAAAGTTCGATGTCGGCGAATCGCGTGCCCGCCATTTCGCGGAGGTTGTCCACAATAGAGTCGGCTTCGGATTCCGTCGTCCGGGGTGCCCACGACAGAGTGATCACATCCGCCTCGCGCGCGGCGAGCGCGAGCATCTTCGGGCCGCCGCCGGCGAGCAGCAGGCGCGGCCGCTCGGGCGTCTCCTTGAGGAACGCGATGGTGTCGGCCAGGCGCGCGATGCGCTCACCCGGCGCCGCGAACTCCCGGCCCAGGCGCCGGGCGAACGCATCGGCGCCGGGC
Organism: Amycolatopsis sp. NPDC001319; assembly: GCF_042896185.1. Lineage (NCBI taxonomy): Bacteria > Bacillati > Actinomycetota > Actinomycetes > Pseudonocardiales > Pseudonocardiaceae > Amycolatopsis > Amycolatopsis sp. NPDC001319. The sequence goes on along the minus strand of NZ_JBIAWY010000007.1, from coordinate 274,729 downwards.
CGGCCGACGCCCAGGCCGAGCTCGAAACGGCCGCCCGTCACGCGGTGCAACGTGGACACCTGCCAGCCGAGCTGGCGGACGTCGCGGAACGGGTCGGCGAGCACGAAGGTGCCCAGCGTGAGGCGGCTGGTGACGGCGGCGGCCGCGGGCACGAGAGTGAGCGGGTCGGCGTCGCCGACGGGGTCGGTGGCGAGCAGGGTGTCGAGGCCGAGCTCCTCGACCCGGCGGGCCTGGTCGGTCCAGGCCTTGAGGTCGGGGGCGTACCCGGCGACGATCCCGAAGCGGAACGGTTTGGTGGTCATGGCGCCCATCGTCGGCTCCGACGGGCGTAGCCCACATCCGCCGAGGAGCGACACCGCCACATACGCCCATCAGCGCACGGTCGCTCGGCGCAGGTCCGCACCGCGCAGGCTCGCACGGCGCAAGTTCGCTCAGCGCCGGATCGCACGGCGCTGGTTCGCACGGCGCAGGTTCGCTCAGCGCGGAAACGGCAATCCCAGTTGCCTGTGGACAACTCAGGTGAGCACCGGGTTTTGTCGGTGCACGCCGGTAGAATGGATCTTGGGCGGCCCCCTGGGAGGGTGGGCCCTGCCCTCGGCCCGGCGCTCGGCTCGGCTCGGCTCGGCTCGGCTCGGCTCGGCTCGGCTCGGCTCGGCTCGGCTCGGCTCGGCTCGGCTCGGAACAGCTCAGCGCACAGCGACAGACAGCGCTTGCGCGATCTCCTTGCCGATCGCGTGCGTCGCGGCGTCCGGTGGCTGGCCCACCTTCACGACCATGGGGCCGCCGAACGGCTGGCGCTCCACGACCTCGATGCGCTCGCCCAGGCCGATGGCGTGTTCGGTGAGGTAGCGCAGCAGCTCCGGGTCCGTGTCCCACACCCGCACGATCTCGCCGACGGCGCCGGGCGGCAGGTCGTCCAGAATGCGCATCGGCACCTCTTCGACGCTGCCGTCGGGGGCCGGGATGGGGTCGCCGTGCGGGTCGCGCAGGGGGTTGCCGAGCTTCGCGGCGATGCGCTCGACCAGCCGGTCGGACACGGCGTGCTCCAGTGCGTCGGCCTCCGAGTGGACCTCGTCCCAGGTGTAGCCCAGCTCGGAGACGAGGTAGGTCTCGATCAGCCGGTGCCGGCGCAGCACCGAGCGCGCCAGCAGCCGCCCCTCGGCGGTCAGCTCGATGCCCCGGTAGGGCACGTGGGCGACCAGCCCGAGCTGCGAAAGCTTCGTGACCATGCCCGACGCCGACGAAGGGCTCACCTCGAGCCGTCCCGCCAGAGTCGCGTTGGTCACGGACTCACCGCGTTCGACGAGCCCGTAGATCACGCGCACGTAGTCCTCGACCGACGACGACCTCCGGACGGAACCATCTTCCATACCGCATACGATACGGGCTCACCCCTCACCGTCCGGACGCCGTGGGGGCGCCCGAATGTGGTTCAACGCTGAACGACTCGGGCCGGGCCGGCGTGATCCGGGCAGCGGCGATCACGGCCGCCAGCGGTACCGGATCCAGCCCGGCACAGGCTCCGCACCCAGCTGCGCGTAGAACGCCTCGCCCTTCTCGTTGCCCGCCTGCATGTCCCACTCGACGCGGCCGGTGGTGCGCGACCGCAGCTCGTCGAGCAGCTCGCGACCCAGCCCGTGCCGGCGGTGTTCGGGGCGGATGAACAGGTCGTCGAGCCAGATCCCCGGCCGCGCTTCCCACGTGGAGAAGTTCCAGCTACAGAACGCGAAGCCCGCGACCACGTCCGGGCGGTCCGGCGGCGTCGCGAGCACGACCCACGCCTTGGGCTCGGGCCCGAACAGGTAGCCGCTCATCTCGGCGCGGTCGAGCTTCAGGTCGTGCTTCTCCTCGTACACGGCGTGCTCTTCGATGAGCGCGCAGATCTCTTCGGCGTCTTCGAAGACGGCGTCGCGGACGGGCATGCGGTGAGCCCCAATCTTGTCGGTTCTTGTCGGTGGTGGCGGTTACGGTGCGGACATGAGCCCCGAAGACCGGTTCGAGGACCTGATCGACGAGCTGCTGGGCGGCGAAGACGCCGAAGGCGTCGAGCCGCCGCGGCCCGGAAGCGGGTTCGGTTCGAGTGCCCTGCGCGTGGACAACCGCATCTTCGCCATGCTCGTCCGCGGGCACCTCGTGGTGAAGCTACCGAAGGCCCGCGTCGACGCGCTGGTCGCCGAGGGCCACGGCGTGCGGTTCGACGCGAACAAGGGCACGCCGATGAAGGAGTGGTTCGCGCTCGCCGAGGAGTCGTCGCTCGACTGGCCCGCGCTGGCGCGCGAAGCGTGTGCGTTCGTCGGCAAGCGATAGGTCACGATGCCTCGTAGCGCAGTTCGCCGCCCACGGCCGTGGCGAGCACGCGGAGATCATCCACAGTGGACAGTGGATCACCCGAAAGCACCACGAAGTCGGCCAGCTTGCCCGGCTCCAACGTGCCGAGGTCGTGTTCGGCGAAGGTCGCGTACGCCGAGCCGTAGGTGTACGCGCGCAGCGCCTCCTGCGGGGTGAGCGCTTCCTCGGGCGAGAACGGCGCGCCCGACGAAGTGCGCCGGTGCACCATGTCGGCCAGGCCGAGCAGCGGGGCACCGTCGACGACCGGGCGGTCGGAGCTCGCGGGCAGCACGCAGCCGGCGTCGAGGACGCTGCGCAGGCGGTAGCACCACGGCACCCGGGCCTCGCCGAGGGCCGCGCGCATGCCGTCACCCAGCTCGTTCACGAACCGGCCCTGCGGCGACGCGATCAGGCCCAGCCGAGCCAGCCGAGCCAGCTCCGCCGGCTGCAGCACGGCGCAGTGCTCGATGCGATGCCGGTGGTCTTCGCGCGGCGAAGCGGCCAACGCGGCTTCGTACGCGTCGAGCACCACGGTGATGGCCCGGTCGCCGATCGCGTGCGTCGCGATCTGCCAGCCGGCGTCGTGTGCGAGGCGGATGGTGCGGGCCAGCTCGTCCTCGGGCACCTGGAAGTAGCCGCGGTTGCCGGGCTCGCCCGCGAACGGCTCGTGCATCGCGCAGGTGCGCCCGACCAGCGAACCGTCGGCGAACAGCTTCATCGGGCCGACGCGCAGCCACTCGTCGCCGAAGCCCGTGCGCAGGCCCAGGTCGAGGCCGAACCCGGCGCCGTCGGGCAGGTCGTGGAGCACGCTCGCAGCCACCATCACCGTGCTCCGCACGCGCAGCACCCCGCGTTCGCGCGCCAGCTGGTAGGCCGCGAGCTCGGCCGGTGTCTCCCCGACGAGCCCACCGCCGATGCCGGCTTCCTGCACGCTCGTGATGCCCTCGGACAGGAACTGCTCACTCGCGCGGTCGAGGCCGCGGACCACGGACTCCATCGGCGTCGGGTAGGTCAGCGGCCGCAGCAGCAGCTGGGCCTGCTCGCGCAACAACCCGGTCGGCGACCCGGCGGCGTCGAGCACCACGTCGCCGCCCACCGGGACGTGCGCGAGGTCGAGCTGGTGCAGGACGGCGGAGTTGACCACGGTCATGTGCCCGGACGTGTGCTTGAGCCGCACGAGCATCCCGGGCGCGGCGCGGTCGAGGCCATGGCGGTCGGGGTGCGTGCCGCCGGCCAGCTTGTTCTGGTCGTAACCCCTCCCGATGACCCAGCTGCCGGCGGGCAGCTCGGCGGCCCGCCGCGCCACGGCGTCGTAGACCTCCTCGACGCTGCGGCAGTCACTCAGCGCAACGTCGTCCAGGCCCATGCCGAACCACGCCATGTGGTTGTGGGCGTCGTGGAACCCGGGCACGACGGACGCGCCGCCGAGGTCGATCCGGCGGCGCGCGGACAGCTCCGAGGCGTCTTCACCCAGCGCCACCACCCGGCCGTGCAGCACGGCGAGCGCACTGTCCTCGGTGGCGCTGGCCCCGGTGAGCAGCCGGGCGTTCTCGTACACCGCGTCGACCCGCATGAACGCGACCCTATCGATCGATCGATCGAACGTCTAGGCTCGCTGCCATGAGCACCGTGGACCTCGCCGTCGAGGGCGGCATCGCGCACATCCGGCTGAACCGCCCCGAGCGGCTCAACGCCGTGGCGCCCGTGCTGGTGGACGACTTCCTGACCGCGCTGGACGACGTCGCGCGCAGCACCGCGCGGGTGGTCGTGCTGTCCGGCAACGGCCGCGCCTTCTGCGCCGGCCACGACCTCAAGGAGCCGGCACCCGAAGGCGACTCCCGCGCGCGGCTCGACCGGCTGCAGGACGTGACCCGCAGGCTGCGCGCACTGCCGCAGCCGGTGATCGCCGCCGTGCACGGCTACGCGCTCGGCGCCGGCGCGGAGTTCGCGCTCGGGTGTGACCTGGTGCTGGCCGCCGACGACGCCGTGTTCGGCTTCCCCGAGGTCTCGCTCGGGCTGAGCGTGACGGGCGCGGCCTCGCGCCTCCTGCCGCTGCTCGTCGGACCGATGAAGGCGAAGGAGCTGCTGCTGCTCGGGGAGCGCTTCGACGGCCTGCGCGCCCACGACCTGGGCCTGGTCAACGCCGCCGTGCCCGCCGCGGAGCTCATGACGCTGGCGTTGGGCTGGGCCGAGAAGATCGCGCACCACCCCGCCGAGGCCGCCACCATGGCCAAGCGGGCGCTCGACTCCGGCATCGACCACGCGCTGGAATCCGCGCTGGAGCTGGAGGTCAGCCACGCGCTGATCACCGAGCACTCGGCCGCCGCGCGCGAGTCCACCGAGGCGTTCCGGAGCCGTGCGTGAAGCCCCTGCAGCAGGCCGACACCCTCGTGGCGCTGCTCGACCGAGCCGCGCAGCTGTGGCCGGAGCGCACGGCGTGGGTCTTCGACGCGACGGGCGAGCAGTTCACCTTCGCCGACGTCGACGCGCGCAGCGGCCGGTTCGCCACCGCGTTGCACGAGCTGGGTGTGCGGCCCGGCGACCGCGTGGCCGTGATGCTGCGCAACCAGCCGGAGTTCCCGCTGCTGTGGCTCGCACTGGCGAAGCTCGGCGCGGCGCTGGTGCCGGTGAACACGAACTACCGCGAGTTCGACGGTGCCCACGTGCTGAGGCACTCCGGCGCGCGGTTCGCCGTGGCGGCCGACGAGTTCGTGGAGCTGCTGGAGAAGATCGCGCCGGACACCGCCGTGGAGCGGGTGCTGACGCCGGCGGACCTGAGCGCAGCCGAAGCCAGGCCCGCCACGGACGTTGTCGCCGAGCAGCCCGTGAACATCCAGTACACCTCCGGCACCACCGGTGCCCCGAAGGGTTGCGTGCTGCCGCACCGATACTGGACCACGCTGGCGATCAGCCTCGCCACGGATTTCCCCGCCGTGGGCGAAGAAGACGTGCTCCTGACCGCTCAGCCGTTCCACTACATCGATCCACAGTGGAATGTCGCGTTGGGACTCGCGGGCGGCGCGACACTCGTCGTGCTCGACCGCTTCCACCCGTCCACGTTCTGGGCCAAGGTGCGCGAGCACGGCGTCACGTGGTTCTACTGCCTCGGCCTCATGCCCACGCTCCTGCTTCGCCAGCCGCCGCACGAAGACGACCGCAACCACCGCGTGCGCGCGATCTGCGCGTCGGCCATCCCGCGCGACCTGCACGCCGAGCTGGAACAGCGGTGGGGCGCGCCGTGGTACGAGGCGTTCGGCATGACCGAGACCGGCGGCGACATCCGTGTGCCGGAGGCCGACCACGACGTCGCCGTGGGCACCGGCTGCATCGGCCGGCCCAGCCGCGACCGCGAGGTGATGATCGCCGACGAGCACGGGAAACCCCTGCCGCGCGGCGAAACCGGCGAGCTGCTCATCCGCGGCATCGGCCTGATGCACGGCTACCACGACGACCCGGAAGCCACCGCGCGCGCGTTCGCCGGCGGCTGGTTCCACACGGGCGACCTCGCGCGCATGGACGCCGAGGGCCGCGTGTTCTTCGTGGGCCGCACGAAGGACATGATCCGGCGCAGCGGCGAGAACGTCTCGGCCGACGAGGTGGAACGCGCCCTGCTGCTGCACCCCGCCGTACGGCTGGCCGCCGTGCTCGCGGTGCCCGACGAGCTGCGCGGCGAAGAGGTGAAGGCCTACGTTGTCCGCGAAGGCGAGGTGACGCCCGAAGAGCTCGCCGAGTTCTGCGCCGGGAAGCTGGCGTACTTCAAGGTGCCGCGCTTCTGGACCTTCGCCGACGAGCTGCCACTCACGCCGTCCGAACGCGTCGCGAAGGGCGAGCTGCGGAAGGTGGCGGACCTGCGCGCCGGCTCGTGGGACCGGACCACGGGGGCGTGGCTGTGAGCAGCGGCGAACGCGTGCGCGCGGCGGCCGTGAAACTGTTCGCCGCCAAGGGTTTCCACGGCACGGGCATCCGCGACCTCGCGAGCGAGGCCGAGCTGTCGTCAGCGAGCCTGTACCACTACATGGGCACCAAGGAGGACCTGCTCGTCGAGATCATGACCACCGCGTTGCGGCGGCTGCTCGACGCGGCGGGCAAGGCCACCGCCGGTGCGGCCGATCCGGTGGCGCGCCTGCGTTCGCTCGTCGCGCTGCACGTGCTCGCGCACGCCGCGCGGCCCGCCGAAACCCGCGTGGTGGACAACGAAGTCGACGCGCTTTCGGATGCCGCGCGTACGCGAGTCGTCGCTCTGCGGGACGAATACGAGGACTTGTGGGCGCAGGCGATCTCCGACGGCGTCGCCGCGGGCGTGTTCCACACCGCACACCCGGCGGTGACGCGCCTGGCACTGCTGGAGATGTGCAGCGGGGTGGCGCGCTGGTACTCGCCGCTGGGGCCGTTGCCGCTCGAAGAGCTGGCCACGCACTACGCGGAGCTGGCGCTGGGTGCACTCGGTCACCCCGTCGCCGTAGCCGTTCCCGATCTGCGACAGTGCCTGGAAGTGGTCGCCCAGGTGTGGGACATGCCTGTTCAGCCGGGGTTTTAGCGTCCTACGCCTTGCTGATTGGGCGAACGTGGGGGACGCTCGAAGGGTGACTGAGCAAACGATCCAACTGGAACTGGACGACTCGGGTCTCGCACCTAGCCTGCCCGCTCCAACAAACCCCCGCGACCAGGTACAGGATGTGCCGTATCGCCCGGTCGAGTTCCGTGACGACGATCTGCCGACCGCACTCGAACGCTGTGCCGTGTGGCTGCGTCAAGCTCAGGAGTGGCTCGGTGAACCGCTCGACGTGCTGGCGATTCACCTCGACTACGACGACCGCCAGGGTTCTCCCTACTACGACGTGAAGGTGCTCTGCAACGAAGAGGACCTGGCCGGCGTCCCCATCGCCCTCCGCAACAGCAGCAAGTGATTCGCTGAGAACACCGTTCACCCACTGAAGGCCTCGTGGCCGGACACACGTCCCGCCACGAGGCCTTCACGGTTTTCTTACACCATCGTTTCTTACCGCGTCAGCCGAGCGCGCCGCCGACCTTCACGTGGCCCTTGAGGAGGTTGCGCGCGATGGTCCGGCGCTGGATCTCGTCGGTGCCCTCGTAGATGCGCAGCAGCCGCAGCTCGCGGTACCAGCGCTCCACCGGCAGCTCTCGCGTGTAGCCCATGCCGCCGTGGATCTGCAGCACGCGGTCGACGATCTCGTTGGCCTTCTGGCCGCCGTAGAGCTTCGCCATCGACTGCGCGTGGCGCGAGTCCATCTTCTGGTCCACCTGCCACGCGGCGTGCAGCACGAGCCAGCGCAAGGCTTCGAGCTCCACGCCGGAGTCGGCGATCATCCACTGGATCGCCTGGCGTTCGGCGATCTTCTGCCCGAACGTCTCGCGCGTGTTGGCGTGCTCGATGGCCATGGAGATCAGGCGCTCGCACGAACCGATCGCGCGGGCGGGCAGCAGGTAGCGGCCCTGGCCGATCCACTGCATCGCGAGCTCGAAGCCGCGGCCCTCTTCGCCGAGGATCTGCGTTTCGGGCACGCGCACGTCCTGGAACACCAGTGCCGCCGGGCCCCACTCGCCCATCGTGTCGATGTACTCGGACTTCCAGCCCATCTCCCGGTCGACGAGGAAGCAGGTGACGCCGCCGTTGGCGCCCTTCTCCGGGTCGGTGATGGCGAAGACCATCACGAAGTCGGCCTCGTTGCCGCCGGTGATGAAGGTCTTCTCGCCGTTGATGATCCAGTCGGAGCCGTCCTTGCGCGCGGTGGTGCGGATGGCCTTCGCGTCGGAGCCGGCGCCGGGTTCGGTGATGGCGAAGCACGACTTGCGTTCGCCGGAGATCGTCGGCAGCAGGTAGGTCTGCTTCTGCTCTTCGTTGGCGTGGAACAGGATGTTGTCCGCGGCGCCGCCGAAGCGGAACGGCACGAAGGTGCGGCCCAGCTCGGCCTCCAGCAGCGCGGCCATCACGGCCGACAGCCCCATGCCGCCGTACTCCTCCGGCGTGAGCACGCCCCAGAAGCCGGATTCCTTGGCCTTGAGCTGCAGCTCGGTCAGCTCCTCGGCCGTGACCCCGGGCTGGCCGGCGCGCTCGCGGCGGAGCACCTCCTGCTCACGCGGCACGAGCTCGCGCTGCACGAACGTGCGCACCCAGTCGCGCACTTCGCGTTCTTCGGTGCTCAGGGTGAAATCCATCGGGTCGTCCCTTTCCAAGCCGTCCGGCTAAGCGCTTGCTTACCCGAGGGTACCGCGTTGTCTCGGGGTCCCCCTAGTACCCGGCCGGTTACCGTGACAACGCGCCTCGGCGCCGGGAAGATCGAGGGTGGACGAGGAGGGTGCCAGGTGACGCAGATCGTGGTCCGGTGGTCGGAGCCGCTGGCAGCGGAAGACCGCTTCCTGCGGCTGCTCGACGAGCTCGAGCGCGGCCGCTTCGAGGCCTACCGGCTGGAGCTGGACAAGCGCCGTTTCCTGACCGGCCGCGTGCTGGCGAAAACGCTCACCGCGGCACGCCTGGGCGTGCCCGTGGAGTCCGTGGTCTTCGACGCCACCTGTGAGGACTGTGGCAAGCCCCACGGCCGACCCCGCGTGCCTGGCTCGGACCTGACGCTGTCCATCTCGCACTCGGGCCAGCTCATCGGCGTGGCGGCCACCGACGGCGTGCCGGTGGGCCTGGACGTCGAGACCTCTTCGCGCCGGGCCGACAAGTCGCTCATCGAGTACGCGTTGAGCCCGGCCGAGCAGCAGGCCGTGGCCGGGTTGGCGGAGACGGAGCGATCCGCCGCCTTCTTCGTCTACTGGACCCGCAAGGAGGCCGTCATGAAGGCCACCGGCAAGGGCCTGAAGATCCCGCTGCAGAGCATCACGTTCTCGCCCTACGACGCCCCGGCCGAGCTGGTCTCCTCCGGCGACCCGGCCCTGGACCCCGCCCGCACCCGCCTGGCGGACCTCAAGGCGACCGAGGGCCACCGCGCGGCCGTCGCGGCCCTCACCACGGAGACGCTGGAGGTCACCGAGGAGCACTGGCTCCCCTGACGGCCCGCGCACCCGCGCCAGGCGGCGCGAGGCGGGACAGCGGGCGGTCGGTTAGTCGAGGCCCATCGCGCCCAGCAGGGTGCGGAACTTCGCGATCGTCTCGTCGAACTCCGCCTGCGGGTCCGAGGCCGGCACGATGCCGCCGCCCGCGTACAGGCGCATCGACGTGTCCGCCACCTCCGCGCAGCGGATCGCCACGGCCCACTCGCCGTCGCCCGCCGCGTCGACCCAGCCGACGGTGCCGGCGTAGTAGCCGCGATCGAAGGGCTCCAGCTCCTGGACCAGGTCGCGCGCGGCGCCGGTCGGGGTGCCGCAGATGGCGGGCGTGGGGTGCAGGGCCGCGGCGAGGTCGAGAGCGGTGACGGAGCGGTCGACGAGCTCGCCGGTGATGGCCGTGCGCAGGTGCCAGATGGCGGGTGTCGACACGAGCTCCGGGGCCGGCGGCACGTCGAGCTTGCGGCAGAACGGCCGCAGCGCCTCCACGACGTAGTCGATCACCACGGCGTGCTCTTCCTGGTCCTTCGCGGACGCCAGGAGGGCCTCGCCGTTGGCGCGGTCCGCGACGGGGTCCGCCGAGCGCGGCATGGACCCGGCGTGCGGGGTCGTGTACACGGAGTCGCCGGCGCGGGAGAGCAGCAGCTCGGGCGTGGCGCCCACGAGCGTGCGCCCGCCGGGCAGCTCGGCGGCGTAGGTGAAGTGGCGCGGGTTGCCGCGGGCCAGGTTGCGCACGATCTTCTCGACCGGCACCGGCGCGGCGAACTCGAGCTCCAGCGCGCGGGCGAGCACGGCTTTGCGCAGGCCACGGTCGCGCAGGGCCGCCACGGCGGCCCGCACGTTGGCCTTGTGGCCCTCCTCGGACGGCACCTCACGGGTGACCGCCGGGGCGGGCAGGTCTTCGGACGCGGCGACAGCACTGCCTTCACCCTCGGCCTGTGCCCGGTGGACCGTGCGTGGCAGGACGAGGTGACCCGGCGTGGTCGTGCCCGGGCCGGTGTCGAAGGGCAGCACCCCGACCGCGAGCGGCACACCCGAGCTGGTCAGCTCTTCGGCCACGGTCCTGGCCAGCCGCCGTGGATCCGTGTCGGTCACGGCGGCGACCGAACCCTGGGCGAGGAGTGCTCGCCGGGCCGTCGCGAACAGGAAGTCGCCGCGCTGGTAGCGGACGGTTGTCTCGACCGGGGTCGCCGGTGCGGTACTGGTCGTCACCGCTCCAGCGTCCCAGGATCCGGGAGCTCCGCGGGGAAAGTGTTGCCAGAAGAACACCTTCGGCGCACTTTCCCCGCGGTCGTCCCGGAGTGCTACTTCAGCGCGTCGATCAGAGCTTCGCGCTGGCGCTCGCCGAGGCCCGCGGCCCGGCGGTCGGGGTCGATCCCCGCCTGCTCGAGCAGCGCGGCGACCTTGACCGCGCCCAGGCCGGGGACGGCCTTGAGCAGCTGGGTGACCTTCGTCTTCCCGATGGTCTTGTTCTCCTTGGCCTGCTTGAGCACCTTCTCGATGCTCGTGGTGCCGGACTTGATCGACGCGAGCAGCTCCGAACGCGCCTTACGAGCCTCTGCCGCCTTGGCGAGGGCCTCGGCGCGCTGCTCCGGAGTCAACGTGGGCAGAGCCAACGTAGTGTCCTTTCCTCTCAGGTCTCCGCTTGCGCGGCCGACGGCTTTTTTCCGATGCTTGCAAGCGCAAGCGCTGGCCAGCCGTCTCTTACCACGGCCCCAGTAAACGCCACACCCTCGAAGAGCGCGCAACCGACACGCACTTATCACCCTCCGACCACCCGGTGGACAAGTCACGAAGGGACCCCTCGCAGCCTGCGGAAACGTCAGACGTCCCTCGTTTTCGGCACCATTCCCTCACCCGAATGAGGCTCTATTTCAACACGGTTACGACGCCATTTTTTGTTGCCCTGCAAGGAAAATGCCGGTAGACAGTTGATCATGACCACGGGAGGCCGCCACCCGATACGGGGACGGCCGTGACCGAACGGTTGCCCGAGTTGACCATGCCCCGGCGCCCGGTCCGCCGTTAGAGTCGGCGGCACCCCAGTTCACCGGCGAACGAGCACCACGGGAGTTCACCCATGTTGAGCACGATGCAGGACGGGCAGCTTTCGCTGGCGAAGCTGCTGCGCCACGGCACCAAGGTCCACGCGCGGAGCGAAGTCATCACCTGGACCGGTTCAGAAGCCCGCCGGGAGACCTATGCCGAGCTCGGGCAGCACGCCGCCCGCCTGGCCAACGCGCTGCGCGGCCTCGGCGTGACGGGCGACCAGCGCGTCGGCACGTTCATGTGGAACAACGCGGAGCACCTGGCCGCTTACCTCGCCGTGCCGGCCATGGGCGCGGTGCTGCACACCCTGAACATCCGCCTGTTCCCCGAGCAGCTCACCTTCGTCGCGAACCACGCCGAGGACCACGTGGTGATCGTCGACGGCACCCTCGTGCCGCTGCTGGCCAAGCAGCTGCCGCACTTCACCACGGTCAAGCACGTGATCGTGGCGAACGGCGACGCCTCGACGCTGGAGGCGCCCGACGGCATCACCGTGCACTCCTACGACGAGCTGCTGGCCGCCCAGCCGAGCGAGTTCGACTGGCCCGAGATCGACGAGCGCTCGGCCGCCGCGATGTGCTACACGTCCGGCACGACGGGCGACCCGAAGGGCGTCGTTTACTCGCACCGCTCGATCTGGCTGCACTCGATGCAGGTCTGCATGACCGACAGCATGCGGCTGGCCCAGGAGGACACCGCGCTGGCGATCGTGCCGATGTTCCACGCGATGTCGTGGGGCCTGCCGTACGCGGCGATGATGGTCGGCGCGTCGCTGCTCATGCCCGACCGCTTCCTGCAGCCGGCGCCGATCTCGGCGATGCTGGCGGCCGAGAAGCCGACCTTCGCGGCGGCTGTGCCGACGATCTGGCAGGGCCTGCTCGCCCACCTCGACGCGAACCCGCAGGACATCTCCCACGTGCGCGAGGTCGTGGTCGGCGGGTCGGCGGCGCCGCCTTCGCTGATGCACGCGTTCGAGGAGCGCTACGACGTGCCGATCCTGCACGCGTGGGGCATGACCGAGACGTCGCCGCTGGGCAGCGTCGCGCGTCCGCCGGGCAGCGCGACCGGCGAGGAGCGCTGGGCCTACCGCTACACACAGGGCCGGTTCCCGGCGTCGGTGGCCGCGCGGCTCATCGGCGACGACGGCGAAGAGCTGCCGTGGGACAACGAGGCCGTGGGCGAGCTGGAGGTGCAGGGCCCGTGGATCGCCGGTGCCTACTACGGCGGCGACGCCATCGACCCGGAGAAGTTCCACGACGGCTGGCTGCGCACGGGTGACGTCGGCAAGATCAGCCCCGACGGCTACCTCACCCTCACCGACCGCGCCAAGGACGTGATCAAGTCCGGCGGCGAGTGGATCTCGTCGGTCGACCTGGAGAACCAGGTCATGGGGCACCCGGCCGTCGCCGAGGCGGCCGTGGTCGGCATCCCCGACGAGAAGTGGGACGAGCGCCCGCTGGTGGCCGTCGTGGTGAAGGAAGGCCAGAAGGTGACGGCGGAGGAGCTGCGCGACTACCTGACCGACAAGGTCGCGAAGTGGCAGCTGCCCGAGAACTGGACCTTCGTGGACGAAGTGCCCAAGACCAGCGTCGGCAAGTTCGACAAGAAGCGGATCCGCGCGTCCTACTCAGAGGGAAAGCTCGACATCTCACAGCTCTAACGGGTAATTCTCCGGCGAGTCGCGGATCATCCGGCGCCTGTCTTGAGGGAGTCTGACGCTCTCAAGACAGGCGTCGGAGCACGTCGGAGGAAGTACGGGGATGCAGTCACGCAGCAGGAGGTCGTTCCTCGCCCTGGCGGGAACGGCGGCAGTGGGCGCGGTCGCGGCCGCGTGCGGTTCGAACACCGGGCGCCCGGGCGACCCGCCGCCGTCCACGGCGATGTCGGCCGGACCACCGCCCTCGCAAGCACCCGCGAAGGTGACGCTGCAGCAGTGGTACCACGCGTACGGCGAAGACGGCGTGCAGGACGCCGTGCGCGGCTACGCGGCGTCGTACCCGGGCGCGACCGTCAAGGTGCAGTGGAACCCGGGTGACTACGACTCGAAGATCGTGACCGCGCTGCAGAACAGCGCCGTGCCCGACGTGTTCGAGGCCCAGGTGAAGATCGACTGGGTGCGCCAGAACCAGGTCGTGGCGCTCGACGACCTCATCGGCCCGGTGAAGAACGACTTCAGCCCCGCCGTGCTGGCCGCGCAGACCGTGGAGGGCAAGGTCTACGGCATCCCGCAGGCCACCGACACCCAGGTGCTCTTCTACCGCCCGAGCCTGCTGCAGGCCGCGGGCGTGCAGCCGCCGCAGACCGTCGACGAGCTGGTGGACGCCGCCGGCAAGCTCTCGCGCGACGGCGTGAAGGGCCTGTTCGCGGGCAACGACGGCGGCGTCGCCACGCTCACCGGCCCGCTGCTGTGGTCGGCCGGGCTCGACTACCTCAAGCCCGGCGGCCGCGAGGTCGGCTTCGACGACCCGCGCGCGGCCACCGCGTTGGGCAAGCTGCGCACGCTGAACGCCAACAGCTCCCTGCTGCTCGGCGCGCCCACCGACTGGTCCGACCCGGGCGCCTTCATCGACGGGCTGTGCGCGATGCAGTGGACCGGGCTGTGGAACATGCCGAAGATCCGCGACGCGTTCAACGACGACTTCGCCGTGCTGCCCTTCCCCAAGCTGGACAACAGCGGCGCACCTTCGGTGCCGGTGGGCGCGTACGGCGCGATGGTCAACGCGAAGAGCAAGCACGTGGCCGAGGCCAAGGCGTTCGTGAAGTGGCTCTGGATCGACCAGACGGCCGACCAGCTGGAGTTCGCCACGCGTTTCGGCTTCCACGTGCCCGCGCGCCAGAGCCTCATCGACAAGGCCGACACGCTGCGCTCGGGCCCGGCCGCCGACGTCGCGCGGTTCGTGAAGGAGAACAGCCACCTCGTCGGCGGTCCCGTGTGGACCCAGCAGGCGAACACGGCGTTGTCCGACGCCGTCGCGAAGATCGCCAAGGAGGGCGCCGACCCGGTGGCGCAGACCAAGGCGGCGGTGACGGTCGCGCAGTCCGAGCTGAAGCGCTTGTTCGGATGAAGCTGTCCCGGAGGACCCGGGACACGCTGGCGTTCTGGGGATTCGTCGGCCCGTTCCTGATCGGGCTGGCCGTTTTCGCGTACCTGCCGATCGGCTGGAGCGTGTACCTGTCCTTCTTCGACGCGCGCAACACCGTGACGCCGAGTGTGTTCGTGGGGCTGGACAACTACGCGCACATGCTCACCGACGGGCCGTTCCTGGCCAGCCTCGGCACGTTCAGTGTGTTCGCGGTCGTGATCGTGCCGCTCACGTTCGTGCTGTCGCTCGCGCTCGCCGTGGGCGTGCACCAGCTGAGGTTCGCGCGCGCGTTCTTCCGGTCGGTGTTCTTCCTGCCGTTCGCGTGCTCGTACGTGGTGGCTTCGCTGATCTGGAAGACGTCGCTGTTCTCCGGCGTGCGCTACGGGCTCGCGAACACCGTGCTCGGCCTGTTCGGCGCCGACCCGGTGGCGTGGACGGGCACGGTCGACCCGCCGCTGTACTGGATCGTGCTGGTGACCGCTCGGCTGTGGCTGCAGCTGGGCTTCTACCTGATCCTGTTCCTCGCCGCGCTGCAACGGATTCCAGGCCAGCTCTACGAAGCGGCCTGGCTCGACGGCGCGAAGCCGGGCTGGCAGGTGTTCCGCCACATCACGCTGCCGCAGCTGCGAGCGACGTCCGTGGCCGTGCTGCTGCTGAACCTGATCAACGCGTACCAGGCGTTCGACGAGTTCTACAACATCATGGGCGACTCCCGCGGTTATCCGCCGTTCGCGCGGCCGCCGCTGGTGTACCTCTACTACACGTCGCTGGGTTCGGGCGGCCAGGACCTGGGCCGCGGCAGCGCGGGCGCGGTGCTGCTGGCGTTGCTCATCGCGCTCGTGACGTTGCTGCAGGGTCGGCTGTTCCGCTTCGATCGCGGTGCCCTCTCGTGAACGGCGCTGTGGTGCGGGCCGTGCTGCGCTGGACCGCGCTGATCGTGGCGGCGGTGCTGTTCCTGCTGCCGTTCTACCTGCTGCTGCGCAACGGGCTCGCCTCACGCGCGGAGATCACCGCGCCGAACTGGACGCTGTGGCCCCGGCAGGTGCACTGGGAGAACTTCTCGCGGTTGTTCTCGCTGGAGGACGTGCCGTTCGCGCGGAGCCTGCTGAACTCGGCGGTCGTGGCGACGCTGCAGACGGTGGGGCTGCTGGTGATCTGCTCGCTCGCCGGCTACGGGTTCGCGCGGATCCCTTACCGGCACTCGAAAACCGTGTTCTACGCGGTGCTCGCGACGCTGATGATCCCGACGTCGGTCACGTTCGTGCCGAGCTTCGTCGTGGTGTCCACGCTGGGCTGGCTCTCGGACCTGCGGGGCCTGGTGATCCCGGGGTTGTTCAGCGCGTTCAGCGTGTTCCTGTTCCGCCAGTACTTCCTGGACTTCCCGCGTGAGCTGGAGGAAGCCGGCCGCGTCGACGGGCTCACGCGCTGGGGTGTGTTCCGGCGCATCGTGGTGCCGAACTCGCGCGGCTTCTTCGCCGCGATCGCCGTGATCTCGGTGATCGGCAGCTGGAACGCGTTCCTGTGGCCGCTGATCATCGCGCAGTCGCCGGACTCCTGGACGGTCCAGGTGGCGCTCTCCGGGCTGCTGACGTCGCAGAACCCGCAGCTGAACCTGCTCTTCCTCGCCGCGGCGGTGTCGATCCTGCCGATCGTGCTGCTGTTCGCGTTCCTGCAGCGTTACCTCGTGCGCGGGGTCACGGAGTCGGGGCTGAAGGGCTGAGCCGCGCGGCCGAGCACCGGGTCGGGCCACCCGATCCGGGACAACCCGATCGCGGTGGTCAATCCGCCGATTCCGCCCCCGACGACCACCCCATCCCCCATAAGCTCTTTGTACCCGACGTCCGGAACCTGGAGCGCCCGATGACCGATCCGTACCAGCAGCAGCCCCACCAAGAGGGCCAGTTCTACGGCGCCGACGGTTACCCGACGCCCCAGCAGCCCCAGCAGCCCCAGCAGCAGCCCTCGGCGCCGCTGCCCGTGCCGTACTCCGCGCCGGTTTCGGGGCCGTATCCCGCGCCGTATTCAGGGCCGTACTCGGGACCGCAGCAAATGCCGTACGGGCCGTTCCCCGGCTACGTGCCGCTGCGGACGAGTGGCATGGCGATCGCGGGGATGATCATCGGGATCCTCGCGCTGATCACATTCTGGGTGCCGTTCTGGGACGTCGTGGCGGCGTTCACGGCGATCGGGCTGTCGTGGGCCGGCATGGTGCAGGCGCAGAAGCCCGGTTACACGGGTCAGGGCATGGGGATCGCCGGGCTCGTGTGCGGGATCATCGCCGCGATCCCGGCGGTGATCTTCCTGGTGCTGTTCTTCGTGGCGATCGCGGCGACGAGCACGTCGTGCGCGTTCTACTGCTGAAGCCACACCTTCGTCGGGTAGCCGAACCGCGGTGGATGTGACAGTGTCAGCCGCACTGTCACGGTGAATGTGAGCGAGATTCATATTGCGTTCACCGGAGTTCCACCGCCGTCCGGCAGCGTGCTGGGCAGCCGACACCGGGGAGCGAAGATGGCCCAGCTGACCAGGCGGACGTTCACCGCGGCAGGTGCCGCAGGCGTGGGGTTGCTGCTGTGCACCCCGACCGCCAACGCGCTGGACCGGGCGCTCAAGCGCACGGCCTCGCGCACCGTCAGCACCGCCGGCACCACCCTGGAGCAGGTCGCCACCGCCGTCTCCCCCGGCACGGCCACGTACTCGCGCCTCACCGGCGGCCCCGGCTGGCCGCTCGTCGTCCGCGGCGAACTCGCCGCCCCGAAGGACGGCCGCGACGACCGCCGGACGGCGCTGGGCGCGTTCGTGCAGTTCACCGACCTGCACATCACCGACACCGAGTCGCCGGCGCGGTTCGAGTACCTGCACCCGTACGTCAGCTCGGCGCACCGGCCGCAGGAAGCCCTCGGCGCGGCCGCGACGAGCGCGCTGGTGCAGCGGGTGAACAGCGTCGCGAAGGGACCGTTCACCGGCCGGCCGTTCGACTTCCTCGTGACCACCGGCGACAACACCGACAACCACGAACTGCTGGAGCTCGACTGGTTCCTGACCAGCCTCAACGGCGGCGCGATCACCCCGAACTCCGGTGACCCCAGCCGGTACGAGGGGGTGCAGGCGTCGGGCAACGCGACGCGTTCTGGAACCCGTCGACCCCGCTCGACGACGACTACTCGAAGAAGGGCTTCCCACAGCTGCCGGGCCTGCTCGAAGCGGGGATCGCGCCGTTCACCGCGCCCGGGCTGGACGTGCCGTGGTTCTGCACGTTCGGCAACCACGACGACAGCGTGGTCGGCACCCTGCCGGAAGGCATCCCGGGCATCGAGGCCTGGTACACGAGCCGGTACAAGGTGATCGGCAAGGACGAGAGCACCGCGAAGAAGCTCGGGGCGGCCATCAACGGCGGCAAGAGCGTGCCGCTGACCGAGCTGTTCGGCGGCACCGGCACGATCCGCGAGGTCACACCCGACGCGCGCCGGCGGCCGTTCACCACGGCGGAGTTCGTGACCGCGCACCTGGAGTCCGGCAACACCGGCCCCGGCCCGGTGGGCCACGGCTTTTCGGAGAACAACGCCGACGGCCGCGACGTCTACTACACGTTCCGCATCGCCCCGGGCGTCACCGGCATCAGCCTCGACACCACGACGCTGGGCGGTTTCGCCGACGGCTCGATCGGGCTCGGCCAGTTCAACTGGGTGGAGTCGACGCTCAAGCGCAACTGTTCGACGTACTACGACTTCTTCGGCCGCAAGGTCAAGCAGTCGGTGACCGACGAGCTGTTCGTGCTGTTCAGCCACCACACGAGCGACACCATGGGCAACCTCCTGCCCGACTCGCGCCACCTGCTGGAGCCGCGCCTGAACGGCGACGCGTTCGTGGGGCTGCTCAACCGCTTCCCGAACGTGGTGGCGTGGGTCAACGGCCACACGCACCTCAACAAGATCACCCCGCACGTCGGCAAGACGCCCGCGCAGAGCTTCTGGGAGATCAACACCGCCTCCCACGTCGACTTCCCGCAGCACGCGCGCATCCTCGAGCTGGCCGACAACGGCGACGGCACCCTGTCGATCTTCACCACGCTCATCGAAGCTGCCGCGCCCTACTCCGTGGACTACTCCGCGCGCACGCCTTCCGCCCTGGCTTCGCTCTACCGCGAGCTTTCGTACAACGACATCCACGTGGACCTGGGCCGCGTCGGCTCGGACGGCGACCACAACACGGAGCTGCTGCTCACCAACCCGCTCGGCTGATTACCTCGCGGGTAATCGACGCTGTGCGCCCGGCTGCGGTTAGGTGTTCGGCATGACCGAGCTGTTCCAGACCATGCCGTTCGCCGAGCGGCTGGGCATCGAGGCACTCTCGCAGGCCCCGGACCTCGTCCGCGCCCGCCTCGCGTGGGACGCCGCCCTGTGCACCCTCGGCGGCTCCCTCCACGGCGGCGTCCTCATGTCCCTGGCCGACTCGACGGGCGCGGTGTGCGCGTTCCTCAACCTGCCACCGGGCGCTTCGGGCACCACCACGCTGGAGTCAAAAACCAACTTCCTGCGCGGGGTGCGCGCGGGGCACGCGGTCGCGTCGTCCCGCCCGCTGCACGCGGGCCGCCGCGTGGTCGTCGTGGAAACCGAAATCCACGACGACGAGGGGAAACTGGTCGCGAAGGTGACCCAGACGCAGGCGGTGCTCTAGGCCGCCCACGGGAGCCGGACGGCTTCGAGCTCGGTGTTGTTGAGGAGTGTCCCGATCAGCTCCGGCGAGCCGGCGACCTTGGTGCCCCAGAGGTCGTAGTCGGTGCAGAAGCACCACGAGTGGTCCGCGGCCCAGACGTTGGACGGGCTGAAACAGGTCTCGGGGTCGTCGTAGAGGACCGCGGCGTCGCCGAGACGTCCGGTGAGGACCCGGACGGTTTCGTAGTCCTCGAACCGCCGAGTTGCCGGGCCGAAGAAGGCAACGCACGGGGTGTCGGGACCACTGTGTTCGGCGAGGAAGCCAATCAGCCGGGTCCAGGTCTCGCGATCCAGGGCACCCTCGGTGGGCGGAATGATGCCGAGGGGCCAGCTGTCCTCCTTCGTGGCCGAGGGGAAGCACCGGAAACAGGGCAGCAGCCCGTCCGGCACGATCGGATCACCGACACGTTCGGCGAGTTCCGCCCAGCGCAGCCGCCGCCGGCCGGGCCCCGGGTGCTCCGAGCGGCCCAGCCCACCGCCCATGGTCACCGAGACGGCGTCGAGGTCGAAGTCGCCGATCATGTGCGGTTCGACGACACCTTCGGCGATCTGCGCCTGGTGGTGTTCGTGGTAGGTGAGGTCCACCGGGCCTCGCTCGTGCTCGTAGAGGGCGTTGAGCACCCAGGCGGCGTCCGGCATCGAGGGCGGCATGAATCCGGTCAGGCCGTCTTCGCCGGAAAGCTCGCGCAGCCAGTCGACGGCGGTGGCCGGCGCGGGTGACCACAGCTCGGTGAACGGGTTCAGCACGCGCTCATCGTCCCAGCGACCACCACCGATTTCGCCGCCTTGCTCTGGTCGGCTCTTTACGAACCCGCCTCGACCGGCGAAAATCTCTCGCTACGACTGGGGTCTCGGGGACGGAGCACGGCATGCGGGTGCGGAGCTTGATCACGCTATTGTCCATCGCCATGGTGACGGCAGGAGCGACGCAGGTCGCCGACGCGGCGCCGGTGCGTCCGGCGAACGACGAGGCGATCAACTACCACGAGTGGTCCGGCGGGGCGTTCGCCGCGGGCCGCCTCGACGGGCTGGGGCTGGGGCGCGACGGGCTGCGCATCACGCGGCCCGCGGGCACCGTCGAGCACTCCGAGCCGGGGCTGGGCACGACGAAGACCTACGAGTACGGCTCGTGGACGTCGCCGCTGTTCCGGCAGGGGTTCGACGCGACGCAGCTCATCGCGTCGTGGAACGCGCTGACGCCGGCGAAGACGTGGCTGGAGGTCGAGGCGAAGGGCCGCACGTCGGCGGGCGTGGAGACGACCTGGTACGTGATGGGCCGCTGGGCCAGCGGCGACGCCGACATCCAGCGCACGAGCGTCGACGGCCAGAGTGACGACAACGCGTCGGTGGACGTCGACACGCTGGCCACGAAGACGGGGGTCACGCTGCGCTCGTACCAGCTGCGCGTGAGCCTCTACCGCGAGGCGGGCACGCGCGTGACCCCGACGGTGTCCACGCTCGGCGCCGTGACCTCGAACGTCCCGGACCGCTTCGACGTGGCGACCACCAAGCCGGGCCGCGCGCGGGGCATCGAGCTGAAGGTGCCGGCGTACGCGCAAAACATCCACAAAGGACAGTTCCCGCAGTACGGTGGCGGCGGCGAGGCCTGGTGCAGCCCGACGTCCACCGAAATGGTCGCCGAGTACTGGGGCAAGAAGCCGACCGCGCAGCAGATGAGCTGGATCCCGTCGGACTACCTCGACCCGTCCGTCGTCTACGCCGCGCGAAACACCTACGACTACGCCTACGACGGCACCGGCAACTGGCCGTTCAACACCGCGTACGCCGCTTCACTCGGCCTGCGCGGTCACATCACGCGCCTGCACGACCTCAACGAGCTCGAGGACTACATCGCCCGCGGCATCCCCGTGATCACCTCGCAGTCGTTCCTCTCCGACGAGCTCGACGGCGCCGGCTACGGCACGTCCGGCCACATCATGGTCGTCGTCGGCTTCACCCAGGCCGGCGACGTGATCGTCAACGACCCAGCCTCCAGCACCGACGCCCGCGTGCGCAACGTGTACAAGCGCGACCAGTTCGAGAAGATCTGGCAGCGCACGAAGCGCTACACGGCGGACGGCAGCGTGGCCGGTGGGCCGGGCGGAGTGGTCTACATCGTGACGCCGGCCTGAGCCGCGCAGACACCGACGGCGGGACCCG
The DNA here is from genome assembly GCF_042896185.1 of Amycolatopsis sp. NPDC001319. Taxonomy (NCBI): domain Bacteria; kingdom Bacillati; phylum Actinomycetota; class Actinomycetes; order Pseudonocardiales; family Pseudonocardiaceae; genus Amycolatopsis; species Amycolatopsis sp. NPDC001319. The sequence goes on along the minus strand of NZ_JBIAWY010000007.1, from coordinate 253,386 downwards.
GGCGGATCGAACGGCGCAAGCTGCTCAGCTGAAGATCTGCTCCGGTTCCACCACCGTGCACTTCAGGCCGTGCTCGCCCGCGGGCTCGCCGAGGAGCAGGGCGGCCTCGGCCTGGGGGACGTCGGCGACGCGGACCGGGTGGCCGTCGACGAGGAGCGGGTAGCGGACGGCCGACGCGCCGACGTAGGCGTGGACACCCTCGACGCGCGCGCCGTCGGAGGTCTCGACGGAGTAGCCGTCCAGGTGGGCGAGGTGGTAGCGGGTGCCGCGGCCTTCGCAGACGTCGAGGACCGCGCGTTGCTCCGGCGTGACGAACCACAGGAAGTGGTGCTCGGCGCCCGGCAGTGCGGTGAGGGTGGCGGGGCGCTGGTCGTCGACCTTGCGTAGCCCGGAGGCCCACACCGCGGCCAGCCCGGTGCACCGCACACGGACGGCCACGACAGGACCGGTCAGGCCGAGCTCGTCACGCAGCCAGGTGATCTTCGACGGGCACGCGTTGGAGCCGTACGCCAAGACGGGCAGGCGGTCGCGCCAGCCGGCCGGCGCGGACGAAAGGGGATAACCGGCGCCGTCGACGTGGACGAACGACGTACCCGGCCGTGCCCCGGGGTAGGGGACGGCCGGGTAGTCGGCGTCGATGAAAAGCCTCAGAACTCCACCACGCTGCGGAGGACGTCGCCGTGGTGCATGCGCTCGAAGGCCTGCTCCACGTCGCCGACGCCGATGCGCTCGGTCACGAACTTGTCCAGCGGCAGCCGGCCCTGCAGGTACAGGTCGACGAGCATGGGGAAGTCGCGCGAGGGCAGGCAGTCGCCGTACCAGGAGGACTTCAGCGAGCCGCCGCGGCCGAAGAAGTCGATGAGGGGCAGGTCGTTGAGGCGCATGTCCGGCGTCGGCACGCCGACCAGCACGACGGTGCCCGCGAGGTCACGGCCGTAGAACGCCTGCTTCCACGTCTCGGGCCGGCCGACGGCGTCGATGACCACGCCGGGGCCGAACGAGTGCGTGGCGTCCTGCATGGCCGCCACCACCGCGTCCTGGCTGAGGCCCTTGCTGTTCACGGTGTGCGTGGCGCCGAAGCCCTTGGCCCATTCGAGCTTCCGGTCGTCGGTGTCGATGGCGATGATCGTGGTCGCGCCGGCCAGCTGAGCGCCCGCGATGGCCGCGTCGCCCACGCCGCCGCAGCCGATCACGGCCACGGAGTCACCGCGCGTCACCGCGCCGGTGTTGATGGCCGCGCCGAGGCCCGCCATCACGCCGCAGCCGAGCAGGCCCGCCACCGCGGGTTCGGCCCGTTCGTCCACCTTCGTGCACTGTCCACTGTGGACGAGCGTCTTCTCGAGGAACGCCCCGATGCCCAGCGCGGGCGACAGCTTCGTGCCGTCGGTGAGCGTCATCGGCTGCTCGGCGTTGAACGTGGAGAAGCAGTACCACGGCTTGCCGCGCTTGCACGCCCGGCACGTGCCGCAGACGGCGCGCCAGTTGAGGATCACGTAGTCGCCGGGCGCGATGTCCGTGACCCCGGCGCCGACCTTGTCGACCCGGCCCGCGGCCTCGTGGCCGAGCAGGAACGGGAAGTCGTCGTTGATCCCGCCCTCGCGGTAGTGCAGGTCGGTGTGGCAGACCCCGCAGGCCTGCACCGACACGACCGCCTCGCCCGGACCCGGGTCCGGCACCACCACGGTCTCGAGCGCCACCGGCTCGCCCTTCGCGCGGGACACGATCCCCTGGACCTCGTACGGCATGCGCTCATCCTTCCCTGCACCATTGCTTTGCCGGGGCAGCTAATCACGGAACATGCACACGTGGCCATACCACGATGCGTGGGTGTCGCATCTCGGCGACGAAGTGCACGGGATTGTTTTCACTCTCGGCAAACGGGGGTTGTGCTCCAGCCGAGCCGCGGGTCGGGATCGCCCGGACGGTGCGGAACCCCGTCGGCTCGCGGGAAAGCCGCTCGTCCCGTGCCGGGTCCGCCAGGCGGGGGCTCACGGCGACGCCGGCCACGCGAGCTCCATGGCCGGTCGAGCCGGCTCAGCCGAGCAGTTTTCCCGGGTTCAGGATCCCCGTCGGGTCGACCGCGGATTTCGCGGCGCACAGCACGGACAGCCCCAGCGCGCCGATCTCCGGCTCCAGGTAGGGCGCGTGGTCGACGCCCACGGCGTGGTGGTGCGTGATCGTGCCGAGACCGACGATCGCCTCCGAGGCCGCATGCTTGGCGCGCTGCCACTGGCCGACCGGGTCGGTGTCGTCGCGGGAGGTCAGGACGGTGAAGTAGAGAGAGGCGCCGGTCTCGTAGACGTGCGAGACGTGGCACATCACGATGGCGCGGCCGAGCGAGGCGACCAAGGCCGCGCGGACGGCGTCGTGCAGGTCGTCGAGCCGGGACCAGTACGCGGCGGTCTCCAGGGTCTCGACGCACACCCCCAGGTCCATCAACGCGTCACGCTGGCGCGGGCCCGAGAAGCGGCCGTGGCGCCACGACTCGCCGAGCGCCGTGCCGATCCGCACGGCGCCCGCGCGGCGCAGGAACCGTGCCGTGCGGCGCCGGCGGGCCTGGACATCGCGTTCCCAGCCGACGATCAGCAGACACGGGTGCTTCACACCCCGAGCGGCCAGGTACGCCCGCAGTGCGGAAGTCTTCAGGCCGGCGTTCAGCGCGAACGACACCGCCGTCTCGTCCACATCGGACAGACGCGTGACGTCGGCGGTCGCGTGGTTCTGGGCGAGGGCGCGCATGGCCTCGGAACCACGCTCCCAGCCGTCGACCACCCAGCCCTCGTACCGGCGCGAGTCGGGCACCGGCCGCACGCGCAGCGCAACCTCGGTGATCACGCCGAGTGCGCCCTCGCTGCCCACTGCGAGCTGCCGCAGGTCCGGCCCCGCCGCCGACGCGGGCGCGACCCCGAGCCGCCACTCGCCCTGCGGCGTCGCCACGCGGACGCCGGCGACCATGTCCTCGAAGCGGCCGTAGCCCGCCGACGCCTGCCCGGCCGAGCGCGTCGCCGCGAAGCCGCCGATGGTCGCGCGCTCGAACGACTGCGGCACGTGGCCCAGCGTGAACCCGTGCTCACCCAGCAGCCGCTCGGCCTCGGGCCCGCGCACGCCGGCCTGCAGCACGGCGAGGTGCGACTGCTCGTCCACCGACACCAGCGCGTCGAGCCGCACCAGGTCGAGCGCGATCACCGCCGCCTTGTCGCCGCGCAGCGCCGCGACGCCGCCGACCACCGACGTGCCCCCGCCGAACGGCACGACCCCCACGTCGTGGCGCACACAGACCTCGAGCACGGCCTGCACCTGCTCGGGCGAAGCGGGCAGCACCACGGCGTCGGGCGCGGGCACCGAGTCGCCAAGTCGACGGTGCAGCAGGTCCAGATAGGACAGACCACCCGCGCGCTCGAGCCGCGAGCCGGCGTCGACCAGCACGTTCTCCGCACCGACCACGGCCGCGAGGTCCTCGCGGGCCTGGCCGGGAAGGACCGAACCGGTCAGGTTCGGGACGGAATCCGGCTTTCGCCCTCGATCAGCACCCACCGGGCCGATACGCTGGCCGAGCCACCGGACCGCCCGATCGGGCAGCGAGGCGGCGCCAGCGCCGTCGCCGGTCCACGACTGCCGGATGCGGTGGTTTATGAGATCACTCACGACTACAGTGTGACATATGGACGTCAAACGTCACTCCCCACCGGGAGAGACTCCCTCGGCCCTCGCGGGGGCCCGCAGCCGGCAGACTTCGGCGCGCGTTGCCGACGACGTGCTGCTCGACGCCGCGCGCGAGTGCGTGCTCGCGGTCGGCGTCCGGCGCACCACGCTCGCCGAGATCGCGCGCACCGCGCGCGTGAGCCGCATGACCGTGTACCGCCGGTTCCCCGACGTGCGCAGTGTGCTCGCCGCGCTGATGACGCGCGAGTTCAGCGGCCTGCTCAAACACGCCAGCCACGCGGGCGACGACGCGACCAGCACCCGTGAGCGCCTCGTGCTCATCGCGGCGGCCGGCGTCAGCGCTTTGGCGGCCGACCCGCTGTTCCGCACGCTGCTGGACGTCGACCCGGAGCTCGTGCTGCCCTACATCGTGGAGCGGCTCGGGGCCACGCAGATCTTCGCCGAACAGGTGCTGCGCTCGCTGCTGGAGGCCGGGCACCGCGACGGTTCCGTGCGCAAGGCCGAGGTCACCGCGCAGGCGCGCTCGATCCTGCTGGTCGTGCAGTCCTTCGCGTTCTCCCTGCGGCCCGCCACCGCGGACCTCGACGAGCAGGCGTTGCTCGACGAGTTCCGGTACCTCGTCGACGCAGCGCTCAAGCCATGAGTACAGGTTCACTGAACGCACGCCGCCGCGAACGTGAGCTCGACCGGCTCACGAACGGTGAGCGAGTCGACGTCATAGTCGTCGGCGGCGGCGTCACCGGCGCGGGCATCGCGCTCGACGCGGCGGCTCGCGGGCTGTCGGTCGCGCTGATCGAGGCCCACGACCTGGCGTTCGGCACCTCCCGCTGGTCGAGCAAGCTCGTGCACGGCGGCCTGCGCTACCTCGCGAAGGGCGAGTTCGGGCTCGCGCACGAGAGCGCCGTCGAGCGCGGGATCCTGATGACGCGGACCGCGCCGCACCTCACGCGCGCCATGCCGCAGCTGTTCCCCTTGTACCCCAGCACTTCCCGCGCGCAGCAGACCGTGATCGCCACCGGTCTGCGCGCGGGTGACGCGCTGCGGCGGGCCGCGCGCACGCCGTCGTCGGTGCTGCCGCGACCCCGGCAGATCCCGGTGGCCGAGGCCGTCGCGCTGGCCCCGGGCCTCGCGCCCGCCGGCCTGCGCGGTGCCCTGCTCGCCTACGACGGCGCCCTGGTCGACGACGCGCGCCTGGTCGTGAACCTCGCCCGCACGGCCGCACTGCTGGGCGCCCGGATCCTCACGCACCTGGAGGCCGTGTCGCTTTCGGGCACCGGCGTGCGCGTGCGCGAAGGCTCGGCGGAGTACGACCTCCACGCACGCCAGGTCGTCAACGCGACCGGCGTCTGGGCGGGCACGCTCACCGACGCCGTGCGGCTGCGGCCGTCGCGCGGTTCGCACCTGGTCCTCGCCTCGGGCACCGCCTCGGTGGGCGGGACGTCGGTGAACGTCGCCGTGCCCGGGGAAAGCAACCGGTTCGTCTTCCTGCTGCCGCAGGTCGACGCCCGCGTCTACTTGGGACTCACCGACGAGCCCATCGAGGGTGAGATCCCGCCGGTGCCCGAGGTTCCGGAGTCCGATGTGGACTTCCTGCTGTCCGTGGCGTCCTCGGTGCTCGCCCGGCCGCTGACCCGCGCCGACGTGATCGGCTCCTACGCCGGCCTGCGTCCCCTGGTCGCCGGTTCCGCAGGCAGCAGCGCCGACCTCTCGCGCAAACACGCCGTGGTCACCGGCACCGACGGCGTGCTCACCGTGGTCGGCGGCAAGCTCACCACCTACCGCCGCATGGCCGAGGACGCCGTCGACGCGGCACTGGCGCACTCGGGCCTGCACGCCGGTCCGTCGCGCACCGCGCGGCTGCCGTTGCTCGGCGCGGCCCCGCGCGCAAGACTGTCCCTTGTGGACGCCCCGGCCCGCCTGGTCGCCAAGTACGGCACGGAAGCTCCCCGCGTCGCCGCCCTGGGCGAGGTCGACCGGGCGTTCGCCGCTCCGCTTTTCGACGGCACGCAGATCACCGCGGCGGAGGTCGTCTGGGCCGTCCGTCACGAAGGCGCCTTGGACGTCGAAGACGTGCTCGAACGCCGCACCCGCCTGTCGCTCGTGCCCGCCGAGGCCGAGGCCGCCCGCGCCCGCGTGGCGGAGCTCGTGGAGAAGGCCCTGGCCGGACTGTCCTGAACAGCGGGAGAGGGCCCGCGCCGTTCGCTAGAGTTGGCGGCGCGGGACTCACCACTGTCCACACAGGTGCTCGGAGAGGGGGCGGTTTTGCCCGGAGGAGCACTCGAGATCGACGCGATCTCCAAGCGCTACGGCCGCAAGGTCGCCCTCGACGGCGTGACGTTCGACGTGCGGCCGGGTGAGCTGTTCGGCTTCGTCGGCAGCAACGGCGCCGGCAAGACCACCACCATGCGCATCGCGCTCGGTGTGCTCGCCGCCGACTCCGGCCAGGTCCGCTTCGCGGGCGAGCCGGTGACCCACGAAACCCGCACGCGCATCGGGTACATGCCCGAGGAGCGCGGGTTGTACCCGAAGATGAAGGTGCTCGACCAGCTCGTGTTCCTCGCGGAGCTCCACGGCCTGAGCACCAACGACGCCCACCGCGCCACCGAGCTGTGGCTCGCGCGGCTGGGGCTGGGCGAGCGCCGCAAGGACGAGGTGCAGAAGCTCAGCCTCGGCAACCAGCAGCGCGTGCAGCTCGCGGCCGCGCTCGTGCACGATCCCGACGTGCTGGTGCTCGACGAGCCGTTCTCCGGCCTCGACCCGATCGCCGTCGACGTGATGAGCGTGGTGCTGCGCGAGAAGGCGGCCACCGGCGTGCCCGTGGTGTTCTCCAGCCACCAGCTCGACCTGGTCGAGCGCCTGTGCGACCGCGTCGGCATCATCCGCGACGGGCACATGGTCGCCGTCGGCACGGTCGAGGACCTCACACGCGGGGCCGGCAGCCGGCTCGTCGTCACGGCGCCGGGCGCGCGGCCCGACTGGGCGTCGACGGTGCCCGGCGCGCGCGTGGTCGAGTCTTCCGGCGCCACGACGGTGCTGGAGCTGGCTTCGAGCGCCGACGACCAGGCCGTGCTCGCCGCCGCGCTGGCCACCGGGCCGGTCACGGAGTTCAGCCGGCAGCGGCGTTCGCTCACGGAGCTGTTCCGCGACGCCGTCGCCCAGCGGGGCCCGGCGTGAGCCGCATCAGCGCCGCGCGGGCCGTGCGGCTCGTGGCGAAACGCGAGGTCAACACCCGGCTGCGCACCCGCGCGTTCGTGATCAGCACGGCGGTGTTGTTGCTGCTGCTTGTCGGATATGTGGCGCTGCAGGCGTTTCTCATCGGGTCCGGCACCACGACGAAGGTCGCGCTCACGGGTCAAGCGCAAGGGATCGCCCAGCAGCTGCAGCTCGCCGGCAAGGCCGGTGGGGAGACGATCGAGGTGGTCACTGTCGCGTCCGAAGCGGACGGACTCGCGCAGGTGCGCAGCGGTGACGTCGACGCGCTCGTGTCCGGCAGCGCCTCGCGGCTTCGAGTCACCGTGAAGTCCACTGTGGACCCGACTTTGCAGCACACGCTCGACGGGATCGTGCAGCAGCAAGTGCTCGACGCGCAGCTCTCGGCCGCGCACCTCGACCCGGTCGCGGTGCACCAGGCCGTGTCCGCGGCCCACGTCGACGTGCTGCCGCTGGAGAACCGCGATCCGCGGGCCGGGCAGAAGCTCGTGGTCGGCGTCGTCGTGGCGGTGTTGCTGTACCTGAGCATCATCACCTACGGAATGCTCGTGGCGCAGGGCGTCGTCGAGGAGAAGTCGAGCCGGGTCGTGGAGATCCTGCTGTCCGCTGTGCGGCCGTGGCACCTGTTGCTGGGCAAGGTGATCGGGCTCGGGCTCGTCGGGCTGGCGCAGCTCGGGATCCTCGCCGTGGTCGGGCTCCTCGCCGCGCTGGGCACCGGCGTGCTGGGGTCGATCTCGGGCATCGCCGTCGGCGCCGTGGTGTGGGGTGTCGTCTGGTACCTGCTCGGTTTCCTGCTCTACGCCATGATCTACGGCGCGGCCGGCTCGCTCGTCTCGCGCCAGGAGGACACGCAGTCGGTGGTGGCGCCGGTGAACATCGCGCTGGTCATCGGATTCGTCGCGGGCATCAACCTCCTCACGCAGTCGCCCGACGGCGCGGCGACCAAGATCCTCTCGCTCATCCCGCTGCTGTCACCGGTGCTGATGCCGGCGCGCATCGCCACGGGTTCGGCCGCGCCGTGGGAGATCGTGCTGTCGCTGGTGCTGACCGCGGCACTGATCGCGCTCGTGACGTGGGTCGGGGCGCGGATCTACCGCAACGGCGTGCTGCGAGTCGGCAGCCGGGTGAAGCTTCTCCAAGCTCTGCGGGGCTGACCCTTAGGTAGCCGAGCCCGGGTTTCTCCCCGATGGCAGGTCGTTCGCAAGTCGAAAGACTCGCTGTCATGAAGAGAAACCCGCTGATCCGCATCGCCGCGGCCGCGAGCGCCGCCCTCCTGCTCACCGCCGCCGTGACCCCCGCCGCGCTCGCCGAGCCCACGTCGTACTCGGGCTCCGCTGTGCCCTCGAAGAACACGCTGCCGCCGATGAACCCGGCCTCGCTGGCGGGCGCCATCGCGGGCCTGCCCAACGCCCAGGCCACCGGCGCGCTCGTGCAGGTCCGCGGCTCGGCCGGTGCGTGGAGCGGCGTGTCCGGGACAGCCGACCTGACCACCGGGGCACCCGTCCCGGCGAACGCGCACTTCCGCATCGGCAGCATCACCAAGACGTTCACCGCCGTCGTCGTGCTCCAGCTCGCGGCCGAGCACCGCCTCGACCTCGACGCGCCGGTGCAGCGCTACCTGCCGGGCCTGCTGCCCGCGAACTACCCGCGGATCACCGTCGCGCAGCTGCTCAACCACACCAGCGGCCTGCCCGGCGTCGACCTGCCCGAGGATCCACAGTGGATCGTCGACCACCGCTACACCGTTTTCACCCCGCAGCAGGTGCTGGCCACGGCGTTCCAGCACGACCTGGTGTTCGCACCCGGCACGAGCCAGCAGTACACGAACACCAACTACCTCGTCGCCGGGCTGCTGATCGAGAAGCTCACCCACCGGTCGTACGGCGACGAGGTGCGCGACCGCGTCCTGCGCCCGCTCGGCCTGCGCGACACGTCCGTGCCCGGCAACGACCCGAACCTGCCCGCGCCGTACGCCCACGGCTACCAGGTCGTGAACGGGCAGCTCGTGGACCTGACCCGCATGAACCAGTCGATCCCGTGGGCCGCGGGCGAGATGATCTCCACCACCGCCGACCTCGACAAGTTCCTGGTCGCCCTCTTCCAGGGCCGGCTCGTGCCGAAACCGGTGCTGCAGCGCATGTTCACGGTGCCGAACGTGAGCACCTTCGGCACCGACGACCCCGCGATCTACAGCCAGGGCCTGATGACCTCGACCGTCAACGGCGTCACCGTGTGGGGCAAGACCGGCAGCCGCTACGGCTACACCAACGGCATCTGGGCCACCCGCGACCTGCAGCGCCGTGCGGTCTACTCGATCAACACCACGGACAAGGACTTCGACGGCCAGCCCGAGATCGTGCAGAAGCTCGCGCTCGCCATCGGCGGTCTCTGAGGCCACGGACGGCCCGGCCCCGGGGGTTCGGGCCGTCCACTCAGGACCCGGTGATCGCTCCGTATCGTTGCAACGCGACCTGGCGTTCGTGCGCGTGATCCACCAACGGCGCCGGATAACCCGACGGCCGCTCCTTGAGCTTGTGCACCGCTTTCCCCGCCACGTCACGGAGTTCCGGCACATAACGGCGCACGTAGTCGCCGTCCGGATCGAACTTCTCCCCCTGCGTGGTCGGGTTGAAGACACGGAAGTAGGGCGCGGCATCGGTACCCGAGCCCGCGACCCACTGCCAGTTCAGCTGGTTGGAGGCGAGGTCACCGTCCACGAGGTGCCGCATGAAATGCCGGGCGCCCCACCACCACGGCAGGTGCAGGTCCTTCACGAGGAAACTCGCCACGACCATCCGGACGCGGTTGTGCATCCAGCCTTCCGCGAGGAGCTGACGCATGCCGGCGTCGACGATCGGGTAGCCGGTGCGGCCGGCGCACCACGCATCGAACGCGGCCGAATCGGAGTCGTGGTCCATGCGGTCGAAACGCGAGTCGTAGTTCTCCCGGGCGGTTTCCGGCCGGTGCCACAGAACGTCCGCGTGGAACTCGCGCCAGCACAGCTCCGAGCGCAACGCCTGGGCGCCGTCGCTGGAGTCACCCGACAAGTCGGCGAGCATCGTGCGCGGGTGGATGGCACCCCAGCGCAGGTACGGCGACATTCGCGTGGTGCCGGCCCGGTCGGGACGGTCGCGGTCGGTGGCGTAGGACCGCACACCCGAGTCCAGGAAATCGTGCCAAGCCGAGAGTGCCGCCGTTTCACCCGGCGCAGGCAACGCCATGTCGCCGAGGTCCGGAAGCGCGGGGAGCTTCCGCGACCCGGAAGGCGAAATCCAGTCCACAAGGGACGCACCCGTGTCCGCCGGCCGCCGCCAGCCGTGTCGCGTCCACGCGCGGTGGAACGGCGTGAACACCCGGTACGGATCGCCGTCCGGTTTGGTCACCCGCCCCGGCGCCACCGCGTACGGCGACCCGGTGACGACCCACGAAATGTCGTGCTCTGCCAAGGCTTTCGCCACGGCGTCATCACGACGGCGGCCATACGGCCCGAAGTCGGCGCTCACGTGCACCGCCGACGCGTCCACCGACCGCGCCACCCGCACGACTTCGGTCACCGGATCGCCGTGGACCACCATCAGCCGGCCGTCCAGTGCGGCGTCCAGCGATTCCAGACACCCCAACAGAAACGCCCGCCGCGGCGCGCCCGAAGGCTTCAGCAGCTTCTCGTCGAGCACGTACAACGCCAGCACCGGCTCGCCGGCCTCCGCGGCCGCCAGCAGCGCCGCGTGGTCGCCGAGCCGCAGGTCTCGCCGGAACCACAGCACGCTCGTCATACCCACCAACGCTAAACGCCCCGCCGTGCGGCTGCACGGCGGGGCGTTCAGAACAATTCAGAGCGGGAACTCAGCGCTCCGAGATCGACTTGTAGTCGCGCGACGCGTGACCGGTGTAGATCTGGCGCGGGCGCCCGATCTTGGTCTGCGGGTCGTTGATCATCTCGCGCCAGTGCGCGATCCAGCCGGGGAGCCGGCCGAGCGCGAACAGCACGGTGAAGAACTTCGTCGGGAACCCGAGCGCCCGGTAGATCAGGCCGGTGTAGAAGTCCACGTTCGGGTACAGCTTGCGCTCGACGAAGTAGTCGTCGGAAAGCGCCGTCTCCTCGAGCTTCTTGGCGATGTCGAGCAGCTGGTCGCCGCCCGCGATCTTGCCGAGGATCTCGTCGGCGGTGTTCTTGATGATCTTCGCGCGCGGGTCGTAGTTCTTGTAGACCCGGTGCCCGAAGCCCATGAGCTTGACACCCTTTTCCTTGTTCTTCACGCGGTTCACGAACGAGGCGACGTCGCCGCCCTCGTCGCGAATGCCCTCGAGCATGTCGAGAACGGCCGCGTTGGCACCGCCGTGGAGCGGGCCGAACAGGGCGTTGATGCCCGCCGAGATGCTGGCGAACAGGTTCGCCTCCGACGAGCCGACCAGACGCACCGTCGACGTCGAGCAGTTCTGCTCGTGGTCGGCGTGCAGGATGAACAGCAGGTCGAGCGCCTTGGCGACGGCCGGGTCCACCTCGTACGGCTCCGCGGGGAAGCCGAAGGTCATCCGCAGGAAGTTCTCCACCAGGCCCAGCGAGTTGTCCGGGTACAGCAGCGGCTGGCCCACGGACTTCTTGTACGCGTAGGCAGCCAGGGTCGGCACCTTCGCGAGCAGGCGGATGGTGGACAGCTCCACGTTGGGCTCGTCGAACGGGTTCAGCGAGTCCTGGTAGAAGGTCGACAGCGCCGAGACCGCGCTCGACAGCACGGGCATCGGGTGCGCGTCGCGCGGGAAGCCCGAGAAGAAGGCCTTCAGGTCTTCGTGCAGCAGCGTGTGCCGCTGGATCTTCTCGGTGAAGTCGGCGAGCTGGGCCTCGGTGGGCAGCTCACCGTAGATGAGCAGGTAGGACACCTCGATGAAGCTGGACTTCTCGGCGAGCTGCTCGATCGGGTATCCGCGGTAGCGCAGGATGCCCGCATCACCGTCGATGTAGGTGATGGCCGACGACGCGGCACCGGTGTTCACGAACCCGGGGTCGTAAGTGATGTACCCCGTCTGCGCGAGCAGCTTCCCCAGCTCGATCCCGGGTGCGCCCTCCACCGGCTGGACGACCTTGAATTCGTGCTCGCCACTCGGCAGGCGCAGCGTCGCGGTTTCGCCGCCGGACTGCCCCGCATTCGTCGCGTCGGACATGCAGGTCCCTCTCACGTTGGCACGGGCCGGCGGCGCCTGTACGTTCCACAGGTAGCCACGTGTTCACGCGAGGAAACACGCGCCTCGCTGCACACCGCCCCGCTGGGGTATGAATTCCCCCCTACGCTAGTCGAAATAAGGGTGTGCGCGCAGCCGCTGCGTTGCCCTCAATAGCCCCTTTGGGACCAGGTTCACACGGTGGAAGCCATTTCCCGCGCCGTCGGCGGCTCCGCGCCGCTGCGCGAGACGGTGATCGAGGCCGCTTTCGCGGCGTAGCCGAGCGCCTCGCGCCACGCGTCGGCGTCGAGTGCGGCCAGGTCACGGACCTCGCGGGTGTGCAACCACGCCAGCAACGCACCCTGAACGGTGTCGCCTGCCCCGATCGTGTCGACCACCGGTACCCGCCGCGAAGGCACGTGGGCCAGCTCACCTGCGGCGGTGATCACGGACAGGCCTTCGGCGCCGCGGGTCAGGACAACCGCGTCCACACCGGACTCGACCCAGGTCTTCGCGGCCGCCACCGGATCGGCGCCTTCCGTGAGCCACGCCGCATCGTCGTCGGAGATCTTCAGCAACCGGACATCGGGAAGCCACGACGCGAACCGTGCGCGGTAGGCGGCCGGGTCGGCGATGAGCGCCTCGCGGATGTTCGGGTCGAGCGCGGTGAGCGTGCCGCGTGCGGCCTCGCGGCGCAGCATCGCTTCATAGGCGCTGGCGCCGGGCTCCAGCACCAGGCCGAGCGTGCCGAGCGAAAGGGCGGTGGCGTCGTCGGGCAGCGTGCCCGGGTCGCGCACGAGCCGGTCGGCTGTGCCCTCGACGTAGAAGGTGTAACGAGCGGCACCCGTTTGGTCCAGTGCCACCACGGCGAGCGTGGTCGGCTCGTCGCCGCGCTGCAGCAGCGAGGTGTCCACGCCGGAGTCGACGAGCCGGTCGACGAGCGCGACGCCGAAGCGGTCGGTGGACACGCGGGACAGGAACGACGAAGGCACCCCGAGCCGCGCAGCGGCCAGCGCGACGTTGTAGGGCCCGCCACCCAGCCGGGGCAGCAGGGCGCGCAGCCCACCGTCCACATTGGAGTCCAACGGTTCACCCGGAACGAGGTCGACCAGCGCCTCTCCACCCACCACGATCACGAGCGCGAGTGTAGAGGACCTGTTCTTGACAAATCCTGTCCTCAGTCCTTGTTCAACCCACCGAGGAGCAGCTCCCCGAGGGCGGTGAACGCCTCGGCGTCGGACACGTCGGTGCGGCGCCCGAGCACGCCGGTCTGGATGCCCTCGACGATCAGGCCCGTCATCTCGGCGACGAGGCGCGCGTGCACGTCGCGGAACACGCCGTCGGCCACGCCCTTGTCGATGAACGCGCGGATGCGGCGGGCGGCGGCGCGGCTGTTGAGCTGGTAGGTGTCGCGGGCCGGCTCGAACTGCGCGATGTCGGTCATGAACGCGGGCGACGCGCGGTTCAGGTGCTCCGAGACGCCGGCGAGGTACTCCCCGATCAGCTTGCGCGCGTCGTCGATGCCCTCGATGCGGGTCTCGATGCGCTTCGCGGCGCCCCGGAAGAAGTGGGCGACGACCTTGACGGCGAGCTGCTCCTTGCTGGGGGCGAGCGCGTAGAGGGTCGACTTCGAGCAGCGCAGGCGGGCGGCCAGGTCGTCGAGCGTGAAGCCGGCGAAACCCTCCGCGAGGAACAGTGCCTCGAGCTCGGCGAGCAGCGCCTGCTGCCGCGCCGTCGGGCGACGACGGGCTTCGGGTTCGGTCATTTCTGGGCCACCAGCTTTCGTGATCCAGTCACTATCCCCTATTCGTGCGGGACAGCTCCGACCTCTATACGGTACTCTCAAACGGCCCCCAGTACTGTTTTCAGTACTCCTGCCACTGGAGGAGCCATGCCGGCGGAACGTTTGCTGCCCACGCCCGAGGCCGAGGACCTGCTCGCGCTGGTCAGGGAGATCGCGCGCGACGAGCTGAAACCGCGCGCTTCGGCGGCCGAGGAGGCCGAGGAGTTCCCGCGCGACGCGTTCACCCTGCTGGGCAAGTCCGGGCTGCTGGGGCTGCCGTACGCGGAGCGCTGGGGTGGCGCCGACCTGCCGTACGAGGTGTACCTGCAGGCGCTGGAGGAGATCGCCGCCGCGTGGATGACCGTCGGCGTGGGGCTGTCGGTGCACACGATGTCCTGCTACGCGCTGGCCCACTACGGCACCGACGAGCAGCGCGAACAGTGGCTGCCGGACATGCTCGGCGGCTCGCTGCTGGGCGCGTACGCCCTGTCCGAGACCCAGGCCGGCTCCGACGCGGCCGCTTTGTCGACCCGGGCCCGCCGCGACGGCGACGACTACGTGGTCAACGGCACCAAGGCCTGGATCACCCACGCGGGCGCCGCCGACTTCTACACCACCATGGTCCGCACGAGCGACGACGGCGGCCACGGCATCTCGTGCCTGCTCGTCGACGGCGCCACCCCTGGCCTGTCGGCGGCGCCTCGCGAACGCAAGATGGGCCTGACCGGCTCCCCGACGGCCCAGATGATCTTCGACAACGCCCGGGTTTCGTCGTCGCGCTTGATCGGCGACGAGGGGTCGGGCCTGAAGATCGCCCTGTCGTCCCTGAGCTCGGGCCGCCTCGGCATCGCCGCCTGCGCCGTGGGCCTGGCCCAGGCCGCCCTGGACGAGGCCGTCGCCTACGCGAAGGGCCGCACCCAGTTCGGCAAGCCCATCATCGAGTTCCAGGGCCTGGAGTTCCTGCTCGCCGACATGGCCGCCAGCGTCGAATCCGCCCGCGCGACCTACCTCGACGCCGCCCGCCGCCGCGACCGCGGCCTCGACTTCCAGCGCCAGTCGTCCATCGCGAAGCTCGTCGCCACCGACGGCGCCATGAAGGTGACCACCGACGCCGTCCAGGTCCTCGGCGGCGCCGGCTACACGCGCGACTTCCCGGTCGAGCGCTACATGCGGGAGGCGAAGGTCCCCCAGATCTTCGAGGGGACGAACCAGATCCAGCGCGTGGTGATCGCGAGGGCGCTGAAGGCTTCCTAGGCCGCGCTTCGTGGGTACTGCCGGCCGAAGCGGGCAGCACCCACGCGCAGGTCAGCGGGTTTCGCGGTACCGGCGGTCCGCCGCGACGCCTTCGCCCGTGGACTCGTCGTAGTGGTAGACCTCGCGGCCCCGGACGAAGACGCGCAGGGCGCGGTTCATGACGTCCAGCGGGTCGCCGGACCAGAGGACGACGTCGGCGTCCAGGCCGGGGGCCAGGGAGCCGATGCGGTCGTCCAGGCCGAGCATCTCGGCCGGGTGCACGGTGAGCGAGCGCAGCGCCGTCTCGGGGTCCAGGCCGTCCTTCACGGCGAGGGCCGCCTGGTAGACGAGGAAGTTGATCGGCACCACGGGGTGGTCGGTGGTGATGGCGATCTTCACGCCCGCGCGCGCCAGGATGCCGGCCGAGCGCAGGGAGCGGTTGCGCAGCTCGACCTTGGACTTCGTGGTGAACAGGGGGCCCAGGATGACGGGCACGCCGCGCTCGGCGAGCAGGTCGGCGATGAGGTGGCCCTCGGTGCCGTGGTTGATCACGAGCTTGTAGCCGAACTCGTCGGCCAGGCGGATGGCCGTGACCATGTCGTCGGCGCGGTGCACGTGCTGGTCCCAGTACAGCTCGCCGTCGAGGACCTTCGACAGCGTCTCGTTCGTCAGGTCGACCTCGTGCGGCTTGCCTTCGGTGAGGGCGTGCTCGCGTTTGGCCTGGTAGTTGCGGGCCTTCGTGAACGCCTCGCGCAGGATCGCGGCCACGCCCAAGCGGGTCGACGGCGTCTGCTTCTTGTCGCCGTACACGCGCTTCGGGTTCTCGCCCAGGGCGCTCTTCACGCTCACCTGCTCGGCGAACGTCATGTCCAGGATGCTGCGGCCCCACGTCTTCACGCCGATGGTCTGGCCGCCGATCGGGTTGCCCGACCCCGGCTTGATCACCACGCTCGTGACGCCGCCGGCGAGCGCGTCGTCGAAGCCCGGCTCGTACGGGTCGATGCCGTCGACCGCGCGGAAGCGGGCGCCGTTCGGGTCGGTCATCTCGTTGGTGTCGTTGCCGGCCCAGCCTTCACCGTCTTCGTGGACACCGAGGTGCGCGTGCGCGTCGATGAAGCCCGGCAGGACCCAGCTGCCGGACGCGTCGACGAGCTCGGCGTCCTCCGGCACGTCCACGTCGGCGGCGGCGCCGACCTGGACGATCCGGCCGTCTTCGATGAGCACGGTGCCGTCTTCGATGGGAGCCGCACCGACGGGGACGACGTAGCCCCCCACAATCGCCTTAGAAGCCATAGTTTGACACGCTAACGAATTGCCGCGGGTGCTCGCTCGCGGGGTTTCTCCAGGTGGATGAGCTGGTAGTCCGCCTCCGGGCTGCGGTGGGTCTCGCGGTAGCCCAGCTTCGCGTACAGCCGCAGCGGCCCGGCGGAACGTTCGCCGGTGAACAGCCGGAACCGCGTCACCTCCGAGGGGGCCAGCTCCTCCGCCGCGAGCAGCAACGCCGTGCCGAGCCCCTCGCCCTGCCGGTCCGGGACCACGGCCAGCCGCCCGATCTCGCCGACGTCACCGTTCACCCGCACCCGCACCGTCGCGATCAGCCGCGAGCCGGCGCGTACGCCCCACACCGGCAGCGCCGGGTCGGCGAGCGCCGCGCGCACGCTCTCCAACGGCTCCACCAGCGGCGGGAGCGCGAAGTTGTCGTGGGCGCGGGCCTCACTGAGGTACGCGGCGCGCTGCAGCGTGAGCAGCTCACCGGCGTCGGCCTCGGTCAGCAGCTCGGGCGGCCCGCTCACAGGACGCGGATGCCCCAGCTGCCCGACCACGACGTCGCGGGCTCCAGCTCGATCAGGTCGGTGCCGGTGTTGAGCGCGTCGGCCGGGCAGGTCATCGGCTCGAGCGCGACGGCGCGGCCGCGGCCGGTCAGGTCGTCGGGCGTGAACACCTGCACCCAGCGGAAGTCGGGGCCGGTCCAGACCACCAGGCGCTGGTCTTCGTGGGAGAGCACGTGGTGGTGGGTGCCGTCGTCGGCCAGGGAAAGCGAGCCGAACGCCGTGTCGAGGTCGACGCCGGCGAGCACCCGCCCGCCGCGGAAGTCGTACTCCGTGCCCTCGACATCCTGCTCGTCCGCGTACGGCATCTGCTGGTCGCCGACGTACGGGCGCACGCGCGAAGCCGGCAGCGTGAGCGTGAGCTCGTCCGTCGGGACGTCGCCGATGCGGAAGTACGGGTGCGTGCCTACGCCGACTCCGATGGGCTGCTCACCCTCGTTGCGGATCTCGTGCGTGATCGTGAGCTCGCGCGGCTGCAGGTCGTAGGTGATGGTGGCGCGCAACGGCACCGGCCAGCCGGGCTGCACCTCGACGTCGACCGCGAGCGTGATCGACGATTCCGCGTGTTCCAGCAGCTCCCACTCCTTGTGGCGGGTGAGGCCGTGGATCGCGTTGCCGCGCGCGGCTTCCGTGATCTCCAGCTGCTGCTCCTCGCCCTGGAACTCCCACCGGCCGCCCTTCGTGCGGTTCGGCCACGGGAGCAGCACCTGGCCAAGGCCCTTCGGCGGCTTCTCGTCGGCCGCGAACTCCTCGACGTAGGGCACGCCGCCGACCTCGAACGCACGCAGGCCGGCACCGATCTCGGTGACGATGGCGCGCGCGTTGCCGCGGGTGATTTCGAACTGCTCTCCGGTGGGGTTGGCCATGCCGCAGACATTACCGGCGGGCGAGGCTCTGTTGCGCACGGTTAAACTAACTAGACCGGTCGTCTTAGTTTGGGCTACGGTGAGCCGCATGGTCCGCCGCACCGACTCCCGCCGCCGCATGCTCGACTCCGCCGCCGAGCTGTTCCAGGCGCAGGGCTACCACGCCACCGGCCTCACGCAGCTCGTCGCCGCGGGGGGCGCCCCGAAGGGCTCGCTGTACTTCCACTTCCCCGGCGGCAAAGAACAGCTGGCGGCCGAGGCCGTGCGGCTGTCGAGCGAACGGGTGGCCGACGTGCTGACCGCCGTGGTCACCGCCGCGCCGGACCCGGCGTCGGCGATCGACGCGGTGGTCGACGCCCTCGCCGCTTCGCTCACCGAATCCGGCTTCCGCCGTGGGTGTCCACTTGCGACAGTCGCGCTGGAGGCCGCCGCCGAGAGCGAGCCGATCCGCGAGGCCTGCCAGGACGGTTACGCCGGCTGGCACTCACGGCTGGCCGAGTACTTCACCCGCTCCGGCCTGGCGGCGGACCGCGCGTCTTCCCTGGCGACGGTGGTGCTCGCGTCGATCGAGGGCGCGCTGCTGTTCGCCAAGACCCGCCGCGACGTCACGCCCCTGCGTGACATCGCCGCCCACCTGCACACCACCGTCGAGAGGGAGTTCGCCTGATGCGCGTGCACCACCTGAACTGCGGCACCATGACCCCGATCGGTGGCCGGCTCGTCGACGGCCGACCCGGCCTGTTCCGGCACGCCACGCTCGTGTGCCACTGCCTGCTGCTCGAAACCGACACCGGGCTGGCGCTGATCGAGACCGGCATGGGCACCCCCGCCGTCGCCGACCCGCAACGCTGGCTGGGCCGCCGGTTCCTCACCCTGTCGAAGCCCGTGTCGCGCACCGAGGAAACCGCCGTGGCCCAGATCCGCGCCCTCGGCTTCGACCCGGCGGACGTGCGCGACATCGTGCTGACCCACCTCGACCTCGACCACGCCGGCGGTCTCGTCGACTTCCCGCAGGCCCGCGTGCACGTCTACGCGGCCGAACTGGCGGCCTACCACGCGGGCAACCCGCGTTACCGGCGCGTGCAGTTCGCCCACGGTCCACAGTGGACGCCATACGAAGACGCCGGCGACAACTGGTTCGGCTTCTCCGCCGTCCGCGAACTCGACGGCCTGCCCGACGTCGCCCTGATCCCCCTGCACGGCCACACCGCCGGCCACGCCGGCATCGCCGTCCACACGGCCACCGGCTGGCTCCTCAACGCCGGCGACGCCTACTTCTTCCACTCCGAGATCGACGAACCCGCCTCCATCCCCCCGGGCCTGGCGATGTTCGAACGTTTCGTGCAGACACTGCCCGAACAGCGCCGCGCGAACCAGCACCGCCTACGCGAACTGCGGCAGACGACCGACGTGGAGATCTTCGCCGCCCACGACCTCACCGACTTCGAACGCCTCAGCCGGCGGACCCGGGCATGATCGCCGCATTGCTGAACGAGCTCGCCCAGGGCTTGCGCACGCTGGACGAAGGCATGGCCTGGTTCGAATCCCTCGACCAGGATGGCCGCCGCGCCGCATTGACCCGGCCGCAGGAATACTGCGTTCAAGCCCGTGCGGTCTCCGACGACGTGGCGGAGGCCGCCACTCAGGTGGGGCTGAAGCCAGGCAACACCGCGGTTGTGGTCGCCTCAACCGGACGGAGCCCCGAACCGATGGCGGTCCAGCTACGCAAGCTCACCGAGCTGCACCCGCCCGACCAGCAGCGCAGTGCGTTCCGCCTTCTGGTCGGCCTCCTCAGCGTCGCGGACGAGCGCCGTCGACGACACTGCGATGGTTACTGCACCCACTGGTGGCACCACCCGCCTACCCCACACGCTCGGACCGACGGTCCAAACCCCGCTTGACCAGCCAGTTCACGAACCACAGCACCACACCCACGCCCAGCAGGACGGCGCCCACGGTGTAGTCGCTCGCCGGGCGGCCCGACAGCGGGCTCACGAGGTAGAGGCAGAAGATCGCGGCCAGCACGGGGATCGCGGTGGGTGCGCGGAAGTGTTTGTGCGCCACCTTGTCCTTGCGCAGCACGAGCAGGGCGACGTTGACGATGGCGAACACCACGAGCAGCAGCAGCGCCGTGGTGCCGCCGAGTGCGCTGATGTCCACAAAGGACACCAGAAGGATCGCGATGGCGCTGGTGAAGATGATCGACACCCACGGCGTGCGGCGCGTGGGGTGGACGCGGCCGAAGACCGACGGCAGGACGCGCTCGTTGGCCAGGCCGTAGAGCAGGCGGCTGGCCATGAGCATGTTGATCAGCGCCGAGTTGATGACCGCGAACAGGCCGATGGCCGAGAAGACTTCGCGCGGGAAGCCGGGGGCGCCGACGTCGAGCACGGTGAGCAGTGCGCTGCTCTTGGCCGCGGCCAGGTCGTCGGCCGGGACGAGCAGGGAGGACGTGATGGAGACCAGCACGTAGATCGTCGCGGCGACGACCATGCCCCAGAGCATGGCCTTCGGGAAGATACGCACCGGGTCGTGGCATTCCTCGGCCATGTTCACGGAGTCCTCGAAGCCGACCATGGCGAAGAACGCCAGCGAGGTGGCCGACGTGATCGCCACCAGCCACGTCTTGTCGGCCGTGTTGATCTCGACCAGCCGCGACGGTTCGCCGTTGCCGTTGATCACGGCCCACACCCCGACGCCGATGATGATCAGCAGGCCGGACAGTTCGATGCAGGTGAGCACCGCGTTGGCCTTCACCGATTCGCCCACGCCGCGGAAGTTGATCAGTCCCAGCGCGATCACGAACACGATGCCGACCAGCACCATCGGCAGCTTCACGAACGCCGCCAGGTACGTCGCGCCGAACGCGACCGCGGCCGACGACGCCGACGTGATCCCCGAGCACATCACCGCGAACGCGACCATGAACGTCAGGAACGGCACCCCGAACGCCTTGTTCGTGTACAGCGCGGCACCCGCCGCCCGCGGGTACTTGCCGACCAGCTCCAGGTAGCTGAACGCGGTCATGAACGCGACCACGAACGCCAGCAGGAACGGCAGCCACAGCGCCCCGCCGACGCGGCCGGCGACCTGGCCGGTCAGCGCGTAGATCCCCGTACCGATGATGTCGCCGACCACGAAGAACAACAGGAGCTTCGGCCCCATCACGCGCCGGAGACCCGGTCCACCCACCTGCGGACCGTCCGCCCTAACGTCCGTCATGGGCGAATAGTCTGCCTTGTCCGGCTGCCTCGCGAAAGTCAGACGGCGGTGACAGCCGTTTTGACCAGCGGAATCATCATCTGCTGCGTCATCTTCACCGGGCCGGTGTAGTTGACGAGCACGGGCACGCCCTTGACGATCTTGGCCGTGGCGAGCGTCGCGGTCTTCTGCTCGTCGGTGTAGTACACGGCGCCGTTGGGGAAGCCCGGCACGTCGACGGCGCCCGGCTTGGCCTTCTTGATGGCCGCGACCATTTCGGCCGGATCGGCCTGGCGGCCCTCGTAGCGGGTCACGGCCAGCGCGCCGGCCTGCTTGTCGCCGACGAGGTATTCGCAGCTCGTGGCCTTGCCGCCGTTGCTGGCGTTCTCCTGGTTCGGGCCGACCTTCGACGTGACTCCGGGGATCTTGATGGCGTTGCCGACCTCGCTGGCCGAGAGCAGCGAGCACGTCGACCCCGGCGGCGCGGGCTTCGTGGAGGACGGTTTCGGCGGGGCGGCCTGCTGCTCACCCGAGGAGCAGGCGGTGAGCGCGGCGGCGGTGAGCAACAGGGCGACCGGGTAAACACGCATGCCCGGCATGTTAGGCCGTTTGGACTATTCTCCCGCGACCGGTTCGACACCCTTCGCCGCGACCGGCTCCGGCTCGGCCTTTCCCGTGGGCGCGCGGTAGCGCCAGAACGCGGGCAGCACCAGCATCGCCGCGAGCACCAGCACGATCACCAGCAGCCCACCGCCCGTCGCGGCGGCCTCGGTGCCCCACGCGGCGCCGGCCCAGCCGTGCGTGAGGTCGGCCAGCCGCGGACCGCCCGCGACGACGACCGTGAACACGCCCTGGAGGCGGCCGCGCATCTCGTCGGTGGTGGCGGTCTGCAGGATGGCCTGGCGGTAGACGGAGCTGACCATGTCGGCGGCGCCGGCCAGCGCCATGAAGATCACCGCGAGCCACAGTGAGTGCGCGAGCCCGAACGCCGCGACGGCCGCGCCCCACAGGCAGATCGAGACCACGACGGCCACACCCTGGCGCGAAACGCGGTGCAGCCAGCCGGAGAACAGGCCGATCAGCATCGCGCCGGCCGGGAGCGCCGCGTAGAGCAGACCCAGCGCGGGACCACCGCCCGGCGGGTCGCCGAAGGTGCGCTCGGCCATCTCCGGGATCAGCGCGCGCGGCATACCCGCGACCATCGCGATGATGTCCGCGACGAACGACGCCAGCAGCACCTTCTGCGTGGCCAGGTAGCGGAACCCGTCGACCACATCGCCGAACCCCGCCCGCCGCGACGGCCCGTTCAGCGGCGGAATCGACGGCAACCGCCACACGGCGATGAGCGTGATCATCAACGCGCACACGTCGACGAGATACAGCGTCGACAGCCCGATCACGGGAATCAGCGCCCCACCGAACAGCGGCCCGAACACCGCACCGAACGTCGACATCGTCGTGTTCAGCGCATTGGCCGACGGCAGCAGCTCCGGCGGCACCAGCCGCGCGACGACCGCACCACGCGTCGGCATGTTGATCGCGAAGAACGCCTGGTTGGCCGCCAGCAACACCAGCACCAGCGTCACGGAGTGGAAGTCCGCGAAGGCCTGCAGCCACAGCAGCGCCGAGGAGGCCGCCACCCCGACGTTCGTGACCAGCAGCAGCTTCCGCCGGTCGACCGCATCGGCGATCGCCCCGCCCCACAACCCGAACACCAGCAGCGGCACCAACGCGACGGCCCCGGTCAGCCCCACGTACCCGGACGACCCCGTCAGGTCGAACACCTGCTTCGGCACCGCCACAGCCGTCAGCTGCGACCCCACCGCGGTCACCGCCGTCGACACCCACAACCGCCGAAACGCCGGAATCTTCAACGGCCGCGTATCGACCACAATGCGCCCGAGGACTCCACGCGCCCCCCGACGAGGGCGCGACGACCCCGGATCAGAACTCACGACTCACTACCTTAGCCGCGCTAACTAACTCACCGCGGGTGATTTTGATCGCCGCCGCGCCCCAACCACCCGTTTTGTCTTTTTCCCACCACGCAACGGCCGGCCGACAACGCACCCCACAGCGCACCCAGACCCGGCCCTGCACCTCGATCCTCGCGCCCTTCACAGAAACAATCAAAGATCGGGGTGCGCCCCCACCAAGCTCAAACCGCGAGCAAACCGCAAACAGCAACCAGCGGACACGCACTCAGCAGCCACGCCCCCAACCGGACCAGGGATCAGGGAGCCAACCGCTCCACAACCCACCCATCATCCGTCCGCTTGAACCTCAACCGGTCATGCATCCGGTCTTCCCGCCCCTGCCAGAACTCCACGAAATCAGGCCGGATCCGCCACCCACCCCAGTGCGGCGGCGCCGGAATCTCCTCCACGTCCCCGAACCGCCGCTCGATCCCCCGCAACGCGTTCTCCAACGCCCGCCGCCCGTCGACGATCCGCGACTGCGGCGAAGCCCAAGCCCCCAACTGCGAACCCCTCGGCCGCTGCGCCCAATACGCAGCCGTCTCCGCGGAGCCCACCTTCTCCACTTCACCCCGCACCGTCACCTGCCGCTGCAGGGCGTACCAGGGGAACGTCGCCGACGCGTACCGCGTGGCGGTGAGGTCGTGGCTCTTCGCCGAGGTGTAGTTCGTGTAGAACACCACGCCCCGCTCGTCCAGCCCCTTGCACAGGACCGTGCGCGACGACGGGTGACCCTCTTGGTCCGCCGTGGCGAGGACCATCGCGTTGGGTTCGGCGACGCCTTCGGAGATCGCCTGGCCCAGCCAGTTCTGCAGCTGCTCGGTCCAGGTGGCCGCGAGCGCCGTCTCGTCGAACGGGGCGCCGTCGTAGGCCACCCGCATCCCGGGCAGCCGGACCACCGCGTCGGCTACCTCGGTCACCTCGTCGGTCTCCGGCATCATGGGCCCCAACCTCCGTACCCCCTGGTGAGGGTGTCGACTCATCGGTATCCGGAGACGGTATTGGGTCCCCAGCTGCGGCGAAACCCACCGAACGGTGACTCCTGCCACCCTCTGGTGCTCACCGAGCTGTAACCGCAGGACCCCGAACCGTAACCCCCGGGTTACCTCGCGGACCCTGATCGATAAAGGCGCGGCCTAGCGTCTGGCCTCCCCACCGTCTGGAGGCAGGCCCTTGACCGACACCCTGTCCGAAACCGGCGAAGACACCACGAAGCCGCAGCGGACGTACGCCGCTCTCGCCGCCAACGAGAACCGCGAGGACTACTCGCTCCGGTTCGCCGCCCACTCGTTCCGCCGCTGGTCCCCGCTCGTGGTCGCCACCACCGCGCTCGGCGGCATCGCCTACCTCGCCGACTTCGCGATCGGTGCCAGCATCGTGCTCTCCTACGGCTTCACGTCCGGTGTGCTGGCGATCCTCGCGGCGGCCGTCGTGATCTTCGTGACGGGCGTCCCGATCGCGCGTGCCTGCGCGACGTACGGCGTGGACATGGACCTGCTCACCCGCGGAGCGGGCTTCGGCTACTTCGGGTCGACGCTCACGTCGCTGGTCTACGCCAGCTTCACCGTCATCTTCTTCTCGCTCGAAGGCTCGATCATGGGCCAGGCGTTCGAGCTCGCGCTCGGGATTCCGTTGCCGATCGGCTACCTGCTCGCGACGCTGATCGTGCTGCCCTTCGCCCTGTACGGCATGGGCGCGGTCGCGAAGATGCAGACGTGGACGCAGCCGTTGTGGATCGCGGGCCTGGTGCTGCCGTTCGTGGTGGTGCTGGTGCGCGAGCCGGGCCGCTTCGCCGACTTCGCGTCCTTCGGCGGCACCGAAGGCGCGGGCGCCGGTTTCTCGGCCGTCGGGTTCGGCTTCGGCATGGGCGTGGCGCTGTCGTTGATCGGGCAGATTGGCGAGCAGGCCGACTACCTGCGGTTCATGCCGGAGAAGACGGTGGAGAACAAGCGTTCCTGGTGGGCCGCCGTGCTCGCCGCCGGCCCCGGCTGGGTCGTCCTCGGTGCGGCGAAGCAGATCGGCGGCGCGCTGCTCGCGTTCCTCGCGCTCGGCGCGGTGGGCAAGGCGGCCGCACTCGAGCCGATCGCGCCGTACCTGGCGGCGGTGAAACCCGCGCTCGGGCCGGTGGCGCTGACGTTCGCGGCGCTGTTCGTGGTCGTGTCGCAGATCAAGATCAACACCACCAACGCCTACTCGGGCTCGCTGTCGTTCGCCAACTTCTTCTCGCGCGTGCTGCACAAGCACCCCGGCCGCGCCTGGTACGTGCTGGTCAACTGCGGGATCGCGCTGGCGCTCATGGAGTTCGGCGCGTTCGCGTTCCTCAACAAGATCCTGGGCTTCTACTCGAACGTCGCCATCGCGTGGATCGGCGCGGTGTGCGCGGACCTGGTGATCGCGAAACCGCTGGGCCTCTCGCCGCGCTACATCGAGTTCAAGCGCGCGTACCTGCACAAGGTCAACCCCGTGGGCTTCGGTTCGATGCTCGTCGCCTCGGCCGCGTCGATCGTGGCCTACTTCGGCGCGTTCGGTCCGGTGCTCGCGGCCTTCAGCCCGCTGCTGGCGCTGGTGATCGCCGTGGTGCTGGTGCCGACGCTGGCCTTGGCGACGAAGGGGAAGTACTACCTGGCGCGGCCCAACACCGTGTCCGGCCCCGGCGTCGAGGCCGACCTGCGCGCCACGCACACGTGCTCGGTGTGCGGCGACGCCTACGAGCTGCCCGACATCGCCGACTGCGCCAAGCAGGACGGGGCGATCTGCTCGCTGTGCTGCACGCTCGACAGCACCTGCCACGACCTGTGCCGCACCGCGGGCCCGGTCGACCTGCCGCTGCCCACTCCCAGGCCGGCCTGAACCACGCGGTGACCGAGGACGTCAGGACCGGGTGATCGCCGCCAGCATCAGGCCGCGCAGCTCGGCCCCGACGTCCTCCACCGGCAACGGCGGCTCGTGCGCCTGCCATTCGCGCAGCAAGCCCGTGGCGGCACCGACAAGCGCGATCGCGGTGAGCCGGTAGTCGCGGTCCGGCGCCACGCCGGCTTCGGCCGCGCGGCGCGCCTCCGTCTCGATGAACGTGGCCCAGCGGTCCACCCACACCTGGTGCTGCTCCTCGAGCTCCGGGCTCACGCCCACGGCCTCGACGTAGTTCAGCCGCGGCATGCGCGGGTCGATGGTCACCGTGGCGACGAAGACGTCGAGCAGCTTCGCGATGCGCGTCATCGCGTCGGCGTCCTTGACCTCCTCCAGCGCGGCCGAGACGTGCGTGAGCGCGAGCGAGTTGATCCGGTCGTGCAGCGTCCGCAGCACCTCTTCCTTGCTGCCGAACTCCTCGTAGAAGTTCCGGGTGGACACCCCGGCACGAGTACACAACTGGGTGATCTTCGCCTGCCGGAAGCCCGTCGAGGTGAACAGCTCCAGTGCGGCCGTCAGCAGCCGCTCCCGGCGCTCGGCGCGTCTCTGCTCCGGCGGGACGCCACCGTAGGTACGGGCCACCGGCCCTCCTTCCCGCCGCGCGCCGCCCAGGGCGGCACCGGCGTCCATCTTGTGAAAATCCCAATTACCGATCAAACGGACGCGGGAGCGCTCGAAAATTGATTCCGGTAATCGCGGTGGCCACTCCGTCGAGCACTCACCAAACATGGCCCACGCGCACGGTCCGATGGCCTTTCACACCGTCGAACCCGCGGCGATCACGGTATCGAGCAGCGGAACACCGGCTCGCGCAGGCCCCATCACAGGCGATCACCGAACGCTAAGTCGTTGCCACGCCTGGGAATCGTCCCTGCACCTCGCGCTTGAACGCTGTTCTGCCCGGATGCGTCACGGCGGCACGCGCCGATCCGCGGTCCGGCGTGCGCGACACCGCGCGGCCCTCGCCGCGCGTTCGGTACCGACGTGGACTGGCAGGGCTTCCCCTCGCTGGAACACCGTTTCGGCGTTCCCGGTCGACGTGCGCTGGCTGGGCACGAAGTTTTAGCAGCCCCAGCGGTTCAAGGCAACAACCCCAAGGCAACCACGGCGTCTTCGGCCAGCGCCGTGGTGAGCGTGACCCCGGCGGCCGGCGAGGTGCGCGCCCACCAGTCGCCCGAAGCCGTGGGGCGCGCGGGAAAACCCACGTCGAGGTCCGTCGCGAGCACTCGTTTGCCCGCCAGCACGGCCAGTCCGGCGTCCAGTGCGGGGTCGCCGATCGTCTGTGTCTGGCGCAGCAGGGGAACTCCGCCGCGCAGCACGTGCGTGGACGTGGTGAGCCGGCCGGGCCGTTCGCCCGCGCGACCCAGTACCAGGACTTCCCGGGTGTGGAAACGGGAATTTTCCCCCAGCCTCGCACGCAGCACGGCCACGTGGTCCGCGCGGGCGGTGACGACCGTCGGCTCGGGCAGGTAGGCCAGCGAACCGCCGTCGGCCACCTCGATGTCCACAGTGGACGAACTGCCGCCACCGGAGGGCCCCGGCAACGCGAGCGTCGCCGCCACCCCGGACAGCCGCAGCGCTGCACCGGGCCCGACGCGGACGTCGAGGAGCAGCTCGTCGCCACCCAGCGGCGCGGTGGCGGAGCTGACGAGGTGCACCACGGCTTCGGCCCCGGTGCGCCGGCGCGGGAACAACGTCAGCGGCGCCATCGAGCGCAGCTCACGCAGCACCGTCCGGCCGTCCTCGAAGCACGCGACCACCCGCGCGTGGGCCTTCACCCCGCGCGCACCGGCAGCACCGACCGCACCCACTTCGCGACATCAGGCGCGTCCGGCGTATCCACGAGCGACTGCGCGATGACCGGCAGCTCGCCACGCATGCGGTGCGCGTCGGACGTCATCACGCCGAGGTCCGCGCCGACGAGGTGGGCGATGTCGATCTTGTTGATCACCAGCAGGTCGGCCGTCGTCACGCCGGGGCCGCCCTTGCGCGGCACCTTGTCGCCGCCCGCGACGTCGACCACGAACACCTGGCTGTCGGCGAGGCCCCGGCTGAACACCGCGGTGAGGTTGTCGCCGCCGCTTTCGATGATGACCAGGTCCAGACCGGGGAACCGCTCCTCGAGCTGCTCGACGGCGTCGAGGTTGGCGGTGATGTCGTCGCGGATCGCCGTGTGCGGGCAGGCGCCGGTCTGCACCGCCTCGATGCGCTCGGGCGCGAGCACGCCGGCCTTGCGCAGGAAGTCGGCGTCTTCGGTGGTGTAGATGTCGTTGGTGACCACGGCGAGGTTCAGCTCACCGCCGAGCGCGCGGCACAGGGCCGCGGTGAGCGCCGTCTTCCCACTGCCGACGGGACCGCCGATGCCGATGCGGTAGGCGCGCCCGGCCGTCGGGGCCGGCTCGTGGTGGTCGGGTTCGGTTTCCGTGGGGTCGAAGCTGATCGCGTGAAAGTGACCGTGGCCGTGGCCGTGTTCATGGCCGTGTTCAGCTGGCAAAGAGACGCACCTCTTCCTCGTGGTGCCGGGCGTGGGCCTCGGCGAACAGGTCCAGCGCCGGTGAGCCCGGCGCGGGCAGGTCCGCCGGGTCCAGCCCGGCGACGTCGGCGGCGGCCCCGGCCACGACGCGCACCTCGGCGCCGAGCCGGGCCACCACGGCGTTGACGGCGAACGGGTCGAGCCCCAGCAGCCGCACGGCCGCGCTCGCGGGCCCGCTCACAGCCAGGTAGGCCACGGCCGCCGCGGCCTCGGCCGGCTCGCCGCCGGCGATGCCCACCAGCGCGCCGCAGACGATCGGGTGGTGCGGCCGCGGCGTCTCGGCCAGCAGCGCGGTCAGCACCGGCGACGGCCACGCGACCGCCCCGGCCCGCGCGGTGCCCCGGCCTTGGGCGCGCGACGCCACGCGTTGGGCCGGCGAGGGCGTGCGCGCGTCGAGTTCCTCGTCGAGCCGCCGCCAGTGTCCACTATGGACGCGACGGCCGGCGGCATGAGCCGAGGCCGCGGCGAACGCGGCCGACAGCGCGCCGGCCGTGCGCAGGCGGCTGAGCAGGAAGCCGGGCAGGTCGGCCTCGGTCGTCACGAGCCGGCGGCTCACGGCCTCTTCCAGGCCGCCGGAGTGCACGTGGCCGCCCCCGGGGAAGCGGGAGTCGGCGAGGATCAGCGCGGCGAGGTCCATCAGAACAAGAAGTACCGCTGGGCCATCGGCAGCTCCGTCACCGGCATCGGCTCGATGAGCTCACCGTCCACGCGCACCGCGAAGCTGTCGGGCTCCACGCGCACGTCCGGGGTCGCGTCGTTCAGCACCATGTCCGCCTTGGTCCGCGCCCGCGTGTTCGCGACGGCGACCAGCGGCCGGTTGATACCGAACGTCTCCGCCAGCCCCGATTCGAGGGCCTCCGGAGCCACGAAGTGCAGGCTCGACGCGGCGGCCACCCGCGGCGCGGCGCCGAACATCGGCCGGGCCAGCACCGGCTGCGGCGTCGGGATCGACGCGTTCGCGTCCCCCATCGCCGCCCACGCGGGGAAGCCGCCCTTGAGCACCACGTGCGGTCGCACGCCGAAGAACTTCGGTTCCCACAGCACGAGGTCCGCGAGCTTGCCGACCTCCACCGAGCCGATCTCGGCGTCCATGCCGTGGGCGATGGCGGGGTTGATCGTGTACTTGGCGACATAACGACGCGCGCGCAAGTTGTCGGCCGCGCCGTCGCCGGGCAGGGCGCCGCGGCGGCGTTTCATCACGTGCGCGGTCTGCCAGGTGCGGATGATCACCTCGCCGATGCGGCCCATGGCCTGCGAGTCGGAGCTCATCATCGAGATGGCGCCGAGGTCGTGCAGCACGTCCTCGGCGGCAATGGTGCTCGGCCGGATCCGGCTCTCGGCGAAGGCCAGATCCTCGGGCACCGACGGATTGAGGTGGTGGCAGACCACCAGCATGTCGAGGTGCTCGTCGAGCGTGTTGACGGTGTGCGGACGCGTCGGATTGGTCGAGGACGGCAGGATGTGCGGCAGCCCGACGACCTGGATGATGTCCGGCGCGTGGCCACCGCCGGCGCCCTCGGTGTGGTACGCGTTGATCGAGCGGCCGCGGATCGCCTCCACAGTGGACTCGAGGAAGCCGGCCTCGTTGAGCGTGTCGGTGTGGATGGCCACCTGCACGCCGGACTCGTCGGCCACGGTGAGGCATGCGTCGATGGCGGCCGGCGTGGTGCCCCAGTCCTCGTGGAGCTTGAACCCGCCGGCTCCGGCGGCCAGCTGCTCGCGCAGGGCCTCGTGCCGCACGGTGTTCCCCTTGCCCAGCAGCAGGACGTTGACCGGGTAACCGTCCATTGCGGACAGCATGCGGCCGAGGTTCCACGCGCCGGGCGTGACGGTGGTGGCCTTGGTGCCCTCGTTCGGCCCGGTGCCGCCGCCGACGAGCGTGGTCAGGCCCGCGGCGAGCGCGGTGTCCACGAGCTGGGGGCAGACGAAGTGCACGTGGCAGTCGATGCCGCCCGCGGTGAGGATCTTCCCGTTGCCCGACAGGACTTCCGTGGCCGGGCCGATCACGAGCGCCGGGTCGACGCCGTCCATCGTGTCGGGGTTGCCGGCCTTGCCGATGCCGACGATCCGCCCGTCGCGCACGCCGACGTCGGCCTTCACCACACCCCAGTGGTCGAGGATCACGACACCGGTGATGACCAGGTCGGGGGCGCCTTCCGCACGCGTGGCCATACCCTGGCCCATCGACTCGCGGATGACCTTGCCGCCGCCGAAGAGCACCTCGTCGCCGGAACCCGACGGGCCCATCGACCGGTCTTCGGTCACCTCGATGAGCAGGTCCGTGTCGGCCAGCCGGATCCGATCACCGGTGGTGGGGCCGAACAATTCCGCATAACGCTCACGATCGATCTGCGGCATTCTCAGAACTCTCCGGCGTATTCGGTGCGCAACCCCGGCACACGCCGGTTTCCTCGCAGCGGAACAAGATCGACTTCACGCTCGACACCCGGCTCGAACCGCACCGACGTCCCCGCCGGCACATCGAGCCGGCGCCCGCGCGCGGCCTCGCGGTCGAACTCCAGACCCGGGTTCGCCGCCGCGAAGTGGTAGTGCGAACCGACCTGCACGGGCCGGTCGCCGAGGTTGCGCACGCGCAACCGCACCCGCTCCCGCCCGGGGTTCAGCTCCACGGGCTCGTCGCCGGGGATGATCTCGCCTGGCCGCACTCGGTTCTCCTAGACGATCGGGTCGTGCACGGTGACGAGTTTCGTCCCGTCCGGGAAAGTGGCCTCCACCTGCACGGAGTCGACCATTTCAGGCACTCCGGAGAGCACCTGCGCACGCGAGAGCACGCTGCGGCCGCTCGCTGCGAGCTCGCTCACGGAAAGCCCGTCACGCGCGCCTTCGAGCACGTGGTCGGTGATCAGCGCGACGGCCTCGGGGTAGTTGAGCAGCACGCCGCGCTCGAGACGGCGGCGCGCGACGTCGGCGGCGACGTGGACCAGCAGCTTGTCGCGTTCCTGCGGGCTCAGGTGCATGCGACAGGTTGTATCACCGGGCCCGCCGCGTCGCCGGGTTCGGAAACACAGGATTTACCTCCGGTACACCGCGCGTCCCCGGGCACGGTCACAGCCCGTTGCCGAAGAACTTGCCGCGACACGCCTTCCTGGACTGAATCGTTCTCGGAATCGTGACCGAAACCACCACATCTTTCATTGCCCACGGCTCGGCGGAGGAGCAAGGTTTGTCCAAACGTGCGATGAGGCGCGCCGAGGTTGCGTGTATCCCGTCAGCGCGAGTGGTCAGACAAAAGCCGGGGAAATGCGCATCGAAAGGTTCGCGAAGTGACTACCTCCACCATCAAGCAGCCGAACTCCGACCAAGCCGACGACGGCTTCCGCCCCGGCCTCGAAGGCGTGGTGGCGTTCCGCACCGAAATCGCCGAACCCGACCGGGACGGCGGCGCGCTGCGGTACCGCGGTGTCGACATCGAGGACCTCGCCGGCAAGGTGAGCTTCGGGGACGTGTGGGGCCTGCTCGTCGACGGCCGCTTCGGCAACGGGCTCCCGCCCGCCGAGCCGTTCCCGCTTCCGGTGCACACGGGCGACGTACGCGTGGACGTGCAGGCGGCGCTGCCGATGCTCGCGCCGATCTGGGGTTACGAACCGCTGCTCGACATCACCGACGAGCAGGCCCGCGACCAGCTCGCGCGCGCCTCGGTGATGGCGCTGTCCTACATCGCGCAGTCGGCGCGCGGCATTTCGCAGCCGGCCGTGCCGGAGTCGAAGGTCGACGAGGCCTCGACCATCACCGAACGCTTCATGGTGCGCTGGCGCGGCGAGCCGGACCCGGCCCACGTGAAGGCGCTCGACGCCTACTGGGTCTCCGCCGCCGAGCACGGCCTGAACGCGTCGACCTTCACCGCGCGTGTGATCGCGTCGACGGGTGCCGACGTTGCCGCCGCGCTCTCGGGCGCCATCGGCGCGATGTCGGGCCCGCTGCACGGTGGCGCGCCGGCGCGCGTGCTGCCGATGATCGAAGAGGTCGAGCGGACCGGTGACGCCGCCGGGCTGGTCAAGGGCATCCTCGACCGCAAGGAGCGCCTGATGGGCTTCGGCCACCGGGTCTACCGCGCGGAGGACCCGCGTGCCCGGGTGCTGCGCCGCACCTGCCAGGAGCTGGGCTCCGAGCGCTACGAGGTCGCCGCGGCGCTGGAGCAGGCCGCGCTGACCGAGCTGCGCGAGCGCCGCCCGGACCACCCGATCGAGACCAACGTGGAGTTCTGGGCCGCCGTGATCCTGGACTTCGCGCAGGTGCCGCCGAACATGATGCCCGCGATGTTCTCCTCCGCGCGCACCGCCGGCTGGGCGGCGCACATCCTGGAGCAGAAGCAGACCGGCCGCCTCGTGCGCCCGTCGGCGAAGTACGTGGGCCCGGAGCCCCGCAAGCCCGAGGACGTCGAGGGCTGGGAAACCGTCACCAAGCACTGACCGAAGCACCCCAATGTGGCGTTGGGGGGGGCCCCCCCCCCCCCCCCCCCCCACGGGGGGGGGGGGGCCCCCCCCCCCCCCCCCACCGCCACATTGGGGTGGTCGGGTCAGGGGGTGAGGGCGGGGTCGTGGGCGGCGGTCGTGGCGAGCATGGCCGTGAGCTGGTCGACGAGCCAGCCGTCGAGGATTTCGCGGGGCACGTTGCGGTCCTGCAGCCACGACAGCAACGCGCCCTCGACCACGGCCGTCCAGCACCGCAGCGTGAGCAGCACCAGTGGTGACGGCGAAGCGAGGCCCAGCGCGTCGAGGATCAGCTCCACGGACCGGTTGCGCACCTCGTCGATGGCCGCGTCCGTCTCCGACGTCGCGATCACGGAACCGCTGCGCAGCAAGGCGACGTAGCCGGCGCGGTAGTGATCGGCCACGTCGATGAGCCCCCGCACGGCCGTGCGCAGCCGGTGTTCCGGCGGGCCCTGCTCCAGGTGCGCGAGGCCGTCGACGAGGCCGTCGGTGACCGTGCGCAGCGCCTCGACCTGCAGCTCGCGCAGGCTCGGGAAGTAGCGGTAGAACAGCGGCCGCGACACCTCGGCGCGCGCGACGATGTCGTCCACCGTCACCAGCTCCGGCGCGCGGCTGCCGAACAGGTCCAGCGCGGCGGCGATCAGGTCGTCGCGCCGGGCCTGCGGGGTCATCCGGCGCGGGCGGCTCACGGGGTGACGTCCAGCTTCGCCGCCGCGCGCAGCAGGCCGGGCGTCAGCCGCGAGAGGACCAGCGCGACCTTCGCTTCGGGCGTCGACGCCTGGATCGCGCGATCGCGCTCGACGGCCCGCAGGATGTCGCGCGCCACCTTCTCCGGGCCGAAGCCGCGCCGCGCGTAGAGCTTGGTCGACGCCTTCTGCCGCCGCGCTTCCTCCTCCGGCGCGACGCCGACGAACCGCGTGGTGCTGGTGATGTTGGTGTTCACCAGACCCGGGCAGATCGCCGTCACACCGATGCCGGCCCCCGCCAGTTCCGCGCGCAGCCCGACGCTCAACGCGAGCACCGCGGCCTTGGTCGTGCCGTACGCCGTGAGGACCTTCGACGGCAGGTACGCGGCGGCCGACGCGAGGTTCACGATCTGCCCGCCCTCGGCGCGCTCGACCATCATCGGCGCGAAC
The DNA here is from genome assembly GCF_042896185.1 of Amycolatopsis sp. NPDC001319. Lineage (NCBI taxonomy): Bacteria > Bacillati > Actinomycetota > Actinomycetes > Pseudonocardiales > Pseudonocardiaceae > Amycolatopsis > Amycolatopsis sp. NPDC001319. Next base: position 219,441 of record NZ_JBIAWY010000007.1, on the reverse strand, counting down.
GCGCGGCACCCGTGGATCACGCCCCACAGGTTCACGTCCACGACCTTCTCCCAGTCGGCCAGCGACGTGTCGAGGAACGGCCCGGACATCCCGATGCCGGCGTTGTTCACCACGATGTCGGGCACACCGAACTCCGCGCGCACCTGCTCGGCGAACCGGGCCACGGCGTCGCCGTCGGCGGCGTCCACTGTGTACTCACCGGCCTCGACCCCCTTGTCCCGCAACAGCTTCGCCGTTTCGGTCGCCGCGGCCGGGTCCAGATCGGTGACCACCACGTCCGCACCCTCGTCGGCGAACGCCAGCGCGGTCGCCCGCCCGATGCCGCTGCCGGCCCCGGTGACGACCACCAGCCGGTTCGGGAACCGCCCGCGCTCGGCCCCACCGACGCGAGCACGCTTCAGTGCCCGGCTCTCCTCGCCGCCCTCGACGTGGTCGATCAGCTCGGCGGTCGCGGCGGCCACGACACCGGGATCGCTGCGGGTGATCCAGTGCGAGCCGACGAGCCGGCGCACCCGCAGGTCCGGCACCCAGCGCTCGATCTCCGTCTGCAGCGGAGTGGTCACGTAGGCGTCGCCGGTCGGCGCGAGCACCTGCACCGGCACGTCGGCGGTCCGCGGCACCGGGCGCGAAAGCCGCGAGCCGATGTTCGCGCGGTAGAGCTCCAGCCCGTTCAAGCCGTCGACGGTCGAGGGCGTGGCTTCGGCGGGCTCCAGCCGGCGCATGAGCGCGCGCATCAGCCCGGTGCGCCAGAACAGTTCCGGCACGACCGGGAGCTGGAACAGCAGGATGTAGTACGAGTGGAAGAACTGCCTCAGCGCGCGCGGCAGGCCCGACGGCCGCCGCAGCTGCGTGCGGAACCACGCGCCGGCGTGGTCGAGGCTCGGGCCGGAGATCGAGGTGTACGACGCGATCCGCCCGCGCAGCTCGTCGCCGGTGACCGCGTGCCAGGTCTGGATCGAACCCCAGTCGTGCGCGAGCAGGTGGACCTTGCCGGTCGGTTGCACGGCGTCGACGACCGCGGCGAGGTCCGAGGCGAGCTGGTCGAGGCGGTACGCGCTGCGCGCCTTGGGTTTGTCGGACTCACCCGCGCCGCGCACGTCGTAGACCACGACGCGGTGGCGGCGGCCGAGCTCGGCGGCGACACCGTCCCACATCGAGCCGTTGTCCGGGTAGCCGTGCACGAGCACGACCGTGGGCCCGTCCGCGGCGCCGGTCACGCGCACCGAGAGGCGGACACCGTCACTGGCGGTCACCTGCTTGTGAGACATTCTGTCATGTTAGACAATTTGTCAATAGAAGTGGTTCACCTCGGCGGCGGTTGCCGTCTGCCGGGCGTTCGTGCGTTGGGTGGTTTTCGGGCTTCACAACGGCGTTTTCGCTGGTTCCACGGGAAACACCGGCTCGTGTCCACCGTTCGGTGGACAACCGGATTCCACTGGCCGGACGTCCCGCGGCGACGGTGCGTGGCCGCAGGATTGAGCCATGACCACAGCAGTGAGGGTGCGCGGACTGCGCAAGGAGTACCCCGGCCACGTCGCCGTGGGTGGACTCGACCTCGACATCCACCACGGCGAGGTGTTCGCGCTTCTGGGGCCCAACGGCGCGGGCAAGACCACGACCGTCGAGATCCTCGAAGGACACCGGCAGCGCACGTCCGGCGAAGCCGACGTGCTCGGCGAAGACCCCGGCAAAGCGGGCCGCGAGTGGCGCTCCCGGCTGGGCATCGTGCTGCAGACGGCGACCGACGCGGCCGAGCTGACCGTCACGGAAACCGTGCGGCACTTCGCGAAGTACTACCCCAACCCGCGAGACCCGGAGGCGGTGATCGACCAGGTCGGCCTCACGGAGAAGGCCGGCGCCCGCGTGAAGTCGCTTTCCGGCGGGCAGCGCCGCCGCGTCGACGTGGCGCTCGGCATCATCGGCCGGCCCGAGCTGCTCTTCCTAGACGAGCCCACCACAGGTTTCGACCCCGAGGCGCGGCGGCAATTCTGGGGCCTGATCGAAGGTCTCGCGAAGGAGGGCACCACGATCCTGCTGACCTCGCACTACCTCGACGAGGTGGAGGCGCTGGCCGACCGGCTCGTGGTGATCGCGAACGGCACGGTGGTTGCGGAGGGGACTCCCGAAACGCTCGGGGGCCGCGGCCAGGCCGAGGCGATCGTGCGGTGGAGCGACGAAACCGGGGAGCACGAGGAACGCACCGCCTACCCGACGAAACTCGTCACGCAACTGTCCGGCGGGACGAGGGAGCTCGCCGGCCTCACCGTGACGCGCCCCAGCCTCGAGGACATCTACCTGGACCTGATCGGGGAAAAACTGTGACCACCGCCGTCAACGCACCGGCCCTGCCGGGCACCTTCACGCTCGGCGCCGCCCGCGGCAGCTTCGAGCTGCGGCAGTTCTTCCGCAACAAGGAGCAGGTGGTCTTCACCTTCTCCCTGCCCGCCGTGCTGATGATCCTGCTCGGGTCCATTCTGGACGGTCCGACCGGACAGGCCGGAGTGTCGTCCGGCCAGCTGCTCGCGGCGAGCATGATCGGCGCCGGGATCGTGTCGACGTCGTTCAACAGCGTCGGCATCGGGATCGCCGCCGACCGCGAGGTGGGCGCGCTCAAGCGCCTGCGCGGCACGCCGATGCCGGCCGCGTCGTACTTCATCGGAAAGATGATCATGGTGCTCGTCACGAGCGTCGCCCAGACCGTGATCATGGCCGCGGTCGCGATGCTCCTGTTCGGGCTGAAACTGCCCGCCGACGGCGAGAAGTGGGCCACGCTGGTGTGGGTGATGCTGCTGGGCGTGATCTCCTCGACGCTGCTCGGCATCTCGATCAGCTCGCTCACGCGATCGGCCAACGGCACGGTGGCCGTGGTGCAGCTGGTGTACCTGGTGCTGCAGTTCATCTCGGGCGTGTTCGTCACGCCGATCACGCACCTGCCGAAGATCATGGTCGACATCGCGTCCTTCTTCCCGCTGAAATGGATCTGCCAGGGTTTCCGGTCGGTGTTCCTGCCGGAGGCGGCCGCGAGTCAGGAGATGGCGGGGACATGGGAACTTCCGACGGTGGCACTGGTGCTCGGCGCCTGGTGCGTGGTTGGGCTCGTGCTCGCGAGGCTCACGTTCCGGTGGACGAACGAGCCCCGGTGACCTCGCTCGACGACGCGTGGGAGCGCTCGTACTGGGTCTGGGAGGTGCTGTTCGCGGTCGTCTACCTGGCGACCGCCCTCCTGGTCCTGTTCGACGACGTTTCCCGAGCGGAGAAGGTGGTCGCGGAAGCCGCGCTCGCGGCGTTGCTGATCGGCTACGTCGCGGCGGGCCGCCGGATCACGCGCGTCGACGAAAACCCGGTGCCCCGCAACGTGGCCACGGGCGTGCTGGTGGTGCTCGTGGCCACGGCGATGTTCGCCGACACCACGGCCGCGTTCATCCTGTTCATGGCGTGCCCGATGTTGTTCATGCTGCAGGAGATCCGCCCGGGCGTCGTGCTCACGACGCTGCTGATCCTGCTCGAACCGGCCGCCGCCGTCGTCCGCGGCGGCTGGGAGAACCCGAGCCTGCCGATCCTGCTGCCGATGACCGCGATCCTCGTGGTGTTCAGCGTGCTGGCGGGCAAGTTCACCACCGACGTCATCAAGCAGAGCGCTGCGCGCGCCGAGCTCATCCGGCAGCTCGAAGACAGCCAGGCCGAGGTCTCGCGGCTCTCGCGCGAAGCCGGCACCGCGGCCGAACGCGAACGCCTGGCCCGCGAAATCCACGACACGCTGGCGCAGGGCTTCACCAGCATCGTCACGCTCACGCAGGCGATCGAGTCCGAACTGGACACCGACGTCACCGCGGCCCGCCGGCACCTCGCCCTGGCGTCGGCCACCGCCCGCGAAAACCTCGCCGAGGCCCGCGCGATGGTGGCGGCGCTGGCGCCTTCGGACCTCGCGGCCGGCACGCTCACCGACGCGGTGCGCCGCGCGGCCGAACGCCTCGCCGACGAGGCCGGCCTGCGCGTCGAGTGCGAAGTGGACGATCCCCTGCCACCGCTGGCCACGGCCACCGAGGTCGTGCTGCTGCGCGGTGCGCAGGAGGCGCTGGCCAACGTCCGCAAGCACTCGGGTGCGGACTCGGTGCTGGTGCGGCTGTCCGCTGTGGACGGAACGGTACGGTTGCGCGTGCGCGACGACGGCTGCGGCTTCTCCCCGAACGCGCCCACCGAGGGGTTCGGCCTGCGCGGCATGCGCTCGCGGGTCGAGCAGGTGGGTGGCCGGCTGAGCTTGCGCGGCGGCGCGGGTGGCGGGACCGAACTGGAGCTGGAGGTGCCCGCGTGATCACGATCATGCTGGTCGACGACCACCCCGTGGTGCGCGAAGGCCTGCGCGGGATGCTCGAGGCCGAGGCCGATCTGACGGTCGTCGGCGAAGCGGGTTCGGGCCACGAGGCCATCGCGCTCGACCGCGTGAAGCAGCCCGACGTGGTGCTGATGGACCTGCGCATGCCGGGCCTCGACGGCGTCGGCGCGATCCGCGGCATCCTCAAGGAGACGCCGAAGCGGCGGATCGTCGTGCTCACCACGTACGAGACCGACGCCGACATCCTGCGGGCCGTCGAAGCGGGTGCCGCCGGGTACCTGCTCAAGGACGCGTCGCGCGCCGAGCTGGCCGGCGCGATCCGGGCGGCGGCGCGCGGCGAGACCGTGCTGGCGCCGTCGGTGGCGGGCAAGCTCGTGAACCGCGTGCGCAACCCGGAACCCGTGTCACCGCTTTCGGCGCGCGAAGTCGAGGTGCTGCGGCTCGTCGCGAAGGGACTGACGAACGCCGAAATCGGTCGGTCGCTGCACATCGGCGAGGCGACGGTGAAAACGCACCTGCTGCGCGTGTTCGGCAAGCTCGGTGTGTCCGACCGCACCGCGGCCGTGACCACGGCGCTGGACCGGCAGCTGCTGGGCTGAGCCGCGCGGGGCAGAATGGCCCGCATGCTCGCTTCCACCGAACTCGCCCTGTACCGCCGGCTCGCGCGGGAGCAGGCGTCCTCCCGCACGCCGTCCCTCGTCGGCGCCGTGGTGCGCGACGGGAACCTCGTGTGGTCCGGCGCGCGCGGCCGTATCGGCTCCGCGCGCCCCGACGACGACACGCAGTACCGCCTCGGCTCGATCACCAAGACGATGATCGCCACGGCCGTGCTGCGCCTGCGCGACGAGGGCCGGCTCGAGCTCACCGACCCGATCGAGAAGCACCTGCCCGGCACCGCGTTCGCGACGGCGACGGTGGCGCAGCTGCTCTCGCACACCTCCGGCCTCACGTCGGAGTCGCCGGGCCTGTGGTGGGAGCGCACGCCGGGCGACGACTGGGCCGCGCTCGTGGCGAGCCTCGACAAGGACGCGACGAAACTGCGTCCGGGCTTCAAGTTCCACTACTCCAACGTCGGTTTCGGCGTGCTGGGCGAGCTCGTGGCCCGCCTGCGCGGCAAGCCGTGGTTCGACGTCGTGCGCGAGGAGATCCTCACGCCACTGGGCATGACCCGCACGACGCCGCACCCATCGGGCGCACACGCCGAGGGCTTCGCCGTGCACCCGTTCGCCGACGTCCTGCTGCCCGAACCCTCGCCCGACGCCGGCGCGATGGCCCCGGCCGGCCAGCTCTGGTCGACGATCAAGGACCTCGGCCGCTGGACGTCGTTCCTGGGCGGGCACACCGGTGGCGTGCTGAGCGAGGACACCGTGGCCGAGATGCGCACGATGAACACCGTCGACGACACCGAGGTCTGGACCACGGGCTTCGGCCTCGGCGTGATGGTGGTGCGCTACGAGGGCCGCCACCTCGCGGGCCACACCGGCTCGATGCCGGGCTTCCTCGCCGCGTCGCTCGTCGACCCGAACACCGGCACCGGCGCCCTGTGCCTGACCAACGCGACCGCCGGCGTCGGCATCACGCAGCTCACGCTCGACCTGCTCACGATGACCGACGAGCTGGAGCCCGCACTGCCCGACGAGTGGGTGCCGTCCACTGTGGACCCCGCGCTGCTCGCGCTCACCGGCCTGTGGCACTGGGGTCCGACGCCGTACCACCTGCGCGTGCTCGGTTCGGACCTCATCTCGCTCGACCCCGCCAACGGCGCCGGGCGCGCGTCGCGGTTCCGGCCCACCGGCCCGGACACGTGGGTCGGCCTCGACGGGTACTACACCGGCGAAACCCTCACCGTCGGCCGCGACGCGTCGGGCACGGCCAACCACCTCGACCTCGCGACGTTCATCTTCACCCGCACCCCGTACGACCCCGGCGCGCCCATCCCGGGCGGCGTCGACGAGGCCGGCTGGCGCTGAGCACCCCCATGCGGCGTTGGTTGCGTTGAGCGCACCCAATGCGGCGTTCGGTGCGTTGAGCGCACCCGATGCCGCATTGGGGCGAAAGTGTCGGGTTCCACATGTCGGACACCGCCCCACCGCATTGAGCAGGCGCATCCCGACCTGAGAGACTGCCCACATGACCGATGCAGCGGAGTTGAGCATCCCCGAAGACCTCAAGCCGGCCGATGGGCGCTTCGGTTGCGGACCGTCCAAGGTCCGTGACGAGCAGCTCGCCAAGCTGGCTGAGTCCGGCCACACCTACCTCGGCACGTCGCACCGCCAGAAGCCGGTGAAGTCGCTGGTCGGGCGCGTGCGCGCGGGGCTGTCCGAGCTGTTCTCCCTGCCGGAGGGCTACGAGGTCATCCTCGGCAACGGCGGCACCACCGCGTTCTGGGACGCCGCCGCGTTCGGGCTGGTGCGCGAGCGCGCGCAGCACTTCACCTACGGCGAGTTCTCCTCGAAGTTCGCGAGCGTCACGAACAAGGCGCCGTTCCTCGCCGACTCGATCATCGTGAAGGCCGACGCGGGCAGCGCGCCCGACATCGCGTACGAAACCGGTGCCGACCTCGTCGGCTGGGCGCACAACGAAACCTCGACCGGTGTCGCGGTGCCGGTCCGCCGCCCCGAAGGCAGCGACGGCGCACTGGTGGCGATCGACGCGACGTCCGGCGCCGGCGGCCTGCCGGTCAAGGCCGAGGACTTCGACGTCTACTACTTCGCGCCGCAGAAGTCCTTCGCGTCCGACGGTGGCCTGTGGATCGCCCTCGCCTCGCCGGCCGCGGTGGAGCGCATCGGCGAGCTGGGCAACGGCGACCGCTGGATTCCCGAGTTCCTGTCGCTCACCACGGCGCTGGACAACTCGCGCAAGGACCAGACGTACAACACCCCGGCCGTGGCCACGCTCTTCCTGCTCGCCGACCAGATCGAGTGGATGAACAGCCAGGGCGGGCTCGCCTGGACGACCGCGCGCACGCAGGACTCGTCGAACCGGCTGTACGAGTGGGCCGAGAAGACCTCCTACACCACGCCGTTCGTCAAGGACCCGGACCTGCGCTCGCAGGTCGTCGGCACCGTCGACTTCTCCGACGAGATCGACGCCGCCGCCGTGGCCAAGGTGCTGCGCGCCAACGGCATCGTCGACACCGAGCCGTACCGCAAGCTGGGCCGCAACCAGCTGCGCATCGGCCTGTTCCCGGCCATCGACCCGGACGACATCACGAAGCTCACGCAGAGCATCGAGTACGTCGTCGAGCGGCTGGGCTGAGTTCTCGGTTCACCGACGGGCCCCTCTCACTCCGGGAGGGGCCCGTCGTGCGTTCGGCGACGAACACGGAACACCACTCATTCGTGACGGAACGTGGTCGGCGTGTCCCACGGGTTCCCGGTGAGCGGGCCCGGGAGGATGACGCGGACCGTCTCCAAAAAGGTGACGGATGGGTGATGCATCGGCGCGCCTCGCGCGTCAAGCCGACGCGCCGTTCTAACGTGAGCACCCACAAAGGTGAAGATCGGGGAGGCGAGAAATGCGGGCGCTACGGGTGGTCGGGCTGCACGAGGACGGCAAGTCCATCGTGCTCGAGGACCCGGCGAGCCGTACCCGCTTCCTGCTCCCGGCCGATGAAACACTGCGAGCGGCGGCGAGGGGGGACATCGCTCGGCTGGGCCAGATCGAAATCGAGTTGGAGAGCCAGATGCGGCCACGCGAGATCCAGGCGCGAATCCGCGCCGGCGAGTCCGTCGAACAGGTCGCGAGCGGCGCCGGTGTCTCGGCGCAGCGCGTGGAGCGGTTCGCCTACCCCGTGCTGCTGGAGCGCTCGCGCACGGCCGAGCTCGCCCAGAGCGCCCACCCCGTCCGCGAGGACGGCCCCGACGTGCAGACGCTCGGTGAGGTGATCGCGTACGCGTTCGGCGTCCGCGGCCACGACTACAGCCAGGCCCGCTGGGACTCCTGGCGCGGCGACGACGGCAAGTGGGTCGTCGTGCTGCAGTGGAAGGCCGGGCGCTCCGACAACCGGGCCCACTGGTCCTTCTCGCCCGGCGCCCACGGCGGCACCGTGCACGCCCTCGACGAGAACGCCGAGGTCCTGCTCAACCCCAACTCCTACCGCCCGCCGCGCACGGTCCGCGCGCTCGACCCGGCGCGCGACGCCGTCGTGCAGCCGACGCTGGACTCGGCCGAGGACGAGCGGCTCGCCATCGAGGCGCCGGCCGACCCGCACGAGGAGGACGACGACACCCGGGAGATCCCGCGCGTCCCGTCCGACGACGAGGCCGCCGACGACGACCAACCGCGCACGAAGCCCAAGAAGAACCACCCCATCGTGCCTTCGTGGGAAGACGTCCTGCTGGGCGTGCGTTCGCAGCGCGGCTAGTTCTCGATCAGCACGGCCAGCGACCTCGGCGCGACCAGCCGGTAGGCGTCGCGCACGATGTGGTCGATCTCGGCCCAGTCGACGTCCACGTCGAGGCGCACGCCGAGCCAGCCGCGGTGCCCGACGTAGGGCGGGCGGAAGAAGCGTTCCGGCTCGGTGCGCACGAGATCCTCCTGCGCACCGGGCGGCGCCGGGCACCAGAACGCCAGGCGGCCGTCGTCGTGGTGGTGGTTCGCGAACATCACGAACGTTTTCTTGCCGCGCACGAACCACGTCGGCTCGCCGTGGCTGAGGCGTTCGGTGGCCTCGGGCAGCGCGAGGCACAGCTTGCGCAACTCGTCGAGGGGTGCCATCGGGCCAGTATCGGCCGGTCAGAGCACGATCGCCAGCACACCCAGCCACGCGGCGATGATCCCGGCGCCCGCGCCGTACACCGCCCACCGCACGATCGGCAGCCGCCGCCCGAGCCACAGAGACGGCCCGATCCCGGCGGTCACCACGACCGACGCCACCACCGCGAGCCACACACTCGTCTCGCGCGCGAGCGTGCCGGCCAGCGCGAGCATCGCGACGGTCACGAGCACCGCGGCGAACGCCGACACCGTCAGCCCGGTCAGCCACGGCGTCGGCTCGGCCGGCGCTCCAGGCATCCCCCGCCGCCGCGCCACCACGCGCGCGGGCGGCTCGATCACCGTCTCGACGCCGGACACCGGGTCCACGAACCGCACCGTCGTTCCCATCACCGTCGCCAGCCGCCCGGCCAGCTGCCTGCCCCGCTGCGACACGACCGAAGTGGCGACCTCCGCGTCGCCGCCCGTCCGCGACACCGCCGACGCGACGCGCGCCCACTCGTGCAGCGCCTGCGCCAGGTCCGCCCCGATCGCCAGCCGCCGCGGGTCGACTTCGCGCGCACCCTCACCACCCGGGCCGACGAGCACCGCGCGCTCGCCCCGGATCCGCAGCTCCACTGACGTCCTCCCGCTGGGCATTTCCCACCTGCCGGTGCCCACCTGACGCGACCGTGCCGCGGCCCGCACCTGCCCGCAGCAGCGTAAGCCCGCGACCCCCTCGGCGGGACGGGCACCCGGCGCGGGAAGCGACCGCAATCAGAGCCGCACGTGGAGCAGTTCCTCCACCGCCACGAGCGTATAACCGCGCCACCCCGTCGATGCCAACGGTTGGCGCGCCGCCGGGGCCGGACGGGCCGCGGTCGTTGACCGATCGACATTTTTGCCTGTGGTTATCGGCGCGGAATGGGTATCCCGGAAAGGTGAGCACCTCAGCGCGTGGCGGCGACCTCGTGGAACGCGACCGCGGCGGCGGTGGCGACGTTCAGCGAGTCGACGCCCGCCACCATCTCGATGCGCACGGCCAGATCCGCGGCCGCGATCGCCTCGTCGGTGAGCCCGGGGCCTTCGGCGCCGAGCATCAGCGCCACGCGCTCGCCCACCTTGTCGCGCAGTCCGCGCAGCGGAACGGAACCCGGCCGCGGTGTGAGCGCCGCCACGGTGAAACCGCTCTCCCGCAAGAGGTTCAGTCCGCCGGGCCAGCCGTCCAGCGGAGCGAAGGGCACGCGGAGCACGTGGCCCATCGACACGCGCACACTGCGCCGGTACAGCGGATCCGAGCAGCCCGGCCCCAGCAGCACGCCGTCGACGCCGAGCGCGGACGCGTTGCGGAAGATCGAACCGAGGTTCTCGTGGTCGCCGACGCCTTCGAGGACGGCGAGCACCTGCGCGCCGGTGATGATCTCCGGAACCGCGGGCGGCGCCGGACGATCGGCCACCGCCAGCACGCCGCGGTTGAGGTGGAACCCGACCACGGAAGCCATCGTTTCCGCCGAAGTCACGTACGCGGGCGCGTCGACGCCGGAAAGGTCGAGGTCACGCACTCGCCGTTCCACGCCGAGCAACGCCCGCACGGGGTACCGCGAAGCGAGCATCCGCTCGACCACCACGGTGCCTTCCGCGATCACGAGTCCCCGCCCACCGGGACGGTCCGGCCGCCGGTCCGCAGTGGACAAGTCGCGGAAATCGTCGAGCCGGGGATCTTCGGGATCCTCGGTGAAGATCAGTTCAGCCACACCGCACAGTGTGACATCCGCATGCCGGACCCCCGGCCGGTACAAAGCTGGTCCGAACGACCGGAGAACTCTGGTACGAATGGGCCATTTTTGCGCACGGTCAACCCCCCGTGACGGAGAGCACCAGTTTGGCCGCTAGCCCGGATGCGCCGCACTGTGCGACGGTGGGCGGCCTGGCAGTCCCCGCCCGGACACCCGCGGACAGCAGCCAAGGAGCGCGTCAGACATGGGTACCGATCTTTCGGCGAAACCGTTCGACCAGCTGGACCGAGGACGGTACCGCCGCAAGGTCCAACGCTGTCTCGACACGCTCGCCCGGATGCTCACGGACGGCAGCTTTTCCTTTCCCCGCAAGAACATCGGGCTCGAAGTGGAGCTGAACCTCGTCGACGGCCAACTGCGCCCGTCGATGACCAACACGGCGGTGCTGGAAGCGCTCGACGACCCGTCGTTCACCACCGAACTCGGGCAGCACAACCTCGAGCTGAACGTGCCGCCGCGCCCGCTCGCCGGCGATTCGGCTCTGCAGCTGGAAGACGATCTGCGCGCATACCTCGGCAAAGCGTCCGCCAAGGCCACCGACTCCGGTTCGACGCTCGCGATGATCGGGATCCTGCCGACACTGCGTCAAGAACACTTCGACCAGAAATGGCTCACCAACAACGCGCGGTATTCGTCGCTGAACGACCAGATCTTCGCCGCGCGCGGCGAGCGAATCGCGCTTTCCATGGACGGCGCGGCGCTTCCGGGCGAACAGCCGGAAAGACTGCGCAGTTTCGCGGAATCCATCCTGCCCGAAGCCGCGTGCACGTCGGTTCAGCTGCACCTCCAGGTGGCGCCTGAGGAATTCGCCGCGCACTGGAACGCCGCCCAGTGCCTCGCCGGCGTGCAGACGGCGCTGGCCGCCAACTCTCCCTTCCTGCTGGGCAAGGCGTTGTGGCACGAGACGCGGATCCCGCTGTTCCAGCAGGCCACCGACACGCGTCCGGAAGAGCTGAAGAACCAGGGCGTGCGGCCGAGAGTGTGGTTCGGCGAGCGGTGGATCACCTCGATCTTCGATCTGTTCGAAGAGAACGTGCGGTACTTCCCCGGCCTGCTGCCGCAGACCGACACGGAAGACCCGCTCGAGATGCTGGAGTCGGGCCAGGCGCCGAAGCTCACCGAGCTGCGCATGCACAACGGCACGATCTGGCGCTGGAACCGGCCGGTGTACGACGTCGTCGACGGCCTGCCGCACCTGCGCGTGGAGAACCGCGTACTGCCGGCCGGGCCCACGATCGTCGACATCGTGGCCAACGCCGCGTTCTTCTACGGCGCCCAGCGCGCGCTGGCCGAGCAGGAACGCCCGGTGTGGACGCAGATGTCGTTCCAGGCCGCGGAGGAGAACCTCTACGCGGGCGCGCGCAAGGGTTTCGAGGCGCAGCTGTACTGGCCGGGCATCGGCTGGATCCCGCCCGACGAGCTGGCGCTGCGCGTGCTGCTGCCCCTCGCCCACGAGGGACTGCGCCGTTCGGGTGTCTCCGACGAGGCCCGCGTGAAGTACCTCGGCGTGATCGAGCGGCGTTGCCTCGCCCGCCGCAGCGGCGCCACCTGGCAGCGCGACTACGTGCAGCGCGCACAGGACCGCGGGGCCGACCGCGAGACGGCGCTCAACCGCATGCTGGGCCGCTACCTCGAGCTCTCGGCCGCCGGCGAACCCGTGCACACCTGGTCGCTCACCGACTGAGTACGAGCCCCGTTCGGCCTTATGGTGGCCGGAGCAGGTCTCAGGCAGGCAGGGGAACAACGGTGCCGAAGGTACTCGGCGGCTCGCTCGAAGCGCACCGGCGCGAGGTCCGCGCGCGGGTGTTCGAGGTGCTGCGCGCGCAGCTGTACGAGCGCGGCTTCGACGCGATCACGCTCGCCGGCGTCGCCGCGGAGGCCGGGCTGGGCCGCACCGCGTTGTACAACCACTTCCCCGACAAGGAAAGCCTGCTCGTCGCGTTCGTCGAGGACGAGGCGGCGCGCTACGTCGAGCGGCTGCGCGCGGCCGTGGAGGCCGAGACGGACCCGATCGCGCAGCTGGCGACGTTCGTCCGGCTGCAGCTGCGGGTGCTCGCCGAGCACCACCTGCCGCCCGGTGGCGCGTTGGAGTCGGCGCTCGCGCCCGCGGCCTACCGGCGCATCAGCGCCCACGCCGATCCGATCACCGGGCAGCTGCGGGCGGTGCTGCTCGCCGGCGTCGACGCGGGCAGCTGGCCCGCGCAGGACGTGGACGTGGTCGTCCCCATGATCACCGCGGCGCTCGGCACACGGCAGGTGATCGACGTGCCCGCCGAGCGGCTGGCCGGCGTGATCGAGGCGGCCGTGCGGTTCGTGCTGCAGGCCGTCGGTTCGAGTGAACTTCCGGATCCACGTCCGATTTAGGGTAGCCTAAGTCGTGATCGTGGCCTACCCTCGTTCTGACAGCGTGTCAGAAAAGAGGGAGGCCGCGATGTCGGTGACCACTGAGCTCGAAGCCCGGCCGTTCTCCGGACAGCTGCGGGAGTCGACCAGGGGCGTGCACGACCGGGCCAACCACTCCACCTACATGAACGCGCTGCTCGGCGGCGAGCTCTCCCTGGAGGGCTACACGCAGCTCGCGATCCAGTACTACTTCGTCTACCAGGCCATCGAGCGCGTCAGCGACACCATGACCGCCGACGCCGTGGGCCGCGAGTTCGTGTTCGACGAGCTGCGCCGGCTACCCGCACTCGAGCGCGATCTCGCGCGTCTCGTCGGGCCGGCCTGGCGCACCGAGATCCGCCCGCTCGCCAGCACGGAGGCGTACGCCGCGCGCATCGCCGAGGCGTCGGCGTGGGCCGGCGGGTACGTGGCACACCACTACACGCGCTACCTGGGCGACATCGCGGGCGGCCAGATCATCCGGCGGCTGCTGGAGAAGAACTTCGACCTCGCCGAGGCGGGCTCGCTGTTCTACCACTTCGACGAGATCGGCAGCGCGCCCGCGTTCCGCGACCGCTACCGCGCGAAGCTCGACGCCGCGCCGTGGGACGACGACGCCCGCGCCCGGGTGATCAACGAGACACTGGTCGCCTTCGAACACAACGTCGCCGTGTTCGACGCGCTGGCGCACGACCTGGACCGATACCGGATCGCCTGACGCCCGGGCGGATGAGGCTGATCACAAGAAGTTGACCTCCAGTTTGGTGGAGGTACAAGGCTCGGTTTCGCACAGTGCCCACCCGGGTACGCAGTGGCCGAACGAGTGGGTCCACCCTGTGGCACGGAGGCCGCCCCCGGTCGCCGCGAACCCCGGTGTGCTACTAGGTTCGGTAGTAGGAACTTGTGTCGAAGACTGAAGGAGGGCCAATGGCCCGGTACAACCTGCCCGATCTCGACTACGACTACGGCGCTCTCGCGCCCCACATCTCCGGTCAGATCAACGAGCTGCACCACAGCAAGCACCACGCGACCTACGTCAAGGGTGCCAACGACACGCTCGACAAGATCGCGGAAGCGCGCGAAGCCGGCGACTTCGGCAACATCGTCGGCCTTGAGACCACGCTGGCCTTCAACCTGGCCGGCCATGCGAACCACGTCGTCTGGTGGAAGATCCTTTCGCCGGAAGGCGGCGACAAGCCGACCGGCGAACTGGCCGCGGCGATCGACGACGCGTTCGGCTCCTTCGACAAGTTCAAGGCGCAGTTCACCGCCGTCTCCACCACGATCCAGGGCAACGGCTGGGGCGCGCTCTCCTGGGACCCGATCGGCAAGACGCTGATCACCCAGCAGCTGCGCGACCACCACAACAACCTGATCCTGCCGACCACGCCGATCCTGCTGGTCGACGTGTGGGAGCACGCGTTCTACCTGGACTACAAGAACGTGAAGCCGGACTACGTCAAGGCCCTGTGGAACATCTTCAACTGGGCTGAGATCAGCAAGCGCTTCGACAACGCCGTCGCCGGCGGCAACGGCCTGCTGCTCGGCTGAGCCTGCTGTTCCTCCACAAAAGCGGGGTTCTCCTTCACGGAGGGCCCCGTTTTTCGTTTCTCGCTTGACTTCGAGTGCACTCCAGGTGTGAGGCTGGGGTCATGGACGTCGACGCCTACCTCGCCCGTCTCGACCTCGCGTTGCCCGACAAGGCCGACCTCGCGGCCCTGCGGCAGCTGCAGGAGCGCCACCTCGAACGCGTGCCGTTCGAAAACCTGAGCGTGCACCTCGGTGAACCCATCGAGCTGGCCGAGGAAGCGCTGTTCGACAAGATCGTGCGCCGCCGGCGCGGTGGCTTCTGCTACGAGCTCAACGGCCTCTTCGCGGCCCTGCTGCGCGAGCTCGGCTTCGAAGCCGCGTTGCGCAGCGCGCAGGTTTTCACCGACGACGGCGAGCCCGGGCCACCGCTGGACCACGCGGCCGTGGTCGTGGACCTCGACGACGAGCAATGGCTGGTGGACGTCGGTTTCGGCCGCTTCAGCCGGGGCCCGCTGCGCCTGTCGGCCGTGGAGGTCCAGTGCGACCAGGAGGGCGAGTTCCTCTTCCTGGACGCCCCGTTCGGCGACGTGGACGTGCTCCGGGACGGCAAGCGCGTGTACCGCCTGGAGGCGCGCACACGGCCGCTGACGGACTTCGTGCCGATGGCGTGGTGGCAGTCGACGTCGCCGCTGTCGGGCTTCACCAGGCGGCTCACGTGCTCGCGGCCGACCTCCCAGGGCCGCGTGACGATGTCGGGGAACCGGCTGATCGAAACGGTCGACGGGGTGCGCAACGAGGTCCTGCTGGCCACCGACGACGCCGTGCGGACGGCGTACCGCGTGTACTTCGGCCTGGCGCTCTCGCGGCTGCCGACCCCACCTGGTGAGCACCCCTTGACGGAGCCCGCGGCCGACCCGACCATGAACCCGTCATAAGGGACCGATGAACGGAGCCCCGCTCCCGGGGTTCCCAGGGGCGGGGCTCCGTCCGTTCCCGAACTGACTGCCGCTCCCACCACGAAGCGGACATGTATGAGGTTAGCCTAACCTCAGCAACTCCGGCAAGTCCCCTCTTGCGGAGACCCACCTCTCACTCGTCCGGGTGACCCGTGAAAAGCCGCTGAAAGCGCTGAAGGGCACCTCGGCGAACCGAGGTGCCCTTCAGGACGAGCAGGTCAGACGCGTTCGCGCTTGAGCACGCGCAAGCCGTTGCCGAACCGGCGCACGGGCAGCGACACACCGCCGCGCCGGATCAGCACCAGCGCGCACACCACGGCGGCGATCAGCGAGATCGCGCCGCCGATGTAGAACGGCGAGCGGCCGCCGAACGCGTCGGCCATCCAGCCGGTCATCGGACCGCCGATGGGGTTGCCGCCGATGAGGACCAGCACGTAGATGCCCATCACCCGGCCGCGCATCTCGGGCGTGACGGACGTCTGCACCAGCGCGTTGGCCGTGTTCAGGAACGTGATGGTGGCGAAGCCGAGCGGGATGAGGCCCAGGCCGAAGGCCAGGTACGTCGGCATGAACGCCGTGATGAACTCGAACAGGCCGAGCCCGGTGGCGGCGATCAGCATCGTCCGCACCCGCGGCCGGCTCTTGATGCCGCGGCGCGCGGACAACAGCGCGCCCACGAACGTCCCCACCGCGACGAGTGTGGACAACAGACCGTAACCGTCGGCCTGGGTGTGGAAGACGTTGGCGGCGACGATCGGCAGCGACGTGAAGTAGGTGATGCCGAACGTGCTGACGAAGAACATCAGCACCATCACCGTGACCAGGTCGGAGCGGTGGCGCACGTAGCGCAGGCCCTCCATGAGCTGGCCCTTCGCGCGCGGGATCGCGGGCCCGCGGAAGAGCTTGGCCGGGTTCATCAGCGCGAGCCCGGTGACCACCGCGACGGTGCTCACCGCGTTGGCGATGAACAGCCAGCCGGTGCCGACCCAGGTGATCGCGAACCCGGCGATGGCCGGGCCGACGATGCGGGCCAGGTTGAAGATCGAGGAGTTGAGCGCGACGGCGTTGGCGATCTGGTCGCGGCCCACCATCTCGGCGACGAACGACTGACGCGTCGGCACCTCGATGGCGGAGGTGATGCCGAGCATCATGCACAGCAGGTACACGTGCCAGATCTGCACGACGCCGGTCAGGTTCAGCACGCCGAGCAGCGTGGCCTGCACGCAGTTGATGCTCTGGATGAGGATCAGCATCCGCCGCTTGTCGACGCGGTCGGCGAGCACGCCCGCCCACAGCGACAGCAGCAGCGTCGGCGTGAACTGGAACGCGACGGCGATGCCGAGCGCCACCGGGTTGTTGCCCGAGAGCTGGAACACCAGCCAGTCCTGGGCGATGCGCTGCATCCAGGTGCCGACGTTCGAGATGACCTGGCCGCTGAAGAACAGCCGGTAGTTGCGCACGCGCAGCGAGGCGAACATGCCCTTGCCGCGCTTGGGTTCCACGGGTCTGTCGGGCGCCTCCGGCACCTGATCGGCGCCGTCGGGCAGGCTCTTGACCTGGTTTTGCCTCGTACCGGGTGGTCCGGACGTGGGCGGGCTGGCCGGCTGTGGCGCCGTGTCCCGGGTAGCAATGGTTTCCGTCGTACGCTCTGCTTCGCTACCCGTGGTCGCCACCGGTGTTAGTTCCCCGCCATCCTGTCGATGATCTCAGCGGCGCGGGAGAGCACTTCCAGCTCTTCCTCGCCGAGTTCGGCCAGTTGCCGATCCAGCCACGCCTCCCGGACGGAAATGGCCTTCTTCACGTAGGCCATGCCGCTGTCGGACAGCTCGACGATGGCCTGCCGGCCATCCGTCGGGTGCGGGCGCCGCTCGACGAACCCCATCTCCTCGAGCGCGGCGATGACCCTCGTCATCGAGGGCGGCTGGACGCCTTCCTTCGCGGCCAGCTGACCAGGCGTCAGCGGACCGCACTTGTGCAAGGTGGACAGCGCCGCGGTCTGCGTCAACGTCACGTCGTCGCCCACACGCTGTGCCCGGAGCCGGCGGTTGAGCCGGACCACCGCGAGACGCAGGCGGCTCGCGAGGGAGCGCTCATGCGGGTCGCCGGACATATAGTTAGCTTACCTCACGAAAATCGCGCCGGCGGGTGAACCCCGCCACCCTCCGCGATCACGCTCAGCTCAGCACTGGCCGCCTGCGGCGGCGGTCAGCGCGGGACCGGTTCCAAGCTCAGCTCAGGGCGGCCTGGATCGGGCCCACCGCGAAGTACGCCACGAACGCCACCGCGATCACCCACATCAGCGGGTGGACCTGACGGGCCTTGCCGGTGGCGGCGCGGATGACGACGTAGCTCACGAAGCCCGCGCCGATGCCGTTGGCGATGGAGTAGGTGAACGGCATGACGACGATCGTCAGAAAGGCCGGCAGCGCGATCGAGAAGTCCGTGAAGTCGATCTCCCGGACCTGCCCCATCATCAGCGCGCCCACGACCACCAGTGCCGGTGCGGCGGCTTCGACGGGCACGATCTGGTAGAGCGGCGTCAGGAACATGGCGGCGAGGAAGAGCACGCCGGTGACGACGTTGGCCAGGCCCGTGCGCGCGCCCTCCGCGATGCCGGACGCGGACTCGACGAAGACGGTGTTGGAGCTGGCCGAGCCGAAGCCGCCGGCCGCGCCGGCGAGGCCCTCGACGAACAGCGCGCGCCCGACGTTGGGCAGCTGGCCGTCCTTGCCGATCAGGCCGGCTTCCTTGCCGAGGCCCGTCATGGTGCCCATGGCGTCGAAGAAGTCGGCGAGCACGAGCGTGAACACGAGCAGGACGACGGTGATGATCGGCAGCCGCGTCCACGCGCCGAAGGACACGTTGCCGACCAGCGACAGGTCCGGCATGCCGACGACGTTCGACGGCAGCGCCGGGTAGCCGAGGTTCCAGCCCTTGGGATTGGTGCCGTTCGACGGCCCGGCCTTCACGAGCGCCTCGACGACGATGGCCAGCACGGTCGAGCCCAGGACACCGATGAGGATCGCGCCCTTGACCTTCTTCGCCACGAGGATCGCGGTGAGCAGGAGGCCGACCACGAACACGGCCGTCGGCCAGGAGGCGACCGAGCCGTTGATGCCGAGGCCGACCGGGACGGTGGTGTGCGCGTCGTCGGGCAGGCGGCGCACGAAGCCGGCGTCGACGAGGCCGATGAGGCAGATGAACAGGCCGATGCCGACCGCGATCGCCGACTTGAGCGCCGGCGGCACCGCGCGGAACACGGCCGTGCGGAAGCCGGTGAGCACCAGCAGGACGATGATCACGCCCTCGATCACCACCAGGCCCATGGCCTCGGGCCAGGTCATCTGGGGTGCGAGCGTGACGGCGAGCAGGCTGTTGAGGCCGAGCCCGGTGGCGATGGCGAACGGGTAGTTGGCGATCAGGCCCATGAGGATCGTCATCACGCCGGCGACCAGCGCCGTCACCGCGGCCACGGCCGGGACCGGCAGGATGTGGCCGAGCACGTCGGCGTGCGCCGAGGGGGTGCCCGCGGCGAAGCTGCCGATGATGAGCGGGTTGAGCACCACGATGTAGGCCATGGTCACGAACGTGACGACGCCGCCCCGGATCTCCCGCCCGGCCGTGGAGCCGCGTTCGGAGATCCTGAAGAAGCGGTCCAGAGTGGACACGGTCTCCCGCTCGCGCTGATCCGTCATGCCCTGCCCCTGTCCTGCTCGCTGCTGTCTAGCTCACTGCTGTCGTGCTCACTGCTGTCGTGCTCGCTGCTGTCGTGCTCGTTCCGGGAACGCCCGGGGGTACCCTTCACCACGTGGATGAACCGATCAATCCCGCGGAGGTAACGGGCTCGTTGCGGCACACGCCGGACCTGCCCAAGCGCCTGACCGACCTGACCCCGGTGGTGATCGTAGGTACCTCGCTGTGGGCGGTCGCGCTGGTGGTGCTCTTTTTCGTCGCCGACGGCGTGTGGGTGTGGACCGCGTTCGCCGGGATCGTCCTGGGGTTCATCGGCTTCGGCATCATCTTCTGGCAGCGTGCGGCGGCCCGGCGGGGGTCGAAGTCGGCGCAGCGTCTCTAGTTCAGCGGCTCTAGTTCAGCGGCTCTAGTTCAGGAACGTGTGCGGCGCCGGGTCGTCGAGCAGTGCGGTGATGCGGTAGCGCTCGGCCCAGTGGTCGGTGGCCCAGGCGAACGCGCGAGCCAGGCCTTCTGACGTGTCCGCGGCGTGGAGGCGGTTGTCCTCGTCCGACCACCACGGGACGTCGGCGGTGGTGCCGTCGACGGTCACGGTGAGCACGTCGTGCAGCAGCGGGCCGCCCTCGGGCACGGTGAGGCCGAGCTGGTCGGCGACGAGGCGGATCGCGGGCAGGTCGGCCCAGGCGACGTACTCGCCGGTGCTGGTCACCTCGTTGGGCAGGGCGCCGGCGAGGGGCACGTCGAGCAGTTCCGCGAGGCGTTCGGGGTCTTCGGGGGCGGCGACGATCTTCGACGCCGGCAGCGCGGACGCCGGCCACGGCACGTCGAGGACCACGGCCTTGTCGGCGTCCGCCACGCTCGCGTCGGCCGCGCGGACGCGCACCGGGGCGTCGAGGTCGTCGACCTCCACGGGCGAGAGCACGAGCGCACGGTGGGCGCGCGCGGCGAGGCCCGGGCTGAGCGTGCGGGCGGGGTCGCCGAGGCGGTCGAGCAGGTCGGTGACGTCTTCGGCCGTCGCGAGGTCGAGCGTGGTCCGGACGCCGGCGGCTTCCAGCAGCTCGGTGGTGAGGCCCAGGTCGGGCACCTCGTCGTAGAGGCCGGCGAGGTCGGCCGCGGCGGGCAGGCGCCAGGAGCCGGGCGCTTCGCCGGCCAGCAGGGCGTAGCGGGCGAGCCACCAGCCCGCGTGGCCCTCGGGCGCGTGCAGTGCCTGCCACGTCTCGGGGCGCGCGGCGATGAGGCGCAACGCGGCGGGCCACGCGTCGTCGGCAACGAGGTCGAGGTCCCTGATCGCCAGGACCGTGGTGGGCTCGGCCGAGTCCCACCACGTGTCTTCGTCGGGCAGGCCGTGGTCGGGCTCGTGCGGCTCCTCGTCGCGGACGACGGCGAACGAGTCGAGCACGCCGACCGCCTCGAGTGTCGACTGTGGCCAGTCCTCGACGAACTCCTCGTCGAGAACGGAAAGGGCACCGTCCTCTTCGAACACTTCGGGGTCGAACACGTCCAGCAGCGGCGAGGTCGGCAGCACGAGCTCGTCGGCGCGGCGCCAGCCGTCTTCGGACGGGAGCGCGAGCGCACCCGCCCATTCCGGCGCGTCGTCACCGCACTCCGCGATCAGCCGAAGCACGGCGCCCGCGAGGTTCATTCCGTCCAAACCGGACCGGACGTCTTCCACGCTGCGTTCCACGGCGTACTGCACCTGCTCGGCTTCGAGCAGCTGGCGGGCGTCGGCGTGCTTGGCGCCCAAGCGTTCCAGCAACGGGTGCGCCGCGGCGGGGTGCACCAGCCTGAGGCCGGGAACGTCCACGTCGGACAGCAGCGCGAGCAGCTCACCGGACCCGTCGACGAGCAGCGCACCCCGGGCCCCGGGCAGTGTCCGCCCGTCGGACAACGGCACCGGGAGCCCGTCGAGCTGCGCCGGCGACACGTCGTGCGTGTCCACGGCCACGGCGAGCGCCGCGTAGAGCCGGTGCCACCACCCGGGTTCCCGGTCGATCCCGGTGAGCACCTCCAGCACGTCCTCGATGCCGATCGCCTGTGCCGACACGGGTTTCAGCGTGCGTGCCGCGCCCGCCGGCGCCGGGACGAGCCCCGGCACGAGGTCGGCCAGCAACGGCGGCAAGTCCGGCACGTCGACGTCGAGCACCTTGGCCTGCCGGCCGGACACTTCCTTGTTGTCCATGGTGGACAACCACGGCTGAGTCGCCAGCTCGGCGAAAACCTGATCCCGGAGCTGCGAGTCCACTGTGGACCTGGGGAACCCGGCCTGGGGCACCAGAACAAACCGATGCTCCTGCGGCACGGCCTTGACGAGCCCGACGTAGTTCCTGGCCGCGTTCGCGAGCGCTTCATCCAGCGCCACCCCCGGCAGCACCCTCCGACGCGACGGCTCCAGCGGCACGGGCGCGATCAACCGCGCCGGCAACGACAACGCCTCATCCGTCGGCGTCGGCGCGTGC
The DNA here is from genome assembly GCF_042896185.1 of Amycolatopsis sp. NPDC001319. Lineage (NCBI taxonomy): Bacteria > Bacillati > Actinomycetota > Actinomycetes > Pseudonocardiales > Pseudonocardiaceae > Amycolatopsis > Amycolatopsis sp. NPDC001319. Next base: position 197,603 of record NZ_JBIAWY010000007.1, on the reverse strand, counting down.
AGCACGTCTTCGTCCAGCGGCTGCGGCACCCCGTCCGCGTCGATGGGCACGGCCCAGCCCTGGTGCGTCAGCCACCGTCGGCTCTTCTCGGGCCCGGCGATCTCCACCTGGTCCGCGCCCGCACGTGTCCAAACGCGACCGTCCACTTCGACCTCGCCCAACCACGGCAAGGCCAGCAACAGATCGGAAATCTCTTCCTGGAGGGCGTCCAGCAGTGCCTTCCCGCTCTCCGGCTCCCGGAGCGGCAGCCGCACCTCCGTGTCGAACCCCTCCGGCGGCGCCTCGTCAGACGGCCACGGCAGCCTCAGCACGGGCACGTCCCCGTCCCGCCCGGCCGCCTCTCGCGTGCGCTCCGCGGAGAACCGCACCCCACCGCCGGTCGACACCACCCGCGGCTCGTCGGACACGGTCAACACCGCGGCAAACCCGACGCCGAACCGCCCCACCGTGCCGAGGCGCTCCTTCGCCGACGCCCGCAACGACGCCAACGACTCCACACCCCGCGTATCCAGCGGCGCCCCCGTGTTGGCAAACCTGAGCTCACCGTCCACAACGGACACCTTCACCCGGCCGGGCCGGTCGGCCGCCTGCGCCGCATCCGCCGCGTTCTGCGCCAGCTCCACAAAGAGCCGATCGCGATACGCCCCAACCCTCAGATCCCGCTCGGCGTTGGTGTCCTCCACAAACCGCGTCGGCGAGTCCCGCCACGCGCGCAGCATCGCCTCACGCAGCCGCCCCGTCCCGAACGGATCCGCCCCCACGCCCTCACTCACCGGGGGCCGTCACCACTCTCAGCGCCGCGCTGCCCCTCGCCGGTCTCCACTTCGGTGGCGTGGTCGGCTTCGCCCGCTTCGCCGACGTGGGCGACTTCGCCCGCTTCGGCAACCTGACGCGCTTCAGCAACACCCTGAGTGCCTTCGGCAGCTCCGGCCCCAGCGCCCTCGAGCGCCGCAGTCACCTGGGTCGCTTCGCCTGTTTCGGCCACAGCGGCGGCTTCGGTGCCCTGGCCCGCTTCGCCGGCGTTGGCGTCTGCGCTCCCTTCGGCGACGTCGGCCGTGTTCGCGGGTCCGGTCGCGTCGGTGGCTCCGGCGGCCTCGCGCGATTCGGGTCCCGCGCCGGTGTCACTGGCCAGGCCGGCTTCAACGACCTGGCTCAGTACGGTCGCTTCGGCAACTTGGCGCGTTTCAGCGGCGCCAGCCGCATTCGCGGCTTCGGTCGCGGCTTCGGCAGAATCGCCGGCAGCCTCGTCGAACGACTCCGCAGCCGATTCCTCGACCGTGGTCGCTTCCGGCCCCGCGCTCTCAGCGATCTTGTCGCCAGCGGAAACCACCTGTGCCTCGGGCGCGGTGCTGTCGGCGACCGCAGCGGTTTCCGCGCCCGCGCCAGCCTGCGCGGTCGGCTCGATGGCGGCTTCCTCAGAAGTACCGGCCTGAACCTCACCGACCGGTTCCGAACCCTGCTCCGCAGGGTGATCCGCCCACAGCCCCACCGCTTCCCAGCCAGCACTAGCCGGCTTGGCGGGGGTAGCGGCCTCGGACTCCGAGGTCACAGCCGTGGAATCGGCGAGTGCATCTGCCGCCGGGGTAGCGGCCGGCTCAGTCGCCTGTTCCGCTTGAGGCGCCGCAACTTCAGCGACCGAATCGGCAGGCGCCGCTTCCACCGCCGATTCAGCAGCAGCCTCAACGTCAGGCTGAGCGGCCGGGGCCGCCGCATCGTCGGCGGTGGCCGCCTCCGGGGCCGCAGTCGCCGCAACCGGCTCGGCAGAGGCAGTCGCCTCGGGCTGCGAGGTCGCAGTCGCGGTGTCGGCGCCTGCATCCGGCGCAACCAGGTCCGATTCGACCGAGTTCGCCAAAGGCTCGGCAGTCGGCGCGGCGGCGGGAGCCGAGGTCGAGGCAGTCGCCTCGGGCTCCGCAGTCACAGCCGCGGTGTCCGCAGCTGCATCCGGCGCCGGGGTGACCACGGTGGGCTCGGCGATCGAGTCGACAGCCGCCTCCGCGAGCGACTCGGCGGCGGGAGCTGCCTGCGAGGTCGCGACTTCAGCAGCCGAATCGGCAGTCGCTTCATCCACCACAGACTCAGCAGTCTCCACCCCAGGCGAGGCAGCCGGGGTCAACCCCGTCGCCTCGGCGGCGGGAGCCGTGCCCGGAGCCGAGGTCGCCGCTGCCGTCTCGGTCGAGGCGATCGCCTCGGCCTCCGCAGTCGCGGCCGCAGTGTCGGCAGCTGTGTGCGGCGCCGAGGTGACCGCAGTCGGCTCGGCGCCTGCGGTCGAGTCGGCCGTGGTGGCGATCGGCTCGGTAGTGGCGATCGGCTCGGCGGCTGCGGTCGAGTCGGCCGCAACCTCGGCGATCGGCTCGGCAGGGGCGGTCGCCTCGGACTGCGGAGCGGCGGCGGCAGTGTCCGAAGAAGCAGCCACAGCGGCGTTCGTCGAGAGAGTCTCGGCCGCCGGAGTCTCACTCACCCCAGCCGAGGCGGTCTCCTCGAGCGCGACCTCCAACGCGGCAACCTCGGCAGCCGCCTCCGGCTCCACGGTCGCCGCAGCCGAAGCCTCTTCGGCGGCAGCCGACGAAGCCTCCGCAGCCACCTCCGGAGAAGCGGCAGCATCGGCGGGTGACACCGAGACCTCGGAACCCGCATCCGACACGAAGTCGATCAACGAGTCGTCGTAGACCAGTTCCGCCACCGGGATGGACGAGGTGATCTCCACCTCCACCTCGGAGTGCGCCCCGCACCCGTACTCGACGTCGACGGCGTGGCCGTCCGCCGGTGCGATGTCGTTGGTGCACACGCCGAAGGCCCCGCGCAGGGAGCCGGCGAGGGGCACGAAGAAGCCGCAGGACCCGCAAGTGGCCGGCGCGCTCCGGGCCATGTCGGAGCGCGGGCCGAACTCGCCGCCGTGCCAGCGGGTGGCGGCGTCCTGGCGGCCGTAGCGGGAGAGGACGTGGACGCGGCCCAGGCCGATGTCGTGGGCGACCTCTTCGACGGCCGGGTCGTCGGACTGCAGGTAGGCCGGCGCGAGGCGCGGGTCGTCCTTGTCGGCGGGGAAGATGTCGCCCACGCCGAGGTCGCCGGCGCGCACGCGCTGCTCCCAGGGGACCCACGTGGGCGCGACCAGGGACTCCGGACCAGGCAGCAGGGCGAGCTCGCTCACGGTCACCGGCTCGTCCAGGCCGGCGACGGCGACCGTCACGGCCCAGCGCCAGCCGCGGTAGCCGGGCACCGACGCCTCGAACAGGTGGGTCGCCGACACGGCGTCCTCGGAGGTCACGCCGACGTGCTCGCCGACCTGCTCGGCCGGGGCGTCCGCCAGCACAGCTTCGCGCGCAAAGTCTTCCGCGTCCGCGAGCTTCCGCTGGATAGAGCCGTCGTCCAGGGTCAACAGCAACGTCATGGACCCAATTGTGCCGCACGCATCCGCGCCGCCCGTGCCAGGCTGTTCCCCGTGCGCACTCCCTCGACGCGAACCCCGTTGATCTGGCCGCTGCTGGCGGTGGCCCTGCTCGGCGGCTGCGCCGGCACGCAGGCGACACAACCCCCGCCCGAGGACCTCACCGTGCAGGTGCTGCAGACGCTGCCCCACGACACGTCGGCCTTCACCGAGGGCCTCGAGTTCGCCGGCTCGACGCTGTACGAGAGCCGCGGTCTCTCCGGCGAGTCCGCGCTCACCGCCGGCCCCGCCGGGCAGAAGCCGGCCACGCGCGTGGCGCTGCCGTCGCCGCTGTTCGCCGAGGGCATCACGATCCTCGGGCCCAAACTGTGGCAGCTGACCTGGCAGGACGGCTTCGCCATCGAACGCGATTCGAAAACTCTGGCCGAGCTGCGCCGCGTGCCCTTCGACGGCGAGGGCTGGGGCCTGTGCCACCAGCCCAGCGGCCGCCTGGTGATGAGCAACGGCACCTCGCAACTCACGTTCCGTGACCCGCAGACGTTTGCGGCCACCGGGAGTGTCGACGTCGGCGTCGATCAGCTCAACGAACTCGAGTGCGTCGGTGACACGGTGTACGCGAACGTGTGGAAAACCGGCACCATCCTGCGCATCGACGCCAATACCGGACACATCACCGGACGCATCGACGCGAGCAAGCTCCGCACCCCCGTCAACCCGGGCGAAGACGTGCTCAACGGCATCGCGGCCGTCCCCGGCACCGACGAATTCCTCGTCACGGGCAAGCTCTGGCCCGCGATGTACCGGGTGAAGTTCGTCCCGGCCGGCACCTCCGGGACACAGAACGGCACGTGATCGGGCGGAACGGCACCCGGATGAGGCAGGATTGACCCGTGGCACTCTTCGGTTCGCACTCCGAACCCGACGGCTCCTTCTCCGGCCGGTCGGGCAAGGGTCGCGGCCGGAAGTCCAAGCGCAAGTGGACGCCGGAGCCCAGCGCCGCCCAGGCCCGCTCCTGGCGCGACGCGCCGCAGCCCACCCGCGTCGACCCCGCCGCGCACCCGGTCGAACCACCGGCCCGGGGCGTCGCGGCGGAGCCTCCGACCCAGCACGTCCCACCACGCGCCCGGCCCCAGCGGTACGAAGAGCGATACGAGCCTCGCGCCCGTCCCGAACGCATCCCCGCCGACGGCCGCGAGCCCCGCGCCCGAAGCCCGTTCTACGACGAGCCCCGCACCCCGACGGCCGACGAGGCCCCCACCGGCACCGTCCCCCTCGGCCACCGGCCGCCGCCACCACGGGGTGCCCGGCCGTACCCGCCGCAGGACCACCGCACCGAACCCGTCCGGCCACGCCCGGAGAACGCCCGGCCCGGCAGCGGCGAGTACGAGCACTACGACACCGGCGGCTACGCGGGCGAGCCCCGCGTCGACCCCGACCGTGACGAAGAACTCCGCACCACCGCCGTCCCCGGCGCCGGCTCGATCCCGAAGCTGCCGAAGAAGATCACCGTCACGCGCGTCGCCGCGTTGCGCAGCCGGCAGCTGAGCGGTCAGGCCATCGGCATGTTCCAGCGCGCCACCAAGGCCGACGGCGCGGACAAGTCGGGCCTCACGTCGCTGATGTACGCGGTGATGCTCAACTACGCCAGCGACGCCGCCATGGCCATCGCGCTCGCCAACACGCTCTTCTTCGCCGCCACCAGCGGTGAGAGCAAAGGCAAAGTGGCGCTGTACCTGCTGATCACCATCGCGCCGTTCGCGCTCGTCGCGCCCGTGATCGGCCCGGCACTGGACAAGATCCAGCGCGGCCGCCGCCTCGCGATGTGCGTGGCGTCGATCGGCCAGGGCCTCATGGCCGTGGTCATGGCGCTGCACTTCGACGACTGGCTGCTCTACCCCGCCGCGCTCGGGATGATGGTGCTGTCGAAGTCGTTCACCGTGCTCAAGGCCGCCATCACGCCGCGCGTGGTGCCGCCGGAGATCACGCTGTCGAAGACCAACGCGCGGCTCACGATCTTCGGCCTCATCGCCGCCGGCGTGTTCGGCGGGCTGGCCAGCGGTGTCAACGCGATCAGCGGTTCGGCCGGCGCGCTGTGGTTCACCGCGTTGATCTGCGTGGCCGCGGCCGTGCAGTCGATGCGGATCCCGTCGTGGGTCGAGGTGACCGAGGGCGAGGTGCCCACGTCGCTTTCGGCGCGGCCGGAGCCGAAGCAGAAGAAGCAGCGCCAGCCGATGGGCCGCCACATCGTGGTCGCCTTGTGGGGCAACGGATCCGTGCGTGTGCTCACCGGGTTCCTCATGATGTTCGCCGCGTTCGCGGTGAAAGCGCAGACGGAGGGCACGGGGCACAGCCCGTTCATGCAGCTGCTCCTGCTGGGCATCATCGGCGCCGCGGCCGGAGCGGGTGGCTTCGTCGGCAACGCGCTGGGCTCCCGCCTGCAGTTCGGGGCGCCCGACCAGGTGATCGTGTGGTGCGTGGCCGCGTGCGTGGGTGTGACGCTCATCGCCACGCTCCTGCCCGGGCTCGCGACGGCCGCGGTCGTCGGCCTCGTCGGCTCCACGGCGAGCGCGCTCGCGAAGATCAGCCTCGACGCCGTGATCCAGGAAGACCTGCCCGAGCAGTCGCGCGCGTCCGCGTTCGGGCGCTCGGAAACGGTGCTGCAGCTGGCCTGGTGCTTCGGCGGCGCCGTGGGCCTGCTGCTGCCGCCGACGTACTGGATCGGGTTCCTGGTGGTCACGGTGCTGCTCGGCGTCGGCCTCACGCAGACCTACCTCGTGCAGCGCGGCGGCTCGCTCTTGCCGGGGCTGGGCGGAAACCGGCCACTGCGGCCCGAACCGACCGGCAGCTTCCCCGCGCAGGGTCTGCCGCGGGAGCGCCGGTAATCTTCGGACCATGCGACGTTCCCGATTGGTGGCCGTGCTCGCGGCCGGTGGTCTCGCCGTGGCCGGCTGCTCGGCGCCCGGGCCGGCCGAGGTGACCTTCTACGGCGATGGGCACACGATCAACGTCGGGCCCATCGGCAACTGCGACGTCAAGACCGGCATCTGCGCCGCCAACCCCGGCGCCGCGGGCACGCTGAAGCTGCGCCCGGGCAAGTCCGTGCAGATCTCCGTGCCGAAGGAGGTCGCGGAAGGTCCGTGGAAGGTGACGGTGCAGTTCGTCAACGGCAAGGGCCAGCCCCAGCCGTTGAAGGAGGACATCATCACCAGCGGCGACCGCTACGCCTACACCGCGACGCCGCCCACCAAGGACGACCAGATCGTGGTGGTGGAGATCGCGCAGGCCACCGTGATCAGCCGCACGGGCGACCCCAACGACGCGGAGCCGATCACCTCGGCCCTGTGGTCGTTGCAGGTCCAGCCCGCCTGAAGCCGTGACGAGTGAAGGGCACCCGCCGAGGTGCCCTTCACCTCCGCGTTCGACGCGGGTTTAGGGGTCGAGGTCCCGGGCGACCGCGCGCATGATCTCGGCGATCTGCTTGGTGTTCTTGCGATCCGGATACCGGTTGCGGCGCAGGTCCGGCTGGACCTTCACCTCGAGGAGCTTGATCATGTCCTCGATCAGGCCGTGCAACTCCTCGGCGGGGCGCCGGCGCGCTTCGGCGACCGACGGCGGCGGGTCCAGCAGCCGGACGGAGAGCGCCTGCGGCCCGCGACGGCCGTCGGCGACGCCGAACTCCAGCCGCTGCCCGGCCTTGAGCCCCTCGACGCCCTGCGGCAGCGCGGCCTTGCGGATGTAGACGTCGGCTCCGCCGTCCTGCGTGACGAACCCGAACCCCTTCTCCGCGTCGTACCACTTGACCTTGCCGGTCGGCACTTCCCTCACCAGTCCTTCTGCTGTGCTGCTCACGACGAACGCGCCCCGGGCGTACCCAGGGCGCGCGTCCGCTTAGCGTATCTCGCCACATGCCCTGGGGAGAAGCGGATACGGCCGATACCCTCAGCGCCATGGACAACGCAGCAAAGCAGACCGCGGGCAAACCGATTCTCATGCGGATCGGGATCGGCCTGTTCGCCATCGGGCTGCTCGCCGTGCTGGCCGTGTTCATCATGTTCGCCGCCGGGCTCGAGAACCTGCCGGTGTGGCTCAGCGCGGTCGCCGGCGTGGTGACGCCGCTGGGCCTGCTGCTCGGCCTGATCGCCCTGGTCCGCGAGGCGCGCGCCGGCAAACACGGCTGAGCCTCAGAACGCGCGGGCGAACCACTCCGGGAACTGCGTGAGCGAGTCGAACACCACGTCGGCTCCCTCAGCGAGCAGTTCCTCCCTCGTGCACGGCCCGGTGGCGACGCCGACCGCGAGCGCACCGGCCGCTCGGGCGCCCCGCACGTCGCCGAGGTGATCTCCGACATACGCCCGCGCGTCGTGCTCCTTGAGCGCCACGGCTTTCTGCGTGGACCACAGCTCGCCCACGAGCTCGTCGACCTCCAGTCCCAGCGCCTCGACGTGGAGCCGCGCGTTGGGCCCGTACTTGCCGGTGACCACGAGCGTGCGCCCGCCCGCCGCGCGCACGGCCTTCAGCGCTTCGGCCGCGCCGGGCAGCGCGACCGTGCTCGGCACCACGAGGCCGGGATAGAGCGAGCGAAACCGATCCACGAGGCCCGGAATCCGTTCTTCGGGCGCCTCGAAGCCGCGCAGGATGTCGTCGAGCGGCGGGCCCAGGTTGGCGGCGAAGTGCTCGCCGTCGAGCGGCAGGCCCGACTCCACGCCCAGCGCGTTCATCGCCGCGACCATGCCCGGCCGCGGGTCGATCAGTGTCATGTCCAGGTCGAAGCCCACGGTGATGCCCACGTCCGCCACGGTAGCGGGGAGCACCGACAGAACCGGCGTGTACATCCGATCGTGGTCAGTAAACGTTCTTGACACAACCTCGATCTGTGTCAAGCTGACGGTGTGACGAGCTTCACCGAGCGCACCAAGGCATCGCTGCGCGAAGCACTGCTCGACGCGGCCGCGGACCTGCTCCCCGACCGCGGTCACCAGGCGCTGCGCATGGCCGACGTCGCGGCGCGGGCCGGCGTGAGCAGGCAGACCGTCTACAACGAGTTCGGCAGCAAGGCGGCGCTCACGCAGGCCGTGGCGCTGCGCACGGCGGCGGAGTTCCTCGACGGCATCCGCCGCCGCTTCGAGAGCGCCGACGGGCTGATCGCCGGCATCCACGGCGCCGTCGTGTACACGATCGAGCACGCCCGCGAGAACCGGCTCGTCGCCGCCGCGCTCGGCACCGAGGCGGGCGAGGACCTGCTCCCCCTGCTCACCACCAAGGGCGAGCCCATCCTCACGGCCGCCGCCGACCTCGCGACCGAGCAGTACCGCGAGCTGGAGCCCGGCCTGTCGCAGAAGTCCGCCGCCCTGCTTGCGGAAACCGCGGTGCGGCTGTCGCTGAGCCACCTGGTGCTGCCGACGCACTCCGCCACCGAGGCGGCCGACGCCGTCGTGGCGGTCATGGCGCCGGCGATCGAGAGCTTCCTGGCCGAATCGTCCACGGAATCGTCCACAATGGAGTGATACGAAAGGGCCGGACATGACGGACACGCTTCCCGAGCTGCGCAGCGGGTTTTCGTCGCTGCGCAAAGGTGGGCTCAACTGGGACTCGTTCCCGTTGCGCCTGTTCGTGAAGGGCAACAAGAAGTTCTGGAACCCCGCCGATCTCGACTTCAGCCGCGAACGCGAGGGCTGGGAAAGCCTGACGCCGGAGCAGCGCCGCTCGACGACCTACCTCGTGGCGCAGTTCATCGCCGGCGAGGAGGCCGTGACGGAGGACATCCAGCCCTTCATGCGCGCGATGTCCTCGACCGGCCGCTTCGGCGACGAGATGTACCTGACGCAGTTCTGCTTCGAGGAGGCCAAGCACGTCGAGGTCTTCCGCCGCTGGATGGACGCCGTCGGCCTCGACGACGACCTGCACCCCTACGTGGCCGAGAATCCCCACTACCGCAAGCTTTTCTACGAGGAGCTGCCGCAGTCGCTGCGCGCCCTGGAGGACGATCCCAGTCCCCTCAACCAGATCCGCGCGAGCGTCACGTACAACCACGTGATCGAAGGCAGCCTCGCGTTGACGGGCTACTACTCGTGGCAGCTCATCTGCACCCAGAACCAGATCCTGCCCGGCATGCAGGACCTCGTCCGCCACATCGGCGACGACGAACGCCGCCACATGGCGTGGGGCACCTTCACCTGCCGCCGCCACGTCGCCGCTGACGACTCCCTGTGGGACGCCGTGCAGCAACGCATGGGCGAACTGCTGCCCCACGCGCTCAACATGATCCAGTGGGTCCAGGACCAGTTCGAGGAAGTCCCCTTCGACAACGACCCGCAAGAGCTCCTCCAATACGCGGCCGACCGCGCCCAACGCCGCCTGGGCGCCATCGAATCGGCCCGCGGCACGCCCGTGGAACAGATCGACCTGGACTACTCGCCGGAGCAACTGGAGGAAACCTTCGGCGAGGAAGACGAGAAGGCCTTGGCGGAAGCCGCTGCGGCGGCTTCCTGACGGGCGAGGGCCACGGCTCCGTGGCCTGCGGCTGCGGCTGCGGCTGCGGCTGCGGCTGCGGCCGCGGCTGCGGGGCCATTCCACGCACCGCCTCGGACCAAGCGCAAGCGAAAGGCTCGACCTTCCGAACTTCCGAGCGCGCACGGTTGGCTCGCTGCTGCACAGTTCAGCCGCGCACCAGCCAAGTCCAGCGTTCCTGCAAAGCCGGTAGTCGATGCCGCCACGGGTCTTGATCCATGACGGCACCGGCAGCGTCCGAGCGAAGCGGCACGTCCAGCTCGTGTCACGGCGCGGCGGTCCGCGACGATTCAGCCGCACCGCCGCAGCGGGGCCGCGGCCCCGCCCGGTGCATTCGTGCGACCGCGACCGGAACCGGCCTCGGAGGCGGGCAGGCGAGCACCATCGACTGGGGCATCGCACCGACAACGTCCCGCTGCCCTGGACTGTGACGGTCAACGCCGAACCTGGCAGCCACAGCAGTCCGGCGCTCCGGGCCAGCCTGGTCCCCGGCGCCGTCGGCACGATCCGCTGCGCCATCACGCGCGACGGCCAAGAACTCGTCACCGACACCCTCAGCGTGCTGTGCAAACCGCAGTACCTGATCGACCAGTAACCAAGGGCGAGTTGCTCGACTCGCTACGAAGACTGCGGCGTGGCCACGCCGGATCTCGCGGGCTGGGCAGCAAGAGTCAGCGCGCAATCAGCCGCGGGCGAAGGCCGTCCCCGGATCGGGCCGGGGACGGCGGCCGGCGTCACCTCCAGATGGCGCCGCGCCAGATGTCGCCGTAGGACATGCCCGCGGTGAGGCCGCGGGAGTTGATCAGCAGCGCCGACGCGGATGTGTGGCCTGGCAAGGGGTCCAGGCGGGTGCGGGTGCCGTCGGGCGCCCATCTCGCGCCGACGCCCTCGGCTTGGCCGGCGATCGTGCCGGAGCGGTTGATGGCGTGGGCCGTCGCGTTGCGGGTGTCGCTCGGCAGGTAGGTCGGGTGGCCCGCGCGGTCCCACCGTGTCGCGTAGCTGCCGCCGAAGTCGGGGTCGACCAGGCCGACGACGGTGCCGTTGTCGCTGATCCCCATGGCCTGCCCGGAGCTCGGCGCCGCGGTTCCGCCCAGCGTCACGACGCGGCCCGAGGGGTCCCACCGCTTGGCCACGGAGCTGCCCCCGGGCAAGGTCCTCGAGCCGATAATCGCGCCGTCACGGGAAATCCCGGCGACGGTGCCGTACTCGCCGTCGGGCGTGAGGTCCGTGATCCGGCCGCGCTCGTCCCAGCGCACGAGGTGGGTGTGCCCGGCCGCGTCGGCCGCGGCGCCGGCGATGGTGCGACCGTCGGGCGTGATCTTGTCCGCGAACGCCGAGCCGCCGCCGGGCAGTCCGGGCAGCTCGCGGACGCGGCCGTCGCGTTCCCACAGCAGCGCGTGCGAAATCACGCCGTCGTACGAAGCGCCGACGATCCGGCCGGTGTCGCTGATCGCGCTCGCGTTGCTGCTCACGCCGGTGTCCGCCAGCCGCGTGACCGTGCCGTCGGCAGCCCAGCGCACGGCGCGCTGAGCACCGTGCGCGTCCTCGGCCCACCCGACCACGACGTCGTCCCCGTCGATCGCGACGGCCTGGCCCAGCGCACCCCCGAGCGTCGGCAAGGCAGTAACCGAGCCCGTCGCGGACCACTTCATGGGGTGGTACAGGATCCGCACGTCACGCGGGTAGGACTCGCCCACGACGGTGCCGCGGTCGTTGATCGCCTCGACCCCGCTGTACGTGTCACCCGGCCGTGGCGCGAGCTCGATCGGCCCGGCGACCGCATTGGCCGCTGGTGCGAGCACGGTGATCGCCGCCGCCGCGACCCCCACGGCGAACGCTCTTCGACTGACCTTCACGATGTTCCCCCTCCGTCGGTCTCCGAGGGGGAACACGCGCGACCGAGTTGTCCGGTTGCCCGCCCTATGCGTGTTTGGCCGAAGCGGCGTCTTCGAGGCCCAGCAGCGTCACGGACTGCTCGCGCATCTCGACCTTGCGCACCTTGCCCGTGACGGTCATCGGGAACCCGTCGACGATGTGGACGTACCGCGGGATCTTGTAGTGCGCCAGCTTGCCCTGCGAGAACTCGCGCACGGCCTCGGCGGTGAGCGGCTGCGCGCCCTCGCGCATCTGGATCCAGGCCATGAGCTCTTCGCCGTACTTGACGTCGGGGACGCCGATGACCTGCGCGTCGAGGACGTCCGGGTGCGTGTAGAGGAATTCCTCGATCTCGCGCGGGTACACGTTCTCGCCGCCGCGGATGACCATGTCCTTGATGCGGCCGGTGATGTTGAGGTAGCCGGCCTCGTCCATCACGGCGAGGTCGCCGGTGTGCATCCAGCGCGCGGCGTCGATGGCCTCGGCCGTCTTGTCGGGCTGTTCCCAGTAGCCGAGCATCACGGAGTAGCCGCGCGTGCAGAGCTCGCCGGGCACCCCGCGTGGCACGGTCAGGCCCGTTTCGGGATCGACCACTTTGGACTCGAGGTGCGGCCCGACGCGGCCGACCGTGGACACGCGGCGCTCCACTGAATCGTCCGCGCGCGTCTGCGTGGAGACCGGCGAGGTTTCCGTCATGCCGTAGCAGATCGACACTTCCGTCATGCCCATCCGGTCGATCACCTGCTTCATCACCTCGACCGGGCACGGCGAGCCCGCCATGATCCCGGTGCGCAGCGACGACAGGTCGAACTCGCCGAAGTCCGGGTGGTTCAGCTCCGCGATGAACATCGTGGGCACGCCGTACAGCGACGTGCACCGCTCCGCCTCCACGGCCTCCAGCGTCGCCCGCGGGTCGAACGCCGGCGCCGGGATCACCATGCACGCGCCGTGGCTGGTGCACGCGAGGTTGCCCATCACCATGCCGAAGCAGTGATAGAAGGGCACGGGGATGCACACGCGGTCTTCTTCGGTGTAGTTGCAGAGCTCGCCGACGAAGTAGCCGTTGTTGAGGATGTTGTGGTGCGACAGCGTGGCGCCCTTGGGGAAGCCCGTGGTGCCGGAGGTGTACTGGATGTTGATGGGGTCGTCGGCGGACAGGTTCTTCTGGAGTGCGGCGAGGGCCGCCGGGTCGCCGCCTTGGCCCTTCGCCATGAGGTCGGTCCACGCGTCGGTGCCCAGCAGCACCACGAACTCGAGCCCGGGGCAGTTCGGCCGGACCTGCTCCACCATCGCCGCGTAGTCCGACGTCTTGAACTTGTCCGCCGCGACGAGCATCCGCACGCCGGACTGGTTCAGCACGTACTCGAGCTCGTGCGAGCGGTACGCGGGGTTGATGTTGACGAGGATGGCGCCGATCTTGGCCGTCGCGTACTGCAGCAGCGTCCACTCCGCCCGGTTCGGCGACCAGATGCCGACGCGGTCCCCCTTGCCAATCCCGGTGGCGACGAGCCCGTGCGCGAGCTGGTCCACGTCCTTCTTGAGCTCGGCGTACGACCACTTCGTGCCGGCCGCGCGGTCCACCATCGCGTCGCGCTCCGGGAACGCGGCCACGGTGCGGTCGAGGTTGTCCCCGATGGTGTCACCCAGCAGGGGGACGTCGGACGTCCCGGAGGCGTAACTCGGCAGGGCGGGCGCGTCGGGCATGGTTGCCTCCCGGTGGGGTCTTCGTCGACACCCGCGAGTCTAGGAACCCGGGGGTCCGACGACCACCCGGCCGGGCGCGCGCCTTCCGCTACGCTCGGTGCGGGTTCGTTTCACGAGGGGTTGGGGTTGGGCCGTGCCGGAGGAGTTCTCCCTGAGCTGGACCGAAGTCGACGTCGCCGTCCGCCGCAGCGGCCTGCCGGCTTCGTGGCACCCCTTTGAAATCCGCAGCCCCGGGCTGACCATGACCGAAAACGCGCGCTTGTCGGACGAGGCTTGGGCTGCGCTGCGTTCCCGCGGGTTGGCTGTTTCGGACAAGCTGGACCACGACGTGCTGGCCACCCTGCAGGCCTGGACACGGCCCGAGGTACTGATCATCGTGCGCGCCGCCGAGCTGCCTTCGGGGACGGTGCTCTACCGGGCTTGCATCGGCGAGGGGCTGGGGGTGTTCTCGTCCTCGGATGCGGATGGGATCCGCTTCCAGCAGACCCGGCCGGATCGGCTGGTGGAGACGGTGTTGAGCATGTTCCCGGCATATCCCGCCCTGCCCGTGGCACCGGTTTCGATCACTCAGGCACCGGCCCGGCATTCCTCCTCCACGGCGGACGACTCGGACTTTTCGGACCGGGATTTCACTTCGGCGCCGTCGCGTCGTGATCGGGATGCGCTGGGTGCTTACTCTCAGTGGCCGCTGCATCGCCATGGCACGGTGGAGCTGTCTCTGCGACCCCGGCACGGGGTGCTGCGTCCGGTGTCGACGGCCACGTTCGTCGATACGGATGGGGGGCGGTATGTCACCTTCTCGGAGCCGCTTCGGGATGGGGGTTTCCGGCTGAGGTTCGTGCCTTCGGATGGGTCTCACCTGCGGAGGTGGCTGTTCGAGGCGATTGAGGAAGGTATCCGGTAGGTGCGTTGCACGGACCTCGTGGGGTTCGCCGTCCGCCAATTCAGGCATCTTCTCGCGAGCACCACACGTCTACCCGTAGTGTTCACGGCGTGACCGGACCGATTCGTGGCCTTTTCTCACTCGCCTGTCTCGCCACCATCACCCTCGCCTTGGCCGCCTGCGACGGCTCCGTCGGCGGCAACCCGTCACCTGTGACGTCGGCCGGTGCAGGATCGAGCGATGCGACACCTCCGCAGTCGGCCACCCCACTGGCAGGGATGAGCTCTTGCAAGACTCTGGACCAGGCGATCGCCGGTCAGGGCTTCGCGGCTTCAACGCCGACGCTGGCGGATCCAGAGCACGCGTGTGAAGCCAAGATGGCCAGCTCCGGAGAAGTCGGACTGAACCTCCAAGACGGTCAGAGCTATGACGCAGACCTCGTCAATCCCGTTTCGACACAGACGGGCAACGTCGGCCATCGGCGTGCCATCCTCGAACTGCAGACCAACCACCAGCCCGACGCTTGCGCTGTGAGCATCGAGATCAAGCCCAAGTCTCGAGCGATCGTGGTCGCGATCTTCCCCGGGGTCGGGACCGACACAGCCTGTGCCAAGGCGCGCAGCGTGGCGGAGGCCGTTGAGCCGCTGCTTCCGGCGAACACCTGATCACACAGGTTGTCCGGAACCCGCTGACAGCTCGGTCGCGTCCAACTACAGTGGGCAAGCGAGCGCGTAGCGTGTCCGGGGAGGGCGATTTAACGATGGCAAGCACGTCGAACTTCGATGGTGGGCCTGTCTCGCCGAGCGCTGATCCGGCGCAAGGCGGCATGCCCGACCTCTTGGTCAACCCTCTCGACACTGATGGTGCGAAGCGCCTCAACGAAAGCGCCAAACAGTTCAAATCGCTCGCCCAGCAGGGCGGGTTCGCCGTCAACGAGGAAGGCTTTAACGCATACAACCAGGTGTGCAACGAATTCCTCGACGGATTCTCGAGGGTCTCTCTGAACCTGACTTACCTCGTCACTCGCGCCAAGATGGGCTCGAGTGACTACGCAAACCAGGTCGCCGCATACAACGTCAAGGTCGCAGGCGGTGACGAGAACTCGTTGATTCCTAACATCGAGCTGCTCAAGCAGAGCATCCTGCAGGTCCAGGACGCGCTGAAGATCGCGAAGGCCAACTACCGCGAGGCCGACAGCACCCACGCCGAGACGTTCCGCAGCACCGGTGAGGCAAGCTGATGAGCGAGCGCGCACAACCCCGCGAGTACGAAGCCGACTACTACAGCCAGACTCACGCCGATCTGTCGAAAAAGGCAGCGCCGGGGCGGTTCGGTGCCGAGGATCAGCAGAACGTTCGCGACTCGGTCGATCAGCGTACCGGCCAGGCGGCGTCGAACTACTCGGTCACCCAGGGTGAGCAGCTCCTGCAGGGCCAGGCGACTCGTGGCGATGCTCCGGCCCCCAGCGCGAACTACGCGGCGCACGACCATCAGCAGCTGTACGACATGGTCCACACGAACATGGATCCCGGCGAACTCGACGCCCGCGGGCGGGTCGCCAATGATCTCGGCAACTGGCTGGCCGAAATCTCCAACTCGATCAACGACGCGGCCAATTCGAGCCAGATCGAGTGGCAAGGCGCAGGCGCGTCGCAGGCCCACAACTTCTTCCAGAACACCGCGACGTATGCGGCGAACACCGCCAACGCTGCCCAACTGAGTTCCAACCGCTATTCGCAGCAGGCCGCGGCGGCCGGGCATGCGCAGACGAACATGCCGGAGCCCGTCAAGTTCGACCAGCAGGCCGAGATGGCCAAGGCTACGCAGCAGCTGAGTGTCGCGAATCCTGCGGCCGCCGCGCAGACGATGCGAGACATCGGCGCCAAGCAACAGCAGGCGGACGCCGCGCACCAGCAGGCAGTGCAGGTGATGCAGGGGCTCGACAACACGTACCACGAAACGTCCACGACCCAGCCCCAGTTCGCACCCCCGCCGCCGATCGGAGGCGGGGACGACAGCACTCACGCGAGCAGCGCCGGACCCGGTGCCGGTCTCGGCCACTCAGGCGCTCTCAGCGGTGGCGGCAACTTCGGCTCACCCGGCGGCGGAGTCCCCGGCGGAGGAGCTCCTGGTGGTGCGGGTGGGCCCGCAGGCTTCAGCGGCAACGCGTACACACCACCCGGTGCGGGATCCAGCACCGGCGCTGGGTCGTTCGGCGGGCCCGGAAATACGGGTGGTGGGTTCCGGCCACCCGCTGGTGGCGGTGGCTTCGGGCGGCTGGCCCCAGATGCGTTGGCGTTCGGTGGTGGCGGCCCAGGCGGCGCCGGTGGTGCTGGCGAGGAGACGCTGCGCGGCGGGCGGGCTGGCGGTGGGACCGGGAGGCCCGGCGGCGGGTTCGCGGGGAGCCGCGTGTCCGGTGGTGGAGCGACGGGGAAGCCCGGCGAGGGCGAAGGCCCCGGGTCGGGCAAGGGTGCCGGCGAGCGGCTGGAGCGCGGGGCGACCGCGGCGGCCAACGCGGGCAAAGCCGGGAAGGCCGGTGCGGGCGGAGCTGCCGGCGCCGCGGGGGCCGGTAAGAAGAAGGAAGAAGACAAGGAGCACAAGAACAAGCTCCCCAACCAGGAAGACCCCGACGAGGTGTTCGAGGTCCGCCCCGAGCGTGGGCCCGACGGGGAGAAGATCACGCCCCCGGTCATCGGCGGCTGAGTAGAGGCTGACGGAGCGCGGCGCCATCTTCTGGGTGGCGCCGTGTTGCGCGGCGCCACCCAGTAGTGCGCGCCGTGCTGTGCAATGCCAACCGGGGGGCAGCGCGTTGCGCCGGCGCCATCCGGTGGGTGGCGCCGTGTCGCGCGGTGCCGCCTGGGAGGACGCCGTGGTGCGCGGCGCCAACCGGGAGGGCGCCGTGCTGCGCAGTGCCGCCCGGGGGGCGTCGTGTTGCGCGGGCGGCATCCGGTCGGCGGCGTCGTGTTGCGGTTCTAGGCGAAGGCAGACGCGACGCGTCGAGCGCGCCGCATACTGGGGATCGAGCACGCGTTTCCGGGCGAAGGCAGAGGCGAAGCCTTGAGCGAGCCGCCCCGGGGCTCGGGTGAAAGAGCCAGCAGCCAGAGTCCAAGCCGAACAGCAGCACAAAGGCCCAGATTTCACGCGAGCCACTACAGCCAAGCCAAACCAAGTCGACAAAGCGACACTCCACAAAACCCAGGGTAATTCCCTGACACCCCCACCCACCGACGCCGGTACCGTCAAGCCCATGCGGTTCTACGTTGTGGATGCGTTCACGGGGGAGGCGTTCGCCGGGAATCCGGCCGGGGTGGTGGTGCTGGAGGGGCCCGCGGAGGCTGGGTGGATGCAGCGGGTGGCGGCCGAGATCGGGCTTTCGGAGACCGCGTTCGTCGAGGAAACGCCCGGGGCCACGGGGCTCAGGTGGTTCACGCCGGCGACCGAGGTGGAGCTGTGCGGCCACGCGACCATCGCGGCGACCCAGGTGCTCGGGGGGACGCAGACCTTCGAGACCCGCAGCGGCCTGCTGCGGTGCACCAAGCACGACGACGGCTGGATCGAGATGGACTTTCCCGTCGATGAGCCGCGGGAAACCCGGGAGGACGTCAGTCGCATCCTCGCCGACGACAACCTGGAGCCGCTCTACGTCGGGCGGGCCAAGGAGAACCTGTTCGTCGAGCTCGAGACGCCGGAGCTGGTCGCCCGGGCCGCGCCGGATCTCGTGCGGCTCAAGGACACCTGGACCGGCCGGATGGTCATCACCGCGCAAGGCGGCGACACCGACTTCGTGAGCCGGTTCTTCGGACCCGGCGTCGGCGTGGACGAGGACCCCGTCACGGGATCCGCCCACTGCGCCCTCGCGCCGTACTGGGCTGCCAAGCTGGGCAGGAAACAGCTGCAAGGACACCAGATCTCGCAACGGGGCGGCGTCGTCCGAACAGAACTCGACAACGACCGCGTCCGCATCAGTGGGCAGGCGGTCACCGTGGTGAGTGGGGAGCTGCACGTCTGATGCGCCTGCTGCTGAACATCATCTGGCTCGTGCTCTGCGGATTCTGGATGGCCGTGGGTTACGTCCTCGCGGGCATCGTGTGCTGCATCCTGATCATCACCATCCCGTTCGGGCTGGCTTCGTTCCGGATCGCGAACTACGCGTTGTGGCCGTTCGGCCGGACGGTGGTCGATCGGCGCGACGCGGGCGTCGGGTCGGTGCTGGGCAACATCATCTGGTTCATCTTCGCCGGGCTGTGGCTGGCGATCGGCCACGTGGTCACCGGCATCGCGCTGTGCATCACGATCATCGGGATCCCGTTGGGGATCGCGAACTTCAAGCTGATCCCCGTGTCGCTCATGCCGCTGGGCAAGGAGATCGTCGACGCCCCCTAAGACTCGGGCGTGAACGGCAGCGGCACCACGAGGCACGGGCCGCCCACGAACAAGCCGCCGTCGATGCCCAGGGCCTTGCCGCCGGCGTACAGGTACGGCCCCTCGATCTGCGCCGGGTGAATGCCCAGCTGGTCGGCGATCACGCTGTGGCCGTGGACGATCCGCGAACCGCCCAGTGCCTCCATCAACGCGTCGGCGTTCTCCTCGCCCGCCGGGCCGCGGAAGGCGTAGCGCGTGGTCATCCGGCGCCAGACGTCCCACCACGCCTCGATGTCGCTGCCGGTCAGGATTTCCCCCACCGACGCGTTGATCGAGGCGATGTCCGAGCCCCAGTCGAGGTACTCCAGCGTGTCCGAGTGCATCAGCAGGTGGTCGTCCACCAGCGCCACCAGCGGACGCGCCGAAAGCCACTCGATGTGTTCCGGCGTCAGGCGGTCCTGATCGGACAGCAGGCCGCCGTTGATCTCCCAGCTGCGGGCGAAGCTGCGCGGCCCGAAGTCCGACGGCACCTGGCGGTCGCCGAAGTGGTACATCCCCAGGAGCAGGATCTCGTGGTTGCCCAGCAGCATCTCCACGGAGCCGCCCGCCTCCGGCGCCTGTTCCTGCAGTGAACGCACGAAGTCGATCACGCCGACGCCGTCGGGACCGCGGTCCACGAAGTCACCGAGGAACCACAGCTGGTCTTCGGCGCCGCTCCACTTGCCGTCGCTGTCGACCAGTCCCTCGGCGCGCAGAGCGTCGGCCAGGGCGTCGCGGTGCCCGTGGACGTCGCCCACCACATACACGCTCATCGTTCGACGATAGGCCCTGCTCCGGCGCGCACGCCGGTCAGCCTTCGCCGAACGGGTCCAGGGTTCGCCCGATCAGGTCGGCGACCGAGTCGATCACCTTCGTCGGCCGGTACGGATAGCGTTCGGCCGACTCCGGAGTGGAAATCCCGCTCAGCACGAGCACCGTCTGCAGCCCCGCTTCGAGGCCCGCGTGGATGTCGGTGTCCATGCGGTCGCCGATCATCAGCGTCGACTCCGAGTGCGCGCCCAACCGCCGCAACGCCGAGCGCATCATCAGCGGGTTCGGCTTGCCCACGAAGTACGGCGAACGCCCGGTCGCGCGCTCGATCAGCGCCGCGACGGACCCCGTGGCCGGCAGCGAACCCTCCATGCTGGGACCGGTCGCGTCCGGGTTGGTGGCGATGAACTTCGCGCCGCGCTCGATCAGGCGGATCGCGTTGGTGATGGAGCTGAAGCTGTACGTGCGGGTCTCGCCCAGCACCACGTAGTCCGGGTCGCGCTCGGTCAGCACGTAACCGACCTCGTGCAACGCCGTGGTCAGCCCGGCCTCGCCGATCACGAACGCTGTGCCGCCCGGGCGCTGCGAGTCGAGGAACTGCGCGGTGGCCAGCGCGGACGTCCAGATCGACTCCTCGGGGACGTCGAGCCCGGTGCGCAGCAGCCGCGCCCGCAGGTCGCGCGGGGTGTAGATGGAGTTGTTCGTGAGCACCAGGAAGCCGATGCCGTTGTCCCGCAGCTCGCCGAGGAACTCGTCCGCGCGCGGCACGAGGTGCTCCTCGCGAACCAGGACGCCGTCCATGTCGCTCAGGTACGTCCAGCGGCCTTCTGTCACCCTCGCCGTCCTCTGTTGTGCGGTACTTGATCGAAACAGGCGCACCGTACCACGGCATCCCGGCACAGTGCGCCCGAAACGGGGGGTTTCCGTTGGGGCACAACGCAGTCAGGAGTGTGCGGGATGTACCGCCACCGTCGCGGCCTTCACCGAGAGCGTCACGGCCGAACCCGGCTCCAGTTCCAGGTCGGCGACCGCCGCCGGCGTGAGGTCCGCGGTCAGGCCCTCGGCCCAGCCGCCACCGGTCACGCGCAGCCGGATCACGGGCCCGTGCGGCTCCAGCGCGGCGACCGTGGCCTCGGCGGTGTTGCGCGGGCTGCCGTGGTGCTCCCCGTCGTGCGGGTACACGGCCACCGCGCTGGGCTCGAACACCGCGACGGCCGCCTCGCCCACCACCGCGTCCTCGGACAGCAGCCCCGACACGAGGTCACCCGCCTTCGTCCGCAGCCCCTCGGCCTCCGCGACGCCCGCGACCAGGTTGAGCCCCGCGATCCGGGCGGTGAACGCCGTGCGCGGCGCGGCCAGCACCTCGCGCGTCGGCCCGCGTTCGACGATCCGGCCGCCCGACATCACGGCAACGTGGTCGGCCAGCGCGAGCGCGTCGAGCGGGTCGTGCGTGACCAGCACCGTCGTCGGGCCGGCGCGCAGCACCCGCCGCAGCAGGCCGCGGATCGCGGGTGCGGCGTCCACGTCGAGAGCGGCGAACGGTTCGTCGAGCAGCAGCAGCGACGGCGCCGAAGCCAGCGCCCGCGCGATCGCCACCCGCTGCTGCTGGCCGCCCGAGAGCTGGCCGGGCCGGCGGCGCGCGAACGCCGACGCGTCCACCTCCGCCAGCCACTTCTCCGCCGCTTCCCGCGACTTCGCCTTCCCCGCGCCGGCCGAGCGCGGCGCGAACGCGACATTGTCCAAAGCGGACAGATGCGGGAACAGCAGCGCGTCCTGCGACAGCAACCCGACCCCCCGCGCGTGGGGCGGCAGGTCCACCTTGTCCCCCGCCAGCACGCGGCCGGACAACGTGATGTCGGCCGACGTCACGGGCACGAGCCCGGCCAGGCCACCGAGCACAGTGGACTTTCCCGAGCCGTTCGGCCCGAGCAGCGCCAGCACCGTTCCCTCGGGGACCGTGAACTCGACGTCGAGGGAGAACGTGCCGCGCGAGAGCGCGATCCGCGCCGAGAGCGTCACCGGAAACCACCTTCGAACGATCGCGGCCGCGCCACCGCGATGACCACGATCGCCACCACGATCAGCAGCAACGCGAGCGCCACCGCGCTGTCGACGTCCACTTCGGCCTGCGTGTAGACCTCCAGCGGCAGCGTCCTCGTGACGCCTTCGAGACTGCCGGCGAACGTGATCGTCGCACCGAACTCCCCCAGCGCGCGGGCGAAGCTGAGCACCACGCCGGAGCCGAGCGCCGGCAGCAGCAACGGCAGCGTCACGCGGCGGAATACCGTCCACGGCCGTGCGCCGAGTGTGGCGGCCACCTGCTCGTAGCGGTCGCCGGAGCCGCGCAGCGCGCCTTCGAGGCTCACGACCAGGAACGGCATGGCCACGAACGTCTGCGCGATCACCACGGCCGCGGTCGTGAACGGGATCTGCTGCCCGGTCAGCGCGTTGACCAGGATGCCGAGAAAACCCTTGCGCCCCAGCAGGTACAGCAGGGCCAGGCCGCCGACCACGGGCGGCAGCACCAGCGGCAGCAGCACGATCGAGCGCAGCACGCGCACCCCGGGCACCCGCGAGCGGGCCAGCACCACGGCCAGCGGCACGCCGAGGATCACGCACGCCACCGTGGACAGCGCGGCCGTGATCAACGACAGCTTCAACGCGGCCAGCGACGACCCGGTGATCAGCAGGGACGGGAACCGCGTGACGTCCGAGCGCACGAGCAGCCCGATGACGGGCAGCACCACGAGCGCGAGCGCCACGACGGCGGGGATCCAGAGAACAAGGGGAACCCGCGAGTGCGGCGGCCGTTGCCCGGCCGCCGCACCGCGCTGCCCCTTACTGAGCCGGGCCAAACCCGATCTTGGTCAGCTCGGCCTTGCCCTGCGCACCGAGCACGAAGTCGTTGAACTCCTTGGCCAGAGCGGCCTGCGGAGCGTCCTTCACGACAGCGATCGGGTAGCTGTTGATCGCGCCGGAAGACTCCGGGAAGTCCACCTTGTCGACCTTGTCCGCGGCCGAGGTCGCGTCGGTGACGTAGACCAGGCCCGCGTCGGCGTCACCCGACTGCACCTTCGCCAGCACCTGCTTGACGTCGGTCTCCTCGCTCGCCGGCTTCAGCGTGACGTGGGTGTTGTCCTCGACCTTCTTCGTCGCCGAGCCGCACGGCACCTGCTGCGCGCACACGACGACGGTCAGGCCCGC
This sequence comes from Amycolatopsis sp. NPDC001319, assembly GCF_042896185.1. Classification (NCBI taxonomy): domain Bacteria; kingdom Bacillati; phylum Actinomycetota; class Actinomycetes; order Pseudonocardiales; family Pseudonocardiaceae; genus Amycolatopsis; species Amycolatopsis sp. NPDC001319. Next base: position 174,873 of record NZ_JBIAWY010000007.1, on the reverse strand, counting down.
CTTGGTCAGGTCGGAGAAGGTCTTGATGCCCTTGGGGTTGCCCTTGGCCACGGCGATCGCCAGCTTGTTGGTGGCGAACACCGTCGGCTGACCGTCGATCACGCCGCCCTGCACGGCCTTTTCCATGTTGGCCTGGTCGGCGGAGGCGAACACGTCGGCCTTGGCCCCGTTGTCCAGTTTCTGCACGAGCGCCGACGAACCCTCGTAGTCGAACTTGACGGTGACACCCGGGTGCGCGGCCTCGAACTCCTTGCCGAGCTCGTTGAACGACTCGGTGAGCGACGCGGCGGCGAACACCGTCAGCGTGCCCGTCGCGCTCGAACCGGCGGGCGAGGGCACCGCCGGGCCGCCCGAGTTCGGGCTGGTGCTGGCCTGGTCGTTCGAGCTGCAAGCTCCGGCGAACAACGCGACCGCCGCTACGGCGATGGCGAGCTTCTTCATCTGTTTCCTTCCGGGGTCTCCACCACGACGGTGGTCGCCTTGACAACGGCCACCGCGAGCACACCCGGGCGCAACCCGAGCTCGCGGACGGCTTCTGAACTCATCAGTGACACCACTCGGTGCGCCCCGCACTGCAGCTCGACCTGGGCCATCACCTTGTCGGCGGTGACCTCGGTGACGAGTCCCACGAAGCGGTTGCGGGCGGAGCGGCCGACTGCCGACGGGTCCTCGGGACCGGCGGCCTGCGCGCGGGCGAACCCCGCCAGCTGGGCACCGTCGACGACCTTGCGACCGGCGGCGTCGTCGGTCGCGGTCAACTGACCACCGCGGACCCAGCGCCGGACGGTGTCGTCACTGACGCCGAGGAGCCGGGCGGCCTCGGACAACCGAAATTGCGGCATGGCCGGAAGATTATCGCCGCAGTTGAGGAAAAGCCATGTGAAACGTGAATTGTCGAGCACTTCGTTGTGCAACTCTTCGATTATTGCGTTCTGATAACGCTCGAAGTTTTCACCGGGCCCGCCAGGAGGGCCCCGGGAGCCGTCCGAGGCCGTGGACACTCACCGTCGGCGGGGCGGGTGGATGACCCGCGTCACAGCCGGTGTGGACAGTCGCGGCGGCCGCGTAATCCACGTCACCACCAGGAGTTCTGCCCGGTGTCCCGCGAGGTCGGAGGCGGCGCGGTCGATTCCGGACAGTCCTCGCGCAGCCGGCGCGCGAGCCGTCCGCCGGCTCCCGTGTGCGGGCCGTCACGGGCAGGTCACGACACGCCGCCGGAAGTCCGTTCCCCGGCGCGTCCCGGATAAGGACGAGGCGGCTTTTCCGACCTTCACGAGTTAAGCTGTGAGTAATGACGGCAGTACATCTCGGGTTTCCTCGCGTCCCCGGTACACGAGGTTCGTCCGGCGTGCCCTCGGCACCCCGCCCCGACCATCCGGGCTTGCTCGACCAGTTCGGCCGCGTGGCCACGGATCTGAGGGTCTCGCTCACGGACCGCTGCAACCTGCGCTGCACTTACTGCATGCCCGCCGAAGGCCTCGACTGGATGCCCGGCGAGCAGGTGCTCAGCGACGACGAGCTGGTGCGGCTCATGCGCATCGCCGTCGAGATGCTGGGTGTCACCGACATCCGCCTGACCGGTGGTGAGCCACTGCTGCGGCGGGGTCTCGAGGACATCGTGGCGCGCGTCACGGCGCTGCAGCCGCGCCCGCGGGTTTCCATGACCACCAACGGGATCGGGCTCGCGAAACGGGCGAAGGGCCTCGTCGAGGCCGGCCTCGACCGGATCAACGTGTCGCTCGACACCGTGGACCGCGCCCTGTTCGAGCAGATCACCCGCCGCGACCGGCTCTCCCACGTGCTGGCGGGCCTCGCGGCCGCGCGCGACGCGGGGCTGGCGCCAGTGAAGGTCAACTCCGTGCTGATGCGCGGGCTCAACGAACACGAGGCCGTGCCGCTGCTGCGGTTCTGCCTCGACGAGGGCTACCACCTGCGGTTCATCGAGCAGATGCCGCTCGACGCGCAGCACGGCTGGGACCGCGGCGAGATGATCACGGCCGAGGAGATCCTGCGGGTGCTGGGCGAGGAGTTCTCGCTGTCGCCGTTCCCGGCCGCCCGCGGCGGCGCGCCGGCCGAGCGGTGGCTGGTCGACGGCGGGCCCGGCGACGTGGGCGTGATCGCGTCCGTGACCAGGCCGTTCTGCGCCGCGTGCGAGCGCACCCGGCTCACGGCCGACGGCGCGGTGCGCTCCTGTCTCTTCTCCAACGACGAGACCGACCTGCGCGCCCTCGTGCGCGCGGGCGCGCGTGATGAAGAGGTGGCGGACGCGTGGCGGGCCACGATGTGGGGCAAGCTCGCGGGCCACGAGATCAACGAAGCCGGGTTCGCGCAGCCGATCCGGCCCATGAGTGCGATCGGCGGATGAGATGTCACCCCAGTCCCTCGAACCGATGACCGTGCTGGTCCGCTACTTCGCCTCCGCCCGCGCGGCGGCGGGAGTGGAAGAGGAGAAGCTGAAGCTTCCCGAGGGCTCGACCGTCGCGGACGCCGTTCACCTGGTGCGCGAGCTGCATCCGGGACCGCTGCCGCGCATTCTCGACGCGGCGAGCTTCCTGCTGAACGAGGTTGCCGTCCGTAATCAGAATCGCGCCCTCAGTGACGGAGCGCAACTCGACGTGCTCCCGCCCTTCGCCGGCGGCTGACCCTCGCGAGACCCCGGCAGACCCGGCTCAGGGGCTCACTGGACCCCCGAACCCGCCTGTCCGGCCAGTTGGTCCGGACCAACCCGAGTGGCGCTCAAGGCGCCGTGAGCGGCCATTCTTGTCAATACCTACTCTCCGGAGTAGTTCGCTCACGGCGTATTCCAGGACTCCTACAGAACCACTCGGCGTGCACTGGCGGACTTCGCACTGAGTGGTTTAAGGTGCCCGACTCAATGGCCGCACGAATGGACCGTTGACGCCTTATCGACGTGATCCAAGCCTCACGATCCGTGAAATATCTCAGGCAGAAAACGGGCAGATAACGGCCCTCTGACCTGCGAAAACATGCCGATCGTGAGAGGTTGCTTGCTGTTACTGTGACGTAGGTCACATGCCGAATAATTTCCGATCACGGCTCTCGTTACGTACCGTCGCTTTTCGGTTGGCCCCGACCGACCGAGCAAGACCGGGAATCCGTAGCGCCTAGCCCTGTCCAGCGGATCCCCGGACCCATACCCCGAGCGAAAGCATTTCCGGACAGGGACGAGGGGACGAAGACCGCGCGTCGTGCGCTGTCCGCGTCTGCCGCCCGGCAACGGGCGGACGGGTTCCCAACCCGGCCCTCAGCCTTCGGGCTCGTAGGCGCAGGAAAACCGAGAAGTGTTCTCATGTCTTACCGAGGCAAGCACCGCAAGATGTCCGCCGCCACCCGCACCATCGCCCGCGTCGCTGTCGCGGGGATCGCGGTCGGCGCGCCCATCGCGATCGCCGCGACCCCCGCGTCGGCGACCAACTGGGACGCTGTCGCGCAGTGCGAAAGCAGCGGCAACTGGAACACCAACACCGGCAACGGCTACTACGGCGGCCTGCAGTTCACGCAGAGCACCTGGAAGGCCTACGGCGGCACCGGCAGCGCGGCGAACGCTTCCCGTGAGCAGCAGATCGCCGTGGCCGAGCGCGTTCTCGCGGGCCAGGGCGGCGGCGCGTGGCCGAACTGCTACGGCAAGGGTGCCGGCGGCTCGACCGCGGCGCACAAGTCGACGAAGTCGACCAAGTCGACCTCGAAGTCGACCGCCAAGAAGTCGACCTCGAAGAAGAGCACGAGCGCCCCCAAGAAGGTCGCCGGCACCCCGGTCACCAGCGTGCCGAGCTCGAACCCGAACGGTGACTACACCGTCGTGTCCGGCGACAGCCTGTCGAAGATCGCCAAGCAGCTCAACGTTCAGGGTGGCTTCCAGAAGCTGCAGGCCCTGAACAAGGCCTACATCCCGAACCCCGACCTGATCCTGGTCGGTCAGAAGATCGCCACCAAGTGACTCCTGACCTCCTCGTGAGGTCGTGAAAGTCCCTTCAGGGCGCAGCGTTCGGTTGGCTGTGATCCGACGAAAGGGCCCCACCGCGAATTCCCCCGGCGGTGGGGCCCTTCGTGGGGTCTGGCGAACGGCGGCCCCGGCGGATCAGGGTGAGTTGACCCATTCGTCGGAGCCGTCGGTGAAGTGCTGGTGCTTCCAGATCGGGAGGCGGGCCTTCACCTCGTCGACGAGCTCCGCGCAGGCCGCGAAAGCCTGGCCGCGGTGTTCGGCGGCGACCGCGCACGCCAGCGCCACGTCGCCGATGGCGAGCGGGCCGACGCGGTGGCTCACGGCCACGGCGCGAACGCCCGTCCAGCCCGCGGCGAGCTCGGTGACGACCTGCGCGAGCACGTCGCCCGCGGTGGGGTGGCCTTCGTAGATGAGGTCACGCACGCCCTTGCCGCCGTCGTGGTCGCGCACCACCCCGCCGAAGGTGACGACGGCACCGGCCGCGTCGTCCTCCACGAGACGGGCGTGCTCGTCGACGGACAGCGGCTGGTCGCTGACCTCCGCGCGGAGGATGCGAACCGGAGGTGTGCTCGGCGTCTTGGCTTCGAGCGGATCCGCCGGCAGCGAGTCCGCGGCGATCGCGTCGGCGACGGAGGCGGAGTTCTCCGTGGACTCCGCGGCTTGGTCGGCGTTGGCCTGGTCTTCCGCGGCGGGCCGCGGGTGGTCACCACCGGCGAGCTGGTCCACGGCGTGGTCCAGGATTCCCTCCAGCACGCCCAATCCGTCCTTCACTCCGCCGCGCGAGCCCGGCAGGTTGACGACGAGCGTGCGGCCCGCGACACCGGCGAGGCCACGCGACAAGACAGCCGTCGGCACGTGCGGCAGGCCCGCGGAGCGGATCGCGTCCGCGACGCCCGGAAGTTCGTAGTCCAGCACTCCGCGCGTGACGTCCGGAGTGCGGTCGGTCGGCGAAATGCCCGTGCCGCCGGTGGTCAGGACCACCGCGACGCCCTCGGAAACCGCCGCACGCAAGGCGATTCCCACCGGTTCGCCGTCTTCGACGACCACCGGGTCGGGTACCGCGTAACCGCGCCCGGCGAGCCACTCCACGAGCACCGGGCCGGTTTTGTCCTCGTAGACGCCCTTCGCGGCCCGGTTGGACGCCACGATCACCCGTGCCTCGCTCATGACTGCCGCTCCCACGTGCCGGTCTTGCCGCCGTCCTTGCGGATCAGGCGGACGTTGTCGAGCGTCGCGGCCGGATCCACGGCCTTGATCATGTCGTGCAGTGTGAGCCCCGCGACCGCGACGGCCGTGAGGGCCTCCATCTCGACACCGGTGACGTCGGTGGTCTTCGCCGTCGCGCTGATGTGGACGGCGGTGGAGTCCAGTTCGAACTCCACCTTCACGCCGGACAACGCGATCTGGTGACACAGCGGGATCAGTTCCGGCACGCGCTTGGCGCCCATGATGCCGGCGATCCGGGCCGTCGCCAGTGCGTCGCCCTTCGGCAACCCGTTGGCGGACAACAGATCCACCACCTCGGCGGTGGTGTGCACCGTGCCGCCGGCGAGCGCCGTGCGCGCGGTCGCCGTCTTGCCGGAGACGTCGACCATCCGCGCGGCGCCGGTTTCGTCGACGTGGCTGAGTTCACTCACCCCAGGAGGCTATGCCAGCGGTGTCCCGGCCGACAAAAAGGCCCCGTCACCGCGGTTGGCGATGGCGGGGCCTTCCGGCGTCTCAGGAACTCAGCCGGCCGTGGCCTCCGCGCGCACGGCCGCCTTCACGGCTTCGGCGACGGCCGGGGCCACCGCGTTGTCGAACACGCTCGGCACGATGAACGACGCGTTGAGCCGGCTCTGGTCCACCACGTCGGCGATCGCGTCGGCGGCGGCGAGCAGCATGTTGTCGTCGATGTTGTGCGCCGCGGCGTCGAGCAGGCCGCGGAAGACGCCGGGGAACGCCAGCACGTTGTTGATCTGGTTCGGGAAGTCGCTGCGACCGGTGGCGACCACGGCGGCGTGCTGCTGCGCCTCGAGCGGGTCGATCTCCGGGTCCGGGTTGGCCAGTGCGAAGACCACGGCGTCCTTGTTCATCGTCGCCACCTGGTCGGCGCCGAAGAGGTTCGGGGCCGAGACGCCGATGAAGACGTCGGCGTTCACGAGGGCCTCGTGCAGCGTGCCGGCCTGCTTGTCCCGGTTGGTGTGGTTCGCGATCCAGGTCAGGTTGTCGTCGAGGTTGCCGCGGTCCGGGTGGACGATGCCATCGATGTCGGCGGCCACGATGTCACCCGGGTTCTTGCGCAGGAGCAGCCGGATGATGGCCGAGCCGGCCGCGCCGACGCCGCTGACCACGATCTTGCAGTCCTCGATCTCCTTGCCGACCACGCGCAGCGCGTTGCGCAGGGCCGCGACGACGACGATCGCGGTGCCGTGCTGGTCGTCGTGGAACACCGGGATGTCGAGCTGCTCACGCAGGCGCGCCTCGATCTCGAAGCAGCGCGGCGCGGCGATGTCCTCGAGGTTGATGCCCGCGTAGACCGGCGCGATCGCCTTGACGATCTTGATGATCTCCTCGGTGTCCTGCGTGTCCAGGCACACCGGCCACGCGTCGACGCCCGCGAACTTCTTGAACAGCGCCGCCTTGCCCTCCATCACGGGCAGCGCGGCGGCCGGGCCGATGTTGCCGAGGCCGAGCACGGCCGAGCCGTCCGTGACCACGGCCACGGTGTTGCGCTTGATGGTCAGGCGGCGCGCGTCCTCGGGGTTCGCGGCGATGGCCTGGCACACCCGGGCGACACCCGGGGTGTACGCGCGGGAGAGGTCGTCACGGTTGCGGAGCGCGACCTTGGGCGTGACCTCGATCTTGCCGCCGAGGTGGATCAGGAACGTCCGGTCGGAGACCTTGCGGACCTTCACGCCGGGCAGCGAGTCGAGTGCCTGGGTGATGTCCTGCGCGTGGTTCTCCGACAGCGCGTTGGCGCTGATGTCGACCACGATCGTGTCGGCGTGCGACTCGACGACGTCGAACGCCGTGAGCACCCCGCCGACGCGGCCGACGGCGGTGGTGAGGTCACCGGCGGCCGTGGAGGAAGCCGGGGCCTCGACCCGGACGGTGATCGAATACCCGGGACCGGGAACCGGCATGGCACTAACTCCCCGCTGGGAAACCTGTGGCTAGGACGCTTCGAACACTAGCCCCGTGACCGCCGCCACCCGACCCCAACCGGGTGACTGACCAGTAACTACGGTTGTTTCCCCAGAAGTGGGGAATCAGCGGTTGATTTCCGTCTCCGGGTGCACGTAGGGCACCGAGTCGAGCGGGAAGGTCAGGTCGCCGAACGGCGACAGCGCCCCCTGACGGTCGGACGCGAGCTCCGACACGGGGTGCTCACCGTCTTCCGCCGGCCAGGTGGGGTCGATGCCCTTTTTCCTGCCGTTCTCGCCCTTCGCCACAACGCCCTCCATCGACTGGTGCCGCCGGTTCGCCCACAGTCTGCCCGAACACCCCCGGCGCCCGCTCACCCGCCCGGTATCCTGGACGTCTATGCCCGCGACCTCTCTGGCGGACTGGCTGCGTGCGGAGTCCGACGACGCACTCGCCGACCTGCTGCGCACCCGTCGCGATCTGTCGACCCCGCCACCTTCCGACACCACCGTGCTGGCCACGCGCGCCGGCACGCCGGGCTCCGTCGCGCGCGCCTGCGAGGACCTCGACACGTTCACCCTGGCCGTCCTCGACGGCTTCCTCGTGGCGGGGGCGGACACTGCACCGGTTTCGCTGGCTGAGGTGGCCGCACTGGTCGGAACGGACATTTCGGGCTCGTTGACGCGGTTGCGGGCGCGGGCGCTTGTCTGGGGCGAGGACGACGAGCTGCGGGTGCCGCCCGCGGCCCGGGATGCGCTGGGGCCGTTCCCGGCGGGCCTCGGGGCGCCGTCGCCGGCGCTGGCTTCGACCGACTTGGCCGCACGGCTGGCCGAGGTCGGCGACGACGAGCGGAAGGTGCTGACGGCGCTGGCCGCGGGCCCGCCGATCGGGCGCACGCGCGACGCGAGCTTCGACGTCTCGCTGTCCGACGCGGCCACGCCCGTGCAGAAGCTGCTGGCGCGCTCGCTGCTGCTGCGGCGTGACGACCAGACGGTGGAGCTGCCGCGCGAGCTGGGTCTGCTGCTGCGCGGCGGGGTGGCGTTCGAGGCGGCCACACTGGTCGAGCCGGAGCTGCCCGTCCATCCACATCAGACGGACACTGTGGACTCCACCGCGGCCGGCGAGGCGATGGAGCTGTTGCGGCAGATGGAAACGCTGCTGCGTTCGTGGTCGGTCACGCCGCCACCCGTGCTCAAGTCCGGTGGGCTGGGTGTGCGGGAGCTGCGGAAGCTGGCGAAGGACCTGGAGACCGACGAGGCGCGCGCGTCGTTCGTCGCGGAGCTGGCCGTGGGCGCCGGTTTGGCGGCCGACAGCGAGGCGACGACACCGGAGTGGGTGCCGACCACGCTCACGGATTCGTGGCTCGCGTCGCCGACCGTGCAGCGCTGGATGACGCTCGCGCAGGCGTGGCTGGAGCTGCCTCGGCTGCCCGGGCTGGCCGGCGGGCGGGACGCGAAGGACAAGCCGATCGCGCCGTTGTCGGAGGACCTGCGCCGGCCGCTCGCGCCGGTTTCGCGGCGCCGGGTGCTCATTGCCTTGGGCGACTTGGCACCCGGGTCCGGGGTGAAGAGCGTGGACGAGCTGGTGGCCGTGCTCGCGTGGCGCGCGCCGCGGCGAGGCGGGCGGCTGCGCGACGAGACCGTGCGCTGGACGATGGCCGAGGCGTCGGCGCTGGGCCTGGTCGGCCTGGGCGCGCTGACCACCGCCACGCGGCTGCTGCTGGAGGACGACCGCCCCGGCGCCGTCGAGGCGATGCACGACGCCCTTCCCACGCCGGTCGACCACGTGCTGGTGCAGGCGGACCTCACGGTCGTCGCGCCGGGACCGCTCGAGCCCGAGCTGGCGACCGCCATGGCCGCCGTCGCCGACATCGAGTCGGCCGGGCACGCGACGGTCTACCGCGTCACCGAGACGACCGTGCGCCGCGCCCTCGACACCGGCCGCACGGCCGACGAGCTCCACGCGCTGTTCCGCGCCAAGTCCGCCACCCCCGTGCCGCAGGCGCTCACGTACTTGATCGACGACGTCGCCCGCCGCCACGGCCGCCTGCGCGGCGGGGCCGCCGGCTCGTTCCTTCGTTGTGACGACGAGGCCCTGCTGGCCGAGGTGCTCGCCCACCCCGTCGCCGCGGACTACGACCTCCGCATGATCGCACCGACGGTCCTGATCAGCCCCGTGCCGCTCGGCGAAGTCCTGGAAGCCTTGCGCAGTGCGGGTTTCGCACCCGCCGCCGAAGGCCCGGACGGCCGCGTCGTCGACATCCGCCCGTCCGGCCGACGGCTGCCCGCGCGCACGCGAGCGGCCCGCTCACGCCCCGGCGAGCAGGCCGTGCTCACCGACGACCAGGCCACGCGCATCGTCGCCAACCTCCGCGCCGGCGACGCGGCCACCGCCCGCCGCCGCGGCTCCGCCGTTCGCGCCCACTCCGGCGGGGGCGCCGACACGACGGCGACGCTCGAACTGCTCTCCCGCGCGACCCTCGAACGCCGCGAGGTGTGGATCGGCTTCGTCGACTCCCGCGGCACGGCCAGCCAGCGCGTCGTGCGTCCCGTACGCGTGGGCGGCGGCGTGCTGGAGGGAACGGATCACGAGCGGTATCCGTTGCACCGGATCACTTCGGCCGCGTTGGTGGAGGAGTAGGCCTTCACCAGGCATAGGCCTCCGGCGCCGGTTTCGCGCCGTTCGGACCCGGGGCCGGGAAGATCCGGTCCAGCTCGGCGAGGGTGTCCGCGTCCAGCTTCAGCTCGAGGGCGCGCAGTGAGCCGTCGAGGTGGGCTGCGGTGCGGGGGCCGATGACGGGACCCGTGACGCCGTCCTGGGCCAGCAGCCAGGCCAGGCCGACGTGGGCGGGGTCTTCGCCGAGGTCGGCGCAGAGCTTCTCGTACTCCGCGACGGAGTCGGCGTGGGCGGTGAGGCTGGCCGCCCACAGGCCGGTGCCGCTGCGGTCGGCGCTGCCGTCGCGTTGTTTGCGGAGCACCCCGCTGAGGATGCCGCCGTGGAGCGGGGACCAGGGGATGACGCCGAGGCCGTAGGCCCGGGCGGCGGGGAGCACTTCGAGCTCGGCCCAGCGCGACAGCAGGTTGTAGATCGACTGCTCGCTCACCAGGCCGAGGAAGTGCCGTGACGCCGCGGCCTCCTGCGCTTGGGCGAGGTGCCAGCCGGCGAAGTTGGACGAGCCGAAGTACAGCACTTTTCCTTGCTGGTGAAGGACTTCGAACGCCGACCAGATCTCGTCCCACGGCGTGGCGCGGTCGATGTGGTGCATCTGGTACAGGTCGACGTGGTCGGTGCGCAGCCGGCGCAGGGACGCGTCGATCGCGTGGCGGATGTGGCGCGCGGACAGGCCGCGGTCGTTCGGGCCGTCGCCGGTCGGCGAGAAGAGCTTCGTGGCCAGCACGGTCCGCTCACGCCGGTCGCCGCCGCGGGCGAACCAGCGGCCGAGGATCTCCTCGGTGCCGCCGGGCTGCTCGCCGTACGCGTTGGCGGTGTCGAAGAACGTGATGCCGTGCTCGTGCGCGCGGTCCATGAGGGCGTGACTGTCCTCTTCGGACGTTCGCGAGCCGAAGTTCATGGTCCCGAGGACGAGCCGCGAGACCGTGAGCCCACTGCGGCCAAGGCGGGTGTACTCCATGGCGATTACCTCCCAGGTGCGTCATCGACGTGCAGGTAAGCTACTACTTGCAACATAAATGACGCAACTAAGAGGAGAACGGGTACAGTGATGTAAAGTTTCGCCATGAGCACCCGACCCCTGCGCGCGGACGCCGAGCGGACGATGACCGCGATCCTCGAGGCGGCCGAGCAGACCTTCAGCCGCGATCCGGCCGCGACGATGGAGCAGGTCGCCGAGGCCGCCGGCGTCGCGCGGACGACCGTGCACCGGCGGTTCGCGACCAGGGAAGCTCTCGTCGACGCGCTGGCACTGTGGGCCACGCAGCGCTTCGCCTCCGCGGTGGACGCCGCGCACCCGGATGCCGTGCCGCCACTGGTGGCGCTGTACCAGGCGACGGCGAACGTCCTCGGCGTGAAGATCGGCTGGGGCTTCGCGATGAGCCAGGCGTCCTCGGCGAACCCCGAGGTCGCGCGGGTGCACGAGGAGGTGCGCGAAACTTGCGCGCGGCTGTTCCGGCGCGCGCAGGAAGCCGGCGTGCTGCGCGCGGACGTGGACCTGGACTGGACCCGCCGCGTCTACTACGCGCTCATCCACGAAGCCGCGCAGGACACGGACGCCAAGAGCCCCGACGCGCTCGCGACGATCGTCGTCGACACGCTGCTGCGCGGAGCCGGCACCGGCAGCGCCCTCTGACGGCTCAGAGGTTGCGCAGGCCCTGCAGCACGCGCTCCATGAAGTCGCGCGAGGAGCGGTCGCCCAGCACGAGTTCGGTCTGGTGGATGAGGACCAGGCCGATGTCGGCCATGTCGCCGACCAGGACCTTCACCACGCCGAGCGGCAGGTGGAGGTGGGCGGCGATCTCCGCGACCGAGCGGGTGTCCAGGCAGAGGTCGCAGATGCGGCGGTGCTCGATCGAGCGCACACCCCGGTAGCGGCGGCCGTCGTCGCTGGTGGAGACGAGGGCTTCGAGCGCGAGGTTGTGGTCGGAGCGCGTGCGGCCGCGGGTGCGGGCGTAGGGGCGGACGCGGGACTTGGCCGGTTTCGCCGCCGGAGTGCGGTCTTCGCGGGACCAGGCCTGCTCGGGCTCGGGTGAGTACGGCTCGGTCGGGTCCTGATCCTGGTGTGCCGCAACGGGTTCGGGAGCGTACTGCTGCGTGGCAGGCTCCGGCGCATACGAATCCTGCTGCGGCGCAACGGGTTCGGGCGCGCGGCGGCGGCCGGTGATGCGCTCCGGGGGCTCGGCGAGGCGGTGCTGGGCGTCGGCCGGCGGGAGGTAGCCGGTGTCGGCCGGCGTGGGCCGGTGCGGCCGGTCGCGGTCGGCGATGTCGACGGCGGCGCGGCGCTGGTCCTGGTGCGAAGGCGCTACGACAGCGTGGCGGCCGGTCGACTCGGCCGACTCGTAGGCAGGCGCTTCGAAGTAGCCCGAGGAGTACTCGTCGCCGGATGCGCGGTGGTGCTCGGCGTACGACTCCGGTGCGGCAGAACGGTTGTAGTCCGCCGGATAGCCGGCATCGGACGCAGGCAGCTGGTGGTGGCCGGAGGAGTACGGCTCGGCGTGCTGATAGCCCGGAGCGTAGGAATCCGGAGCGGGCGTCTGGTGGTAGCCGGAAGCAAAAGCCGCGTCGGAGACCGGAGCCTGGTCGTAGCCCGAGGAGTAAGCGGCGTCGGATACGGGAGCCTGGAAGTAGGCCGTGTCAGACGCCGGCGCCTCGTGGTAGCCCGGGGCCGCATCGGAGCCCGGCGCCTGGTGGTACTCCGTCGCATAGGCATCGGAAGCCGGTGCTTGGCGGTACCGCGTGGCATGAGCCGCATCGGAGGCGGGAGCCTGCTCGTAGCCCGTGGCGTAAGCGTCGGGAGCCGGTGTCCCGCGGTGGTAGTCGTCAGCGACAGGAGCTTGCTGGTAGCCCGAAGCGTAAGTCGCGTCCGAAGGAGCCGGTTCATAGCCGTAGGACTCCGGAACCCGCTGGTACCCCGAGGCGTAAGCAGCATCCTGCTCGTACCCCGCCGCGCTCTCAGGCTCCTCCACCGCGGCCAGGTGCCGCCGCTCCGGAGCCTGGTAGTACGCGGAGTCCTCCGGCACCTGCCGGTCCTCGTGCGTCAGGTACGACTCGGCGTCGTAGTAGCCCGAGGAAGTCCCGGTCTCCTGCCAGTACCCCGACTCCCCGTCCTCGACCCACTCGTACCCGTCATCGTCGTAGTACTCGGAAGACGACGAAGACTCGGGAGCAGCCGGAACCGGAGCAACGGGACGAACAGGTGCAGGCGGCGGCACCGCGGAAGCAGCCGGCCGCCGGTGCGGCAGCATCGTCTTCAGCGTGCTCAGCTCGAAATGGCTCGGCGAGTCCACGCCTTCACGATCGGTCCCCTTGTGCAGCGCGTCCCAAGCGCCCGTGTCTTGTTCGCCGAAGCCGGAGATCCTCATGTACTAACCACGCACCCCGCCCTGGAGCTGGGCGCGCAGTTCCGGCGTGATCTGCTGGCCGACGCGCTCTACGAGCAGCGTCATCTCGTACGCGACCGTGCCGATGTCACACGTGGGGGCGGCCAGCACGGCCAGCGACGACCCATCGGACACCGACATCAGGAACAGGTACCCGAGCTCCATCTCGACCACCGTCTGGTTCACACCACCGGCCTCGAAGCACCGCGCGGCGCCCTGAGTGAGGCTCACGAGGCCCGACGCGACGGCCGAGAGCTGTTCGGCGCGCTCCTGCGGCAGACCTTCCGACGGCGCGAGCAGGAGACCGTCGGCCGACACCAGCACGGCGTGGGCGGCGCCGGGCACCCGGCGCACGAAGTCCGTGATCAGCCAGCTGAACGTGCCCTGGCCTTCCTGGCCGGAAACGGTCACTGTCCCTCCAAACTGGTCGAACACCGCCGAACACCGCCATGATCGCCGGGCGGGCGTGAAGACGCCGTTCCAGCGTATTCACCCGCCCGACACTGTCGAGTCCGCGTCGGGCGAGCACCCGAGCACTGTGCGTACCGATACGGACGCACACCGCGCGAAGCCCAGCGGGACCACGCCTACGTGGGTCACTCGGTGGTGGCGCCGGCAACTGTGCGCAGCGGGGTGTCTGCGCAGGTCACCGACCGTTCGGCTGCCCGTTCGGGCCTTGCCGGCCCCGACCGTACCGAAGAGCGGGCGCGGGGCCCTACTCCGGTCGGAGGCACCACTCCCCGAAGCGGGTGAAGCACGTGGAGTTCACTCCAACGGCCGCACCCGGTTCCGGGTACTCGGGTTCTAGCCTGCCCTCAGTGCCGTGTCGTGAGCGATGGCGTGCTGCACGACCGAGATCAGCACCTGCTTGGCGGAGTCACGCTCGCGCGCGTCGCAGGCCATGATCGGCACCGACGGTGAGATCGTCAGCGCGTGCCGCACGTCTTCGATCTGGTGGTGCAGCAACCGGTCGAAGCAGTTGATCGCGACCACGTACGGCAGTTTCCGGTTCTCGAAGAAGTCGATGGACGGGAACGCGTCGGCGAGGCGGCGCGTGTCCACCAGCACCACGGCCCCGATCGCCCCGACGGCGAGGTCGTCCCACATGAACCAGAACCGGTGCTGGCCCGGCGTGCCGAACACGTACAGCACGAGGTCCGAGTCGAGCGAGATCCGGCCGAAGTCCATGGCGACCGTGGTGGTCGTCTTGTTCGGCGTGGCCGAAGTGTCGTCGTGGCCGACACTCGCCTCGGTCATCATGGCCTCGGTGGTCAGCGGGTCGATCTCCGAGATCGCCCCGACCAGCGTCGTCTTGCCCGAACCGAACCCACCCGCGACCACGATCTTGGCCGACGAGGTCGGACCCGTCACCTGCGGTGTGTTCGCGTCGGAGTCAAATTCTCCGAAGCCCACTGAGCACCCTTTCCATGAACTCGATACTGGGGCGGTCGCCCGAGGAAGTGCTGCTGGTGGTGTGCACCAGCACCAGTCCGAGACCCGCCACGTCACCAATGAGCACCCGCACGACGCCGAGCGGCAGGCGCAGCAGCGCCGCCACCTCCGCGACCGAGCGGGTGTCGATGCACAGATCGCAGATGGACCGGTGCTCGGGCACGCGCACGCGGTCCAGCACGCGCCCCTGTTCGCTGGTCGAGACCAGGGCCTCGATCGCGAGGTCGTAGGTCGGCCTCGTCCGGCCGCGCGTGCGGAAGTACGGGCGCACGAGCCCGGACGTCTCCACCTCGGCCACCGGCGGTTCGTCGACGAACTCGCCCGCCGCCTGCAGCGGCAGGGCTTCGGCCAGCTCGTTGGACGACGGTCCCGGCGAGCCGTCGCGCTGCGCGCTGAACGCCGCGAACTCCGCGGAGTCGTACAGCGGCCCGCTCGCGCCGCCGAACAGCTCGGCACCCGGGCCGCCCAGGAGGCGGTCGCGGTACTCGCCGGTGATCGGCTGCTGCCCGGCGTTGGAGTCCGTCAGCCAGTTCGGCGGCTCCCGCACCGGGTCCGCGTCGGATCCTGTGGCGCGCCGGGCGCGCCACTCGCGGTCCACTCGGTCCCGGAAGGACTTCCAGTCCTCCCGGCCTTCGCCGGCCTCGGCCCAGCCGCCGGTGAAGTCGTCACCGAGCCGGCCATCGCCCCTCAAGCGCCCGTCGTCCACGGTCTGCTCCTGAAGTTCCCGATCCGCCTAGCGGCGGATCGCAGCGCCCTGCAGTTGCGCGCGCATTTCCGGCGTCAGCTGCTGGCCGACTCGTTCGACCAGCAACGTCATCTCGTACACGACGAGACCGATGTCGCTGTCCGGCGCGCCCAGCACCGCGAGGCACGAGCCGTCGGAAACCGACATCAGGAAGAGGAAGCCGTTGGCCATCTCGACCACGGTCTGCGCGACCGGGCCGCCTTCGAACACCTTCGCCGCGCCGCGCGCCAGGCTGGTCAGCCCGGAGGCGACCGCCGCCAGCTGGTCGGCCCGGTCCTTCGGCAGCCCTCGCGAAGCCGCGAGCAGGAGCCCGTCGGCCGAAACGACCACCGCGTGGGCCGCGCCCGGAACCCGGTGGACGAAGTCCGTGATCAGCCACGCGAAGCTGCCCGCCACGCCGCCGCCGGCCCTGCCGTTCGGCTGCGCCGAGCCGCCCCCCGGCTGCACTGCACCCGCCCGTGTCACTGTCGCTCCTCACTGCTGTCGCTCACATACCCGGACCCGGTGACCCGTACGCCTTCGTCGTCGAGCCGGGCTTCGTCGGCCGGCCGATCCTTCAATGCGTGCCGTCCGGAGGTGTACCCACGCTGGAAGCTTGCCATCCTGTTGCGGGCCGCGGCGGCCGAGCGGGTGATAGCACCCGTTCCGGGCAGACCGGCAGTCGCGTCGGTGAACGAATTGTGCTGGTCATCCGGTGCCGAGTCGCCCCCGATCGAACCGGGCACGAGGTACGCGTTGGGCACCCGCTTCGGCAGGCCCGCCGGCGTGATCTCCTCGGCCTTCTTCTCCAGCAACGACTGCGCGGCCTGCCAGCCCTCGTCCGACGCGCTGCTCCAGCCGTCGTCGGAACCGGGGTAGAGAGGCGTCGCTTCGATCGGCTCCTCCTCACGGCTGTCGAAGGCGCCGTCGATCCCGGACGGCTCCTCGGCGGCGGCCGAGGACCCGTTCGTCGCCGGGGCCCCGGGTGCCTCGGCGGCTTCCGGTTCCGCCGGAGCCGCCTCGGCCGGGGCCGCGTCGGCAGCCGGGGCGCCGACCTCGTCGGACGCACCGGGTTCGCCGTCCTCGCTGCCCTCGCTGAACCACCGCGAGAGCACCGACTGGTAGATCGGCAGGCGCCGCGTGGGCACGTCGTCCTCGAGGGCCGACGCGCCGTCGTCCACGGCCGATTCCTCCCGCTTCGGCTCCTCCGGCGCGACGTACTTCGGTTCGCGCTTCGGGAGCACCAGCGGCGGGAACTGGGTCTCCGACAGGCTCGCACCATCCCCGTTGGACTGCTGGGTGAGCGGGGCGAGGTCCTCGGCCGTGGGCCACGCCGGCGCTTCCGGCAGCGACGCCTCGGGGCTCAGGAACGGCCCTGCGGCACGGTTTCCCGCCACCAGGTCGTCGAGGCTGATCGGCTGGTCGAGCGGCACGAGGCCACCGTTGGACTGCGCCGGCACGGCCGGTGCGGCCGGAGCCGGGGGCGGTGCCGAAGCGGGCGTGGAACTCGGCGGCGTCGCGTCGAACTGCGAGTCGAACTGGTCGAACTGCTGCCGGTTGACCGACGGCAGGCTCGGGTGCGAGACCTCGTTGCGGTTCAACGGCGGCGGCGTGTGGCGCGGCATGGGGTTGGCCACGCGCAGCTGCGTGAGCAGCTCCGCCGGCACCACCACGCGGGCGATCACGCCGCCCTCGATGTCCTCGTTCTCGCGCAGCCGCACCTCGATGCCGTGGCGCTGGGCCAGGCGCGCGACCACGTACAGACCCATTCGCCGCGTCACCGAGACGTCGAGGTCCGGTGGGTCGGCCAGGCGCTGGTTGACCTCGGCGAGCCGGTCCTCCGTCATGCCGACACCGTGGTCGGTGATCTGGATCGCCAGGGCCTTCTTGCGAGTCACGACCGCCCGCACTGTGACCTTCGTCTCCGGCTCGGAGAAGTAGGTCGCGTTGTCGAGCAGCTCGGCGAGCACGTGCACGAGGTCGTGGATCGCGAGGCCCTGCACGGCGACCTCGGGGACGATGCCGACCTCGATGCGGGCGTACTGCTCGATCTCCGACACCGCGGCGCCGATCACGTCGGCCGCCGGCACCGGCTTGGGCACGGACTTCGCGAGGCCGGCGCCCGAGAGCACCAGCAGCGACTCACCGTTGCGCCGCAACCGGGTGGCGAGGTGGTCGAGCTCGAACAGGCTCGCCAAGTGGTCCGGGTCCTGCTCGTCGGCCTCGAGCCGGTCGATCACGCCGAGCTGGCGTTCCACCAGCCGCTGCGAGCGCCGCGAGAGGTTCACGAAGATGCCGTTGACGTTCTCGCGCAGCAGGGCCTGCTCGGCGGCCATCTTCACGGCCTGACCGTGGACCACGTCGAACGAGCGCGCCACTTCACCGATCTCGTCGCGTGAGGTGACCGGCACCGGGTCGACGGCCTTCTTGGACGCGTTGACCGGGTCCGGATCGTCCAGAATGGACTGAACCGTCTCCGGCAGCCGGGTGTAGGCCACGTCGAGCGCCGTGGTCCGCAGCACGCGCAGCGGCCGCAGCATCAGGCGGGCGATCACGAGCATCAGGATCAACGCCGCGATGAGCGCCGCGAGCACGATCACACCGCCGACCCACGCCGAGCGCACGGCCGAGCTGGCCAGGTCGTCGGCTTGCGTCCGCAGCTGCGTGAGCAGGTTCGTCTCGACCGCGCGCATCTTGTCGGAGGCGACGGTGCTGTCCTGCCCGAGCTGCGTCGGGTCGATGTTGAGCGCTTCGCCTTGCTGCGCGAAGGAGAACGCCTGCGTCTGGATGCGGCGCCGGTCGTCGACCTCCGGGCCCGAGACGGTGTCGGAGTACAGCTGCACCTGGTCGTCGGTGGCGTTCGCGAGGAACGCCGCGATCGACGCGTCGCCACTGGCCTCGGCGGCGCGCGTCTCGTCGAGGAGGTCGCCGGGGAAGCCGTTGCGGAACGCCGCGATCTCCAGTGCCGTGTCGCCGCGGAGCGTGAACTCCTTGGCCTCGCTGATGGCCTGCGTGCTGTTGCCCAGGCGCAGCAGGTCCCGGTCGGTGACCGCGGTGGTCACCTCGCGGCCCAGCTGGATCAGCGAGTTGAGGATGGAGGAGTAGGTGTCGAGCACCGCGATGTCCGAGTAGGACGAGGAGCTCACGGCCGCGCGCAGCGGGCGCAGCGCGTCGAGGCGCTGGATTCCGCGGGCGTACCGATCAGCGGTGGCCTGGTCATCGGGATTCAGGTTGACCAGCGAGTTGCGCAGGTCCTCGACGTCGTGGTCGACCTTCGCGATCTGCGCGTCGAGCCCGGTCTGGCGCAGCGCGTCGCCGGAGGAGATCCGGGCGACGGCGAGGCTGCGCTCGCCCTGCAGGTCGTGGATGACCGTGGTCACCTTGCCCGCGAACGCGACCTGGTCCGCGGTGTGGCCGAGCTGCACGGCCTGCTGCGCGTCGTCCGCGACCCGCAGCGCGCCGAGCACCAGCGCCGTGAGCGTCGGGATGATCAGGATGAGGGCGAGCTTCGAGCGAAGCCGCCAGTTGTTCAGCGCGAAGACCGAACCCCGTCGTGCGGGATTCACCCCACTTTCGCGCGCAGGGGCCCCTCCCACCCCCGCGGTGTCTTCGTTCGGCACCGCCGCACCACCATCTTCGTCCGGGCCCGAGGGACCCTGTGAGTTGAAGCCTGCCGTGCCCGCGACCACTACCCGCACGCTCCCGGCAGGCCGCCCGGCACCTCAGCGGCCCGGTCGACCTGGGCCATTACACCCTTTCGGGGGAAAAGATCCACTTCCAGGTGCGGTTTCGCGCCGCCCTGGACGCGGAATCGGTTCAGTACTTGCATGGCGTTCGGTCCCCGCACTGGTCGATCACTGGTCCATTAGGCCTAAGCCACCAGTCCGCCGACGAGTGCCGGCCTGCGCAGAGTGCCTCTCAGCGAGGCTGACTCTCACTACATCGGTGGTCCACACCTCACACTGCCGGAGCAGAGGGTAGCGAACGACTCGGTGATTTGTAACCCTCTTGACAGCCGATCCGGAACACCCGGGTAGCGGATCAAGCCGATTCGTAGTTGGCTCCGACGTGCCGGATGATCTTCAACTCGACCACCTCGATCCCCTGATCGAGTGATTCACGCCACTTTTGGACCGTTGATGAACACCCATTGTGATGGATGCGTCGCTTCTCTACAGTAGCCGCGTGACTCCGGACAATGAGCCACACCCACCAAACCCAGCACCGGTCAACACCCATGTGACCTCATTCTCCAAGGAGTGGCCTTGTTTGAAACAGCCGGGAGCAGCCAGGCAAGACTCGGGCGCCGTGGCTTCCTCTCCCTCGCCCTGGCGAGCGGCGTCGCACTGACCGCGAGCGGCTGCGGCCTGCTCGGAGGTTCGGACGACTCGGGCAGCAGCAGCGGCGCGTCGGGGCTCGAGAAGACGAAGATCAAGGTCTCGATCATGCCGACGATCGACGTCGCCCCGTTCCACCTCGCGGTGCAGAACGGCTACTTCAAGGACGAAGGCCTCGAGGTCGAGTCCGTCGACGCCGCCAGCGGCGACGCATCCGTGACGAAGCTCCTGTCCGGAGAGGTCGACGTCGCCTACGCGAGCTACACGCCGTTCTTCATCGCGAAGAGCAAGGGCAACGCGGACATCAAGTTCGTGTCCGACGCCTCCTCGGCCGGCCCGAAGAGCACCGAGATCGTGGCCATGCCCAACGGTTCGGTGAAGAGCGTGCGCGACCTGGCGGGCAAGAAGATCGCCATCACCGCGCAGAACACCATTTGCGACACCCTGACGAAGTCCGTGATGCGCGACAACGGCGTGGACTTCTCCCAGGTGAAGTGGGTTTCCCTGCCGTTCCCGAGCATCGGCGCGGCCGTCAAGCGCGGCGACGTGGACGCGGGCTTCCTCACCGAGCCGTTCATCACGGGCTCGGCCAAGACCAACGGCACGGTGCCGATCATCGACACCGCGACCGGTGCCACGCAGGACTTCCCGACCGCAGGCTACGGCTCGCTGGGCAAGTTCACTTCGGAGAACCCGAAGACGGTGGCCGCGTTCCAGCGCGCGATGCTGCGCGCCACGAAGGAGTCGGCGGACCGCTCGAAGATCGAGCCGCTGATGGTGCAGTTCTCGAAGGTCGACGAGGCCACCGCCTCGCTCACCGCGCTGCTCACCTTCCAGTCCACTCTGGACGCCCGTCGTCTGCAGCGCGTGCCGGACCTGCTGCAGCAGTTCGGGTCGATCCCGGCCAAGATCGACGTCGCGCAGATGATCGTGGCACAGCCGAGCGCTTCCTGACGTGCGACTCGTTCGGAACCTGGTCGGCCTGCTCGGCTTCCTCCTGATCTGGGAGGTCGCCGTGCGGGCCGGCCTGATCGACCAGAACGACGTGCCGCCGCCCACCGTCGTGTTCGCGCGCATCGGCGAACTGCTCGGCGACACCGAGTTCGTGCGTGACGTGATCGCGTCGGTGCTGGCGTGGCTGATCGCGATGGCCGTGTCCATCGCCGTCGCGGTGCCGGCCGGGCTGCTGCTCGGCAGCGTCCGCTGGCTGCGCGACGCGACCAAGGCGATCGTCGAGTTCCTGCGGCCCATCCCGTCCGTGGCGTGGATCCCGCTGATCCTGATCGTGGTCGGCGGCGGGCCCGAGTCGAAGATCCTGCTCGCGGTCTACGCGGCGGTGTGGCCCATCCTGTTCAACACCATCTACGCGATGGCCGAGATCGACCCGGTGCTCATCGAGACCGCGCGCTCCTACGGCACACCGAAGTCGCGGCTGCTGACCTCGGTGGCGCTGCCGCACGCGGCACCGTTCGTGTTCACCGGCATCCGGATGTCGGCGGCGATCTCGCTGATCCTCGTGATCAGCACGGAGTTCCTCGCGGGCGCGAAGCTGGGCATCGGGCAGTTCGTGCTCGAGGCGTCGTCCGGCTCGGGGCGGATGGACCTGGTGCTCGCGGGCACCGTCGTGGCCGGGGTGCTGGGATACCTGGCCAACGAGGGGCTCGAGCGGCTGGGCAAGCGCCTGTTCCGCTGGAGCAGCAACGACGAAGGGACCGTCGCGTGACCGTCGTCGGCAAACCGGTGAGCGCCGCGCGCGGCCGCGTGAGCCGTGGCCTGAGCGGGTTCGCACGCAAGTGGCTGCTGTTCGTGGTGCTCGTGGTGATCTGGCAGGTCATCACGCAGTTCACGGAAAGCGTGTTCTTCCCGCCGCCCACCAAGATCGTCGCGGCGGCGGTGCAGCTGTGGTTCTCCGGCCCGGCTTCGCACGTCTTCCTCGGCCAGGCGGTGTTCGACCACGTCCTGCCCAGCCTCGCGCGGGTGCTGGGCGGCTGGCTGCTCTCGGTGGTGCTGGGTGTCGCACTGGGAACGGCGCTCGGGCGCTCGAAGACCGGCATGGACTACGTGGGGCCGCTGTTCGCGTTCTTCCGCGCGATCCCGCCGCCCGCGCTGGTTCCGGTGTTCATCGTGTTGTTCCACATCGGACCGGGCATGCAGATCGCCACGATCATCTTCGGTTCCGTGTGGCCGATCGTGCTCAACACGGTGGACGGCGTGCGCTCGGTCGACAAGGTGAAGGCGGAGACCGCGCGGGCGTTCCGCACGCCGCGGTTCTACTGGATCACCACGGTCGTGCTGCCGGCCGCGATGCCGAAGATCTTCGCGGGTCTGCGGCTTTCGCTGTCGATCTCGCTGATCCTCATGGCGATCTCGGAGCTCGTCGGCTCGCTCAACGGCATCGGCTACGCGTTGATCGCCGCCCAGCGCGCGTACGACTTCGACCAGATGTGGGCGTGGATCGTGCTGCTGGGCATCCTGGGTTACGGGTTCAACGCGGCCCTGCTCGCCGTCGAGCGCCGGGTGCTCAAGTGGCAGCCCGGCCGTCACTAGAACTTTCCGGAAGGTAGTCAGAATGTCGACCATGCTCGAGGTCTCCGACCTCAGCCACCGCTACGGCACGGGCGACAAGGCGCACGTCGCCGTGAACGACTTGACGTTCACCGTCGAGGCGGGCCAGCTGGCGTGCATCGTCGGCCCTTCGGGGTGCGGCAAGTCGACGCTGCTGCGCGCGATCGCGGGCCTGGTGCCGCCGACGTCGGGCACCGTGAGCCTGCACGGCGACCTGGTCACCGGCGTGCCCGACGACCTCGCCGTGGTGTTCCAGGACTACAGCCGTTCGCTGTTCCCGTGGCTGACGGTGGCGAAGAACGTCGAGTTCCCCTTGCGCTGGACCAAACTCGACAAGGCCGAGCGGCGCAAGCGGGCCGCCGCGGCGCTGTCGGCCGTCGGGCTGGACGGGGTCGGGGCGAAGTTCCCGTGGCAGCTTTCGGGCGGTATGCAGCAGCGCGTGTCCATCGCTCGGGCGCTGGCGTCGCGGCCGGCGCTGCTGATCATGGACGAGCCATTCGCCTCCGTGGACGCGCAGACGCGCTTCGAGCTGGAGGACCTGCTGCGGCGCGTGCAGCGCGAACAGGGCACCACGGTGCTGCTGGTGACGCACGACATCGACGAGAGCGTGTACCTGGGTGACCGGGTGCTCGTGCTGTCGAAGTCGCCGGCGTCGATCGTCGCCGACCTGCCCGTGGACCTGCCGGCGGAGCGGGACCAGATCACGACGCGGGAGTCCGCCGAGTTCGTGACGCTGCGCGGCGAAGTGGCGCGGTTGCTGCACGGGCCGGCTTCGGCTGCGCGGGCGGATGAGGCCGAGCGTGAGCTGGTGGAGTCCGAGTCTGAAGCTGCGGCTGCGGTGAAGGCCGAAGCCAAGAGCTGAAGCTGTTCTTGCGGAACGGGGCACCCTCGGCGGGTGCCCCGTTCTCGCGTCTCAGGCCTTGGCTCGCGAGTCCGGGCCGGTCTCGTCGGGGCCGATCTCCGGCAGCGTCCGCACGCCGAGCACGTTGGCGCCCACCAGCTTGCGCGTGGCCAGGTTGCCCATCGGCATGAACGTGCTCGCCTGCACGTCACGCCACATCCGCTCGAACGGCAGCTTCTTCGTGTACGACATGCCGCCCAGCACGTCGACGAGGCGCTGCATCACCTGCACGGCGTTGTTGGCGGCCACGTACTTCACGACGGCGCAGCGGGCCACTCCGTCCTGCACGTCGCCGGTGAAGAGGCGGCGCGACATCACGTCTTCGGCGTGGCTGCGGATGAGCGCCCGCGAGCTGTCGAGGAGGATCTGGCACTCGCCGATCACGTCCTGCAGCACCGGATCGCCCGTTTTGCCGCGCTTCTGCAGCGAGCGGACGGTCCAGTCGAGCGCCCCGGCCGCGACTCCCGTGTAGACGGCCGAGAACGCCGGCATCGCCCACGACCACACGGTTTCCAGCACCCGCGCGTCGAGGTGCTTCACCGGCAGCGAGTGGACGACGGCACTGTCCTCGACGAACACCTTGGTGAGCTCGACGTCGTTGCTCTGGGTGCCGCGCATGCCCATGGTGTCCCAGGTCTGGTGGATCTTCACCCCGGGCTGGTCGAGCGCGATCTGGCACAGCATCAGGCGCGGGCCGCCTTCGGCGTCCTCGTACCGCGCGGTGGTGGAGCAGTGCGTGGCGACGGCCGTGTTGGTGGCGAAGCTCTTGCGGCCCGTGAGCTCGAACCCGCCTTCGACGCGGACGGCCTCGGTGTTCGAGTCCGTCATGTCGTTGCGCAGGCCCGTTTCGCTGGTCACCGACGCCCAGATCAGCTTGCCCTCGGCGGCTTTCGTGAGCAGCTCGGCCAGCCGTGGCGACTGCGTGCGCCGCCAGACGCTCGCCCACTGCCCCAGCGGCGAGAGGTGCATCGTGAACGCGAGCGCGGTGGCGCCGTCGCCCATCGCCAGGCGTTCCAGCACCGGCAGGATCTCCGGCAGGCCCGCGCCGAATCCGCCCAGCTCCTCCGGCACGGACAGTCGCAGGAAACCCGCTTCCCGCAGGTCGTCGTAGTTCTCGTGGGGGAAGGAGTTCTCGCGGTCGTGCAGGCTGGCTCGCTCGGCGAAGACGTCGGCGAGCTTGCCGGCCTGTGCGACGAGTTCCTGCTGTCCGGGAGTCAGTAGAGGCTGCACCCGGTCATCCAAACAGCGTCACCCGGTCGGGTCAATCGCGAAGATCAATACAGTTTCTGCGGATTCGGGTCCACCTTGACGTGCACGAGGGCGGGACCGTTTTCGGCGAGAGCTTCGGCGAGCGCGTCTCGCAGGTCGGCGCCCTCTTCGACGGTCCGTGCGGGCACGCCCATGCTCTGCGCGAGCTGCGCGAAGTCGATGCCGCCGAGCTCGGTGCCCGGCACCTTCTTGCCACCGGCCGACTCGCCGAGGATCCGCACGGCCGCGTACTGCGCGTTGTCCAGCACCACGAAGGTGACCGGCACGTTCTCGCGCGCGGCCGTCCACAGTGCCTGCACGCAGTACATGCTGGAGCCGTCGCCGAGGATCGCGACGACCTTGCGGTCGGGCCGCCCCAGGGCCGCGCCGACGGCCGCCGGGAGGCCGTAGCCGAGCGTCCCGCTCGCGACGGTGAGGAATCCCGTGTCGGTGGAGGTGATCGGCAGGTGGTCGTGGAGGCAGTTGCGGTGGCTCGGCGTCTCCTCGACGACGATCGCGTTGTCCGGCAACAGATCCGCGACCGTGGCGTAGGCGAAGTCCGGCGAGATCGGCGTGGTTTCGGCGGGCTTGGCGGGTTTTGCTTGCGGGGCAGGGGTTTCGCGACTCTTCGCGGTGACCTCTCGGGCGAGGGCCTGGATGGCGAGCTTCGGCGTGGCGCGGATGCCGGTGCCGTTGCCCGCGCGGGCGAGGATCTGCTCGTCGTCGCTCACGAGGTACAGCGGCGGCAACGGCTGCTCCGGCTCGCCGCGGTACACGTGGTAGGTGAAGGCGGGCGCGCCCAGCACCACCACGACGTCGTGCTCGCGCAGCGCCTCGGCCACCGCCTTGCGCTCGGGCTGCAGGAAGCCGAGGAACAGCTCGTGGTCCTCGGGGAACGAGCACCGCGACGACATCGGCGCCGCCCAGACGCCGGCCTTGAGCTTCTCGGCGAGCGCGACCACGTCGGGCACCGCGCCGTCGCCGTCCACACTGGCGCCGACGACCAGCGCCGGGTTTTCCGCGTGGTCCAGGGCTTTCGCCAGCTCCTGGAGGGCTTCGGGGTCGGGCGCGAAGCTCTGCGTCCGCCGGCCGGTGGGCAGCGGCATCGTCGCCTCGGCGTCCCAGTCGTCCACGGGCACGGAGACGAACACCGGCCCCTGCGGCGCCTGCGTCGCGATGTAGTACGCGTGCGCGATCGCGGCCGGCACGTCCTGCGCCCGCGCCGGCTCGATGCTCCACTTCACGTAGGGCTTCGGGAAGTTCGCCGCTTCCACGGCCCCCAGGAACGGCTCGTCCGGCAGCAGTGAGCGCGTCTGCTGCCCCGCCAGCACGATCAGCGGCGCCCGGTCGCGGAAGGCGGTGAACACGTGGCCCAGGGAATGGCCCACGCCACCGGCCGAGTGCAGGTTCACGAGCACCGGCTTGCGCGTCGCCTGCGCGTACCCGTCCGCCATCGCCACGACGGCCGACTCCTGCAGCCCGAGGACGTAGGTGAAGTCGTCGGGCCACTCGGTCAGGAACGCGATCTCCGTGGTGCCGGGGTTGCCGAACACCGTGGTCAGGCCGAGATTCCGGAGCAGCTCCCGCGTGGCGTCGCGAATCGTGCGCATGATCCGGAGGTTATCCCGGCTCCCGGCGGGTTGTCTCACCCACCCGAGTGAACATTGGTGCCACTCACGTAGCGCACGTCGCTGAGCCGCAGCGAGTCGTCCGCCAGGGGCAGGCCGTTGGCGGACAGCAGCTCCGCGATCGTGGCGCCGGTGAGCTCCCAGCCGAGGCCGGTGAGGTAGGGCGCCGCTTCGTTGCGCTCGCCGTAGTAGCGGACCTTCGCCATGTCCGTGTCGAAACCCTGCTCCCGCCAGCGTTGCGCGATCTGGTTCAGCCCCGCCTTGGTCTTCTCGTCGTCACCCGGCTTCGGGTTCGGCCGGCTCTCGGTGGCCACACGGCTTCCCGGCGCGCTGAGGGCGGTGATCGTGTCCAGCAGCCGATCCTGCGCCTCGGGCGGCAGGTAACCCAACAGCCCTTCGGCACTCCACGCGGTCTTCTCGGTCACGTCGAACCCACTGGCTTTCAGCGCGGCGGGCCAATCCTCACGCAGATCAATCCCGACGGCGCGCCGCTCCGCGGTCGGCTCCGCGCCGAGCTCGCTCAGGGCGCGGGCCTTGAACTCGATGACGTCGGGCTGGTCGAGCTCGTACACGACCGTCTCTGTCGGCCACCGCAGCCGGTAGGCGCGGGAATCAAGACCGGCGGCCAGGATCACGGCTTGCTTGATGCCGGCTTGGGTCGCTTCTCGGAAGAAATCGTCGTAGAACTTCCCGCGCACCTTGGCGACCTCGATCGCCACCCGCCCCACCAGGTCCCCCGGCGGCTCTTCCCCACTCGCCAGCCTCGTGAGCAGATCGATGCCCACCGCCCGCACGAGCGGCTCGGCGAACGGATCGGCGAACAGGCTTTGGTCTTCCCGCGTCGCAATCGCCCTAGCCGCCGCGGCCATGGTCGCCGTCGCCCCCACACTGGAGGCGAGGTCCCAGGTGTCTCCGTCTTGCCGGGTGGAAGTCATGGTCCGCCTTCGTCTTTCGGGATCTCACAAGCATTCTTTTGCACCGGGCGCAGCCCGCCACCTCTTGCACCGGGGCAGCCCGCCACCGACACAAACCCCCACCCTCCCTAGGGCGCGCCCATGTCCATCGTATCGGCCACCCCCGACAGAACCCGGTCACAAGCCGTTGCGGCCCCGACTTGTCCACAACTCGGGGTCGCTGTGGACAACGACCGCTGAGCACCTCATTGCTCAGCGGTCGGTAGCTCCGCACTCAGTTCAGCGAGCACCGTCTCGATGAATCGCATGCTCTCCTCTTCGTCGAAAACCAACGACAGCACAGCGCTGGCGCCGACGAGCGCGGTGAACTCCACCGGACCGCGCAGCAGCTCACGACCAGCGACCCAGGTCAGGATCCGGACATCCCGCCCATCGCAGGAGATTCGGCGGTGGTCAAACACGAAAGTGGGGCCCTCCCCCGAAGGAAAGGGCCCCACTGCAAGGAAAACTCAGCCGATCAGACCCGAAAGCCCCGTGCCCTTGAAAGAGCCCCAGCCGGTCACCTGGTCGTAGCCCGTGCCGGCGGTGAAGCCGGTGGTGCCGTTGAAGGTGTTGTTGCCGGTGGTCACGTCGTGGAAGCCCGTGGAGTACGAGGAGCCGTTGCCGATGCTGTAGAAGGTCGGGTTCAGGTTGCCGAGCGAGCCGCCGTGGACCTGGTTCTGCAGGGCGGTGAAGGCGGCCCACAGCGGGGCGGCGCCGGAGGTGCCCCAGACGTTGCCGCTGCTGCCTTCGCTCACGATGGTGTACGCGGAGCCCGAAGCGGCGTCACCGGCGACGTCCGGGACCTTGCGCTTCGTGGTGCTCTGGTGCGACTGCCAGGACGGCGCGTTGAACAGCGTCGAGATGCCGCCGCCGCCGGCGCCGGCAGAGGCGCCGTCGTTCCAGGCCTTCTCGCTGCTGTAGCCGTTGGACGAGGTCACGGTGAGCTGGGTGCCGCCGACGCCGGTGACGTTGGGGCTGGACGCCGGGAAGTCGACGGCCTTCGAAAGGCTGCCGGTCTGGCGGGCGCAGTCGGTGGTGCCGTCGTCGCCCGCGGCGGCGAAGTACGTGATGCCCTCGGCGGTGCCGGAGGCGATCGCGTTGTTCACGCTGTTGGCGGCCGACGAACCTTCAGCCGACTCGCACGAGCCCCACGAGATGGAGACGACGTTGACCCGCGCGTCCGACGCGATCTTCTGGTACATCGCCAGCTCGCCGGCGTTGGAGTTCGGGGCCTCGTAGACGAACGAGCTCACCTTCGACGCGAGCGCGTGCACGACCTCGATGTCCAGGTCGACCTCGACCTCGCCGTCGCCCGGGCTGGAGTCGTAGTTGGCGCCGCTCACCGGGACGGTGGTGACGCTGCCGCCGGAGAGGCCGTACTTCGAGTCGTAGCTGGTGATGTCCGACTTGCGGTAGCCGTCGAACTCGACGAAGCCGACGTTCACGCCCGTGCCTGTGGCCGAGAGGCCGCTGGTGGAGTAGGCGGTCTTGAGGATGCTCGGCGTGACGGCCTTGACCACCTTCGGCGCGGCGGTGGTGGCCGAGTGCTCCTTCACGGCGTGGTTGTCGAGGCCGACCACGGCCTGCACCACCGACGAAACGGAGGCGGGCAGCGCCGGGGCGGAGTCGTTGGCGAAGAACTTGCGACCGGTGGTCGTGTCGGTGTAATTGCCGAGGCGGGTGTGGAATGTGGATTCGAGCTGTGCGGCCGAACCGGTGAACGTGATGGCCTGCCGGTTACCGGAAACCTCGATTCCGCGCGCACCGTTTTGTTTCAGGAATGAAACGGCCTTGGCGACGTCGGCCTGCGTTGGGCCGAATGCCGCATTGAACTGCTCCGGAGTGAGGAAGTGGTGGTACTGCGGCGAGGCCGGGTTCTGGACGTCGGAGAGGAACTGCTGGAGGGCCTGCTGGTTGTGCAGCTTCAGCGACAGCGCCGCGTTGATCTGCTGACCAGCGTCGACGTCGCCACTGCGGGCGCTCGAGGCCAGCGGCGCCGCGTTGCCGCTCATGGTGATCAAGGGATCGGCGTGGGCCACGCCGGCCAGGGAAAGGCACAGCAACGCCGGCAGCGGGACCGCTGCGGCGACGAGCTTGCGCAAGCGCATGGCAATTCCTCTCAAACGGTGGGGGACCTGGCCGAAACACTTCGTGCGTCGACCTGGGAAGGAGCATAAGCCGCCGAGGAACCTACTTTTGGCTGAGCTTTTCACAGTCCGTTTATGTTTCACGAGAGCAATTTCGGCAGGTTTTCGCCGGAGCTGTCCCGAAATTGCGCTTACTCCCGGATTACCCCTTTACGGATGGTTTGGGGTGGTTCCCGATCGAACACGGGTTCACCGAGCTCAGCGCGGAGCTGGCCCGCCGGTGGGATCCGGGTGCGGGCGAAGACGGCGCCGAGCGATACACGCGGTTCTTCGCCAAGGTGCCGGCCATCCACCGGGCGAACACGAAAGTGCCGGCGGCGTTGCGCGCAGTGGCCGGGTGCACTGACGCGAGTCCTCGCCCTGCCGGGCCTGTCCGATGGACAATCCCGGCCCCTCGGAGCAGGCTGTCGGAGGCTCGCCAGGCGTCCCCGGCCCCCGGTTGTCGTGCGTGCTCATGCCGCCGCGCCACTTCGGTCCGGCGGCCCGCCCGACCTGGGAAACGATGTGGATGGCCACCGACGACCGCGCGCCGTCGCCGCGTCCGGACAGCCGGCTCGTCGCGGCTGCCGTGGCGGGCGATCGCGCCGCGGTGGCCGAGCTCGTGGAGTTCGTGCGCCCCTTCGTGCTCCGCTACTGCCGTGGCCGGCTCGGCCTCAGCGGCGGTGCCGAGGACTGTGCGCAGGAAGTGCTGATCGCGGTGCTCGTGGAGCTGCCGCGCTACCGGTACGAGACGGACAGCTTCCTGCCGTTCGTGTTCGGCATCGCGAGGAACAAGGTCGTCGACGAGTTCCGCCGTCGCTCGCGCAACCGCGCCGACCCGTATGCCGACGCCGGCGACGAGGACCGCCCCGGACCCGACGAGTTCGCCCAGACCGACTCGCGGCTGCAGATCGAGGAGCTGCTGGGACACCTGGCGCCGGAGCAGCGTGAACTGCTGACGCTGCGGGTCGTCCTCGGCTATTCCGCCGAAGAAACAGCCGCGGCGCTGGGGTTGCCGAGCGCCGTGGCCGTCCGGGTGAGCCAGCACCGGGCGCTGACCAAGCTGCGCCGCCTGATGCGGGACGGGCCGGAGCCGAAGAAAAAAGACGACTGACGCGTCAACCCGGGCTCCGGGCCCGGCGGTGCGAGAGCCTTCGGATCAGCCGCACACCCATCACGAACGGGTGCACCGCGATCGAGGAAACCCCTCGCCGATTCCTCGAGAGCACGCCGAACTGAATACGCACGCCCATGGCGCGCCGCCTCCTGCACCTGCCGGACCGGACCGATACCGATTCCGCCGAGGTCCAGGGCGAAGCAACCGACGTTAGCGCCGAAACACAGCTGTGCACTCCGCCGACCGGTCGAAACGTTTCAGCGCATCGGTGGGTTCCGGAACAGCTCCCGCACGGTCTCCGAGCGGTTCACCACCTCGGCCGCCACCACGCTCAGCTTCCGGCTGTTGCCGCGCGCGAACCGCCGCAGCACGGTGAACGCCTGGTCCATCTCCAGGTTCAGCCGTTCCGCGATGAACCCCTTCGCCTGCTCGATCACGACCCGGCTGCTCAACGCGGTCTGCAGCTGCTCGACGAGCACCTCGTGCTGCTCGATCGTGCGCGCCTGCAGCAGGCCGATGGTCGCGATGTCGACCATCGCGCGCGCGACCCGCAGGTCTCCCTCCGAAAGCTCACCGGGGCGCGCCGAAAACAGGTTGAGCGCGCCGATCACCTCGGAGCGCAGCCGCATCGGCAGCGCGTGCACCGAGTGAAAACCGTGGCCGAGCGCGGCCGCGGCGAAGGCGGGCCAGCCGGCGTCGTCGAGCGCGAGGTCGGGCGCGCTCACGGGGGCGCGCGTGCGGAACGCGTCGAGGCAGGGGCCTTCGTCGCGTTGCAGCTGGAACAGCTCCAGCAGCCGCACGTGCTCGTCGGAACTGGCCACGAGCTGCAGTGCGCCGCTCGGGCCGGCCAGCAGGATGCCGGCGGCGTCCACCGGTAGCAGCGCGACGCTCCGGGCAGCGAGGAGGTGGAGGAAATCGATCACGTCGAAGTCGTCGGTGAGCGTGTCCGCCAGTTCCACGAACGTGTCCACCAGCTGCCCGTCAGCCACCCGTACCATCTCCCACCACACCGAACGCGTGCTTCACCGAGTTCCCCCTTCCCGCTCGAATCGAACACGTCTGTTCACCACGTCGGCGGCGAGGTCGGACAGCGGGCGCTGCTCCGCGAACGCCCGCGCCCGCAACGCGGCGAACGCATCGTCGAGACGCACGTCGAGCTGCGCCGCGACCATGCCGGTGGCCTGGTGGACCTGCGCCGATCGCAGTGACAGGTCCACGGACTCGTCGCCTGCCGTGCCGACTTGCTCGTCGAGCAGGAGAAGGAGCGTCAGTTCAGCGTAGGCCAGTGCGTCGGCCAGCAAAACGGGCTCCAGCGGCACAGGAGCCTTTCGGTGGAACACGACCGTGCCCACGTCGACGAGCCCCACGCGCAGCGGCAGCACGAACTGAGCGTGCACTCCCGCTTGCACGGCCAGCGGTGCGTACAGCGGCCAGCGGCGCGACTGTTCGACGCCGTCGAAGTCACCCACCAGCACCGGCGAACCCAGCTCCCGCGCGCTGCGCACCGGGCCTTCCCCCACCATCACCTCGAGCTCCGCGAGCACGGTGGCGAGGTCGTCGGTGGCCACCCGCACCTCCTGGCTGCCCGGGCCGGTGCTCACCAGCACACACGCCCCGGCAACGCCGAGCCACGCCACGGCCGAGTCGCACAGGGCCGCCACCGTGACGGCGGAGTGCAGCAGGCGCGCTTCGTCCTTTACCCGGCTCCAGGCACGGGAAAGCGGCGTGTCGTCACGTCTGCCGTCCTGACTCGCCTCCATGCTCCGTGCCTTCGGCTCGTACTGCCCGGAAAGTCACCCGGGCGGGAGACTTCCGCACACCCTAACTCAGCTTTTGACGAGTTCAGCCCACTCCCGAACCGCACCAGCGTCCACAGGGGACTCCCAGCCACCGGGACGCACCGCGCTGCCCACGTGAAAGCCGCGCACTCCCCCGGCGCGCAAGAGGTGCACCTGCTGCGCGCGCAGGCCGCCGCCGACGAGCAGCGAAGGGCCCTCGGTGCGGCGCGCGAGGCGCTGCAGCACGGAAAGGCCGCTGCCGACGCCGTGCGGGCTGCCGGCCGCGAGCACCGTGTCGCAACCGAGTTCGGTGAGCACGTCGAACGCGGCGAGCGGGTCGCGCGCGCGGTCGATGGCGCGGTGGAAGGTCCACGGCGCACCGTCGAGCTCCTTCAGCAGCGAGCGGCAAGCGTCGACGTCGATCTCGTTGTCCTCGGTGAGGAAACCGAACACGAACTCGCGCGCGCCGGCGGCCAGGAGCTTCGCGGTGTCGGCGCGCAGGGCGTCGAGGTCACCGGCGGCGAAACCGTCGCTGCCGCGCAGCATCACGCGCACCGGCAGGTCGGTGGCGGCGAGGACGTCGCGCACCGTCTGCTCCGACGGCGTGAGCCCGTCCCGCGCCATGTCCGCGACCAGTTCGAGCCGGTCCGCCCCGCCTTCCTGAGCGCGCTGCGCGTCTTCCGGACCCAGCGCGATCACTTCCAGCAGGGCGGTCTTCGAGCTCATGGGTCATCCATTCGATCAGGTCGTGGGGTTCTCGTCCCCCCGCGCGTGCCGGCCACGCCTGAACCCGCCTTGAAGGCTCGTCATCCGCTCGCGCACCGCTTCGGGGGAAAGCGAGAGTATCGGCCGCTGCTCGGGCACCTGCCCGGGGCTGGCCTCCATGCCGTCTTCGCCTGCGTTTTCGATATCGGACACGCGCAGGAACGGCCACGTGTTCTCGGCGCCGTCCTCCTGCTCCAGCTCGTCCGAGGTCGGCCACTCCGGCGGGGCCGGGCTCTCGTCGGGGTCGGTGGTGGGGAACTGCTCGACCGGGAACGCGGGTTCGACGTGGCCCGGTTCCGGCACCGTGCGGGCGTGCCGCGAGGGCGGTTCGGGCTCCACCGGTTCCGGTACGGGTCCCGGCTGAGGTTCCGGTTCTGCCACGGGTTCCGCCACCGGCAACGGCTCCGGCGGCACCGGCGCCCGTCCCTCGGGCGGCGGCACGGCCGCGTCGAACCACCGCGACAGCACGTCCCGGTAGGCGGGCATCCGTTCCGTCGGCGCGTCCAGGTCGAGGTGCGAACGGTCCTCCTGCGCCGGCCACGGCGGCGTGCTCTCCACCACCGGCGCGCGGCGGGGCGGGCCCGGTTCGAGCACCGGAACGATCGCCGCCTCCGCCGGCGGCTCGGGGGCTTCTTCCTCTGCGACCACAGGCGCCGCGGCCAGCGGAGCCAAGGGCGGCAACAGCTCCGGCGCCGGCTCGGCTTCGGCGGCGACGGGCGCGGGCGGCTCGGGCAACGGCGGCGCGTCGACGATCAGTTCGGCCGGCACGAGCACCGTCGCCGTGATGCCGGTGCCTTCGGCCAGCCGCAGCGAAACGTCGATGTGGTGGCGCTGCGCGAGCGTCGCGACCACGTACAGGCCCATCCGGCGCGAGACCTCGACGTCGACGTCCGGCGGGTTGGCCAGGCGCGCGTTGGTGCGGTCGATCTCGGCCTGCGGCATGCCGGCGCCGCGGTCGGTGATCTCGATGCGCCAGCCGCCGTCGGGCGTTTCGGCGCTTTCGACGGTGACGGTCGTGCGTTCCGACGAGTAGCGCGTGGCGTTCTCGAGCAGCTCGGACACCACGTGCACGAGGTCGTTCACGGCCTCGCCGCGCACCGCGAGCGTCGGCGCGGAGCCGAGCTCGATGCGCTGGTAATCCTCCACTTCGGACAGTGCGGCGCCCACGATCTCGTCGGCCACCACCGGTCCGCTGTCCTCGCGCACGAGGTCGGTGCCCGAGAGCACCAGCAGGTTCTCGCTGTTGCGGCGCATGCGCGTGGCGAGGTGGTCGAGCTCGAACAGGCCCGCGAGCGTGTCCGGGTCCTGCTCGCCGGCCTCCATGCGGTCGAGCACCGACAGCTGTCGTTCGACGAGATCTTGGCTTCGCTGCGAGAGGTTGACGAACATCGAGTTGACGTTCTCGCGCAGCATCGCCTGCTCGGCCGCGAGCCGCACGGCCTCGCCGTGGACCGCGTCGAACGCGCGCGCGACCTGGCCCACCTCTTCGCGCGTGAACACCGGTACGGGCGCGACGGCCGCGCGGTGGCGCAGGTTCTCCGGCGCCGGATCGGGATCGGTCAGCAGCCGCTGCACGGCTTCGGGCAGCCGGTGGTCGGCCACGTCCAGCGCCGTGCGCCGCAGCACGCGCAGCGGCCGCAGCAGCGAACGCGCGATGACCACGGACAGGATGCCGGCCACGAGCAGCACCGCGAGCACGATGCCGCCGTCCCAGATCGTCGACGTGCGGGCGCGCGCGGCGAGCGAATCGGTCTGCTCCTGGAGCTGCACGAGCAGCGCTTCCTGCACCTGGTGGGCGAGGTTCACGGTGTAGGTGGCCGCGGTGTCCCACTGGTTGGGGTCCAGACCTTGCAGCGACTGGCCGTTCTCCGCCCGGGTCAGCGCCGACTCGACCATGTCGTTGCCGATGTCGACGACGAGGCCGATCACCGTGTCGTCGTACATCCGCTGCTGGTCGGGCGTCGCGAAGGTGCGGTAGTCGTTGCGCGCGGCGTTGAGCTCGGCCTCCGCGCCCAGCAGCGCGCGCGTGCGGTCGCGGTTGAGGTTGCCCTCGGCGAGCGCCTCGGACATGATCGCGCGCTTGACCGACATCTGGTCCTTGATCCGCGCGAGGGCGTTGCCGGCGAGGCGGAGCCGGGCGAGATCGGGGTCGGACACGTCGGCGGCGGCCATGTCGCTGATGTCGAGCAGGCCGGAGATCAGCTCGCTGTAGGACCGGAGCACGGCGTCGGCCGGGAACGCGGAGTGCTCGGCGGAGTAGCGCAGGCCGCTGAGCACCCGCAGCCGGTCGTCGCTCTGCTGCAGGCTGCTGGCGGCCACGGCGTCGAGGCGCGGCTTGCTGTCGGCGAGCGTCTTCTCGAACGTGCCGATCGCCTGGTCCACGCGCGTGCGCTGGCCCGTGAGGTCGGTGGTGGCGCCGTGGCGGTTGCCGGCGACGAACCGCACCGTGACGTCGCGCTCGCGCTGCAGCTGGTGCAGGACCTCGGCCACGGTGCTGTCGACACGGCCGCGGGCGGCGAACTCGGCGAGCTGCTGGGCGTCGCGCAGGTCCGTGGTCACGCGCAGGCCCACGAGCCCGATCACGGCGAGCGCGGGGATCAGCAGGACGACGAAGAGCTTGGTCCGCAGGTGCCAGTTGCGAAGGCGCCAGCGGCCCCCGACCTGTCTGGCGGCAGCGGGATCCGTCGCGTCGCCCGTTCGGGGACGCTGGTCGCGACGGCTCACCTAAGCTTCCTTTTCCACCGCGGCACCTCATCCGCGGACGACATCGGGGGTGTCCGGTTCGAGCCTACTCGACAGTAACTTCGCTCGACCGGATCGGGAAGCCGCACTGGCGGGGTCGCGGCCCTGTCGGGGATCGTATGGGCAGCGGCCCATACGATCCAGCGTGATGGCGAGATTCTCCCGGTGGGTGAGAGCGGATGAACGTGCGTGCACTGGTGTTGCCGCTGGTGGCGGTCTTGCTGGCCGTCAGCGGCTGCTCGCTGTTCGATTCCGGTGACGCGGCGGCGCCGGCGCCATTGGAGCGGACCACCCTGCGCGTGGGCGTCGGCGGGCCGATCGACACCGCCCCCCTGCGCATCGCTGCGGCGGCCGGGAAGTTCCGCGAAGCCGGGCTGAACGTGACGCTCGTGGACCTCGGGACCGAGGACGGCTTGGCGAAACTCGGCTCGGGACAGCTGGACGTGACGTTCGCCAGCGACGTGTCCCTTTTCCGCGCCGCCAACGCCGGGACCGCGTTGCAGCTTCAAGGCGAGGCGTACACGTCGGGCAACAACACGATCGCCCTCGTGACGCTGCCGAACTCCGACTACACCGAGCCGACGGCGAAGAAGTCGCCGAAGATCGCGGTGGACGACCTCGACGACATCGGCGCGCTGACCGCCCGTTCCGTGCTCGCGACCGCCGGCGTCGACGCGGCGAAGATCCACTTCGTGGCCAAGCCGTTCGACCGGATGCCCGACGCGTTGCAGGCCGGCGAAGCCGACGCGGCGCTGATGGTGGAGCCGTACATCACGCGGGCGGAGAAGGAGCTCGGCGCGCAGATCCTCGCCGACGGGTCCAGTGGCGCCACCCTCGACTTCCCGGCTTCGGGCTACGCGACGACCGGAGCGTTCGCGCGCGACAACCCGCGCACGCTGGCCGCGTTCCGCCGCGTGCTCATGCAGGCGCAGCAGACGGCCGCCGACCCGGCGATCGTCCGCGACGCGCTGCCGACGTTCTCCGACATCGACCCGACCACGGCGGCGCTGATCTCGCTGGGCACCTACCCGACCACGCTGTCGGGCATCCGGCTGCAGCGCGTGGCCGACCTCATGCACACGTCGGGCCTGATCACGAGCCGGCTCGACGTGCAGGCGATGCTGCCGGCCGAGGACCAGCCCTAGATGTTCTCGCCCGCGGGCTGCAGGCAGACCGTGCGCTCGGGCGGGCCGGCGTAGACGAGGGCGGTGTCGGCGGCACCGCAGGAGCTCTCGTCGCTGCTGTCCTGGTGGACGACCGCGCGGGCCTCGGCGTCGGGGTCGCTGCAGGTGACCTTGCTGATCGCGGCCTCGTCGTCGACGTCGCGCAGGCAGTCGCCGGACGACACGTTGAGCGCCAGGCACAGCGTCTCGCGCGGCGTGCTGGTGCGGCTGGAGCTGCTGGTGCTCCGGAAGAGCTGGAAGCGCACGTAGTCGCCGCCGCGGCAGCTCGCGGTGCCGTTTTCGACGTCGTCGACGCGGTAGGTCGCGCGCTGCTCGGAGCAGCTCACACCGTGGTAACTCTGCGTGCCGACACTTTCGTCGGACAGGTACAGGCAGCTGCCCGCCACCGGCGTGCCCGACGAGCGGGCGATCGCGGCCACGCCGAACGCGGCGAGCACGCCGACGCCGAGCGCCACCACGATTCCTGCTGCTACCAGCACCTTTGCGGTGCTCGAGAGCGGCCGGGATGCGCCCGGCCGGGGCGGCACGGCGCCCGGCGGCTGGAACGGGTTGGCGGCCGACGGCACGCCGAACGGTGGTGTGGTCAAAGGTCCCCTCCAGCTTTTCCTGCCGATCATCTTGGCACCCGGACGGCCGCGACGGGAGGGGACGGCTCGGGGGAACGTATAAAGGATGGGTGACTGATGGCCCCCTGATCGTCCAGTCCGACAAGACCGTGCTGCTCGAGGTCGACAACCCTCAGGCCGACGACGCGCGGATCGCGATCGCGCCGTTCGCCGAGCTGGAACGCGCGCCCGAGCACGTGCACACGTACCGCATCACGCCGCTGGCGTTGTGGAACGCGCGCGCCGCCGGGCACGACGCCGAGCAGGTGGTGGACGCGCTCACCACGTACTCGCGCTTCCCCGTGCCGCAGCCGCTGCTGATCGACGTGGTCGACGTGATGGGCCGCTTCGGGCGGCTGCAGATCACCAACCACCCCGCCCACGGCCTGGTGATGTCGACCACGGACCGCGCGGTGCTGGAAGAGGTGTCGCGGCACAAGAAGATCAGCCCGATGCTGGGCGCGCGCATCGACGAGGACACGGTGCTCGTGCACCCGTCCGAACGCGGGCGGCTCAAGCAGGCGCTGCTGAAGGTCGGCTGGCCGGCGGAGGACCTCGCGGGTTACGTCGACGGCGAAGCGCACCCCATCGACCTCGACGAGCAGGACTGGCACCTGCGCGACTACCAGCGCCAGGCGGCGGAAGCGTTCTGGGCCGGCGGCTCGGGCGTCGTCGTTCTGCCTTGCGGCGCGGGCAAAACGCTGGTGGGCGCCGCCGCCATGGCACACGCCAAGGCGACCACGCTGATCCTGGTGACCAACACCGTCGCCGGCCGGCAGTGGAAGCGCGAGCTGGTGGCGCGCACGTCGCTGACCGAGGACGAGATCGGCGAGTACTCCGGCGAGAAGAAGGAGATCCGCCCGGTCACGATCGCGACGTACCAGGTCGTGACGCGCAAGACCAAGGGCGAGTACCGGCACCTGGAGCTGTTCGACTCGCGTGACTGGGGCCTGGTCGTTTACGACGAGGTGCACCTGCTGCCGGCGCCGGTGTTCCGCATGACGGCGGATCTGCAGTCCCGGCGCCGCCTGGGCCTGACGGCGACCCTGGTGCGCGAGGACGGCCGCGAGGGTGACGTGTTCTCCCTGATCGGGCCCAAGCGGTACGACGTTCCCTGGCGCGACATCGAGGCGCAGGGCTGGATCGCGCCCGCCGAGTGCACCGAGGTCCGCGTGACCCTGACGGACGCCGAGCGCCTCGCGTACGCGACTTCGGAGCCGGACGAGCGCTACAAGCTCGCGGCGACGGCGATGACGAAGATGCCCGTGATCAAGTCCATTGTGGAGCGTCACGCCGGCGAGCCCACCCTGGTGATCGGGGCGTACCTCGACCAGCTGGAAATGCTGGGCGCGGAGCTGGACGCGCCCGTGATCCAGGGGTCGACGCGCAACAAGGAGCGCGAGGAGCTGTTCGACCGCTTCCGCCGCGGCGAGCTGCGGACGCTGGTGGTGTCGAAGGTGGCGAACTTCTCCATCGACCTGCCGGAAGCGTCGGTGGCCATCCAGATCTCGGGCACGTTCGGCTCCCGCCAGGAAGAGGCGCAGCGGCTCGGGCGGCTGCTGCGCCCCAAGGGCGACGGGCGGCAGGCGCACTTCTATTCGATCGTGTCGCGGGACACGGTCGACACGGAGTACGCGGCGCACCGGCAGCGGTTCCTGGCGGAGCAGGGGTACGCGTACCACATCGTCGACGCGGAGGACCTGCGCCGGCCGCTGTAGTCACTCGTTCACCTAGTCACTGTTTCGGGGTCAGCAGGACGATCGGGATGACGCGCTCGGTCTTCTGCGCGTATTCGTTGTAGAGCGGGAAGATCTCGGCCATCTTCGGCCAGAGCTTCTCGCGCTCTTCGTCGGTCGCCACGCGGGCGCGTGCGTCGAACCGCTGGGCGCCGACCTGCACGCCGACGCCGGGCTCGGCTTCGATGTTCTTGAACCAGTCGGGGTGGTCGTCTTCGCCGCCTTTGGAGGCGACCACGACGAAGTCGTCGCCCGCGGTGCCGTAGATCAGGCAGGTGCGGCGGGGCTCGCCGGTCTTGCGGCCGGTGCTGGCGAGGATGAGGGTGTAGAGGCCGTTCTGCTCGTGGCCCTCCCGGCCGCCCGAGCTCACGTACTTGCGGGTCTGCTCGGCGACCCAGTCCCACTTCGAGTCGGTGGCGCGGTCGATGTCCTCGGCGATGGCCATGGTGGTGGTCCTTTCCGGTGCTTGGTCTCTCGTTCGACCCTGGGACGCAGCCGGTCGGCGGTTCCCGACATCGACCGGACGGAAAAGTACCGGTTTCGCGGTCGCGGTGTTCCCCGGTCGCCGACGAGTGGACTTCGCCTCACCCATCTGTCGCAGTGACCTCACCTGTCACAGCAGCCTCGCTCGATGGTCTTTGACCTGCCATTTTCCATGTTCACTCGAACGGATGAGCGAAACTTTTCCTGGAAATTGTCGGTCCCTCGAACTACTGTTCGACGTGCAGGACCGAACACCAGTTCGAGGGGAAGCTCATGACGATCGCACCGTTCCGCCCCGGCCTCGGGGCACCGCCGGTCCAGACGTTGCCGCCCGGGCGGTGGCACGGCCGCATCTGGGTGTCGGACGAGCCGCTCGCGCGGCCGCACCGGTACCTGGAGTGCGTCGCGGAGTTCGAGCGCTCCGGCCTCTGGCCCGTGCTCATCCCGCACGACCAGCGCTTCGCCGCACGCGGCGAGGACTGGCTCGACGACCGCGGCCGCCTCGCCCCGGCCGGCCACCGCGTCGACTCCGCGGACCCCGCCGCCGCCCTCGCCCGCTGGTGGGACACCTCCTGCTGCGACGGCGCGTGCCTGCGCCCCTTCGGCACCCGCTTCCCCGGCCTCGCGCGCCGCTCCCACCGCCGCGCCGACCCCCTCGCCGAGGCCGGCAACACCGGCTCCATCCTGGCCAACCGCAGCGCCCACCGCCTCGGCCTCGTCCAGACCGACCGCCCGGCCGACATCCCCGCCCACCTCGGCTGGACGGGCATGATCAAGTCCACCGACCAGGTCGCGGAGCTCTCCGCCGTCCTCCGCAGCTGGGAAGACCGCTTCGGCGCCACCCTCCTCTCCCTGGGCTTCGACACCCTCACTCTCTCCGTCTCCGCCCCACCCCGCACCCAGGCCCGCGCCCTCACCGTGGCGGCCGAGCACCGCGCCTTCAGCCTCCCCACGTACCTCTCCCAGCCCGGCACCCTCCGCGAATACGCGAGCGGCCTCGTGCAGACCCGCCTGTGGACCTTCTCGTGGGCCTGACGACCCCCACCCACGCCTGCGGGCCTCCGAACTGGATCGGGGCCGCCGATCCAACGCTGGCCGGCCTCCCCCGGAGCCCGGCCGGCGCGCCTGCCGCTGGCCGGCCTCCCGAACCCTGCAGCCCGGCCGACGCACCGACCCCCTGGCCGGTCTCCCAGCCCCCGAGCCCGGCCTGCGCACCCGCCGCTGGCCGGTCTCCCGAACCCCGGAGCCCGGCCGACGCACCGACCCCCTGGCCGGTCTCCCAGCCCCCGAGCCCGGCCTGCGCACCCGCCGCTGGCCGGTCTCCCGAACCCCGGAGCCCGGCCGACGCACCGACCCCCTGGCCGGTCTCCCAGCCCCCGAGCCCGGCCTGCGCGCCTACCGCTGGCCGGCCTCCCGAACCCCGGAGCCCGGCCGGCGCACCGCCCCCTGGCCGGTCTCCCAGCCCTCGAGCCCGGCCGGCGCGCCCACACTCAACCGACGACTCGCCCGGGGCAGGCCACTGCCCATCACCAGCCGCGCCAGCCGGAGCCCCCGAGTCCGGCCGGCGCACCGACTGTCCGCGGCCGATCCGCGCGGAAAATCCAGCGCCCCTCCATCAGCCGCGTCGGCCGGCCAGCTCCCGGACCCGAGCCCAGCCGCCCGTCGGCTCAAGGCAATCCGCCACCCACCGCCACCCGCGTCGGCCTCCCAAACCCGAGCCTGGCCGGCGCACTCAACGCAAGCCGACGAGCCGCCTGCCGGCTGCCACCCGCCCCGCCGACTGTCCTCGGGGACCTCAAGTCCAGTCGGCACACTCAACGCCGTCGGGCGAGCCGCCCTGCGGCGCCATTGGTTTCGCCTGCCCGCGTTGGCTGGCCTCCCGGTCCCCGAGTCCGGCCGACGCGCCCACACCTCACGGGACGATCGGCGCGGAAAATCCGCCGCCCCATCGCGGCTGCGCCAGCCGACCTTTCACACCGCGAGCACGAGCTGCGCACCCAAACCCCGGCCGACGCCCGCCGGCTCCATCACCAGCCCACGTCGGCTCTGCCGACCCGAGCCAGCCGATACACCTATCCCAACCGACGACCAACCCCGGGCAATCCACCGCCCACCACGAGCCGCGCCGGTCGGCTCCCGGACCCCGAGTCCGGCCGGCGCACCCCCGTCGCCGTCGTTGGGCGGCGGCGGGGCTAGGTCGTCTGCCGAATCGCCATCACGCTGAGTGAGACAGGACGTGAGACAGATGTCCTCCCGGTTGGGTCGGCTGTCCCGAAGTTCGGTGCGGGTGTCCGGGCGGCGGGTGCGCGGGCGGGTTTACCGGAATCTGCCGAGGGGAATCACGCCGCGGAGGAAGGGGGTGAGGGAGATCGCCGGGATCCGGATCGGAACGTCGGGGTGGCGGTATCCGCCGTGGCGTCGCGAGTTCTACCCCGAGGGGCTGGCGCAGCGCCGCGAGCTGGAGTACCTGTCGCGTCGGTTGAACTCCGTGGAGCTCAACGGGTCGTTCTACTCACTGCAGACCCCCGACCGTTACCTCGCCTGGGCCGACCAGACGCCGGCCGACTTCGTGTTCGCCGTGAAGGGCGGGCGCTTCATCACGCACCTCAAGCAGCTGCGTGACGTCGAGCCGGCCGTCGCCAACTTCTTTGCGTCCGGCGTGCTCGCGCTCGGCGAAAAACTGGGCCCGGTGCTGTGGCAGCTGCCCGCGCGGCTCGAGTTCGACCCCGACCGCGTCGAGACGTTCCTCGGCCTGCTGCCCCGCACCACCGCCGAAGCCGCCGCCCTCGGCGCGAAGCACGACGACAAGCTGAAGACACCGCCCCACCTCGAAGCCGGCAAGAACCGCCCCCTCCGGCACGCGCTCGAAGTCCGCCACCCCAGCTTCGTCACCCCGGAAGCCCTCGACCTGCTCCGAAAGCACGACGTCGCCCTCGTCGTCGCCGACACCGCCGGCCGCTGGCCGTACCGCGAGGACCAGACCGCGGACTTCACCTACGTCCGCCTCCACGGCGACGTCGAGCTCTACACCAGCGGCTACACCGAATCCGCCCTGCGAACCTGGGCCACCAAGATCACCGCCTGGCACGCCGACGGCCAGCGCGACGTCCACGTCTACTTCGACAACGACGTCAAAGTCGAAGCACCCCGCAACGCCATCACCCTCTCGAACCTCCTGCACCCCAACCCGCCGCCGGCACAGTGAGCGCACAGTGAGCGCCATCCGGTTGGCTGAGGCGTACGGGTGCAGGTGGTCTGCCTGCTGTCTCTGGGGGTCGGCACGCAGACCACCCGCACCACGTGCCTCTGGCAACTTGCCACACCACACGGCAATCCCCGCGGTGGCCTGGCAACTCTCAGTCCGAATAGGCAACCCACAGCACGACCTGGCAATCCGCCACGCCGCCCGGCACCATGCCAGTCGCCTTGGCAACTTCCCCAGCGTGCCAAACGAGTGGCAGTCGCCAAGTCGACCGGCACCTTGCCAAACCCCGCCGCAACATTCCCCGCTGACCGGCACATGGCCACCGCGACCGGCCTACTGCCGAACCGAATGGCATGCCGGCCTCGAGCGGCGAAACGTCTCGGCCAACTTCACATGAACACCGCACGGCGGCACGGGAACCGATGGCCCCACACCGAAGGGCAAGCCGACCGCGGCCGGCAACTCACCCCGAAACCAACGCCGCCAGCTTGGCGCGGACGTCAGCCGCATCCGGATGGGCGAGGTCGGTGAGCAGGCGGGCGGAGCGGAGCCAGCAGTCGCGAGCGGCGGCGGGGTGGCCGAGGCGCAGGTGGGCTGTGCCGAGCTGGGCGAGGACGTCGGCGGCTTCGTAGTGTTCGTCCATCGCGAAGAACATGTCCACGGCGTCCGACATGCACTCGATGCCCTCAGCCGCCCGGCCCAAGCCGAGGAGAGCTTTGGCGCGGGTGGTCAGGGAAAAGCGGCCGTCCAGCGAAGACGGCGCCAAGGCCAAAGCCTCGTCCGCCAGGGCCAAGGCACGCGGGAAATCCCCGAAGCGGCAGCACAAATCCCCCAGCGCACGCAGCACGTTGGCCTCGAAGCCGGTCATCCGCAGGTCCCGCACGATCTCCAGGGCCCGTGTGCCGTGGGCGAGCGCGGCGGGGAAGTCGGACGACGAATCGGCCGCCATCGCCAGGTTGTACAGCGCCCGCGCCTCGCCCTCACGCGAGCCGAGTTCGCGTTGCAGCACCAGCGCTTGCTCGAGGTACCGCCGGGCCGATGCGTAATCGCGCACGACGCCGTCGATCACCCCGAGGCAGTTCAGGATCCCAGCCTCACCGCCCCGGTCACCGGACAACCTCGTGCCGCGCAGAGCCAGCTCGTTGAGCGCCCGCCAGTCGTCGACGCGGGCGCGGCCGGCGAAGTACGTGAACATCAGCCAAGTGAGCTTCCAGCAATGCGCGTACTCCCGCAGCCGGAACGCCAGGTGCACGGCGGCGACGAGATTCCCGTACTCCGCGGCGAACCACGCCAGCCCGGCGTGGTAGTCGGCGAACTCGAGGCCACCGTCCACACGCAACTCCAGCGAGCCGTAGATCCGCTCGGGCCGCATCGCCCGCGAAGCGTTGAACGCCGAAGAAAGGTAGAAATCCAACAGCCGCGAGCGCGCCGCCGCCGT
The DNA here is from genome assembly GCF_042896185.1 of Amycolatopsis sp. NPDC001319. Classification (NCBI taxonomy): domain Bacteria; kingdom Bacillati; phylum Actinomycetota; class Actinomycetes; order Pseudonocardiales; family Pseudonocardiaceae; genus Amycolatopsis; species Amycolatopsis sp. NPDC001319. The sequence goes on along the minus strand of NZ_JBIAWY010000007.1, from coordinate 130,740 downwards.
CTCCTCCGTACTGTCCACATGGTACGCGAGCTCTGCCGCATACGCCCGGATCAGATCGTGGAACTGGTACCGCCCGGGCTGCGGCTGAGTGAGCAAGTGCGCGGACACGAGAGCGTCCAAAGCCGGCCCTGGCGGCGACCCCAACAGCACCTCGGCGACAGCCGGCGTCACGTCCGGCCCCGAAGGCAAACCGAGCAACCGCAACAATCGCGCCGCATCCGGCGGCAACGCCCGATACGAGTACGAAAACACCGACCGGATGTTCGTCTCCTCGCCATCACCGAGATCGAACAACCCGAGCCGGTCCGGCTCCGCATCCAGCGCATCCACAAAGGACCCCAGCGGGTGGTCCGGGAACTGCGCCGCCCGAACGGCCAGGATCCGGATCGCCAGCGGAAGGCCGCCGCAGTACTCCACAAAGCGTGCCGTGGCACCAGGATCCGCGTTGACGCGATCGACCCCGATCGCCGACGCCAGCAGCTCGACTGCGCCCGCCTCGTCCAGTTCCTCCAGCGCGATCCGGCGCGCGCCGTGCGTCGCGACGAGGCCGCGCAGCTGCCAGCGGCTCGTGACCACGACCAGGCAGCCGGGTCCCGGCAGGAGCGGCCGTACCTGCTCGGTGCTGTTGGCGTTGTCCAGCACCACGAGCAGCCGCCGTCCGGCCGTGTGCGTGCGCCAGGTCGCGGCGCGACCGTCCACATCGGCCGGGATCTGGTCACAAGGGACACCCAGCGACGACAGCAGCGTCTCCAGCGCCGCCAACGGTTCCACCGGCTCGCCCGGACCGTACCCACGCAGGTTCAGGAACACCTGTCCGCCCAGGAACCGGTCCGCGATCTCGTGTGCGAAGTGGACGGACAACGTCGTTTTCCCCATGCCACCCATGCCTTCCACGGAGGCGATGGGGGTCGACGTGCTGTCCTCGGCCGGAAGCAACGCGTGCAAAGCTTTCAAGTCCGCTTCACGCCCGGCGAACGTGCCGAGGTCGGCCGGCAGCTGGTGCGGCACCTGTGGCTCGACCGCCGGCTGATAAGGCGCCCCACCCAGCACGAGCCGGTGCACGCGCTGCAGGCCGGCGCCGGGATCGAGACCCAGCTCCTCGGCGAGCACCGCGCTGATCCGCCGGTACACCTCCAGCGCCTCGGCCTGCCGCCCGGAATGGAACAACGCGAGCACGAGCTGCTCGTGCAGCCGTTCCCGCAACGGGTGTTCCCGGGTCAGCCGCGTCAGCTCGGGCACGACGGTGCCGAACTCGCCGACGGCGATCAGCGCGTCTGCCCACAGCTCGCGTACGCGGGTGCGTTCCTCGGCGAGCTGGCCGGCCTCGTCGCGGTGCAGGGCGTCGGACTCCACGTTCTGCAGCGCCGGCCCACGCCACTCCGCAAGTGCGTCCGCGAACAACCCCGCGGCCCGACGATGTTCGCCTTGTTCGAAAGCTGTCCTCCCCCGTGCCGCGAGTGTGCGAAAACGACCAAGATCCGTGAGCAACGGATCAAGCTCCAGCAGATAACCACCACGTTCTGTGCGAATCGCAACACCCGGCAGCGCACGCCGAAGCCGCAGCACGTACGTCTGGAGCGCGCCCTTGGAGCGGCGCTGGTCGTCGTCCCACAGCCAGCGGCCGAGCTCGTCCACGGACACCACGCGGTTCGCGCGCAGGAGCAGCCCGGCGAGCACGATCAGCGGGCGGCTCCCGCCGAGCGGCACGGCGCGGCCCCCGGCCACGACCTCGGCCGGGCCGAGCACCCGGAAGTCGAGGCCGTCCACCCGTCTCATTCTGGCCGGTCGCCGCCCGATCGGCACGTGCCTTCGCCAGTGGCATGATCTGCGGTGATGAAGGTCTACGCGCTGCCCCTGCACAACCGGTTCCGGGACATCACCGTCCGTGAAGGCGTCCTGCTCGAAGGGCCCGCCGGGTGGGGCGAATTCTGCCCGTTCGCGGACTATTCGGACGCCGAGAGCGTGCCGTGGCTGGCGAGCGCCCTGGAGGCGAGCGAGCAGGGCTGGCCCGCGGCGGTGCGCGAACGTGTCGAGGTCAACACGACCGTCCCCGTCGTGCCGCCGGACCGCGCCCACGCGCTGGTCCGCGCGTCCGGCTGCCGCACGGCGAAGGTGAAGGTCGCCGACAAGCGCTCCACGCTCGCCGACGACTGCGCCCGCCTCGAAGCCGTCCGCGACGCCCTCGGCCCGGCCGGCGCCGTCCGCGTCGACGCCAACATGGCCTGGGACGTCGACACCGCCGTCACCGCGCTCGCCGCACTCGACAAGGCGGCCGGCGGCCTGGAGTACGCCGAACAGCCGTGCCGGACCATCGACGAGCTGGCCGCCGTCCGGCGCCGCGTGTCCGTGCGCATCGCCGCCGACGAGTCGATCCGCCGCGCCGAGGACCCGCTGAAGGTCGCCGTCGCCGGGGCCGCCGACATCGCCGTGCTGAAGGTCGCCCCCCTCGGCGGCGTGCGGCGCGCGCTGGAGGTGGCCGAGGCGTGCGGGCTGCCGTGCGTCGTGTCGTCCGCCGTGGAGACCAGCGTGGGCCTCGCCGCCGGCCTGGCCCTCGCCGGCGCCCTTCCGCAGCTCGACTTCGCCTGCGGCCTGGGCACGATGTCCCTGCTGACCGGCGACGTCAGCACCACCTCACTGTCCCCTGTAGACGGTTACCTCCCGGTCCTGCCGCAGGCGCCGGCACCGGACCGGTTCGACGAGTTCGCCGCCGCGCCCGACGTCACAAAGTCCTGGCTGGCACGACTGGAGCGGGTGCGCGCGCTGCGCTGAACCTCAGCGCCACCAGGAGAGGTGGGCGCGGACCAGCCAGGCATCCGCCCACGCCCGGTCCGGCCCCTCGGGCAGCGGAGACCCACCGGCCACCAACGACTCCAGCTCACGCTCCAGCTCCTCGGCCGCCGCCAACGCCTCGGCCTGCGAGTGACGGCCGCGGCGGAGGTCGCGGAGCCAGGTGAGCCACGGGTCGGCGATGGGGAGCGTCAGCCGGCCCGTGCGGAGGAGTTCGACGCCCTGGACGCCGAGGCGGACCATGTGCATGGCGTACTTGGTGTCGAAGCCGTACTTCTCGATGAGCTCCGGGCGGTTGCCGGCTTCGAGCAGGCGGCGGCGCTGGTCGCCGAGGTAGCCGGCGAAGCGCACGCCCGCGCGGCGGGACACGATGCGGTGGGCGTTGGCGCGCAGCTCGCGGCCGAGGTCGGTGAGGTGCACGATCTCCGCGTCCGGGGCGAAGAGCGGCAGCACCATCGTCGGATTGCCGGCGAGCTCGAGGCGCATCCACTTGCGCACCGAGTAGACGATCAGGTCGAGGTCACCCGGGCCCGAGCGCGCGCCTTCGGGCTGGGTGCGGAAGGTGTACTGCTCGAAGCGGCGCATGCCGACGACGTACTCGGCCGGCTCGAGGCACAGGCCCATCTCGTCGCGGTCCTCCTGGCCGTCGACGGCCGTGCCGTGCAGCCCGGAACCCACCTGGCAGCGCAGGATCGTGCCGCGCTCGGCGAGGGTGGCGAATTCGGGGCTGTCGTTGTTCATGCCGGAAGTTGTACCGGCGGCGTCCGACGATGACACCCGAATTTCCCTGACCTCGCCTCAGGGTCGGAGTCCAGGGTCGGTCTCCGGGCCGTTCCCCGATGTGCCGAGGAGCCGCGCGGCGGAGTATTCATGGCATGACGAACAGCGTGTACACCCCGGAAACCAAGAAGCTCTACCGCAGCCGCACCGACCGCATGCTGACCGGCGTGTGCGGCGGCTGGGCCGACTACCTCGGCGTCGACCCGACGATGGTCCGCATCGCGGTCGTGGCCGCGACGGTGCTGTCGGCCGGGATCATGTTGCCGGTTTACGTGGCCGCCGCCGTGCTGACACCCGAAGCCACCCAGGCCGCCTGACCCACCGCGGCCGGGGAGGGCCGCGACACTGGGAGAAGGGGTGGCACGACCAAGGGGGACCGAACGGCCCGGGCGTGGGGAGCGCCTGGGCCGTTCGCTGTGTCCACATCGGACTACCCGGGCATCCGGCGGCCACGGACCGACGGCCCAACAGCAGACAGCACGATCCGACCCGCTTCGCCGCCTGCACGCCGCTGCCACCGGCGCCTGTCGATCTCGCGCCGCACGCAACACAATCACGCCAGCCGGCGCGCACATCGGCACCGCCGACAACCGAGCGACGCCGGCCAAACCACACCCGCCGACACACCGCACGAGCACGCCAGCCGACTCACGACACCGCGCCGCCGAATCGGCCACAGGCACAAACCGACCCACGCTCGCACAAGCACGCCGGCCGAGCTACCACACCGCGTTCACACCAACACCGGTCAAAACGGCATCCACGACCCGACCGCCGGCGCGAACTGCAGCCGCCGTACGGGAGCACGCCGCCGACTTGTCACACCGTGTCGCCGCACCGACCGACACCGGTCGAAACCGCGTGCGAAACGGACCGCTGGCACGGACTGAGGCCGACGCCCCGCGAGCGCGCCAGCCGACGACACCGCGCCTCTGTAGCGACACCGCACCCGAGACCCGAACCGACCCGACGGCAAGAAACCGTGGCCCACAAAGGGAAAAGCCCGGCCCACCGAAGTGGACCGGGCTTTTCCGGATCTAGCGTCAAACAGCAGCCGAACTCAGAAGTCCATGCCGCCCATGCCGCCGGACGGGTCGGCCGGAGCGGCGGCAGCCTTCTCCGGCTTGTCCGCGACGACGGCCTCGGTGGTGAGGAACAGCGCCGCGATGGAGGCGGCGTTCTGGAGCGCGGAGCGGGTGACCTTCGTGGGGTCCGGCACGCCGGCGGCGAGCAGGTCCTCGTAGACACCGGTGGCGGCGTTGAGGCCGTGGCCCTGCGGGAGGGACTTGACCTTCTCCGCCACGACGCCGCCCTCGAGGCCGGCGTTGATGGCGATCTGCTTGAGCGGCGCCTCGACGGCGACCTTGACGATGTTGGCACCAGTGGCCTCGTCGCCCTCGAGCTTCAGGCCCGCGAAGGCAGCCTCGGCGGCCTGGATCAGAGCGACGCCACCACCGGCGACGATGCCCTCTTCCACGGCGGCCTTGGCGTTGCGCACCGCGTCCTCGATGCGGTGCTTGCGCTCCTTGAGCTCGACCTCCGTCGCGGCACCGGCCTTGATGACGGCGACGCCGCCGGCCAGCTTCGCGAGGCGCTCCTGCAGCTTTTCACGGTCGTAGTCGGAGTCCGAGTTCTCGATCTCCGCGCGGATCTGGTTGACGCGACCCTGGATCTGGTCGGCGTCGCCCGCACCCTCGACGATCGTGGTCTCGTCGCGCGTGATCACGGCCTTGCGGGCGCGGCCCAGCAGCGACAGGTCCGCGTTCTCCAGCTTGAGGCCGACGTCCTCCGAGATCACCTGGCCACCGGACAGGATCGCGATGTCCTGCAGGATGGCCTTGCGGCGGTCACCGAAGCCCGGGGCCTTGACGGCGACGGACTTGAAGGTGCCGCGGATCTTGTTGACGACCAGGGTGGCCAGGGCTTCGCCCTCGACGTCCTCGGCGATGATCAGCAGCGGCTTGCCGGACTGGATGACCTTCTCCAGCAGCGGCAGAACGTCCTTGACGTTCGAGATCTTGGAACCGAACAGAAGGATGTAGGGGTCCTCCAGCTCGGCTTCCTGGCGCTCCGGGTCGGTCACGAAGTAGCCCGACACGTAGCCCTTGTCGAAGCGCATGCCCTCGGTGAGCTCGAGCTCGAGACCGAAGGTGTTGCTCTCCTCGACGGTGACGACGCCTTCCTTGCCGACCTTGTCCAGCGCCTCGGCGATCAGCTCGCCGATGGTGCGGTCAGCGGCCGAGATCGAGGCGGTAGCAGCGATCTGCTCCTTGGTCTCGATCTGGACGGCCATCTTGTGCAGCTGCTCGGTGATGGCCTCGACGGCCGCCTCGATGCCGCGCTTCAGGCTGATCGGGTCGGCACCCGCGGCGACGTTGCGCAGGCCTTCGCGCACGAGCGCCTGGGCGAGCACGGTGGCGGTGGTGGTGCCGTCACCCGCGACGTCGTCGGTCTTCTTGGCAACTTCCTTGACGAGCTCGGCCCCGATCTTCTCCCACGGGTCCTCGAGCTCGATCTCCTTGGCGATGGAGACACCGTCGTTGGTGATCGTCGGCGCGCCCCACTTCTTTTCGAGCACGACGTTGCGGCCACGCGGGCCGAGCGTCACCTTGACGGCTTCGGCGAGGGTGTTCAGGCCGCGCTCGAGACCGCGGCGGGCGTCCTCGTCGAACGCGATCAGTTTGGCCATTGCGGTGTGGTCCTCCGGTATTGGGCGCCACCGCCGCGCTGTCTCGTCGAACAACTGTTCGTCGTACGACTGTCAGCGGCGGCAGCAGGACACGTCCTCGGCCAGGCTCGGTGCCCGCGACGGACGACTGACCTTGGCCAGCCTCACCGTCCCGACCTTCAAGCGCGCAGTCGGTGACCGCGCGCCTGGCACTCAACGGCGTCGAGTGCCAATGCCGTGTTTAGCACTCCCACGGTGAGAGTGCAAGAACCGCAGGTCAGTGGCGGCTGATCTTGCTGGTCAAGGTCAGCATCGGCGATCCTGCTCGGAGGGTCGCCGCAGTAGTTGTTCCGTAGCTGTTCCGCGTCTCGCCCGCTGTGTGCTTCAGGCTACGGGAGGGCCTGGGCCTCTCACCGGAGCCGCCAGCCCCCTGACCTCATCCGGCGCATGCCCGCCTTGTCTCGTGCACCATGCTGCGCCTGGCGACGTGGTGGCGGTCGGCCCCTTCTTCCTCGCCCCTGCCGTCAGTTAGCTCCGGGGCGTCGTTGTCAAGGGTGAGCGCAGCTCATCGCGCAGCGACGCCGTAGGCGCCCTTGATGGCGGCGGACCGGAGTTAAACGATCCTTTGCGAGGAACGGCCACCATCGTTTGCGCGGCTGTAACGCGCCGTGCCGAGCCGGCGACAACACCGCGTGCGGACCATGTCCCTGCGGCGCCGGCGGCGGCGCGCGTGCTCAGCGAGCCCTTCGGCGGGCTGCCCGGCGACCGGCGGCCGGAGCGGAGCGGCAGGCCGTCCGTGTCGCGTGCGGGCGAGCCCGCCGCACGCAACGTCACGCGCGCGCCGCCGCCGGCGGCGCCTTGATCCCGTAGAGCCAAGTTCGGCAAACCTTCGAAGCCCGCGTCGTCACAGAAGCGTGCTGTGCGAACGCGCTACGCTGCGGCACAATCGCAAGGACAGCGTTGCTGAGCTAGCCCAGAACGGACGGCACTGATGGACAAGCAAAGGCGCCAGTACGGAGCGCCGCCCGTGCACGAGGCGCTCTGCCACTTTACTTTCGCCGAGCCCTTGGGATGGAATATGACCACCCCCGGGTTGATATATCAAAAGATTGGTCATGCGTACCCCGCCGAACCTGAGCAACAGGAACAACTGCAGGCGTCGGTTGGAATAGATCCTGAAAATTCCGAATCCGCCGGTTTTTCTTTGAATCGAGGACCGGTTCGAGCAGTCTTTAAAGATTCGACCGGTAAAAGACTTCTTCTATTAGACGCACTCTCCTTCAGTGTCAACTCTATACCACCTTACGAGGGCTGGGAGTCATTGTACGACCGCGCCTCGGCTGCATTTGATGCACTGTCCGACATAAAAATACTGACGCCAGTTAAGCGCGTAGCAATACGATACATAAATAAAGTAACTATTCCCGCCCAGGAGTCAGGCGTCGAACTGGATGATTACTTCAGAATTCCGATAGTCCCCTTCCAGTCGAATCAATCAATTATAGCGGCATTCATTCATAAGGTAGAATCATTCTTGCCAGACAAGAATGCGACCGCCGTTGTGACATTCGGTTCAAGCAGAGACGACGAAGGCGAGGCAAGGGCTACCTTTATACTGGACATCGAGATTTACCGCGAAAGCCAAGAAGGCTGGACCAAAGAGAGTGCCCTTTCGGTTGCTAACGAGCTAAAGTCTTATGAAAACGCAGAATTCGAGACGCTGATTACCGACACGACTCGGGAGCTGTTTAAATGACTAGACTTTCAGCAAGGGGTGTCCGCAAGATTGCACCTTACGCCGTCTCATTCGCGGGTGCCATGCCCGCACTCCTTGCTGGCGCCAACCAAACCGCGGTTGTGCCCGTTCGATCATTGGAACCAAGTCGTGTATCTCATTCGGTTACAGCGAATGATTCTCTAACGCGGACGTTTGGAAGCGGCACCATCCTCGTTAGAACCACTGGCGCCGGTCGCAGGTTTGCATATACTGCACTTGTCGTGAGGCGCGAGGAGTCTCACGGGGATTTCGACGACTACGAAGAAGATTTCGACTACTCGGTCCACGACGAATCCGACTGGGTGGATGCGAGCGTCGAAGCGACATACGCGGGCGAGGTCAGCTTTATCTCTATCGACCCTACTGATCTTGACCCGGAGGCTTAGCGATGGAACCGGAACGCTACTGGTATAGCGTCGTAAATGATGATTCTCTAAGTGATAGTGAACGTCTCGAGCAAGGCGACATCATTAGAAAGTTTCCGATCGCACGAGTCGGCGAAGTTATCGTATCAGAAGCGGGCGAAGCGGCAGTTCGCGCCAAGGTGACAAAAAGTGATGTAGTAATCCTGACACAGTCATGTGACATACCAAAACAAGTGCAGAAGACGATACTTGTAGCTGAGATAGTTTCTTACGACAGCCTCGCAACTAGAGTTACCGATTCGAAGTCTCCCAAGTGGCGGAAGAAGTTGAGCGAGGGGAATATTCCGGGGCTTTTCCTCCTGCACGAGTTCGCAGATAATCCAACTTTTCCATGGTCGATCGTTAGCTTTCGAGACCTCCACGTACTGTCTAAGGAAGAAGTTCTGTCAGCATCGTCGACGAGTGGCGACAGGCTCCGACTGAATTCGCCGTACAAAGAGCATTTGAGTCAGGGGTACGCACGCTTTATGATGAGGGTGGGCCTACCTGTTGGGGCGGCAGGTTTCGAAGGTTACATCCCTAGGCAGATTGCGTAGATCTCGTGCCGTTCGCGCCCTGAACTGGCCAGCTGGGTGATCGGTACTGCTAGCCTGGATCCATGCGTGGTGCGGGGGATCAGCTCAGCATCGGGGAACGGATCGCCTTCTACCGGCGGCGGCGTGGGCTGTCGCAGGCAGTGCTTGCTGACCTGGTGGGGCGCACTGAGGACTGGTTGAGCAAGATCGAGCGCGGCGAGCGGGATATCCGCCGGCTGGACGTCCTCGCTGACCTCGCGCGGGCCTTGCGCGTTACGCTCGGTGACCTTCTCGGCGAACCGGTCCTGTTGGAGGACCAGGAGAAGAACGACGACGTCCCGGCCATCCGCGACGCGCTCATGGCACCCCGCCGGCTGTCCCGGACGTTGTTCTCCTCCGCCATGTCGCCCGAGTACATCGACCCGGCGCCGGTCGCGCAACTGGTCGAAAGTGCCTGGTCGAGCTACCAAAACGGAGAACTCGGCCGGGTCGTCGCCGCGCTACCTGGGCTGATCAAAACCAGCCAGGCCATGGAAGCCGCGTCGGTCGATGACGCAGCTTACAAGCGCGCGTGCACAGCGGTATCAGCGCGGGTTCACCACCTTGCGGCGACCACGTTGAGCAAGATCGGCGAGGCCGACCTCTCCTGGATTGCCGCCGAACGGGCGATGCAAGCCGCGGACGACGCTGACGACCCGCTGGTCCTGGCCTCGGCCGCCCGCTCGGGCACACACGCGTTGCTGGCTGTGGGTCGCTTTGATGACGCGCTCGAACTCGGCGACGTCGCCGCGAAGTGGCTCGTCCCCAGGATGGCCGCCGGTGACCCGGCCGCGCTGAGCCTCTACGGCATGCTCTACCTCCGCACCGCCGTCGCTGCTGCTCGGCACCAGGACCGGTCGACGGCGAATGATCTTCTCGCCAACGCCGGCCGCGCCGCTGAGCAGCTCGGCGTGGATGGCAACTTCTGGCAGACCGGGTTCGGTCCGGCCAACGTCGAGCTCCACCGAATCTCGGCTGCCTTGGACCTCGGCGACGTGAGTCAGGTGATCGAGACCGCGCCTCGGGTGAACGTCGATCACTTGCCGGTAGAACGGCAGGTCACGCACCTGATCGACTTCGCGCGGGCGCTGAGCCTGCTGGCGAAGGACGACGACGCACTGCAGGTGCTGCTGGACGCGGAGACCAAGGCCCCAACGATCGTCCGCCACAACACGATGGTCCGGGAGGTCGTACGTTCGATGTACCGCCGCGCCCCGGCGTCGGCCGGTAAGAAGTCCTCGGCGTTGCTGGCGCTGGCTGAGCGCTGCGGCGCGGTGAGGTAGGGGCATGACGTCGCGCGTTCTCGGGCTCGTCGGCTCGGGTGCTGGTGGGGTGGAAGACCTGCTGGCGAAGCTGATCCGCCCTGCTCAGGCGGCGGGGTGGACCGTCGCGGTCACCTTGACCCCGACAGCCGGGCAGTGGCTAGCCGAGTCCGGCGCGCTGGCCGAGATCGAAGACACCACGGGCTACCCGGTGCGGGTCGAGGCTCGGTCTCCGTCGCAGATCAGCCCGCACCCGGCGCCAGACTGCTACCTGGTGACGCCGGCTTCGGCCAATACCGTCGCGAAGCTCTCGCTCGGCATCGCCGACAACCAGGCGTTGACGCAGGTCAACGAAGCGATCGGGACCCGTAACCTGCCTGTCGTGGTCTTCCCCCGGGTGAACGCGGCGCACGCTCGTCAGCCGTTCTGGGACATGCACATAGAAAACCTCCGCCGCGTCGGTGTGCACCTGCTCTACGGTGACGACGTCTGGCCGTTGCACGAGCCGCGCAGCGCACCGGGCCGGGAACTGCCCTGGTCAGCGATGCTGGACGCCATCGAAAAGGCAGTGCCTGGCAGCCGCTAGTGCTCTGTCTGTGACAGGCGACCTCAGCTCTTGACGGCCTGCGCGATCTGCGCGGCCACCTCGACGGCGGTGAGGTGCGTAGTGTCAACGACTTCGGCCTCGGCGTGCAACCACGTCCGGGCTGCCTCGGCGTAGGGCTCCAGATACCTGAGCCGGAACGGGGACGGGATGGCGTGCTCGCGCTCGATGCGCCCACGGAGCGTCGTCTGCTCGGCGTGCAGAACGAAGTGCCGCACGGGAATGCCGTTTTCAGCGAGGCCAGTGCTGATCTCGCGCCAATACTCTTCAACCAGCACGGTCATGGGGATCACCAGCGTGCCACCGGTGTAGGCCAGGACGCGAGAGGCGGTCTCGACGACCAGCGGTCGCCACGGTGGCCAGTGTTGGAAGTTGTCCGTTTCGGGCAATCCTGGCCTAATGTCCATGAGCATCACGCCGACCTGCTCGGCGTCGAACACCCGCGAATCAGGCAATAGCGGTTGCAGGAGAGCGCTGGTCGTCGTCTTGCCCGCGCCATGGGTGCCGTTCAGCCAAACGATCACGGGACGAGATTTTAGCGCGAGACGTGGCGAGCCTGTCCGATTGAGCCGCTGAAGGCCCCCGCGAGGTGTGCCCTCACCCGCGAAGAGCGCACAAGGCCCTGGTCGAACCCACCCGGACAGTTTGTCCGGGTGATCTTCCCTGCCCGGGTGTCTCCTGATCTCAGCGCGCCAAACCGGGCGCGCAGAAGCCGAGACATCGGGAGAGCACATGAGCATTCACGTGGTGATTCAGCCCCTCGTCGGGTACGAAGCGGCGGTTGTGTCCCCTTCCCCGGGCATCCGCCAATTGGTGGCGGGGAGCGAGGACACCGCGATCATGATCCAGGTACCGGCTCGCATCGGCGGCCTGACGGACACTGCGCGGTTCGCGCGGAGCCTCGCCGACGCCGCGAACGAGTTCGGTGAGTGGTGCGAGGCGCAGAACCGCACTCGTAGCTCCCCCTCCCTCGGCGACCAGTGGTCGGCAGAGCGCGACTGAGCGCACCTGAAAACACCTATCAGCAAAGGAAATTCAGCATGGCTATCGACAAAGGACACCGGTTCGGCATCGACTTCGACGACGCGTTCGGACAGGGCTTGGTGATGGTGGGCGAGGTATCGCCGGACAACGAATACCAGTCTCGTGAGGATCGGGCCTCCGGGCGCCCGGCGCGACAGCGCATCGATGAGGTGACGGGCAAGCGGCAGTGGAAGGTCATGGTGACCGACGTGGCCGAGACGAGGGCGAAGCGTGCGTCGTTCGAGATCACGTTTCTCGCCGACGTCCAGCCGGTGCCGACCACGAGTGAAGTCCTTCCCGGCATGCGCCCGATCGAGCTGGACGGCTTGACGGCAGAGCCGCGCGTGGCGGGGCAGGGTGAGTTCAAGTACCAGTCGTACGTCTTCCGGGCGACCGGTTTCCGGGCTGCCGCCAACGGTTCCGGTAACAAGTCGACTCGGTCCAGCGCGGGCAATGAGTCGCCGAAGGCTGCGTGAGCCCGGTGACCACGTCGGGTCCGGTTCGCACCCAGGCGTTCCGCGAACGGGTCGACGTGTGGGAGCACGCATATCGGGACTACATGGCGGCGTGGGAACAGGGCAGGGCCAGCCGTTCGACTGCGAGTGCCGGCAACACCGCCAGGGCTGCCCTACGGGTGTCAGGAGCTTGGCGCGAGCTGGCGCGGACGCGGGGACTGCCGTGGTGGTGCGTGGCGGCGCTGGAGTCGGCGGCCGAAGGGTTCGCGGAGCTGGCACAGGAATGGGCAAGCAGGGCGGCAAACGATGACAGCGAGCTGGGACGGGTTCAGCCTCCGATGGGTCGTCGGTCCGGAAACGGAGCTGACGCTGCGGGAAAGTGGTTCCGATCCGGAGCGCCCGCCGATTCTGGTGCTGTCCGGGGAGCCCTGCGTGGTCACGTTGAGCCCGCCGGACGACGTGACCGCGTGGCTCGGCTGCGCCGAAATGCTGCGCCAGCTCCGGGACAACGCGGAGGACATGGCGAAGCTGCTCGAAGCACGCGCAACGGAGTTGAGGACGCGTGATGACCACGAAAACTGACCCGAAGACCTTGCGAGCCGCACACGATGCGGTAACCGGACGTCGGCCGGACCGGAACGCGAACCTGTTGGCGTGGCTGGCTTTTCACCAGTCGAACGCGCGGATGTACCGCGACGTTGCCGACATCGACCGGTGGCACCACCACGAAGCCTTGTACTGGGCCGACTACGAAAACCGGAAGGCAGGTGAGGTCTCGGCAAGACTCCAGGCGGAGAAGTCGCAACGCAACTAGTCGCATGTAGACGAACGAAAAGTCAATAAGCAGAACAAAAAACGCGCGTGAGGACGCGCTGCGATGAAGCACGTCCTCACGCGGTTGATCTTGATCCGTAAGGCGCAGAAGCGGTGCCTGGCTACCAACCTTGCCGCTCCTGCGCTGTCCACAACCAGCGGAAGTGAACAATGACAACGCTAAACGATGACAAGAACCGCGCGCCAGACGGGGTCACCCGAATGCGCTGCGCGGAGTGCAAGCGATTCTCGAAGCTCCTGCCCGGTGAGACGAAGTGCGCCGCATGCATGGGCGCGCTGCCGCTCGACCTGACCGCCACGAAGCGGGGTGGTCGGTGATGCATGTGTCGGCCGGGTTTTTGATTGTCGCCCTGGGCGTGTTGGGCCTGGGCGTGTGGGTGTTGCACAAAATCGGTCGCGCGCTGGCGACGGTGCTGGAGGTCCTGGCGGCGGCTGCCGTGGTGTTCGCGGCACTGTGGTGGCTGTGCAAAGCGGCCTGGTGGGTGCTGCTGCAGGTGGTGACGCGGTGGCGGACCAGCCTGGCCGTGGTCGCGGTGATTGCCTGGTGCGACCTGCTCGGCTGGATGTCGCTGGTGATCACGCTCGGCGCGCTCGGTCTGGTGCTCGGCGTGTGGCGGCTGGTCGGTCCGGTGTCGTTCGACCAGTGGTGCTGGCGGTTCCTGCGGTCGTGGTGGTCGCGGTGGTTCGTCTACCACCGCAAGCTCCCGGCGTGGCTGCACGCCTGCGGCCTGTCCGTGCGAGACGAGGCATTGCCCGTCGTGGTGAACGTCAACCTCGTCGGCCGCCGCGCGGTGTCGCGCTCGACCTCGTCCCGGTCTGGTGTGCAGATTCCCAAGGTGCTCAAGGTTCGCTCGGGTCCCTCGTGGGACGAGGTGCGGGTGGAGCTCGTGGCCGGCCAGAAGCCTGAGGACTTCGACGAGGCGGCCCGCGCGCTGGCGGTGGCACGGAAGGTCGCGCGATGCCAGGTGCGAGAGCTGGAGCCGAACGTGGTCTCCATCGACTTCCAGCGTCGGGACCTGCTCGGCTCGGTGGTGCGCTCGTCGCCCGTGCGTGACCTGGTGGCCGTCGAGCGAACCGGAATTGATCTGCGAAAGGTCTGGGCCGGACGGACGGAGTACGGGCACGACTGGCGTATCCCGCTGCTCGGCTCGGGCGCGCACACGCTGACGGCTGGTGCTTCGGGTGCGGGCAAGAACTCGGTGATGTGGTGCCCGCTGGTTTCGGCCGCTTCGGCGATCCGCTCGGGCGTGGTCCGGATGTCGGGGATCGACCCGAAGGGGATGGAACTTGCCTACGGGCGTGGGATCTTCGCCCGCTACGCCGTTACCGGGGCGGAAGCCTTGGAAGTTCTGAACGACTTGGTGGCGGAAATGGAATCGCGGAAGCGGGCTTTCGCTGGACGGGTGCGCGCGATTCCGGTGTCGACGGAGTACCCGTTGGAGCTGCTGGAGTTCGACGAGATCGGGGCGTTGACGAAGTACACCGACCGCAAGACCCGTGACGCGATCGTGGAACGCGTCGCGTTGCTCACCACCCAGGGGCGGGCGTTGGGTATGTCGGTCCGGGGCTACGTGCAGGAGCCGACGAAGGACACGGTTCCGGTGCGGGAGCTGTTCACCCGGCGCGTGTGCCTGCGGGTGACCTCGAAGACGCACGTGGGCATGGTTCTCGGGGACGGCGCTTATGAGCGGGGGGCCTGGGCCAACCGCATTGGCGACTCTGAGGCCGGCGTGGGCTACGTGTGGGGCGAGGGCATCCGCGAACCCCTGCGGGTCCGTGCCGGCTGGGTGTCGGACGAGACGGTCAAGGCACTGGAGCACTACGTCACGAACGGCGGCCTGGTGAACCTCGCCGATCGGCGCCGTCCCTCCGGCAGCGAGGGGGTGGCAGCGTGAACTCGCTGATGATCTTCCTTGATGCCATCCGTGACCACCTCGACCTGCACCAGTTGCCGCCGGTCGCGTCCCTGGACGTCACCGCGTGGTCCCGGCCGATCACGGTTCAGCTGGATGTGGACGGACTGCCTGAGGTCGCGCGTGCCCTGGTGGTGTGGGCGAACACCCTCGACGACGTCACGGCCAGTCTGTGGCGAGTCCACGAAGGCGTGTCGGTCCATCTGTCGATCCTCGGCCGAACGTCGTGCGGGATCCCGGTGCGGGTCTACGGCGCGGTCCCGTTCGAGCCCAGCACGTTCCCCGACCTCCCGGCCGGAGCAAAGCAGACGATGCCGGTTCATGCCCTCCGGGGCTGGACGACGCCCGGGGAGGTGGCCGCGTGAGCGAGACACGAGCGGAGCGGATGCGGGCGCCCCTGGCCGACGACGTGATCCGGGCGACGGCGGAGAAGCACGGAGTGTGCGTGCGGCCGTTCACGATGGAGGTCGGCGACCAGGGCACCGGGGAAATCCGGTACGTCCCGGTGCCGTGCGGGTCCACTGTGGAATCCGTGTGCCTGCCCTGTGCCCGCAAGGCCAAGGCGTTGCGGCAGGCCCAGTGCCGCGAGGGCTGGCACATGACGAAAGAACCCGACCTCACCCCGGCCGAACCCACCGAGGACCAGACGGAGCTGTTGACGTTCCGCGCAGATCTGGTGGCGGCGTACCGCGACGTCGTCGACCAGGCCCCTGCCGAAGCTGAGGAGGTGCGCGAGGAAATCCGGGGCGTGGATGAGGAACTTCGGCAACTCGGCGTCCGGGGCCGGCTGCCGGGGGTCGAGCTGCCCACGAAGCGTGCGGTGAAGCGGTCGACGAAGCGGCGGCAGGACACGCCGAACCTGCCTCGTCGGAAGGTCGCGAAGACCACGGTCGGCCGCGAGTACGCGGGCCGGTTCCGGCCGTCGATGTTCGTGACGCTGACCTGCGACACCTACGGTCCGGTCCGCGGTGACGGTGCCCCGGTCAACCCTGCCGGTTACGACTACCGGCGGGCGGCTCGGGACGCGGTGCACTTCTCGGCGTTGGTGGATCGGTGGTGGCAGAACCTGCGCCGCGTCGTCGGCTGGGACGTGCAGTACTTCGCCACGGTGGAGCCGCAGAAGCGGACCGCGCCGCACCTGCACACGGCCATCCGGGGATCGGTGCCGCATGACGTGATCCGGCAGGTCACCGAGGCCACGTATCACCAGGTCTGGTGGCCGAATCACGACGAGATCGTTTACACCGACCGGCCACCGGCCTGGGACGGGCCGGAACGCGGGTTCGTCGACCCCGACACCCGGCAACCGCTCGTGTCCTGGGATGAGGCGGTCGACCAGGTCGAGCACCCGGCGCACGTGGTGACCTTCGGCCGACAGGTGCACTCCAAGGGCATCCTCGGCGGGACCGAAGAGGCCGGCCGCCACATCGGCTACCTGACCAAGTACCTCACCAAGTCCACCGGCGAAGTGGTCGAGGCCGACAGCGCGGCACTGGCCGATCACCACGACCGGCTGCACGCCGAGCTGGCCATCACCCCGTGCTCGCCCCGGTGCGCGGTCTGGCTGCTCTACGGGATCCAGCCCAAGGGCGTCAACGGCAAGACCACCCCGGGCCACTGCAAAGGACGCGCCCACCGGCGCACCACCCTCGGCCTGCCCGGTCGGCGGGTCCTGGTGTCGCGCAAGTGGTCGGGCAAGACGCTCGTCGACCACAAGGCCGACCGGCGCGGCTTCGTCCTTGATGCCTTGGCCGCCGTCGGGATCGAGAAACCACAACCGGACCCGGCCCGGCTCGTCTGGCGCAAGGTCGAGCCCGGTGACCCGCACGTGCCACCCCGGCCACACCTGGTCATGCACGCCATCGCCGAACGCATCACCTGGAAGGCCGAATACGACAGGGCACTACTCGCCGCCGCCGGACCGCCGGAAACTTCGGCAACTCCGCAAGCGGCCTGATCAGCGAGGGGGAGAACGACATGCGCACCAGCAAGCACACAGTGGACTCGAACGTCACCGACCTGGGCAAGCTGCTGTCCACGCCGGAGCTGTGCGAGTTCTTGGGGATCAGCCGGGACACCTTGTACGAGTGGCGGGAGATCAACACCGCTCCCCCGGCCATCAAGCTGCCCAACGGGCACTTGCGGTTCCCCATCGCGGATCTGCACGTCTGGTTGGTCGAGCGGCAGGAGCGTGCAGCGTGAAGCCGACGCACAAGGTCCGTCTGTGGGAGATCAAGACCATGCCGCCGGACCCGAAGACGGGGAGGAAGCGGCGCCGGCCGTACGGGGTTCGGTGGGTGACTGGTGGTCTGGAGCACTCGGCGTGGTTCGCCACGAAGGCTCTCGCGAAGGCGGAGCTGTCCAAGCTTCAGCAGGCGATGAATCGCGGTGAGGCGTTCGACGTCGAAACCGGGCTCCCGGAGTCGATGTACCGCGAAGAGCGATCACCGACCCTGCTGAGGGTCGCTACGGAGTTCCTCGACCACGTCTGGCCGGACATGGCGCCGAACTCGCGTGGCCGGCTCGTCGACAGTTTGGCGGTGGCTGTTCAGGGCTTCCTGTCGGAGCAGCCTGCCGCCGATCCGCGGTTCGTCCGGCGCGTTCTCACCACGTTCGTTCTGCCGCAGGCTGATGCGAAGGTGGAGCCGACCGACGACGGGCGTCAACTCGCCGAATGGATCGAGGAGCACTCCCGCAAGATCATCGAACTGACCGATGTCGACGTCATGGCGGAGTTCGGGAGGGCGCTGCGGAGGAACCTAGACGGCGGCAGCGCGGCGGCGACCACCGTGGACACCAGGAGGGCCGCCGTGGTCCTCATGCTGAAGTTCGCCGTACCGCGCGGCTACTTGAGCGGCAACCCGATGGACGGCGTGAAGCTGCTGAAGTTCGGGGCGGATGAGGTGGTTGACCCCGGAGTGGTGGTGAATCCGGTGCAAGCGGAGGAACTGCTCACGGCAGTCACGTACGTCCGCCCCCGTGGCAAGAATCGATCTTGGCGGGTGTTCTTCGGAACGCTGTACTACGCCGGATTGCGTCCCAGCGAAGCACGCTTTCTCGCTGAAACGCACTGCAAGCTGCCCGAAACCGGTTGGGGTGAGCTGGTCCTCCCCAACTCGTTGGGTAGCTCGGCTGCCCGGTACAGCGATGACGGGCTGAAGTACCAGGTTCGAACGCTGAAGCACCGGGCGCGCGGGCATCGTCGACGAGTCCCGATCCCGCCTGCGCTGGTCAGGATGCTCTCCGAGCACATCGAGGTGTCGGGCATCGGAACGGGCGGCCGGCTGTTCCGGGGCAGCAGCGGCGGCCCGATCAGCCACGGGTCGTACAGCGATATCTGGCGGTTGGCCCGGCCACTCGCGCTCCGGCCCGGCGAAGTCGCGTCGCCCCTCGCGGCGCGGCCATATGATCTACGCCACGCTGCTGTCTCTTCGTGGATCGCGGCCGGTGTATCCCTGCCGGACGTCGCTGAGCGGGCCGGCCACACGGTCGACATGCTCACGAAGGTCTACGCCAAGTTCGTGCACGGGACGCGCGACACGGGCAACCGGAAGATCGAAAAGTTTCTTGATGACCCGCTCGGCTAGGCGCAGTAGCGTTGGTGTGCCCTCGGACGAAACACCAGGTCCGAGGGCACATCGGCGTTCCGATTCTGTTCCGCGTCTGTTCCGCGCACCCCACCGGGAGCCCGCTGACGGTCACAGACAGTCCCAGACGACCTGACGCCATCGTTCCCCTCTTACCGCAGGCAACACCCCTGATTCGGTGCTCGACCAGGCCGCTCGGCAATCACTCAATGTGACCAAGAATTCTCGCGCACTCCCACGGTGAGAGTGCAAGAACCGCAGGTCAGTGATCCACGCATGTCACGGCGTGACGATGGCGAAGGCCGGGTCGTCCGGGTCCAGGAGCGCGAGCAGACGTCCGAGAACGGCGAGGTCTCCCGTGTGGTCGAGGTCGTCCGGGCTGCCGCCGGACAGGAGGCCGAGCAGCTGTTCCTTGGTCAACGTGAGGGTCAGGTCGACGTCGGCGGCGGACTTCGGGTTCGCGGTCTGGATCAGCGCGCCGTTGGACAGGGTGGTGCGGATCGTGGTGGCGAGGTCGGTGAAGCGCCACTCGATGGTGAGCGGGTCGGCGGCCGCGCGCGGACCGTCCACACGGATGGCGAGGGAGTCGAAGAGCTGCTCGACCGTGAGCGCCGACGTCATGCCGCCGCCGATGTCGAGGGGCGGCGGGGTGATGCCCTTGCGGAGCTCGAGCGCGCCGACGAGGTAAAAGTTGCGCCAGGTCGGGTTCTCGGCGCCGTAGCCGAGGCGCTGGTAGACGTCGGCCAGCGCGTTCTTGGCGACGGCACTGTCCGGGTCGGCGAACACGGCGTGCTTGAGCAGCTCGGCCGCGAAGCGGAGGTCACCGGCGTCCGCGTACTCCTGCGCCTTGTCGAGGACGGCGGGCACCCCGCCGAGGACGTCCACGTAGCGCGTGGCCAGCGCCTGCGGCGGGTGCTGCCACAGCGAGCTGGGGTGGCCGTCGAACCAGCCGAGGTAACGCTGGTAGATCGCCTTGACGTTGTGGCTGACCGAGCCGTAGTAACCCCGCGCGTGCCACGCGTTCTCCAGCTCCGGCGGCAGTGTGAAGTCCTCGGCGATCTCGATGCCGGTGGCGCCCTGGTTCAGCCGGCGCAGGGTCTGGTCGTGCAGGTACGCGTAGAGATCTCGTTGCTGCGAAAGGAACTTCGCGACACGGGCGGTGCCCCAGGTAGGCCAGTGGTGCGAGGCGAACGCCACGTCGGTGCCGGCGCCGAAGAGCTCGATCGCCTCGTCGAGGTAGTGCGCCCAGACGCGCGGGTCGCGGACGAGCGCGCCGCGCAGGGTGAGGAGGTTGTGCAGGTTGTGCGTGGCGTTCTCGGCCAGGCACAGGGCGCGGCGGTCCGGGAAGTGGAAGTTCATCTCGGCCGGCGCTTCGGTGCCCGGCGTGAGCTGGAAGACGACGCGGACGCCGTCGAGCACCTCTTCCTGCCCGGTCGCGGTGATGTCGACGGTGGGCGCGAGCAGCCCGAGCCGGCCCGTCGACGTCGCGATGCCGAGCCCACCGCTGACCTGGCCGGTGGTGCTCACGTCGAGGGTGATGCCGTACATGTAGGTGGCCCGGCGGCTCATCACTGTGCCCGCGTACACGTTCTCCGCCACGGCGTTCTCGAGGAAGCCCGCCGGGGCGAGGATCGGGACGTCGCCCGCGCCGTCGGGCAGCACGCCGAGCACGCCGCCGAAGTGGTCGGCGTGCGAGTGGGTGTAGACGACGGCGGTGACCGGCCGGGCACCGCGATGGGCTCGGTAGAGGGCGATCGCGGCCGCCGCGCACTCCTCGGAGATCAGCGGGTCGATCACGATCACGCCGCGACCGCCCTCGACGAGCGTCATGTTGGAGATGTCGAAGCCGCGCACCTGGTAGATGCCGGTGGTCACCTCGTACAGCCCGTTGGTGCGGCACAGCTGCGCCTGCCGCCACAGGCTGGGGTTCACCGTGTCCGGGCAGTCGCCGTCGAGGTAGGCGTACGGGCGCAGGTCGAACACCGCGCGGCCGTCGGCGCCGGTGATGGTGACGGGGTCGAGCGTCGCGACGAACCCGCGGGCGGCGTCCTCGAAGTCCTGCCGGTCACCGAAATCCATGACGAGCCCCCTCGACGTCCGGCGTGTTCCGGGAGTCGAACACGGCCGGGATCCGAGGTGGTCACCTGCCGGAGGTGAGATCGCGGGTCAGCGGCTCGGCTGGATGGGGATCGACGCGGGCGGCGGCTTGAGCGACGGCGAGCCGGACTGCGAACCACTGGGGCCGCCCGGGCCGACGGGGATGTTCGGCGCGGTCGTCGTGGGAGTGGTCGTGCCGCCGCTGCTGTCGCCGCCGCCGAAGAGGAAGATCGCGCCGACGATCAAGCCGGCCAGCACGACGATCCCCAGACCGATCCACAGCCACTTCCGGCCACCGCCACCGCGCGACTGCTGGAACGCACCGGCGCCACCGGCCGGCGACGGCGGACGCAGCCGCATCGGGTCGCCGGGCGGGCCGTAACCCGGGTGCATGCCGGGATAACCCTGTTGCTGGTTGGGGTAGGTGCCGTAACCGGGTTGCTGGCCCGGTTGTCCCGGGTGCCCGTGCTGGCCCGGATATCCCTGCGGTGCTTGAGGTCCTTGCGGCGGCATACCGGGGTAGCCGTAGCCGGGGGGCGGGCCTTGCGGGGGGACGCCGTGGGGCTGGCCGGGATTCTGGCCGGGAATCTGTGGTGCGCCGGACCAGCCGCCGGGGCCGGCCCACGGGTTTCCGTCACCGGGCGTGGGCTGGCCGGGTGCGCCTTGTCCGGGAGCGCCGGGTCCACCTGGGACACCAGGTCCCGACCACTGGGCGGCGTGCGCCGGGTCGTTTCCCTGACTGCCAGGGCTCGCCGCGCCGCCGGGACCTTGCAGCCCGCCCTGGCCGCCTTGCCCCGACCACTGGGCGCCGTGCGCCGGATCGTTCCCGCCCGCGCCACCGGGACCTTGCTGCCCACCCTGGCCGTATCCCGGCTGCTGTCCGAAGGGCTGCATGCCGGCGCCCTCCCCCTGAGCACCGTGCGCACCCTGGCCGCCCGCCGCGCCCGGCGCAGCGAGACCACCCAGCCCGGCCGGACTGTTCGGCTGACCACCCGGACCCGGCGGTCCCGCCGGTGTGTCCGACGTCGCGAGCGGTCCCAGCGCCACGCGGGCGGCGGCGATCATCGCCACGCAGTTCGGGTACCGGTCGGCGGGGTTCTTCGCCATGCCCTTGCGGATCACGTCGTCGACGGCCGCCGGCAGCGCGACCACGCGCGACACCGAGGGCGGCTCGCCGTTGAGGTGGCCCTTGATCACCGTCGGCACGTCGCCCTTGAACGGCGGGGCGCCGGTGAGGCACGCGTAGAGCACGCACGTGAGGGCGTACTGGTCGGTGCGCCCGTCGAGGGGCTCGCCGCGCAGGTGCTCGGGCGCGGCGTACGTCGGGGAGCCCAGGAAGTCGCCGCCGCGGGTGCGGTGGCCGGTGGCGCCGCGGCGGGTGAGGCCGAAATCGGCGACGTAAACGTGCTCGCGGGAAGTTTCCTTGCTGGTGACCAGCACGTTGGCGGGTTTCACGTCGAGGTGGACGAGGCCGCGGTTGTGCAGGGTGTCCAGCGCGTCGGCGACCTGGTCGAGCAGCGCCAGGGCGCGCGCGGGCGCGATCGGGCCCGAGGAGATCAGGCCGGCGAGGTCGCCGCCGTCGACCATGCGCATGGCGATGTAGAGCATGCCTTCGAGCTCGCCGAAGTCGTACAACGGGACGATGTTGGCGTGGTCGATCGCGGACGTGTTGCGGGCTTCGTCCACGAACCGTTCGCGGAACTCGGCGTCGGTGCCCAGGTGGTCGCCGATGACCTTCAGCGCCACCTTCCGGCCGAGCCGCACGTCGGTGGCCTGGTAGGTCACGCTCATGCCGCCCTTGCCGAGCACCGAGTCGATGCGGTAGTTGCCCAGCCGGCGACCGGTGAGGTCCCCCGACACATCGCCTGTCACGCTGCGCAGCTTAACGCCCTGCATTCCGCAGCGATGGGCGGTTCGCCCAACCGGTCGGCGACCCCGGAATCAGGAGACCTTGCGGACGTCCGCGGCCTGACTGCGGCCGTCGCGGCCGGACTGGACCTCGAACTCGACCCGGTCCCCTTCGTCGAGCGTCCGGAATCCTTCGGCCTGGATCGCCGAATAGTGGACGAACACATCAGGCCCTTCGGCGGATTCGATGAACCCGTAGCCTTTTTCCGAGTTGAACCATTTGACGGTGCCGACAGCCACGGCGCCCTCCCTCGGGACAAGATCCGCTGTCCGGTAGCGGCTGGAAGTGCAGTTCACGCTACCGGAACTACGCCCTTCGGCAATGGTTGATTCGCAAATTCGTCAGCCCCGGGAAACCCGCCTGTTCCGCGCTTGCACGAGAACGGTGCCCGGTCCGGCGAAATCGAGGACCAGACCTTCGCCGGTGCGCAGCGACTGCGGCCCGCTCGGGTCCACGGCGCGCAGCCGGCACTGCAGCGTGTCCGGGTAGGCCAGCACGTAGTCCGGCCGCACGGTGACCAGTTCACCGGCCGACAGCTCGAACGAGTCGACGGGTCCCGGCGCGGTGAGCACGAGCGGACCGGTGCCGCTGTAGTGGTCGAGGAACCCGGCGTCCGCGCCGAAGAGCTGCTGCAACGGCGCCCACGTCTGGTCGAGGCGCACGGAGGACGGCCGCGCGAGCACGGCGTCGCGGTGCACCGACCAGCCGGTGTTGCCCGTCAGCTCCAGCGGGTAGACGTCGCCCGGCCCGAGCGGGGCGAGGTCGACCCAGCCGCCCTCGGCGGGTGCGGTGAACACGGAGACGCCGGGCTTGCGCGCGCCACCGCGCGCCGACGGCGGAGCGCCTTCGCGCACGCCGAAGCTGGTGGCCAGCATCGTGTCCGACGCCGACTGCACGGCCTCGCCGGGCGCCAGCAGCACGCGCGCGACGCCGAAGTTGGGGGTGTGCCTCGTGTGGACGCGCATGTCAGCGAGAGGGGACGGGCGACGGGATCCGGCTGATCAGCGCCGAGGGGTTGCGCGTCTGCGGCTGCACGCCGTGCGACGAGCCGCGCGTGCCGGCCGCGACGTCGACCCAGCCACCGTTCCGGGGCGCAGTGCAGGCGGAGATGAAAAAGGACTCGCCGCCCGGAAACGCCCGGCCGAGGCCCTTCATGATCCCGCTCCGGGCCCGCGACCGGACGGTCACGCCGTGGCTCGTCGCCGTCATCGCACCCGACTCGACCTGCACGGGTTCACCCGGCGCCGGCCCCAGCCGCGCAACCGCGAATGACGGTTGGTGGCGGACTCGTACCTGCATCGAAACTCCCCTGATCCCCGACTCTTGCCGCGGGAGAGTGTTGCACGCCCGCGCGCGAGGGGGAGGATGGTCCGCGTGATCTCCGTCGACGCCTACCGCGAGACCGTGACCGAGCTGCTCGGCCGCACGCCCGCGACGACCCTGCCCCTCGCCGAAGCCGCCGGGTTCGTCCTGGCCGAGGACGTGCCCGCGGGGGTGTCGCTGCCGCCGTTCGACAACTCCGCGATGGACGGCTACGCCGTGCGCGCGGCCGACGTCGCCGGCGCCGCGGCCGGCTCGCCCGTGACGCTGCCCGTGGCCGACGACATCCCGGCCGGGCGCGTGGACGTCGCGCCGCTGGAGCCGGGTACCGCGCACCGGATCATGACGGGCGCGCCGCTGCCGCCGGGTGCCGACGCGATCGTGATGGTGGAGGACACCGACCGCGGCACCGAGTCGGTGCGGATCTCCAAGGCCGCGTCCTCGGGCGACCACGTGCGGCGCACCGGCGAGGACGTGGAGCGCGGTGTGGTGGCCCTGCGCGCCGGCACCGTGCTGGGCCACTCGCAGCTGGGCCTCGCGGCGGCCGTCGGCCTGGCCGAGCTGTCGGTGCACCGGCCGTTGTCCGTGCTCGTGGTGTCGACCGGCACGGAGCTCGTCGAGGCCCCGAACCCGTTGCGGCACGGGCAGATCTACGAGTCCAACAGCGTGATGCTCGCCGCCGCGTTGCGCGAGCTGGGCTGCCGCGTGTCCGTGGTGCGCAGCGTGGTGGACGACGTCGAGGAGTTCCGCAAGATCATCGAGCCGAAGCTCGCGGACGCCGACCTGCTGATCACTTCGGGCGGCGTCAGCGCCGGCGCGTACGAGGTGGTCAAGGACGCGCTGACGGGCCAGGGCGTGCAGTTCCAGAAGATCGCCATCCAGCCCGGCGGGCCGCAGGGCTGCGGCCACTGGAACGGCGTGCCCGTGGTGACGCTGCCGGGCAACCCGGTGAGCGTGCTGGTGTCGTTCGAGGCCTTCCTGCGGCCGGCTCTGCTGTCTGCCATGGGCCACACGGACGTCGACCGCCGCCGGGTGCGCGCGCGGCTCTCCGAGGCCATGACCTCGCCCAGCTCACGACGCCAGTTCCGGCGCGGCTTCTACACCCCCACCGAGGGCGAGGTGACCGGCGTGGTCGGGCCCCGCGGCGGGCCGGGCTCGCACCTGCTGGCGGCGTTCACCCAGGCGAACTGCCTGATCGTGCTGCCGGAGGGGGTCGGCGAGGTGGCTGAAGGGACTGAAGTGGACGTGCTGCTGCTGTAGGGAAGTCCCTGTCGCGGCGCAGCGGGCTCTTGAGGAGGATCCCCAGCGAGGCGAGCTGGACGCCGGCCATGATCAGCATCGTCTCGCGCACGCCCAGCGCTTCGCCGAGGACACCGCCGAGGAACGCGCCGAGCGGGATGGTGCCGTAGTTGACGACGGCGGAGCTCGCGGTGATGCGGCCGAAGAGCTCGGGTGGGCAGTAGGTCTGGCGGAAGGTGCCGACGAGCACGTTGGACCCGACAATCCCGGCGGCGACACCCATCCCCGACAGCACGAACACCGTGAGCCCGGCTCCCGGGCCGGCGAACGGACCGAGCAGCATCGCCGGCGCGGCCAACGCTTCGCACAGCAGGAACGCCCGCGCCGCACCGACGCGCTTGCCCAGCCGCGCGGCCAACGGCGCGCCGGCGATGCCACCGACCTCCGCGATGACCAGGACCACCCCCACCGCGCCCGGTCCGGTGCCCAGGTCCCGAACGAGGAACACGACCTGGATGGCGGCGTACCCGTCGAGCGCGAGATTCGCCACCGCGGCGGCCGCGATGAGGTACCGCAGGTACCGATCCTGTGCGATAAAGCCGATTCCCTCGGCGATTTCGGTGCGCAGCCGCCTGTTGCCCCGGGGCTTCGGGATTTCCTTCGCCCGGATGAAACGCAGGCACAGCACGGAAATACCGAAACTCACCGCATCGGCGAGCACCCCGGTGACCGGTCCCGCGACGGCCGCGAGCAACCCGGCCAGCCCGGGCCCGCCCACCTGTGCGGCGGACTCGCTGCCCTGGAGCTTCACGTTCGCCTCGAGCAGCTGCGATTGGCTCACGATCACCGGCACGTAACTGCGGTAGGCCAACGAGAAGAACACCTTCGCGAACCCACCGAGCAACGCCGCGCACAGCAGGTACGGCACGGTGAGCCACCCGGCCACATACCCCACCGGGACGGCCGCGAACACCACCATCGACACCACATTGCAGGTCACCATCACGCGCCGCTTGCGCCACCGGTCCACCCACGCCCCGGCCGGCAGCCCCACCACCAACCACGGCACCCACGCGACGGCGGTCAGCAACGCCACCTCGAACGTCGACGCACCCAGGACCAACAACGCGACCAACGGCAACGACGTGCCGGCCACCGCGCTGCCGAGGGTGCTGATGGTCTCGCCGGTCCAGATCAGGCGGAAGTTTCGGTCTCGCCACAGGTTGTCGGTCACGCCCGGCTCACTCACGGGCTCACCGCGCCGACTTCGGCGGATGACGGAGCACTCTCGCGCCGCTTCCCTTGGCGACCAAGGGTTTCCCCCCGCCGAGACCGAACCGGCCCCCACGCCACTTCTCTTGGCAACCAAGGATTTCACCCGCGCGGAGACGGAGTCGGCCTCCGCGGCGCTCCCCATCAAGCCGGGGATTCCGGGCACCCGAGCAAGAACTCCCCGCAGTCCCAAAACCAGCGCCGAAATGCTGCTGCCCCCAGCAACTCACCTCGGGAAGCCCCCACCCATCCTCGGGGGAACGGCCCTTGGCCAGTCTACCGCCCCCCACCGACAAAATGATCTCCAAAGCCGAGTTGTCCACAGCGAAGCCGAGTTGTGGACAAAACGAGAAAGCCCGCCGCCGCAACGAAAAGCGCAACACCGATCACGGCTCCGCAGGAAAGCCCCGCGCGAAAAGAAAGACCGGGCGCCGCTCGACAGAGTCGTCAGGGGCAGGGCGGTCGGTGTACTCCGCGAACAACGCCAAGACCCGTGTGCTCAGCTCCATCACCTCAGCGGCTGACAACCGCGCCCACGTTTCGTTCGTGAACCAGGCGTCGCGCCACTCGGCGGGTTCCGTCTCCAGGGCCGAGAGCCAAGAGCGGGACAGCGAAGCCTGGCGGTCGAGTGAGAGGACCTCCGCGGCGTCGCCCACCGGGTCGCCGACGAAGTCCGAAGTGGACCAGGACAGGGCGCGCGAAGGGCGGCGCCACCAGCGTTCGCGGCGGTCGCGGGCGAGTTCGGGGGCCTCTTCGACCAGGCCGGCGGCCGAGAGGACCTTCAGGTGGTGGGAGATGTTGCCGACGGCCGACGCGGTGCGGTCGGCGAGGACCGAAGCCGTGGCGGGGCCGTCGAGCTTCAGCAGGTCGAGCAGGCGCAGGCGGAGCGGGTGGGACATCGCCGCCAGGACACGGGAGTCGCGGATCTGCCGCACGTCGTCGGTCACGATCGACAAGAGTAGTTGTACAACACATATTGCACAACTACTCTTGTGTAATCAACGCGCAGGTATCCTCGCCCCCATGGGCTTCTTCACCTGGATCATCTTCGGCGCGCTGGTCGGCTGGCTCGCGAACCTGGTCGTCGGCGGGCCGGACCGGCGCCGCCAGGGGTGTCTGGTCAGCGTGCTCGTCGGGGTGCTCGGGGCGGCGCTCGGCGGCTTCATCTACCGGCTGGCGACGGGTGAGCAGCAGCGCTTCGAGTTCGATTTCCCGAGCTTCGGCGTCGCGATCCTGGGCGCGATCGTCCTGCTGGCGGTGCTGCGGCTGGTCAGCTCGATCGGCAGGCGGTCCCGGCGTGACGACTACCCGCACGACAACTACCGGCGAGACAACTACCGGTAACGGTTTCCACACGAACCGTCAGTAACCCCCGGAATCCGCCTAAACTGGCTAGTTCCGCGTCCGGGTGCATGCGTCGTCGGGGGACGCATGCACCCGGCCCGCCCGGATCGCCTCCCGGACCACGCGCACGGCGTGCGCCGTGTCCACGAGCACGGGCATGGGCGCGGCGGAGATCTCCCGTCGCCAGGCACACAGCAGCTCGGCGAGCGGATCGGGTACGGACATCGCTTCCTCGGCGGACTCAGGCCCGGGACAGGCTCCCGAACGGCGGGTACTACTGAGAGTTGTCGAGGAATTCGATCAGTCGTTACCGGTTTGTGGGCACGCCCACCCGCGCCGGGGAAACCCTGACGGGGGAGCCGCCACCGGCCCTGGACGTGTCCGCCCGCCGACGGGCGGTAGCGTGGTGATTCCCAAATCGGACGTGAAACCCGTCCTCTCCCTCCGAACGCAACGAACAGCGGGGAACCGATCCATGAGCGGCAAGCCCACCGGCAATCCCCTCACGCACGCAGTGCAGCTCGCGCGGGAGACGATCCCGCCGATGCACCCCGCCGGACGCCCGTTCGTCTTCGGCGGGCTGGCGGCGACGCTGGTGCTGCGCCGGTTCTCCAAGCGCCTCGGTGTGGTCGGTGCGCTCGCGACCGCGGCCACCGCCGCGTTCTTCCGCGAGCCGAAGCGCGTCGCGCCGGAGCGGGACAACATCGCCGTGGCCTCGGCCGACGGCCTGGTGTCCCTCATCGAGGAGGCCGTGCCGCCGCCCGAGCTGGGGCTGCCTGCCGAGCCGCGGATGCGCGTGAGCGTGTTCCTGTCGGTGTTCGACGTGCACGTCCAGCGGATCCCGGCCCCCGGCGTCATCGAGAAGGTGGCCTACCGGCCGGGCAAGTTCCTCTCCGCGGACCTGGACAAGGCGAGCGAGGACAACGAGCGCAACTCCGTGCTCATGCGCACCGTCGACGGCCACGAGCTCGTCGTCGTGCAGATCGCCGGCCTCGTCGCGCGCCGCATCCTGTGCGAGATCCACGAGGGCGACAAGGTGGCCGCGGGTGCCACCTACGGCATCATCCGGTTCGGCTCCCGTGTCGACCTCTACCTGCCGCCCG
Organism: Amycolatopsis sp. NPDC001319; assembly: GCF_042896185.1. NCBI lineage: Bacteria > Bacillati > Actinomycetota > Actinomycetes > Pseudonocardiales > Pseudonocardiaceae > Amycolatopsis > Amycolatopsis sp. NPDC001319. The sequence continues at coordinate 101,787 of NZ_JBIAWY010000007.1, read as the reverse complement.
GCAGCCGCGTGCTCGTCGCGAAGGGCCAGCGCACGGTCGGCGGCGAGACGGTGATCGCCGAACTCCCGGCACTGGGAGAAGGCTGATCTCATGGTCCGCGTGACCACCCCGAGCATTCGGCTGCTGCCGAACGCCATCACGGTGCTGGCGCTGTGCGCCGGGCTGTCGTCCGTGCAGTTCGCGCTCACGGGCAACTACGCCATGGCCATCGCGGCCATCGGCATCGCGGCGGTGCTCGACAGCCTCGACGGGCGCATCGCGCGCCTGCTCGACGCGACGTCGAAGATGGGCGCCGAGCTCGACTCGCTGTCCGACGGCATCTCGTTCGGCGTGGCGCCGGCGCTGGTGCTGTACGTGTGGCAGTCGCACGGCGACCGCATCGGCTGGGTGGCTTCGCTGATCTTCGCCGTCTGCATGATCCTGCGCCTCGCGCGCTTCAACACCCTGCTCGACGTCACCGACAAGCCGCCCTACTCCGCGGAGTTCTTCGTCGGCGTGCCCGCGCCGGCCGGTGGCCTGGTCGCCATGCTGCCGCTCATCGCGACGCTGCAGTGGGGCCAGGGCTGGTGGTCCCAGCAGTACGTGGTGATCGCCTGGACGATCGCCGTCGCCGCGCTGCTGATCAGCCGCATCCCGACGCTGTCGCTGAAGACGGTCAAGGTGCCCGCCCGGGCCATCGCACCACTGCTGGTGGGCGTCGGCCTGCTGGCCGCCGCGATCATCCAGTTCCCCCTGGTGGCGCTGGCCATCGCGCTGGTGCTGTACCTGCTGCACATCCCGTACGCGGTGTATCGCAACCGTTGGCTCGCCGCGCACCCCGAGGCGTGGACGGTCCCGCCGCGCGAGCGCCGGGCCATCCGCCGTGCGCGTTCGCAGCGGCGCCTGCGGCTGCGGCCGGCGTCTCGCCGGGTCGCGGGCGCGGCCATGCGCGCCGTGCGGCTGCCGCGCAACGGCTCGGACTTCGTGCGGGCGACGCGCGCGTTGCGGGACCGGGACCACTCGGGCACGGGCAACTCGAACGCGACTTCGGGCCCGAACCAGCGTCGCCGCAGCTGGCGGCGGATCGGGATCCGGCGCCGCTGACGTTCTCGGCCTAGCGCGCCGCCGCGCGCAGGCCCGTGAGCAGCAGGTCGAGCTGGTCGTGGAAGTCCTGCACGCAGTCGACGTCGGCCAGTGACGGCAGCACGCGGTACAGGTTCGGCAGCTCCTCCGGCGTGACCATGCGGCTGAACCAGTCGCCAACGGGCTCGTCGCGCTGCGCCACGCCCCCGGCAACGGAGTCGGCGAGCGCCGCGCCGAACGTGAGTCCCATCAACGACCGGTAGCCGCGGGCCGCGGCCGCCTCGTCGAGCCCGGCGTCGAGCAGCGCGCCCAGCAGGGCGTCGATCACGCGCAACGCACCGGGCGAGCGCGGGTTCGCCTCCTCCGCCGCCAGCGCGCGCACCACGGCCGGGTGCCGCGTGAACGCCGTGTAGAGGCCTTCGGCGAGCCGGCGGACGCGGGTTTCCCAGCTCCACGACGGCACCGGCAGCGGCACGGACTCGAAGACGCGCGCGGTGAGCCCGTCGAGCAGGTCGCCCTTGTTCTTCACGTGGTTGTAGAGCGACATCGCCTCGACGCCGAGACGGGCCGCGAGCTTGCGCATCGACAGCGCGCCCATGCCGTCGGCGTCCACCAGGGCCAGCGCTTCGTCGAGGACTTTTTCCCGCGTCAGGGTTTCGCGCACCACCGCCGAATCTTAGCTTACGGCGTAAGTACTTACGGTGTACGCTTACGTTGTAAGTATCGAACTGGAGGGACACCATGGACGCCGAAACGCTGCTCACCACCACCCGGTCCGTCCGCCGCAAGCTGGATCTCGACCGGCCGGTCGACCCGGCGGTGATCGAGGACTGCCTGCGCATTGCCCAGCAGGCACCCGCCGCCGGTGGGCTGCTGAAGGCGCAACGCTGGGTCGCCGTGCTGGACCCCGAGCTGCGCGCCGAGATCGCGGCGATCACCAGGAAGGCCGCGCACGAGGTGTGGCAGCACTACGCGCACCTGGCCGACCCGAGCGTGTTCGCCTCCGCCCGCCACCTCGTGGACCACCTCCACCGCGTGCCGGCGCTGGTGCTGCCGTGCATGCCGGGCCGGCCGCCGGCGTCGGCCGCTGAGCAGTCGTCGTTCTACGGCTCGGTCTACCCGGCGATCTGGAGCTTCCAGCTCGCGCTGCGCACGCGCGACCTGGCCAGCTCGCTGTGCAGTTACCACCTCGCCGGCCACGAGCCGGACGTCGCGCGCCTGCTGGGGATCCCGGCCGACGTCACGCAGGTCGGCCTCATCGCCGTGGCGCACTCGACCCAGCGTGAGTTCTCCCCCGCCGCGCGGCCACCGGTGGGCGAGATCCTGTCGTTCGACGCCTGGGCGGGGTCCGCGTCGCTAGGGTGAACGACGTGAGCGACCCGCAGATCACGTTGACCGTCAGGCACACGCCGTCCGCGCTGGATTCCCGGCGCGGAGTCGTGCGGATGCACCCGGAGGTGCTCGACGCGCTGGGCCTGCGAGCCTGGGACGCCGTGCACCTCACCGGCGCTCGCCGCAGCGCCGCGCTCGCCGCGCCGGCCGAGGAGGGCACGCCGGGCGTGGTGCTGACCGACGACGTCACGATGTCGAACCTCGGCGTGTCCGAGGGGTCCGAGATCGTGGTGACGCCGGCCGACGTCGCGGCGGCCAAGACGGTCACGGTCTCCGGATCGCGGCTGGCCAGCGTGTCCGTGCCGCCGCAGACGCTGCGGCTCGCGCTCACCGGCAAGGTGCTCACGCGCGGCGACGCCGTTTCACTGCTCCCCCAGGACCTCGCGCCCGCGCCGGGTTCGGACGTCGCGGCCGTGCGCGGGCAGCTCTCGCGCGCGATCGGCGCGACGTGGACCAACGAGCTGCTCACCGTCACCGCCACGGAGCCCGCGGGGGTGGTCGTGGTGGGACCGTCCACTGTGGTCAGCTGGCGCGACGGCGCCCGCACGGGCGAGACGCCGACCGACACCGTGCCCACGCGCAGCGCGACGGCGCTCGTCCGCAGCACCGCCGTGACGGCGGCCGAGGACTACCTCGAGGCCGAGGTCGTCGAGGAGACCAAGCCGGAGGAGCTCGCGGAACCGATCCCACCCGTCGCCGACCTGGTGGGCGCGGAAGGGGCCGCGCGCAAGCTCGCCGAGTGGTTCGATCTGGCGTTCCACCGGCCGGAGCTGCTGATGCGGCTGGGCACGTCGGCGCACCTGGGGGTGCTGCTGTCGGGGCCGGAGGGCGTCGGCAAGGCGACGCTGGTGCGCTCGGTCGCGCAGGCCGAGAAGGTGCGCGTGGTGTCGCTGGTCGCGCCCAACATCGCCGTGCTGGAGCCGAACGCGGCCCACGCCCGCCTGCGGGAGGCCGTGACCCGCGCCGCCGACGGCGACGGGCCCGGGGTGCTGCTGATCAACGACGTCGACGCGCTGTTGCCGGCCACGCAGCCGCCGCCGGTGGCCACCGTCGTGCTGGAGGAGCTGCGGGCGGCCATGCGCCGCGAGGGCCTGGCCGTGGTGGCGACGACGCAGCGCGCAGAGTCCGTGGACCCACGGCTGCGCACCGCCGACCTGCTCGACCGCGAGCTCGGCCTGCCGCTGCCCGATGCGAAGACGCGCATCGAGCTGCTGCGGATCCTGCTGCGTGACGTGCCGGTGGAACCGGGCGCCGACCTGGGCGTGCTCGCCGAGAAGACGCCCGGGTTCGTCGCCGCCGACCTCATCGCCCTGCGCCGTGACGCGGCTCTGCGGGCCGCGCTGCGCCAGCGTGACGTCGCCGAGCCGCGGATCTCGGAGCACGACCTGCTCGACGCGCTCGCCACCGTCCGGCCGATCTCGCTGTCCACTTCGGACAACCTGGCCACGGGTGGGCTGACGCTCGAGGACGTGGGCAACATGGTCGACGTCAAGCAGGCCCTCACCGAGACGGTGCTGTGGCCGCTGCGCTACCCGGATTCCTTCGCTCGCCTGGGCATCGACCCGCCGCGCGGCGTGCTGCTGTACGGCCCGCCCGGCGGCGGCAAGACGTTCCTCGTGCGCGCGCTGGCGGGCACGGGCGCGCTCAACGTGTTCGCGATCAAGGGCGCCGAGCTGCTGGACAAGTGGGTCGGCGAGTCGGAGCGGGCCGTGCGCGACCTGTTCCGGCGGGCCGCCGACGCCGCGCCGTCGCTGATCTTCCTCGACGAGATCGACGCGCTGGCGCCGCGGCGCGGGCAGTCGTCCGACTCCGGAGTGGCCGACCGCGTGGTCGCCGCGCTGCTCACGGAGCTCGACGGCGTGGAGCCGATGCGCGAGGTCGTGGTGCTGGGCGCCACGAACCGGCCCGAGCTCGTGGACCCGGCGCTGCTGCGGCCGGGCCGGCTGGAGCGGCGCATCTACGTGCCGCCGCCCGACGCCGAGTCGCGCACCGCGATCCTCAAGGCGACGTCGAAGAACACGCCGCTGGCGTCCGATGTGGATCTGGCGGCCATCGCGTCCACCCTGGACGGTTACTCCGCCGCCGACTGCGCCGCGCTCATCCGCGAGGCCGCGCTCACGGCGATGCGCGAGTCGCTGGAGGCGCACGTGGTGACCGCCGCCCACCTGGCGAAGGCGCGGGAGGTCGTGCGGCCGTCGCTGGACCCGGCGCAGCTGGCGACGCTGGAGGCGTACGCGCAGGCCCAGCAGGAACGCTGACGACAACGGGGCCCCACCTTCGCGGTGGGGCCCCGTTGTTTTCGCTGGTCAGCTGCCCTTGTGGCCGCTCTGGTAGTCCTTGGTGATGATCACGATCACGCCCGGGCTCGAGTTCTGGATGCCGTCGAACCGCGGCTGGGCCTGGAACCCGAACTCGGCGGCCAGCTGCTTCGCGGCGGCCTCCTCGTCGGTGCCCGGGCGGTAGTAGGCCGTGGTGTGCGCGATGACGCCCTGCGGGTAGTTGCCGACCTCGGGCACGTTCCAGCCCGACGCGCGGAAGTCCTGGGCGGCCTGCTCGGCGAGGTGCGGGATCGTGGAGTTGTTGTAGACCCGCACGGTCACCCACTTGTTGGACGCCTGCTGGTCGCCGCCCGGCTGACCCGGTTGTCCCGGCTGGCCACCGGGCTGGCCGGGCTGCCCCGGCTGTCCGCTGGGCTGACCAGGCTGACCGGGCTGGCCCGGCTGCCCTGGCTGTCCCGACTGGCCGGCCGGTGGCGACGAGGGCGCCGACGAAGCGGGCGAAGACGGGGCCGACGACGAAGGCGGCGTCGCCGAAGACGACGAGCCTGCTGTCGACTGTTGTGAAGAAGGCGACCCGCTCGAGCTGGTGGGCCCGGCGTTGTTGTCGCTCGATCCGTTGCCCGACAGCGCGGTCACGCCGCCCACGATCGCGGCGATCACGGCGACGCCGATGAGCGCGACGCCCGCGGCCCGCATGGGCCGGGACAGTCCCGAGAAGAAGCTCATGACAGTTCGATCCCCAGCCGCCTGGCGCCGCGCTTGCGCTGCCGGGCGGCGCGCGTCTTGCGCAGCCGCTTCACCAGCATCGGGTCGGCCGCCATGGCCTCAGGCTTTTCCAGCAGTGTGTTCAGCAGCTGGTAGTAACGGGTCGAGGACAGCGAGAACCGTTCCCGGATGGCGTTCTCCTTGGCACCGGCGTGCCGCCACCACTGACGTTCGAACGCGAGGATCTCCACCTCACGCTCGGTCAGGCCGCCCACATTCTCCGGCGGCGACGGCTGCTCCCCAGCCATCGACTCCGCGGCGTCCATGCGGTCCTCGCAATCGGTTTCGGCTGTCCTTCCGCGGGCGCCATTGAACCACGGAACCCACGCCCGACATGGGCATCCGGCGCGGCGCGTCACGGTCCGATCCAGGTGTATCAGACGGGTCCGACTAAACTCGCTGCTCGTGACCGTCCACCCCATCCGCATCGCCGGCGATCCCGTGCTGCACCAGCCGACCCGTGAGGTCACGGAGTTCGACGAGCAGCTGCGCACGCTGACCGAGGACATGTTCGAGACGATGTACGCCGCCGAAGGCGTGGGTCTCGCGGCCAACCAGATCGGCCTCGACCTGCGCCTGTTCGTCTACGACTGCCCCGACGACGAGGGCGTCGAACACCGCGGCCTGGTGGTGAACCCCCAGCTGGAGACCTCCGAGATCCCCGAAACCATGCCCGACCCGGACGACGACTGGGAAGGCTGCCTCTCGGTCCCCGGCGAGTCCTACCCCACGGGCCGCGCCTCGTGGGCGCGCGTGACCGGTTTCGACGTGACCGGCTCGCCCATCTCCGTCGAAGGCACCGGCTACTTCGCCCGCTGCCTGCAGCACGAGACCGACCACCTCGACGGGCACCTCTACCTCGACCGCCTGGTGGGCCGCCACGCGCGCGCGGCGAAGAAGATGCTGAAGAAGAACAAATGGGGCGTCCCGGGCCTGAGCTGGCTGCCCCCGAAGGACGAGCCGGCTGAGGCTTGAGTCGTTTTGTCGATGAGTCTCCCGGTCCTGGGTTGGGGCCGGGAGACTCATCGTTTCAGCGGTTCATCACCCCAGGAAGTGCTCGCTGCTTCGGCGGCAGGCTGCTCGACCGGGTGGTTCTGCGCGACCGACCTGGCCAGGCGGATGTACTGCGCGTGGGTCCAGGCCGGTGGTGTGGCCGAGGCCGTCGGGGTGCCGGGGGTGCGGCCGGGTGAGCCCGAGGATGGGTGGGGCTTCCCGAGGTGAGTTGCTGGGGGCACACGCGGTTGGTCGCGCCGGAGTGGTACAGATCGCGGGACGCCGTGATCGGCAATGGAGACGGGGCGGCGCGGACCGTGGAAAGGTAATCGCGCCAGCCGCGGGGGTAGTCGGCGGAAATCGCGCGGAAACTGCGGCTGGCGGAATCCTGGGGATTATTCGTCGCCGCAGCGGCGGACGAACCCATGCCCAGCGCCAAAGTCAGGTGCCGGGAACGCACACCGTCGGCGGTCGTTTGCCCGGCAAGGACGACGTTTCCGGCGGTGGCACGCGAATACGAAACCAGTTTTTACGACGCCAGCAATTGCGTTGCACCATCCGAAACGCCGGCGTATCCGACGGACGTCCGCGAAAACGCCGGAGCGGCCGCTGTGGCACCGTCGGAAGCCGACGCCACCGCGGCGGCAGCGGACGCCGAATCGTTACTGCCGTCGTTGGTCAGGTCCGGGTCGGCCACGGCGTAGAGCGAGAGCGGCCGCCCGGTCAGCGACGTCCAGCAACCGCACGCTCGGAGTCGACAAGTCGGGGTAGCAGACCTCCGACATGCGCCCGCCCTGCAGCGTGAACCACACGTCGCCGGCGTGGTCGCGGGCCGTGCCGAAGCCCGTTTTGTCCGCCGGCAGCCAGCTCGGACGGGTACCAGGCCCACCTGGCGCGTCACCCTGAGCCGTCGAAGCGGCCGGGACCGCGCTCATCGCCAAGACCGCCACCAAACCCGGTGAGCAGGCCTTTCCGCAACGGGACACCCCCAAAGTCGTCAAAGGTGATCGTCACGTGAACTCCTCGCGGCCGCATGCTCCGATCCGGTGAAGAACACACCGGTCGACAAGTCGCCTTGTGCTCGCGTGATCCGCCGTGGCATGGTCGAGGGACAACCTCATAACCAACGCGGGAGCTCGCGCCTTGGCGGGCTGAGAGGGCGGCTGGTGTCTGTCTGTGGACACCCGGTGCCGCCGACCGCATGAACCTGACCGGGTAATGCCGGCGTAGGGAGTGAACGTCGTTGACGACGCTGGAGAACGAGCCTGCCATCACGCCTTCCGTGACCACGGGGCCGATCACCGGTTCGCACAAGGTCTACCACCGCACCGAGTCGGGCCTGCGGGTTCCGGCGCGGCGCATCGACCTGTCGAACGGTGAGCACTTCGACGTGTACGACACGTCCGGGCCGTACACCGACCTGGACGCGAAGATCGACGTCCACAATGGACTTCACCCGCTGCGCGCGGGCTGGGCCGACGGCCGCGCGCACAACACCCAGCTCGGCTGGGCCAAAGCCGGCGTGATCACGCGTGAGATGGAGTTCATCGCCGCGCGTGAGCGGTGCTCACCCGAGTTCGTGCGCGACGAGGTCGCGCGCGGGCGGGCGGTGATCCCCGCCAACCGCAAGCACCCGGAGAGCGAGCCGATGATCATCGGCAAGAAGTTCCTGGTGAAGATCAACGCCAACATGGGCAACTCGGCCGTCTGGTCCTCAGTGGAGGAAGAGGTCGACAAGATGGTGTGGGCCACCCGCTGGGGCGCCGACACGATCATGGACCTGTCCACCGGCAAGCGCATCCACGAGACGCGCGAGTGGATCGTCCGCAACTCCCCCGTGCCCGTGGGCACCGTGCCGATCTACCAGGCACTGGAGAAGGTCAACGGGGAGCCGGAGAAGCTGTCGTGGGAGGTCTACCGCGACACGATCATCGAGCAGTGCGAGCAGGGTGTGGACTACGTCACCGTCCACGCGGGAGTGCTGCTGCGCTACATCCCGCTCACCGCTCGGCGCGTGACCGGCATCGTGAGCCGCGGCGGCTCGATCATGGCCGCGTGGTGCCTCGCGCACCACAAGGAATCGTTCCTCTACACGAACTTCGAGGAACTCTGCGAGATCCTGCGCAAGTACGACGTCACGTTCTCCCTCGGCGACGGCCTGCGCCCCGGCTCGATCGCCGACGCCAACGACCGCGCGCAGTTCGCCGAGCTCGAAACCCTCGGTGAGCTCACGCACATCGCGCGCGAGCACGACGTGCAGGTGATGATCGAGGGCCCCGGCCACGTGCCGATGCACAAGATCAAGGAGAACGTCGACCTGGAGGAACAGCTCACCGGCGAGGCACCGTTCTACACCCTCGGTCCACTCGCGACGGACATCGCGCCGGCGTACGACCACATCACCTCCGCCATCGGCGCGGCACAGATCGGCTGGTACGGCACGGCGATGCTCTGCTACGTCACGCCGAAGGAGCACCTCGGCCTGCCCAACCGCGACGACGTGAAGACCGGCGTGATCACCTACAAGATCGCCGCGCACTCCGCCGACCTCGCCAAGGGCCACCCCCACGCCCACGAGTGGGACGACGAGCTGTCCAAGGCCCGCTTCGAGTTCCGCTGGAACGACCAGTTCAACCTGGCGCTCGACCCCGACACCGCGCGCTCGTACCACGACGAGACGCTGCCCGCGGAGCCGGCGAAGACCGCGCACTTCTGCTCGATGTGCGGCCCGAAGTTCTGCTCGATGCGGATCACCCACGACGTGCGCAAGTACGCCGAGGAGCACGGGCTGTCCACTGTGGAGGCCATCGAGGCCGGCATGGCGGAGAAGTCGGCCGAGTTCGGCGAGCAGGGCAACAAGGTCTACCTCCCGGTCGTCGGGCAGTAGCTCCACCAGCAATCAGAGGCAGTAGTCATGACCGAAACCCCCCGCACCGCCCTCACCATCGCCGGATCCGACTCCGGCGGTGGTGCGGGCGTGCAGGCCGACCTGCGCACGTTCTTCGCCCACGGCGTCCACGGGCTCGTCGCGCTCACGGCCGTCACGGTGCAGAACTCGCTCGGCGTGCAGGGCTTCACCGAGATCCCGGCCGACGTCGTCACGGCGCAGATCAAGGCCGTGGCCGGCGACATGGGCGTGAACGCGGCGAAGACCGGCATGCTCGCCACGGCCGACATCATCCAGGCCGTGGCGAAAACGCTCGACGAGGTCCACATCGGACGCGACACGGACACCCCGTTCGTCGTCGACCCGGTGGCCGCGTCGATGACCGGTCACGCGCTCCTGCGTGAGGAGGCGCTGGAGGCCATCCGCACGGAGCTCTTCCCGCGCGCCACGCTGATCACGCCGAACCTCGACGAGGTGAGGCTGCTCACCGGCATCACGGTCACCGGCGCGCAAACCCAGCGCGCGGCGGCGGACGCGTTGCTGGAGTTCGGATCCCGGTGGGTGCTGGTGAAGGGCGGGCACCTGTACGAGGCCGAGGACTGCGTGGACCTGCTCACCGACGGCACGGACGTGCTGGAGCTCAGCGGCGTGCGCATCGACACCGACAACACCCACGGCGGCGGCGACACGATGGCCTCGGCCATCACGTCGTCGCTCGCCAAGGGCGCCGACGTGCCGACGGCCGTGACCGAGGCGAAGCAGTTCATCGCACGCTGCGTCGCCGAGGCCTACCCGCTCGGCGCCGGGGTGGGGCCGGTGTCCCCGTTCTGGCGGCTGGCCGACTGAGCGGCCACACTGGACCCGTGACCGACGACGCCGCCGCCCGCGCTTTGTGGGCCCAAATGCCTTTGGACCTGCAGTTCGAGGTCGACCAGCTGGTCTCGGCCAACAAACCGGCCGCGGCCCTGAAGGTGATCCGGAAATGGGGTCTGGACCCCAAACCGGGCATCGCCGACAGCAGGGCCGTGACCGACTACCGGAAAAGCGTGCTGAAGCCACCGCCGCGCTTCACCTGAGTCCGAACTGGACGTTCCGTGCGGTACGGGAGGAAAACCCCCGGACCGCACGGAATCAGTTCACCGGGCCGAGTGAGCGCGTGTCGTAGGTGCTGCGCGCGTCGCGGATCCGGTCGAAGTTCGACTGCGACCACGTGCTCAGCGCCACCAGGTGGGCGCTGACCTCGGCGCCCATCGGCGTGAGCGCGTACTCCACCGTCGGCGGCGTGGTCGGGAAAACCTTGCGGCTGACGAAACCGTCGCGTTCGAGGTTTCGCAGGTTCTGCGTGAGCATCTTCTGGCTGATGCCGCCGACGGCGCGGCGCAGCTCGCCGAAGCGGTGCGGCCCCTGCTCAAGTACGCCGAGCACAAGCGCGGTCCACTTGTTCGCGAGCAGGTCGAGCACATCGCGGCAAGGGCAGCTCTTCAGGTAGACGTCCCAGGATCCGTGCTGGTCACAGGTGGTTTCCATCAGGTACCTACTTTACCGGGAAGTGCCTTCTGGCGAAAAGTGACCACCTGACCCAGCATAGGGGGCAACCAACCGGAAGGAGAGATCCGAAATGCGCGTGGTGACCCAGCGGGAGTTCGGCGGCCCGGAGGTGCTGCGGGTGACCGAGACCGACCGCCCGGCGCCGGGCCCGACCGAGGTGCTGGTGCGCGTGCACGCCGCCGGCATCAACCCCGTCGACTGGAAGTCGCGGGCGCACCCGGTGTTCCTGGGCGAGCCCCCGTACACGCTGGGCTGGGACGTGTCCGGCGTCGTCGAAGAGGTGGGTTTCGGGGCCACCGGCGTGAAACAGGGCGACGAGGTGCTCGGCATGCCGTGGTTCCCGCGCGAGGCCGCGGCCTACGCGGAGTACGTGACGGCGCCGTCGCGCCAGTTCGTGCGCAAGCCGGCCGGGCTGTCGCACGCGGAGGCGGCCGGGTTGCCCCTGGCGGGGCTCACGGCATGGCAGGCGCTGGTGGACGTGGCGGAAGTCCGGAGTGGACAGCGGGTGCTCGTCGACGCGGCGGCCGGCGGCGTGGGCCACCTCGCCGTGCAGATCGCCAAGGCGCGTGGTGCGTACGTGCTCGGCACGGCCAGCGCGGCGAAACACGATTTCCTGCGGTCGCTGGGTGTGGACGAGCCGATCGACTACCGGGACGAGAACGCGACGCCGGCGGATCTCGACGTCGTGCTCGGGCTCGTCGGCGAGGACAGCGATCTGCGCTGGCTGCCGGCGCTGAAGGAGAACGGCCTGCTCATCAGTGTCCCCAGCGGAGTCGGCGAGAGGGCTCAGGAGAAGGCGGCCCAGCGGGGCGTGCGGACGGCGCCGATCCTCGTGGAGCCGGACCGCGTCGGGCTGCTCGGGCTGGTGGAGCTCGTCGAGGCCGGGAAGCTGAAGGTGCACGTGGACCAGACGTTCCCGCTCGAAGACGCGGCGAAGGCCCACGAGGTGGGCGAAGGCGGCCGGGTCACCGGGAAACTGGTGCTCACCGTCTGATGTGGACGCACAATGGCCCCTCGCCTGGCGAGGGGCCATTGTGGACTGTCCAGGTGGAACTCAGCCGCGGGTGTCGACCTGCGGCAGCACCGTGGTCAGACCCGTCCAGTCGGACGTCACCACGGAGGCGTGCTGCGCCGCCAGCTCGGCCACGCGCTGGTTGGCCTGGTCGACGGTCGGGTTGTGGTCGTCGATGGCCGGGGCGACGTTCTGGCCGTCGGTCATCACCACGTAGTAGTGGTTGTCGTCGTACCAGCCCGGGCCGGTCTGCGTGACCCACGCGTTGGCGTCGCCGTCGAAGACCACGAACCACGGCTTGAGGTTGGCCGCGTACTTGTCACGCGGGTCGCCGCCGACGGCGCCGTGGACGGTCGGGAAGATCTGGACGTCACCGAGCTTGCCCGCGTTCTTCTGCGCCAGCAGGTAGTTCGCGTACTCGACGTCGGTGTGCAGCGTGTCGGTGGGGTTCTGCTCCTCCACCGTGCCCGGGATGATCTCGGTCATCACCTTGCCGTGCAAGGCGTCCACGGTGGGCCAGTTGTCGGCCTTGGCCGCGTCGTCGAGCGTGGCGTAGCTGCCGAGGAGGTCGGCCGGCTTGAAGACGGCGCCGCCGAGGTGGGCGCGGAAGGCCGCGTCGAGCTCGTCCGGGCCCATGCCGGTGTTGTCCGAGAAGCCGGTCTTCATCTCGAGCTTCAGCGTGAGCGGCGTGTGGTCCGGGTGGGCCGCGAGCCAGATGCGGATGTCGTCGAGGCAGTACTCGAGGTTCTTGTTCGTGCCGCCCTTGTACAGGTCGGCGGTCGTCGACGCGGCGACGCAGTTGTTGCTGTTGCCCAACGGGTTCGAGTGGCTGACCTTCCACTCGTGCGTGATGAAGTCCGGCCACACGTCGAGCTCGATCAGCGACGAGCCGTTGTCCAGCGCCTGCGCGAGGAACGGGTACGCGGCCGGGTCGTAGGTGTTGTGCACGCCGACCGTGGTCACGTGCGAGAGTTTCGGACTGTCCGCGTTCGCCACGGCTGCCCCGGACAACGAGGCGGCGACGAGCGCGCCGACCGTCACGACCACTGAAGCGAGTTTCATCCTGACCCCTTCACCCACCGATAGTGCGATGGCACTCACACTGTGCCACCGTGATGGACTGTGGATGAAGGACAGCTGACCAAATGGACTAGACCAGAAGTCGGAAAGTGCCCATGACTGAAAACCCGAGCCCGCCGTCGGCCTTGACCATCGCCGGTTCCGACTCCGGTGGCGCAGCCGGACTCCAGGCCGATTTGCGGACATTCCTCACTTGCGGGGTGCACGGGCTCGTCGCCGTGACGGCCGTGACGGTGCAGAACACGTTGGGAGTCCACGATCGCGCGGACATCCCGCCGCACGTCGTCGCCGGCCAGATCGAGGCCGTCGCGTCGGACATGGGTGTGGGCGCGGCGAAAACGGGCATGCTCGCGTCGGCGCAGATCATCCACGCGGTGGCGACGGCTTGTGACAACGCGGGCATCGGGCGGGACCACGACGTGCCGTTCGTGGTCGACCCGGTGGCCGCCTCGATGACCGGCCACCCGCTCTTCGACGCCGACGGCCTGTCCGCGCTGCGCGAGGAACTGCTGCCGCGCGCGACCGTGCTGACGCCGAACCTCGACGAGGTGCGCCTGCTGACCGGGTTGACCGTGACCGACCGCGAGGGCATGCACACCGCGGCGGTCGCGCTGCACCGCCTGGGCCCGAAGTACGTGCTCGTGAAGAGCGGCCACCTCGTGTCCGACCCGGAGTGCGTCGATCTTCTCTTCGACGGCGCCACGTTCGTCGAGCTGCCCGGCCCGCGCTTCAACACCCCGCACACCCACGGCGCGGGCGACACCATGGCTTCGGCCCTGACGGCCGGGCTGGCCAAGGGGATGTCGGTCGTGGAGGCCGCCCGGTACGGCAAGTGGTTCGTGTCGCACGCGGTCGAGCACTCGTACCCGATGGGCGCGAAGGTGGGACCGGTGTCGGCGTTCTGGCGGCTGGCGCCGGAGGATCGCTAGCCGGCGCCCGCAGCGGCAGGCCGGTCGAGCTGTGTCCGGAAGGGCGCCTCCGACGGCAGCTAGCTGTCGTCGGAGATCAGGGCCTCCAGGGCCGGCAGCGCGACCGTGAGGGCTTCGCGGTATTCGGGGCTCAGCTTGTCGAGGCGGCGGTTGAGCTCCTGCACGCGGGTGGACCGCACGCCGGACACGAGGCGCTCGCCCTCTTCCGTCGCGCGGGCGAGCCAGGCGCGGCGGTCGACGGGGTCGGACTCGCGCGTGACGTAGCCCGCCTCGACGAGGGTGGCGATTATGCGCGACATCGTGGCCGCCGCGACGCCCTCCTTCGCGGCGAGGTCGCCGAGGCGCAGCTGACCGAAGTGGACGAGCGTGGCGAGAGCTGAGATCGCGCCGTGGCCGGGCCCGGGGACCCCCGCCTGCCGCAACGAGCGCGACAGCCGTCCCACGGCCAGGTACAACCTGCCCGAGACGTCCTGGACCGAGGATAGAGTCACGGCTGGCTCCTCCTGCCGCTGTTGCCCGCCGCCTTTGCGCCGGAAGGGTGTCGTCCACCATAAGGCCTGCCGGTGCACGTTCGGCGTTAAGCGCGGACGAAATCACCGACCGGAGCGCCCAATGCGGCCCACTTGCACCAGGCGGCTTACCCGCCTTTACCCCGGGAGGGCGAAACCAGCGGTCAGCGGGGCGGGCTCGACGCGTGAGCCCAGAACCGCTGCGGCACCCGGCCCGCGTCGCGCGCCAGGCGGCCCGCCTCGACGCCCGCGCGCATGGCGGCGGCCATGCGCTCCGGGTCCTTCGCGCGGGTGACCGCGGTGGACAGCAGCACCGCGTCGCAGCCGAGTTCCATGGCGAGGCAGGCGTCGGAAGCGGTGCCGATGCCCGCGTCGAGGATGACGGGGACCATGGCGCGCGCGACGATCAGCTCGATGTTGTGCGGGTTGCGAATGCCGAGGCCCGTGCCGATGGGGGCGCCCAGCGGCATCACGGCGGCGCAACCCGCTTCCTCGAGCCGCAGGGCGAGCACGGGGTCGTCGTTGGTGTACGCGAGCACGGTGAAGCCGTCGGCCGCCAGTTGCTCCGCGGCGTCCAGGGTTTCGAACGGGTCGGGCAGCAGGGTGCGGTCGTCGGCGTGGACCTCGAGCTTGATGAGGTCCGTGTCGAGCGCTTCGCGGGCCAGCTGGGCGGTGAGCACGGCCTCCGCGGCGGTGCGGCAGCCGGCGGTGTTGGGCAGCAGCTTGATCCCGAGGCGCCGCACGAGACCGAGCACGCCGGTGCCGCCGTCGGCGTCGGCCTTGCGCATGGCGACGGTCGTCAGCTCGGTGCCCGACGCGATCAGCGCGCGTTCCAGCACCGACAGGTTCCCGGCACCACCGGTCCCGATGATCAGCCTCGACGACAGCTTGTGTTCGCCGATGACCAGCGCGTCGTCCATCGTCAGCCTCCCTGCACCGCGGTCAGCACGTCGATGTTCGCGCCCTTCGGCACCACCGACGCCTCCCACTCGCCCCGGCGCACGACCTCGCCGTTCACCGCGACGGCCACGCCCTGGCGGGTCACGTCGAGCGCGTCGAGCACCTCGGACACGGTGGCGCCGTCGGGGAACTCGCGCCAGCTCCCGTTGACCTTGATCTCCATCAGACTCGCTCCTTCTCCAGCAAACGGGCGGGCGCGGCCGCCCCGATCTCGTCCGGCGGCGCCTCGCCCGCCAGCCAGGCGACCACGGCGTCGGCGGTCACGGGGGCCATCAGCAGGCCGTTGCGGTGGTGGCCCGTCGCCGCGTACACGCCTTCGCCGAGCTCCCCGATGTACGGCAGCGCGTCGCGGCTCCCCGCGCGCAGCCCGGCGGCGATCTCGACGAGCTCGTACTCCGTGATGCCCGGCAGGATCCGTTCGGCGCCTTCGAGCAGCTCCCGCACGCCACGCGCGGTCACGGCCTCGTCGAAGCCCGCTTCGTACTGCGTCGCGCCCAGAACCAGCTCGCCGTCGGCGCGCGGCACGAGGTAGATCGGCCGGCCCTCGACCATCGCGCGCACCGTGTACGGCGGAGGCGGCAGACAGCCTCGTCGCGGCCGCAGCCGCAGGATCTCGCCCTTGAGCGGCCGCACGGCGTCGGCCAGCAGCGGGTGCAACGCGCCCGTCCACGCGCCGGCGGCCAGCACAGTGCGAGTGTCCGGACCGGTCACGTCGTCGAGCGAAGCAATCCGTGAGGTGGAGAACTCGACCCCGCGCTTCGAGCACGCCGCCAGCAGCGCCGTCAGCAGCTTCCGGTTGTCGACGGCCAGGTCACCCGGCACGTGGAGCCCGCTGCGCACCGCACCCAGGCCCGGCGCGAGCCGCCGCGCCGCCCGCCCGGTGAGCCGCTCGACGTCGCGACCCAGCGACGTCAGGTACTCGGCGAGGATGTCGAGGTGCCCGGCGTCGGCGCTGTCGAACGCGACCACGATCGTCCCGTGTTCGGCCAGCCCCGGGTCCGTGCCCTCCGCGGCGAGGTCACGCGCGAACGCCGGCCAGCGCCGCAGCGACTCCTCGCCCAGACTGAGCACGTGCTCCTCACCCGGCCACGCCTCCGTGACGGGCGCCAGCATGCCGCCGGCCACCCAGGACGCGCCGCGCGCGGGTGCCGGATCGACCACCGTGACGCGGTGGCCGCGAGCCGCCGCGCGCCAAGCCGCGGACAGGCCGATGACACCGCCGCCGACGACGGTGAGGTTCTCGCTCATGGGAATCACGCTCCCTGCGCCGGCATGACCCGGATCAGGTTCCACGGTCGGAGCGGCAGCTCCCTCTCAGCCCGTGCCTCGGGCTCCCGTGCGGACCACCCCACTCTAGTGCGCGGGTAACGTCCCCGCCATGCCCGCCCTGACCGGATCACAGATCCGCACCCGCCTGGCCGATTCGCGGCTGTACCTGTGCACCGACGCCCGCTCGTCGCGCGGCGACCTCGCCGAGTTCGTCGACGCGGCGCTGGCCGGCGGCGTCGACATCGTGCAGTTGCGCGACAAGACGAACGGCGCCCCGCTCGAGGCCGCGCAGGAGATCGCGGCACTCGAGGTGCTCGCCGAAGCGTGCGCGCGCCACGGTGCGCTGCTGTCGGTGAACGACCGCGCCGACGTCGCCCTCGCCGTGGGCGCCGACGTGCTGCACCTGGGCCAGGACGACATCCCCGTGCCGCTCGCGCGCCGCATCCTCGGCGACGACGTGGTGATCGGCCGCTCCACGCACTCGCCTCAGCAGGCTACGGCGGCGGCCGCCGAGGACGGCGTGGACTACTTCTGCACCGGCCCGTGCTGGCCGACGCCGACCAAGCCCGGCCGGTACGCGCCGGGCCTGGACCTCGTCCGGTCCACGGCCGAAACCGGTACCGACCGGCCGTGGTTCGCGATCGGCGGCATCGACACCGAGCGGCTGCCGGAGGTGCTGGCGGCCGGCGCGACGCGGATCGTCGTGGTCCGTGCGATCACCGACGCCGAGGACCCGAAGGCGGCCGCGCAGGCGCTGAAGTCCCGGCTCGGTTAGGGGGTCGGCGTCGCCGAACCCGCCTTCGTCTGCGGCGCGCTGGGCGTGGTCGACGCCGCCCCGCCCGTGCTCGACGGCGGCGGAGCGCTGTCCGAGCTGCTCGAAGACGTCGGGCTTTCGCTCGTCGACGTGCTCGACGACGAGGACGACGGCGGCGGGGTGTTCGACTCGGTCTCGCTGGGCGGCGGGCTGTTCTGCGACGTCGTGGGCGGGCTGTCGTCCTGCCGCTGCTGCTGGGTCGTGTCTGGGGTGCCCGGTTTGAAGAGTCCAGGCCCGACGTTCCCGCCCGAGGCCAGGTCCGCCCCCACGGCCACGGCGATCGCGATAGCCGTGGCGATCACGCTCGTCCCGATGATCAACGGCCAGCGCAGCTTCCGCAGCTTGTCACCGAAGGATTCCTCCGGCTCCGGCTGCTCGGTGAGCTTCGAGATCCGCACCGTCGGCATCTCCGACGGGTCGAGCGGCAGCAGCACGGTGGGCATCTGCGCCGGATCGTCCACCGGCGACAGCCCGGACTTGCTCCCCTTGCGCTGCCCGGCGGTCACGAGCGCCGCGCGCGCCTTCAGCGCGGCCTCGCGCGTGCGCTGCAGCGAACGCAGGTACAGCTCGGCGCCGACCGTGGTGATCACGCTCGCCACCCCGGCCCCCACCACGGTGCCCGCCACGCCCAGCGTCGAGCCCAGCAACGCGGCCGTGACGGCGGCCAGTGCCGTCGCCACCACCTGTGCTGGGCGGAAACTCTTCTTCTCGCCCTGCTCCGACGTCTTTTCCTGCTGCTGACTCATGATCCCGATCTACTAGTGCCCGGCCACTTCCCCCGCGGTGTTCAACGAGTAAGGCGCGCGAGGAACTCCCCGCGTTGCCCATCCGTGAGCGAGGACACGTTGACCGTCCACAATGGATGGACTATGGCTCACATTTTCCTGACATACTCACCACATGCGATTGGTGACGATCTCCGATATCGAGGCCGCGGCAAAGCGGGTAGCCGACCACGCCGTGCGCACGCCGCTGCTGCGCCAGCACTGGGCCGAAGGCGAACTGTGGCTCAAACCCGAGAGCCTGCAACAGATCGGGGCGTTCAAGATCCGCGGCGCGTACAACGCGATCGCCTCACTCGACGACGCTGAGCGCGCACGTGGCGTGGTCGCGTATTCCAGCGGGAACCACGCCCAGGCCGTCGCCTACTCCGCCAACGCCTTCGGCATTCCCGCCGTGATCGTGGTGCCGGACGTGGCACCGCGCTTGAAGGTCCAGGCTACGCGCGGCTGGGGCGCGGAGGTGATAGAGGTGCCGATCGCCGAGCAGGAACCGGTCGCGGCCGCGCTGGCGAAGGAGCGCGGGCTCACCTACATCCCGCCGTTCGACCACCCCGACGTGATCGCGGGCCAGGGCACCGCGGGCCTGGAAATCGCCACCGACCTGCCGGACGTCGACACGGTGCTCGTGCCGGTGAGCGGCGGCGGGCTCGCTTCCGGCGTCGGCACGGCGATCAAGGCGCTGTGCCCCGGCGCGAAGGTCATCGCCGTCGAGCCCGAGCTGGCCGGCGACACCGCCGAGAGCCTGCGCGCCGGCCGCCGCGTCGAGTGGCCGATGGACCGGCGCGCCCGCACGATCGCCGACGGCCTGCGCGCCCAGCCGTCCGACCTGACCTTCGCGCACTTGCAGAGCGTGCTCGACGGCATCGTCACCGTGACCGAGGGCGAGATCCGCGACGCCACGCGCGTGCTGGCCCGCCGGGCGCGGATCGTGGCCGAGCCCAGCGGCGCGACGGCCACCGCCGCGTACCTGCACCACGCCGGCGAGCTGCCGGGCGGCAAGACGGTGTCGGTGATCTCCGGCGGCAATGTCGACCCGGCGCTGCTGGCCGAGCTGCTTGCCTAGGGGTCAGTCGCGCGGCGGGCCCGGGCGGACGTGGGTCGGCGGTCCCTCCACTCCGCAGTGGAAGCACTCGCCGGGGTGGGGTGACTCGTCGTCCACGGTCCGCTTGGGCGCCGCGGCGCCGTCGGGAACGCCGGCAGGGGCGCCGGAGTCGTCCGGAGAACCGAGCACGCCGTTGTGAATCCCCAACGCGATGAGGCCTCCGGCGATCGCCAGGACGGCGCAGATGAGCAGTGCCATGCGCCAGCCGGCCGTCAACGCGACGGGGTCGCGGTAGGCCGAACCGGTGAGTCCGGCGGCCGCGGGGAGCACCGCGACCGCAAGAAGACCACCCGTTCGGGCGATCGCGTTGTTCACACCGGACGCGACACCGGCGAAGCGGTCGGGGGCCGCGGCGAGCACCGTCGCGGTCACCGGCGCCACCGTGCACGCGAGTCCGAGGCCGAAAACGACCACCGCGGGGAAGACCGAACCGAGGTAGGAGGACCCCGGTCCGACGCGGATCAGCAGCAGCATGCCGATGCCGATCACGATGGGTCCGACCACCAGCTGCAGCCGCGGCCCGATGCGCTGGGCCAGCGCGCCCGAGCGGCCCGAGAGCAGCAGCATGATGATCGTGATCGGCAACCCGGCCAGGCCGGCGAGCGTCGGCGGGTAGTTCAGGGAAACCTGCAACTGCAGGACCAGCAGCATCATCACGGCGCCGAGGGCGGCGTAGACCACGAACGTGAGCGCGTTGGAGAGCGTGAACGTCCGGTCGCGGAACAGGCTGGGCGGCACGAGCGGTTCACGGGAGTGGTGCTGCAGCCAGAGGAACACGCCCATCCCGGCGATACCGGCGACCAGGGCGACCAGCACGATCGGGTCGCCGATGCCGCGGCCGGGCGCTTCGACCAGCGCTCCGGTGATGCCCGCGAGCCCGATCGCGCCCGTCGCGGCGGCTGTGAAGTCCGGGTGGCCGGTGGCCGTCTCGTCGCGCGACTCGGGCACGAACTTCAGCGCCATCAGCACCACGACGATGGCCAGCGGCAGGTTGATCAGGAACGCGAGCCGCCAGGACCAGACCTGCACCAGCACGCCGCCGATCAGTGGTCCGACCGCGGCGGCCAGACCACCCAGCCCGGACCACGCGCCGATCGCGCGCGCCCGGTCGTTGTGCGCGAACGACGACTGCAGGATCGCCAGCGAGCCCGGCGTCAGCAGCGCGCCGCCGATGCCCTGGATGATCCGGAAGACCACCAGCTCCGTGGTCGAGGTGGCGATCGAGCACAGCCCCGACGCGACGCCGAACCAGACCACGCCGATCAGGTACACGCGGCGCCGGCCGTAGCGGTCGCCGAGCGAGCCGGCCACGAGGATCAGCGCGGCGAGCGCCAGCATGTAGCCGTCGAGGATCCACTGCAGGCCGGCGACGGTGGCGCCGAGCTCCTCGCCGATCCGGGGCAGCGCGACATTGACGATCGTCCCGTCGAGCATGGCCATGCTCGAGCCGAGGATCGTCGTCCACAGCACCCCGCGCGCCAGCGGGGTGCCCCAGCGGATCCCGCTGCCGGTCGTCGTCACGGTGCGATCACCACGCACGCTCGAAAGTCATGCGCACACGGTGTCGCGACGCCGGTCCGGGCGCAACCACCCACGCCCGGCCCGGCGAGTGCTCGTGGGCCCACCGGCCCGGCTCACGGCAGCAGCGTCGTGACGAACTTGTAGCGGTCGCCGCGGTACACCGAGCGCGCGAACTCCACCGGCTTGCCGTCGGTGGCGAACGAGTGCCGCGTCAGCATCATCACGGGCATGCCGACGTCCGCGCCGAGCATCTCGGCTTCCTGCGGGCCGGCGAGCGACGTCTCGATCGTCTCCTCCGCGCGCTCCAGCTCCACGCCGTAGTGCTCACGGAGCACCGCGTAGAGCGACCCGCCGGCCGAAATGTGCTTGCGCAGCCCGCGGAAGCGCCCGAGCGGCAGGTGCGTCGTCTCCAGCGCCATGGGCTGGGAATCGGCCAGCCGCAGACGGCGAAGGCGAAGAATTTTCGCACCCTGGCGGATCGCGAGCAGTTTCGCGAGTTCGCCCTCCACGGGCAATTCCTCGAGTTCGAGCAGTTTCGACGACGGCTTCAGGCCTTGCTTGCGCATGTCCTCCGTGTACGAGGACAGCTGCAGCCGCTGCGCGAGCTTCGGCTCGGCCGCGAACGTGCCCTTGCCTTGAACGCGGTGCAAGCGGCCCTCGGCCGTCAGGTCCGCCAGCGCCTGCCGCACGGTGGTGCGCGACACGGTGAACTCGCCCGCCAGCGCCCGTTCCGTCGGGATCGGCGAGCCCGGCGGCAGAGCGTCGAGCAGATCCAGCAGGTGCTGTTTCAGCGCCCAGTACTTGGGTTCGCGCTGTCCGCGCACACCCGCCGTGGTCCCCGCCTCACTCGCGGGGGATGTCTCCAACATGACCGGCTCCCTCAGCTTTCCCTCACTATCGCGCCACTTCCCCGTCAAGAAACGTACCCTTCACCACAAACGCTCCGCCCGGCTAGCATTGGTCTAGACCTGACCGCACGCCGCTCAGCACACCCGGGACCGCGGTCCCGGCGGAGAGGAAAGTGATGACCCAACAACATCCCGGCGAGCACATGGCCGCGGAAATCTCGGAGCAGCCTGCCGTACTGGCCGGGCTCGTCGAGCGGCAGGGGGAAATAGCCGAAGTAGCTGAAAAGATTTCACAAAAGCCGCCCCGTTTCGCCTTGCTCGCCGCCCGCGGTTCGAGTGACCACGCCGCGTTGTACGCCAAGTACCTGATCGAGGTCCTCCTGGGTCTTCCCGCGGGTCTCGTGTCACCGTCCACCGCGACGCTCTACGGCGCGCGGCCGGACCTGAAGGACGTGCTCTTCGTCACCGTGAGCCAGAGCGGCGGCTCGCCCGACCTCATCGAGGTCACCGAAGCAGCCCGGCGCCAGGGCGCCCTCACGGTGTCGGTCACGAACACCCCGGACTCGCCGCTGCGCGCGGCGGCCGAGCTGGGCGTGGACATCGGCGCCGGCCTGGAGAAGGCGGTGGCCGCGACCAAGACGTACTCCGCGACGCTGCTCGCGCTGTACCTGTTCGTCGACGCCGTGCGCGGCGGCAAGGCGGCCGACGCGCAGAAGCTCGGCGACCTCGCCCAGCAGACGCTCGACGGCGCGACCGAAGGCGTGCAGCGCGCGGTGGACCGCTACCGCTTCGTCGACCGCGTGCTGACCACCGGCCGCGGCTACTCCTACGCGACGGCGCTCGAAGGTTCGCTGAAGCTGGCGGAGACGAGCTACCTCGCCGCCCGCGCGTACAGCGGCGCGGACCTGCTCCACGGCCCGGTCGCGGCGGTCGACGGCGAGACGGCCGTGCTCGCCGTGACCAGCGCGGGCCACGGTGGCGCGGCGATGGGCGAGGTGCTCGAGGCCGTCGGCAAGCGCGGCGCCGACGTGCTCGCGGTCGGGTCCGCGTCGGCCGACGTGCCGGCGGCGCTGCGGATCCCCGTGGCCCCGACGGCCGAGGAGCTCGCGCCGATCCTGGAGATCCTGCCGATCCAGCGCATCGCGCTCGGGCTTTCGCTCGCGCGCGGCGGCGACCCGGACAGCCCGCGTGGGCTGCTGAAGGTGACCAAGACCCGGTGAGTCTCGTCGTGGGCGTGGACGCCGGTGGCACGTCGACGCGAGCGATCGCGGTCGACGCCACCGGCGCCGTGCTCGGCTCGGCGACGGCCGGCGGCGCCAACCCCAACTCGCACCCACCGGCGGAGGCGGCCGCGCGCATCGCCTCGGCGATCGAGCGGGCGCTGGGCGGGCGCACCGACGTGCGCGCCGCCGTGGTCGGGCTGGCCGGGGTGAGCAAGCTGTCCGACCCCACCGTCGCGACGGTGTTCGCCGAGGCGTGGCAACGGATCGGTTTGGACGGTGCGGTTCGGACGGTGGCCGACGCCGAGGTCGCGTACGCGTCGGCGACGTCGGCCCCCGACGGCACCGTGCTCGTGGCGGGCACCGGCTCGATCGCCGGGCGCATCCGCGACCGGCGGATGACCGCCACCGCGGGTGGCTACGGCTGGCTGCTCGGCGACGAGGGGTCGGCGTTCTGGCTCGGGCGCGAGGCGGTGCGATCCACTTTGGAGGCGCTCGGCCGCGGGCCGGCGCTCGCCGGGCTGCCGGCCGCCGGGCTGCCGGCCGCCGTGCTCGCGGAGGCCTTCGGACCGTCTCCTGTGGACTCCCGCGACGACGGGGCCATTTCAGACAATCCCGATTTCCCCAATTCGCTTGCCACGGAAGCGAATCGGTTGGCCACCGCGCGTGCGCTCATCACGAAGGTCAACGCCGAAGCGCCGATCCGGCTCGCCCGGTTCGCGCCCCTCGTGAGTGCCGCGGCGGCCGCCGGAGAGTCCTCCGCGACGGAAATCGTGGCCCGGGCAGCCGATCTTCTGGTCGCCACGGCCCTCGCCACGCGCGACCCGGGCGAGAAAACTCCCGTGGTGCTCGTGGGCAGCGTCCTCACGGGAACGGGACCGGTAGGACCGCTCGTGCGGGCCGGGCTGGCCGGGCTCGACGTGCTGACCAGCTCCGACGGAGTGCTCGGCGCCGCGTGGCTGGCCGCCGTCGACGCCTGGGGAGAGACGGCGGCGCGGCCTTCGGCAAGGTGAATACGACCAAAACCTGGTTCGAAGTGTTCAAACCGTCGACTCAACCCCTCCGGGCCGGGTACCGTAGGCATCGGCCCCCGGACCCTCCCCCCTCGCCGGGGGCCGCCTTATGCCCTGGGTCCGTCTTCCGAACCCGGTTCCGGCGCGAGCCGCAGGCCCGGATGCCCGGCCGGCAGCGCCTTGTACAGCACCCAGCCGCTCACCGCCACGGTCGCCGCGACCAGTGGCCACGAGAGCGCGGTGCGCGCGATGCCGAGGGCGACCACGTGCTCGCCCCACCACAGCAGGCCGTAGACCACCACGCGGATCAGGTACTGCAGCACCCACACCCAGCTCGCCCACGAGTACGCGCGCAGCAACGCGGGGTCACGGCGCCAGCGCGTCTTCTGTCCGATCAGGAGCCCGACGATCACGCCCAGCAGCGGCCACCGCACGACGATGCTGGCGGCGAAGAGCAGGGCGCTCGCCGCGTTGGAGAGCAGCTGCAGCAGGAAGAAGTCCTCCGCGCGGCCCGTGTGCAACGCGATGAGCGCGGCGATCACGACGGCCGCGAGACTCACGACGACGGCACGCGCCTTGTCGCCGCGGATCAGCCGGTAGGCGCCGAGCACCACGGCCACCCCGATGGCGACGATCGCACCGCACGAGATCGACTGCCCGGTGGCCAGCCAGCCCACCACGAAAGCGACCGGCGGAATGCTGGCGTCGATCGCCCCTCGGCGGCCGCCGAGGATCTGCGCGAGCGACTCGCGCGAAGGCGTCGTCTCGTCCGTCACATCCCCAGCCTGCCGGATACCGGGGTAGCAGGCCCGAAGCGGGAGACCTTCGCCACACAGCGTGTCCGATCAGTGCTCGACTGAGCGGTTCGTCACCCCGGATCGAGGTGAAAATCCCGTAATACAGGCGCGCGAGGATCCGACAAGATAAGAGACTGTGACTTCCGGCTGAACCAGGGGTGGCGGCCGGGAAGGATACGGGGACGTCCGATTGTTAGTTGTGGTGTACAACTTAACGCGGGGCAGGCGCGGCTAGACCGGGAAGGGGATCCCAGCGTGTACGGAATCGACAGTTACGTGGCGATCGGTGACAGCTTCACCGAAGGCCTCAACGACGAGCTGCCCGACGGCTCCTTCCGGGGCTGGGCCGACCGGCTCGCCGAGATGCTCGCCGCGGGGCGGCCCGACTTCCAGTACGCGAACCTGTCACTGCGCGGCAAGATGCTCGACGAGATCATGGACGAGCAGCTGCCGATCGCGCTCGAGGTCAAGCCCGACCTGGTCACGCTGTGCGCGGGCGGCAACGACGTGATCGTGCCGGGCGCGGACGTCGACGCCATCGCGGCCCGGTTCGAGGCCGGCGTGGTGAAGCTGCGCGAGGCCGGCATCCCGGTCGTGATCTTCAACGGTCCCGACACCAAGGCGCTCTCGGTGATGAGCGTGCTGCGCGGCAAGATCGGCATCTACAACACCTATCTGTGGGCGATCGCGGCCCGCCACGGCGCGAAGATGGTCGACCTCTGGACCATGCAGCCGCTGCACGACCGGCGCGCCTGGAGCGACGACCGCCTGCACTTCACGCCCGACGCGCACCGCCGCATCGCGCTGCTGACCGCCGAGGTGCTCGGCGTGCCCGTGACCGAGGACTGGCGAGAGCCGTACGCGCCGACTGCGGAGCCGGCCACGTGGATCACCTCGCGCCGCTCGGACCTCAACTGGACCAAGACGCACCTGCTGCCGTGGATCCGCCGCCAGCTCAAGGGCGAGTCGATGGGTGACGGGCTGTCACCGAAGCGGCCGCAGCTCTCGCCGCTGGTGCAGGCCGAGGCCGCCGCACTGGAGCTCGACGTGCGGGACTTCCAGGACAACGCCACCGCGTCCTGACCAGGCTCAGGTTCGGGTCAGCGCCACCCGAATGGCGCGCCCGACCAGGTCGCCAACGGGCCGTGACCGGCCTATGGTCCCTTTATGTCCGGTGCTCGCGGTTGGCTCCGCCTGATCCCCGTCGCGGTGCTGGTCACGGCTGTGCTCGCCGGGGTGGTCACGTGGGTGCGGGCCGACGGGATCGAAGGCGACCTCACCGGACGATCACGCTCCGCGCTCGTCGCGGCGGGGATCCGGGGCGGCGACGTGTCGTTCTCGGGCCGGCAGGCGACGTTGTCGGGTTTCCCGGCGGACCAGGCCGGGCGCGCGCTGGGGATCGTGCAGGGTGTCGAAGGGGTCGAGTCCGCGGCGGTTTCCGGTGGTGCGGCGCCGAATCCGCCTTCCGTGACGTCCACGCCGCCTGCCACGACGAGCGCGCCGCCGAGCAGCAGTACGCCGCCGAGCACGACTTCGTCCGCGCCGCCGACCGACCGCGCCGGGGTGCAGAAGGAGCTGGACGCGCAGCTGGCGGACACGCCGATCGAGTTCAAACCGAACTCCGCGCAGCTCACGCCGGCGGGTACCCAGGCGGCGCGTGCCGTCGCGAAGCTGCTGAAGGACGCGCCCGACGACCTGCGCTACCGGATCACCGGGCACGTCGGCGAAGGTCCGGGCGGTCGGGCGTCGGCGGTCCGGCTTTCGCAGAGCCGGGCGCGCGCGGTGATGCGGCTGCTGACGGCCGGCGGAGTGCCGGCCAACCGGCTGCTGGTGCGGGGCACCGGAACGGCCGCGCCGGGCGAAGGTGGGGACCGGCGCGTCGAGATCACGGTCGAAGAGAGGTGATGGCGGATGCTCTGGCTCTTCGGGCAGATCTGGCTGTGGCTGCTCGTCGCGTTCCTGCTGGGGGCGCTGGTGATGTGGCTGATCATGCGGGCGGGGCGGCCGAAGCGTTCTCGTGAAGCCGATTCGATTCCGGCTGCGGGCTCGACGTCGGGCTCGTTGCCCGACGTCCCGGAGCCGAGCGACGCCGAGCGGACGCAGTACATCCCGGTGCCGAGCTACGACTACGACGAGCAACCCGAACGGGTCTACAACGACTACCCCGAGGTGGACCCGGACGAGCCGTACACCCCGAACGAGGCCCCCGGTCACCACATCGGGCGACTCCCGGACCCCGAACCGCACCTCTCGGGTGACCTGAACTGGCCGGCCGCCGAAGAGCCCGTGGACGCGTGGCCGCACGACGACGAGCCCCACGAGTCCGCGCCGCGCCGACCTGGGCGAGGTGGCTGACACCCACCTGGTAAGTTCGGCTACGCACTGTGAGCAGCGGTGTGCGCGGGAGCCGTGAGCCTCTCGTCGAGGTTCGCGAGGTCAGGAGGTCCGATGCCGCTCCCGCACTGGACGCCGCAGAACCTGCTGCCGCCGGGCCGTCACCAGGCCGATCTCGCCGACGTCTACGAGCGGCTCGTGTTCGACGCCCCGCACCAGAACGATCGCGAGATCCTGTTCAGTGCGCTCAACAGCTACCTCGGCGTCGCCCGCCGGGTGATCTCTTCGGGCCGCGCGTGGATCGGCGGCGCGTTCGTCACACGCACCGGCTACCCGCCGCGTGGCCTGGACGTGGTGCTGCTGCCCGACGAGTGGGGCGCGCTCAAGCGGCTCGACGACGAGGGGCGAACGGCGCTGTACGGCCTGCTCACGCTGCGCGGGGTGATCGTCGGGCAGCCCGCGATGTACCTCGAGCAGGTGCAGCCGGTGGGCGGGATGCTCGACGGGTTCCTGTGCCGTCCCGGCGACGAGGACGTGTGGGAGACCGTGTGGGCCGAAGGCGGCAAGGGGTTCCCGGAGATGGTCTGGTGAGGAACGAGTTCCGGCGCATCGCCGACGAGATCCCCGGCGGCACGTGGCTCGACGACCTCGCGCGCGCGTCGGCGATGGCGGCCAACGCGAAGTTCGAGCGCACGTCTCGCTCGCCGCTGCTGCACGTGTCGGTGATCGGCGAAACGCACATCGACGCGTACACGTTCTCCGACATCAGCCGCGCGCTTCAGGACGCGACGGCGAAGATCGGGCACATCATCCGCAACCCGTCCAACGAGGTCACCTTCGTCCAGCAGGCCGACCGCGACAAGGCGCCGCTGATCCAGAAGGGCCAGGCGGGCAACGCGATCTTCTTCGGCTTCCCCGAGCCGGCACTCGACGACGCGCTGATCCACGACGGCATCGAGACGTTGTCCGAGCGCGCGGTCAAGGAGCTCTGCGATTTCCTGCCCGCCAACGGTTCCGACGACGGCGCGCTCGACGCGGTGCTGCTGCAGCGCGACACCGTGCGCAACGCGGTGAGCGACATCGTCAACGCGGTGAGCAAGCACGCCGGCATCGGCATGGCGCTCACGCCGACTGCGGGCGAGCACGTGACGCGCAGCGTGACGACCGAGCAGGCGCGGATCCTGCGGGACAGCCTGCGCGAATCGCGCGAGGCCGTGGGCTACGAGACCGTGTCCGGCCGCCTCGACGGCGTCCGCACGCGGCGGCGGATCTTCTACCTGGAGCGCGAGTCCGGCGGCACGATCCAGGGCGCCGTCGCCGAGGACCTGCTCGACCAGATCAAGGAGAACCTCGACCGCCCGGTGACCGCCCGCCTGCGCGTGGTCCGGACGACGACCATCGACGGCCGCCGCGGCCGCCCGGTGCACGAACTGCTCGAGATCACGCCCGAAGTGAGCTTGTTCGACCACTGATTTCGCGCGCTTCGTTCATTCACGGCGCCGATAATGTGTATACGCGGCGCATGCGCAATTGGGTTTCTCCGCTCACGCGCTGACGTGCGGGATGGTAAATGACCGGTGCCTGTTCGGTGCGGTGAATAGATGACGTTTTCTGCTATGTAACGATTTCGCCTTCCACTGGTCGGTGTGGGTTAACGTCGTCGCACTTCGACCCGGAAGGCCCCCACGCATGACCTCGCCCGACCCGCGGCACCCGCCCGCTCCCGCGCGCCACGGCCGCTCTTCCGCGCCGCCTGGCACCGGTTCCGAAGGCGCCTCTCCGGGCCGTGATTCCGCGGATTCTTCGCGGCGGGTTGCGGATTTCGGTGCTGCTGCTTCTCGTGGTGGCGGATCCGGCGTTCACGGCGGTTCGGGGGACGGTGCGCGCCGTCGTGGATCTTCGGATTCCGGAATCCTCGGGGGTTCTCACGCCGCGGTGGGTCGCGGTGGACCTTCGGATTCCGGCGCTGCTGCTTCTCGCGGTGGCAGGCCCGGGGCGTCCGGTGAGAGTGCGCCCCGTCGTGGATCTTCGGACTCCGGCGCGTGGCGAGCCGAAACCGCCGTCTCTGCCCACCGCGGCGGCTCCTCGGACTCCGGCTCGTGGCGCGTGATCCCGCCCGACCCCCGGATCGCCGCCGCGCCCGGCGGCGTCCTGCCCACTCCGCCGAACCGCACCCCGCCCAAGCCGAAGCCGAACGTCCTCGGCCTCGTCGGCCTGGTCCTCGGGCTGGCGGCCATCGCGGCCGCGTTCGTGCCGGACTACGGCTTCGTCGCATGGCCGCTCGCCGGCGTCGGGCTGGTGCTGGGGATCGTCGGCACGGTCCAGTCCACGCGCGGCAAAACGGGCGGCCGGGGCCTCGCCGTGACGGCGGTGATCGTCGCGGTGATCGCGGCGCTGCTGTCGGCCACGGTGGTGCTGTTCCCGTCGGTCCTCGGCACCAGCACCGCCGGCGACCTCCACATCCCGCCCACCCCCGGCGACGAACACAACGTCGACTTCGTCGTCACCTCCGCCGGCGGCGCCACCGTCCGCTACGGCACCCTCAACGACCAGCGCACCGAGTCGGCCCCCGCCAGCACCGACCAGTGGCACGGCCACGGCTCCTTCAGCGGCGGCACCCCGATCCTCACCCTGACCGCCGACACCGCCAACGCGAGCGTCGTGAACCAGATCTCCTGCACGATCCTGGTGGACGGCAAGACCGTCGCTGATAGCAGCGGCTCGACGATCGCGTTGTGCACGGCGAATGTGGGGTGAGGTTGGGGGTCTCGGCTCGCGGTTTCGGTGGTGAGGCTTTCGTCGGCTTGGTGAGTTGGCGGGCTTTGCCGGGCTGAGGTCGGTTGGCTGGGTGGCGTTGCGATGCTCGGCCGCCGAGGCGAGCTTTGCCGGCGTGAGGTCGCTCGGCTGGGTGGCGTTGCGAAGCTCGGTCACCGGGGCGAGCTTTGCCGGCGTGAGGTCGCTCGGCTGGGTGGCGTTGCGAAGCTCCGCCGCCGAGGCGAGCTTTGCCGGCGTGAGGTCGCTCGGCTGGGTGCCGTTGCGATGCTCCGCCGCCGAGGCGAGCTTTGCCGGCGTGAGGTCGCTCGGCTGGGTGCCGTTGCGATGCTCCGCCGCCGAGGCGAGCTTTGCCGGCGTGAGGTCGCTCGGCTGGGTGCCGTTGCGATGCTCGGTCACCGGGGCGGGCTTTGCCGACCAACCGACGCGCGGCCCAGCAACGCTCAGCCGGCTTGGCGGCGGGGGCGGCGGTCGGAGCCCTGCGGGCTTACGCCGGCCCGGTGAGTCGGAAGGCTTTGCCGGGCTGAGGTCGGCTGGCTGGGCGGCGTTGTGATGCTTGGCCGCCGAGGCGAGCTTTGCCGACCGCCCGACGCGCGGCCCAGCAACGCTCCGCCGTGATGGCGGCTGGGGGCGGCGGTCGGAGCCCTGCGGGCTTTCGCCGACCCGGTCGCCCGGCTGCGCAGCGATGCTCCGCCAACCCGGCGGCTGGCGCGGCTGCCGGGCAAAGGCCGCTCAGCAGCCCACTGCAACCGGCTTTGGTGGCACCGCGCCAAGCTGTGCCGAACGCCGGTTGCCAGGCCAACACGACGAGACCGCGGGGTCCGAGACCATGGGCAACCTTTGCTGGGCCCCAGATCGACCGTCAGCGGGTTGCGGCGCTATGCCGGCCGGGATTGGTCGAGGCAGCCACATCGGCTGGTCTGTGCCAACAGCAGCCTGCCCGATGATCCCTCGAAGGTGCGTCACCCCGGGGCCTGGCGGCCGGCCGGCCTACCCCCAAGTCGGCCGGCCAACCGCCACCGAGCCGCTCCTGGCGGCTCTTCCGGACCCGCCGCACGCGACTGCGGACCCGCGGCGCCGACTTCACAGCCTGCCCCTCCCCTAGGGCTCCGCCGACACCGCCTACGACCCTACGCGGCCCACACCCCCGGACGCTAAGAAACCACTAAGTATGCCCAGCCAGGGTATCCCCGACCTGCGCAAACCCGGGTGAACGCTGTGCAAGAAACCTCTTGCGCACCCCCCGCGGACCGATCTTCAACCGATCTCCACGCCCCCGACCGCCAGCCCCACCGCCCGACAGGCGCCCGGCTCCCCGCCGCACCCCCGAGAGGGCACCCCTCCGGCCCCGGCAGACAGGCCCCCGCCCTCCCGAGGGGGGCGTCCCCGAGTCCATTCTATCGGTGACCTCCGACAAAAACGCTGGCCAAGCCACTGAGGGGGCGAGTTGTCCACAACTCGGGGATGGGTGTGGACAATTTCGGAGAGAGGCGCGAGCGGTGAGGTGAAGTCGCGCTGTGGAGGTGGTCGATTCCCAGGTCATCGGCAGGTAGGTGGGTGATCGAGAGGTATGACCCGGTTGCCGGGTCTGGCTTGGTGGTGCGGTGTGGCCGGACCGTTCGCCGACGGCTTGGCGTGATTTGTCGATCAGACATGAGGTGCCCCGTGAGAAGCGCAGGATCGACCGGGGACAAGAACGAGCCGACGGCCAAAGCGAAACCGGCACCTAGCAGCGAAACCGGACAAAGTCGGGCACTTCTGACCGGCGGTCGAAGCCAAGGACAAGGCCGACGTTCAATCGACCAGACCAGATAAGGCCAGTGAACGGGCGAACGGGCGAACGGCCAGCTAAAGCCGGACTCGTCGAGCCGACGAACGGAGCCAGACCACCTGCTGGAGCTGCACTCTTCAGAGCCACGCCGTCAAGACCCAGCGAAAAGCGGCGAACCGGTCGAACCACCCCAAGCCAAGGCCACCTCCAGCCAAGGCAGCTCCAGCCAAGGCCACCCAACCTCACCCCAGCTCCGCAGCCTCCGCCTGTACCTCCGGCACCTGAGCCGGATTCACCCGCCCATACAGCACCGCCGCCAGCGCGTACTGCTCCCCAGCCAGCCCAACTGTCGCGGGAGACGACCGCAGGATCCGCGCCAAAGTCACCCGGAGGATGGCCTCGTGCAGGTCGAACCCCCGGGCATGCGCGAGATCGATCCCCTCCCACGCATAACGGGAAGCCGTCGCCGAATCGCCGAGTCGTTGGGACAGGTCGGCGAGGTTGTTCAGCGAAACCACCGCGTAGCTGTCGTTGCCGAGCTCGCGGTCGATCGCCAGCGAGGACAGTTCGTGGGCCACCGCCTCCTCGAAGCGGCCGGCGCGTTTCTCCGTCTCGGCGCAGTTGTTGAGGGCCTGGCCGCGCAGTTCGAGGTCGCCGGTGCGTTCGGTTTCGGCGACGGCCTCCTGCAGGCGGGAGATGGCTTCGTCGTGGCGGGAGAGCAGGGACAGCATGCTGCCGAGGTGGATGTTGGCGACGGTGATGGAGCGTTTGTCGCCGAGCTGGACCGCGAGGTCGAGGGCGCGTTCGGCGTCGGCGGGGTGGGTGTGGGGCAGCTCGAACGTCAGGGCGATGGCGCAGCGCGAGATGAGCATCCAGCACTGCCCGAGGATCTCGCCGGACGCCTCGGCGGCGGCCAGGCCCAGGTCGATCAGGCGGGTCCACTCGTCGAGCAGGGGCCAGACCACGCGGTAGGTGTGCGAAACCCGCGCGAGGCGCCAGACGTTGCCGTACAACCCGGCCGAATACGCGGCGTCGAGGATCACGAGGAGGTTGGGCCACTCGGCCTCGAACCAGTCCTGGGCCTCGTCGAACGTGTGCAGGGATGGGAGGGCGTCGGCGGGTAACAAGCCGGTCAGGTCGAGGGGGTCGACGATGCGCAGCATGCGGCGGCGGGCCGTGTCGGAGGCGGCCTGGTAGAAGTGCACGGCCCGCACCAGGACGGCGGACAACGCGTCACTGTCCAGTTCGGACTCCGCGAGCTCCCGCAAGTACAGCCGCACCAGGTCGTGGGGGGCGAAGACGTCGCGGGCCGTCTCGGTGAGCAGGTTGTGCGCGGCCAGGGTGCGCAGGGCACGGCGCGCGCGGTCGACGGGCATGGCCGCCACCGCGGCCGCCAGGTGGGGACCGACGCGGCGGACGGGCAGAACGCCCAACTGCAGCAGGAGCCGCGCGAGGTCGGAGGGGAGGCCGCGGAAGGAGACGTCGAACGCGGCGCGCACACTGTCGTCGGCGCCGTCGACCTCCAGGGCGGCGAGGCGGGTGCGTTCGTTGCCCAGCTCGTCGACGAGGTCCTGGGTGGTCCACTGTGGACTGGCCGACAACCGCGCGCCGGCGATGCGCAGGGCCAGCGGCAGGTAGCCGCACAACCGCGCCAGGGCGTGGTTCAGGTCGAAGTCCGCGGGACCGGCAAGTTCTTCGATCAGGCGCACCGCGTCGTCGGGTGCCAAAGTGCCCAAAACGCGCAGCCGTGCCGCATTGGACACGGCCAGGCCTTCGAGCTTCGACCGGCTCGTCACCACGGTCATCGACCGCGAACCCGGCGGCAGCAACGGCCGCACCTGCTCGGCGGAGCGCGCGTCGTCGAGCAGCACCAGCATGCGGCGGCCCGCGATGAGCGACCGGTACAGCGCGACGCGTTCGTGCAACTGCTCCGGCACGTCGCCCGTCGCGACGCCCAGGCCGAGCAGGAACTGGGTAAGCAGCTCCGCGGGCTCCAGCGGCGCGTGCCGCGGGTCGAAACCGTGCAGCGACGCGAACAACACGCCGTCCGGGAACCGTGCGGCCGCGCGGTGGGCCCACCACACGACCAGCGCGCTCTTGCCCACGCCGGCCGTCCCCGACACCACGGCGACGGTACTCTCGCCGGTCTCCGCGAGACCGTCCAGCCACGCCAGCTCGGCGTCGCGGCCGGCGAGCGAAGGCACCGCGGCGGGCAGTTGTGAAGGCGCTTTCACCGGCGCCGCGACCTCGGGGACGGCGACGTCCAGGTCGTCGTTGAGCACGCGCTCGTGCAGCCACCGCAGGTCGCCGCCCGGTTCGACGCCGAGCGTGCGCAGCGTGGCCCGCGAGACGGTGCGGTAGAGCTCCAGCGCGTCGCCCCGGCGCCCGGCGTAGTAGAGCGCGCGCATGAGCTGCCCGGCCGTGCGCTCGGCCAGCGGGTCGGCGCGCACGAGGGGGCTGAGCTCCACGATCAGCTCGTTGTGCCGGCCCAGCTCCAGGTCGGCGTCCACCCGCGCGCCGTGGATCGCGAGGCGCAGGTCCTCCAATTCGGGCGCCCGCACCGAATCGGGCACGCCGGACAGCGCGGGTCCCTGCCACAGAGCCAAGGCCGAGCCCAGCAACGCCGACGCCTGCTCCGGCGGCTCCAGCACGGCGCGGTCCAGCAGCGCCCGGGCGCGGTGCACGTCGATGCGCGCCGGATCCACCGCCAGCTGGTAACCGGGCGGGCTCGTGAGGATCTCCGCGACGGAGTCACCACCCAGGTCGCGCAGCACGCGGCGCAAGTGCGAGACGTTGCCGTGCACGATCGTCCGCGCGGTGGCGGGCGGGTCGTGGCCCCACAACGCGTCGATGATCTCCTCGAGCGGCACGACCTTGCCGACCTTCAACGCCAGCAGCGCGAGCAGTCCTTTCACGCCGGGACCGCCGATGGAAACTGCACGTGCACCGTCGAGCAGGGTGACGGGGCCGAGCAGCTGCACGTGCGCGCCCGCATTTTCGGCCATGCTCGCGCGCACCTCCCCGGGTCGGTTCCGGCGTCTCCCCCGCCAGGAGGCACAACCTACCGTGGTGATGAGCGGACAGACACAACTCTTTCGTGAACTCCACACGCCGGACACCTACGTGTAAGTCGCCGTTTCACCGTCTGTGCGCACGGTTTTCCCACCCGAACAGCGGTCTTGGCCCGAATGTCGTAACAGACGCGCCCCTGGGCAAAACGAATCCGGCCCCGCACCATCAGTCCCGATCTGATGGTGCGGGGCCGGACTCGGTGACGTCGGCCGGGCCGCCAGGGGGCGCGGTCCACCCGACCTCAATGCTGCCCGGGCGGGACGGGTGGGCTCACCCCGAGCGAAGAACCCGGACTGCCTCGGACAGCTCCTCCGCGGCGGACCCACGAGGCCCGTGCGGAGTGGCGACAAAGTAACAGGGCGCACATTCACGGCTACGGGCGACCCGCCGCCGCGCGGGGGTAACCCTCGTCACCGGCGCACCGGGGTGGCGTCGCGCCCGGCGATGAACGACGGCCTCGGGTTGCTGGCCGCGAAGGGTTCCTGCAGCGCGTTCTCGACACTGTTGAACACCAGGAAGATGTTCGAGCGCGGGTACGGGGTGATGTTGTTCGACGACCCGTGCATCACGTTGGAGTCGAACCACAGCGCCGTGCCCGCCGTGCCGGTGAACTGGTCGATGCCGTACTCGGCCGCCATCTTCGTGATGTCGTCCTCGGCCGGAACCCCGACGCGCTGGTCCTTGAGCGAGCTCTTGTAGTTGTCGTCCGGCGTTTCACCCGCGCACTGCACGAACGTGCGGTGCGAGCCCGGCATGACCATGAGCCCGCCGTTGTACGGGTAGTTGTCCGTGAGCGCGATCGAACAGCTCACGGCCCGGGGCGCCGGCATGCCGTCCTCGGCGTGCCACGTCTCGAAGTCCGAGTGCCAGTAGAACCCCGTGCCCTTGAAGCCCGGCATGTAGTTCACGCGGCTCTGGTGGATGTAGACGTCCGAACCCAGCATCTGCCGGGCCCGGTCGAGGACCCGCGGGTCGCGCACGAGCTCCGCGATGAGGTCCGAGATCACGTGGACGTCGAAGATCGACCGGACCTCGCCGGTCTTCGCCTCGGTGATCACCCGCGCGTCGGCACGCAGCTCCTGGTCGGAGGACAGCCGCACGAGCTCCTGCCAGTACGTCTGGACCTCACCGGGCGAGAGCAGGCCTTCGTCGACGGTGTAGCCCTTGGCCTCGTGGTTGGCCAGGGTCGCGGCGTCGATGGGGCCGTCTGCCTCAGTACCCCACACCGTGGGGTGCACGCGCGGAAGTTGCTCCGGCGTACCGGTGATCCGGGTCGGGTATCCGTCCTCGACCCGGGTGTCCATCAGCGTCACAGTTGCTCGCCTCCTGATTCTCTCTCTGTCGGGGTGTGGTGGTGGCGCGGCAGCAGCCGGGAAGGCTCAGGCGGATTCTTCGGTGATGAGCGGGTACACGCCGTTCTCGTCGTGCACCTCGCGGCCGGTCACCGGCGGGTTGAACACGCACACGCACTTGATCTCGGTCTTGGGCCGGACCTGGTGCTTGTCGGAATCGTTGAGCACGTAGATGGTGCCCGGCGCCAGCGGGAAGACCTCGCCGGTCGCCTTGTTCTCCACCTCGCCCTCGCCGGAGGTGATGAACACGGCCTCGATGTGGTTGGCGTACCAGAAGTCGTTCACTGTGCCCGCGTAGAGCGTGGTCTCGTGCACCGAGAAGCCCAGGCCGTCCTTGGCCAGCATGATGCGCTTGCTGCGCCAGTTGGGCGTCTTGATGTCGGCGTCGGTGTCGGTGACTTCGTCGAGAGTACGGACCAGCAAGGGTCGCTCCTTACCTGTTGTTCGGGACTACTTGTTGAGGACTGCCGCGATGGAGTCGTTGATGATCGACAGGCCCTGCGTGAGCTCGTCGTCGGTCAACGTCAGCGGCGGCAGCAGCTTCATGACCTCACCGTCGGGACCGGAGGTCTCCATCAGCAGGCCGCGCTCGAAGGCTTCCTTGCAGACGGCGCCGGCCAGGTCTCCGTTGGCGAACTCGATGCCGCGCGCGAGACCGCGGCCCTTCGCCAGCAGGTTGGCGTCCGGGTAGGCCTCCACGATGTCCTTGAAGGCGGCGGCGATGCGCTCGCCCTTGGCCTTCGTGGACTTCTCGAGCTCGTCGTCGCTCCAGTAGAGGTTGATCGCCTCGGTGGCGGTCACGAACGCGGGGCTGATGCCGCGGAAGGTGCCGTTGTGCTCACCCGGCTCCCACACGTCGAGCTCCGGCTTGATGAGCGTGAGCGCCATCGGGATGCCGTAGCCGCCGATGGACTTCGACAGGCAGACGATGTCGGGCTTGATGCCCGCGTCCTCGAAGCTGAAAAACGGGCCGGTGCGGCCGCAGCCCATCTGCACGTCGTCGAGGATCAGCAGGATGCCGTGGCTTTCGCACAGGTCCGAGAGGCCCTTGAGCCAGGCGAGGCGCGCGGCGTTGATACCGCCCTCGCCCTGCACGCCCTCCACGATCACGGCGGCGGGCTCGTTCAGGCCGCTGCCGGAGTCTTCGATCAGCTTCTCGAAGTAGAGGAAGTCGGGGATCGTGCCGTCAAAGTAGCGGTCGTACGGCATCGGCGTCGCGTGCACGAGCGGGACACCCGCGCCGCCGCGCTTCATCGAGTTGCCGGTGACCGACAGCGCACCCAGCGTCATACCGTGGAACGCGTTGGTGAAGTTGATGACCGACTCCTTGCCGGTCACCTTGCGGGCGAGCTTCAGCGCGGCTTCCACCGCGTTGGCGCCACCGGGGCCCGGGAAGACGATCTTGTAGTCCAGCTCGCGCGGCTTGAGGATCTTCTCCTGGAAGGTCTCCAGGAAATCGCGCTTGGCCACGGTGAACATGTCGAGCGCGTGGGTCACGCCGTCGCGCTGGATGTAGTCGATCAGCGCGGCCTTGAGCTTCGGGTTGTTGTGGCCGTAGTTCAGCGCGCCGGCACCCGCGAAGAAATCGAGGTAGGCCTTGCCGTCCTCGTCGTACAGCCAGCTGCCCTGCGCACGGTCGAAGACGACCGGCCACCCCCTGCTGTAACTGCGGACTTCAGATTCGAGCTCTTCGAAGATGCTCATGACGTTTCTCTGCTCCTACTCGCCCCGAAATTGACGGCTTATTGACGGATCAACGGACCGATACGGTAAAGGTTCTCGGGCTGGTGCCCACCTTCCCCATCTTCCGGGAAATCTTCGGCTTCGAACAGCCTGCTGCTCTCCAGCGCGGCGTTCCACCGCTTCGCGAACGACGCGAACAGGCGGATCGAAGCCTCGTTGTCAGGGGTGATCGTGGTTTCGAGGAAACGCACCCCGTCGTCGACCAGGCGGGCGTACAAGGCGTCGAGCAGCTGCCCGGCCAGGCCTTTCCCACGCTGCGAAGAGTCGACCGCGACCTGCCACACGAGCGCGACGTCGGGCTCGGACGGCCTCCGGTAGGCGATGACGAAACCCACCGCCTCGCCGTCGACTCGGGCGACCACCGAACTCTCCGCGAAATCGCGGCACCACAGCAGGTATGCGTACGGAGAGTTGAGATCAAGCTTCTGCGAATCGCGCGCGATTCGCCAGAGGGCGGCGCCATCGGCCTTGGTCGGGGATTCGATCAAGTGCTTTCCGGACATACTCAGGAAACGTAACAGAGAATTTTCACGCCGCCAGCGACGCGCGCCACGTCCACCCCGCTCACCTGCGGCAACGTGAATACCCCGGTGAGGAGCCCCACAAACACGTTTGATCGACTGAGTTTCGGGGCATGCCGTGCTCCTGGGCCACCCACCTCGGTGAGCAGCCTCGTCTCCCCCGACCATGACGCCTCAGGCGTTTCGGCGCAAGACGGACGAACTCAGCACCTGCTCAGGCGGCGCGTCTCGACTGTGGTCAGTCGGCTCCGTTGCATGGTCCTCGCCTGGTCCGGCGGCGCAAGGCCGCGATCGGGGTCCAGATTGCGGGCAGCACGAGCAGCAGCACCACGAGCAGCCACCACACGGGCGCCTCGCCGCGCCGCCAGCCCGCGACCACCGTACCGAGCCAACCGAACAACGGCTGCGCCAGCGGCGGCAGGAAAGCCGCGAACAGCAACGCCGCCACCACGAGCACGCACAGCAGCGTGAGCACCATGCGCCACGTGCGTTTCAGCGTCAGCAGGCTCACCACGAGGAACACGAGCGCGCCCGCGGCCACGGGCGGGCCGACCCACTGCAGCACCTGGCCGCCGTTGCCACCCAGCACGAGGCCGGCCACGGCCGTCACGGCGGCCGCGACGAGGTTCCACGGGCGGCCGAGCTTCGTCGCGCCCTGCGTGACCCACCACGCGCTGCGTCCCGTCGCCTGGGCCACCTTCGCGGCGGGCTGCAGCGACGTCGGCACGCGCGTGGCGCCCGCGGCGGCGTTGATGCCCGTCGCGCCGGCCTTCACGAGCGTTTTGGTGAGCAGCATCGTGCCGCGCTCGCCCTCGAAACGTTCGGCGGAGACCTGGCAGGCCTGGAACGCGCGTTGCGTCGCGGCGGCGTCCGTCGGCGGTGTGGCCATGACCGCACGGAAGGCCGCGGACGGCTTGCCGTTGCCTTCGGCCGAGTCTTCGGCCGCCTGCTTCGCGACGACCGGCAGCTCCTCCCGCGCGATCTCCAGCTGACGGCCCCGCGCGAGCACCATCGACGTCACCGGCAGGCTCGTCGGCAGGTCGTCGGTGAACGCCACGTCGGCCAGCTGCGCGTCGAGCCCCAGGAAGGCGAGCTCCTCCCCGAGCTGCGCCACCAGCGGCTCGACCTCGGCGGCCGGCACGTTGTCCGCGACGCTCGGCACCTGCCAGCCGACGGCCTGGAACGCCTCGCGCACCTCGGTGCGGAAGGCCTCCGGCCCGACGACGTTGCGCAGCACCCGCAGCCGGTGCGGATCCAGCAGGCACTGCACCAGCCAGCCGACCGCGTCGACACGGCCCCACATCCAGTCGTTCGCGCGCCAGGAGGACTTGTAGAACGCGCCGAAGTAGTCCGCCTGCAGGCCGGTGAGCTTGTCCCAGCCACGCGGGCGGCCCAGGTCCAGCAGCGTCCGCGAATCCGCGCTGACCTGCACCAGATCCACCCGCTGATCCACCGACGGCGGCTGCGCGAGCAAGCCGCGAGTGGCGACGTGGAGGAGGATGAGGCGGGACATGAGGGTGCGCTCGCCGGTGGCGGGCTGGGCTGGGGTCTTGGGCTGCGGCGGGTCTTCCGGCTGCGCTGCGACCGCAGGCTGGGCCGAGCCCCCATGCGACGCCGCGTCCACCGGCTGCGCCACGACCGCAGGCTGGGCCGGGGTTGCGGGCAGCGGCGTGTCCTCCGGCTGCGCCGCGACTGCAAGCTGGGCAGGGTTCTGAGGCTGCGCTGCATCCGCAGGCAGGGTCGGGTTCTCGGGCTGCATTGCGACTGCAGGCTGCGCCAGCCCCTCCGGCTGCGCCGAGGCCTCCGGATGCGCTGTGACCGCGGGCAGCGCCGGATCCCCCGGCTGCACGGCAACCACACGCTCGGTCGGGTTCTTGGGCAGCGCCGCGACCTCCGCCCGCACTACAACTGCAGGATGCGCCGAATCCTCCGACGGCGCCAAGTCCTCCGGCCGCGTTGCGACCGCGGGCTGCGCCGAGGCCTCGGGCTGCGCCGGATCCCCCGGCTGCACGGCGACCGCGGACTGGGCCGCAACCTTGAGCAGCGCCGTGTCCTCCGGGTGCGCTGCGACCGTAGTCTCCGCCAAGGCCTCCGGATGCGCTGCAACCGCAGGCCCCGCCGGGTTCTGAGGCGGGTTGTCGGCCAGGCCGAACCAGCCGAGCAGCGTCGTGACGGTGTCGACGGCGTCGGCGAGCGCGGTGGTGACGGCGGGGGCCGCGGCGGGTGCGGGGGTGGGTGTCTGGCCGTTCATCTTCAGCAGTGCGGCGGCGGCCGGCGGGGCGCTCGCCAGCTCGCGCAGCACCGGTGCGGCGTCGCGCAGGGCGGTGGTGACCAGGGGCCACGCGGCGCGCAGTGCGTCCGACTTGCCCAGCTGGGCCCATTCGCGGGCCAGCTGCGCGATCCAGTCGGCGGCCGTCGTGCCCGCGGCGGGTGGGGCGTGCTTCGCCACCCACGGGGAGATGCGGATGCCGCGCGCGGCCTTGCTGCGCGCGGCGTGCAGGCGGGCGCGGACGTCGTTGAGGGTGGCGGCCTGGTGTTCGTCCGGGCAGAGGTGGAAGGCGGCGTTGACGAGTTGCAGGCCCGTGGCGACCGAGTCGTCGAGGGCTGTGGTGCGGAAGGCGGCGAGGTCCTCGACCTGGCAAACGGCTCCGGGGGCCGTCGCCGGCATGCCGTGCCGCAGGCCTTCGGCGGCGACCGAGCGCAGTTCCGTCGACAGGCCCTTGGCCCAGCCCGCATCCTTGCCATCCATAGTGGACAGTGCGTAGTACCGCGTGGCCGTGCGCACCAGCTCGGCCGCGTCCTCGGCGACGCGCCGGTCGAGGTAGGCCGCCATCACGCGGTGGTCCACCAGCCGGCCGCCGCGAAGTCCCAGTGCGGCAAGGGAAACACGGGTGTCGCGGGTGGCGACCACGGCGTCGTTGTGCGCGGTGAGCTCCTCCAGGTCGGAGCTGATCGTCTGGTTGATCACCGTCGAGACGACCTTCGCCAGCGCCGCGCCCAGCAGCGGCGGGTTCGCCGGATCGACCGGCACCGCGGCAGCCTCGGCCTCCACGGTGGGCACGACGTACAACAGCAGTCGCCGCACATCCGACGAAGACGGCAGCTCGAAGATCTCCCGCAACGCCGGCCGCAGCGGCTTGTTCACGAGCACACCGCCGTCGGTGAGCCAGTGCGACCGCGTGAGCTCGGTGTAGTCCGTCATGTCCGGGTGCTGCCGGTCCGCGACCCGGGGCCCGACCGGCAGCCGCGCCAGCTCGAACGCGCCGGGGAACGACGCGGTGGAGCGCGTCGCGAGCGCGAGCGGCGCCGTGACCTGGTTGTTCCACAGTGGACCCACGAAGCGGAACAGCATGCGGTGCTCGGTGTCGCGCACGAGGTTGCCGAGCGCGTCGTCGTAGCGCACGGTCTCGCCGTCGATCATCGTGCCCGGCAGCAGCAGCGTCATGTCCGGCGGCTCGGCCGGCGGGGTGCCGCCGGAGACGATCGCGCGGAACGCGCCGTCGAGACAGCCCAGGAACTGGTCGCCGTCGAGCAGCGAACGCGGCTGCGCCTCCTTCGGATCGCGGATCAGATTCGCCAGCGACGCGTCGGCCACCAACGCGTCCCGCAACGGTGCCGGCGACGACCGGAACGCCTCCGCCAGCCCGAGCCCCGCCGCGCCGACGCCGCCGGCGCTCGTGCCGGTGAGCACGTCGAGCCGCACCGTCGCCCGCAGCAGGTCGAGCAGCTTCCGGTACCCGCCCGGCTCAGCAGAGCGCGACGCCTGCAGCAGCGCCGACGTCTCGGTCGCCACGCCGCTCATCCACACGGCCAGGCTCGCGCCCCCGACCATGGTCATCGCGAGCCGGATCTCCTGCGGCCACGGAGCCGCTCCCTCGCCCATGCCGCACCCCTCGACGTGCCGTCCCGACGGCAGCACCCTAGCGGCGCGCTCAGGACGCGAGGTGCTCCAGCAGCAGAACTTGGCCCTCGCCTACACAAAACCCGAGTACCGCGCCCGTCGCGATGAGGATCCACTCGTCCTGCTGGAACGCCGGGCGCAGCAGCTGCTCGAACTCCTCCGGCGAGAGCTCCTTCATCTTGGTGACCAGCACGTTGCGGATGTCCATCGCGTCGGTGGCGTAGTCCTCGATGTAGCGCATCGTCTCCGGCAGGCGCGCCATGATCTGCTCGGAGATCGCGAACTTCACGTCCTGGTAGCGGCGGCTGCCGATGGCGAACACCAGCAGCGGCTTCGCGACGTTGGCCGCCCGGCCGATCTCCACGTCGAGCTGGCGCTGGATCAACGCCAGCACGCGGTCGGACAGCGGCCCCTGCAGGATCGCCTCGATCACGTTGTGCGGGGTGATGATCTCCTTGGCGATCAGCGCGCCGTACGCCTCGGCCACCTCCGCGCGCCGCTTCAGGAACAGGCCCTGCCACTGCACGCCGAAGTACCGCTTGGGCTCCAGCGGGTAGAAGATCATGCGCAGCGCGAGCCAGTCGGTGAACCAGCCCGTGAACAGGCCGAAGATCGGCATGATCGGCGGGAACTTGAACAGCACCCACGCCACCATCTGGATCACGCCGATCAGCCCGCCGAAGAACAGGCCCGAGCGCGCGATGAACTTGAACTCCTGCTCACCCGCCTCCTGGAAGATCCGGTTGAGCAGGCGCTTGTCCTTCACCAGGCTGGTGACGACCATGCCCTTGAGGTCGAACACGCTGTCCACATCGGACTTGATGAGCTCCAGCACGGCCTTGACCATGTGCGGCGACTCGGTCTGCACGCGCTGGATCACCAGCCGCTGCACGCCCACCGGCAGCGATTCCCAGAGACCCGGCTGGTAGTGGCCTGCGACCTCGCGCACGATGTCCTCGACGGCCGCTTCCAGCGGTTTCGCGATCTCCTGCGCGATCCGGTCGGCGTCGAGACGGGCGACGATCTCGGCCGGCTTGATCAGCTGCTCGGTCATCGTGTCGC
Source organism: Amycolatopsis sp. NPDC001319 (assembly GCF_042896185.1). NCBI lineage: Bacteria > Bacillati > Actinomycetota > Actinomycetes > Pseudonocardiales > Pseudonocardiaceae > Amycolatopsis > Amycolatopsis sp. NPDC001319. The sequence continues at coordinate 58,477 of NZ_JBIAWY010000007.1, read as the reverse complement.
ACGCGATGCTCGCCATGCGCGCCGCGCGTTTCGGCACGATGCCCTGCCAGCCGAGGAACGGTTTGATCCCGAGGAACTCGACAGGCTGGAACATCATGCGGATCGCCACGAGCTTCGTGCCGTACCCGATGAGCGCGGCGACGACGGGGATCGAGACGTAGAGCGGCCAGTGGCGGGCGAAGTCGTCGAGCAGGCCCGACAGGAACGCGCCCACGCTAGCCGAGGCTCGGGTCGCAGGCCTGCCAGAACTGAGCCCCGAGCCGCGAGATGTGCACGGTCCGGCGGATCACCTTCACCCGCTTCACCTGCTTCTCCACCTCGCGCACGGTCTCGTCGGTCAGGAGGATCTCGTACTGCGTCTCCAGCGCCGGAACCTCTTCGTCGAGGTCGACGAGGCCCAGCCCGATCAGCCGCGTGAGGTAACCGGGAACCTGGTCGGGCAGCGACACCCCGGCTGCCTTGCCGACGGTCGAGGCGTTGCGCAGCACGATCCGGCCCGCGCCGCCGAGGTTCGTGCGCTCGGCGACGTCGACGGAGGGGAACGGCGAACCGTCGGACAACGCGGCGAGGATGCGCGCCTCGTCGGGTGTGAGCTGGCGCAGGATGATCGCGTAGAGGTACTCGCGCGCGCGTTCGCGGCCGAAGCCGACGGAGTGGTTGAGCAGCTCGGCCATCGCCGCGCGCAGCGGCTCTTCGTGCTCGCGAGCGGGTACGAGGGTCACCGTGGACTCGACCACCCGGCCGCCTCGGTCGGGGCGGTTCATGGCCGACGCCGCGGTGAGCGCCGCGTGGTACGGGTCGTCGACCTCGTCGAGGCGACGGCGCAGCTCGCTGAGCAGGCTGCGCTCCACCTGCCGGATGCCACGCTCGGCCTGGTCCAGCCCGGGCAGCTTGCGGGTGAGCCCGAAGCCGGCGCGCGCAGCCCAGCCGGCCAGCTGCCCGGCGCGGCGGGCCACGTTGACCACGTCCTCGGCCGAGCCCCGGCCGTTCGGTCGCTGACTGTCCACAGGCGTGCTCCCCTCGTGTTCCGCGCTGATGCTACCTGCGAGTAGGCGATGCGGCAGGCGTGATCACCGGTGTTGGATGACGCGCATGACCGCCACCGCCTGGGGACCCCCGATCGACGTCCTCCCGCTGTTCGCCCGCGAGGAACAAGCCCTGGTCAGCGTGCTCACGGACCTCGACGCCGGCCAGTGGGCCGCGCCCACGGCGTGCCCCGGCTGGACCGTGCACGACGTGGCCGCCCACATCCTGGGCGACAAGCTCGGGCGGCTTTCCCGGGACCGCGACGGCTACCACGCCGAGGAGCCCCGCGAAGGTGAGCCGTTCCCGTCGTTCCTGCACCGGATCAACGACGAGTGGGTGCGCGCGTGCCGCCGGCTCTCGCCCGAGGTGCTGTTCGCGCTGCTCGTGGACAGCACGGCGCAGCTCACGGACATGTGGAAGCGCCACGACCTCGACGAGCTGGGCGGCCCCGTCACGTGGGCGGGCCCGGAGCCGGCGCCGCTCTGGCTCGACGTGGCGCGCGAGTACACGGAGCTGTGGGTGCACCAGCAGCAGATCCGCGAAGCCGTGGGCGCACCACTGCTCGACGACCCCGCCTTCCGCGCGCCGGTGGTCGACACCTTCATGCGCGCGTTGCCCCACACGCTGCGCGACGTCGAAGCCCGCAGCGGCCGTCAGGTCGGCTACACCGTGACGGGCCCGAGCGGCGGCCAGTGGACCGCTCGCGCGTCGGCGAAGGGCTGGACGCTCGACCGCGGCGCGCCGACCTCACGCAGCCCGCTGGCTTCGGTCACCACGGACGCGGACACGTTCTGGCGCCTGTGCACGCGCACGGTGAAACCCGCCGACGTCGAGGACCGCGTGAGGGTGAAAGGAGACGAAAGCGTTTGCGCGACGGTGCTCGAGATGGTTTCGGTCATCGCCTGACGCAGGTCGGCCCCATGGATGTCGCAAGCGCGGCATCCACTACGACCGCCCCGATCAGTTCTGCCGCTGACGCTTGGTCTGCTTCCTCAGCTGCATGATCCGGGCACCGCCGACCAGGCCGATGACCACCATGCCGCCGAGCGCGGACAGGAGCATCGCGATACCCAGCGGCAGGTTGCCGGCCATACCGAGGAAGTGCACCGTGACACTGTCGAGGTTCTGCAGGATGAACACCAGCAGGAACGCCAGCAGCACGATGGCCACGACCGCCGAGATCCAGGCCCCGCTGACCCGGGTGGGCCTGCGTTTCGTGGTCGTGGGAGGTGTGATCGGGTCGGTCCCGGGCACCTCGACACCCGGCACCTGAGGGGTCCCGGGGCTCGTGGCCCCGGTGGGGTTGTCACTTCGCGCGTGGGACATGCCCTGATTGTCCGCCCGCGTTCACCGGAACGCCGGTTCTGAAACCCTAACGGGTGAGTACCGGTCTTTCAGCGCTTGAGGTCAGTGCTTGTCCACGTCACGCAGCACCCGCAGCGAGTTGCGGCCGGCGAGCTTCGCGCAGTCCTCGTCGCTCCAGCCCCGGTCCATCAGCGCGGCGAACAGCACGGGGTACTTCGAGACGTCTTCCATCCCTTCCGGGAGCGTGCCGACGCCGTCGTAGTCGCCGCCGAGACCGATGTGGTCGATGCCCGCGACCTCGCGGGCGTGCTCGGCGTGCGCCACGACGTCGGCGACGGTCGCCTTCGGCTTCGGCGGCCCGTCCCACGTCTCGGCGAAGCGCTTGCGCTGCCCGAGGTTGAGGAACTCCTCGCCGGCGGCGGCCATCGCGGCCTTGAGCTGCTCGTCCCAGGCGGCGACGGCCGGGGAGATGAAGGCGGGCACGAAGGTGATCATGGCGACGCCGCCGTTGCCGGGCAGCTGCGCGAGGACGTCGTCGGGGATGTTGCGCGGGTGGTCGTTCACGGCGATGCACGAGGAGTGGCTGAAGATCACCGGCGCGGTGCTGACCTCCAGCGCGGCGCGCATGGTGCTCGGCGCGACGTGCGAGAGGTCGACGAGCATGCCGATCTCGTTCATGGTCCGGACGACCTCGCGGCCGAAGTCGGTGAGGCCGCCGTGGGCCGGTTCGTCGGTTCCGGAATCCGCCCACGGGGTGTTGAAGTTGTGCGTGAGCGTCATGTACCGCACGCCGAGCCGGCGCAGGATCCGCAGCACGCCCAGGGATTCGTTGATGCTGTGGCCGCCTTCGGCGCCGAGGAGCGAAGCGATCTTGCCCGCGGCGAACGCGGCTTCGGCTTCGTCGGCCGTGGTGACGAGCTCGAGCCGGTCGGGGTAGCGCTGCGCGAGCTGGTGCACGAGCTCGATCTGCTCCAGCACGGCGGTGACGGCGCTGTCGCCCGCGAGCTGGCACGGCACGTAGACCGACCAGAACTGCATGCTGAGCTTGCCGTCGGCGATCTTGGGGAAATCGGTGTGCAGCGACGGCTGGCGCACGGTCAGGTCGAGCGACCCGGCCGCGGAAACCGGGTCCGGCCCGCCCTGGTGGCGCAGCTCCCAGGGCAGGTCGTTGTGACCGTCGGACAGGATCGTGGTGCTCAGCAGGTTCGTCGCACGTTCGAGTGCCCCGGAAGTCATGACCTCGACCCTAGCGAGCGAGCCACTCCTTGGCCGCGCGGACGCCGTCGAGCGTGATCTGGTGCCCGCCAGGCTGGCGGTGCGTGGTCACGTCGGCGCCGCGCTCCTTGAGCAAGCGGACGTACTCCTCGGTGGAAGCCAAGGGGGCCATCGGGTCTTGCTCGCCGTTGGAGAGGAAGACACGGGTGCCCGAAAGGTCGTGGTCCGGCGGTTGCGGGACCGGCGACATTCCGGAGAACAGCGCGGCTTCGGTGAGAACTTCCGGACGCAGGAGCGTAACGGCGGCGGCGATGTTGGCGCCGTTGGAGAAGCCGACGGCGACGAGGCGGCGGTCGTTGAGGCCGTACTCGTTCTTGGCCGCCACGACGAAATCGGCGAGGTCATTGGCGCGCCGGACGACGTCCTCGTGGTCGAAGACGCCCTCGGCGAGCCGGCGGAACCACCGTGCGGCACCGAACTCCGACACCGGACCGGCCGGGGCGAGCGTGGCCGAGCCGGGGCTCAGCTCGCGGGCGAGGCCGAGCAGGTCGTCGGGGCCGCCGCCGGTGCCGTGCAGCAGGAGCAGCACGGGCTTGTCCTGCTCACCCTCGGTGTACTTGTGCTCGAACGCGCTCACTTCTGCTCCGGGTTGTTCTCGCTGGGAAGGTTCAGCTTGGGCAGCATGTGCTCGATCTCGTCGCGGCGCGGTTCCAGCCACGGCGGGAGCTTCAGCGCGCGGCCGAGCTCGAGCAGCGGCTCGTCGTAGGTGAAGCCGGGTGCGTCCGTGGCCACTTCGAGCAGCGTGCCGCCGGGCTCGCGGAAGTAGATGGAGCGGAAGTACTGCCGGTCCAAAATGGACGTGACGTTGACGCCCTTGTCCACGAGCTCCTCGCGCCAGGCCGCCTGGGTCGGCTCGTCGGGCGCGCGCCAGGCCACGTGGTGCACGGTGCCGGTGGCGACAAGGCCACGCGGGGTCTCCGGCGTCACGAGCACGTCGACGAGCGCGCCCGGGCCGCCTGCGCCCGCCTCGAAGCGGAAGCGGTTGCCTTCCTGGCTGTGGAAGGAAAGGCCGAGGCCGTCGGTGAACATGCCGGCCGTCGCGTCCTCTTTGGACACCGAAAGCGTGACGGAGTGCAGGCCGCGGATGGCGTTCTCCGCCGGGACGAGCTTCGTGTCCCACGGGTCACGCGGGTCGCCCTGCGGGTGCGCGACGAGGGCGAGCTGCAGGCCGTCGGGGTCGCGGAAGGTGAGGGTTTCCTCGTTGTCGGCGTTGCGGATCTGGCTCGTCTCCACGCCCTGCGTCTTCAGGTGCTGCTGCCACCACCCGAGCGAGGTCTCCGGCACGGAGAACGCCGTGGTCGTCGCCTGGCCGGTGCCCAGCCGGCCGGCGGGCGCGTCGGACCAGGGGAAGAAGGTGATCAACGAGCCCGGTTTGCCGGACTGGTCGCCGTAGTAGAGGTGGTAGGTGCCCGGGTCGTCGAAGTTGACGGTGGTTTTCACCAGCCGCAGCCCCAGGGTCCGGAGGTAGAAGTCGACGTTGCGCTGGGGGTTGCCGCCGATGGCGGTGACGTGGTGCAACCCGTTCGTTTTGATGGACATCAGGTCTCCTCGGGTGCTGGTGTCTCAAGCTAACCCCGAAAACCTCTCGCGCGCAAGATATATTCCGGTGAGACTGTGCGGTAGCGTGTGCGCCGTGACACCTGATCCGCGTACGGACGACGACGAGATCGTGACCTGGTGGGGCCTCGTGATCGAGGGCTACCTCGCCACGCAGGACAAGCTGATGGGCGAGATCGCCGATCGGTTCGGCCTGGCGCCCGCGTCGTTCGACATCCTGCTGAGACTCGTGCGCTCGCCCGACCACCGCATGCCGATGACCCGCCTGGCCACCGAGGCGGCGCTGTCCAGCGGCGGTTTCACCAAGGTGGCGGACCGTCTCGTCGCCGCGGACCTCATCTGCCGCATCCCCAGCCCGGACGACCGCCGCGTCACCTTCGCCTCCCTGACCGAGCACGGCCTGGACGTCGCCCTGAAAGCCCGCTCGGCCTGTGCCGAAATCCTGCGCCGCATCGTCCTGACCCCCCTCGGCGACGACGCGTCCGCCCTCGCCTCCGCCATGCGCACGCTGCGTTCGGCCAACGGCTGAAAAACGCGCCCTACCGACGTTTTGCCTGGTCGGCGCATGCTGCTGACATGCTTACCGACTCGACCATCACCACCATGCTCCCGGTGTCCGACGCCACCCGCGCCGCCCACTTCTACGCCGACTCCCTCGGCCTCGCCCCCGTCACCACCGGCGAAGACGGCACCCAGTACTTCGCCGCCGGCGCCGGCACCATCGGCCTGCGGCTCATGCCGGAGGGGACGCAGAGCCCGAACACCGCGTTGAGCTTCGAGGTCGTCGACCTGCCGGCGGAGATGACCCTGCTGGAACGGCGGGGGGTGCAGTTCCAGGACGTCGACGTGGAGGGCCTGAAGACCGTCGACCACGTGGCCCAGGTGGGACACGAGCGGGCTGCGTGGTTCTCGGATTCGGAAGGCAACGTTTTGTGTCTGCACGAGCTCCTGGATTGATGCCGGTTTCGTGCTCACGGATAGGTGTAGCCCTGCGCGGTGAGGCGGTACCTCAGCACCGCGAGACAGCGGCTGCGCACCTTGCCCACGCTGGTCGGCGAGATCCCCAGCTCGGCCGCGACCTCGCGGACCGACAGTTCGGGCCGGTGCGCGAGCAGCCAGACCAGGCGCCGGTGGCGGTCCGGCAGGGTGTCGACCGTGCGCCACAGCGCGGTGGCCACGTCGTGGTCCAGCGCGGCCGCTTCGGGTGACTGCGGGACGCCCGCCGGGGCGGCCGCTGCCTCGACCTGCGCGGACCGCGCCCGCCGGACGACGGCGCGGATGGCGTGCCGCCGGGCGACCGTGGTGAGCCAGGCGCCGGGGCGCGAGGGGTCGTGCACGGTGTGCGGCCGGCCGAGGAAGTCGGCCCATGCCGCCTGGCAGGCGTCCTCCGCGTCGCCGCGCAGGCCGGCGTCGGCGGCGACCACGCGTACGACCCGCTCCGAAATCCGGCGCAACTCCCCGTCCTCGGCCATGCCCACGTCCTTTCGTCCGCAAACGCAGACGACGTGACCACCCCCGCCGGCTCCCGATCACCGGAACGACCGCCGAATCGGGCGACTCCGCGTATCCGCAGGTCACCCCAGTGCACGAGGGCAAGTGTTCGGCGTTCGGTCTTTACCGAACACTGAACATACGGCACTCTTGACCTATGCCGTTAACGTACGACGCCTCAGTCGCCAGGCTCGTCGACGCCCTCGAGCAAGTCGGTCTCACGGCCCGCACGGAAACGTCGCTGACCAGGCAATCGACCGACCTCGTGATCGATGTGAACGGTGTACCGCTGTTCATCGACGTGAAGACCGTCTCGACCGCAATGCCCGACGGCCTTGACCGGCGAATCAGCGACTGGACCGTCGACAGCCAACCGGAACAGGCCCACCTGCTGGTCGCGGATCGCATCGTCGCCGCGGCCAGGGAGATACTCCGCGAACGCGGCTGGAGCTGGCTCGATCTGCGTGGCCACCTCCGACTGTCGGGGCCAGGGGTCTTGGTGGACGTACCGGTCCGGCCGGTTTCGGCGGGGACAGCTGCCCAGCGGGCGAAGACGTTCACGGGCAAGGTAGCGCTCGAAGTCGCGACCGCTCTGTTACTGGCTCCGCGGAAACCCCTCACCATCCGCGGGTTGGCGCGCGACCTGGGCCACTCTCCGAGCACGGTGTCCACAGTGATTACCGCATTTCGCGCTGCCCAGTTGATCGACGAACAGAACCTGCCCGTGCTCCCCGACCTGTTCTGGGAACTGGCCGGGGCATGGCGGCCCACATCCATCTCAGTCGCCCGGATACAACTGATCAGCGATCCGACGATCGCCGGCTCCCTGCATCCCGAGTTCGAGGATGTTCAAGAGAAAGCGGGCTGGGCGGTCTCGGACACCTTGGCGGCGGCTGCTTACGGCGCACCCGCCGCGGTCCGCGCCGGCTATCCCCCGGACTTCTACGTACCCGACGAGACCACGGCACAACGAGCCGCGACGATGCTGGGAGTACCGGTGTCCGAGGATGTCCGCGGGGCGACGCTACGGGTTGCCCCAGTACCTCAAGCTTGCACGCTCCGCCGACCGGCTCCGGCCAGCGGACTCCCGTGGCCGCTCGCGCATCCGCTCTTCGTCGCACTCGACCTGGCCACCGATCCTGGCCGTGGACGCGAGATCCTCGAGAACTGGGAGCCGCCAAAGGACGTGACGCGTGTCTGGTGAACTGCCACCCCGGGTTGAGCTCTTCGGCTCGGTCACGGTTTCCCTGGTACAGGCGATTCCCGAGGTCGAGCGGCGTGTCAGCAAACCGATCACGCTGGTCGGAGGACTCGCCGTCCTGTCTCGGCTCGGGTCAGCCGCGCACCGTGTGACCACGGACGTCGATACCGTTGACCTGCGAGGCAGAGGTGAACGCGGCCAGTTGAGGGTTCTCCTCGACAGTGGCGCTCGCGAGATCGACGGTGCCGGCGCGATCGTGGAGACACCGACCGGCGAAGTCCGTGTGGACGTTCTCGAAATCGGCGAGCAAGAACTCGCTGACCCACCGTCCGATCCGACAGACCGGTTGTACGTGCTAAGTCACGACTGGGCGATGCGCACTGCCACCCCGATCCTCGTTCGAGCGGTTTACACCGACGTCGCGGTCGAGCACGCCGTTCGCGTCGCCGAACCAGGACCGTTGATCGCCACGAAGCTGCAAGCGCTGCCGAACCGCGCGAGCGCGAAGGAATCGACGGACCTGCTCGACATCGTGCGGCTCACTCTCGACGAGGTGACCGGCGTCGCAGTCCGGGCGCAACTCGCCGAGGCTGGCGCGCAGCTCAAGGACGACGCCGCGCTCCACGTCCAAAAGTGGCTCGGCAAGGACGCTGCGCGGAGTCTGCGCAAGGTCAGGAACACACCGGCAGGCGCGGGGATGAACCTCGACACCCTGGTTCTCACTGGTGAGCTGCTTCTGGCGTCGCTCTCCCGCTGACCGAGCCGAACCGCACGAGGTGCTACTTCAACCCCGGCACCAGCCTCAGCGCGTTGCCCGCCAGCACGTCGGCCAGCGTTTCCTCCGGCAGGCCCAGCCCGGCGATCGACCGGACGTTCACGGCGGTGCCCGGGACGCCCGGCCAGTCCGTGCCGAAGATCCACTTGCGGGCCAGGCGGGGCAGGTCGAAGCGGGCGTAGTAGTCCGGCAGTTTCTTGGGTGGCAGGCCGGCGAGGTCGAGCCAGACGTTGGGGCGCGACTGGGCCATGAAGGCCGCCGTGTCGTACCACCAGCCGCGGCCGCCGTGGGCGAAGACGAAGTTCACGGTGGGGAAGTCTTCGACCACGTCGGACAGCAGAGCAGGGTCGCCGAAGGTCGCGCGGGAGCCGGGAAACACTGAGAGGCCCGAGTGCAGAACGACGGGCACGCCGAGGGACGCGCACAGCTCATACACGGGGTAGAGCTCCTTGTCCGCGGGCGAGAAACCGCCGTGGACGGGGTGGAGCTTCAGCGCGACCGCGCCCAGGTCGAGCTGGCGGGCGACCTCGTCGCGCAGCGGGTGGTGCAGGTGCGGGTTCACGTTGGCCACCAACCGGAACCGCGAAGGGTTGTGCGCCACCAGCGGCAGGTTGTCCTCGATCGGCTGGATGCCGGTGGCGCGCGGGCTGTACTCGCAGAACAGCAGCACGCGGTCGACGCCCTCGGCGTCCATCAGCTCGTCCATCGCGGCGGGGATCACGGAACCCGCGTCGTCGTAGACCGTGCGCCACGGGTGGGCGCCGGCGAAGTCGCGGGCCCACTCCATCCAGGCCGGCTTGAGCGTGGGCAGCCGGGGGGTGTGGACGTGGGCATCGACCACGAAGCGACCGTCGATCATGCCGGCCAGTCGATCACGGTTTCGCGGGAACCACGAGCAGCGACTCGCGCACCCGGTCGCGGATCACATTGCGGCGGATCTTGCCCGTCGCCGTCTTCGGCAGCTCCGGCAGCTCCACCACACCTCGGGGCCGTTTGAACGCCGCCAACCCCGCGCGGCAGAACTCGATCAGCTCATCCGGGTCCACGGCGAAACCCGGCGCCGCGACGACGCACGCCACCGGCTTGTCGAGGCCGTCCGCGTCCGGCGCGGCCACCACGGCCACCTCGGCGACGGACGGGTGCTGCAGCAGCCGGTCCTCCACTTCGGACGGTGACACCCAGATCCCGCCCGCCTTCAGCATGTCACCGAAACGGCCCAGGCAGGTCAACGTGCCGTCGTCATTGCGGACGTAACTGTCCCCCGTGCGCAGCCATTCGCCCTGGAACACGCGTTTCGTGGTCTCGTACCGCGCCCAGTAGCCCATCGCCGTCGACGGGCCCGACACGAACAGCTCACCCGGCTGACCGGGACCCTCGATGAGCCCGCCGTCCTCGTCGCGGATCTCCACGGCGTAGCCCGGCACGGCGGTCCCCGTGCTGCCCGGCCGGATCGAGCCCGGCCGGTTGGACAGGAAGATGTGCAACGCTTCCGTGGAGCCGATCCCGTCGAGGATCTCGACGCCGAAGCGGTCGCGGAACCGCGTGAAAATGGCGGCGGGCAACGGTTCCCCGGCCGACACGGCGTAGCGCACCGAGGCGAACGAGTCGTCCGGGACGTCGCTGGCCAGCACGCCGGCGAAGAACGTCGGCACGCCGAAGAACAACGTCGGCTTGTCGGCGCGAGCGCGGGCGGCGAACAACGCCGGCGTCGGCCGCGCGGGTTCCAGCAGCGTCGTGCCGCCGGCCGCGAGCGGGAAGAACGCCGAATTCCCCAAGCCGTAGGCGAAAAACAGCTTCGGCACGGACAGGAACCGGTCGGCCGGCGTCGTCGCCAGGATGGAGTGCGCGTAGGTCTCGCACACCGCGCGGATGCTCGCGTGCCGGTGCATCGCGCCCTTCGGCTGGCCCGTCGTGCCCGACGTGTACAGCCACAACGCGGGCGAATCCTCCCACGTGTGAGCGGGTTCCAGGTCCAGATCGTCCACAGTGGTCAGTTCGGCCCACGGGTGCGTGGCCACGCCCGCGGGGAACTCCGCCGCCTCCGCGCGGTCCAGCAGCACGTCGGTGACCTCGGGCGCGGCCGCCAGCGCACCGACGGCCTGCGCCGCGAACTCCCCGGACACGCACAGCACGCGCGCCCGCGAGTCGGCCAGGACTTTGCCCAGCTCGAGGCCCGTGACCATCGTGGACACCGGCACCGCGACGGCGCCGGCCAGCATCGTGCCGAGGATGCCCGTGAGCAGCTCGACGTCGTCGACCATGCAGAACATCACGCGCTCTTCCGGGCGCACGCCCAGGGAACGCAGGCCCGACGCGACCCGGTGGGCCTCGTCGGTCAGCTCGGCGTAGCTCAGGGTCCGCCGCGCGGAAACCACGGCGGGTGCGTCGGGACGCCCCTGGGACAACAGGTATTCGGCTGCGTTGAACCCGCCCATGGGGCCCCCTCTAGGTGAGGTGCACGTACTCGTAGTCGAACGGTTTGCCGTTGATGCCCTGCCTCGGCGGTGCGACCCAGCTGGCGATCTTCCCGCGCTCGTACACCGGGTGCATGAGCGAGCGGACGAACGTCAGGTCCTCGGCCGTCGGCAGCCAGCGGTGCCGGCTCGCCTCCCACGTGGCCTCGTCGACGATGTTGCCGTCGGGAGTGATGTGGTGGCCGGAGTTTATGCCGACCTCGCGGTTGAAACCAGGGTGCGGGAGCTTGAAGCGGAAGTCGATGTCCGCGTCCGCGAGGATCTTGTTCCAGCGGTTGACGCCGGTCTGGCAGTCGGCCGTGTACTCGCCGCGCAGGTCGAGGTTGAGCAGCAGGATGGCCTGCAGCTCGTCGGAGGTCCACGTGCCGTCGCCGTTGGGGCGGTCGAGGTCGCGGCTGTCGTCGGTGAGCTTGTGGTCGTCCTTGCGCCGCGTCTCCTGCCAGCGGCCCTTGAGGCCCGCGGTGTAGTAGTTCGCGGCGTTCGTGGAGGTCTCGCTGCCGAACAGGTCGAGCGAGACGGTGTAGTGGAAGTTCAGGTACCGCTGGATGATGTCGAGCGGGATGCCGCCGTGCGAGGCGATGTCGAGCGTGTCGTGCTCCCGGATGAGGTCGGCCGAGCGCTGGACCACACGGTCGACACCCGTGGTGCCGACGAACATGTGGTGCGCCTCTTCCTTCAGCATGAACTCGCACGTGCGCGACAGCGGGTCGAAGGAGGACTCCTTCAACGTCCCGAGCTGGTACTTCCCGTCGCGGTCGGTGAAGTAGGTGAACATGAAGAAGGCCAGCCAGTCGGCCGTTTCCTCGTTGAACGCGCCGAGGATGCGCGGCGCGTCGGGGCTGCCGGAGTTGCGCAGCAGCAGGCCTTCCGCCTCGTCCCGGCCTTCACGGCCGAAGTACGCGTGCAGCAGGTACACCATCGCCCACAGGTGCCGGCCCTCTTCGACGTTGACCTGGAACAGGTTGCGCAGGTCGTACAGGCTCGGCGCGGTCAGGCCCAGCAGCCGCTGCTGCTCGACCGACGCCGGCTCGGTGTCGCCCTGGATCACGATCAGGCGCTGCAGGTCGGCGCGGTACTCACCGGGCACCTGCTGCCACACGGGCTCTCCGGCGTGCTCCCCGAACGCGATGCGCCGGTCGGGGTCGCGTTCGGCGAGGAAGATGCCCCAGCGGTAGTCGGGCACGTTCACGTGGTCGAAGTGCGCCCAGCCCTCACGCCCGACGCTCACGGCTGTGCGCAGGTAGACGCCGTGCGTCTGCAGGGTGGGGCCCATCTCGCCCCACCAGTTCATGAACTTCGGCTGCCAGCCTTCCAGCGCCCGCTGCAACCTCCGGTCGTCGGCGAGGTTGACGTTGTTGGGGATCTTGGCGTCGTAGTCGATCCGCTCGGGCATCGCTTCAGACCCGCTTCCTGTCGAAGATCGCCTTCTGGCCCGTACCGTAGCGGCGCAGCGCGCCTTCCGGACCAGAAGCGTTAGGTCGGGTGAAGATCCAGTTCTGCCACGCGGTGAGGCGGCCGAAGATCTTCGTTTCGATCGTTTCCGGGCCGACGAACCGGTGGTTCGCCTCCATCCCGGTGAGCGCGTCGGGGCTCAGCGAGGCGCGGCCCTCCAGCGCGATGCGGATCTCGTCCTCCCAGTCGAGATCGTCCGGCGCGTCGGTGACCAGGCCCAGCTCCACGGTCTCGGCCGGCGTCAGCGCGTGGTCGCGCTCGCGGACCAGCCAGGAGAGGTGGTCGTCGTCGCCGTAGAAGCGCGACTGCAGGCGGGTCAGTCCGTTGCCCATGGGGAACGGGCCGAAGTTGGCTTCCGACAAGGTGATCGACGCGCGTTCTTCGGAATCCTCGTCGTCGATCGGCGGACCGTCCAGGATGTACTGACGGTCGGCGGCGAGCGCGAGCTCCAGCAGCACCCCGGCGAAGCAGCTGCCCGGTTCGATGAGCGCGACGAGCGTGCGGCTGGTGACGTCGAGGCGCTTCAGCGTGCGCTTGTAGTAGTGCAGGATTTCGTTGCTCAGCCAGTCTTTCGCGCCGAGCACCTGCTGCTCGTGAGCGAGGACCTTCGCCTGGTCGCCTTCGGTGCGCAGGACCCACGTGCCGAGCTCGGTTTCGTTGGCGCGCAAGCGGAGGATCGCGTCGTCGAGCTCGCGGGTGAGGCGCAGCAGCCAGCCGTCGGCGCCCTCGGCGTGCAAGTCACCGGGTTCGCCCTCGGGGCCGCGGACGGTGATCGTCGCGAGCGAGGCGGGACGGTCGTAGGTGATGTCGACAAAGCGGTACTTGATGCCGTCGTCGGTGACCTCGGGATCCAACGGCGTGAGCGGCACGCCCTTCTCGCCCGGCAGGCGCTCGGACTCGGCGGCCAGCTCCTGCGCCCGCGCCAGCACGGACTCGCGGAACCCCACGCGGGGCACGAGCTCGTCGACCAGCCGCCAGTCGACGGCCGTCTTGCCCTTCACACCGTCCGAGCGCGTGGCGAACACGTCGGCGAGGTCGCGGCGCACCCGGCGCTTGTCGACCACGCGCGTGAGGCCTCCAGTGCCGGGTAGCACGCCGAGCAGTGGCACCTCGGGCAGCGCGACCGTCGACGAGTTGTCGTCCACGAGCAGGATCTTCTCGCACGCGAGCGCGATCTCGTAGCCGCCACCCGCGCAGCTCCCGTTGACCGCCGCGACGTACCGCTGACCGGAGAACTCGGTGGCGTCCTCGATGCCGTTGCGGGTTTCGTTGGTGAACTTGCAGAAGTTCACCTTCCACTCGTGCGGCGACGACGCGAGCATCCGGATGTTGGCGCCCGCGCAGAACACCTTGTCCTTGGCGCTCGTCACGATCACGGCCTTGACCTCGGGGTGCTCGAACCGCAGGCGCTGCGTGGCGTCGTAGAACTCGATGTCCACGCCGAGGTCGTAGGAGTTCAGCTTCAGCTCGTAGCCGGGTACGAGGCCGCCTTGCTCGTCGACGTCCATCTCGAGCCAGGCGACCTCGCCGTCGACGCTGAGCTTCCAGTGCCGGTAGGTGTCCGGATGGCGCTCGAACGTCACAGTCGTGGTGGTGGTCACTCCCTGATTGTCTACATATTAGTGACTAGCGTCAATGTTGTGTAGACGCTTGATCTCCGACACTCACCCGGTTGAGCCGCGCCGCCGCCCAGGACACGAAGAGCCACAACGCTATCGCGGCCGCCGTGTCGGTGAAGATCGTCGCGAACCAGAACGCCGGGATCTGCGGCACGCCCACCAGGAAGTGGCCCGCGCCGACCAGGCCACCCAAGGAGCAGACCAGCAGGAATCCCAGCGCCCGCCAGTACCGGCCCTTCACATAGAGCCGATAGCCGGCCAACCCGAACGCCGTGAACAACACCCACCCGAACGCGACCACGATCTGCGCCGCGAGCACGGGGATCCCCGGGATCTGCGGGTAGTCCTGCGCGCGGATGACGTTGTGCGCGTAGTGGAAGGTGGTCGTGAGCAGCGTGAACGCCAGGATCACGCGGAGTGCGGCAAGACCTTTCTCCGGCATCGTCGTTCGCCCCCTTGTGCGATTTGATAGATCGCTCTAGCGAGAGAGTAACGCCTGGTCGGCACTCACACCAGGTCGATGCGGTGGTAGCTCACGGGATAACCGGCTTTCGCGAAAGCCGCCGCCATGGGTCCGTTCGTGACGTCCGTGGCGGCGACGATCTTCTCCGCGCCGTACCCGACGAGCTCGTGGGTGGCCTCGACGAGCAGGTCGTAGGCGTATCCGTGCCCACGGTGCTCCGGCACCACACCGACGTACGCGACGATCGGCGCGCTCGGGTTCCGCGCGGGGATGGTGAGGCCGACGAGGTCGCCGTGTGGGGTGTACGCGAGCCGCCACCAGTCGCGCGGGCTGGGGAGCCAGCGCAGGAGGTCGAGGTCTTCTCGCGCCGCCGCGTCGAGCCCGTGCTGCGCGGTGGTGCGGCGGACGTGCGCGTCGAGGCTGCTCTGGTGGACGCGTCGGAAGACTTCGAGGAGCTTGTCGTCGTCGGGTTCCGCGCGGAACTCGAGACGGCCGGGTTTCCCGGGGAGCCCGTTCGCGGTGGTCCAGGTGTAGCGGTACCGCTCGACGAGCACCTCCATCCCGGCGGCGGTGGCGGCTTGGATGCGGTTTTCGACCTCGGGTTTTACGGCCGGGTCTTCGCGCCAGCCCGGCGGGACGGTGAGGGAGTACTCGGTGCGGAACGGCGCTCGGCGGAGGACTTCGATGCCGGCTTCGAGGTCGGTGAAATCGAACCAGTCGAGGGCCAGGGGTGCTTCGTCTTTTTCGCTCGCCCACCAGGCCGCGCGGGCCACGGGCTCGCCGTTTCGCGTCGCGACCCAGGTCCACTCGGGACGGTATTCGCGGCGTTTCGCCATTTTTTCGTAGTCCCGCCCGAGCAGGGCACTGCCGATGCCCTGGGTGGCGGGCAGGTCGGTGAACAGACGCTCCTCACCCGCGACGAGCGGGCGCACGACCAGGTCGGTCATGTGTTTCCTTCCGGGAGTTCCGCGCTCCCGTCAGGCCCTCGGCACCCTCAGCCGGAGGTGGGAACGCGCGACCGAGTAGCCGAACATGGCGTCCACCTCCTGTCCTGTGTGGTGAGGGTGCTGGGCGGTACTCAACCTGGTTGCCGCGGGGGCGGTCAACTGGTTTAGACGAGCAGGGCGGCCAGGGTGTCGACGACGGCGGTGACGGCGGCCGGTTCGCGCAGGTGCCTTGACCACAGGGCCGACTCGGCCGCGCGGGCCTGCGTCCAACGACGCACCCGTTCACGGTCGACCTCGGCTGCCGCGGCGAACTCCGCGATCCGCCGGTTTACGGCCTGGCGCAAGCTGACTTCCGCCGTGACCGCGGGCCAGTCGCCGCGTAATACGGGGAGCAGCTCGAACTCCGGGTCGCCGGCCAGCCCGTCGGGATCGATGACCCGCGGTTCGTCGTGGCTGCGCATGATGTTGCCGAAGTGCAGGTCACCGTGGAGCAGCGTCGTCTGGCGCTCGGCCGCGAGGTCGCGGACGCCGGCCACCGCGGCGTCGATGATTCGTGCCGGCAACGGAGATCCGAGCCGCTTGGCGTGCCCGGGCAAGTTCCAGCCGAGCGCTTTGTCCGCCAACGACGGCAGGCCGGGCGGCGCGGGGATGGCCAACCGCCGGGCAAGGCGGCCGACCGTGGTCAACGGGCCGGGTCCGGCTTTGCCAGGGGCTGCAGCCGTTCGAGCAGCATCGCGAATCGGCTGTCGTCGCGTTCCAGGAGGCGAGCCGCGCCGTTGCCCTGCCACGCGGCCAGTGCCACTGGCTCGGCGGTGTTCGCCGGTGACGGGAACCCCAGCTTGAGCGCGACCTCGGTGCCATCCGCGCGGACGGCAGGGACCACCAGGCCGACAAAGCCGTGCAACACCGGCCCCGACACGGGGCACGACCAGCGCTCCAGGAACTCCGCCGCCAAGTCCGGCAGCGACTTCACCCAGCGCCTGCCCGCGTCGCCCTCGCGGGCGGCCGTTGCCGTGGCGAAGGGCGGCGGCACGGTCAGGCGGGTCACGTCGGCTCGGTGAGGCGGGCCCGCAACGCCGCCAGCGTCCGAAGCGTCACCTCCACGTCCGCGGGTGACAGCCCCGAAGCCACGTCGTCCGCCCACCGCGCCTGGCGGGCGCCGAGGTCGCGGAGGGCCGACCGAGCCACCGGCGTCAGCTCCAGAAGCGGCGCACGCGCATCGGCGGGGTTCGGGGCGCGCGTGAGCATTCCGTTGCGCAGCAGGCGGTTCACCGTCTCCTGGACGCTCTGGCGACGTAGGCCGCGGCGGCGGGCCAGGTCGGCGGCCGTGGTGGGGCCGTCTTCGAGGAAGCCGAGGACCAGCCACTGGGCGGCGGTGAGGCCGGCCGGCGCGGTGAGGGCGTCGCCCGTCGCAAGGAGGGTGCCGTTGGTGAGGAAGACGTCGTTGACGAGCTGGGTGAGGCGCTCGGCGCGGCGGGTCATCGTGCTAGCGTGCCATATTGACAGGTACCTGTCGAAGGGAGAAGTCATGGAGATGCCCGAAATCACCCCAGCGCACGAGGAGCTCAAGGCTCTGATCGGGGACTGGGCCGGGGTGGAGGAGCTCGCGGCCTCGGCCTGGGCGCCGGCGGCCACCGCGAAGGCGACCGCCACCTACCGAGGCGCGCTGGACGGGTTCGCGGTGGTGCAGGAGTACGTCCAGACGCGCGAGGACGGCAGCACCTTCCTGGGCCACAACGTTTTCACCGTCGACCCGGCCACCCAGGAGACGCTCTGGTACGGCTTCGACAGCTACGGCTTCCCGCCCGGCGAGCCCGGGCGCGGCGAGTGGCGCGAGGGAACCCTGCACCTCGAAAAGCGCACCCCGCGTGGCGTAGCGCGGCACCGGCTGACCCCGGACAACGACGTCCTCACCCACGAGATCGACGTGAAGATGGGCGACGCCGCGGAGTTCGGCCCGTTCCTGCGCGCCCGGTACACGCGCACGCACTGAACTGTGCCGTTGCTTACCAACCCGACCACAGTCACGGCGGGAATGGTTGCCAGGCGCGGTAACGTGCGGCCGGGCGCCCGCCTACTTCTGGTCGGATTGGTAAGAAGAGACCATGACCGAGTCGACCACCCAGGCCAACGGCATCACCCTCTGCCACGAGGAGTTCGGCGCCGCGACGGCACCGCCGCTGGTGCTGATCATGGGGCTCGCCGCGCCGATGACCTGGTGGGACGACGATTTCTGCGAGCAGCTCGCCGCGCGCGGGTTTCGCGTGGTGCGCTTCGACAACCGCGACGCCGGGCGCTCGCAGCGCATGTCCGGGCGCGCCGACGTCGTGCGGGCCTACCTGCTGCGCGCGGCGCCGTACTCGGTGGCCGACATGGCCGACGACACCGCCGGCCTGCTCGACGCCCTCGGCATCGAGCGCGCCCACGTCGTCGGCGCGTCGATGGGCGGCATGATCGCGCAGACGCTCGCCATCCGGCACCCGGGGCGCGTCCGGTCGCTGACGTCGATCATGTCCACCACCGGCAACCGCCTGATCGGCCACCCGAGCCCGCGCGCGGCCGCGTCGATGCTGGCGCCGCAGCCGCGCAACCGGGCGGAGTACGTCGAGCTGCTGGTCAAGACCTTTCGCCTCATCGGCTCCCCCGGCTACCCCTTCGACGAGCAGCGCATGCGCGAACGCGCCGAACGCACCTTCGACCGCGGCGTCAACCCGGGCGGCGCCGCGCGCCAGCTCGCCGCGATCCTCTCGACCCGCGACCGCACCGCCGCCCTGCGCCGCCTCACGCTTCCGTCGCTCGTCGTCCACGGCGCGCGCGACCCGCTCGTCCACGTCTCCGGCGGCCGCGCCACGGCCCGCGCCCTGCGCGCCGACCTCGACGTCGTCCCGGGCATGGGCCACGACCTGCCGGAACCCATCTGGTCCCGGGTGCTCGACGGCATCGCGCGGGTGGCGGCTAAAGCGTGACGACACCGAGGTGCGTGAAGTGCGCCGCCACGCGGGAACCCACGGCGACGGGCCCGGTCAAGCCTTCCGTGGCCACGAGAAGGCCCTCCTCGGCGGCAACGCCCTCGATCGCCTGATATCCCACCGCCGCGCCCGTGGCCGTGTCGACGATCTGCCCGTCGACTTCGAGCAGCACCGCTTCCATCGTGAGGTCGAACCCCTCGGGCGAAACCCCCACCGGACCGAGCCGGACGGCCACCAGGACATCGTCCTCAAGCAGCGCGATACCGCCGTACACGCGCGAAACAGCCTCAAGCGCAACCACGCCTGGCCCTGCCAAGCCCCGACGCAGGCGGAAAACCAGCACCGGCCGCGCCCGCATCCCGGCGGCGACGGGAGCCGTGAGCATCTCGTCCGTCACGAACACGGGTCCTCCTCCGCCGCGAACACCGCGGTCACGCTGCCCAGCCCCGCCATCGTCGCGACGACCGTGTCGCCCGGCGCCACCGGAAACGCGCGGGTCATGGACCCCGGCAGCACCACGTGGCCCGGCTCCAGCGTCACGCCGAGCGGGCCGACGGTGTTGGCCAGCCACACCAGCGCGTTCACCGGCGAGCCCAGCACGGCCCCGCCGGCGCCGGTCGCGGCGAGCGTGCCGTTCAGGTGCAGGGTGCAGCCGGTGAGCCGCAGGTCCACGTCACCCAGGGCGGTCGGGCGGCTGCCGAGCAGGACACCACCGGAAGACGCGTTGTCGGCGATCGTGTCGAACAGCGAGATGCGCCAGTCGCGGATGCGCGAGTCGACGATCTCCAGCGCCGGCAGCACGAAGTCGACAGCGCGCACGGCGTCGGCCACCGTCACGCCCGGTCCACGCAGGGGCGCGCCGAGCACGAACGCGATCTCCGGCTCGATCCGCGGCTGCAGGAACAAGCCTGCCGGGATGGGCTGGTGTTCGAGGTGGAACATCGACGCGGTGAGGTGGCCGTAGTCGGGCTGGTCCACGCCCATCTGCCGCTGCATCGCGGCCGACGCGAGCCCCACCTTGTGGCCGCGCACGACGTCGCCGGCCTCGACCCAGCGCCGCACGAGCGCGAGCTGGACCCGGTAGGCGTCCTCGGCCGTGCCACCCGCGAACGGCTCGACGGGCTCCCGCCGTTCGTGGGCCCGGGCCAGGCTGTCGACGACTTCGTGCAGGTGCTCCACGCCGACGGACTCTCCCGGACGAGCCGGCCCCGGCCAAGGCGTTCGTTCCGCTGGACGGCACGACGCAATCTCTCGCGGAGAAACTTCTTGCACGCGAGACATATGAGGAGTAGCTTTTGAAGCACCAACCCCCTGAGAGGACGTGACCGGAGATGGCACCCACCGAGACCGAAGTCGCGAAGCTCGCCGAAGCCCGTGACCAGCTGCGGGACAAGCACCTCCACCCGGCCGCCGTCCGGCCCACGACCGCGGGCCGCGGCATCCACCACACCGCCCTGCTCTCCAGCGACGTCGAGCGGACGATCAGGTTCTACCAGGACGTGCTCGGCTTCCCGCTCACCGAACTGATCGAGAACCGGGACTACCCGGGTTCCAGCCACTTCTTCTTCGACGTCGGCAACGGCAACGCGGTCGCGTTCTTCGACCTGCCGGGCCTCGACCTCGGCCCGTACGCGGAGGTCCTCGGCGGCCTGCACCACCTCGCGCTGTCGCTGACGCCGGAGAACTGGGCCGCCGCGCGCACCCGTCTCGACAAGGCCGGCGTGAAGTACCTCGAAGAGAGCGGCACGTCCATCTACCTCACCGACCCGGACGGCGCGCGCATCGAGCTCATCGCCGACGACCTGGGTGAGATGTACGGCTCGAAGATCGGCTGACGCGGAATCCCTTGTTCGCCAACAACGTTCCCCCATCATGCAACCTGAAGAAATCCTCGCGAACGCCACGACGATCGCGGTGGTCGGCCTGAGCCGCGACCCGGCGAAGGCCGCGCACGGGGTGCCCGCCACGCTGCAGGCGCACGGTTTCCGCATCATCCCCGTGCACCCGTCGGCCACGGAGCTGCTCGGCGAGAAGGTCTACCGGGCCCTCAAGGACATCCCGGAGCCGGTGGACCTCGTCGACGTCTTCCGCCCGGCCGCCGAGGCCCCGGGCATCGCTGCCGACGCCGTCGCCATCGGTGCGAAGGCGCTGTGGCTGCAGCAGGGCATCGTCTCCGCCGAGGCGAAGCGCATCGCGGAGGAGGGCGGGCTCGAGTACGTGGAGAACCGCTGCACCGCGGTGGTCCGCGCGGTCGCCGCGATCTCGAAGAACTGACCGCGGCGGGCTAGGGCATCATCGACGCGTAGCAGCGTCCGCCGGCCGAGGCGCGCTCCTGGCCGGCGAGGCACCGTGACCGAAGAGCCCCACCACCGCGGCGACCCCGCCGTTTTCGCTGCCGACCTGCAGGCCGACGGCGAGCCGGAGGCCGAGTTCAACCCCGGTATCGCCGGGCGGCTGCCCCGCAAGAACGTCGCCGCCGGCGCGCTCGTGCGCGACGGGGAGGGTCGGCTGCTGTTCGTCGACCCGACGTACAAGCCGTTCCTGGAGATCCCCGGCGGCATGGTCGAGGACGACGAGTCCCCGCTCGCGGCCTGCCACCGCGAGGTCCGCGAGGAGCTCGGCCTCGACCTCGCGCTGGGGCGGCTGCTGCTCGTCGACTGGATGCCGACCCACGGCGTCTGGCGCGACAGCCTGCAGCTGATCTTCGACGGCGGCACCCTCAGCCCCGCGCAGGTGCACGCGATCGAACCGGCCGGCGACGAGCTCGGCGGCTTCGAGTTCCTGGACCTCGCCGCGGCGGAACCACGGCTTCGGCCGTCCAAAGCCAGGCGCGTGGCGCTCGCGTACCAAGCCCTGCTCGCGGGCGAGACTTTCTACGGCGAGTTCGGCCGCTCAGCGCAGTAGCAGCCGAACTCAGCTCGGCATCGACTGCGGCCCGGTCGGCACCGACGGCGCCGGGTTGTCCCGAACCTGCACCTGCGCCTGCAGCAGATCCGCCGTCGTCGCCGGGTAGTGCAACGCGCGGTTGTCCCGCGGGTACCGCGCCGGCTGCCGATCGAACCGGAACGCCGACGTCAGGTCACCGACGGTCCGGCGGCGCCAGGCACTGATGTGCGGCTCCCGCACCCCGAACCGCGCCTCCAGCAGCCGGATCAACGACGTGTGGTCGAACGTCTCCGAGCTCACGTACCCACCGGCCGTCCACGGCGACACCACCACGGTCGGCACGCGGAAACCGAGGCCGATCGGCACGCCGCCGACGAACTCGTCCGGGGTGCCGGCGGGCGGGGTCGGCGGGGCGACGTGGTCGAAGTACCCGTCGTTCTCGTCGTAGGTGAGGATGAACGCCGTCTTGGCCCACACGTCGGGGTTGGCGGCGATCGCGTCGAGCTTCGACGCGATGTACTGCGCACCGGCGGCGGGCATCCAGTTCGGGTGCTCGGTCTGCGCCGAGGGCGCCACCAGCCACGAAACGGCGGGCAGGTTGTCGTTGCGGGCGTCGTGCTCGAACCAGCCCGCCGACTTCTTCACCATCGCGTTCTTGTACAGCGGCGACGACTTCGGCGCGTCCGCGAACTGGCGGAACCAGGCCAGCGCGTTGTCGTCGTAGTTGTCCTCCTCCTGGTAGATCCGCCACGAGACGCCGGCCTCGGTGAGCCGCTCCGGGTAGGTCTTCCAGGACAGCGCCGGGTTGTCCGACGACATGAAGTTGGTGTTCGCGGGTCCGCCGGCCGTGCCGTGCGGGTCGATCCACCCGGTCCACAGGTAGAGCCGGTTGGGGTTCGTCGGGCCGATCACCGAGCAGTGGTAGTGGTCGCAGACCGTGAACGCCTCGGCGAGCGCGAAGTGGAACGGGATGTCGTCGCGGTCGTAGTAGGCCATGGTCTTCGCGCCCTTGGCCTCGATCCAGCGGTCCAGCTTCCCGTTGTTCCACGCGGTGTGCTGGTCGGTCCAGTCGTGCGGGAGACCCGGCGTGGCCTGCGCGCTCGTCGTGCGCGTGTTGTAGCGGAACGGCAGCAGGTAACCGTCGGGGTGGCCGCTGTAGGGCTGCTGGAAGACGGAGTTCCCGCTCGGCAGCTTCATCGCGTGCGGGTCGGCGAAGCCGCGGACGCCGTCCATGGTGCCGAAGTAGTGGTCGAACGAGCGGTTCTCCTGCATGAGGATCACGAAGTGCTCGATGTCCTCGAGCCGTCCCTTCCGGCGCGCGGGCTCGGCCAGCGCCTTGCGGACGTTCTCCGGCAGCGCGAGCGATCCGGCCGCGGCCGCGGCCGCCGCGGCGGCACCGAGGACCCGGCGCCGGGTGAACTCGCTCACGCTCTCGCTCCAAAGTGGACGATACGATCGTTTCCGGTGTCCGCCACGAAGATGCGGCCCTGCGCGTCGACGGCCACGCCGAGCGGGAAGCTCAAGGCGCCGGGCCCGTCGGTGCCGAACTCCGCGCGGTACGGGCCGGTGGTGCGGAACTGCGCGACCCAGCCGTAGTCGGGGACGGTCACGTACGCGTCGCCCTGGGTGTTGAGCGCGACGCCCGCGGGGTTGGACAGACCGCCGAACTCGCTGTTCTGGCCGCCGCCGATGGAGCCGATCGCCTTGCCGTCGCCCGAGTAGTGCACCACGGCGACGCTGCCGCTGGCGGCGCGGCCGTTCTGCACGATCCACGCGCCGCCGGCGCCGTCGCTGACGATGCCCTGCGGCGAGCTGACCTTCTCGGTGATGTCAGTGAGCGCCTTGCCGGTGAGGGTGTCGAAGCGGGCCACGCGCTGGTGGCCGGTGTCCGAGACCAGCAGCCGGCCCGCGGTGTCGATGGCGACGCCACGCGGGTTGTCCAGCTGCCCGGCGCCGTACTCGCGCGCGAAGCCGCCCCACCAGGAGTACTGGACCACGCGGTTGTTGCCGGTGTCGGCGACGTAGACGTTGCCGGCGTGGTCCACGGCCACGGCCTGCGGCGCCTTGAACCGGCCGGCGAGGACCCGCACCAGGCGGCCGTCGCGGGTGAAGGCCTGCACGCGGTCGTTGCCGGTGTCGGCGACCCAGATCTGGCCCCGCGGGTCGACGGTGAGGCCGGCCGGGCTGCTGAACTGCGCCGGCCCGCGCCCGCTGCGGCCGAACGCGCCCTGGTACACGGGCGGTGGTGTCTGTGGCGTCGGGCGCACGACGAAGCGCACGGGTTCGGCGAGCCAGGCGTAGCCGTCGTTCGCGAGGTAGAACGCGACGTAGTTCCCGGGGCCGAGCGAGCCGGTGGAGAACGAGACGGTGCCGCTCGCCGGCGGGGTGTACTCCCACAGCGTCGACGGGCCGACGTAGGACTGGTCGACGGGGCCGTCGCCCGGGTCGGAGTAGAGCCCGACCCAGTTCTTCGGGGTCACCGACGACTGGGGCGTCGTGTACGTGAAGGTGATCAGCTCGCCCTGCTCCACGGAGGGCGCACTGCTGACCAGGGTGCCGGTAGCCACGGGCACAGCATCCACTGGCACGCCCGTACCAGGAAAGCCGGGGTGGTGGGTGTTCAGGAAGAGTTCGCTCAGGTGACGAGCCGGTAGCCGACCCCGCGGACGGTCTCGATGGTGTGGGTGCCGAACGGCGCGTCGATCTTGCGGCGGAGGTACCCCACGTAGACCTCGACGACGTTCTCGTCGCCCTCGTAGTGCGCGTCCCAGACGTGGCCGAGAATCTCGTTCTTCGTGAGCGCCGCGCCCTGGCGGCGGAGCAGGAACTCGAGCAGGCCGAACTCGCGCGCGGTCAGGTCGATGCGCTGCTCTCCCCTGTGGACGGTGCGCGCGGCGGGGTCGAGTTTGAGGTCGCCGGCCGCGAGCACGGCGGGGCGGGCGGGGGCGCCTCTCCTGAGCAATGCCCGCAGCCGCGCGACGAGGACAACGAAGGAGAACGGCTTGGACAGGTAGTCGTCGGCGCCGAGGTCGAACGCGTCGGCCTCGTCGTACTCGCCGTCCTTGGCGGTCAGCATGAGAACCGGGGTCCAGTTCTCCTTGGCGCGCAGGCGTTTGAGCACTTCGTATCCGGAGAGCTCGGGGAGCATGATGTCGAGCACGACGGTGTCGTAGTCGTGCTCGGTGGCCGACCACAGGCCGTCGGGTCCGGTGTGGACGACGTCGACGGTGAAGCCCTCCGCGACGAGTCCCCGCCGCAGGGTTTCGGCGAGCTCGCGCTCGTCCTCGACGATCAGCAGCCGCACGGTCAGTCCTCCTCGAGGCGGGGCAGTTCGATCCGGAAGTGGGCACCCGGGTAGCTGGGGTCGGTGACGTCCACGTAGGACGCCTGGCCGCCGTGGCGCGCGGCGATGCCCGCGACGATCGGGAGGCCGAGACCGGTGCCGCCGTGGCCGCGCTGGCGCGAAGCGTCGAGCCGGACGAACCGTTCGAAGACGCGCTCGCGGTCCTCCGGGGCGACACCGGGGCCGTCGTCGCTGACCTCCACCACGGCGGTGGTTTCGTGGACCCAGCTGGCGATGCGGACGCGTTCGCGGGCATGACCGCGGGCGTTGTCGACGAGGTTGCGCACGGCCCGTCTCAGCTGAGCTTCGCTGCCGCGGACCTTGGCCGGCCCGGCGCGGACCTCGATCTTGATGGGACCTTCGGCGCGGATGCGGTGGGCCTCGGCGCGGACGATGTCGTCGAGGTCCACTTCGGTCGTCGCGGGGCGCTCGGTGGTGTCGTCGGTGCGGGCGAGCATGAGGAGGTCGTCGACGAGTTCGCGCAGGCGCGCGGTTTCCCGGGTGATGACGGGGACGAGCTCGCCGGTCGTCTCGGGGTGGCGGCCGGAGACGTCGAGAGCGGTGCTGATCGTCGAGAGTGGACTGCGCAGCTCGTGGCTGGCGTCGGCCACGAACCGGCGTTGCGCGGCTTGGGCGGAGTGCAGGCGGTTGAGCATCTCGTTGAGGGTCACGGCGAGGCGGTGGACCTCGTCGTTGCCGGGCGGCAACGGAACTCTCGCGGTGAGGTCTCTTGTGGACACTTCGGCGACGGTGCGGCGCATGCGTTCCACCGGCCGCAGGGCCGCGCCGACGGAGCGGTAGACGGCGAACCCGGCGATGGCGAGCAGCGGCAGGGAAATCAGGGCCAGGAGGAGAGTGAGCCGGGTCGACGCTTCGGTGACGGGTTCGAGGGATCTCGCCGAGATGACGGTGTAGGGCCCGCCCGGCCCCCGGACGCCTTGGGAGACGACGCGGTAGTCGGCGCCGTCGCCGTTCAGGTCCAGTGGCAGGGTCTCGACGGTTTCCTGGCCGGGGGCGGGTCGGTCGCCGGTCAGCGGCGGGTGACCGGTGATGGCGGGGTCGCCCGCGATGGGCCGGCCGGTCCTGTCGAGCACCTGCGTGACGGCCTCGGTGTCGCCGGTGCTGGCGACGTCGCTCGCGGAAAGGTCGCGCGAGCCTTCGCGGACGAGCTGGATGGCGACCTGGCGGCCGGTGCTGCGCGCACTCTCCGTCACGCTGCGGTCGAGCGACTCTTCGAGCAGCACGACGACGACCACGCACGCCACCGCGATGGCCAGCGCCAGCACCACCACCGCGACGGCCGTGGTCCGCATCCGGACACCGATCACCGCTCGCACCCTCACGTACGCAGGGTAACGATTTCCGGTTCGGGTCCGGTGTTCGCTCCTCGTTTCGCTCACCCCGGATCGTCTGTCCTGTTCGGACTGTTTACCCGGGCGGCGCTGTGGTTTTGCTGAGAAGGCGATTGTTGTTGCGTGGAATGCTTTGTTAGTCGTCCTAACGATCGGAGGTTGAACCATTCAGGGCAACCTTGACCTGCCACAATACGAAAGTAGGTCAAGATCTTCCGTCCATACATCGGAGCTGTTAGCGTCCAACCCCGCTTAGCGGAAATACGTGCCGGTGAGCGGGAATTTGGGCGAAGGGGCGATCGACGTGACGGAACGAGGGCTGGACCAGAGCGGCACGCTGGAGCGCGGGCTCGCGGTGCTGGAGCACGTGGGGCAGCACCAGGAGATTTCCACCAACGCGATCGCGAGGCAACTGGGGCTCTCGCGCAGCGCGGCGTACCGCATCGTGGGCACCCTCAAGCGGCTCGAATACCTCGAAGCGGACACCGTGACCGGTCGCGTGCGCCTCGGCACCCGCCTCGTCGAGCTCGGCGCCCGCGCGATGGCCGCGACCGACCTGCACCGCTGCGCGCCGCGCTACCTGGCGTCGCTGGCCGAACGCTCGGGCGAGACGACGTACCTCGCCGTGCCCGACAACGACACCATGGTCTACGTCGCCACCGAACGCAGCGCCAGCGCCGTCACGCTCGCCTGCCGCCTCGGCACGCGCCGCCCGCAGCACGCGACGTCGCTGGGCAAGGCCTGGCTCGCGGCGTTGCCCGAGATCGACCGGGTTGAGCGCGTCCGCCGGATGAAGCTCGACAGCCTCACGCTCAAGACCATCATCGACCCCGGCCGCCTCCTCGACGACCTCGCCCGCACCAGCCGCCGCGGCTGGGCCATCGACGACGTCGAGAACGAGCCCGACGTCGGCTGCGTCGCCGCCGCCGTCCGCGACCACTCGGGCCGCCCCATCGCGGCCATCAGCGTGGCCGGCCCGGCCCCGCGCGTGCTGCGCCGCGTGGAGGAACTGGGCGCGACCGTGGCGGGGACTGCCGCGGCGCTGTCGCTCCGGCTGGGGTACGTCCGGAGCCGGTAGGCCATCGGCCGGACATCCGACGAAGCGCACAACCCAAAGCATCGAGCCCGCTGTCACCGCACCCGGCTCGACCCCTCAGCTGGCACGCGCCGCGGTCGACTCCGCACCGCAGCCCGCAACGACCTGACACCCGCCGCCAGCGTAGGCCGGCTCGGCGTCCGCCGTGGCCGGGAAGGAAACGAAAGACCCTGGGTCTCCCGGAACCGCCGCCGTCGGGAGGGCCGGGCGGATCGGCGAAGGGGCTGACGCGTGACCTGGATCCAGGATTACCAACCGGCGGGCGGGCTGTGGGTGTCCGCGCTGCTCGCCGCGCTGCCGATCATCGTGTTGCTGGTGGCGTTGGGTGTCGTGAAGCTGTCGGCGCACCTGTCGGCGGCGTTGGCGCTCGTCACGGCGCTCGGGGTGGCGCTGCTGCTCTACCGGATGCCGGTGGGGCTCGCGCTCGACTCCGCCGTGATGGGCGTGGTCTTCGGGGTGTGGTCGGTGGCGTGGATCGCGTTCCACGCCGTGTACTTCCACAACGTCACGGTGACCACGGGCCGCTTCGACAGCATCAAGCGCGTGCTCGCCGGGTTCAGTGAGGACCGTCGGCTGCAAGCGTTGCTGATCGCGTTCAGCTTCGGGGCGTTGCTGGAGGGCGTCGCGGGTGGTGGGTCGCCGATCGCGATCACGGCGGCGATGATGGCGGCGCTCGGGTTCCCGCCGGTGAAGGCCGTGGTGCTGGCTCTGCTGGCGAACACGGCGCCGGTGGCGTTCGGCGGGCTCGGGAACCCGTTGATCGTGCTCGGCCGCCTCACCGGGCCGATCATGCACCTCAAGCCGGAAGACGCGACGGCGGCGTTCTCGTCGATGGTCGGGCGGCAGGTGCCGTTCCTGGCCGTGATCATCCCGGCGTTCCTGATCGTCGTGCTGGCCGGCTGGAAGAAGATGCTGGAGGTCTGGCCCGCCGTCGTCACGGCCGGGCTGGCGTTCGCGCTCACGCAGTTCGCGGCGTCGAACTACATCAGCGCGAGCCTCGTCGACGTGCTCGCCGCCCTCGCCGCGATGGCCGCGCTCTACGTGCTCACGCGGTTCTGGCAGCCGAAGACCGTGTGGCGCTTCGCGGGCGAAGAGCCGGTGAAAACGTCGGCGAGCCTGGGCGCGGCGAAGGCCGAACGCGGAGCGCTCTACGCGTGGACTCCGTACGTGATCCTGATCCTCGCGATCTTCCTGTCGCGCATCGGCACGATCTTCGCGCACCTGCCCGTGTGGTTGGACCTCACGAAGCTGCTGCACAAGGCCGACTGGGTGTTCGCGTGGCCGGGGCTGCACAACCACGTGATCCAGCACGCGCCCATCACGCCGAAGGACACGCCGTACGCGGCGACGTTCACCGTCGACTTCCTCTTCTCCCCCGGCACGGTCGCCCTCATCGCCGCGGTGATCGCCGGCTTCGCGATGGGCGCACGGCCGAAGCAACTGGTGCGGACGTACCGCGCCACGTTGCACCAGATGCGCTGGGCGCTCGCGACGATCTTCATGATCCTCGCCATCGCGTTCGTGATGAACTACTCCGGCGCCACGCAGACGCTGGGCCTCGCGCTGGCCACGACCGGCGTGCTGTTCCCGATCTTCTCCGCCTACATCGGCTGGCTCGGCGTGTTCCTGACCGGCTCCGACGCGTCGACCAACAGCCTTTTCGGTCCCATGCAAGTGATCTCCGCCCAGCAGCTGCACCTCAACCCCGTGCTGGCCGGCGCGACGAACACGTCCGGCGGCGTGATGGGCAAGATGATCTCGCCGCAGAACCTGTCGATCGGCGCGACGGCGATCGGGCAGAGCGGCAAGGAAGGATCACTGCTGCGCCAGACGTTCCTGTGGTCACTCGCGCTCACCGCCGTGGTCGGCGTGATCTCACTGCTGCAGGCGACCGTGCTCGGTTTCATGATCCCCTGACGGGAATTGCTCTTTTCGGGGCAACCAGTCACCGTCCACTGTGGGCGGTGACTGGGCTGTCCGGATGAAAACCGGACACACCCGGCTCCGCGCGACCTACCGTGGTGCACATGCCACTGACGCTGATCAAAGGCACGTTCCAGCTCCTCGGTGCCGCACCGGACGGCGACTCCGTGCGGTTCTACCCCGACGACCCGGCCGCGACGAAGAAGGCCGGCCTGCGCGTCCGCCTCAACTCCCGCGGCGGCATGCAGCTGCGCCTCGACGCCATCGACGCGCTCGAAACCCACTACCGGCCGCGCGGCGGCGAGATGCTGCACCAGCCGGCTTCCCTCGGCGCCGCCGCGGCCGACCGGCTCGTGTCGCTGCTCGGCTTCACCTCCGTCACGCGCGGCGAAGACGGCATCGTCACGGCCGCGAAGCCGGAGAAGGTCTCGGGCCACATCCTCACGCGCTTCGCCGACAAGTACGGGCGGGCGGTCGCGTTCGCCTTCCCGGGCCAGCGGCCCGGCCGTTCCGTGGACGGCAGTGAGGTGTTCCTCGACACGAAGACGTTGAAGAACTCGGTGAACTTCCAGCTCGTCTCCGAGGGTCTCACGTATCCGACGTTCTATTCGCTGTTGTACGTGGATCTGCGCCAGACTCTCGCGGACGCTGCGGTGTCGGCCCGCGCGTCGGGCAGCGGCGTGTGGGCTTCGGACGTGACCACTTCGGGTTTCCGGCTCCGTTCTCGGGCCCAGTTGCAGGATGAGCTCGTACTGCTGCCCAAGCTGTTCCGCCGGCTGGCGGATTACCTCGCCCTGGACGAGACGGGCGGGGTCTCGCTCGCCGGCTTCGCCCACTTCCTCGACACACGCGACGACCGGCTGTTCACCGTCCCGGATGGACAGTCGACGGAGCTCGCCACGCTGGTGGAGGTGAAGCGGCAGACGGTGAAACTTCTCGTGCCGCCGGAGCGGATCGTGTTCGTGGAGGCTTGACGAACGTTCAGCAAGCCGCCGCTCGGTCCAACAACAGCGTGCGTTCGCGGGCATTCCCCGTCATGTCCGCCGCCCGCTCGAACTCCGCCTTCGCTTCGGCCAGCCGGCCCAGCTTCACCAGGAAATCCCCCCGAACGCTCGGCAGGAGGTGGTAGTTCTTCAACGCCGGCTCGTCCTTCAGCTTGTCCACGAGCTCAAGACCGGCTTCCGGCCCCTCGGCCATCGACACCGCGACCGCCCGGTTCAGCTCGATCACCGGCGAAGGTGTCAGCTGGGCGAGCCCGGTGTACAGCGCGGCGATCCGCGTCCAGTCCGTCTCCTCCGGCACGCGCGCCCGCGCGTGACACGCCGCGATCGCCGCCTGCGCCGAATAAGGCCCGTACGCGCCCTCGGCCAGTTCCTCCGAACGCGCCAGCGCCGCGAGCCCACGCCGGATCAGCAACTGGTCCCACCGGCCCCGGTCCTGTTCCAGCAGCAACACCGGCTCCCCGGACGGACCCGTCCGCGCGGCCGAGCGCGAAGCCTGGATCTCCAGCAGCGCCGCCAAGCCGTGGACCTCGGGCTCCGTCGGCATGAGTCCCGTGAGCACGCGGGCCAGCCGTAGGGCGTCCTCGCACAGGCCGGGGCGCAGCCAGTCGTCGCCGCGGGTGGCGGAGTAGCCCTCGTTGAAGATCAGGTAGATGACCTCCAGCACGGACGACAGGCGGGCCATGCGCTCTTCGCCGACGGGGACCTCGAAGGGCACCTTCGCGTCGGCCAGCGCCTTCTTCGCGCGCACGATCCGTTGCGCCACAGTGGATTCCTTGACGAGGAACGCGCGGGCGATCTCGTCGGTGGTGAGCCCGCCGAGCATGCGCAGCGTGAGGGCGACGCGCGCCTGGGTGGGCAGCACCGGGTGGCAGGCGGTGAAGACCAGCCGGAGGATGTCGTCCTCGATGTGTTCCTCGTCGAGGACCGCGTCGAAGTCGGCGAGGTCCGGCTCGAAGGCCTGCTGCTCGCGGCCGAGTTCGTCGAGCTTGCGGCCGAACGTCTCGTTGCGGCGGAACTGGTCGATCGCGCGGCGCTTGGCCGTGGTCATCAGCCACGCGCCGGGGTTGCGCGGCACGCCGGTCTCCGGCCACTGCTCCAGCGCCGCGACCAGCGCGTCCTGCGCGAGCTCCTCCGCGAGCCCGACG
Organism: Amycolatopsis sp. NPDC001319; assembly: GCF_042896185.1. Classification (NCBI taxonomy): domain Bacteria; kingdom Bacillati; phylum Actinomycetota; class Actinomycetes; order Pseudonocardiales; family Pseudonocardiaceae; genus Amycolatopsis; species Amycolatopsis sp. NPDC001319. The sequence continues at coordinate 27,174 of NZ_JBIAWY010000007.1, read as the reverse complement.
TCGCGCACCATCCGCGCGAGTCCCGCGATCACCCGCGACGACTCGATCCGCCAGACCGCCTCCACGGCACCGTGCGTCTCCACGGAGCCCATCAGACAGGCTGGCCCGCCCGAGGGCAAGCCTCGGGCGGGCGCGGCGTCACGGAACGAGCGGCCTGATCTCCACGACCCCCGCCTGCAGGTCGGGGTTCGGCGCGCGCTTGAGCAGCTCGACGATCTCCGCCACCGACTCCCCCTGCAGGATCCACAGCCCGGCCACGAGCTCCTTCGTCTCCGCGAACGGCCCGTCGACCACCCGCGGCTGCGGCTCGCCGTCGAAGTAGACCAGCCGCGCGCCCTGCGAACTCGGCGCGAGGCCCTCGGCCTGCACGAGGTGCCCCGACGCCGCCAGCTCGTCGTTGAACTTCGACATCTGCGCCATCAGTTCGGCGCTCGGCATGACGCCGGCCTCGGAGTCGGCGTTGGCCTTGACCATCACGAGGAAGCGCATCAGGCGTTCTTCGCCGCTTCCGCGCGCAGCTTCTCCTCGGCCTCACGCAGCTCAGGCGTCAGGTTGTCGCCGAAGTCCTCGGCCTCGGCGATGCGCCGGATCTCGATCTCGTGGTGCGCGCCGTCCGTGTTGGGCACGCGCTTCACCCACTCGATGACCTCTTCCTTCGACTTCACCTGCAGGATCCAGAAGCCCGCCACGAGCTCCTTGCTCTCGGCGAACGGGCCGTCGATCACGGTCGGCTCGGCGTTGCCCGCGAAGCGCACGCGCGCCCCTTCGGCGCTCGACGTGAGGCCCTCACCGGCGAGCATCACGCCCGCCCGCACGAGCTCCTCGTTGAACTTCCCCATCTCGGCGAGCATCTCGGTGGTCGGCAGCTGGTTGGCCTCGGACTCTTCGCTCGCCTTCATGATCACCATGAACCGCATTTGGGAGATCCTCTCTCTTCGGTTTTGCCGTCACCCCTGCGTCGAACGGGCGGCCGCTGGATCGACAAGGCGCCCGAACTTTTTTCCCGCGGCCGAAACTAGCAGGTCAGGCAGCTGCTTGGGGGACAAATCGGGCGTGGGAGAATTCTCGGTCGTGGCGCACCTCCCCGAAGACCTGCGAACCGCCCTCGACGACGAGCTCGGCCGCTTCCCCGAATCCCGGCTCGCCCAGGCGGTCGACAAGCTCAGCTCGCGCTACCGCTCCGGCGAAGCCGCGACGGCGCCGATCCTCACCTCGGAGCTCGACGTCGCCGCCTACGCGGGCTACCGCATGCCGGCGACGTACGCGGCCGTCAGCTCCGCGCTCGGCGAAGTGGCCGCGGCCGCCCCCGGGTTCGCGCCGCGCACACAGCTCGACATCGGCGGCGGCACGGGCGCAGCCATCTGGGCCGCGGCCCGCGCGTGGCCGACGCTGGAGAAGTGCACCGTCGTCGAGCAGGTCGCCGGCGCGCTCACCCTGGGCCGCAAGCTCGCGGCGAGCGCCGAAGACGCGGCGGTCCGCGGGGCGACGTGGCAGCGCGGGCTGATCGACCCGGCGTCACCGCTGCCGGCGGCCGACCTGGTGACTCTGTCGTACGTCCTGGGCGAGCTGCCGGAACGCACGCGCGACGAGGTGGTGCGCTGGCTCGCCGCGTCGGGTGGCGCGGTGGCGCTGGTCGAACCCGGCACGCCCGCCGGGTTCGACCGCATCCGCGCGGCTCGCGACGTGCTGCGCGGCCTCGGCCACACGGTGCTCGCGCCCTGCCCGCACGACGGCGAGTGCCCCATCAAACCCGGCGAGGACTGGTGCCACTTCGCCGCGCGCCTGCCGCGAAGTGGCGTGCACCGGCGCATCAAAGCGGGCACGCTGGGGTTCGAGGACGAGAAGTTCTCCTACGTCGTCGCGGCGCCGGCGGGCGTCACAGCCGACCGCGCCGACGCGCGGATCCTGCGGCACCCGCGCAAGCACAAAGGCTTCGTGCAGCTCGACCTGTGTACGGTGGATGGCCTCGCTTCCGGCGTCACCGTGTCCAAACGCCACGGTCCCCGCTACCGCGCCGCGCGCGATGCGGAATGGGGCGACGCTTGGATTACCGCTGCGAATACCGGAGCCACGAACACCGGGACCACAAAGGAGTAGTCCGATGGGGAAGGTCGTCGCGGAGATCAGCATGTCGCTCGACGGGGTCGTCGCCGGCCCGGGCACGGACACCGACAACCGCCTCGGCCGCGACGGCGAGCTGCTGCACACGTGGATGGCGCACGGCAACGAGACCGACCACGACGTGATGGCCGAGTTTTTCACCGACACCGGCGCGTTCGTGCTCGGGCGCACCACGTTCGACATGGGCATCGACGTCTGGGGCCCGGACGGCGCCTTCGAGCGACCGGCGTTCGTCCTCACCCACCGCGCGGCCGAACCGCTGGAGCGCGGGAAGACCACGTTCACCTTCGTCACCGACGGCCCGGAAGCCGCGCTGGCCCAAGCGCGCGAGGCCGCGGGCGACCGCGACGTCGTGGTCATGAGCGGCTCGGCGATCGACCAGTACCTGCGCCTCGGACTCGTCGACGAGCTGCGCCTGCACCTCGTGCCCCTGCTGTTCGGCGAGGGCGTGCGCCTGTTCGACGACCTCGCCGACCACCGCGTGACGCTGGAGCGCACCGACGTCGTCACCACCCCGACGATGACGCACCTGACCTACCGGGTCACTTCCTGAGACCGCACGGCGTAGCTGTCGAAGTGAGTAGCACAGTCGCGCACTTCCGGGGCCCGCGAAGGAAACGCGGTGGCCCGACGGACACAACGTGTTCCCGAAAGCCTCGGTCACCACACCGCCGGTGCCACCGCGGACCAGCTCCTCCTAGCCTCGCGCTCGACTTCCCCCACCGCGCGAGTTACTGGAGGCAGATGAGTGCTGTCCGTCGCTGGTTCGTCACCGGCGCCTCCCGAGGCTTGGGCCGGGCGCTGACCGAGGTCGTGCTGGATCGCGGTGACCGGGTCGTCGCCGCGGTCCGGCGGCGCGAGAGCATGGCCGACCTCGCGCAGAAGTACGGCTCGCAGATCGAGGTCGAGCAGCTCGACGTCGGCAACCTCGCGGCGATCGACGACGTCGTCGGCCGGGTGCTGGCCCGCGGACCGCTCGACGTGGTCGTGAACAACGCCGGCTTCGGCGTGATCGGCGCACTCGAGGACCAGAGCCCCGAGCTCGTACAGAGCCAGCTCACCACAATGCTGCACGCACCGATCGCGATCACGCGCGCCGTGCTGCCCGCGCTGCGCGAGCACGGCGGCGGGCACATCTTCCAGATCTCCAGCATGGGCGGCCAGATGGCCTTCCCGGTCAACACCGTCTACAACGCGGTCAAGTGGGGCCTGGAGGGCTTCAGCGAGTCGCTCGCCCAGGACGTGGCCCAGTTCGGCATCCGCGTCACCATCGTCGAGCCGGGCGCCATCCGCACCGACTTCCACCACTCGGCGAGCTTCCCCGAGGGCAACCCGGCCTACCAGGAGGGCGCGGTCGCGGCCGTGCGCGGCTACTTCCGCACCGCGGGCCTGGACCTCTACCAGGGCGACCCCGGCAAGGTCGCCGGCGCGATCCACGACCTGTCCACCCAGGAGAACCCGCCGCTGCGCGTCCCGCTGTGCAGCGACGCCTTCGACGCGTTGACCGCCACGCTGCAAGGCCGCCTCGACGCCCTCGCGCCACTGGAGTCGCTCGCGCGGTCCGTCGCGATCGATCCGGCCCCGGAAGAAGCCTGACCCACCGTGTCCGGTCGGCGGCCCCGGCTCCGACTCCATGGTGAACCGAACCGGAAGGACGACCACCATGGACTTCGAACGCCGGGCCGCCGAGATCGTGGCGCAGACCGAGCTGCTGCGGACCACCGCAACCGGCGCTGACCTCGCAACACGGATCGCCGCGTGCCCGGACTGGAGCCTGGGCCAGCTGCTCAACCACGTCGGGGCGGGGCACCGGTACGCCGAGGGAATCGTGCGCACGCGCGCGTCGGAGGCCCCCGCCGATGACTACCTGCGCAATCCGGGCCACGAAGTCCGGCCGGGCAGCTGGCTCACCGACGGCGCCGAGGCCCTGGCGACGACCTTGCGCGAAGCCGGGCCCGACGCCGAGGTCTGGACCCCCGTCCCCGCCCGAGCGCCGCGGGCCGCGTTCTACGCCCGCCGCTTCCTGCACGAGACGGCCATGCACCGCGCCGACGTGACGCTCGCCCTCGGGCAGCCCTTCGAGCTCGACGGCGACCTCGCCCACGACACCCTCGACGAGTGGCTCGAACTCGGCTCCCTGCCGGTGATGTTCGACTACTTCCCCGAGCGCCGCGCGCTGCAGGGACCCGGCCACACCGTCCACCTCGCGCCGACGGACCACGCGGCGTCGTGGACCGTCGACCTCACCGGCGACCTGCCCGCGTGGCACCGCGGCGCCGTCGAGAACCCGGCCGTGACGGTCGAGGCGCCGCTGACCGACCTGCTGCTGATCGTCTACGGCCGCGTGCCGGCCACCACCGCGAAGCGCACGGGCGACACGGCGTTCCTCGACACCTGGCTCTCTCTGGTGAGTTTCGGCTGAATCCCCCGGCTCAGCCTCACGGCTGAGGCACTTCGCACCCGCGCAGGGGGCGAAGCGCGCCCCGGCACGAGACGATCAGGACCATGACCACCCAGCGCGTGGGCCCGCGCATCGCCCTGGTCGCCGAGATCGTGGCGCTCGTGGTGCTCGTGGTGCTCGACGCCGTGGTGTTCACGCGCTCCGGCTCGGCGCAGGGCACGCTCGCGCTGATCGCCGTGGACTTCGCGCCCGGGCTCGGGCCGGTGGTGGCCGTGCTCGCCGTGCTGCGCCGCCGGTTCCCGGACCACGTCGCGCTCGTGGCGACGGCGGTGTCGTGCCTGTCGCTGCTCGGAACGGCCGTCACGGCGGGCGTCGCGGCGCTCGGGCAGCGGCTACCGGTGCAGCCCAGCGGTGCCGAGTCACTCGCGATCGCGCTGGTTGTCGGCGCGTGCTGCCACCGGCTGCAACGGCCGCCCGCGGCGACGTTGTCCGTCCTCGGCGGGATCGCGGCCGTGGCGGCGCCGGTGTTCCGCTACGGCATCGGCTCGCCCGCGGCGCTGCTCTCGGCCGCCGCGGCCGTCGCGTGGGGTGCGGCGCTCGCGATCGGCCTGCTGTTGCGCGACGCCGACGCGCGGGCCCGGGCCGAAGCCGTCGAGGTTCGCGCGGCGGAGCGGCTGAACCTCGCGCGCGAGCTGCACGACCTGGTCGCGCACCAGATCACCGGCATCGTCGTGCGGGTGCAGGCCGCGCACCGCGTGACCGAACGCCAAGGCGGTGACACCAGTGCGTTCGCCGAGATCGAGCAGGCGGGCGCGGAGGCGCTGGCGTCGATGCGCCGGCTCGTCGGCACGCTGCGCACCGACGGCGAGAACTTGTTCAGCCCACCGTCCGGGCTCGCTGCGGCCGTGGACCGCGCGGTGCCCGACGACGGCACCGTCACCCTCGACGTGCCCGGCGACCTCGGCGGTCTCAACGCGACGCCGGAGGTCGTGACCACTGTCCACCGGCTGATCACCGAGGCCCTCACCAATGTCCGCCGCCACGCGCCGCGCGCCACCGACGTGCGGGTGAGCGTGCGCCGCGACCAGCGCGACCTCGTGGTGGAGGTCGGCAACGACGGTGCGGCCAAGCCCGCGCGGCCCGGCGGCTACGGCTTGATCGGCATGACCGAACGCGTCACCGCCGTCGGCGGTACGGTTTCCGCGGGCCCGGCGGCCGGGCACCGCTGGCTGGTGGCCGCGCGGCTGCCGCTCGAAACAGCCTGAGCAGAACAGCCTGAGCAGGAGGATCCCCGTGCCGGTGACCGTGTTGATCGCCGACGACCAGGCGATGGTCCGGACCGGCTTCCGGCTGATCCTCGAAGGCGAGCCGGACATCGAGGTGGTCGGCGAGGCCGCCGACGGTCAGGACGCCGTGCGCCTCGCGCGGCAGCTGCGCCCGGACGTCACGCTGATGGACATCCGCATGCCCGGTATCGACGGGCTGCAGGCCACGAAACTCCTGGCCGGCCCGGACGTCGCCGATCCGCTGCACGTCGTGATGGTCACGACCTTCGGGCTCGACGAGAACGTCCACGCGGCCCTGCGCGCCGGCGCGTGCGGCTTCCTGTTGAAGGACGCGGGCGCGACGCTGCTGATCGAGGCCGTGCACGCGGCCGCGCACGGCGAGGCGCTCGTCTCCCCGGCCATCACCACGCGTTTGCTCGCCCACTTCGTCGGCAGTGCGAGCAAGGAACGGTCCGAACCGGACAGTCCGCTCACCAACCGCGAGCTCGACGTGGTGAAAGCCGTGGCGGGCGGCCAGACCAACGCCGAGATCTGCGAGTCACTCGTCCTGTCGCTCTCCACCGTGAAGACTCACCTCGCGGCCGCCCAGCGCAAGCTGCGGGCTCGCAACCGCACCGAGATCGCCATCTGGGCCTGGGAGACCGGGCTCGTCCGCTGAAGCTGCGACGCGCACGACCATGGTCCCCGCGACCAGGTCACCGAGGCGTTGCCGGCGGGGGCTGACCAGCATGATCACCACCCCTGCGAGGCCCCAGCAGAACCCGTCGACCACCATCAGCACCGCGCGGATCACGTAGGCGCGCAACGGAGGCCGGCCGCCGTCGGGCAGCACCACGCGGATCCGCAGCCAGCGCATCGCCGGCGTCTGGCCGCGGTGGCGGTGCGGCCACCAGATCTCGAGGTACAGACTCGCGAGCACCCAGATCCCGAACGTCGTGAACGCCACGACCTCGATGAACGTGAGCAGCGAGCCGGGCGGGGGCACGTAGAGCACGACGAGCACCGCGACCACCGCCACGGGCACGGTGGCGAGCAGCTGGTCGAGCACGCGCTGCACGACCCGTCGGCCCACCACGCCGGGGCCGGGCGCGGGAATGGTCATGTCCTCAGTTTCCCCGCTGTGGCAGCCTCGCGCGCGTTGGCCCGCCTCGTTCGCACGGCCGAGGCGGCACCGGAAGTTCGTCCGCAAGGCTGATCGCCGGCGTCCGCGCGCGCACGAGACTCGACGGCAAGCGGATCACGGACGAAAGGACTCCCGGTGCGAACTCCCAGAGCAGTACTGGTCTCGGCGGTGGTCGCGGCCGCCACCGCGGCCTTGGTCCCGGCGACGGCGAGCGCGGCCGAAGACCCTTACACGAGCCAGAAAATCACGTGGGGCGACTGCGCGTTCAAACCGGCCACCGGGGCGAAACCAGCACAATGCGCCGAAATCACCGTGCCGCGCGACTGGGCGAACCCGGCCGCCGGCGTCGACCTCAAGGTGTCGATCAGCCGCGTCGCCGCGACCGGCGACCGCGCCGGCGCGATCCTCGTGAACCCCGGCGGCCCGGGCGGGCAGGGCACCTCGCTGGCCGGCTCGCTCGCGGGACTGGAGCCGTCCGTGAGCGCGAGCTACGACTTCATCGGCATGGACCCGCGCGGCACCGGCCAGGAAGGCAGCAGCGACAAGGGTTTGCAGTGCGAGGTGCCCACCGGCCGGCTGCCCACCACGGCCCTCGACGCCCGGGACCGCTCCGCTGCCAGCATCGCGGCGCACCAGGCGACGCCGCGGGCCATCGCCGAGGCCTGCCAGAGCGACGCGCTCACGCCGTACATCACGACGTGGCAGACCACGCACGACATGGACCTGATCCGCACGCTGCTGGGCGACCAGCAGCTCAACTACCTCGGGTATTCCTACGGCACCTGGCTCGGCGCGAAGTACGCGTCGATGTTCCCCGGCCACGCGGGCAAGATCGTGCTCGACTCCAGTGTGAACTTCGAGGGCCGGCTGCAGGCCGACTTCGAGGCGTTCCCCGAGGTCGACCAGCGGCAGTTCGACGACGTGTACGTGCCGTGGCTTTCGCGCCAGTTCCCTGACCAGCTGGGGAAAACGCCCGAGGCCGTGAAGCAGGAGTACGAGCAAGTGCGCGCGTACTACGCGTCTAAGGGCATGTCGCCCGACAACTTCGACCACCTCTCCGTCGGCAACGGCAGCAAACTGCAGTGGCTGCTGGGCGCGCTGGTCTTCACCCAGGGTGCGGCCGCGCTGGACGGCACCGCACCGGCGCCGCCGAAGAACCTCGCGGCCGACCTCGACGCCGAGTCGCGCAGCGCGTTCGGCGTGCCGGCCGCGAACCTCACCGTGGCGAAGGTCGTCGCCGCGACGCCCGACTACACACCGGTGGCCGGCACCCGCTACGCCGTGGCCTGCGGTGACCAGCCGACGCGGTCGGCGGCCTGGTACAAGAACCTCAGCGACCGGCAGGGTCCCGTCGACCCGCTCTACGGCTGGTCCTACGGGCTCAGCGAGCCGTGCGGCTACTGGTCGGAAGCGCCGCAGCACGAGCTGCCGAACCTGCCGGCGTCCGTGAAGAGCCACGTTCTCGTGGTGCAGGGCGAGTTCGACCCGCAGACCGGCTACGAACAGGGCCGCGCCGGTGCTCGCGCGGCCGGCGTGCCGCTGATCTCGGTGGACGACGCGCCCTTCCACGGCGAGTACGCGATCAACGGCAACCCGTGCGTCGACGGGCTCGTGAACACCTTCCTCACCAAGAACTCGCGGCCCGCCTCGACCACGTGCCCCGGGGTGCCGCTGCCCGGCGAGGACGAGGTGCACCCGGTGACCGGGCCGGTCGACCACCACGCCGGCGGCGTCGCGACCGAGGTGCGCGACACGCTGTCACACCTGCGCCAGACCGTGCAGGACCTGATCCGCAACCTCAACTCCGGGAGGTAGACATGGGACTTCGGTGGCTGCCCCGCACACGGGCCACGGCTTGGGCGTACCTCGTGATCGGTTTGCTGATGCTGGGGCTGCTGATCGCGGAGCTGTCCACGGGATTCGCCGGGGATTCCCTGGTGCAGTACGGAATCCTGGCGTTCATCTTCCTCGGGTTCACCTCGACCGGCGTCGCCAAGCTCATCGTGACGCGGGACTAGCAGTCTTGACGATCAGCCCCACTGGATGGGCAGGCTCTTGAGGCCGTTCTGGAAGTTCGAGCGCAGCCGCCGCGGTTCGCCCGCGAGGCGGACTTCGCCGAGCTGGTCCAGGACGGCCTCGAAGAGCGCCCGCATCTGCACGCGCGCCAGGTGCGAGCCGAGGCAGAAGTGCGGGCCGTGGCCGAAGGTCAAGTGCTCGCTGGGCGCGCGCGTGACGTCGAACGCGTCGGGGTCGGCGAACACGGTCTCGTCGCGGTTGGCCGAGGAGAACCAGACCACGACCTTGTCGCCGGCCTTGATGTCCACATCGGACAGCCGGGTGTCCTCGGTGGCCGTGCGGCGGAAGTGCATGACCGGCGTCCACCAGCGCAGCATCTCCTCGACGGCACCGGGCAGCAGCGACCGGTCGTCGAGGAGCTTGCGGTACTGCTCCGGGTGCTGCAACAGCGCGGCGAGCCCGCCGGGCAGGCCGTTGCGCAGGGTTTCGTTGCCCGCCACGGAAAACAGCCAGAACAGGTTCTCGAACTCCGCGATCGAGACGCGCCCGCCCTCGTCGTCGACGTGCTGCATGAGGTTGCTCATCACGTCGTCGCCCGGGTGGCTGCGCTTGTATTCGCCCAGCGCGTCGGCGTACGCGTAGAGGTCCGGCATCCCGGCGCGTGTGCGCGGGTCGGGCATCGAGCCGTCCGGCCCTGGCTCGGGCCGCACGGCGAGCGCGGCGCGGGCGAGGTCCGTGACGTCGTCCGGCCGGACGGTGGCGCTCACCGCGTACTCGGCGTCCTGGAAGCCGATCACGCGGTTGCTCCAGTCGAACATCAGCCGCCGGTCCTGCTCCGGCACGCCGAACACCTCGGCGAGCGTGAGCAGCGGCAGGTCCGCGGCGACGTCCTTGGCGAAATCGCACTCGCCCCGGTCCGCGTCGGCCGCGACCAGGTCGTGGGCCCAGCCCTCGATGCGCTCGGTGAGCCGGCCGATCGCCCGCGGCGTGAACGCCTTGGTCAGCAGCCCGCGCAGCCGGCCGTGCTCGGGCGGATCCATGTTCAGCATCATGCGCCGGACGTAGCCGAGGTCCTCGGGCGTCGCGGGGTCGCGGATCTGCGTGCCGCCGAGCTGAGACGAGAACGTGGCGGGGTTGCGCAGCACGTCGCGTACGTCGGAGTGGCGCAGCACGGCCCAGAAGTCGCCGACGCGCGTCACCGGCGTTTCGCGGCGCAGCTTCGCGAGGACGTCGTAGGGCACGCCTTCGACGTAGGTGTCCGGGTCGGCGATCAGGGCACTCGACACGGTCCCGACCCTAGCCCCGGAACCCCGGCCTGGGGAAAGATCCGAGTGGTGGAAACGCTGAAGCTGCGCACCGACGGGTCCGGCGAGCCGGCCGTGCTGCTGCTCCACGGACTGGGCGCGACCGGCGCGGTGTGGGACGGGCTGACCGAGCTGCTGGACCGGCGGGTGCTCGTGCCCGACCTGCCCGGGCACGGTGGTTCGGCGCCGTTGCCGGCCTACTCGTTCCCCGCGCTGGCGGCTGAGGTGGCCGCGGGCCTCGACGAGGCCGGGCCGGTGGTCGTCGTGGGCCATTCCCTGGGTGGGGTGGTGGCGCTGGAGCTGGCTTCCGGGCGGCACGGCCTGGAGGTCGCCGGGGTGCTGGCGCTGGGCGTCAAAGTGGAGTGGAGCGCCGAGGACCTGGAGCGCGCCGCCGCGATGGCCGCGCGTCCACCGCGGTTGTTCGCCTCGCGGGAAGACGCCGCGGTCGCGTACCTGAAGGTCGCCGGGCTCACCGGCTTGGCGCCCGCGGATCCCGGTGGTGTGGTGGCGACCGCCGACGGCTGGCGCCTGGCTCTGGACTCCGCCGCGTTCGGCGTGGGTGCGCCGGACATGCCGCGGCTGCTGGCCGAAGCGACGTGCCCCGTCGTGCTCGCGGCCGGCGCCGACGACCCGATGTCGCGGCCCGAGCAGCTGCGGGCGCTGGCGGCCGGCTCCGTCACGCTGGCGGGCCTCGGGCACAACGCCCACGTGGAGGACCCGGCCGCGCTGCTGCCGTTGTTGACGCAGCTCACCCCGCGTGAGGAGTGAGCGGTCCTTAGGATGACGGGGTGATCACCGACCCCGTGCACCCCGGCATCGACCAGCTCCTCAAGCTGGAACCGCTCGAGCGCAACCTCTTCCGCGGCACCAGCCACGAGGGTTCACCGCAACGGGCGTTCGGCGGCCAGGTGGCGGCACAGGCGCTCACGGCGGCGGGCGCGACCGTGCCCGAGGACCGGCACGTGCACTCGCTGCACGGCTACTTCATCCGCGGCGGGCGCACGGACCTGCCGATCGTCTACGAGGTGGAGCGCACGCGCGACGGCGGCTCGTTCACCACCCGGCGCGTGGCGGCGATCCAGAACGGCGAGACGATCTTCAGCCTCTCGGCGTCGTTCCAGAAACCCGCCACCAGCAGCGAACACCAGGCGCGCATGCCCGAGGTGCCGGCGCCGGACGACGTCGAGGTCCGCGACGAGGACGAGCTGCCGATCATGCTTTCGGTGATCGAAGCGCGGTTCATCAGCGACCCGGCGGCGGGACTGCCGGACGTCGGCAGCGGGCCGCGCCAGCGCATCTGGGTGCGCGCGAAGGGCCGCCTGCCGGACAACCCGCTGGCGCACGTGTGCGCGCTCACCTACATCTCCGACATCCGCCTGGCCGGGACGGCCGCGCTGCCCCACCGCGACGAGCCGGGCCGCGCGCAGCTGACCTCACTCGACCACGCCGTGTGGTTCCACCGCCCGTTCCGCGCCGACGAGTGGCTGCTGTTCGACATGGAGAGCCGCAGCTTCACCAACGAGCGCGGCCTCACCCACGGCGAGTTCTACACCACCGACGGCCGGCTGGTGGCCTCCGTCACGCAGGAAGTCCTGCTGCGGCGGCGGTGAGCTCACCGTCCTTGGTGGACACTCCATTGAGGACCTTGGTCAGGCTTCGCGCTTCGAGCCCCGCGAGCACCGTGTTGGCCACGGCCAGCACGAGGTACACGCCCGCCTGCATCGAGAGCGTGAACGGGTGCAGCCCCGACGCGCCCGCCAGCAGCACGAAGTGACACACCGCGACCACGACCAGCGACGCGGCGGAGAGCACACCCAGCGCGAACAGCAGGCCGCGCAGCACGCGCGTACGGCGCCAGCGCAGCCGGCCGGTCTTCACGAGGTCGGGCGTGCTCACCATCACGAGGCCGCAGCCGTAGCCGCAGAAGCCCCCGAGCACGCCGCCGCCGGCGACCAGGGCCGTGGTGGTGTGGTACGACACAGGCACGCGATACGCGGCCAGGATCGCGGCAACGCAGACCAGCAGGCCGAGCGGCAGGTGCGGCCACCCGAACCAGGGCAGCCTCCGCTCCATGCGGACGATCGTCGGCAGGTCGACATCACGGTACGACCCGGAGTCAAGCAGGGGCATCTCGCCAGTCCTGTTCTTCCGGTGATCGGCGCAGCCTAGGCCAGCGCGCGCCCGGCCGCAAAAACGCGGGTCAGGCGCTCGTCCACGGTGGACGGTTTTTTGTCGGTGGTCGTCGCTAGGGTTCCCCTATGAGTTCAGAGGAAAACTCCGCTCTGGAAACCGCCACTTGGGGGAACGCCGTGGACGAGGTCGCCGCCGAAGATCTGACGCAGGGCCAGTGGTTCTGGCACGTCCCCGTCCCGGGCCTGACGGGCTGGCCCCTGCAGGTCGCCACTGCCGAACTCCTGGACGACGCCGTGCGCATCATCACGACCGACGAGGTGCGCGAACTGGTCTCCTACGCCCGCGACCGCCGCGTCCGCCTGGCCACCGCTTCCTGACGCTCGCGGATCGAACGGGTTCGAACCGGCTCGAAAGCCTTTCCTGCCAGCCGGTTCGATCAAGCCCAGCCCGCTCCGGCCCACCGCGATGCGGCACACCGTCACCCGGGCAAGTACGAGCCCGACGCCGGCCGCACCAGCTCAGGGCGGCAGTGCCCGTCGCGCCGTCGCACCATCGGCGCGACGCGGGTGCTTCACCGCGTGCGGGACTGATGTGCGGGTGCTCGCCGATCTCATGACGGCTCCCGCCCGGCCTCTCCCGGGCACGATCTCCCGGCCACTGAACGCAGGCGGCCCAACGTGAGCCACGCGCCCGGCCTTGCGGCAGCTCACTCGCGATCCGAGGTTCGCACCAGCTGCCGGTCGCGGGCGCTCTCACGCAGAATGCCGGGCACGCGCCCGGCTGGTGTCTTGTTCGTCGGGCAACCGCCGCGATGGCCTTCGTGAACAGCATCGCGTTCGCGAAGGCCGATCGAGGATGGCGACGGCCCGACCGCACTTGCTCGCCGCCGGTGGTCGCGGTGGTCAGGGGCCACACCGAACCGCACCACCACTTCATCGCGGCGACCGCAGCCGTTCCCCGCTGGGACCCGGACCGTTCCTCGCGGGGACACCCGCCGTCAGTCCACTGAGGACGGGGGCGGGCCCGGAGACGAGAGGATCGGAGCCGGCAAGGGGGCTCGAACCCCTGACCTTCTGTTTACAAGACAGATGCTCTACCAGCTGAGCTATACCGGCCGACGCCCCGCGCAGCAGGCCAGGGCGAGAGAAGTATATCGGCCTGCCGCCGCTCGGCGGCACCCGGAAGGTGGCTGCGGGGGAACAGCCGCGCGACCGGGTGCCGACGCCGGGGGACGCGTCAGATGCGGCGCGCGTTGTGGAACGGCATCGAGGACAGCGGCGACAGCTTCACCGGGACTCCGGGTCGGCTGGCGTGCAGGACCATGCCGCCGCCGGCGTAGATGCCGACGTGGCTCACGGGCGTGTAGAAGAACACCAGGTCACCGGGCTGAAGCGCGGCCTTGGAGACGGCCACGCCCGCCGTGGACTGCAGGCGCGAGCTGTGCGGCAGGGCCACGCCGACCTGCTTGAACGCCCACACGACGAGGCCGGAGCAGTCGTAGGCGTTCGGGCCGGCCGCGCCCCAGACGTAGGGCTTGCCCTGCTGGGTCAGGGCGCGGCTGAGCGCCGAGGCGCCAACGCGAGCGGTGGCCGACGCGGAGGCGGCGGGGGCCGCGGTCGTGGCGGACGCGGTGCTCGCGAGGACCGGGCCGGCCGTGGCCGACATCGCGGCGGCCAGGGCGGTCGCCGTCAGGGCGGCGCGAACGAAGCGCCGCTTGCGTGACGGCGCAGCATCGGATCGGGGTTCGAATCGGTGGAGTGCCATTTCGGGGTAGAGCTCCTTCGGGGGGAGGAGAGCGAATCGCGGGTAACCGCGAGAACACGGGCACATTACGAAACGAAATACGAGAACGCACTAAAGAGTGATAAGCGGCACAGATCAACAATTCCAAGCCCCCTGGTCAGCGCAAATACCAAGTGGTACCAACCACAATTTACCGACGGTCAAAACTGTCCTCACCTGCACTGATGTCTCCGGAAACCACCTCAGAACATTCACTCAGCGGAATTCCGGAAAACAGTTTTCGAAACCGGTTTCACCAGGGAATTCCGTACCCGGGAACGCACCGACCCGATACCGCCGGACCCACCCGGCCCACCCTGCCCAGACCACTTCGAACCCCCGGTTCAACCCTCGAACCGAGCGCCCCGCACGACCCTGCGAGACGATCTACCGCGGACGTGGTGCACACCACTTCCGGATCAGTGCAACGGTCGGGACGCGTCGGCCGATGGTCCCCGGGAACGTCGAGGAGAACGACGCCGGATGGACGAGGAGGTGGGATCGATCATGAAGATCAACGAACGCGCCGACCAGGGGATTCACCGCAGACGGTGGCCGATCCTGGAGCCTCCCCGGCCGCGTTCGAACCAGCGGCACCGGCCGAACCTCCTGCGGCGCCGCGCGTGGCACATCCTCGAGGCGCCGACGGCGGAACAGCCGGCCGTCGAAAGCGAAGAGGTGCTGGGCCCGCAGCCGCCCGACGACGCGACCGTCAACTTCGTCCTCGACCTGACGCTGCGCATCGGCGAGGTGCAGATGGCCAGCGGCGCCGGCGCGTCCGACGTCACCGCCACGATCCTCGCGCTCACCGCCGCGCTCGGGCTGCCCCACTGCGAGGTCGACGTGATCTTCACGTCGATCACCGTCACCTGCCACCGCGGCACGGACCTCGCGCCGGTCACCGCGTTGCGAGTGGTCCGGTCGCGCAGCCTCGACTACACGCGGCTCACGCAGGCCGAGATCCTCGTGCGCAAGATCGTCCGCGGCAACATGGGGGCCGAGGAGGCGCACACCGAGCTGGAGCGCATCACGGCGGCACCGCACCCCTACCCGCGCTGGGTCGCCACCATCGCGTGGGGCGGGCTGGCCGCGTTCATCACCCTGCTGCTCAACGGCGGTCCCGACGTGGCCGTGGTGGCGTTCGTGATCTCCTCGGTGGTCGACCGGCTCGGCCGGCTGCTCAACCGCTACCACCTGCCGTTCTTCTTCCAGCAGGTCGTCGGCGGGCTCGTCGCGACGCTGTCGGCGATCGTGATCGTGAACAGCAACATCCTCACCACCGACCAGCCGACGCTCGTGGTCGCCGCGGCCGTCACGGTGCTGCTGTCCGGGCTGTCCACCGTCTCGGCGGTGCAGGACGCGATCACCGGCTACAACGTCACCGCGGCCGGCCGGACGATGGAGACGGCGCTCATGTCGGCCGGCCTGATCACCGGTGTGGTGCTGGCGCTGAAGGTCGCCCTGATGCTCCGCCTGCCGAGCCGGCCGTTGCCGGACGTCATCAACTCCACCCCGCAGCAGCTGCCCATCGTGGTCATCACGGGCGCCGGCGCGGCCGCGTGCTTCGCTCTGGCCTCCTACTCGACGCTGCGCGCGCTGCTCGTCGCCGCGGCGGCGGGGGCCATCGGCGCGCTCGTGTACGGCTCGCTGATGCTCACGCAGTTCGACGCGGTGAGCTCGTCGGCCATCGCGGCCACGCTCGTCGGCTTCTGCGGCGGCCTGCTGGCCCGCCGGCTGCGCGTCACGCCGCTCGTGGTGGCCGTGTCCGGGATCACTCCCCTGCTTCCCGGTCTCTCCACGTATCGTGGTCTATACCAATTAGCGGTGGAGCCCGGCGGCGACATCCGGACGCTGATGACCGCCGTCGCCATCGGGCTCGCGCTCGCGGCGGGCGTTGTCCTGGGTGAATACCTCGCGCAACCCGTCCGGATGCGGCTCGGGCGGCTCGAACGCAAGCTCGCCGGACCGCGCATGGCGGGACCGCTGGAGCCGCCGGAGCGCCGGCTGGAGTAAGCGGTTGATCACCGGCTGGCCACCTGGCGCGCGCTAGGGTTTCACTGGGGCCGCGACCCGCGGATGACGAGGGAGCAGCTGTAGTGACTGACGAGCACAAGACCGCACCGTCCGCCGATTTCGTCGTGGTGGCCAACCGGCTGCCCGTCGACCTGGAGCGCACTTCGGACGGCGGCCAGCGCTGGACGGCGAGCCCCGGCGGGCTCGTCTCGGCGCTCGAACCGTTCCTGCGCTCGCGCAAGGGGGCCTGGGTCGGCTGGCCCGGCGTCCCCGACGTCGACGTCGAGGAGTTCGACGACGACGGCCTGGTCCTGCACCCCGTCACCCTCACCTCCGCCGAGGTCCGCGACTACTACGAGGGCTTCTCCAACGCCACGCTGTGGCCGCTCTACCACGACGTCGTCGCGCCGCCGGTGTTCGACCGCGCGTGGTGGGACAGCTACGTGAAGGTCAACCGCCGCTTCGCCGAGGCCAGTGCCCAGGTCGCGGCCCACGGCGCCACGGTGTGGATCCAGGACTACCAGCTGCAGCTCGTGCCCACGATGCTGCGCGAGCTGCGCCCCGACCTGCGCATCGGCTTCTTCCTGCACATCCCGTTCCCGCCGGTCGAGCTGTTCATGCAGCTGCCGTGGCGGGCCGAGATCGTGCGCGGCCTCATCGGCGCCGACCTCATCGGCTTCCACCGCCCCGGCGGAGCGCAGAACTTCCTGTGGCTGGCCCGCCAGCTCGTCGGCCTCGAGCCGACACGCGGCGCCGTCGGCGTGCGGTCGCGGCCCGGCATGGTGCAGGTCGGCGACCGCACCGTGCGCGTCGGCGCGTTCCCGATCTCGATCGACGCCGCCGGCCTCGACACCCTCGCGCGCAGCAAGGGCGTGATCGAGCGCGCCAAGCAGATCCGCCGTGACCTCGGCAACCCGAAGGCGGTGATGCTCGGCGTCGACCGCCTCGACTACACCAAGGGCATCGACCTGCGGCTGCAGGCGCTGCACGAGCTGCTGCACGAGGAGCGCATGCAGCCCGAGGACGTCGCCTTCGTGCAGCTCGCCACGCCGAGCCGCGAACGCGTGGAGCACTACCAGCGCATGCGCGGCGAGATCGAGCAGATGGTCGGGCGCATCAACGGCGAGTTCGCGCGAGTCGGTCACCCGGTCGTGCACTACCTGCACCAGTCCGTGAACCGCACCGAGCTGGCCGCTTTCTTCTCCGCCGCCGACGTGATGGTGGTGACACCGCTGCGCGACGGGATGAACCTCGTGTGCAAGGAGTACGTCGCTTGCCGCCACGATCTCGGTGGCGCGCTCGTGCTCAGCGAGTTCGCCGGCGCGGCCTCCGAACTGACCAGCGCATTCCTGGTCAACCCGCATGATCTGGACGGGGTGAAGAACGCGTTGGTGGCTGCTATTACGCTCGACCCCGCCGAGGGCCGACGCAGGATGCGCGCCATGCGTCGACAGGTCCTCACCCACGACGTCGACCGGTGGGCGCGCTCGTTCCTGCAGGCGCTGGGTGCGGAGCCGGTCGACTGACCTCCCCCCGTACCGCGCTGGACCTCCTGAGGAGGAGTGTTGACCGCCGAGGCGTTGCCTGCGGAGCTACGG
The DNA here is from genome assembly GCF_042896185.1 of Amycolatopsis sp. NPDC001319. Classification (NCBI taxonomy): domain Bacteria; kingdom Bacillati; phylum Actinomycetota; class Actinomycetes; order Pseudonocardiales; family Pseudonocardiaceae; genus Amycolatopsis; species Amycolatopsis sp. NPDC001319. The sequence continues at coordinate 9,397 of NZ_JBIAWY010000007.1, read as the reverse complement.
CGCGCGATCGTGCAGATCGCCCGTACCCCGCGCCTGCTGGTCGCCTGCGACTACGACGGCACGTTGGCCCCCATCACCGCCAACCCCGACGAGGCCCGGCCGCTGCCGGAGTCCGTCGGCGCACTCAGATCTCTGGCCGGCCTGCACGAGACCACCACAGCCGTCATCTCGGGCCGCGCGCTGCGTGACCTGGCGACGCTGTCGCGCCTGCCCGCCGAGGTGAACCTGGTGGGCAGCCATGGCTCCGAGTTCGACATCGGGTTCATCCACGCCCTCGACGACAAGGCGCGTGCGCTGCACCGCCGGCTCGAGGCGGAGCTGGAGAACCTGGTGCTCGACGTGCCGGGCGTGTCGCTCGAGGTCAAGCCCGCGAGCATCGCGGTGCACGTGCGCCGGGCCGAGCACGAGGCCGGTCGCCGCGTGCTCGCCGACGTGCACGAAGGCCCGTCGACCTGGGAAGGCGTGTCGACCACCGACGGCAAGGAGGTGGTGGAGCTCGCGGTCGTCCAGACGGACAAGGGCCGCGCGCTCGACACCCTGCGCCACCAGGTGGGCGCCACCGCCGCCATCTTCCTGGGCGACGACGTGACCGACGAGAAGGCGTTCGCCCGCCTGTCGGGCCCGGACCTGGGCATCAAGGTCGGCGAGGGCGAGACGCTCGCGACCTTCCGCGTGCCGGACACCGTCGACGTCGCGCTGGTTCTCGGGTTCCTCCTCGAGGAACGGCGGAACTGGCTCTACGGCGAGTCGGCCCCGCCCATCGAGCGGCTGTCGATGCTGGCCAACGAGCGCTCCGTCGCGCTCGTGACGCCGGACGCGAAGCTCACGTGGCTGTGCCACCCGGGCCCCGACGCGCCGGCCGTGTTCGCCGACCTGCTCGGCGGGCCGGGCGCGGGCGCCTTCTCGATCAAGCCGCACCGCAACGGCCTGCCGCTGGGCCAGCGGTACCTGCCGAACACGATGACGGTCGAGACGCGCTGGTCGCGACTGCTCGTGACCGACTACCTCGAGCCGGAAAGCCCTTCGCACCGCACGGACATCGTGCGCGTGATCTCGGGCGAGGCGGCGGCGGACGTGCTGTTCGCGCCGCGGCCGGAGTTCGGCGGCGTGCCCGTGAAGCTGGTCGCCGAGGGCGACGGGCTGCGGGTGCTGGGCACGTCGGAGCCGTTCGTGCTCCGCTCGCCGGGCGTGGAGTGGACCATCACGTCCGACGGCCTGCACGACACCGCCACCGCACTCGTGCAGCCGACGCCGGAGAACCCGGTGGTGCTCGAACTCCGTTGCGGCACCACGGATCTCGGCGCCCACGAACTGTCCGAAATAGACCGTCGCGACCGCGCGGGCCGCTACTGGAGCGACTGGGCGGCCAAGCTCAAGCTGCCGACGGTGCAGGCCGAGCTGGTGCGCCGCTCCGCGCTCACGCTGCGCGGGCTGGTCAACACCGACACCGGCGGCGTGCTGGCGGCGGCGACGTCGTCGCTGCCCGAGGAGATCGGCGGCGTCCGCAACTGGGACTACCGCTACTGCTGGATCCGCGACGCTTCCATGACCGTGCGCGAGCTGGTGCACCTCGGGTCCAACGAGGAGGCCGAGGGCTACCTGCAGTGGCTCCACGGCGTGCTGTCCACTTTGGCCGGTCCGGAGCGGCTGCACCCGCTGTACACGCTGGCCGGCAGCGTGATCGGCGCCGAGGCCGTGATCGAGTCGCTGCCCGGGTACGCCGGTTCGCGGCCCGTGCGCGTCGGCAACCTGGCCAACCACCAGGTGCAGCTCGACGTGTTCGGCCCGGTCGTGGAGCTCGTGGTCACCCTGGCCGAGGCGCGCGGCGAGCTGCGCGACGAGGACTGGCAGATGGTGCGCGCGATGGCCGAGGCCGTCACGAGGCGCTGGAACGAGCCGGACCACGGCATCTGGGAAGAGCGGCACGTGCCGCGCCACCGGGTGTACTCACGGGTGATGTGCTGGGTCACGATCGACCGCGCGGTGAAGCTCGGCCACGAGTACGGCCGCGACGTGCCGGGGGCCTGGCCGGAGCTGCGCGAGCGCATCAAGGCCGACGTGCTGGAGCACGGCTGGAACGACGAGGTCCAGGCGTTCACCACGGCCTACGACGGCACCGACCTCGACGCCGCGTCGCTGTTCGTGGGCCTCACCGGCCTCATCGACCCGGCCGACGAGCGCTTCCAGCGCACGGTGACCGCGATCGAGGCCGAGCTGCGCAGCGGTTCCACGGTGTACCGCTACCGCCGCGACGACGGCCTGCCCGGCGGCGAAGGCGGGTTCCACATCTGCGCCGCGTGGCTGATCGAGGCGTACCTCATCACCGGCCGCCGCAACGAGGCCGAGGAGCTGTTCACGCAGATCGTCGCCTCGGCGGGCCCCACGGGCCTGCTGCCGGAGCAGTACGACCCGATCGCCGAGCGTTCGCTGGGCAACCACCCGCAGGCGTACTCGCACATCGGCCTCATCCGGTGCGCGAACCTGCTCGCCGAGAAGCTGTGAACACCTGTCACCGGCCTAACCGCGTTAGCACAGGTCGGTGACAAGTGCCGTGAAGGTCACCTTGAGAGACCTACCGTCCCTTAAGGTGACCTTCACGAGCATTTGCACGTTCATTCGGCGCTCGGACGCAGGTCGGTGCAGGAGGTGACGGGATGAAGCAGTACTACGGCGAAGCCACGGACTACGCCCCGCTGCCCCCGCTCTTCGCCCGCCGCGTGCGCAGCGGCTCCGTGGTCACCGGCACCGCCCTGCTGGTCGGCACGGCATTCGTGTTCGGCCTCACCGCGTTCGTGAACCGCCCGCTGCACGGGCACAGCCTCCCCGACGCGCCCGTCGGCGTCATCGGCCTGCTGCTGCCGACGCTCGCGGTGGTGATGACGGCCCTCGTCGTCTTCGCCTGCCGCAGCTGCCTGCAGGGCGATTACCTCGTGGTCGCCCGCGCCCGAGCGGCGCGCACAGCGCTGGTCGCCTGTTTCACCGCCACGGTCGTCACCTGCCTGCTGGCCCTCACCGCGTCGGCGCTGGTCGACCTGTGGAGCGACCACGACCGCTTCGGCGCGACGGACCTGCTGGCCACGTTCGCCAACTTCGCCCTCGGTGTGCTCGGCTACGCGGCCGGCCTGTTCTACGTCCGCCCGTCCGTCACGACGCTGGAGAAGTTCAGCGACCACCCGATCTGGTGAGTCCGGTCACTCCGTGAGCGCTGCCGTGAACGCTGCGGAGAGCTGCGGGCAACACGGGGCATGCAGGTGATCCACGACGGTCCGGAGGCGGCGTTGCCGGACTCGTTCGACCGTCCCGACCTGGGCGTTCCCGATCCGGCGCCCGTGTTCGGGCGGCTCTTCGACGCACACTCGCGCCAGTTGCACCGCTACCTCGCGCGCCGCGTCGGCGACGACGCCGCCCACGACCTCGTGGCCGAGACGTTCCTTGTCGCGCTGCGGCGGCGCGAGTCGTACCGGCCGGACCTGGGCACGGCGCGCTCGTGGCTGTACGGGATCGCGACCAACCTGCTGCGCCACCACATCCGCAGCGAGACGCGGGCCCTGCGGGCCACCGCGCGGCTCGCGGCGGCCGGCGAGCACACCACGGCGGGACACGACGGCCGCGTCGCCGAGCAGGTGGACGCGCAGACCCGCGCGGCCCAGCTCGCCGGCGCGCTGGCGAAGCTCAACGCCGCCGACCGCGACACGCTGCTGCTGGTGTCGTGGGCCGGGCTCGAGCCGACCGAGGTCGCCGAAGCGCTGGGCGTGCCGCCTGGCACGATCCGCTCGCGGCTGCACCGCATCCGGCGCTGGCTCCGGGCCAACGCGGCGACCGTCGGGAGCACCATCGAGACCGCCGAGGAGGCGAAGGAACTGTGAACGACGACAACGTGCGCCACCTGTGGTCCGACGCCGAGCTCGACGAAGCCCTCGACGCCCTCCACCCCCACGTCCGCACCGACCCCGCCGAGCTGGACCGCGCCCGCGCGACGCTGCTGCGGGCCGCGGCCGCCGAAACCGGCCACGCCCCGACGGCGCCGCCACGGAAAAGGCGGCCGGGGGCCTGGCGCTGGATCGCCGTGGCCGCCGCGGTGGCCGTGGTGACGGGCGGGGTGGTCGTGGCCCGCGAGATCGTCGAGCGGCCCGCCACGGTGGCGCCGGCGGCCACGGCGACCGCCGACGTGCAGCCCGGTCCCGGTCAGTACACCCACGTGACCAACGCCTACACGGACATCGAGTGGGTGGCCGACCGCAGTGCGTTCGCCGTGCAGCAGAAGGTCGAGTTCTGGATCCCGGCGGACCGGTCGGACCTGTGGATGCGCAGGTGGACCCGCGAGGGCGACCCGGTGGTCATCACGGGCCACAAGTACGACCAGTCGAGCCTGCCCGGCCCGGACTCCGTCACGCAGATCGCCACGGGCGGCGACTTCAAAGAGCAGTTCCCCCACCCCGGTGGCTGGAACGCGGACGTGGCCCCCGGCTGGTACCGGCCGACTCCCGAGTTCGTCGCGAACCTGCCGACGGACCGCTCGGCGCTGCTGACCCAGGCCGGGTCCGCGGCCTCGCCCACGCTGCCCCGGAGGGCCTCGGACGAGTACACGGAGATCCTCCCGGGGATGCAGTCCTTCCCCGGCCTCTTCCAGGCGCCGACCGGCGAGACGACCACGGAGAAGGTGCCACTGCCGCCCACCGCCGGGTCCGCGGCCGCGGCCTACGCGGGACCCGGCGAAGTGCAGATGCGCCTGCTGACCGTGCTCGCGTCCGGGCTCGCGCCGCGCCCGGTACGCGCGGCGATCATCGACGTGCTGCGCGACCAGGCCACCACGTGGAAAGAGGACGGCGAGACCGAGACCTACGCGGTCAGCTACGGCAACCACCAGCTGGTGGTCCACGTCAACACCGCGACTTCCGAGCTGCTCAGCGCGAAGAACGTCACGAACCAGAACTTCTACGGGATCCAACCGGGCGAGACGCTCAGCGCCGCGAGCTTCAGCTACGAGGTCACCAGCCAGTTCGGGTCGTGATCACTTCGCGTGGTTGGCGGCGTTGAGCGCACTGGCGACGTCGCCGACCTCGAGGGCGCGGATGCCGTCGGGCAGCTTGCCGGAGTCGGGTGGCACGAGGGCGTGGGTGTAGCCGAGGCGCGCGGCCTCGGCGAGGCGGCGTGCGACGTTGGGCACCCGGCGCACCTCGCCGGCCAGCCCGACCTCGCCGACGGCGACCAGGCGCTGGGACAACGCCACGTCGTGCATCGACGACGTCAGTGCCAGGACCAGTGCCAGGTCGATCGAAGGTTCGGTGATCTTCATCCCACCGACCGTGGCGACGTAGACGTCCTTGTCGCCCAGCTTCAGCCGGCCGCGTTTCTCCAGCACCGCGAGGACCATCGCCACGCGCGAGGAGTCGAGGCCGCTCACCGCCCGCCTGGGCTGCGGCATGCTCGTGCTCGACACCAGCGCCTGCACCTCGCCCAGCAGCGGCCGTTTGCCCTCCATGGCGACCGTGATGGCCGTGCCCGGCACCGGTTCGGCGGTGCGGCTCATGAACAGCCCGGACGGGTCCGGCACGCCGACGATGCCGCCCTCGGTGAGCTCGAAGCAGCCGATCTCGTCGGCCGCGCCGAAGCGGTTCTTGATGCCCCGTACCATGCGCAGCGTCGAGTGTTTGTCGCCCTCGAACTGCAGCACGACGTCGACGAGGTGCTCCAGCACGCGCGGGCCGGCGACCGAGCCGTCCTTCGTCACGTGGCCCACCAGCACCACGGGCAACCCGCGCTCCTTGGCGAGCGCCACGAGCCCCGCCGCGACGGCGCGCACCTGGGTGACCCCGCCCGGCGAGCCTTCCACCAGCGGTGATGCCATCGTCTGCACCGAGTCGACGATCAGCACACCCGGCTTCACGGCGTCGACGTGACCCAGGACCGCCGACAGGTCGCTCTCGGCCGCGAGGAACATCTCGCCGTGGACGTTGCCGGTGCGCTCGGCGCGCAGCCGGACCTGCCCGGCCGACTCCTCACCCGTGACGTACAGGGAGCGCCCGGCCGTCTTGGCCCACTGGAACGCGACTTCGAGCAGCAGGGTCGACTTGCCGACACCGGGTTCGCCGGCCAGCAGCACCACGGCGCCGGGCACGAGCCCGCCGCCGAGCACGCGGTCGAGTTCGGAGACGCCGGTCGCCTTGGCTCGGGCCGTCTCGACGTCGACCTCGCCGATGGGCCGCGCGGGCGCACTCGGCGCACCCGCGGCCACCCGCGTGATCGCCGGATTGGCCCCGCCCCGCTCTTCGAGGGAGCCCCAGGCCTGGCATTCCGGGCAGCGGCCGACCCACTTCGCGGCTTCGTACCCGCACTCCGCGCACCGGTAAACGGTGCTGGTTTTCTTCACCACGCGCCGAGGTTATCGGCGCGCACCGACAAAAACCGTCAGGGCTCGACGTGTGCCGGCGCGGCGACCGGCATCGCGACGGTGATCGGGCCCGCGTTGCGGAAGGTGAACGTGACGTTGATCGTCATGCCCGGCCACAGCGGCTGCGTGAGGTCCTGCAGCACGACCGTGCCCTGGCCCAGCTTCGTGGCCGCGCCGCCGTCGCCCGGGGACGCGCTGCTCGTGGCGGTCGGAGCGCCCGAGGAGGTGCTGCTGGGCGGCGTGGAAGCCGAGCTCGACGTGGTGGGCGCGGCCTGCTCGTTGGTCGACTCGACGGCGTCGTCCGGGCCGATGACCAGCGTGTGCCCGGCGACGATGTCGGTGGCGCCGCTGATCTGCGCCGGCGACTTCGTGCCCTCCGAGCTGACCGAGACGAGCTGGTCGTCCTGGGGGCCCTGGTTGACGATCGTGAGCGTGAGCGGCGCGGGCTGGCCGGCCGAGTAGGCGGCGCCCTGCGCGGGGTACTGGACGGCGGCGTCGCGCAGCACCAGCGTCTTCACCTGCGCGTACGTACCGTTGACCGCCGGCTGCTGAGTGTCGGTCTGGGTGATCTGACCGGCCCCGCACCCGGCGAGCACCAGCGCGGCACCGAGCGCCGACACACCTGCGCCGAGCACACGACGTTTCTGCAGCCTCACGTCGGAGTCCTTCCATCTCACGGCCTCGTCACGACGAAGACTAGCCGGGCGCCGTCGCGCGCGCGGAACCGGTGGGCCCCAACGGGTGTACCGGGACCCAAGATCAACCGTCCAATTAGGATTTCGGACCTGCTGATCAACGCCTTCCCCATCACCTGCATGAGCACGGGCGATTCAGGTTTGTCAACCCCCGCCAAGCCGCTGACCTGCGACGACGATCCCGGGCCGCTAGGTGGCCATCTGAAGACCGTGCTAAGATGGAATCAGCGAAAGGGGCAGAGGACACATGGTTTTCAAGGTCGGAGAGACCGTCGTCTACCCGCACCACGGTGCCGCACTCATCGAAGCCATCGAGACCCGCGTGATCAAGGGCGAGGAGAAGAAGTACCTCGTCCTCAAAGTCGCGCAAGGGGATCTTACGGTTCGCGTGCCTGCTGACAACGCCGAGATCGTCGGTGTGCGTGATGTCGTCGGGCAAGAAGGACTGGACAAGGTTTTCGACGTACTGCGTGCTCCCCACACCGAAGAGCCCACGAACTGGTCTCGTCGGTACAAGGCCAACCTGGAGAAGCTCGCCTCCGGCGATGTGAACAAGGTGGCCGAAGTGGTGCGCGACCTCTGGCGGCGAGAGAAGGACCGCGGACTTTCAGCCGGCGAGAAGCGCATGCTGGCGAAGGCGCGGCAAATTCTGGTCAGCGAGCTCGCGCTCGCGGAAGGCACCGACGAGGACAAGGCGGAAACACTCCTCGACGAAGTTCTGGAAACCGCGACGGTCTGACCCCCGGGTCATCCGGCTCCCGGCGGAGGCACCGGGCAGCCACTTCTCTACGATCACGACCCGATGAACCAGCAGGTGCAGAGCGTCGCGTTCGTGACTGTCGCACACCACACCGCCGATGAAGAGCGTGCTCTCACGGCGGTGAACGGTGAAGTTCTTCTCAAGCACACCGTGCGGGGGCTGCTCGGCACACCGGAGCTCGATCTGGTGGTCGTGTCAGCCCCTTCTCGGTGTGCTGAGTCGTTTTCGGACGCTCTCGCGGACCTCGTTTCCGAGCTGTCCGATCGCTGCCGGTTCGTCCCCGGCGCGTCGCTCCGGCAGGTTTTCCCCGCCGTCGAGCCTTCGCTTTCGCCTGATGCAGTGGTTCTCGTCCACGACGCGCTGCGCGCCTTCACTCCACAACGGACTGTCCGTGATGTACTGAACACGGTCCGTGCAGGTGCGTCCGTCGTAGTCCCGGTGCTCCCGATGGCGGACACCGTGAAGGCGACCGACGCCGGCCTCATCACCGCCACCGTCGACCGCGACGGCCTGCGCACCGCCCAGACCCCCGTCGGCTTCTCGCTCGACGCGTTCCGCGCGGCGCTGGCTTTGAGCCCCGACCCCGGCCTCGACTCCGTGGCCGGCGCCACCACCGTCCCCGGCGATCCCGACGCCATGCGCGTCGCGAGCGCCTTCGAACTCAGCCTCGCCGAAGCCCTCGTGGCCGGCGGCGACCAGGAGGCCCCACTGTGACCGACCTGCGCGTGGGCAACGGCGTCGACGTCCACCCCATCGAACCCGGCCGCGACTGCTGGATGGCCGGCCTGCTCTGGCCCGGCGTCGACGGCTGCGCCGGCCACTCCGACGGCGACGTCGCCTCCCACGCCCTCTGCGACGCCCTGCTGTCCGCCGCCGGCCTCGGCGACCTCGGCGCCGTCTTCGGCACGGGCGACCCCCGCATGGACGGCGCGCACGGCACCCACATGCTCGCCGAAGTCCGCACCCTGCTCGAAGCCGAAGGCTGGCGCGTCGCCAACGCCACCGTCCAGGTCATCGGCAACCACCCCCGCATCGGCAAACGCCGCACCGAAGCCCAAGCCGCCCTCGGCTCGGCCCTCGGCGCCCCCGTCAGCGTCGCCGGCACCACCACCGACGGCCTGGGCCTCACTGGCCGCGGCGAAGGCATCGCCGCCATCGCCACCGCCCTGCTGACCCGCAACTGACCTCGCCCCTTCGCCCCCCGCCCCCAACGCGGCATCGGGCGCACCCACCGCACCCACCGCCACATTCGCCCCACCCGGCGCCCCAATGCGTCATTCGCTCCACCCAACGCACCCAACGCGGCATTGGTTGCGCTCAACGCACCGAACGCCACATTGGGGCGCTCCGGCCACCACCCAACCGCCACCCGCCCACCCAACCCACGCCCCACCCAGGCCGCGCAAACCCCACCAACCGCCGCCCACCCACGCGACGAAACCTGCACCCAGCCCCGCCCCGGCACCCCGATCCGAAGCCTCCTTGCGGCCGGCGAGCCGTTGTCAAGGCACGCTTTCCCGCCTTGACAACGGCTCACCGGCCGTCAACACA